>JAOARB010000006.1 GCA_025210775.1 Prolixibacteraceae bacterium
ATTCGTTAGTAATAAATAATTAGGCACATACCTTTGAGGCCGAACAATATAAATAAAATCTTTCAGGTCTTTTCTAAATATTACTTCACTAAAAGGCATGGTAACATTTTTCATCCATAACCATCCAGGAAAAGTTATCGTTCCATCTAATCGATTTAAGATAAACTCTTTTTTTGCTGTAAAATAGTATATAAAACACAGTAGTATAAAAATAATCATTAGGGCATCTATAAATAATCCCAATAGACTAAAATCATCTCCTCCATAAGGTAAATGACTAAACATTAGAAAAAACACAAATGCTATTGAACCATTTACAAGCGCACTTATACAAGAGTCATGTTGACTATAATATTTTTGATCTACATAAAGTATATATTTGGGGCCTAATGATTCTTGATTTACCCAAAAAGGCGACTTATGAATATAATGATTCAACCACATACAGTTCCATTCAGATTTCTTTGAATAAGTATGATGGGTAATGGGTCTATACCATTGATGATTCAGTTCCATGAGCTTGCTTGTTTTAATTTATTTAATGGCAATATTTTTACTTTTTGTATTTGATCGGGTTCTAGCATAAATGTAGTTATCCCTAACACAGATTCACCAACTTTAAATTTTACACCTAAATGTCTTGTTTCGTTATTTAAACGTAGAGGAAAATCTGGAGCATCTTTATTGAACACATTTAGAGCAAATAATATCTCGCTACATATTGATATTATACTTCTTAATTGTTCTGGAATGTCAAATTTATACTTAATATGAAAAGGATCATTGTCTTCAATAGTCATCATAACAAAAGCCTTATTTTCCCCTGATATAAGATCTACAGCTTTCCCATTTTCTATTCCCAAAGGATAAAGAAAAAGCTTCATATTCTTTATAAAATCACTGTTACTATCAACAAACTGAAAAAAAGTCATTTCAATGGTAAATGAATAATATTTCTTTTTTATTTGAACAGTTCTTATAAAATTACCACTAGGACAATAACCAATGTTGTAAGGAGTTATTTTAGTGTCTGACACTAATGATTTAAAGCTAATCGTTGGACAAACTATCGTATCATATAAGATTGTTAAGGCATTAACAGGAAGCATATAATTTTCTTGGCTTTCATCCTCTCGGACTTTTTCTTTGCCTCTTTCAATTAACATTCGAGAATAATCTACTGGAAAGAGTTTCTGACTATTAGCAAAACTTTCATGATCACTTAATATATAATGTTTAAAATAGAACTCTAAATCACTATCCTTTAAAATTGTCCCAAGAATATAAAAAGCAGTGCCTAACAAAGCTGGAACCCAACCTATAGGACCTGTGATAATACAAGCTTCCCAAATAGAAGTAATAAGAGTAGTTGCAAAAGTCGTTGAGAAAAACAAACCGGCCAATCCATTGGCAATTCCTGCATCTATATCGTAATTAGTAAAACATACTTTAGAATCATATATTGAAAGTCCAGCAGTCACGCCAGCACCTATAACCCCAAAGGATTTATTTAATACTTTGAAAACGAGACAAGCGTTTGATGTAGATGCAACTGTGGCGGTAGATGCAACTGTAGCTGTGGAGCCAATAGTGACACCAGATTCTAAACAAGACAAAATAATACTTGTAACAGCCTCTGATAGATCGCATCCTATTCCAATAGCATTCCACTTTGATTTACTATCACGATTTTTTAAATAATCATCTAATGCAATAGTAAAGTTAAAGACCTGCAATCCTGCAATGATTCCCTTAAATGCTTTACTATCTAATAGATGCTTTGCTTTTATATTTTTTTTATTAATAGTCAAATCTTTACTTGTAATTTTTTCTCCCTCAATAGGAAGTTCTAATTCGATATGACTCTCGGAAATAATCGTTACATCTTTTTCGCCAATGACAATAGATGTTGTATCATTTAATTTAAACCTTTTATTATTATTTATTTGATGGTAATCAAGCTTTAGGTTTTGATTCTTAAGTTTATAATCAATCTCTTTAAAACTTAATTTAAAGCAGGGCTTATTATTAACAAGCACATCCTTCGATAATTTATCAAAAATAAATTTCTGAGGTTTTGTATTTACCTTGTATAAATCTAAATGTTTATTAAAATGGTAATCGAAAATACGATTTTTAAAAACATCTAGACGACTTCTATAGACTCCTGCTAATTTATTACTAATATCTATTTTATTGACATTATTTACATCTGTGATATTAAGCTTTCCTGATATAAGAGCATAAAGAGGTTCTAATCCTTTATAAGTAGGTGAATCACTCTTTAGTGAACTAGTAGGTTGATCAGGTTCTTGATCTGGATCAGTAATTTTATAAACAAAATTACGCCATTTTCCGATTTCTTTTGGAATATCTTTTGCAAGGAGAAAAGGTTTATCTAGGGTGTAAGGTTCAAAAAGTAATTCACTAACAGCCTCCAATAGAATACCTTTGCCTTTTAGTGTGTTATTAGGAGTATTATGAAGAAAATCTTCCAATTTAACTCTTAAATAGTCAGATGTTATAAACGTTCCATAGGCATCTATGATTTTATTTAACTCATCACGCATTTCTTTTCTTTCGTGTACTCCAAGAATCGCTTCCACTTTTGTTCTATCGGCACCGTATCCAATAATTCCTGATTCAGTATAGTTAGGTAAACTTTTTTTAAGCTTATTGAATTTATCCTTAAAGTCATATGCAGAAGAGTAATTTATATTATTCTCATTTTCTTTGATCCATTTTTCTCTATATTTATCAAGAATTTTTAAATGTTTCTTATGTTCCTCAGGGAAATGGTTATCATTAGAATTCAATCCAGGCTTTCCTCCATCATACTTTACTGTATTTTTTACATCATCATAAACTATTTTATAAGTAGATAGAGCCAAAATGAATAAAGATTGATACTCTTTATCAATATGCTTGGGATGAGAAGATTTATTTTCATACCTTTCTTTCACTTGATTTATAGACTCCCCAGTTTGTAATGCATCAATAAAAGCCTTAAAATGAAATTTTTTCTCACGTAAATATTCACATATGTCACACATAGAAGATAAAGGGCATTGGAGGGTTACAAACATATCCTCTTTTATTGCTTCAGAGTCCTTTTCTTTATCTGAATTATGGTCTGCGGCAAGCTCTTGCCATTTAGGAATATGTAGTAACTTATTTATCTTATATTGCCCTCTTCCTGCACTATACATTCGATCAAAAGGAACGATATCAGATGTAGTAGGCTCTTCATCAGAACGAAAACCTGTACATCTTATTTTGACCATGCTTTTACTTCGACGCTTCTCATCGTTACGAATAAGGTGATGATAGTCGATACTCCATTGAACTGGAGAATGAGCAACCCACAATTCTGTATTTGGCTTGAAAACTAGGTGTTTAACAGATTGTTTTGAAGCTTCTCTTATATCAACCCACTTCTCCCAATAGACAGGATAATAATTCCCAGCATTGTCAATCTTGATTTCCCACCACATATCAGGATCGTTTGCATCCATTAAATAAAGGTATCCCCCTAGAAGCGTAGTACGACCATAATAAAATCCATCAACAATAGGTGCTCCTTCAGGAAATAATTCTTCTGGTTGCTCCTCAATATCCCCAGTATGGTCAAATATATAATACTGTTTTTCAGGATCTTTCACTGCATCTCTAGGAAAAAGAGCATATCTAAAAAAATGAAGTTTAATCCCTGATCTGTGTACATCTAATCTAGGACTGCATTTCATTTTTGCACCTTTTAAATTGGCTTTAAATTTAAAAGAACCAACTTTTGTTTCGAAATGTTTTTTTTGTCTCTGTGCCAGTGTTGGGCTATTACTCTCCATCACTCAATTATTTAGCAGTTTGCTTCTGACCTTGTTCTTCTATCTCCCACTCCATTTCTACCTTATTGTCTTTTACAGTACCACTTAAAATGATAGAATTTTGTTCAGTTGTATTCTCATCCTGATCAAAGAGTTCTTGTTTCTCTATCTCAAATGTAATTTCTTCACCTTCGTCAACATTTAGCACACTCGCACTTAATATTACTTTTTTAGTAACTAAAGAATCCTTGATAATTGTAGATTCCTTCCTCCAATGTAGATTATAAAGGCTAGGTTCTCCATTCTTACTTTTAGCTTCTTCTAAAGTACGCTCTTGATTAGAATGAGCTGTTCTCAAACTTTCTAAATTCTTACTCCCAGTAATACCATCTTTAATTCTATTAGCTACAATTTCACGCTTTTTGATTACTGGCACTGGAATTTCTTTGAGAGGGACAAAAGCTTTAGTTGGCGATTTAGAACCTATAATTACTGTTGGATCACCTTCTATAATAAATCCTCCATGTGCTGTTTTGCATCCAACGGTAGCAACTGGGACACCATTGATCAATACTGTAGGCTCTCCTTCTACGATAGTATCTGGAGCACCAGTACATACACAAGTGTCTCCCATTAAGGCTACAGGTTTACCATTTATAAATACATTAGATGATCCCGGACCAACAATGGGACCTCCAACATGAGGGGTTGTACCTGTTACCATTGGGCAAGCATGATTACTGCCTACTGTTGCAATTGGTTTTCCTGCCATAATCTTTACTTTCTTGTTGTTTAGAGATGATTTCTCTACTATCAGCTCTAATTTATATATTAGATATTTGATGCTAATGTACTATAAATAATTTTACAAATAAACACTTTTAAACACATATTGAATAACATTTACAACTACAAAAACATACTATAAGCAGAACATTTGCTTGTCTTATTTTTAGCAGGCAAGAATATCGAGTTTGATAAATATTTGAATTGCAATTCCAAAACAGCAGCACAAACACTATAAATAAAACAGATAGACACACCCTTTGCTGTACAACACTGAATTAAATATCTGAATAGCCTCATATAACAATTAACATTTGGATGGAAGATATTATTTCTGAACACTTATTTGGACAAAGGTTATTTAGTATAGATATTGACACAATATTGTATACGTTAAAAGTGGAGCTAGTCATAAAAGGAATATAACCTGAGAACATTTATATCCTCTAATTTTACGCTGTTATCAAATCATGCACAATAACATTTAAGAACACACACATGATTGTGGGTTCACTTTTAAACATCGAATAAAGATCAAAATAAGGCGGATGAATCATAAAAAGTAGGGAGTGTTAACCTTTGTTTTTCTTTTAAATATTATCTACTATTGTAAGTAAGTAGAATTTAATAATATCGATTGAAAATGGATGTAGCTATTATCATAAGTACATACAACAAAGCTCATTTTCTGGAGCTTGTTTTTGTTGGTCTTTCCGTTCAGACTCATAAAAATTTCAAGTTATATATTGCTGATGATGGTTCATCTGACAATACACCTGAGATTATTGAGAATGCAAAGAAGCAATATGGTTTTAATATTGAGCATGTTTGGCATCCAGATAATGGTTTTCAAAAGACTCTCATCCTAAATAAAGCGATTAAGAGAGTAAAAGAACCATATGTGATCTTTTTAGATGGAGATGTGATACCTCAACCCACTTTTGTTGAGCTACATGCTCGTTATGCGAAAAAAGGAAGATATATCTCTAGTGGGGCATTACACTTAACGGAGCCTACTTCTAATGCGATAACCAAAAAAGATATCTTAGATGGCTCTATTTTCACTGCCTCTTGGTTAATAAAAAACGATCTTCCAAAGAGTAAGAACCTATTGAAATTGAACAACTCTTATTGTGTTTCGAAACTATTAAATGCACTATTCTTTTTTAATGGTCCTACACTAAATGGTAATAACAGTTCGGTATGGTTAAAAGACCTTGTTGCTGTAGGAGGATTGGACACACGCATGGGATATGGTGCGGAAGATAGGGAATTAGGAACAAGATTAGAAAATGCTGGAATCAAAGGGGTGCAGTTTCGTTATTTGATAACAGGGTTACACCTTTACCATACACGCCCATATAAAAACGAAGAGATTATTACAGCCAATAGAAAGATCTGGGATAAAACAAAAAGAGAAAAGATTACAAAGACCCCTTATGGTCTTTCTGAGATATAGACTAAGAAATAGATCTTAGAATCAATGCAATAGAGCGTTTGTTTACAAGCTTACTCTATTGCATTTTTTTATCTTAAAGGGTGAATTGTCAAAAAAACTAAAAAAAACTACCAATTCCGTGAACTTAATTGAAACCCTATTGTTTTCTTTCTAAAAGTGAGACTAAATGAGTGTAGTTTAGGATTCATTATTTGAATTTGTTGGTTTTATTGTTCAGTAAAAAAGGACAGGTGGTGCTGTCCTTTTTTTTATTTTTCAAATGCACCTTGCAATACATTGTAGTACATCATAAAGATGCAAATTGCAATTACAAAAGAGAAAAAGGCAATCCAACTATTGGTTTTCTGTTTTTTAAACTGAAAATAGAGATTCAAAGAGGCCAAAGCTCCAAGTAACATATTCCCCAAACACAAAACTTTCATTATTGCTCCAGTCTGGGTAGGCGAGGTAATCGTTCCAAAATCACCAAACAAAAGAGAAGCGATGGAGATCAATCCAGTCGTTACAAAAAGAATATTTCCAATCTTAGAGAACTTTATTTTTTTCTCTATAATTCCCCAAAAGAAACAAATAATCCCAATGAAAAGAGTCCATTGAGGAAGTGTTGCCATTAAATAAATATCTGTCTTCATCTGAATATTGCGTATTACGTTTTAATCTTCTGATGCTAATGTAATGTAAAATAAGTGGAGATACTAAAATTTAGAAGAAAGTTATCGTTTGGGTAAAGGTCATTTTTTGTAGTTTTGAATCTGTTTTAAAAAATAATGACAAAAATGATGGAAAAAAAAATCACTATTGGGGAGGATATTAAAGGACTAATCTTTGATATTGATGGAACAATTGCAGACTCTATGCCTGTTCACTTTTTGGTTTGGCAAATGGTAAGCAAGCGTTATGATATAAATTTCACAAAAGAAATATTTATAGAATTAGCAGGAATTCCAGCATTCGAAACATGTGTAATTTTAAAAGAGCGATTTAATAAAGAATTGAATCCAACAACATATGCAGAAGAGAAAGAACAGGAATATTTAAAAAATATGCATCTTATCCGTGGTGTAAAACCAGTAATGGATGTAATTGAAGAGTATAAAGGTAAACTTCCTATTGCATGTGGAACCGGAGGAGATCGTTTTTCTGCATCTAAAGTATTAGACATTCTAGATCTAGGGTTTCTAAAAGATAAAATTGTTTGTGCTGAAGATGTATCCAATCATAAACCAGATCCTGAAACCTTTTTAAAAGCAGCAGAGCTTATCGGAGTTGAACCAAAAGATTGTTTGGTTTTCGAAGATGGGACATTAGGAATGGAAGCAGCTAGAAGTGCTGGAATGCAAGTAATCGATGTGACCAAATATTATCAAACAACTATAGGAGATAATACAGAATGGAGTTTAGAAGCTGAATAATTGCATACTAAACGTAACAATCCTTTTGTAATATCGTCACAAGACAATTTAGTTAGTAATTAAAACCAATGAATGTATGAAAAAAGGAACAGTGATAACATGGTGTAGCCTGATGGTGATTTTGTTCCTAGCGGGATGTCAGTCAAACAAGGTTGAGCAATTAACGATCGTAAGTTATAATGTTGAAAATCTATTTGATACTGTAGATGATCCTAAAACTAAGGATGATGATTTTACGCCTGAGGGAAGACAAAAATGGACTCAAGAGCGTTATGAGAAGAAGATTGAGGATCTTTCACGCGTAATTCTAAAAAGTGGAGGAGACAACCACCCATCGATCATCGGTCTTTGTGAGATTGAAAATCGTAAAGTGTTGGAAGATCTAATCCATACGGTATCATTAAAAGGAGGACATTACGGTATTTCTCAATTCGAAAGTCCTTATTATAGAGGGATGGATGTAGCCTTGTTGTATGATACACGCATTTTTAAAGTAAAATCAGAGAAAGTCATCCCTGTTACCTTGTTAAGCAATCCTAAGTTCTCTACTCGTGACATTTTAGTTGTCAATGGAGAATTATCAGGAGAAAAGTATACATTTATTGTTAACCATTGGTCCTCACGTAGAGGAGGATCTGAGAAATCGGAACCAAAGAGAATGGTTGCAGCCTCTCTTCTTCGTAGAGAAGTAGATCGTATTTTATCGAAAGATAAAAATGCCAACATTGTGATCATGGGGGACATGAATGAAGAGCCAAACGAATATGGCTTGCATGATATCCTAAGAGCCAAAGATCTACCTAAAGATAGAGCAGAACTGAAAAATGATGGTTCTTTGTACAATATGATGTTCTATTATGACAAACAAGGAAAAGGAAGTTATAATTATCATGGCAAATGGAACATGTTAGACAATATCATCGTTTCATCTAATGTGATTAAAAAAGAGCAAGGATTGGGTGTCGCTCTTCCTGCACTTCAAGATATGGAAGATCATTATCCAGCTAATATTTTTGTTGAAGATTGGTTTACTTACCATTCAGATCTAGGTATGACATCTCCATCAAAGACCTATGGAGGACCTAATTATTATGGAGGTTTTAGCGACCACTATCCTGTAACATTGAAATTGATTAATAAGTAATCATGAAATTTAATATCGTATCTGATTATGCTCCTATGGGAGATCAACCTGAGGCTATTAAAGCCCTGACTGAAGGAATTAAAGAAGGGGTTGAACATCAAACACTCTTAGGTGTCACGGGTTCAGGAAAAACCTTTACTATGGCCAATGTGATTGAAGAGACACAAAAGCCGACCTTAATTCTAAGTCATAATAAAACATTGGCAGCACAGCTTTATGCGGAGATGAAACAGTTCTTTCCGAATAATGCAGTAGAATACTTTGTGTCTTATTATGACTACTATCAACCAGAAGCATATCTACCTACAACAGATACGTATATTGAAAAAGATTTATCTATAAATGACGAAATTGAGAAGTTGCGCCTTAGTGCAACTTCTGCTCTTTTGTCTGGAAGAAGTGATGTGATTGTGGTCTCTTCTGTTTCGTGTCTCTATGGTATTGGAAATCCAGAAGATTTTCATTCTAATGTAACGGAACTAAAAGTTGGGGATGTAATAAGCAGAAATGCTTTACTACGCGGACTTGTTGATGCCATGTACTCACGCTCTGAAGTTGAGTTTGAAAGAGGAAATTTTAGAGTCAAAGGAGACACGATCGATATCTACCCTGCTTATGCCGATTACGCTTATCGTGTTTGTATGTGGGGAGACGAGATAGACGAGCTGTACACTATTGATCCTTTGACAGCAAAGGTGGTGGAACAAGTTGAAGAGATCGTAGTTTTTCCAGCAACAATCTTTGTGACAACACAAGAGAGAACACAAAGAGCCATAAGAGAGATTCAAGATGATCTTGTAAAGCAGATTGCTTTTTTTGAAAAAGAAGGAAAACCAGCAGAAGCCAAACGTATTAAAGATCGTACAGAATACGATTTGGAGATGATGAGAGAACTAGGCTATTGTCCTGGAGTGGAAAACTACTCTCGTTATTTTGATGGTAGAGAGGTGAATTCTCGTCCTTTCTGTTTGTTAGATTATTTCCCTGACGACTATCTTCTGATTGTAGATGAGAGCCACGTTACCATACCTCAGATTAGAGCCATGTATGGAGGAGATAGATCACGAAAAATGAACCTAGTAGAATATGGGTTTCGTTTGCCTGCGGCACTAGATAACCGACCTTTGAAATTTGAAGAGTTCGAGAGTGTCATCAACCAGATACTTTATGTTAGTGCAACGCCTGCCGATTACGAACTAGAGAAGTCTGAAGGTATTATTGTAGAACAAGTAATTCGTCCCACGGGTCTGTTGGATCCAATTATAGAAGTGCGCCCTGTAGGGAATCAAGTGGATGACTTGATTGAAGAGATACATAAGACCATTGCTAAAGATGAACGTATTCTAGCAACGACCCTAACCAAACGAATGGCAGAGGAACTTTCAAAATATTTATTGGACTTAGGTATCTCAACTGCTTATATTCACTCTGATGTGGACACTCTTGAACGTATAGAGATAATGGAAGCTCTTCGTGCAGGAGAATATGATGTATTGGTTGGGATTAACTTATTACGAGAAGGCTTGGACCTTCCTGAAGTATCGTTGGTAGCAATTCTAGATGCAGATAAAGAAGGGTTCTTACGTTCTGAACGCTCGCTTACACAGACAGCAGGTCGTGCTGCAAGAAATGTAAATGGTAGGGTTATCATGTATGCAGACAAGATTACGATGTCAATGAAGAAGACCATAGAGTCAACAGAACGTCGTAGGGATAAACAGCATCAATTTAATGAAGAGAATGGGTTGACACCTCAACCTATTGTTAAAGCAAGTAGGGCTATCGTAGGACAAAGTCAAAAGTTAGATCAAAGTAAGATTTACGATCCTTCACAGGCAGATAATAGGTCACAAGCGGCAGAAAAGAAAGCAACATATACAACGAAAAAGGATCTTGAAAAAGAGATTGTTCGTGTAGAATACAAGATGAAAGAAGCTGCAAAAAATTTAGACTTCTTAGAGGCAGCACGCCTACGAGATCTTCTGTTTGAGCTAAAGAAACTTAAATAAACATGTATTATGCCACTTTAAACGGCTCTATATTTTTGTTTTCTGTTTAGAAGTGTTAAATTAGTGTATATGAGCAACGAATAAGTAACCTTATTTAGCCTTTCACTTAATTTAAAAGTTCATGAATTTTAATACTGCTATATTATACGATGTCGAAAACCTTATCGGAGGATACGGGAAAACCGAGTTTATACAGAACTTATCGTTAAAAGATATTTTTAGAAATATCAACGAACTAAATGACGGTTTGCCATGTATCCAGAGGGCTTATGCTAATTGGAGTGATCCCAGGCTTAAGCACCTAAGAGACGACATCAATGAATTAGGGATTGAGCCGATCCAGATGTTCGGTTTTGGCAAGGGTACACAGAAAAATGCTTCAGATATTCAGTTGGCCATTGATGCAGTGGAGATAGCAATAACAAGAGAACATATCGATACTTTTGTTATTGTATCAGGAGATGGAGGCTTTTCGTCGTTAGCGAAGAAATTACATGAATATGGTAAAAAGGTTATAGGGTGTGCTTATAAAAGAGCCACAAATAAGATCTTTGAGGCGGTTAGTGATCATTTTATATGGCTTGAGGAGCCATATGCTAAGCCAGAGATCGTTATAGAAGGAGTCAATACCAATGACCCTATTGTAATGTCTTTTATACGTCAATTTGAACCAACAAAATTATATAGTAAAGATCAAATCGTTGGAGTAGCCAAAGAGTGTTTGGTCTTTTTGAGTCATAATCCTGATGCAGAAATGCTGATGAGAAGTGTCGGATTAAACATCTCTATTTTTAGTCAAGTGATGGATTATCGACTAGGCGGTTTCAATTATTACAAATTAGGATTTGTTCGCTTAATTGATTTTATACGCTATATCACCTTTGATAGCAATTGTAAAGTTGTATTTAAGGCTCCAAGCGAGTATCGTATCATCTTAAAGAAACACGCTATTCCTGGCTATTCAGATGAAACATATATTACGGAACTTTCAGAAGTGCATTCGGTTGAATTCTACCATCGTGTTCTGTCTAAAGGAACACCAATGTTTAAAGAGTTTCATGAAAACATCTTTAAAGATATTGTAGCACAAATAGACCAATATAGATTGGCTTATGAGGGTCTTTTACTATGTGAACTTATCGAAAAACTCTCTACGATTCTTCCTTTTGATGAAAATGAAATAAAAAATTGCCTATTGTCACTTGTGGCTGCCAATTGTTTTGATCGCTTCCCTCAAGACAAACGTATTTCTGAACAACAGCTAACCTTCTCCCCTGAGAATATGACGGTAGCTAGAGATCGACTATTGGATGGTATGCGCAATAAATTAGACAGACTTATTTCAGAGGTCGATGATGAAGTATTTTCTCATGTATTAATCAAAAAAAGTTATGCTTCTGAACCAAATCTTCAAAGCATATTATGATATTGGAATAAGAAATGACTAAATTTTTTTTATAAAAAGCTATGTTTGAAATGGAAACCTTGTAAATTTGCACTTCAAATATCGAATTAATAAAAAAACAGATAAAACAATGGGAAGAGCATTCGAATATCGAAAAGCACGAAAGCTTAAACGTTGGGGAACCATGGCTAAGACCTTTACTAAACTTGGTAAAGAAATCGCAATTGCAGTTAAAGCAGCGGGCCCTAGTCCTGAATCTAATGCACGTTTAAGGGTATTAATTCAAAATGCGAAAGCAGCGAATATGCCTAAGGATAATGTGGAACGTGCCATTAAGAAAGCTTCTTCAAAAGATCAAAAAGACTATAAAGAGATTACTTATGAAGGATATGCTCCTCATGGTATCGCAATTATGGTGGAATCTGCTACCGACAACAACACTCGTACAGTAGCTAACGTGCGTAGTTATTTTAATAAGTGTAATGGTGCTCTAGGAACAACTGGTTCAGTAGAATTTATGTTTGAGCATAAATGTCACTTTAAAGTTGCAATGAAAGAAGGTCTAGATCTAGAAGAGCTAGAACTTGAGATGATTGACTTTGGTGTAGAAGAGATCTTCGAAGAAGAAGGAGAAGATGCACTAATGATCTATGCTCAGTTTGAATCTTATGGTAACATCCAGAAATATCTAGAGGAGAATGATTTCGAAATCAAGAGTGCTGAATTCGAACGTATCCCAACAGATACAAAAGAGCTATCAGAAGAGCAACGTGCAGATGTAGATAAACTTCTAGAGAAATTAGAAGAAGATGAAGATGTAACAAATGTCTTCCACAATATGCAATAGTAGTTTTACTATAATTTGTAAGGCTATCACTGAAGAGAGAAGCGGAAATCTTAATAAAAAGGTTTCCGCTTTTTTCATTTCAAATAAAAGGAAAACATTCAATAAAGAAAACTGTTTTATATAATGTACTCTTAGATAACAACAGGGACATTTTAATTAAGAACTCAAAACAATTCGAATGCGCTTTATCTTTCTTTATCTTACTCTCTTTATATTTATTGTGTGTGATATATACTGCTACCGATGGCTTTTACACTCTTTTGCAAACAATTCGAGAAACTACAAACTATCTTATTGGGGGAGTTCACTGGTGATATACATCTTACTTCTGATCATCTTTTATATAAATACACATTACCCAATCATTAATGCCACCTTATGGTATAACCTGCTTGTAGGAACCATCTTTTCGATCTTCCTAAGTAAACTAATTATGTCAGTAATATTTACTATTGGAGATGTCGGAAGATCTTTAATCTTTATTACCAATAAATTATTGTCTATTGATATGGTAGACGCTATATGGAGAAAGACGCTATCAATAATAGCCTTGTCTATGTCAACCATTATCTTTATTACGTTAATTTATGGAATTATATGGGGGAAATACCAATTTAAATATCACCATCAGCTTATTGCCTCAACAAAGATTCCTCCAAGTTTTAATGACTATAGGATCGTACAATTCTCGGATGTTCATCTTGGTAGTTTTGACCGTATGGAACCGATAAAGAAGATCGTAGAAGAAGTAAACCAACTAAAGCCAGATTTGATTGTCTTTACTGGGGATCTGGTTAATTTCAGAGCCAAAGAAGCTTTAAAATATATTGAATTGTTCTCTCATCTACATGCCAAAGATGGAGTATATACCATCATGGGAAATCATGATTATAAGATGACAGATTCTAATAGTTCTATTTTTTACGAAAAAGACAAAGAGGCAATGCTTAAAATAATCCAACAAAAGATGGGATTCACTTGGTTAAACAATCAATCCGTAGAGATCTACAGAGGTAAAGACACCATTTGTCTCGGAGGAGTAGAAAACTGGGGAGGGAATCATTTTGTAAAATTTGGAGATGTAGATAAAGCCTTTGACAAAAAAAGCGACTCGCTATTTAAAATACTTTTATCTCATGATCCCACCTATTGGAAAGAAGTAATCGCACATAAAGAACCTAAAATAGACCTTACTCTTAGTGGTCATACCCATGGTATGCAAGTAGGAATAGAAATAGGAAAATTGAGATGGAGTCCTGTAAAATATATCTATCCTCTTTGGGCTGGTATTTATAATGAAAATGGCACCTCATTATATGTAAACAGAGGCTTTGGAGTCATCGGTTATCCTGGTAGAATTGGTATCTGGCCAGAGATAACGATCCTCACATTGAAACATAAATAATTATACATCCATTTTATTTCATGACTTGTGTCTGTTTCGTATCTTTGTGGATTAGAATAGAAAGCCGAGGCTTCTAATAAAGAATAATTAATCTGCAATTAATGTACAATATTTACCCTTCTAATTTCGAGCAAAAGATAGGTTTCGATCACATTCGAATCATGTTGGAGAAAAGGTGTCTAAGTCACCTAGGACGAGAAATTTGTGGCTCTTTTACTTTTATGAAAGAGTATAAAGCTATTAAAATAGCTATGCAAGAAACCAATGAGTTTCTTTCAATACTACTGGGGGATAGAGAGTTTCCCACTATTGCTTTTGGAGATGTAAGACCCGCCCTACACAAAGCGAAAATTGAAGGTACTTTTATTGACGAAGGAGAATTATTTGAATTAAAGAAGTCTTTAGAATCTATTCGTGGTGTCGTTAATTTCTTTAAGAATAGCGAACCTGAAGACCTTCCTGCGCTAAAACGCATCGTTAAAGAGATTGAGATCTTTCCTTTTATCTACCAACGTATTGACGACATCTTAACGAAACATGGGAAAATAAAAGATCATGCTTCTGCAGAATTATCTCGTATACGTAGAGAGATCCTAATGCGTCAGTCGAATGTATCAAAAACCATGCACTCTATTTTGCGTAAAATGCAAAAAGATGGATATGTAGAGTCGGACGTATCGGTAAGTATGCGTGACGGAAGGGCCGTTATCCCTATTCCTGCTTCTTTTAAACGAAAAATAAAGGGTATTGTACATGATGAGTCTGCTACTGGTAAAACAGCTTATATTGAGCCATCAGAGATCGTTGAGACCAATAATGCCATTCGTGAACTAGAATATGCAGAGCGTAGAGAGATCATACGAATCTTAACGGACTTCACGGATGTAATAAGACCACACGTTGAAGCACTGTTGTTTGCTCATGAAATCTTAGG
Organism: Prolixibacteraceae bacterium; assembly: GCA_025210775.1. Classification (GTDB taxonomy): domain Bacteria; phylum Bacteroidota; class Bacteroidia; order Bacteroidales; family Prolixibacteraceae; genus Halosquirtibacter. The sequence continues at coordinate 15,226 of JAOARB010000006.1, forward strand.
TACTATCGACTTTATTAGAGCCAAAGCAGTCTTTGCAAAAGATACAGAGTGTCAGATGCCTACCCTTCATCATTATCCTGTGATGAATTGGAAGAAAGCCCGTCACCTTGTTCTTGAATCAAATCTAAAAAAAGAGGGACGTAGCATTGTTCCTCTAGACATTAAATTAGATAGAAAAGGACGTATCCTTTTGATTTCAGGACCCAATGCTGGGGGTAAATCGGTATGTCTTAAAAGTGCAGGATTAATCCAATATATGATACAAACTGGACTTCTAGCTCCAATGGAACCAGATAGTCACATCGGAGTCTTTGATGGTGTATTTGTTGATATTGGTGATGAACAATCTATCGATAATGATTTGAGTACTTATAGCTCGCACCTAACCAACATGAAGTATTTCCTTAAGAATGCAACCGATAAGAGTTTGATTCTTATTGATGAGTTCGGATCAGGAACAGAGCCTATGCTTGGGGGTGCCATTGCAGAGGCCGTACTTAACACACTTAATAACCAGAAGGTGTATGGGGTAATTACAACCCACTATACCAACCTAAAACACTTTGCTTCTTCTTGTGATGGAATAGAGAATGGAGCAATGCTATATGATTCGCACAAGATGGAACCTCTATTCCAATTGGCAATAGGTCGTCCTGGTAGTTCCTTTGCTTTTGAGATTGCAAGAAAGATAGGATTGCCTGAGTCCATATTAAAAGAGGCAACAGACAAGCTTGGTAAAGACCATATTGATTTCGACAAACACCTTAGAGAAGTTCTTCGAGACAAAAGATACTGGGAGAAAAAGAGGGGTGATATACGCAAATTAGAGAAGCAACTGGAAGAGATGTCTGCCAAATATCAACACGATATTAAAGAGGCAAACAAACAGAGAAAAGAGATCATTCAAAGAGCGAAACAAGAGGCGGACATCTTACTTAAGAGTTCTAATAAGATTATCGAGAAGACCGTTAGGGAGATCAAAGAGAGTCAAGCAGATAAGGAACGCACTCGTGAATTACGTAATACTCTTTCTGAATTTAAAGACGAAGTTGCCTCAACAACATCCCTTCATGATGAAAAGATTCAACGTAAGATGAATAAGCTTATGGAGAAACAAAATCGTATCAAGAAGAAAGTTTCGCAACAAGGCGGTATTAAAAAAGAAAAGACCGAAGAGAAACAACCTATTGCTAAGATTAAATCTCATGCTCTAGAAGTCGGATCAGAGGTTCGTATTAAAGGGCAGTCCAATGTTGGAGAGGTAATCGAGATAGATGGTAACAATATTATAGTTGCCTTTGGTATGCTTCGTTCTACAATCAAGAAAGACAAGTTAGAAGTGCTATCTGGTAGCAAAGCAAAGAAAGTAAAGAAGAATAAGACCATGGGGCTTATCAATGAGAAGATCTCAGAACAGAAGCTTACATTTAAATCGGAGATCGATCTTCGTGGAGAACGTACAGAAGACGCACTGAGAAAAGTACAACAGTTTGTTGATGAAGCCATCTTGCTAGAGGCTCATGAACTTCGTATACTTCATGGTAAAGGGAATGGTATACTACGAGAGATGATCCGCAAACAATTACAGATCGAACCAATGGTAAAGAGTGTAAAAGATGCACCAGTACAATTTGGAGGATCAGGAATCTCTATTGTAATATTAAAATAATCACATTTATCGGATATCATACCAAGGGAGCTTTTTTTTATAATGGCTCCCATTTTTTCTATCTACTACAATACACAAGAGGATCATGAATAAAAAAAAGAGGATGCTCACAATGGATGAACAGCCTCCTTTACTTAGCGAGATTGAAGTAGTGTGAATTAATATATATCCAACTCTTCCTCTTGATTCTTTTTATATAACAAAGCCAATTTGCCAAGCATAAGAGATATCTGCTTAGAGACTTTTAAAGTATCTTCACTGATTTCTTTCTTTTGCATACGCAGAAGAACAATACCATAAAGGAAAGAAAAACTTACTTGAAGTTCATTTTCTACATTCTCTCCCATTTTAGCCGCAAGTTCAACCAAACTCTCTCTTAGACCCATATAGTCTTGAGTATATTCAGGATATTTATTGCTCTTTACAACTAAGGTATGAAATTCGAAAAGATCATTAATCAGGTTCTTAATAAATTGCATATGACCAACCTTCTCAAGATGTTCACGCTTCATCATCTCTGCAAAATTGATATACCAATTTTGAATCTTCTCTTTTTCTAAATCATCAACAGGATATTGATTCACAATATTGTTTTTGATCTTCTCTGCAGAGAACTCTTGTGATCGGATAAGGTCTTCTATTTGGAATAGATAGAGAACATATTCTGCAATATTCTCTCTCTTCTTTTTTTCTGCAATATACATTGTATCTGTTTTTTAATCAAAAATCATCTTCTTCCATCGGATCATATAGATCTTGGAAATGATCAATATCTCTACGTTCTTTTTTGGTAGGCCTTCCTGTTCCTCTATCACGAACACCATTCATCACATATCTTTGTGTCTTAAGTATTTCTAATTCAGAATCAGGAGTGACATCTTTCATATAATCTGGAACCAATTTAGCTCCTACCCTTTTTCCTATGATCCCAACGACTTTAAAGGAATAAGTTACAGGTTGTTTTTTTACTTGTACAGTGTCCCCAACCTTAACTGTTTTTGAAGATTTAATAGGATGACCATTGACAGTTACTCTACCTTTTTTTATTGCCTCTGCAGCAATACTTCTGGTTTTGAATACTCTCACTGCCCATAGCCATTTGTCAATGCGTACTTGTTCTTCCATGACGAATGATTAATAGGTTTCCCAAAGATCGTAAATTCTATATAATTGATTAGTGAAGATAGCGATTATTTGGTATTATGAAAATTCATCGTTCTCTCTATACCGATAGTTACAAAAGCTTCAACAGCTTTTATCGCAGCATCAATTCTAATTGGAAGATCTAACTTCTCCTCTTTACTCCACTCTCCAAGAACATAATCGATCTGTCTTCCTCTTGAGAACTCGTGTCCAATACCAAATCGTAATCTAGGGTAATCAGCACGACCAAGCGTTTTAGTTATGTCTTTGATACCATTATGACCGGCATCACTTCCTTTTGCTCGAATACGTAATTTTCCAAATGGCAATGCTAAATCATCCACAACAATCATGATATTCTCAATAGAGATCTTCTCTTGTTGCATCCAATAGTTTACAGCCTTTCCACTTAGATTAACATAGGTTGAAGGTTTAACCAACACAAGTGTTCTTCCTTTATGCTTAATTTCAGCAATCGCACCATGTCTTCCCGCTTTAAACTCAGCGCCCTTCTCTTTTGCTAATTGATCTAATACTTTAAAGCCAATATTATGGCGTGTCTCTTCGTATTCTGCACCGATATTACCGATGCCAACAATTAGATATTTCATAGATGTTAATACATTAAAAAAAAGTTTGTAAGGAGTAGCTAGTACCCTTACAAACTTTTATATAACGAGTTGTAATGCCTAAGGCATTGTAACTTTCAATTAGTTTGCTTTTGCAGCATTCATTGCAGCACGAGCAGCACGTGTAATCATTACTGTCGCAACTGGAGTAGATTTTGCATTCAAAAGCTCAAGACCTGCAGCGTCAACATCACCTACACGGAAACTTTGACCAAGACCTAGTTCTGTTACATCGATAGAGATATTATCAGGAAGATCTTGAGGAAGAGCTTTAACACGTAGAGTACGTAGGTTAAGCTTCAATTTACCCCCTTGTTGGATACCTTTAGCGAATCCTTCTAGTTTAACTGGAACGTCAATTTTAACTGCTCTATCCTCAGAAATTCTAAGGAAGTCAACGTGAAGAACTTCGTCAGATACTGGGTGGAATTGAATATCTTGCATGATTGCTTTACACTCTTTTCCATCAATAGTCAAATCGATAAGGTAAACGTTTGGAGTGAAAACAATTTTACGGAATTCGTTTGTTTCAGCTGAAAAGTGAACTGGAGCTTCTCCACCATAAAGTACACAAGGTACTTGTCCTGCGTTACGTAAAGCTTTAGTTGCTTTTTTACTGATAGTCTCTCTAGCTGCTCCGTTAATTGAAACTGATTTCATTTTATTTTATTTAAATTGTTACAGATGCTTACTCAGAAATAGGTTTAAAATTATCTCTGCATCACACCCTTTAATATATTAATATTAAAAAAATCGTTGCAAATATAGCAAAAATTAAATAAATGACTTGCTAATTGACTGATTATCGTAAACGTTACGGATAACGTCTGCAAACATATCAGCACAAGAAAGTACTTTAATTTTAGCTGATTCTTTTCTAAGAGGGATAGTATCTGTGAAATATACCTCATCAAGACCTGATGCTTCGATGCGATCGTAAGCAGGTCCAGAAAGTACTGCGTGAGTAGCGAAAGCACGTACACTAGTAGCTCCCATTTCTTTCATAAGATCGGCTGCTTTGGTGATGGTTCCTGCAGTATCGATCATATCATCAACGATGATAACATCTTTACCTTTAACATCTCCAATAAGTGTCATGTTATCGATAACATTTGCTTTAGCACGTGTTTTGTGACAAAGAACAAGATCTGTTCCTAGGTGCTTAGCATAAACGTTAGCTCTTTTTGATCCTCCAACATCAGGAGAAGCAATAACAAGATTTTTAAGGTTCATTTTCTCAATATGAGGAATGAAAATCGTTGTTGAACTAAGGTGATCTACTGGTACATTAAAGAAACCTTGAATTTGATCAGCGTGAAGATCCATGGTAATCAAACGCTCAATACCTGCAGTAGATAGCATATCTGCAATCAATTTAGCTCCAATAGAAACACGAGGTTTGTCTTTTCTATCTTGGCGAGCAAAACCGAAATAAGGCATTACTGCAATAGTTTGTTTAGCTGAAGCACGTTTTGCAGCATCCACCATTAAAAGAAGTTCCATCAAATTGTCTGATGGTGGGAAAGTGGATTGAACGATGAAAGTGTGAGCACCACGAATAGTTTCTTCATAGCAAGGCTCAAATTCACCATCAGAAAAACGAGGACAAGCGGATTTACCAACTTCTACACCTAATGAAGATGCGATTTTCTCTGTCAAATATTGGGTTTCAGTACCCGAAAAGATTTTTAATTTTTTGTCTACAGACATCTCTCAGATTTATAATCAAATTAGTGATTGGATTCTGTGGGGCAAATCTAATAAAATGACCAAAGAATAACCAATGAAACGACTATTAAAATTTCGTAATGAATGATCTTGATTCTTATTGACCTCTTAGTTCAGTATTAATTTGATCGATATAAGCTAGAAGTTCTTCCGATCCTTCACCAGTTTCAGACGATGTTACAAAAATCGGAGGAAGCTCTTCCCAAGATTTTAACAATTCTTTTTTATAATGTGCAATATTTTTAGCTTTTTGATTCTTTGTAAGCTTATCTGATTTTGTAAAGATCAATGTAAATGGCACACCATTTACGCCCAACCATTCAATAAATTCCATATCTGGCTTCTGTGGTTCTAAGCGAGAATCAACTAAAACCATCACACAAGTTAGATTGTCTCTAGATTGAATATAGCTTCGAACAAAATCTTGCCATTTTCTACGTTGCGTACGAGACACCTGCGCATATCCATATCCTGGAAGATCGACAAGATACCAATCGTCATTAATTAAAAAGTGATTAATAAGCTGAGTCTTTCCTGGCTTTCCAGAAGTCTTAGCTAACTTCTTATGGTTGGTTAGCATATTAATCAACGACGACTTACCTACATTCGAACGTCCAACAAAAGCGTATTCTGTTCTTTGTGATTTAGGACATTTGGTTGGGTCCGTATTACTAATAATAAATTTTGCCGTTTTTATTTGCATGGCTTCTGATTATATTGTGTTGAAATTTATTTTTTACTTAAATTAATGAAAAGAGCTATTCTGCCTGAAACTGTTTTTGTAATTGTTTTTTAAACTCATCTGCATTGAGCCTACGATAGATATGTCCATCTCTTACAATACTAATGGTTCCATTCTCTTCAGATACTACAATAATAATTGCATCGGTCATTTCAGACATCCCTATTGCTGCACGGTGACGCAAACCAAGGTCTGGAGATAAAGTACGTTGATCTGTAACAGGCAGAATACAACGTGCAGAGACAATAATGTTTTTATCCACAATTACGGCTCCATCATGTAATGGTGAATTCTTAAAGAAAATAGTCTTAAGAAGCTCTTTTGAGATAATTGCATGAATATCTTCTCCCGTCTCTGAATAATCACTAAGATCTGCTTTTCGTTGGATTGCAATCAAAGCACCCGTACGCGTAGCTCCCATCTCAGTACACGCAGAACAGATAATATCAATAACAGGATCATTGTTCACGTCTTCCTCTTGGGCATCAAAATTAAATATCTTATCGAAATTAATCCACCGGTGCAATTTATATTGTGACCCAAGCATGATCAAAAAACGACGTATCTCTTGCTGAAAAACAATAATCAGAGCGATAACCCCAACACCAAAAAGTTGACCAAGGATAGTACTGATAAGCTCCATCTTAAGGGCTTTCACCAAAAGCCACACAAGGTATACCGTAAAGATTCCCATTGAGATATTAAACGCAATGGTCCCTCGAATAAGTTTAAACAACTTATACAGAAGGATTGCAACCAATAATATGTCAATAAAATCCAATAATCTTATGGTGATAAATAAGGGCACGATTATATTTTTTAGTTGAGATTAATTTTTACTTGTTGACTTTGTCCATGACACAATCTTAACGGCTTCTACTGCTTCTTTAACGTCGTGAACCCTTAGTATGTTCGCTCCTTGAAGCAAAGCCATTGTATTTATTACAGTTGTTCCATTTAAAGCCTCATTAGCATCTGTTCCTAGAGGTTTGTATATCATCGATTTTCTTGAGATACCCACCAACAATGGAGCTTCTAATATTTTAAAGCCATCTAGGCGATTCAATAGCTCATAATTATGCTCTAGACTCTTACCAAACCCAAATCCTGGATCAATAATGATATCGGCAACCCCTAATTCTCTAAGTTTAGCCACACGTTCAGAAAGAAACAAAAGCGTTTCTTTAAACACATCTTTATAATTAGGATTTTCTTGCATATTAGAAGGAGTCCCTTGTATGTGCATTAAGATGTATGGGACACCAAGTTCAGCAACAGTATGAAACATATGAGGATCTAATGTACCTCCAGAGATATCATTAATAATACATGGACCATGCTTTTCAATAATCTCTTTTGCCACCGTACTTCTAAAAGTATCTAAAGAAATGGCAGTGTCAGGGAAGTGTTTACGCAAAACAGTCATGGCAACATCCAAACGATTTACCTCTTCTTTTACCGTAACACTATCCGCACCAGGTCTTGTCGAATAAGCTCCCACATCTAATATTGTAGCCCCATCGTCAATCATTTGTTGCGCTTTACCAACAATTTCGTTCTCCGTGTTATATCGACTCCCCTCAAAAAACGAATCTGGTGTGATGTTTAATATCCCCATCACGATAGGATTCTCCAGCGAAATCAGTTGCCCATTTAGCTGTATTGTTTTTCTATTCTTAAAGAAATATTTCTCGGGTTGATTAAATAACATGGTTAAAATATTAAAATTATTGATTGCAAAAACGCAGTATACAAAGTGTTGCTAATACAATACGATCACAAAAATAACAAAAATATAGTTCAACAAGACGTAGAATCACACTGATCAGACAAATATCAACAGACAATAATCCCATTTCTTCTTCATTTTGAACCGATAAGTGACAACAAGTGTCATTTAAACACACCAGAGGTTAGATCATCAAGCCCTGTTCTTCATTTACAAAAGAAGTAACTCGGAACTAATTTATGCAAGAAACAGATCGTGGAAAAATATGGATCAAATGGAAAACAAGAAAAACGGAAAATTAAGACCCAAAAAAAGGATAGAGTCCCCACTCTATCCTTTCAAACCTAACTAACTAAACCAATAAAACTAACTAAATCCAAACCTATGAATTTAAAACACGATGCAAATATAATGTTTTATAACATACTAAACAAACATACCAGCAAAAATGTTTCAAAACATATAAAGAAATTTGCAGAACGCCAATTTCAAATAAAATTCACACTGTAATATGTTAGGTTCTTATGCATATCTTCTGAACATATCTAACTGATAGACATAAAAAAAGGATAGAGATCCCGCTCTATCCTTTCAAACCTAACTAACTAAACCAATAAAACTAACTAAATCCAAACTTATGAATTTAAAACACATTGCAAATGTAATGTTTTATAACATACCAAACAAACGATTACACAAAAATGTTTCAAAACACATTAAAATATTTGATTTTATTACATAAAAAAAAGGATAGAGACTTATCTCTATCCTTTCAAACCTAACTAACTAAACCAATAAAACTAACTAAATCCAAACTTATGAATTTAAACACAGTACAAATGTACTTTGAACTTAGTGATATAACAACTTTAAGATGTTATTGTTTTCTGAAGTAAATCTTAAAATTAGATTAACAACTTTCAAAACAAAGAGAATGCAACTCTAGTGGTTGCATTCTCGAAATCAAACCTATAAAACTAACTAATCCAAATCATTGAATCTAAAAACACACTTAAAGGTACATTTAGAAATAGAGAAAATAGATGACAAAAACCCACATTTACAATGAATTGAAATAATTCATGTATTCATTGATACCTGCAGAGAAACTAAACAAAGGAGACTTTGTAAAAAGGAGTTTCTTGCTGAGCCTATCTCTATAATAAAACAAAGCGATCACTCTAGTCTGGTTGTTAAATCCAACAAACAACGATTCGACCTACAACCAGAGGGAATCAAAAAACAAAGGGGCCAGATTCAAATGAACCTAACCCCTTTGTAATATCAAATATGTTGAAAATATTTACTTGCCACAGCATTTTTTAAATTTCTTTCCACTACCACACCAACATGGTTCATTGCGCCCCATCTTTCGAGAAGAAGAGATTGTAGACATCGCATCTACGACTTTGGTTGTTGCATTACCCGACACATAATACCATTTGTCGCCACTCTTGATAAAATCAGATTTCTCTTCTAAGATCACTTGCTCCATCCCATCTCTATAATAAGCCTTAAAATGGACATTCCCCTTGTCGTCCTTAAAAGAAGAACTTAACACATCTAATTTGGTATATGTAATTTGATCACACCACTCTATTAGATCCGATTTTTTATTTGGCTTAGCTAGTTGTTCGGTATCTAAAATATAATCCACCTCCCCTAAAGAGAAAGCTGTAAAACGTGACCTCATCAACTCCTCTGGTGTTTGAGCATTTTCTCTTTTTGAAATAAAACGTCCACAACAATGGTTATAATCCTCTACTTTTCCGCAAATACACATATATACTATTTTAAATATCTTTTTAATAATCCATCATAATCGTCAATACGACGATCTCTTAAAAATGGCCACCATCTACGAACCTGCTCACTTCTAGATAAGTTCACCTCAACAATGGCATGGTCCGGATTCTCCGTAGAAGCCTCATAAAGCATCTCTCCTTGAGGACCAGCAACAAAACTGTTTCCCCAAAAATCAATTCCAGTAGTGGCTTCTGAAGGATCCTCTTCTCGTCCGACCCTATTGACTGCAACCACAGGAATACCATTGGCTACAGCATGGGCACGTTGGGATATCACCCACGCATCTTTTTGCCTCAACTGCTCTTCTTTATCGTCCATATCCGACCATCCAATAGCTGTAGGATAAATAAGGATCTCGGCTCCCGCAAGTGACATCAAACGAGCAGCTTCAGGGAACCACTGGTCCCAACATACAAGCACTCCTAAGGTACCCACCGAAGTTTCAATAGGCTGAAAACCTATATCTCCTGGTGTAAAATAGAATTTCTCATAAAAACCAGGATCATCAGGAATATGCATTTTCCTGTATTTACCAGCCACAGAACCATCTTTTTCAAATACAACCGCTGTGTTATGATACAACCCTGCACTTCTTTTTTCAAACAAGGAAGTAACCAACACCACCTTATTATCAGCTGCAATACGGCTATACAACTGGGTCACATCACCAGGAATAGGATCTGCAAGGTCAAACAGATCCGTGTCTTCTGTTTGACAAAAATATAATGAATCGTGCAATTCTTGTAGTACAATCAATTCGGCTCCCTTTGAAGCCAATTCTACAATCTTACACTCTAAATTCATTCGATTACTTTTAATGTCTCCAACATTATGTTGTTGGATAAAACCAATATTTAATTTTCTTTCCATAACCAACAATCTAATTTAAAGAGATAAAACCTTCTGGGTATTGCATCGTCACACAATGCAAAGAACCATGCTGTTTGATTAATACTTCACAATCGATGCCTATCACTTCTCTGTCACTAAAAAGCGTAGAGAGAATGCTTATCACCTTTTGATCCATAGGATCATTGTAGGTTGGCACCAAAACAGCTCCATTAATAATTAAAAAATTCGCATAAGTAGCTGGCAATCGTTCTCCCTCCTCCTCTTTCACTGAGGGCCAAGGCAACGCAACCAGATTATACGGTTCTCCTGATCTGGTACGAAAAGTTCTTAACTCTTCTTCCATCATCTTCAACGAATAGTAACATTCATAATCTTGCTCATCGCAAGATTGATAAACAATAGTGTCTTCTGAAACAAAACGAGCAAGCGTATCAATATGACTATCGGTATCGTCTCCAAGAATCTCACCATGGGTAAGCCATAAAAATCGATCTACTCCTAGATCTTGACTCAAACGCTCCTCAATACTCTCTTTAGAGTAGGTCTCATTTCGATTAGGAGATAACAGACAAGCCTCTGTCACCATACAGGTACCATTGCCATCCGACTCAATTCCACCGCCTTCAAGAACAAAATCCAGAGCATTTTGATACCTAACATTGTTATCAAAAACCCCTGCTTGATAAATCTGAGAGGTTATTTGGTTGTCTAAATTAGACGGAAACTTAAGCCCCCACCCATTAAACTTATAATCAATCAATCGAGGAATCTCGTTTTGTATAACCGAAATGCCACTATGATCACGAGCCCAAGTATCATTATTCTCAATCTCCACTATACGTATAGGAAAAGAAGAAATTATATCTGATAAGACATGATTCACATGATCCTTCTGCTGTGCAACAACAATCAAAGATTGAAACCTTGTAATTGTAGCACTAAGCTCCAAATAACACCTCTCAACCTCTTCTAGTACATCGCACCAGTCGGTATCCTTATGCGGCCAAGTTAGCTGTACAGCAGATTGATTTTCCCACTCTGCAGGCCAAACAATAGACATTTCTGCACCTTTTGTTTTCATGGTATAAAGAAACAAATAAAAACATACACTTTATTCAGGGCGAATTAACTAAAAAAAAAGCATTTCCTACACCTTTAAATCAGTGATCATAACGATCTATCTCTCTTTTTTTACCCCCAACACTACCACACCAACATATGCTATATTCTGTATGTTCAAATAAAATAAAACAGATCTATCGTTTGTTTAACAAAATAGGAAGGGATAGGCATATGATTTTTATACGACCATTACCAATCATGGTTTACTATTGCCCACTGAATTCACAAGAAAAAAGATAATTGTAGAAAAATATAAACCTAAAATACCCAGATCGCATATGATAAAAGTAACACCATCTCCTAGTTTTATCCGTACTTCCTTCATGGTTTCTTCATGGTTTGTCCATGGTTCCTCCATCGAAAACCCCTAAATCGATGGACAAACCATGGAGGAACCATGGACGAACCATGGAGGAACCCCCTATTTGACCCCTATTTTCTCCAAACTATAATTCTACGACGAATCAAGTTTAGTATGAATATCCAAACGTATTGTCACCTTCACTGTAAAAGGGAGTGACAAAAAAGAATATAGATGATTATATATCACCTATCGACAAAAAAAGTTGGATCGTAGATTCTTTTTGGCTATCCGAAAAACTTTCTTGTTATTACACTTACAATTAAACAGATAACCACTCTTATTGGTAATACGAAATACGTTAAAAAACCAAGGGGCTTCTTATTTTTAACAATATCGATTAAACCTTTCCTACCCTAGACAGTCTAAGCTAAAGTACCTTCGATCATTAGTAAACAACATAAATCACACATATAAATGAAAGCAAATTACATTCTACCATTTTTAATCACATTTTTCTTATCCATTGTCAATACTTACGCAGAAACGACATCCCCGCCTCCTTCAAGAGCTGTATTGGGTAGAGTGTACGATCAAAAGACAAATCAACCTGTAGAATATGCAACGGTTGCCTTATATAAGATGCCAGAAAAAAAGTTGATCACTGGAGGAATAACAAACCAACGAGGAGGATTCTCTTTAAAAGACATCAAAGATGGTAGTTATATTATTGAGATAAAATTTATTGGCTATAATAAATTCACCTCTAAGAACTTTAGTATATCAAAACAACACTCTCTTATTAAAATAGGAAAGGTTACGCTAGCGCCTCTATCTGAAGTATTAAATGAGGTGCAGGTGACAGCATCGGATAAAAATATTGAATATAAAATTGACAAAAAAGTGGTCAATGTTTCAAAACAATTGACAAGCTCCTCTGGTAGCGCCGTGGATGTTTTGGAAAATATCCCTTCGGTTTCTGTGGATGTCAATGGAGATGTGTCGCTGAGAGGAAGCAGTAGCTTTACGGTTCTTATCGACGGGAAGCCAACCGTATTGGATGCCAATGATGCACTAAAGCAGATTCCTTCATCTGCAATACAAAATATTGAATTGATCACCAACCCATCAGTTAAATATGATCCTGACGGGACCTCTGGTATAATCAATATTATCACCAAAAAGAATAAGCTGACAGGGATTAGTGGTATGACTACTTTAAGTGGTGGTACTTTTGATAATTACAGTGGTAGTGCATTGATAAATTATCGTAAAAATAAATTTAATTACACCATTGGTGCAAACTTTAGAGATGGTAATTTTCCATCTTCTAATGAGAATAGAAGAGAGACATTCTCTAATGATACCACGTGGATTACCTCTAACAGTGGAGATGCAACACGTAATTTCAGTATGAAGTCATTTAACGCTGGTGTGGAATGGGATATTAGCTCCAAAGATCAACTTTCGTTGTCTGGTAAATTTGGGAAATTCGACTTCAATAGTGAATCTGACTTGCGCTATAATGAGGAGATAATCGTCAAAGGCAAACAAGTTTCAAAAGAACAATATAACAGTACTGAAGACAGTAAGAGAGCCAAAGATTTCTTCTCGCTAAATACGACCTATACCCATCAATTTGCAAAAAAAGGACATGAGATACAGGCTCAGTTTAATTATATGGAAAGAGATGGTGAGGACTTTTCTGGAAGTAAATTAATGGAACTTGATGGACAGATAAAAGATGGAAAGAATAATGTTGAAGAAGGTCCTAGCAAACGATATGTTACCAAAATAGATTATTCTCTTCCAATAAACAAAGAGAGCAAACTAGAAGCAGGATTCCAAAGTAGGGTAGCCCAAAATACTGACATTACAAAGTTATATGAATATGATTCGGCGACTGGCAACTTTGTTCTTAATGATAAATTCTCACGTCAAACCAATTACAATAGAGACATATACTCTATGTATGTTCAATATGCTACAAAGATAGACAAGTTTGGGATCCAAGCGGGATTACGTGAAGAATATACCAACAGGGAGATTGGGAACGATACAAGTAATGAGAAAACAACAATCAATAGATGGGATTGGTTTCCTACCCTACACCTTTCGTATCAGCTTTCGGAAGAAAACCAAATAATGACTTCTTATACTCGTAGAATTCATCGTACACGTGGTTATCTATTGGAACCCTTTATCACTTGGGTTGACAACTATAACGTAAGAGAAGGAAATCCTAATCTTGTTCCTGAATTAATAGACTCTTATGAGGTAACTTATTTAAAAGAATTTGGACGTAATTTCTTGTCTATTGATCTATACTATCGTGTGACACACAATAAAATTGAGCAGCTTCATAGCGTTTATCAAGATAATATCGTGATGAGAACGCCAGAGAATGTGGGACAAGATTTCTCTCTGGGAACGGAACTGACATTAAGCATATCTCCATACAAATGGTGGAAAATAGATTTGATGGGAAATCTTTATGACTATAAGGTGGAAGGAGAAATGAATAACCAAGATTTCTCTCGATCGAGTTTTAACTGGTCGGGAAGGTTTAATAATACCTTTATGTTTAATCGTACAACCTCTGTTCAGATCAACAATCGCTACCATAGTGGGTCCGCTACAGCACAAGGTACTAAAGAAGGTTATTACTCAATGGATATCGCCGCAAGAAAGTCATTCTTTGATCGTAAGTTTAATGCCACAATTCAAATGAGGAACGCACTTAACACTATCAGTAGGGAGTCTTACTTGGAGACGCCAAACTTGAAGACCTATAACTCGAGTAATATGAATTGGCCAATGATCAACCTTACGCTAAGTTATACTTTTAATAACTTCAAAAAGGCAAGAAACAAAAGAGATGGTTCGGAATCTGAAATGGAGATGGAAGAATTCTAGTCGATACTACTATTGGTATAGAACAAAAATATAGAAGAGGCAATATCACCATGGTATTGCCTCTTGTTTCTAAAAAGAGGATCAGATAATATTGCTTATATTTGTAGTAAAGGATGTCCCTTTAGGATAAGGGATGATAAATAATTATTAAGCATGACTTCCATAGAAATTAACTATATAAGTAATTCTCTAGGCCTTCTTCCAATACAAGTAGAGAATACTATCGAACTATTTGAACAAGGGGCTACCGTTCCTTTTATCGCTAGATATAGGAAAGAACGCACCCATTCTCTAGACGAAATTGCAATTGCAGATATCCAACAATATAAAGAGAAACTAGAAGAACTTGCTAAAAGAAAGATCTCTATTCTTAAAACGATTGAAGAGCAAGGGAAACTATCTAAAGAGCTAAAAGAACAAATTAACGATATCATGGATCTTCAAGCCCTAGAAGATCTATACCTGCCTTATAAACCCAAAAGAAGGACTAAAGCTACTATCGCGAAAGAGAAAGGGCTTGAACCTCTTGCCAAGATGATTATGAAACAAAATAATCATGAGGTAAATAGTAGTGCCTCGCGTTTTTGTAATGCGGAGGTTAAAAATGAAGAGGAAGCCATTGATGGCGCTTTAAATATCATTGCGGAATGGATTAATGAGAATTCTATTGCTAGAGAGATTGTTCGTGACCATTTTAAACGACAATCTTTTATAGAATCAAAAGTGGTGAAGAAAAAAGAAGAAGAGGGCGAAAAATATTCTAACTATTTCGAGTGGAAAGAGCCACTACATAGATGTCCATCTCATAGAATGTTGGCCATGAGAAGAGGAGAGAAAGATGGCATTCTGAAACTCTCTCTTACAACAGAGAATGAGAAGGTTCTAGACCGTTTGGAACGACTATTTATCAAAAGAGACTCTTCTGTTCCTGAGCTGATAAAAGAAGCTATTGAAGACAGCTATAAAAGACTTTTGATGCCATCGATTTGTACCGAGGTTTTTAAATTGTCGAAAGAGTCGGCCGATCAAGAAGCAATACGTGTGTTTGCAGATAATCTGCGTCAACTATTACTTTCGGCACCACTAGGTCAAAAACGTATTCTTGCTATTGACCCTGGGTTCCGTACAGGCTGTAAAGTAGTATGCCTTGATAACCAGGGGAAACTACTACATAACGAAACGATCTTTCCTCATAAACCACAGGCTGAATACCAAAAGGCTCTTAAAAAGATTGCACAGCTAACCAATGCATATAAAGTGGATGCTATCGCTATCGGTAATGGTACAGCTAGTCGTGAGACAGAATCTTTTATTAAAAGAGTTCCTTTTGAAAAAGATATTTCCATTTTTATGGTTAGCGAAGATGGGGCTTCTATCTACTCGGCATCTAAAGTGGCACGAGATGAATTTCCACAATATGATGTGACTGTTAGGGGTGCTATCTCTATTGGACGAAGATTAATGGACCCTTTAGCTGAATTGGTGAAGATTGACCCTCAAAGTATTGGTGTCGGACAATACCAACATGATGTGGATCAAAAACAATTAAAGGAAGGATTAGATAGAGTGGTCTCTTCTTGCGTTAATAGCGTAGGTGTAAACGTTAACACGGCATCAAAACATTTGCTTAATTATGTGTCAGGATTAGGTCCTACATTGGCTCAGAATATTATTGATTATCGAAACGAAAATGGAGCTTTCTCTTCACGTAAAGAACTTAAAAAGGTGAAGCGTATGGGAGAAAAAGCATTCGAGCAGTGTGCCGGATTCCTTAGAATAGATAACTCTACCAATGCGTTGGATAACTCTGCCGTTCACCCAGAAGCTTATCCTATCGTTGATAAAATGGCTAAAGACCTTAAATTGCCTCTGGAAAAGATTATCGGTAATGAAGAGATCTGCAATGATATCGATATTGATAAGTATGTAACTAAAACCTTAGGAAGACCTACCCTAGAGGATATTATTGATGAACTACAAAAACCGGGAGTCGATCCTCGTGAAGAGATAGAGGAATTTAAATTTGCTGAAAATATATTCAAAATAGAGGACATTACCATCGGTATGACCCTCCCTGGTATCGTAACGAATATTACTAAATTCGGGGCTTTTGTAGATATAGGAATTAAACAACAAGGTTTAGTCCATATCTCTGAGATGGCTGATCGTTTCATCTCCGATCCAAACGAAATCGTGAAGTTACATCAACATATTAATGTGAAAGTGATTGATATCGATATTCAAAGAAAGAGGTTGCAATTATCTCTAAAACAAGCATAAAAAAAAAGGATGCGCTATATAAGATAGTGCATCCTTTTCTCTCTTTATAATACTAAATAGAATCTTATGATATTAATTAATGTGATATCTTCTGTGGATTCTATGACCTAAAAATATTGATCTATGAATCAGAAAGAGAAACATCAAACAGGCTCTTTAAAGCCCACTCGACTTATATAAAAAACAGTAGTAACTATTATTAGTCTTCGTCTTCTAATAACTCCTCCTGATAATCTAACTCAGCATCCAAGAATGCATCCGCTTGAGCAATTAAGTCTCCAACCAACTCTACACTCTCAGGTTGCTCATCAAACCAGTGAATCACAGGTTTAGATGGAATTCCATCTTCATCAGACTCAACAAGAAATCTAGGACTCTCTGTGTGTAATACATATACTTTGTCTGGATCCACTTGAGAGTTATCTGCAATTAAAAATTTAGGTAACATAGCCTTATTATTTTAAGAAGTTATTAAACCCCATGATTTGAAAACAAAGATACAAATAATTCTCCTCTTCTACATTTATCAATAAATAAACTGAATCTTAAATCGTAAGGACCACAAGCCAAATATGACTTACTTCAACTATTACCAAACTTAATATTTATATATTTACAATACACTAAAGTCTCATTACGTTACTTTTCTCCTACTGATTAATATTAATTATCACTATATATGAATTATTTCTTACACATTATTGAAGTACTACAAAACAATATCAGCGGTTCTCTCTGGTTTGTATTATTGCTTTTAGGAACAGGCTTATTCTTTACAATCTACCTTGGCTTTCCTCAAATTAGACATATCGGCACCTCCATTAACATCTTAAGGGGCAAGTATGATAACCCAGAGGATCATGGGGATACATCCCACTTCCAAGCCCTTACTACTGCATTATCAGGAACGGTCGGCACAGGTAATATTGCTGGTGTAGCCTTTGCGATACACCTTGGGGGACCTTCAGCACTGTTTTGGATGCTTATGACAGCGGTACTTGGTATGTGTACGAAATTTGTCGAAGTGGTGCTCTCTCATAAATATAGAGAAACTAATGACCAAGGAACGATCTCCGGAGGTCCTATGTATTATATGAAAAATGGATTGGGATGGAAATGGATGCCTATCATCTTTGCTATTGCCACCGTGTTTTCTAGCTTCGGTACGGGTTGTCTTCCACAAGTAAATAGTATATCTAACTCATTATACGCAACCCTAGGTATCGATAAGATGTTTTCAGGTGCAATACTGGCACTTCTTCTTGCACTTGTTGTATTGGGAGGTATTAAACGTATTGCTAAAGTAACCGAGAGATTGGTTCCTATGATGGCTGTACTTTACCTTATCGGGGCTATCTCTGTTTTGGTTTACAACTATCAAAATATTATCCCTTCTTTTACTTCTATCTTCTCAGGTGTGTTTACTGGTAGTGCTGCTACGGGAGGATTCCTCGGAGCTTCGGTTGCTTTTGCTTTTAATAGAGGGGTTAATAGAGGACTTTTCTCTAACGAAGCAGGTCAAGGTTCTGCTCCTATAGCCCATGCATCTGCGAAGTGTGCTAACCCTATTTATGAAGGGTTTGTAGCTCTTCTAGAACCTTTTATTGATACTATTATCATCTGTACAATCACTGGTGTTACACTGCTTAGCTCTGGAGTTTGGAATGAGAAATTTGATACTACTTTTGAAAAGACTAATACGATCATACTTACAAAACAATATGACCAGAATAATAGTAATGATGCTGAACAACTAAAAGAATTTATTGTTGGACAAGCTACACTCCCTACATTTAATGGAAATATTGAAGTTAAAGAAGGAAAACTACAACTACCATACACAATACTCCACGCGAATTCTATTGCGGAACAAGTAGAAATACTTAAAGATGGAAATCTATATAATGGTATAATTAAAGTAGATGAAGGTCTAATGAAGGTGGATAACGATATTTCTGTACATGGTAAGTCTCTTATTCATAGTGCTCCGCTAACCACCAAGGCATTTACAAGAGGTTATTTTGGTGAATATGGTAAATATATCGTGACGATTGGATTACTCCTTTTTGCGTTCTCTACTGCAATAGCTTGGGCCTACTACGGATCAACAGCAATTATCTATCTGGTAGGGACAAAATATGTAAAAGCATACCTTCTCATATATGTCATCGGATTCTTTATCGCATCTTTTACAGATACTACTTTGATATGGGCAATTTCAGGAATTATGATCGCACTTATGACTATTCCTAACCTAGTAGGTATCCTATTCATGCATAAAGAGATTAAAACTGAACTTAAAACATTCGAAAAAGAAGACCAGAAATAGCATAACGATTCTCAATAAAAGCAGAAAGGCAAACAATTTAATTTGTTTGCCTTTTTGTTTGATATTAAATCTAATTGAGAAAATGAAATTGCAAGCTATCGTTCGATGTAAACAAACATGTAAATATTACATCTGACTTAATGTTACAAAAATTGATCTCAAGAATCACAAAATATCTTACTTGGCTTCTTTCACAAAATCCATAAACCAATCTAATGTCTGTGAATTAGGTCGTTCAATGGACATTCCTAGGAAGCGATCCCAAATATTTTGGGTTCCTACTCCTAATGCACGACTTACACCAAACATTACTGTATAGAAAATGTAGTCTTTAATACCATAATGAAGCAATAAAGAACCTGAAATAGCATCCACATTTGGCCATGGATTCTTTGCCTTACCACGCTCTTGCAACACCTCCGGTACAACCTGAAATAACATCTTTACAGTCTCAATCATTGAGTCATTATCAATATGCTTTTCTGCAAACTCTAATTGGGTAGTAAATCGTGGATCAGTTGCACGTAATACTGCATGACCATAACCAGGTATAACTTTACCTTCATCTAATGTCTGATTCACAAAAGAAGTAACTTCTTCAAGCGTAAGAGGATTATCAATGGTTTTGTTATAATGCTTATACATATCATTGATCCAACGTATCACCTCTTGGTTAGCATATCCATGTAAAGGTCCTGCCAATCCAATCATTCCTGCTGCATATGAATAGAAAGGATTGCTTAATGCTGAAGAAACTAAATGAGAAGTGTGGGCTGATACATTGCCTCCTTCATGATCGGCATGTATAAACATATACATACGGAATAATCGATACATCTCTTCATCATTAAAACCCATCATATGGGCAAAATTGGCAGACCAGTCTAAATCTGGATCTAAGGCTATTGGATTACCATCACAAAATTCAGTACGATAAATATAAGACGCAATAACAGGCAATTGGGCCAACATATTCATTACATCCTCATAGGTTGAGTCCCAATAATCTTCTTTTCGTAAACCAGATCTATGTTTCTTCTGAAATTGTGATTGTGTCGCTGCAGCTAATATACCTGTAGCAAAACGTGTCATAGGCTTAGATGTCGATGGTAATGCATCTATAGCCTTAAATACATGAGGGGGAACCTCAGAACGTTGAACCCAGTCTTGGCGTATGTATTCTACTTCTTCACTCGTAGGTATATCTCCTGTTAAAAGCAAATAAAAAACACCTTCAGCTAGCGGTTCACTACCTCCCTTTTTCCTAGGTAAATGAGCATATAAATCTCTCAACTTATAGTCCCTGTAACGAATCCCCTCGTGTGGATCCAATTTAGAAGTTAATGTCAATAAGGAAGTAACACCTCGCATTCCTCCTAGAACATTACCTACAGTCACTTCATCGACGATTAAGTCCTTTGACTTTGATAATAATTCCGCTATTTGAGCTCTTGCAACGGTGCCTTTCTCAAAAAAACGTTGTTTAATGTAGTCCATATATATTTAGGGTTAATGAAATTCACAATATATGTTCTACTTAACAACAAAAAAGGGAAACAAATGTTTCCCTTTTTTTTCTCTTTGAGTATCTTAAATGTTACTCTGCTGACTCATCAGTCTTTGGTGCTTCAACAGCAGCATCTGTAGATTTCTTACGACGTCTACGAGATTTAGCAGCTGGCTTAGCATCTTTAGCAGCTAACATAGCTTCATTGTAATCAACAAGCTCGATAATACACATCTCAGCGTTGTCACCAAGACGGTTACCTGTTTTCAAAATACGTGTATATCCACCTGGACGATCAGCTACTTTTACAGAAACCTCACGGAACAATTCTGTAACAGCAGTCTTACTTTTCAGGTAACTGAATACCGTACGACGGTTGTGTGTAGAGTCCTCTTTTGACTTTGTAATCAATGGCTCGACATACATACGTAAAGCTTTCGCTTTAGCAACAGTAGTAGTAATTCGCTTGTGTAGGAGTAAAGAGCAAGCCATGTTTGCTAACATCGCTTTTCTGTGAGAGCTCTTTCTACCCAAGTGGTTAAACTTCTTATTATGTCTCATTTTTTATTATTCCTTGTCTAATTTATACTTACTTATATCCATCCCGAAATTGAGAGTCATGCTGTCCAATAGCTCATCTAGCTCAGTAAGTGACTTCTTACCGAAGTTACGGAACTTAAGTAGATCATTTCTATTGTACTGAACAAGGTCACCTAAAGTATCAACATCAGCTGCCTTCAGACAGTTCAAAGCACGAACTGAGAGATCCATATCAACTAAACGAGTCTTAAGCAATTGACGCATATGAAGAACTTCTTCATCAAACTCTTCGTTACCGAATTTCTCCTCATTATCTAATGTTATTTTCTCATCAGAGAATAACATAAAGTGATAGATTAGAATTTTGGCAGCTTCCTTAAGCGCATCTTTAGGATGAATAGATCCATCAGTAGTTATCTCTAACACCAATTTCTCATAATCAGTTTTTTGCTCAACACGGTAGTTTTCAACACCGTATTTTACATTCTTGATCGGAGTATAGATAGAATCAATTGGAATAATACCAAAATCGTCTTCTACTGGTTTATTTTCAGTACTTGGGACATAACCACGACCTTTTTCGATAGTTAATTCCACTTGCAACTTAACATCAGGATTCATACGGCAGATCACAAGATCTGTGTTTAACACCTGGAAGTTTGAAGCAAACTTATTAATGTCGCCAGCAGTAAATTGCTCCTGACCGAATAGTGAGATAGAAACCTTTTCGCTGTCAAAATCTTCTACTTCTTGTTTGAATCGAACCTGTTTTAGATTCAAGATGATTTCTGTAACATCTTCGATTACTCCCTCGATCGTAGAAAATTCATGCTCTACTCCTTCGATCTTAATTGTAGTGATAGCGTATCCTTCTAAAGATGACAACAGAATTCTTCTTAGGGCATTACCAACAGTAATACCATAACCAGGCTCAAGAGGACGAAACTCAAATTTGCCATAGGTTTCCGAAGAATCCACCATTATCACTTTGTCTGGCTTTTGGAAAGCTAATATTGCCATAAATCTTAGATTATATCGTTATTTAGAGTACAACTCGACGATTAGTTGTTCCTTAATATTCTCAGGAATCTCCGTTCTTTCAGGACGATTCAAGAATTTTCCAGATAAAGCAGCAGAATCCCATTCTAACCAAGAATACTGACCACCACGGTGAGACGCAAGAGAGTTAGTAACCACTTCTAGTGATTTAGACTTCTCACGAACTCCAATAATATCGCCAGGACGTACACTATACGAGGCAATATTTACAACATTTCCATTTACTGTAATATGCTTGTGCGAAACTAGCTGACGTGCTGCAGAACGTGTAGGAGCAATACCTAAACGATAAACAACGTTATCTAAACGACACTCCAACAATTGCAACAACACCTCACCTGTTACACCCTTAGATGCATTTGCTTTCTTGAACAAAGTACGGAACTGACGCTCAAGAATGCCATAAGTATATTTTGCTTTTTGCTTCTCCTTCAACTGAAGACCATATTCAGAAGTCTTATTTCTTCTTTGGTTTGGTCCGTGTTGTCCAGGAGGATATGCTTTATTCTCTAGTACCTTATCAGGTCCAAAAATTGATTCACCAAATCTACGTGCGATCTTCGACTTTGGTCCAATATATCTAGCCATTTAATCTTACTTTTATAGTCCTATATAAATTATACTCTACGACGCTTAGGAGGACGACATCCATTATGTGGTAATGGAGTTACATCAACAATCTCTGCTACAGAAATACCTGTATTATTGATTGCACGGATAGCAGACTCACGTCCATTTCCTGGTCCTTTAACGTATACTTTTACTTTACGTAGTCCTAGATCAAATGCTGTTTTAGCACACTCTTCAGCTGCAACCTGAGCTGCATAAGGAGTATTTTTCTTTGATCCACGGAAACCTTTTTTACCTGCTGATGACCATGAAATAACCTCTCCGTTATTGTTCGTCAAACAGATGATGATGTTATTAAAAGACGAGTGAATATGAGCTTCACCAATCGCCTCTACTTTAACAACTCTTTTTTTAGTATTACTTGACTTCTTTGCCATAATCAGTTAACCTTATTTAGTTGCTTTCTTCTTATTTGCAACAGTTTTTTTCTTACCCTTACGAGTACGTGCGTTGTTTTTAGTCTTCTGTCCACGTAATGGTAATCCAATACGATGACGAATTCCACGGTAACATCCAATATCCATCAATCGTTTGATGTTCAACTGGATCTCAGAACGTAATTCTCCCTCTACTGTATAATCAGCATTAATCGAACCACGAATTGCTTGGAATTGTTCATCTGTCCAATCCTTAACTTTGATGTCCTTATCTACGCCAGCTTTTTCAAGAATCTCAACAGACAAGCTGCGACCGATACCGTAGATATAGGTCAATGCGATTTCTCCACGTTTATTAACTGGGATATCTACACCAACAATACGAGCCATAAAATTTGTTTTTAAACTTTAATTAAAAGAATTATCCTTGACGTTGCTTAAACTTAGGATTTTTCTTATTGATTACATACAAACGTCCCTTACGACGCACAATCTTGCAGTCACTACTGCGCTTTTTAATCGATACTCTAGTTTTCATTATAACTTTAACGATTAGTTTTTATATCGAAATGTGATACGCCCCTTAGTCAAATCGTAAGGAGACATCTCTACTTTCACTTTATCACCAGGTAAGATTTTGATATAATGCATACGCATCTTACCAGAAATATGTGCTGTTATTACGTGACCATTATGTAATTCTACACGAAACATTGCGTTAGACAATGCTTCAATAATAGTCCCATCCTGTTCTATAGAAGGCTGCTTCGCCATAAGAATTTATTTTTTTTCAGTTGATTCTCAACAAAACAAAAATCAGTCAAGATCTCAGCACCATACGGTCTCACCACCACAGTTTGCTCATAATGAGCGGCGATTCCACCATCTTTGGTTAACACACTCCATCCATCCTCAGACAGAAACGTCTCCGAAGAATACTCTGTCATCATAGGTTCGATTGCAAGCGTCAAACCCCTCAAAAGTTTCATTCCTCTTCTTGACCTGCCAAAATTACGCACAATAGGTGACTCATGCAAATTTTTTCCAATTCCATGACCACCATATTGTTTCACTACACCAAAACCGTGATTTTTCCCCACATTTTGGATTTCGAAACCAATATCACCGAGGCGATTTCCCTCATGTGCAATTTTGATGGCGCAAGATAAGCTTTCATACGCTGATTTACAAAGATTATAGTGATTTTCCGCTACATTTCCAACTAAAAAAGTAAAACATGCATCTCCATGGTATCCATTTAGATTCGCTCCGCAATCTACAGAAACGACATCGCCATCTTGAATAATATATTCAGATGGCAACCCATGTAAAACGCAATCATTTACCGATACGCAGATAGTATTTGGAAATCCGTTATAATCTAAGAAACTAGGAACTCCACCTTCTTTGCGAATATAACATTCAGCAACGGCATCCAACTCTAGAGTTGAGATGCCGGGTTGAATAAGTTTAGTTATTTCAGCTAAGGTTTTACTTACAAGTAGCGAACTTTTTCGAATGAATGAGATTTCTTGCTCAGTCTTAAAGTAGATGGACCCATCCATTATGAAAAAGTTTTAAATTGCTGCTGCACCTCCAACACGTCCTTTAATACGACCATCTTTCATAAGACCATCATAGCGACGCATTAACAAGTGTGATTCGATCTGCTGAAGAGTATCTAGTACTACTCCCACTAAAATAAGAAGAGATGTTCCACCAAAGAAATTAGCGAACTGTCCGTTAATACCTAATTGCATAGCGAACGCTGGGAGAATAGTCACAATTGCAAGGAAAATAGATCCAGGCAAAGTGATACGTGACATGATAGTATCTAAGAATTCAACTGTTTTCTTACCTGGCTTCACACCTGGAATAAAACCGCCATTCTTTTTCATATCTTCTGCCATCTGCACAGGATTAACAGTAATCGCTGTATAGAAATAAGTGAAGATAATTACCAACAATGCCATAGTGAAATTATACCAGAAACCAGTAAAATCACTAAAAGCAGATACTACACTACTTACGCCGTCTGATCCAGAGAAACCAGCGAAACTAATAGGAATCATCACAATTGCTTGTGCAAAGATGATAGGCATAACTCCAGCAGCATTCACTTTCAAAGGAATATACTGACGTACACCACCATATTGTTTGTTTCCCACAATACGTTTTGCATACTGTACAGGAATCTTACGAGTTCCTTGTACAAGAAGGATAGACAACATAAATACAACAAAAAGGAGAATAAGCTCTACCAAAAACATCAACATACCTGCACCTTGCTCAGTCCAGCGAGAAGCCATTTCAGCGAAGAATGCAAAAGGTAGACGTGATATAATACCGATCATAATGATCAAAGAGATACCATTACCGATTCCTTTATCAGTGATACGCTCTCCTAGCCACATTACAAACATAGAACCTGCACACATAATAACGATAGCAGGAATAGTAAAGAAGGCGCCTCCTACTGCGAAGGCGCTTTCTGGTAATTGATAATGCAAATTCGTTAGATAGCCTGATCCTTGTAACATCAAAATACCTACAGTTAAGTAGCGAGTAATTTGATTAATTTTGTTACGGCCAGACTCTCCATCTCTTTGTAGACGTTGAAAGTATGGAACAGCGATACCCAAAAGCTGAATAACAATCGAAGCGGTAATATATGGCATGATTCCTAAGGCAAAGATAGATGCATTAGAAAAGGCGCCTCCAGAAAAAGTATTCAGCAGACCTAAAAGGCCATCGGCTGTTTGCTTTTTCAATTCACCTAGTTGCATAGGATCAATACCTGGTAAGGCAATAAAGGATCCTAAACGATATATCAACAACAACACTAATGTTGTATTGATACGTGATCGCAACTCTTCGATCTTATAAATGTTCTTCAGGGTGTCGATTAACTTTCTCATATTGGTTTAGAGTATTTCTGTTGTTCCAGATAACTTTTCAATAGCTTCTTTTGCGCTTTTTGAAAAAGCATTTGCTTTCACCTCTAATTTAGAAGTAATTTCGCCATTTCCCAAGATTTTTACCAAATCATTTTTAGAAACTAGCCCAGCTTTAACCAATAACGCTTTATCTATTGTTGTTGTGTCATATTTATCAGCAACAGCTTGAAGTGATCCCAAGTTTACACCTTTATACTCTACACGGTTGATATTTTTGAACCCGTATTTAGGAACCAAACGTTGTAGAGGCATTTGTCCTCCTTGGAAACCAACTTTGCGGCTATATCCTGATCTAGACTTAGCACCTTTGTGCCCACGTGTCGAGGTACCACCAAAACCAGATCCTTGACCACGGCCAATTCGCTTATCAGAATGAGTGGAACCTTTCGCAGGTTGTAGATTGTGCAACTCCATATCTAGTTATTTTTTAATATTTAAAATTATAATTCAACAACCTTAACAAGGTGCTTAACTACATTTACCATTCCTAGAATTACTGGAGTCGCATCATGCTCAACACTACCATTAAGTTTACGCAAACCAAGCGCTTCTAGGTTACGCTTTTGAGTCTTTGTAGCCCCAATTGCGCTTTTTACTTGTGTTACTTTTATTTTTGCCATTGTGTTTCTAATTAACCATTAAACACTTTATCAAGAGAAACTCCACGGTGTGCTGCAATAGTATGAGCATCGCGTAGTTCTGCAAGAGCATTAAAAGTAGCCTTTACCAAGTTGTGTGGGTTCGAAGAACCTTTCGACTTAGCTAGGATATCGTGAACTCCAGCACTCTCTAGTACTGCACGCATCGCACCACCCGCTTTAACTCCGGTACCCGAAGAAGCTGGTTTCATGAATACACGTGCTCCACCAAATTTAGCATATTGCTCGTGAGGAATCGTTCCTTTAAGAACAGGTACAGTAATCAAATTCTTTTTCGCTGCTTCTACCCCTTTAGAGATAGCAGTAGTTACTTCGTTTGCTTTACCAAGTCCCCATCCTACGATACCGTTCTCGTTACCTACTACTACAATAGCAGAGAAACTAAAGGTACGACCACCTTTTGTCACTTTAGTAACACGGTTAATAGCAACCAATCGATCTTTCAATTCGATGTCGCTTGTTTTTACGTTACGAATATTTTGTGCCATTGTAATAATTAGAATTTAAGACCATTTTCACGAGCAGCATCAGCTACTGCTTTCACACGTCCGTGATACAAATATCCATTTCTATCGAACACCACTTGGGTAATACCAGCTGCCAAAGCTGCTTCAGCGGCTTTCTTACCAACTGCTGCTGCGATTTCAGACTTTGAACCCTCAAGGCTTGCGATCTCTTTACATAGTGACGACACAGATAACACTGTTTTACCCGCATTATCGTCAATAAACTGAACAGAAACCTGCTTGTTACTGCGATATACATTCATGCGAGGAGCAGCTGCAGAACCAGAAACAATTTTTCTGATTCTTTTTTTGATCCTGGCGCGTCTTTCTAGTTTTGTTAAAGACATGATTTTTTAATTCTTAAAATTAAACTTTAGCAGATTTACCTGCTTTACGACGTAGTTGCTCACCATCAAACTTAACACCTTTTCCTTTATATGGCTCAGGCTTACGGAATGAACGGATTTTTGCAGCAACTTGTCCGATTAATTGTTTGTCACAACTTTTCAAAGTAATATGTGGATTACTTCTCTTATCTGTAACAGCTTCAACTTTAACCTCGTTTGGAAGTTGCAAGTAGATGTGGTGTGAGTATCCAAGAACAAGGTCTAATAATTGACCTTGATTCTCAGCACGATAACCTACACCTACTAACTCTAATTTGATTTCGTATCCCTTCGAAACACCAATCACCATGTTGTTGATTAGTGAACGATACAAACCATGTAGTGAAGCGTGACGCTTCTGATCTGTTGGACGAGATAGTACAACTTGATTCTCCTCTACTGCAACAGTAATATCAGCATCTACTTTTTGAGACAACTCACCTAGTGCACCTTTAACAGTCACTACGTTATCATTAGATACTGAAACCGTAACTCCAGCAGGGATTTCAACAGGTAATTTACCGATCCTTGACATTGAAATTTCTCCTCTTGATTAATATACGTAACACAATACTTCTCCACCAACATTAAGCTCGCGAGCTTCTTTGTCAGTGATAACTCCCTTCGAAGTAGAAAGAATTGCTACTCCTAGCCCGTTTAGTACACGAGGCATAGTCTCTGTATTAGCGTATCTTCTCAAACCTGGTTTACTTATACGTTTCAAACCTTTGATCGCTGGTACACCAGACTCAGGATGATATTTCAATGCTATCTTAATACTTCCTTGATAGTTCTTTTCTTCGTCGAACTTGTAACTTAGGATATAACCTTTATCTTTTAATATTTTGGTCATTTCCTTTTTGATCTTAGATGCTGGAATTTCCACAACGCGGTGCTTTGCTTTAACGGCATTCCTTAATCTAGTCAAAAAATCAGCTATAGGATCTGTCATTTTTTTAAACTTTTTTTTAAAGAGATTACCAACTTGCTTTTTTAACACCTGGAATTAGACCAGCAGAAGCCATTTCTCTAAAACAAATCCTACTGATTCCAAACTGACGCATATATCCTTTAGGACGACCAGTTAATTTGCAACGATTGTGCATTCTCACTGGCGAAGCATTCTTAGGAAGCTTCTGTAGTCCTTCATAATCACCTTCAGCTTTAAGGCGATCACGCTTCTCAGCAAAACGAGCAGCTAATTTAGCACGTTTTACTTCGCGGGCTTTCATTGATTCCTTAGCCATATCTCTTAATTCTTTTTAGCGTTTTTGAAAGGCATACCAAATTCACGCAACAATGCATAACCTTCTTCATCAGTGTTAGCTGTTGTTACGAATGTAATATTCATACCAGAGATCTTATTGATCTTGTCCATTACGATTTCTGGGAAAATGATCTGCTCTGAAATACCTAGTGTATAGTTACCACGACCATCCAACTTAGCATGGATACCACGGAAGTCACGAATACGAGGTAGTGCTACAGAGATAAGGCGATCTAAGAATTCGTACATACGATCTTTACGCAAAGTTACTCTCGCTCCAATAGGCATCTTCTTTCTCAACTTGAAGTTAGAGATATCCTTTTTAGAAACAGTAGCAACAGCTTTTTGACCTGCGATCATAGTCAACTCATTCACTGCAATGTCAATAAGTTTTTTATCACCAGTCGCTGCTCCGATACCTTGGTTGATAACAATCTTCTCAAGTTTTGGTGCCTGCATTACAGACTTATAACCAAACTCTTTCATCAAGGCAGGTAGAACCTGCTCTTGATATTTTACTTTATAAGTAGGCATAGTTGCGTTCATTACTTAATCTCCTCTTTTGATTTTTTTGAATAACGAACCAATTTACCATCCTCATTAAGCCTGCGACCAACACGAGTAACCTCTTTTGTAGACGCATCTACGATCATCAAGTTAGAAATATGAATTCCAGCTTCTTGCTTAATGATTCCACCTTGAGGATTTTCGGCATTAGGCTTAACATGCTTAGAAATAAGGTTTGCACCTTCAACGATAACACGGTCGGTTTTCCTGTTTACTTCAAGAACCTTACCGGTAGCGCCTTTTTCAGATCCAGCAATAACCTTAACGGTATCCCCTTTTTTTATTTTAAACTTTTTTTGCATTATATTGTACGATTTACAAAACTTCAGGTGCTAATGAAACAATCTTCATGAAGTTGTCACGCAACTCACGAGCTACTGGCCCAAAGATACGAGTTCCGCGCAATTCACCTGCAGCATTCAACAAAACAATTGCATTGTCATCAAAACGGATGTAAGATCCATCTGCACGACGAACCTCCTTCTTTGTACGTACCACAACTGCTTTAGAAACAGTACCTTTTTTGATGTTACCAGAAGGGATAGCACTCTTAACAGTAACCACAACTTGGTCACCTACAGATGCATAACGTCTTTTAGTACCACCTAATACACGAATAACTAAAGCTTCTTTTGCACCACTGTTATCAGCAACAGCACATCTACTTTCTTGTTGTATCATGGTTACTTAGCTCTTTCAATGATTTCTACCAATCTCCATCCTTTTTTCTTACTCAAAGGACGAGTTTCCATAACTTTTACGGTATCGCCGATATTACAATCGTTCTTATCGTCTTGAGCATACAATTTTGAAGTCTTATTTACGAATTTTCCGTAAATAGGGTGCTTCTCTTTGCGATGCACAGCGACAACGATAGTTTTATCCATCTTGTTGCTAACAACAACTCCGATACGCTCTTTTCTAAGGTTCCTTTCCATCGTCATCCTTATTACTTAGTTTCACTAATTTGACGTTGACGCAAGATCGTCGAAAGACGTGCAATGGTTCTGCGGCTTGCGCGAATACTTTGCGGATTGTCAATTGGACTAACCGCGTGATTCATCTTCAAACGTACCAATGCATCAGACTCTGTTGCGATACGCTCTTGGATCTCTGCTGTACTTAATTCTTTAATTTCAGAAGTTTTCATTATTCTGCATTTGATGATTCAACAAAATCACGACGAACAACAAACTTAGTTGTTACAGGTAGCTTCTGAGCAGCTAAACGTAGCGCTTCTTTAGCAAGGTCAAATGGAACTCCATCTACCTCAATAATCATACGTCCAGGTGTAACTGGTGCAACGAACGCCTCTGGAGCACCTTTACCCTTACCCATACGAACCTCTGCAGGTTTCTTTGTAATAGGCTTATCTGGGAAAATGCGAATCCAAATCTGTCCTTGACGTTGCATCTTTCTTGTTACGGCAATACGTGCTGCCTCTATCTGACGCCCTGTAATCCATGAAGTCTGTAGTGACTTAATACCAAAAGTTCCGAATGAAAGTTGATTTCCACGCTGAGCGTTTCCTTTCATCCTTCCTTTTTGGACTCTTCTGAATTTTACTTTTTTAGGCTGTAACATTCTTTACTAATCTTAGATAATTAACAAATTACTTTCTACGCTTCTTAAAACCTCCGCGCTTACCACCACGATTATCACGTGGAGCTTGTACTGGAGCTAGTTCAGGTTTTCCATAGATCTCGCCTTTACAAATCCAAACTTTGACTCCTAGAAGTCCAGTTTTTGTCAATGCTTCAACAAGTGCATAGTCAATATTTGCTCTAAGTGTATGTAAAGGAGTTCTACCTTCTTTGTACATTTCCGAGCGTGCCATCTCAGCGCCATTTAGACGACCTGAAATCTGAACCTTAATACCCTCTGCTCCCATTCGCATTGCTGAAGAAATAGCCATCTTAACAGCACGACGATAAGCAATACGGCCTTCGATTTGACGAGCGATATTTGTAGCTACAATTTTAGCATCAAGCTCTGGTCTCTTGATTTCAAAAATGTTGATTTGAACATCTTTTTTAGTGATCTTCTTAAGCTCTTCTTTAAGCTTATCAACTTCTTGACCACCTTTACCAATAATAATACCAGGGCGAGATGTGTGTACGGTAATGGTAATAAGCTTAAGAGTTCTCTCAATCATAACTTTTGAAATACTCGCTTTTGCTAAACGCGCATTCAAATATTTACGAATTTTAAAATCTTCAGCAAGCTTGTCTCCGTAATCATTACCTCCAAACCAGTTTGAATCCCATCCACGGATGAAACCTAGTCGGTTTGCTATCGGATTAACTTTTTGTCCCATGTATTATTATTTATTCTTCAACAACATTATTACTTGCTAATCGAATAGTTACGTGGTTGGAACGCTTGCGAATTCTATGTGCACGTCCTTGAGGTGCAGGTTGAATACGTTTCAACATACGTCCAGCATCCACGAACGCTTCTTTCACATACAAATTACTCTCTTCCAAACGAACACCTTCGTTTTTTGCTTGCCAGTTTGCAATAGCAGACAGAAGTAACTTTTCAACTTTTCTAGAAGCTTCTTTAGAAGAAAACTTCAAGATATCTAATGCGCGATTCACTTCTACACCACGAATCATATCCACTACCAAACGCATTTTGCGTGGCGAAGTAGGACAGTTACGCAATACAGCATAATACTGTTGTTTTTTCGCTTCTTTAAGCTTTATCGCATTATTATGTTTTCTTAATCCCATCGTGATACAGATTTACTATTTTTTCTTATTACCACCATGACCGCGGAAAGTTCGCGTTGGAGCAAATTCTCCAAATTTATGTCCAACCATATTCTCCGTCACATACACAGGAATAAATTTATTCCCGTTATGCACTGCAATAGTATGTCCAACATAATCCGGAGAAATCATTGAGCTACGAGCCCAAGTCTTAACAACGGTCTTTTTACCTGATTCATTCAATGCAGCAACCTTTTTATCTAGGTTCACATCAATGAATGGTCCTTTTTTTAATGAACGACTCATAATTTGTACTTACTTTTGCCGATTACTTCTTACTTCTTTCTACAATATACTTATTCGAAGCTTTTTTCTTCGAACGAGTTTTGAAGCCTTTCGCTAATAATCCCTTACGTGATCTAGGGTGTCCTCCAGACTGACGTCCTTCACCACCACCCATTGGGTGATCTACTGGGTTCATTGCTACACCACGAACTCGTGGACGACGGCCCAACCAACGTGAACGTCCCGCTTTTCCTGAACGCTCTAACGCGTGATCCGAATTACTTACTGCTCCAATTGTAGCACGACATGTTGTAAGTACCATACGAGATTCGCCCGAAGGTAATTTTACAATAGCATATCTGCCTTCACGTGAAGTCAATTGTGCATATGATCCCGCTGAACGAGCCATAACACCACCTTGACCAGGATGAAGCTCAATATTATGAACAATGGTTCCTAAAGGAATATTTGATAGAGGAAGAGTGTTTCCTACTTCAGGTGCTACAGTGTCTCCAGACATCAATTCTTGACCAACAGTCAATTTGTTTGGAGCCAAAATATAGCGCTTCTCTCCGTCAGCATAAACCAACAACGCGATACGCGCAGTTCTGTTTGGATCATACTGGATAGAGTGAACCTTTGCAGGGATACCGTCTTTATCTCTTTTAAAATCGATAACACGATATTTTCTCTTATGCCCTCCACCTATATACCTCATTGTCATTTTACCAGAAGCGTTACGACCTCCGGACTTCTTAATGGGCTTCAACAATGATTTCTCAGGTGTGTCAGTGGTAATCGTATCAAAAACACCTACGATTTTGTGTCTCTGACCGGGAGTTACAGGTTTAAACTTTCTTACTGCCATTTCCTATTAAATATTGCTGTAAAAATCAATTACGCTACCTTCTTTCAAAGTAACGATCGCT
This sequence comes from Prolixibacteraceae bacterium, assembly GCA_025210775.1. Taxonomy (GTDB): domain Bacteria; phylum Bacteroidota; class Bacteroidia; order Bacteroidales; family Prolixibacteraceae; genus Halosquirtibacter. The sequence goes on from JAOARB010000006.1 coordinate 48,855, forward strand.
TTCTTAAAAGATGCTGTTGAACCGTTTTGCACACCAGTCTTAGTGTAACGCATTTTACGTTTCCCAGCATAAACCATAGTATTAACAGAGTCAACTTTAACTCCATACATAGCTTCTACGGATCTTTTAATCTGGCCTTTATCTGCACTCTTCAAAACAACGAAACCGTAAGAGTTCAAAGTCTCTTGTTGTTCCGTCATTTTTTCTGTTACTATAGGTCGAACTAAAACATTCATTGCCTAAATCGTTAAATATTAAATACTTCCTCCAATTTATTCACAGAACCTTCTACGAAAATGATGTTTTTCGCACGTAATACGTCATATGTATTCAAGTCAGACACATTAATAACGTTTACATTCTGTAAATTTCTGGACGACAAATATATGTTTTTATTTGCATCAGATAAAACAATTAACGACTTTTTATCGTCAATTTTTAAATTCTTTTGCAATAAAACCATTTCTTTCGTCTTTGGAGACTCAAAAGTAAAGTCTTCTAGAACTTTGATAGCTCCGTCATTAGCTTTGTAAGTCAATGCTGATTTACGAGCCAATTGCTTCACTTTCTTATTCAACTTGAAACCATAGTTTCTTGGACGAGGTCCGAAAACACGTCCTCCACCACGGAAGATAGGAGACTTGATACTACCTGCACGTGCAGTACCTGTTCCTTTTTGTTTCTTGATCTTTCTTGTTGAACCAGAAATATCAGCACGTTCTTTAGCTTTGTGAGTACCTTGACGTTGATTAGCCAAGAATTGTTTCACATCCAAATAGATCGATTGATCATTTGGCTCGATTGCAAAGATTGCATCATTTAATTCAACTTTGCGACCTGTTTCTTGTCCTGCTAGATTTAATACACTAATTTCCATTACTGCTCAATAATTAAGTAAGACCCTTTAGCTCCAGGAACGGAACCTTTAACAATTAACAAGTTACTCTCAGGTATTACTTTCAAAACTTTCAAGCTTTCAACTTTAACAGTTTTGCCACCGTCACGGCCAGCCATACGCATACCTTTAAATACACGTGCTGGGTAAGATGCCGCTCCGATAGAACCTGGTGCTCTCAAACGGTTATGCTGACCGTGAGTAGCTTGACCTACACCACCGAAACCATGACGTTTAACTACACCTTGGAAACCTTTACCTTTAGAGATACCAGTAATGTCAACCCATCCTTCTAGATCTAAAACATCTAGGGTTACAACATCACCAAGCTGGAAATCCATACCTTCTGCAGAAAATTCTACCACTTTCTTCTTAGGAGTAGTGTTCGCTTTTTTAGCGTGACCCATCTCCGCTTTTGTAGAGTGCTTCTCTTTTTTGTCCTCAAAACCTAACTGAACAGCAGCATAACCATCTACTTCTTCAGTACGTACTTGAGTAACAACACAAGGACCAGCCTCGATCACAGTGCATGGAATATTCTTCCCCTCAACACTGAATACGGAAGTCATTCCGATTTTTTTTCCAATTAATCCAGACATAATTTTTTTTGTCTAAAATTATTAAAGTTTAATTTCTACTTCAACACCACTTGGAAGCTCTAATTTCATAAGAGCATCAATAGTTTTTGCAGTAGAACTGTAAATGTCGATCAAACGCTTGTAAGTTGACAACTCAAACTGCTCACGTGATTTTTTGTTCACGAAAGTTGAACGCAAAACAGTAAAAATACGTTTGTGTGTTGGAAGTGGAATTGGTCCACTAACTACAGCACCAGTAGTTTTAACAGTTTTAACAATCTTCTCAGCTGATTTGTCTACAAGATTGTGATCGTAAGACTTTAATTTAATCCTGATTCTTTGACTCATTTCGAGATAAATTACTATATATTACAACAAATCTGTTCGACCTTTCACATTCTCCAACACCTCAATAGCGATGTTTTTAGGTACTTCCTCATAGTGAGAGAAAGTCATAGATGAAGTTGCACGACCAGAAGATAACGAACGCAAAGTAGTTACATAACCAAATTGTTCTGATAGAGGCACTTTAGCCTTAAGAACACGAGCAGTACCACGAGAATCCATATTCTCAACTTGACCACGACGGCGGTTCAAGTCAGAAATGATATCTCCCATATACTCTTCTGGAGTAACAATCTCTAGACTCATCATAGGCTCCAATAACGCAGGAGAAGCTTGTGACGCTGCACTCTTGAATGCTTGACGTCCTACCATCTCAAACGACAATTGGTCTGAATCGACTTGGTGGAAAGATCCATCATAAAGAGCAACTTTCAAGCTCTCAACAGGATATCCAGCCAATGGTCCATTAGCCATAGCTTCTTCGAAACCTTTCTTAACAGAAGGGATAAATTCTTTTGGAATAGCTCCACCTTTGATTTCGTCGATAAACTCAAGACCATCTTTTCCTTCATCAGCAGGAGAAACGCGTACATGGATATCCGCGAATTTACCACGTCCACCAGACTGTTTCTTGAATGTTTCACGCAATGAAACTTCAGAACGAATAGCTTCCTTGTATGATACTTGAGGCTCACCTTGATTACACTCTACCTTAAACTCACGCTTAAGACGGTCGATAATAATCTCTAAGTGAAGCTCACCCATACCACGGATAATAGTCTGTCCTGAATCCTCATCAGTATTCACCTGGAAAGTTGGATCTTCTTCTGACAATTTAGCCAGACCCATACCCATCTTATCCATATCCTTCTGAGTTTTTGGCTCAACAGCAACACCGATCACAGGATCAGGGAAAGTCATTTGCTCAAGAATCATTGGAGCATCCATAGCACACAAAGTATCACCAGTACGGATATCTTTGAAACCTACAGCTGCACAAATATCTCCAGCTTCAATCTTTTCTCTTGCCTCTTGTTTGTTTGAGTGCATCTGGAACAAACGAGAAATACGCTCTTTTTTACCAGTACGTGCATTCAATACATAAGAACCAGAAACAATAGTACCTGAATAGACACGGATAAAACACAAACGACCTACGAATGGGTCAGTTGCAATTTTAAAAGCAAGTGCAGCAAGAGGCTCTTCAGCATCTGGCTTACGCTCTACTTCTTCATCAGAATCTAAATCATGTCCTACAGTATTACCTTTATCCAATGGAGAAGGCAAATACAAACAAACAGCATCCAACAATGTTTGAACACCTTTATTCTTGAAAGAAGAACCACACAACATAGGAACTACATCACCAGCGATAGTAGCCTTACGGATAACATCATACATCATTTCTTCAGTAATGCTATCTGGATCTTCAAAGAATCTTTCCATCAAAGCTTCGTCTTGAACAGCAACTGCCTCAACTAGCTTTTCTCTATATTCTTCAGCTTGCTCAACCAAGTCAGCAGGAATATCTTCAACAGAATAATCCGCTCCCATAGTCTCATCATGCCAAAGGATAGCTTTCATTTTTACTAGGTCAATAACCCCAGCAAAAGTCTCTTCTGAACCAATAGGCAACTGAATTGGCACTGGGTTAGCACCCAATTTAGCCTTAACATCAGCAACTACGTTAAAGAAATCAGCACCAGAACGGTCCATTTTGTTAACGTAAGCAATCTTAGGCACACCATATTTATCAGCTTGACGCCATACAGTCTCAGACTGAGCTTCAACACCACCTACAGCACAGAAAGTAGCTACTGTACCATCCAAAACACGAAGAGAACGCTCTACCTCTACAGTAAAGTCAACGTGACCCGGAGTATCAATGATGTTAATTTGGTGAGTTTGTTTATTATAATTCCACTCAGTGTATGTAGCAGCAGAAGTAATAGTAATACCACGTTCTTGCTCTTGCTCCATCCAGTCCATAGTAGCAGCACCATCATGAACCTCACCAATTTTATGTGTTCTACCAGTATAGAACAAAATACGCTCTGTAGTGGTAGTCTTACCAGCATCAATGTGAGCCATGATACCGATATTCCTAGTAAATTTTAAATCTCTAGCCATTATATACTATTGTATAAACAGATTCAACTAAACAAAAAATTAGAAGCGGAAGTGAGCGAACGCACGGTTAGCCTCTGCCATTCTATGAGTATCTTCTTTCTTCTTATAAGCTCCACCTTCTTCATTGAAAGCAGCAACGATCTCAGCACCCAATTTATCAGCCATTGTTTTACCTGAACGTTTGCGAGCAAATAAGATTAAGTTTTTAACACCGATAGCCAATTTACGTTCTGGACGAATTTCCATTGGCACCTGGAATGTAGAACCACCTACACGACGACTCTTAACCTCCACACCTGGAGTAATGTTTTGAATCGCTTTTTTCCAGATCTCTAGTGCTGACATCTCTTCGTTTTTCATACGCTCTTCAACGATATCAAGAGCATCATAAAAAATACGGTATGCAACACTTTTCTTTCCATCTTGCATCAAATCGTTAACGAACCTTGTAACCATGGTATCGTTAAACTTTGGATCCGGTAAAAGGACCCTCTTTTTTGGTTTTGACTTTCTCATCTTGTAGCTAAAATGTTTGTGTTATTCGAATCGGCTGTTAAGCTTCAGGTAGCCTACCTTTCTAAAATTTTGAAACCAGAACGGTCATCAAACCCTTACTCAACCAAACCACAACAAACAACTAAGATTTTCAATTAAAATACACTCAACCCTAAAGGCTAAGTCTAAATCTACAACCTAAAATTACTTCTTCTTAGGTCTTTTCGCTCCGTACTTAGAACGACGTTGAAGACGTCCCTCAACTCCAGCAGTATCTAACGCACCACGAACTAGGTGATAACGTACCCCTGGAAGGTCCTTTACACGACCACCACGTACCAATACGATTGAGTGTTCTTGCAAGTTGTGTCCTTCACCTGGAATGTAAGCATTCACTTCTTTACCATTAGTAAGACGAACCCTTGCAACTTTTCTCATTGCTGAATTAGGCTTCTTTGGAGTTGTTGTGTACACACGCACACACACTCCACGACGCTGTGGACATGCATCCAACGCTGGAGATTTGCTATTCTCCACTTTGCTTGTACGCCCTTTACGTACTAACTGTTGAATAGTAGGCATAAAATTATTCTTTTTTTAAACTATAAGTTTTACAACAAAACGGCTGTAACACACATTTATAACAAGAAAATGACTATGATTTTCCATTGCTACAAAGTTATACTAAGCCAAAAATCGAGGGGCAAAACTACTAATTTCCAAGACAAAAACACAGCTTTTCACAAAAAAAGATCATTTTTCCCGTATTTTTTATATATTAAGGGATAACACACTCTTCTATTTAAACCTTTTTTAAGCATTATCGATCTGTAATCTTAAAATATACAATGTTTTTTTTCCACTATCAAAAAAGAGCAACATGCTGTAAAACAGCGAGAATATAAAAGGACAAAACTATAAAAATACAATCTACTTTATATAACTTTAGTCACATGTAACAAATAGTATCAACCTTAAATACATTTGGCTATGAAAACTTACAAAACATGCGACATCCGTAACCTGACCGTAATCGGAGGTTCCGGATCAGGTAAAACCACCCTATGTGAATCAATGTTGTTTGAAGGAGGCGTGATTAATAGAAGAGGATCTATCAATCAAGAGAACACGGTCTCGGATCATACAACAGTGGAGCATGAATACCGTAACTCCGTTTTCAGTTCTGTTCTATACACAGAGTACAATGATAGAAAACTAAATATCATTGACGCTCCAGGGATGGACGATTTTGTAGGTAATGTTATTCCAGCACTACGAGTAGCAGCAACAGGCATCATGGTGATTAATGCAACCGAGGGAATAGAGGTTGGTACAGAAATTGCTAACAGACAAGCCAAAAATTTCAACACTCCCCTAATTTTTGCAATCAATCATCTAGACAAGCCTGAAGTTCATTGGGACACACTTATCACAGAACTAAACAGTGCACAACAAAATCACATTGCTCTTATTCAATATCCACTAGAGACAGGAGAGAACTTCCACCAAGTCATTGATGTATTAAAGATGAAAATGTATCAATGGGGTCCTGATGGAGGTATACCTGAAGCGATTGACATTCCTGAGGAGGAATTAGAAAGAGCAAACGAGCTACACAATGAACTAGTAGAGAAAGCTGCTGAGAATGACGAAGCATTAATGGAACTTTTCTTTGAAAAAGGATCTCTTTCTGAAGACGAGATGCGTGAAGGTATAAAAAAAGGTATGCTGTCACGCGAGCTATATCCTCTTTTCTGTATCTGTGCAGAGAAAGACATGGGCATAAGACGTCTGATGGAATTTATATGTAATGTAGCACCATCGCCAAATGAATTGAAACCTAAAGAGACCATCGACGGACAAAAAGTTATCGTTGATGAAAATGCAAAAACATCCCTATTCTTCTTTAAAACGTCTGTTGAACCTCATGTAGGAGAAATCAACTATTTTAAAGTAAACTCTGGAACTCTTAGAGAAGGGGATGAACTACTAAACACAACCACTGAAAACAAAGAAAAGATCAGCCAGATATTTGTTTCTGCAGGGAAAAACAGAACACGTGTAACCGAATTACATGCAGGAGATATTGGAGCAACAGTAAAACTAAAAGAGACAAAAACAGACCACACGCTATGTGACAAGTCTGAAAATTATAAATTTAGAAACCTAAGATTCCCAAAACCTAGATATACAACTGCACTAAGGGCAGTCAACGAAAGTGATGATGAAAGAGTAGCAGAGATTCTTCAACGTCTTTCTCAAGAAGATCCTACATGGCAGATAGAATATGCAAAAGAGCTTAAGCAACTACTTGTTCATGGTCAAGGGGAATACCATATCAATACATTAAAATGGTATTTCGATCACATCTACAAAGTAGACATCACACTGGAAAGACCTAGAATCTCATACAGAGAAACTATTACCAAACCAGCAATGGCAAGTCATAGACACAAAAAGCAATCTGGAGGTGCAGGTCAATTTGGTGAAGTACATCTAATCATCGAGCCATACATAGAAGGACAAGCACCACGCAACAGCTTTAAATTTGGAGAAAAAGAGTTAAAACTAAATGTAAGAAACACAGAAGAGCACGAACTTAAATGGGGTGGCAAACTTGTTTTCTGCAACTGTATCGTCGGTGGAGTTATTGATGCTCGCTTCCTTCCAGCCATTCTAAAAGGAATCATGGAGAAAATGGAGGAAGGTCCACTTACTGGTAGTTATGCTAGAGACATTATCGTTTATATCTATGATGGTAAAATGCACCCAGTAGATTCAAATGAGATCTCTTTCAAAATTGCAGGACGAACAGCATTTAGTCAAGCATTCCGTGAAGCAGCTCCAAAGATCCTAGAACCAGTATACGATATCCAAGTATTTGTTCCTGGCGACAGAATGGGAGATGTCATGAGTGACCTACAAGGACGTAGGGCAATGATCCTAGGTATGGAATCCAATGGTAACTACGAAGTGATCAAAGCTCAAATCCCACTAAAAGAGACATACAAATATTCTACTGCACTAAGCTCTCTAACCAACGGTAGGGCTATGTTTAACATGGAATTCTCAATGTACGAAAAGATGCAAGCGGACGTTCAAAAGAAAATTCTAGAAGAATATCAAGAATTAGAGATGGCATAACAATCATTTCAAATATCAACCATTTAAAGGAGCTATTGAAACATCAATAGCTCCTTTTTTAATGCGATTCAAAAAAGGAGCAATACCATCACACCGATCCATAACCACTTAAAATAAAAGCACTATTCATAACCACATCCCCCCAACATCAATAACATTTAGCTAGTATACAAAGCTATCGTTAACAACATAGCCCATTCACAACTCTTAAAAACAAGCCATACCTTGATGCTTCTTACAATCTCCAACACACATTCTTGAGTATTTTGAACTTCACTACATAAATAAGCCAGACAGATTTTAATTTACATTCCCTATATTCCCAATTTACATTCTCAGACCGTGACACACTCACCTATATTCTTCCCAAAGCAGTGATTTACCCTACTTATGTTCACCACAACCTCATCTTTTGCTCAAATTGACTTCACTCCCCTATTACATCAAATTAAGGTCAAAAACATGACAACTTCACATCAAATTCATATCAACTTCATATCAAGTTCACTTATGCGTTATGATAAAATGAAGTTGATATGAAGTTGATATGGTCTTATAGTGCATCAGATATAATAACGAACTGAAATTATGATAATGTTGACATTTAGATAAAATAAAGTCAATATTGGGTTAAGTAATATTTGGCAGCTATAGGCCTATGGTCTATCACAGGAACAAGTAGTAAAGCACGTATATCAGAGGGTTCAAAAATAAAAGGATAGGTAATAGACCTACATTTGAATTAGCAAACGATAGATTACCGAAAGAAACCTATACAGAAGTCCCAATTTACACTACAACTGGGATAGATTAATGCTAGATACACTACATTAAAGGTAATAGAAAATTGTAATTGACCTGAAATTCATCCAGTAATCATATCGTAGTCAAGAAGAGTCTCTAATAGACTAGCGATATAATGAAATACATAAAATTCTTATCATCCAATCAAAAATCTAATCTTAGAAACGAAAAAGAACCACAAAAACAAAAAAAAGCACCCTTTCATTGTAAGTTGAAAGGGTGCTCTCTTAAAAAGATGAAGACATCAGTTATTAAAAAGATGAATTGTTCCTTTTTGCACACGAGGTTCATCATCACGACCTACAGCTTCGATGGTATAAAAATAGACTCCAGTATTTAAGGCTTTGCCATTGTAACGGCCATCCCACTCAAGAACATGATAGTCTTCGAAAGCCATATTGGACAAAGAAGCTGAATAAACCTTACGCCCCCAACGGTTGTAGATAAAGAATTTTAATGATTTCAAAGATTTGGCTTCAATTTTCAGAACATCATTGGCTCCGTCCCCATTGGGAGAGAAAGCTTCTGGTACTTTTAGTGAAGAGAGATCTATAACGATAGATGGATCTAGGAAATAACTATCTTCACACACCAAATCATTTTTATTGGTTTTCTTTACTTTCAAACGAACCTTATATGTACCAGGGGTTTCATAGGTATATACAGGTGTATCAATTGTTGATCGATAGATAGCTGAATCATATTCAGCAATCATATTATTGGCAGTTTCTTTTTTGATCACTTCATTTGATTTATAAAGAGTCCACTCATACTCGCCATCATCATTTTGACTCTTATTGACAAAATTCACAGTCAAAGGAGCCATAAAAGAAGCTTCACCGTCCTGATTGGTAGTGATAGAAAACATTGCCTTTGGTTTTAATGGATCCTTATACTCTACATCAGATTCCAGTGAACGACCAAAACTATCTTTATACGTTAACTTATATACAGATACAACATAAGGCAAATCATATATTGTTACGTATGGTTGTGTTGAAATGACTCCAGCGTTGCCACTCCAAGAATACAAACCATCGGCCTTGGCAACGATAGCTTGTCCACTAGATGGATCAAAGTAGCTTACAGAAGAGTCACCAACAAAAGCAGATGTTAATCTAAAAGAAGAACAATTACTGTCGGCAATATCGGTTGATAGAGAAGCATCCACACGAAATGACCAGAAATATTCCGTACTTAATATGCCTGAATTATCCTTAGCTTGAACAGAATAGAAACCATCCGTGACATTATTCAAAGAAGAAGTAGCAGTGTTGTCATCCAAAACCAACACAAAACTACTTGTATTCACATCCCACTTACTCCACTTATAGGAGGTAGCTCCTGAGAAATTATAGCTAAAATCACCATTACTATCTTGAAAGAAAAAGATCTTGTCTTGTCGTGCTGTCGAGACATAAGAAGTTGGCATATCACCAATAGAACCGACAGAAGAGAGCTGAGCGTAAGCAGACACTTGAACGACCAAGCAAATGATGGCTAAAAAAATTAGATTCTTCATAAAAAATGCTTATTTTAATACCTTAAGTACAAAACTATAACGAAAAAAAAGAACAATTCGTGTAATAGGGGGTTCCTTTTAAAGAAATAATTATATTTGTAGCATAAACTTCGTAAAGAGACCAAAGACAATAGAAGATCTATAAATATTTATTGCCCAATCTGTTTCAACCAGCATCTCTTTTTTTATTGCATGCTACTTCTAGTTGATTAAGTCATAGTAAATTGAAAATTTAAAATATATTACGTGTACGATTATCTCGAAACGTTAAATACACCACAACGAAATGCGGTGGAAAATATAGAGGGTCCAACCCTAGTTATTGCAGGTGCTGGGTCAGGTAAAACCAGAGTACTAACCTACCGTATTGCTCATTTAATTAATAAAGATATAAATGAGAAGAATATTCTTGCGCTTACCTTCACCAATAAAGCGGCAAGGGAGATGAAAGAAAGAATATCGCAAGCTGTTGGTGAAGAGAGAGCAAAGAACTTATGGATGGGAACTTTCCACTCTATTTTTTCTAAGATTCTTCGCATCGAAGCTGAGACGATAGGTTATCCGTCCACGTTCACCATATATGACACACAAGACTCTAAGAGCTTGATAAAAAGCATTATCAAGAGTAAAAAGCTTGATGATAAAATATATAGACCCTCTATTATTCAATCCAGAATAAGTACGGCAAAGAATAATCTTGTCACGCCAAGATCTTATATCAACAACAAAGAGATCAAAGAGGCAGATAAGATGAACCAGCTACCTCAAATGGGAGCCATCTATCTTGAATATACACGAAGATGTAAAAAGGCTGGTGCAATGGATTTTGATGATCTTCTTCTTGAGACGAACATTCTTTTTAGAGATCATAAAGACATCCTTGAGAAATATCAAAAGAGATTTAAATATATTTTGGTAGATGAGTATCAAGACACCAATTTCTCTCAATATCTCATCATTAAGAAATTAGCAGCTCTCAACCAAAACCTTTGTGTCGTGGGAGATGATGCACAATCCATATATTCATTTAGGGGAGCTAAGATTGAGAATATCCTTAATTTCAAAAACGATTACCCTGAATATAAAACGTTTAAACTAGAGCAAAATTATCGCTCAACCAAAACAATCGTAGAGGCAGCCAACAGTGTGATAAAGAAAAACACACAACAGATTCCCAAAAAGACCTACTCAGAAAACGAAATTGGCGAACGTATTAATCTCTTCTACACCTTAACAGACAACGAAGAAGGAATAGAGGTCGCATCTAAAATAAAACAAGTAAAGAAATCGGAAAAATGTAACTATGAAGATTTCGCCATACTATATCGTACCAATGCCCAGTCAAGGATATTTGAGGAATGCCTAAGAAAGCGTAATATCCCCTATAAGATCTATGGAGGTCTATCTTTCTACCAAAGGAAAGAGATAAAAGATATCTTGGCTTATTTTAAGCTGATGGTTAACCCTCAAGATGATGAATCATTAAAACGAATAATCAACTTTCCTACTAGAGGTATCGGAGCAACGACACTAAACAAACTAGAAAGTTCTGCGGCACTAAATGATTTAAGTATCTTCGATATAGCATCAGATGCCAACTATTGTCAAATAGCTGGATTAAATGCAGGAGCCTACAGAAAGGTACAAGCCTTCATTAACATGATCAACGAGATGTCCTCGAAGGTTCATATGATGAATGCCTTCGAGATGGCAGAGATGGTTTGTGAAAGAACAAGAATTCTAGACGAATATAGTCAAGATAAAAACCCTGAGAATAAAGGTAAAGCGGAAAATATCCAAGAACTAATAAACGGGATTAAAGATTTTACGGATAATTCAATGGAAGAAGGAAAATCTTTCTTAATTTTAGACTATATATCTGAGGTTGCCCTATTAACAGATCAAGACAATCAGAACAATGAAGAGACAGATCGTGTTACATTGATGACAGTGCATTCATCTAAAGGATTGGAATTTAAGAATGTCTTCATCGTAGGGATGGAAGAAAAATTATTCCCTTCAGTAAAAGAAACCACCATAAACAAACAGGAACTAGAGGAAGAGAGAAGACTCTTTTATGTTGCAATTACAAGAGCAGAGAAATATCTGTGGCTATCGTTTGTAAAACAACGTTCTAAATGGGGTAAGATTGAATTCTGTACACCTAGTAGGTTTTTGTCAGAAATCGACTCACAATTCCTAAAGATGCCTCTTGAATCAGATAGTGGAATCTTTCTTAAAAGAAAAGAGACACAAAGAAAAAGATTAGAGCAACATCAGTACGGACACTTAGAAGAGACGGACTCTACAGTAGATAACATCAAAGGAGTAAGACTAACTGGACGTATCAAAAAGATGGAAGAGTTAGCAAAGATGAATGATAAAATATTCATTGGAGTCGATCCTAACCTACTGAATGTAAACAACAAAATCAAACACCAACGATTTGGCATCGGAACAATTATAGCTATAGAAGGTGATGATGCAAACAAAAAAGCAGTAATAACGTTTGATGAACATGGCACAAAAACATTATTACTCCGTTTCGCTAAACTACAAATAATTGAATAAGAAAAATACATAAAAACTTATATACATTCGTTAGATTGCTTTTATTACAAAAGGATCTAACCAACCACATTACTTAAATGGAATATAATTCGAGTAGAAAAAGATTAATCATGCCTGAATATGGTCGTAACCTACAAAAAATGGTGGACCAACTTTCTGGTATTGAGAAAAAAGAAGACAGAAATACAGCCGCCCAGAAGATCATTGATATCATGGGAAATATGTACCCATATCTAAGAGATGTACCTGATTTCAAACATAAACTATGGGATCATATCGCAATCATGTCTAACTTCACTCTAGACATTGACTCTCCTTATCCACTACCTACACAAGAACAACTTCAAGAGAAACCTAAACAAGTACCCTATCCTCAAAAAAGGATCAAGAAAAAACACTACGGTCATCTTGTAGAACGCATGATTGAAATGGCCCTTGAGTTTGAAGAAGGAGAAGAAAAAGAAGAGCTGATAAAAGCAATTGCCAACCACATGAAGAAGTCATACTACTCATGGAATAAGGGAGTGGTGAATGACGAGCAGATTGCTGAAGATCTTAAAATGCTCTCTTCTGGCAAATTAGAACTTAAAGACGTTAAACTTTCAGAAGCTAGGAAATATACACCTAATCGCAGAAAGAGCAACTACCAAGACCATAAGAAACCTTATAAGAAGAACAACCAACAAGGCTACAAAAGACAACAAAAGTAGAATTCTTACCATCCCCGATTTACCATAAAATATTAAACTAATGGCAAAATTTGTAATTGAAGGAGGCAACACCTTGTCAGGAGAATTAACTCCACAAGGTGCAAAAAACGAAGCACTACAGATCATCTCAGCTGTATTATTAACAGCATCTGAAGTGATCATTGAAAATATACCTGATATCAGAGATGTAAATAAACTTATTGAAATTCTTGGTGATTTAGGTGTCAAGATTAAAGATTTAAGAAATAAATCAAAATCATTTACTGCAGAAAATATTGATCTTGACTATTTAGATAGTGATACATTTAAAAGTAAAGCAGCTAGTCTTCGCGGATCCATTATGCTTTTAGGTCCACTATTGGCTAGATTCGGGAAAGGGAAAATGCCTAAACCTGGTGGGGATAAGATCGGAAGAAGAAGAGTGGACACACACTTTCAAGGATTCCAAGAGATGGGTGCTAAATTCTCTTTTGAAGCAGAAGAAAGCTTCTTCACAATTACAGCAAGTAAATTAAAAGGGGTAGACATCCATCTAGAAGAAGCTTCGGTAACAGGTACAGCGAATATCGTTATGGCTGCTGTTCTTGCAGAAGGAAGAACAACCATCTATAATGCAGCATGCGAACCATACCTACAACAGTTATGTAGAATGCTTAACAGCATGGGAGCTAAAATTGAAGGAATCAAATCAAACTACCTTATCATTGAAGGCGTTTCTGAACTACATGGTTGTACACATCGCATGTTACCAGATATGATTGAGATTGGTAGCTTTATCGGATTGGCAGCAATGACTGGTTCTGAAATTACAATTAAGAACGTATCTTGGGAAAATCTAGGAGTAATACCTAGAACTTTTGAGAAGTTAGGTATAAAACTAATCAAAAAAGGAGACGATCTTGTTGTACCAAAGCAAGATTCATATGTAATAGAATCTTTTATTGATGGTTCCATTATGACTATTGCAGATGCTCCATGGCCAGGATTAACACCCGACCTTCTAAGTATCATTCTTGTGGTAGCCACCCAAGCCAAAGGAAGTGTACTAATACATCAGAAGATGTTTGAGAGTAGACTATTCTTTGTTGATAAATTGATTGACATGGGGGCCCAAGTGATACTATGTGATCCACATAGAGCAACGGTAATTGGTCTAGATAAAATGCAACCATTAAGAGCTACCAATATGGCATCACCAGATATTAGAGCTGGAGTGGCGCTACTGATTGCTGCTCTTTCTGCTAATGGCACCTCAACGATTTCGAACATTGATCAAATCGACCGTGGGTACGAAAACATTGACAAGAGATTACAAGCCATAGGTGCAAAAATCACAAGAATAGAGGAATGAAAAAAATCTTTCTTTTAGCCTTTGGCATACTTTATATTGCCTGCTTTGCCTATAGCAAAGAGGCTAATAAGAAAGTGGGAATAAAAATTGGCCAACTAGCTCCAAATATAATTATAAAGGACACACAACGAGAGCCTCAAGAATTATTAAAACTAAGAGATAAAGTTGTTTTAATACATTTTTGGGCCTCTTGGTGTTCTCATTGTAGAAAGGAAAACCCTAAGCTAGTTCAGATATATAAACGTTTCCACAATAAAGAGTTCACACAAGGAGAGGATTTCGAAATTTTTGCAATATCCATGGATAAGAGTGAGAAGTTATGGAAAGAGGCCATCAAAAGAGATCATTTGTTTTTGAAATACAATGTATGTGATTTCAAGGGATGGTACGGTAAGTATCCTACAAAATACAAAGTAGAATCACTGCCACATAACATTCTTATCAACGGGAAAGGCATCGTTATTGGAAGAAACCTAAGTTGTAAGGATTTAGAGAACAAATTAATTACCCTGTCAAAATAGCACCACAATACCACGAATTAAGTCTGTAACTTTAAATCAAAAGACATATATTCATACTTTGGCACCTAATGACTGACATTTGTGCATTATTAAAAGTATGGCAAAATTATTGTACAGCTCAGAGCAAATAACTGAAGAAATTATGACTAAGAAGAAAGTACAACCAGAAGAACAAGAAGAGATCAAAGATATAAAACAAGAGGAAGTAGTAGAAGAAAACACTCAGTCGGAAGCAGAAGAAACACAAGCAGAGGAAACTTCTCCAGAAGAAGTTTTAGAACAACAATTGCAAGAACAAAAAGATAAATATATCCGTTTATCTGCCGAATTCGACAACTACAGAAGAAGAACTCTTAAAGAAAAGATGGAGCTTACCAAATCTGCAGGAGAAGGTGTAATTGTAGGTATTCTTCCAGTTATTGATGATATTGAAAGAGCCATCGCTGCAATGGGTACTTCTGAAGAAGCTAGTTCGATCAAAGAAGGTGTAGATCTTATCTACTCTAAAATGAAGGACTTCTTAAAGAAAAATGGTGTTTCAGAACTTGGAAATGTAGGAGATGAATTTAATACTGATCTTCACGAAGCACTAACCAAAATCCCTGCACCTGCAGAAGAGCTTAAAGGTAAGGTTGTAGATGTTATCCAAAAAGGATATACATTGAATGAAAAAGTTATTCGTTTCGCTAAAGTTGTCATAGGAGAATAAGATGAGTAAACGTGATTATTATGAAGTTCTTGGTGTCAGCAAATCGGCAACCGAGACTGAAATAAAAAAAGCATATAGAAAATTAGCCATTAAATATCACCCGGATAAAAACCCGGATAATAAAGAGGCTGAAGAGAAATTTAAAGAAGCTGCAGAAGCTTACGACGTACTAAGTAATCCTGAAAAGAAACAACGTTATGACCAATTTGGTCACGCTGCTTTTGATGGTGCTGCTGGTGGCGGTGGCTTCGGTGGTGGAGGAATGTCTATGGATGACATCTTCTCTATGTTCGGTGACGTCTTTGGTGGCGGAGGCGGAG
The DNA here is from genome assembly GCA_025210775.1 of Prolixibacteraceae bacterium. Lineage (GTDB taxonomy): Bacteria > Bacteroidota > Bacteroidia > Bacteroidales > Prolixibacteraceae > Halosquirtibacter. The sequence continues at coordinate 64,950 of JAOARB010000006.1, forward strand.
GCTTCGGTGGATTTAGTGGTTTTGGAGGCTTCGGTGGTGGAGGCTCAACACAAAGAAGAAACAGAGGTTCAAACCTTCGTGTAAGAGTTCGTTTGTCTCTTAAAGAGATTGCTGAAGGTGTTGATAAAAAGATCAAAGTCAACAAATACAATACTTGTTCTAAATGTAACGGCTCTGGAGCAAAAGATAGCAACTCATTCCATACTTGTTCTAAATGTAATGGCTCTGGACGAGTAACTCAGATTGTTAACTCTTTCCTTGGACAAATGCGATCAGAAACAGCATGTCCTGATTGTGGTGGAGAAGGTAAAACAATAACAAGCAAATGTACAGAGTGTCATGGAGAAGGAATCACTAAAGGTGAAGAAGTAATTCATGTACATATCCCAGCAGGTGTTGCAGAAGGAATGCAATTGAGTGTTTCTGGAAAAGGTAATGCTGCTAGAAGAGGTGGAATGGCAGGAGATCTTCTTGTTGTGATAAGCGAGGAGAAGCACCCTGACTTAATCAGAGATGAGGATGATCTTATATACAACCTATATATGACCTTCCCTAATCTAGCATTAGGATCAGATGCAGAGATTCCAACTATCGATGGTAAAGTGAAAGTAAAAATCGAAGCGGGTACCCAACCAGGTAAAATCTTACGATTAAGAGGTAAAGGTTTACCTGATGTCAATGGTTATGGCAAAGGAGATCTTCTAGTACAGATCCATCTATGGGTTCCAAACAAGTTGAATAAAGAAGAACAAGATCTTTTAAAGAAGTTAGCAGAACAACCTAACTTTAACAAGAGTCCAAGAGAGCATAAAAGCTTTAAAGATAAAATTAAAGATATCTTCAAATAAAACAAGAAAGGCGTTCAGAAAACTGAACGCCTTTTTTATGCTTAAAATAAGAATCAATTCTTTACAGTAGATCCATTATACTTTAACTTTCGAATAGAAGCCGTAGCAGGCTTTACAATCTTAGAAAGAATAGTTCTAAGACTGACAACATCCTCCTCTTCTAGAGCATTGTCAACATCATTAGAAAGAAGTACCAAAGAGTCTAGATCTGGACTCAATTGTCTCATCTTCTCAAACACCTCTTTCTCGTCCTTTTCCAATTCGTTTTCTCTGTAGCTTTCAATTAAATAGAAAGGCAACGTATGGTTTAAATACATCGGACGAAATGCTTCAAGTTGCTTACGAAAAGACATAATATCCTCTTCAACAATCGCTTGCTCTAATTCATTCTCAAGACAATAATACATATTAATAGAGTCTAAAAGATTACTAAAAAAATTGTTGGTCAAGAAATATTAACGATAAAGTCCGCTGACAAAATCTAATTCTAGACCTAACTGTTACATAAAAAATACAAAAACGGCTAATGGCTACAGATTCCCATACTCCTCATCACTTTGAATACTTTTAACCAAATATTCTTTGCATCGGAATTTCCGTTTCTTTGCATATTGTTCACTACTATAATTCATTAATCTAGCAATCTCTTTCAATGGGACTTTCTTTAGAAACAAAGTCATCAACTTCTGACAATCATGCCCCATTAAGTTGAAATGTTTTTGATACAAACGATATCTTTCATTTTTAAGAATCACCTCTTCCATCTCATCTTCAAGCTCAATATTAGAGAAAAGAGAATCTCCAGACAACTCTTCTGGATAGCGACTCTTTTTGGTTAACTCCTTAAGCCACAAGTTACGACAGACTGCAAAAAGATAGGTATCGAAACTACAAGTTAGATTCAGATTACCCTCCTTTATCTTTCGATAAATCACAATTAACGACTCTTGAAAAATATCACCAGCATCTTCTTCAGTTCCACTATTACTCTGAATATAGTATGATATCACTTTGAAATAACTACGATACAAAGAATGCAAAATAGCATGATTCTGAGACTTTATACCATAAATTATTTCATCATTAGCAAGTTTCGCCATATACTACAATTTATACCCAAAAGGGTAAATAGGTACCCCCTAAAAAAACTTTTTTATTATTTTTTATATTATCGATGTATCATCTTAATGAACAAACGAAAACAAACGCTTCCATCTAATAGAGCTAGGAAAACTTTTAAACTTGTCAACAGAAAACCATACGAATACTGCTTTGCCAACCACATGATCTTCTGGCACAAATCCCCAATATCTTGAATCTGCTGAATTATGACGATTATCGCCCATCATCCAATAATAATTCATTTTAAAAGTATAGCTATCAGCAATTTGTCCATTAATAAAGATTTGATTGGATTTAACCTCCAATTTATTACCTTCATAAACCTCAATCAATCTACGGTAAAGTGGCAGGTTATCCATTGACAATTTAATGGAAGCACCTTTCTTAGGAATATAGATAGGTCCATAATTATCTTCATTCCAAGCATAACGACCATCAAAAGGGAATAATGAAGAGTTAGGCTCTTGCGCTTCATATCTATCGATAGATTTGATGCCTTTATACTTCTTAAGCTTCTGTACCATCTCACCCGAAAGAGGCATTTGGTAAACCACCCCATTAGTAGAGATATCATCTGGTGCAACACCAATCTCATCTAATATCTTAGGATTAATACGACTACCATTGGTTCTTAGTTGATAGTTGTATTGTAGGTTTTCAACTTTATCCTGCATCTGACCATTGATATAAGCCACACCATGTTTAACTTCCAAAGAATCCCCACCAACAGCAATACAGCGTTTGATGTAATGTTCACACTTATCTACAGGACGATGTAGTATTTCACCAAAAATACGTTTATTAGAGTTCACTTCTTTCCAACCATAAGCACGAACCAATTGATAATAACTTTGGTTCTGCATATTAGAAGCGACAGTATCCCCTTCAGGGAAATTAAATACTACAACATCATTGCGACTAACCTCTCCCAATCCTTTTAATCGATGGTAAGGCCATTGAACAATCTCAGAGAAAGCAGGAGTCGATTTCGTAAAAGGCAAAGTATGATGCACAAGAGGGAATGCGACAGGAGTGTTTGCCACTTTAGGACCATAACTCACTTTACTAACAAAGAGGTAATCGCCTACAAGCATTGATTTTTCCATAGAAGAGGTAGGAATAGTATACGCTTCAATGAAAAATGCACGTAAGAAAGTAGCAGCAATAACAGCAAAAATAATACCATCTACCCACTCTTCTACTTTTGTCATCTTCTCTCCTTCTGGACGTCTTTTTTTCCAGAATGTCCAATTGACTTTTTGGGTAACAAAAAGATCAAAGATTATGAACAAACCTGGTAGTAGGAAAAAGTTTCCTAACCATACCAACCAAAGCAGATATAGTATTGAATAGAAAATAAACTTCACAAAACCTTTACGGTTAGATCTTATTTTTTCTTGAAAAGCACTCATAAAAATTGATGTAAAAGGATTATAAATTCAAAAGATCTTGCATGTTTAGTGCACCCTTCTTATCATAGGCAAACTCAGCAGAAATTACAGCTCCAAGGGCAAATCCTTGACGACTCTTTGCACTATGAGTAATAACGATCTCATCCACATCTGATTCATATTTTACCGTATGTATTCCAGGAACATCTCCTCTACGCTCAGCCTCAATATGAACTTGGTTATCTTCTGCTTTACCAAGAGTCCACTCTGATTTCTTATCTAATGTTTCGAAAAGACCTTCGGCAAGAGTAATGGCCGTACCACTAGGAGCATCTAATTTTTGGGTATGATGCACTTCAACCATATCCACATCATAATCAGGGAAACGATTCATCATAGCACCAAGCTTTTTATTCAATGCGAAAAACAGATTCACACCAAGGCTAAAATTTGAAGCATAAAAGAATGTACCATTGTACGCTTTCATTTTATCCATCACATAAGCCTCTTGCTCCAACCATCCTGTAGTACCACTCACAACAGGGACACCAGCTTCAAAGCAAAGCAGATAATTATTTACTGCAGCATCAGGATTAGTAAATTCAATAGCAACATCGACCTCTTTAAGTTGTTCAACGGAAACAGAATCTGCATTCTTCACATCTATAATTAGAGCAATCTCATGTCCTCTATCTAATGCAATCTTTTCAATGGTCTGTCCCATTTTGCCGTAACCAATCAATGCTATTTTCATAATAATATGTATATTTTCGTTATTTTCTGTAGTATAGTTCTTCTCAATTTAACACATTTCCTTGTATCTAAAGTACTATTATTAGATACAAAACAAGCAAATATACAAATAGAAATAAGGGACTAAAAGAAAAAAAACAGTTTCCTTCCTTAGTCCCTCATTATGGTTTTATTACATGCGTTCAGACTTCTTTAGCTCGTCTTCGAAAGTCTTCTTGAATTTTTCATAATCATAATCCAAGCGTAACTTCGCATCATTACTCATTTTGTTATAAATAGGATTTAACAATGCATCCATTGCAATCTCGAAACACAAATAAGTTTTATAAGTACCTTTTTTTGTTCTAGTAACTTTTTCACAAATCGTACGGTAACCAGAAATCTTTTGGTTAATAACCTCACGAGACAATCCTTCATAACGACGTTGTACTTCTTCTGATTTAGCAGTAGATTTAGAACTATAATAGTTATCTACAACAGATTTAAAGCTCACTTCAATTTTAGAAGACAACTCTTCAAGAGTATTTGTACGTGCCATTCTTTTTGACATTACTTGATCTGAGCTCTCACCCAAAGAACTAGCACGGATCACCTTATCAGTCGACATATACTCATCTCCAGAGCAATAAGTTGTCAATAGAACTTCCTCTTCAGAAGAACTTTTAACTACTTCTTTAGACGATTTACAAGCTACCATTGCAGAAGCTGCAATAAACAGCATTAAAAAGAGTTTTAAGTTTCTCATATACAAAACATTAAATTCAACACTATATTATATGTGTAAGCAAAAAACTAAAGTTTTTCTTCTAAAATACTTATTAGTGTCTCTACACCAATGTTTTTTGCTACAATTTTCATTTCATTATCCAACAAGAACAACTTAGGAGTAGTAGTAATGTTATAATAGTGATGCATTAAACTATTACCATACTTGTCATAAACATTTGTCCAGTCCCCAATGTTCTTATCTTTAATAAAGGATTTCCATTTTTCAACATCTTGCTGTGTATTGACAGCCCAAAAATCGACTCCTTCACCAAAATATTTTGTAAACACTTTCTGATATAATTCTGGAATAACAGTCTTACAGTGACTACAGTTAGGATCCCAAAAAGCAACCACATGAAAACGACCAGCAAGGTCATACAATGCCACATCCTCACCTGAAGATGTTTGAAGATGTAGATTATGAGCCTTCCCACCCAATAAGTTAGGGACTACAGCCATCACCTTATCTTTAATCTTCTTGTAGTTAATCGAATCAACCAAAGTCTGACCACTACGTAATTGATGCATAGAAGCTATCTCCACAAACACCTTATCCATTCCCATTATCTTAGAATTAATAGAAGAAGTCAAAAGATAATTGGCTACATAAGCATAGACATCGTCATTCTTTTTACTCTTTTCTATCACCCCCAACAAAGCAGGTCCAATAGAGTCTGGTAATGGAATAAGTATATCATTCATATAACTATCTAAAGCCCTCTTTAGAATAGGAGTGCGAACAAACCCAGACTTTGAGAAATCGATATGATCAAAATAGTGTTCCTTCATAAACATATACTGTTTAATCCAGATAGTAGAATCTTTACGGTCCCCAAGCAAACTATCAGGAAGACGAACAGGGTTAGTAGCTTTTAAGAAAGAAGAATAAAATTTAGTAGAACGTTTGTTTTCCTGTTCCAGAAACTTCTTCATTGAACTATTTAAAGACTTTATCTGTTTGCTAACCATCTCCTTTTTTGACTTGTCATCTTTAGATCCAGTATAAGCCTTTTTTAAATCCTTCATCTCTGTTCGTGCCTCAGCTAATTTATTCTCATATTGAAGAAAATAATTAGTCTCATCAGCTCCCACCACCTCTTTGATCTCCAATTTATCACCAAGAGTTCCATTAAGTGTCATATTATAGTCGTCAGCCAATAGAAGGTCTTGATGAAAATCCTTATTTATATATAGCATATATAAGCCAGCACCTTTAACATTGGTAACAGGGATCATGCCTTTACCACCATCTAAGGTCACACTATCGACAAGTAGAACCTGGTCCGCTTTATACATTGCTAAGTAAATCTTTTGATTCTCTGCTCCTTTTAAAGAAACATGAATTCCGTCCGAAGCAACAGAAATATGGCTCCATGAAAGAAAAGCCATCAACAGCACACCGAAATAGTGTATTGTATCTCTAAACATTGTGGTTATTTTTTAATGATTGACATAGATTGTACCATAGCTCATATCAACACGAACTTGACCATTACCCTCAATAGAATTATCCCTATATTCATATATAGTTTTATTTTCCACAACACTTTCAGTGAATTTAGGAGTAGATGAATTACAATCTAGGACACCATGAATTAAACTAAAGTAAACATTATTCAATGTATTCATATTTGCATCTAAAAACAAATCTGCTTTACTTAATTTTATGTTAACGTTAGTATTTGTTAGACTTATATCGTCAATATAGACAGGAGCAAGAGAGTTCACAATATTCATTTTTCCAGAAATATAGCCCAATTTTATCTGCGATGATTTTCCAGTCATTTTAACCCCATGTGCTTTCAATATATTCCATTGATCATAGCTTCCTTGCAAAGCAACTCTTTCAGCATACTTAAAATTCACTTTTGAATAAGAAGAGTAAACATTGCCTCCTTTAATACAACCTGCCGAAAGAGATCCCCCCGAAATGGTAACATTAGAAGCCAATAAAGTATCTGCATTCATGTTGCAATATTTCATCTTTATTTTCCCTTTCAACTCCTTCCCAACGGTACCTTGAAAGTAAAAATTACTATAATTACCATCCACAGACAGAGATTGATCCCAATTAGATATACTTACATCAGAGAATAGTGACTTTATTAGTAAGGGATAATATTTTGGAACTCCGATACGATAATTAAATCGAAACTTCCTAACGGTATTAGTCACAGCACCTCTAGTCTGACTCATGGATAACACACCATCACGAACACGATGAATAACATTAAATCCTTTAAGCTCTTTGGTTGCTTTGCTTTCTGAAATATTATTCATTTCAATACGAACATCAACAATAACAGAATCATGTGAGGTTACATAAAACATCACATTTCCATATTCAACATCAAGCGAAATAGAACTAAAAAGATCTGATGACACACTAAAGTGTTGTTTCTTATCTATCGACGCTACCGATTGATATGTGAAAAATATACCGAATAAGAATAGCAATAAATACTTTTGCATGATATTTTTTTGGTTAATATAAATACGAATCTCTAACCTTTAAATGAATATTTTTCAAAAAAGTAAAGATTCCACAGAACAAAAATAAACAACTAATATCATAAAGAGATCAATAAACATAAGGAATATAGCTTTTTACTAAAAGAAAAAGAATAAATCTCTCGATATTATTATTTATTCCATAATAATATTATATTTAAATTGAAAAATTGTGTATACTATTAACTCACAATAAAGCTATAATAATTAGCATATTAGAGCAAACATAACAAAGAAAAACTTCAATTATCAAAGATAAATCATGATGAAACATTTTTTATTTCTTCTTTTAATGATCCCATGTCTGACACTTAACACTGTTCAAGGACATACAATGGTCAAAGAGAAGAAGAAAAACGTGACCGTTGACAAAAAAGAGAAGAAGAAGAAAGAAAAAAAGGTCAAAGAAAAAAAAGAAGAGAAGAAAAAAGAGGAAAAAGAACCCAAAGCACCGAAGGTTAAAACTCCTGTTTTAACCAAACACAGAGTAGAAAAAGCATGGGACTTCTCATTCGGAGGAGGAATCACCACATTCTACAAAGAAACAATGGGAGTAAACGACTATGCTAAGATGGCTCCATTAGGAACTTTTGGGATACACCGTTCCATCAATGACATCATGATAATTGGATTGGATGCCAACTATGCTACGGTATTAGGTCAACCAGCACAACCCATGATGATAGATGGTAAATTGAACTTTATTCTTAATTTCTCTAATTTGGCTAATAAAGATGTGGTCGATTCAAAATTCACCTTCTATGGAAAGATTGGTGGAGGGGTCAATTATTTAGAGCCTACATCAGAACTTCCTAGCCCACTACAGAATATGGTCTATAGTGTTGGCGCAGGACTTATTGTAGATTACAATTTCGCCAAACACTTTGCATTACGATTCACTGCAGATGGTAATGTTTTAAGCAAACAATATTACGATGGTACATCTGATAAGGATTACAATCTTAATAGAAACCCTGTTTACCTTAATGCAACTCTTGGGTTAGCCTACAAGTTTAACTTTAGACGCAACAAGGAAGAGAAAATGGAGAAATTAGTAAGATCTCAGAACAAACAATTCTTCCGTAAAGAGGTACACGAATTTGATGTAAAAACAAAAGAATACATTGGTAAAGGAGATGAGTGCTTTGTCGACGTAGATGTAATTAAAGGCAAATTCCAAGCAGATGCAAAGCTTGAGCTAGAATTACTACCTGGTATTATGGGCTACAATGAGAAAACGGGGAAATATGATTTAGAGACCATCAAAATCATTGATGATAACATGACAGCCAAAGATACAATACACTACCAGTTTAAGCTCAAAGCATCACAAGATTTTGACCGTGGTATTTATGTATTAGGTACTTACTCATACATCAACAAGAACAAAAGGAGACCAAAAGTAAAAATCAATTCTTCTGTATATAAAGGAGCAAAATGGGAATTCCGTGTACAACTTGCGGCATTCAGTAATATTCCTTTCACTAATGATATCGCCAAGAAATTCTTCCGTGTGGATGCTGAAATCATTGATGAAGGAGCCAATGGAATCACCAAATTCCTAATAGGACACTTTACCTCATATGCAGAAGCAAAAGAATACTGTAGAAAAATACAAGAAGACACCACCATTAGCGATGCTTTCGTTGTTGGATATAAAGATGGTGTACGTGTAAGATCATTAAAAGGAGAGCATTTTGGAAGCTACAAATAGGTCATAAAAGCACTACTTTTATCTTCCATTTAGATACAAACGAAAAGAGAGAACCCTATTCTGGATTCTCTCTTTTTTATTTCCATGAAGGACAGAAATATAGCTTCCTAACCCAGAAAAGATATCCCGATGATAGAATCCTTAGATTCTAGTCCATAAAACTTAACGATAAAAAACAACGAAAAGGAAGGACACCCATAAAGCAGTGTCATGTTGCCAGCTTATTTAATCACTAAAGCACTCGTTCTTAAGATAAGGATCAAAGTATATGCAAAAAAAATGTCACTCTATAATATAGAGTGACATGAAAATATGATTTAGACGAAAGATTAATCTTCCTCTTCTTCCTCTGATTGAACAGCATTTTTCTTAGATCCTTCATATAGCTCATAATGATTAAAGCTACACTCTAAAGGACCATTAAATAACTTAATCTTTTGGCTTGTTTTCAAACCGACACTTTTAAATCCTTCTTTAGATGAAGATAGAATCCATGCATCGTATCCAGCAAATTCTGTCTTTAAGGTATCACCAATAGAACGATATAAGTTTTCAATTGAATTAGGCTTCATACGCTCTCCATAAGGTGGGTTCGTAATAATAATACCTCCATCAACCAAACATTTCAATTCACGAATATCTTTATGCTTTAAATGGATATATTTAAACAAATTAGCATTACGGATATTCTTTTCTGCAATTTTCAAAGTACCAGGATGTACATCTGAACCAAGAATAGGATAATCAAATTCTTTGTCATAATCATCATCGTATACTCTTTCAAATGCTTCTGGATCAAAATCAGGCCAATTTTCAAAACCAAAACTTTGACGATAAACCCCAGGAGGAATACCATAAGCAATCATTGCTGCTTCAATAAGTAGTGTACCTGAACCACACATCGGATCCACGAAAGCACTATTTTGGTCCCATCCACTAAGTAGAATCATTCCTGCTGCCAATACCTCACTTAAAGGAGCATCATTTTGACCTACACGGTATCCTCTACGATAAAGTGCTTCACCTGAACTATCCAAAGATAGGGAACATTTGTTTCCCATCAAGTGAACATGCACTTTGATGTCTGCATTCTCAGGATCCACCGAAGGACGCTTTTTATACTTCTTTCTGAATTGATCCACAATAGCATCCTTAACACGTAGGGACACATACATTGAATTGGCAAACAAATCAGAAGTAACCACTGAATCCAAAGCAAACGTCTTGCCTAGAGTAAGATATTTTGTCCAATCCACTTTTGAGGCTTCTTCGTAAAGTGTATCACGATTCACCACATCAAATTCATAGATTGGTTTTAATATTCTCAAGGCTGTTCTACAACAATAGTTTGCACGATACAGCATTTCTTTATCTCCTTCGAAGCTAACTGCTCTACGTTGCTCTTCAACGTTAGATGCACCTAGGTCGATCAACTCTTTTGCCAACACTCCCTCTAAACCAGCGAATGTCTTGGCTACATACTTGTAGTTTTCCACAATAGAACTTTTACCCATTTATTTGTCACAAAAATAGAGGAATTCCATGAAAATCAAACATAGAAAGAACTCAAATTCCACCTCCATCAGTAAATTTTTCCACTCTAGAGCGTCCTTGAATTATTCTACCATAAGGCATTACATCATCTGTAACCCAAACGTTACCCCCAATTGTAGCATGATGACCTACCGTTACACGTCCTAAAATGGTCGCATTTGAATAGATTACCACATCATTTTCGACAATTGGGTGACGAGGAATTCCCTTAATTGGATTTCCATTTTCATCCAAAGGAAAGCTCTTTGCTCCTAACGTTACCCCTTGAAACAGTTGTACTCTATCTCCAATAATACATGTAGAACCAATAACCACCCCTGTTCCATGGTCAATAGCAAATGATTCACCAATCTGCGCATGGGGATGAATATCGATACCCGTCTCTGAATGGGCCAACTCTGAGATAATACGAGGAATCATAGGAACACCCAACTTATACAACGTATGTGCAATACGGTAGTTACATATCGCTCTTATCGAAGGATAACTAAAAACCACCTCTCCACGATGGCTAGCAGCAGGATCATTAAGATAAGCTGCCTCCACATCTTTAGACATCATCTCTCGAATAGTAGGAATACTCTCAATAAAATTAATCGTAATATCTTTGCTCTTCTCTTTTCTCGACTTCAACAACTCTAATGTTCGCTCTTGACTACAAGAAAAGCACAAACCAGCCAACACTTGCTCCACCAACAACTCATAGATTTGATCCATCAATAGACCAGTATAATACTTTAACGTAGTAGGATTAATCGGTATAAAACCATAGAAACCAGGAAAGATCAACTGTCTACACTTTTCAACTATTTGTTGTAATTCCGAAATACTCGGCATCGGTTCATCGTCATAATGCTCATGACACACCTTTACATATGAAGTTGGAGCTGCAAGCTCATCCACAATCTTCTCAAATCGTTTTTTTATATCTGGTCTACTCATTTTCTCTCACCTTTAAATTGTCATCTCTTCTTGATAGAAACTCCGCCACTACTCTCTTCGCATTAACGAAACGCGCTTCTCCAATACCAGAAACCTCAACATAATTACAATGATATCTTTCTAATTCTTGGCGATATCTCTCATATAAATATTCACGGCGTTCACCACCATTCTCTCTTGTTGGGTCATCAATCCACGGCAGGTCACATTTTAATAGAATAAACAGATCCGCCGAATGATCATTAATATGATCCAACACAAATTCAGGACAATGATGATATACCTCCTCAAACCAGACCTTGGTCACAAATAGCCAACTGTCATAAAACACCAAGCTATTCTTACTTTGTAATCGAAGGTCCTCCTCTACCTGATGGTTGGCAATGGCTACCACATCCTCTTCACTATAATCGAGCCCATGGGTTTCAACATACTCTCTTGCATATTCTGGTACTTCCACCCCATCAAATGCAGAAGCTAAAAAAGCTGCCATGGTTGATTTTCCAACAGATTCAGGACCTGTAATCACAATTCTACACATGTTGCACCTCTTGTTTTAGTTCCATCTGCTTCTTCCATTGCATAAATCCCACATATGCAAGGATTGTATACACTCCCATAAGGACAGAAGTAGGATACATATCTTTATATAAATAAACGGACATGGAAACAAAATCAATAACAATCCAGAAGATCCATTGTTCTAAGAGCTTACGTGTCATCATCCACGTTGCCACAATACTAAAAGCAGTAGTAAAAGCATCCACCTTAGGAACAGGAGAATCCGTATAATGGCTTAATATATACCAAATAATAAAATACAAGAGAAAGCTGGAAGAGATAATTGCCCCCCACTCTTTCTTAGTAGCCTTACGAACCACTACAAGATCTTCATCACTAGATACTGATTTCTTACTACTCCACATATACCAACCATAAAGGCTAATAAAGACATAGTAGACCTGTAGGCCCATATCAGCATAAAATTTATTTACAAAAAAGACATATATATACAGTAAAGAGGTCAACACACCAAAAAACCAAGTTAAAATATGCTCTTTAATAGAGCAATATATATACAAAAAACCTAGAATAGCACTGATCCATTCAAGATTCTCATCAGTAATCCATTCCAATACTGTATCCAACATCATTCCTATTTTTTAAATCAATGTAAAGATGCAAATTATTTATGGAATCTAATAAAACAACCAAAGAAGGAACCAATATCACAACAATCCTACATCCATAATATTTATATAAATAATAAGATTTAATCTTAATCAACAGTAATGGCATAAAAAAGGGTTATCTCTTAATTAAAAAGAGACAACCCATAAACTTAAAAATCAAATTATGCTATACTAGGAATATTTAAAATATAGTATCTGGAGAGGACAAGATATCGTCATACAGTTTTTTATTATTCAAAATCTCCAAAGCTTTCTCAATCTCTTTATCTCCCTCATTTAACATCTCATAGAAAGAACCACGAGGATAGATAAAACGAGCCATGATTGCTTTCATCTGTAACGAGATCATCTTATTAGACTCTAAATCATCAACCGTCTTAATATCTTTGATCTTCTCTTTTGCCAACTTATGCAGATCCGCAATGACAGCATCATCAATTTTATACTCTTTTTTGTAAACAGAAAAGAGTGGATAAGCATCGATGATTTCAGTTCTATGTTGATTTAAATAATCAAAGACATAAGGGTAAAAGATATCTTCTCGTATCAATCTATTGATATAAGTATAACTGATTGTAGAGTCTAGCGGAATATAGATATCTGGCACAATACCTCCTCCACCATAAAAACGACGACGATTCTTTAATGTATAGAAAAGAGAGGTCGAATCGCGAGATACTTTCGTTGAATCAAAAAGTTCTCCATCTTCTACCCTATTGTAAATATCCTTATAATAGGCAGTCGTTCCTTTTCCATAAGGCTTCTGAATATTTCTACCCGCAGGAGTATAATAGTGGGCAATGGTCAATCGCATCAATGAGCCGTCGGTCAACATAAAAGGTTGTTGTACCAATCCTTTACCAAAAGAACGACGTCCAATGACAACACCACGATCCCAATCTTGTATGGCTCCAGTTACAATCTCACTTGCAGAAGCAGAACCTTCATCTATCAAAACAACGATTCGTCCCTTTTTAAAGTCCCCATCAGAATCAGAAAAATACTCTTTCACAGGACTATGTAATCCAGAGGTATAAACAATCATTTTATCTTTAGACAAATACTCATTGGTTATTCCTATCGCAGCACGAAGGTATCCCCCTCCATTGCCCCTTAGATCTAAAATCAGATGTTTAAGGTCATTTTTCTTACTCAAAGAAGCCAATGCATCTTCAAACTCTTCCACCGTTTGGGCACCGAAGCGGTTTAACTTAATATATCCTGTGTGTGGATCAACCATATAAGAAGCATCCAAACTGTAGATAGGTATCTTATCTCTAACCACAGTAAAATTCATTGGAGCAAGACTTCCTCTTAAGACTTTTAATTGCACTTTTGTACCTTTCTTTCCTCGTAACAATTCGAAGACCTTGGTGTTGGTTAACCCCACCCCAGCAATCTCTTCTTCATCAACAACTAAGATCTTATCACCAGCACGAAGGCCTACCGTTTCAGAAGGGCCGCCAGAGATAGTACTCATCACCACCAATGTATCGTTTGAGATATTAAAGGTAATACCTATTCCTTCGAAACTACCTTCTAACATCTCATTCATCTTCTCAACCTCTTCGGCACTAACATAGCTAGAGTGTGGATCTAAATCAGACAACACTTTCTTTATCGCAGATTCCGTTAGAAGTTGCAGATTAACACTATCCACATAATATTCTTCCACAAAATTCAATACACGGGCATACTTCACCGCTTGATTACGTAGAGATTTCTCATCTTGTTGAGCATAACTACAAGAGAAGAGAAAAAGAGAGATTAAAACCAAAAATATTTTATTCATAATAGAAGTTTATAAGTGGTGAAGCATAAAATATTACGATAGTTAATAATATAACAATCCGAAATAAAATTAGTTTGATTCAATAGCCATTAGTTGTCATCCATAAAATCAAATACACTACGATAGTCTTTATTTATTCGTGACAAAAAAAACCTATCGACACAAAGAAATAATATTAAAAATGTTATTCCTAATTTTAATTACAAAGTTATAATTAAGGAAAACAGACACACACCAAAGCCATCTTTTATCAATAGATAAACATTTACCCAAGCAAAAAAAGCTATTATATAACATCTTTTAAAAAGGAACATAATCGACTAAATTAGAGTCAACGATATAACAAAATGCTTATCTTTGCATCAAAATACAAGCAATGAGGCACAATAGTGCATTGTCTTCAAACATTTAACAAGGGATAAAAATGAGTAATAAAGGCAAACTAGACGAAATCGATCTTAAGATATTAGATATCATTTCACAAAATGCACGCATTCCATTTAAGGACGTTGCCGAACAATGTGGAATCTCAAGAGCTGCTGTTCACCAAAGAGTGAATCGATTAACTGAGATGAAAGTGATCATTGGATCAGGTTATCATATTGATCCTAAAAAAGTTGATTATAGCACATGTACCTATATTGGTATATTTTTAGATAAAGGAGGATTGTATCCAACCGTAGCGGAAGCATTAAAGAACATACCAGAGATTGTTGAGTGTCACTACACCACAGGTCAGTATGCTATCTTTGCTAAAGTTTACTCCAAAGACAACGAACATCTGAAGAGCATTCTTATCCACCAGATACAAACCATCAAAGGGATTACCTCTACGGAGACGATCATTTCATTAGAAGAGACTTTTAGAAGAGAGGTACCTATACATCTCAACAAAGAAGAATAAAACAAAAGAGGGTGTTCGAAAGACATCCTCTTCTTTTTTGCATAAATAACGAAAACAAATTTAAGCCTTAATTTTCCGTTCTGAAATGATCTAAAGACGGGAAAACAAAAAAGACCATCTCCTTAGAGACAGTCTTTTATATCTTAATCCTCAAAGAGGAATATTATCCACGTTGACGAACCACATCAAAAAGAAGTACTGCAGCAGCAGCAGAAACGTTCAATGACTGAATCTTTCCTTTTTGTGGAATAGCAATACGCTCATCTACTACTTTAAGAATACCTGGAGAAACTCCTTTATCCTCAGCACCCATAATAATACCTAGAGGCATCGTGAAATCACTTTCATAATAGAAACCTTGTGCTTTCTCTGAAGCCGCAATACATTTCACACCATATTGTTGTAGAGTAAAGATCGCATCACGCAAGTGCTTCACTTTACATAGAGGGATATTATGAAGAGCACCAGCAGAAGTCTTTACAGCCTCACCATTGATACGAGCCGAACCTGATTCAGGAACAATAATAGCATCCACCCCAGCAATCTCAGCAGAACGAGCAATAGCACCAAAGTTACGTACATCCGACACTCTATCTAACAATAGAAATAGCGGAGTATATCCTTCTTGGTTCATCTTTTCTGCTACCAACATCTCAAAGTCAGCATAGTCAATAGGTGAAAGATAAGCAATCGCTCCTTGGTGATTATTTTTAGTCACACGTTGCAATCTCTCAGAAGGCACCATTTGGAAATTAATCTCCTTCTCTCTAATCAGAGCAAAAAGCTCTTTATATAATTCCCCGTTACTATCTTTCTTTAGTAATATTTTGTCAATCGTTTTTCCTGAATGGATTGCTTCCATCACGGCACGTATACCGTAGATATAATCATTTGATTGCTGACTCATCTCTTAATGCTTTTATTTATTTTTCTTTAATTTCTTTCTATCTACCAAGTTTTCAGAATCTTCACCTCTTCAAGTTCTTCCGAAACCTCTTCCCATTTCTCCATCATTGATTCCAACGAACGCTTCACCTCTTCATATTTAGCAAAGAAATCCATATCTGCTCCTTTAGAAGGGTCTGCTTCCATCTCAGCATCAAGTTCAACAATTTGAGCTTCATATTTCTCAATGTTATTCTCCACCTCAGAAAGGGTACGTTCAGCTTTCGAGATCTTTTTATTGATCTCTTTTTTCTCTTCATAGCTTAACTCTTCAGAATTTGAAGATTCGCTAATCTCTTCCTTTGCTTGTGCTTTTGCATTATTAGAAGAAGAACGTAAAGAGATCGTCTCTTGTTCAAGTTCTTTTTGACGACATGCAAGATAACCATAGATCCCATCATTATGGGTTCTTAGTTTTTTATCTCTAAATTCAATCACATCATCTACCAATCCATCCAAGAACTCACGGTCATGGGAAACGACAATCACACTACCATCGAAATCACGTATGGCCTGTTTCAATAGTTCTTTAGATGAGATATCCAAGTGGTTGGTAGGCTCATCGAGGATAAGCAAGTTCACTGGCTCCAACAACAGTTTAATCATTGCCAGACGAGAACGTTCTCCTCCAGATAGTACTTTTACTTTCTTCTCAACATCTTCACCACTGAACATAAAGGCACCTAAGATATCTCTCACTTTGGTACGCATATCTCCAACAGCAATATTGTCAATAGTTTCAAAAACGGTCAATGACTCATCCAAAAGAGAAGCTTGGTTCTGTGCAAAATATCCAATCTTAACATTATGCCCAAGTTTCACCTGTCCATCGTAAGAGATCTCTTGCATGATCATCTTCACCATGGTCGATTTACCCTCACCATTTTTTCCAACGAAAGCCACTTTCTTTCCTCTCTCCATTTCAAAATCAACCTTATCCAAGACAAGGTGATCGTAAGTCTTAGAGGCTTGAATAGCATCCACCACAATCGTTCCAGAACGAGGTGCTGGTGGAAATTTTATATTTAACTTACGATTATCGGTAACATCCAATTCAATACGTTCCACCTTCTCCAACTGCTTAATACGAGATTGAACCTGTACAGCCTTGGTTGCTTTATAGCGGAAACGTTCAATAAAATCTTCCGTTTCTTTAATCATCTTTTGCTGATTCTCATAAGCCGCCTCTAGCTGTTGGCGTCTCTCTTGACGTTGAATCAAATAGTTGGTATAATTGGCCTTATAGTCATAAGTCTTACCCAAACTAATTTCAATAGTTCTATTGGTAATGTTATCTAAGAAAGCCCTATCGTGAGAAACCAAGACCACCGAACCATGATAATCTTTAAGGAAATTCTCTAACCACTGTATCGACTCAATATCTAAGTGGTTGGTAGGCTCATCGAGTAAGAAGACATCAGGCTTTCTTAACAAGATCTTTGCCAACTCAATACGCATACGCCATCCTCCAGAGAACTCAGAAGTCAAACGATTAAAATCGGAACGCTTAAATCCAAGCCCTATCAACGTCTGCTCAATAGAAGCCATATAGTTACCCGCACCAACTATCTGTAAACGGTCGGTCATCTCAGTAACGCGTTGAATAAGCTTCATATAGCTTTCTGAATCATAATCTTCGCGAGTAGCAAGCTCTTGATTTAACTTCTCTAGTGCTTTCTCTAGATTTAGAATCTCTTCGAAAGCAGATTCAGCCTCTTCTAACACCGTACGATGATCGTTGACCATCATATGCTGAGGCAAATATCCTACGGTCACTCCCTTCGGACAAATAACATCACCAGATGAAGCTTCTTGTATTCCTGCAAAAACTTTCAACATGGTAGATTTACCAGCTCCATTACGACCTGTTAAACCTATTCGATCTTTAGGATTGATCTTAAAAGAGATATTTTTAAATAAATCAAAACCACCAAAGCTGACGGTCAGCTGCTCTACTGAAATCATTAAACTATATTTTGGATTATTCTAAGGTCGCAAAGATAACACATTTAACCGCTCTTAAAACCTTAAAACTAGATTATCTCAACAATAAACCATATGTAGCATAAGACACTACAAAAGAGAAGAACAAATAAAATAATCATTCAAGATCTTTTTTATTCGTTATATTTTTATTCTTTTTATGATGCTCTTAGCGCAAACGTACGAATTATTAAAACACGCAATGAAAAAGAACACTAGAGGTAAATGGATTATGATTTCCCTAACCATCCTCCTTTCCACCCTTACTATCAACAGTTTAAAAGCCATTGAAACAAAGACTCATTTTAGAACCTACTATTTTGTTTCGCATTCACTATCTCCTAAATGGAAATACTCAGGGGCACTAGGTTATCACTTTGAGCCAAACAACCACCATTGGAATCGTATAGAAGTACGTAATGCCATAGATTTTCGTCCCAATAATACCATCACCATATTTGGCGGAGCAAGATGTAATTATGTGCGTAAATATAAAAAGAACTATCAGTTTGAATTTCGCCCATACCAAGGAATATCGGCAAAATGGCCATGCATCAACCATATCAAACTCGTTAACCGTTTTATGATCGAAGAGCGATTCACTCACGATTTTACGGGAGAAAACAATCTTCTAACCCAAGGTCGCTTTCGCTATCGATTAGACACAAAAATACCCATTAGTGACAACACATTAGATTCACAAACCCTCTATCTTCGTCCGATGTTTGAGACCTATCTGTCGTTCGGTGAAAATATCGAAGCGGCTTTTATCTCTCAAAATAAATATACCGTAGCACCAGGATATATTCTTTCTAATAAATTCACACTCGAATTTCGCTATGAAATCATCAAAGGAAAATCTCCGGTGTACCATACCACCAACAAAACGACCAATCTTTTCAGATTACAGTTGACACAAAAAATATAACAATCTAATATTTCAAAGAACAAAAATCAAGGAGTGTACAAAAGGCCCTAATCCTTTTTACACTCCTTGTTTCGTTTATCAATCAACCGCTTCAACAACGTATAGGCTCTCCACTAAAGAGAACCTTCCAAAGCCATAGAACACAAATTCTGTAACTTCGCTTATAATCTATTTGAATCAAAAACCAGATCCATAATTTAAATCACTTTCCGAAATACTATCCCCCAAAACACCTCTAACGTCAAAATAATCTTTTCTATTTCAGGGGGCTCTAGCAAACATAAGAACAGAAATCAACTTCATAAATAGAGTCAAAAAGGTAATTAAATACTGTCTCAAACCCACCTCAAAAAGTGAAGAAAAAACACCCTCTTGACAACGACCAAACAGTACATCGTTTTATTATATTTTAACTACAACTTCACTACAAGTTCATATCAAGTTCATATCAACTTCATATTAAGTTCATTTATACGTTATGTCAACTTTACTTACAAATGAAGTTGATATGAACTTGATATGGTGTTATAATGTGAACTGTATAAACATGAAATGGGCTTGACATTAGCTTAAGATTAAGGTATATACTATTTGGTATAGATAATATATTTATCGGACAGTAAGTTTCAGATAATCACCGAGTCGCATACTATCGATTTTTAACGCATTACCGAGACTTTTGTCCTGTCTTGCTAATCTTATTTCTTTAGATATGACTCTTCATATTAGAACGATAAAAAACAAGCATTAAGTAAACAGGAACGTCTCGCCTATTGAAATAATAAATGACCATGCCGTATACAGATCTATAAAGAATATTTGTAAAGATCATGTCGCAGAATAAAACAGTCCTCCCAAACGATGAAACAAAGACTCATACGACACCTGTATATCAACAAGATAAGATCGATAGATCCTTTTCAAAAATTCACTCTTTCTTATATCTATTCTCAATAAATAGATTTACTTATTTTTTCGACTCATATCGTATTGAGAAGTAGACAGATTGCTTATATTTGCGGATCTAATTTATAAGTTTTACGTTTTGGGTAGAAGTAGAAGAAAAAAACCGTTTTACGAGAAAGTTCGTATCACCGATGTCGGTGCTGAAGGAAAGGCTATTGCCAAAATTGATGACATGGTAGTGTTTACTACACATGTAGTTCCTGGTGATTTAGTAGACCTTCAAGTCGTAAAAAAAAGGAAAAGATACCAAGAAGCAAGGGTAACCAAAGTACACGAATATTCTGAAGATAGACAAGAAGCATTCTGTGAACACTTCGGTACTTGTGGTGGTTGTAAATGGCAGTTCCTTCCTTATGAGAAGCAACTATTTTACAAACAAAAACAAGTAGAGGATCAGCTCCACCGCCTTGGCAAAGTAGCACTTCCTGAAATCGAACCAATATTAGGATCAGAAAAGACCACATTCTATAGAAATAAACTAGAGTTTACCTTCTCAAACAAAAGATGGTTGACTTTCGAAGAGGTAGAATCAGAAAAAGAGTTTGATCATTTGAATGCTCTAGGATTCCATATCCCAGGAATGTTCGATAAGATTATCGATATCGATAAATGTTGGTTACAACCAGAACCATCTAATGAGATACGTAACGAGATTCGTCGTTATGCATTGGAGAATGGTCTAACGTTCTTTGATCTAAGAAATCAAGTAGGATTTCTTCGTACATTGATTGTTCGTACTGCCTCAACAGGTGAAAATATGATCATTGTTTCTTTCTTCCACGAAGATAAAGAAGCAAGAGAAGCATTGTTATCTCACCTAGCAGAGAAATTCCCTCAAATCACTTCTTTGATGTATGTAATCAACTCTAAAGCCAACGACACCATTACAGATCAAGAGATCAAGGTGTTCAAAGGTGAAGATCATATCTTCGAAGAGATGGAAGGAATTAAGTTTAAAATTGGTCCTAAGTCGTTCTATCAAACCAATTCAGAACAAGCTTATGAATTGTATAAAGTAACACGTGATTTCGCTCAGTTGACTGGGGAAGAGAATGTATATGACTTATATACAGGAACAGGAACCATTGCTAACTTTGTGGCAAAGAAAGCGAAACAAGTGGTAGGTATCGAATATGTACCTGCAGCGATTGAGGATGCAAAAGTAAACTCAAATAACAATAACATTGAAAACGCTACTTTCTATGCTGGCGACATGAAAGACATCCTTAATGATGCTTTTGTTGAAGAACATGGAAAACCGGATGTGATCATCACTGACCCTCCAAGAGCAGGAATGCACGAGGATGTGATCAATGTTATTCTTAATGCAGAACCTCAACGTATTGTTTATGTAAGCTGTAACCCAGCAACACAAGCAAGAGACTTATCTCTATTGGATGCCAAATATAAAGTGGTTAGAGTAAAACCAGTAGATATGTTCCCTCATACACACCATGTGGAGAATGTAGTACTTTTGGAAAAGAAATAAATCTTACCAGATAAAAATTAAAAGAAGCCTGAATAGAATCTATTCAGGCTTCTTCTATTATAATACTACAGGATATGACATTGCAAACATATTTGTCAAGAATAAAGAAAGTATTATAATCCACTAAATTAAAGTGAAAGAAAAACTTCTATAGAAAACATAATACAATAAGCATAGCTGGTCTTTAACTGGGATAATATGTAAAGAAATATTTAAATAGATTGTAAGAAGCGAAGAAATGAGTAAAAAGATCATTTATTTTTTTATGTAAACACTTTCTATTTTATTATTTTAGCAACACTAGAGGAATTTCCAATATTTTATTTCAGTATAACTACATGAAAAATTACGGGCTATATACCGACTTCTATGAGATCACCATGTCTCAAGCTTTCTTTCTTTCAGGGAAAGGGAATGATCAAACTTCATTCGATTATTTCTATCGAACGAACCCTTATGGTGGAGGTTTCTTGGTATTTGCAGGCTTAAGCGATGCAATAGAAATGATTAAAGATTTCTCTTTTTCGGAAGAGGATCTCACTTTTTTATCTAAAAATGGAGTAGATGCACGATTTATCGAGTACTTACGTGATTTCCGATTTAAAGGGAACATCTATTCTGCCAAAGAGGGAGAGATTGTATTTCCACGAGTACCGATCCTTAGGGTTGAAGGTAACATCATTGAATGCCAATTAATCGAGACCTTACTTCTAAATATTTTAAACTACGAGTCGCTTATTGCAAGCAAGACTTTCCGTATTGTACAAGCAGCAAAAGGACGTTCTGTTGTAGATTTTGGACTAAGACGTGCCCACGGCACTGGAGCAGTGCAAGCAAGTAAGGCCTCCATCATTGGTGGAGCTATTGCTACTTCTAATGTATATGCAGCACGCAAATACGATCTTCCTGTTTCAGGGACAATGGCACACAGTTGGGTACAAAGTTTTAAGAACGAATATGATGCATTTAAAACATTCTCTGATATTCATCCAGACAATTGTATCGTACTAGTAGATACATACAACACATTAGAGAGTGGTGTTCCTAATGCCATCAAATTGGCTAACGAACTAAAAAAAGAAGGTCGTAAGGTAAAAGGAATTCGTTTAGACAGTGGCGACCTATCTTATTTAAGTCGTAAAGCACGTAAGATGTTAGATGATGCTGGATTCCCAGACATCATGATTACGGCATCCAACCAACTTAACGAACATGTGATCAAGAGTTTGTTAGAGCAAGATGCTGAGATTGATGCTTTTGGTGTAGGAACAGAGATGATCACAGGAAAGCCTGATGCCTCGTTAGATGGTGTATATAAGTTGGCTGAATGTGATGGGATACCAAGAATGAAGATTTCTGAGAATGTAGAGAAAGTAACGCTTCCTGGAGCCAAGAAAGTGGTACGCTATTTTGATAAAGAAGGGATGTTTTACAGAGATGCCATTGTAAAGAAAGATGAAAAAGTAGAAGAGATCACAGAAGTCTTCCATCCATCTGTAAATTACAAAAAAACCAATATCGAGGGTTGTAAACACGAAGAGTTACAACAACAAATAATGAAGAATGGAGAGGTCATCTGCCGTCTTCCTTCAGCACAAGAAGCCCACTGTTATTTAATTGAAAGAGCCCAACAATTGGCTCCAGAGCATTATAGGTTTATTAGTCCCCACATATACAAAGTAGGGTTATCTGAAGCTTTAAAGGAAGAGCGAGATAATTTCTTAAACAACTTATCTTCTTAAGCCCCCAAAACCATGAACAAAAGCCAATCAATTCTAATCATCAATAAAAACACATGCTGTCATAATATCCAAAAGATGGCAGAGAAATGCAAAAAGAATCATGTGTCATTACGTCCTCACGTAATGGCACATCATTCAGCACAAATTGCCGAATGGTACAAAGCATATGGTATAGACAAGATATCTGTCTCTTCTTTAGAAGCAGCAGAATATTTCTCTAACCATGGGTGGGAAGACATCACTGTTACCGTACCTATCAATATTCATAATGTAGATCTTTTAAATCGACTTAATGATAAGATTAAGATCCAGATTGTTATTGAACACCTCTCAACTCTAAAAGCATTGGAAGATAAGATCAGCAAAGAGATATCTCTCTTCTTAAAGATTGATGTAGATGGGGAGATATTAGGCATCTCAGCAGCCAATACCACCAAGATAGAGAAGATCATAAAATATCTTTCTACGAATAAAGACAAGTACCATTTTAAAGGGTTTATATCCCACCCTTACCATACTTTCTTATGCAAGACACGACACGGAATAAACAATATTCATTACAATACAATACTACAGCTTAGAAGATTAAAGAACATGTTTCAATGCTATTTTCCAAACATTGAATTGGGCGTTGGAGATACCCTATCGGCGCTTATATGTAATGATTTTAGGAATATCGATGAACTACAACCCAGTGCCTTTATCTTTAACGATGCACTCACATGGAAATTAGGGGCATGTAAATTAGAAGATATCGCATTACGTATTCAAACATCGGTCATTGCGAAGAATAAGTCTCGTAATGAAATTGTCATCCAAGCCAATGAGAGTCATCTGACAAGAAACAGTTATATCAATGTAGATGGAAAGCCTCTTTATGGTAGAATAATTAAAAAAGATAACGATAAAGACGTTCTTCTAAGTGAACTCAACTACATACATAAGGTATCGTTGACCCATGCTACCATAAAAGTGACCCCATCGGAATTCTTTAAGATCCAAAGAGGGGATATCATTGAGGTCGTTCCAGTTAAAGCACCTGCAACATTCAATAGTTGTCAATGGGCGATAACAGAAGAGGGAGAAATTATTCGTAGTATGTTACAAATAGGATAACTATAGTAAATAGTTATTGCCTTAACTATCATTACAGAAAAGACAATAACTATTTAGAGGCTATTTAAAGATGAGGATAAGCAACTGGCTTACCACTCTCTCTATCTAGTGGCGTTTGGGCATCGACTGCTTTCATCTGTCTTACCAAAGCATCACAAAGTTCCTTTGCTTTCTTAGGATGACTATCGATAATATTGTTCTTTTCAGAGATGTCCTCCTTTAGGTTGTAAAGCTCTGCTTTGGATTTATCGTAATCGTACAGTAGCTTGTAATCACCTATCCTTATAGAGGTATAAGGTTTGATATCTCGAAATGAAGAACGAAGATTAAAGTCGGCCCAATAGTGAGGATAGTGCCATATTAGTGGGATATCACGCTTTAACTTCTTTTTACCACTCCATAGAGGAAGTAATGATACCCCATCCGAATCGTAGCTATCTGGTATCTTAGCCCCTGCAAGTTGGGCAAAAGTAAGAAATAGATCATCCGTAATTACTGGCGTGTCGACACGCTTCGATTTTATCTTACTTCCCGGTAATGAGACCAACATAGGTATTCTTATTCCTCCTTCATATGCACCCCCTTTACCTAATCGTAATGGATAACATGAAGTTGCATAAGGACCATCATCTTCATTTCCTCCGTGGGTAACAAGACCACCGTTATCAGAAATAAAGAAGATCGCTGTGTTCTCTAAAATACCATTATTCTGTAGCGCATCCATCACTCTTCCAAGGCTTGCATCCATACTCTCGACCATCGAAGCATAGCGTGCCTGCGTACGACTGTATCCTAAACCAAGATATTTCTGCATCAACTCAGGATGCTCCATTAACGGAGTGTGTAAGGCATAATGAGAAAGATCGATAAAGAAAGGATTCTCTGGATGTTTTGCTAATGAGTCAATCATATTTACAGCCACTTTAGTCAAAGCATCTGTTAGATATAAGCTATCCTTGTAGAAAGCATCCAATTGAGGTACATGGTGACTCGAACCAGGTTCGCCATAAGGTACATAGTAACTAGCAGGATGTCCCGCATGATGTGATGCTACTGAGACATCAAATCCAATATCCTTAGGATGGGCTGCATAGCTTCCCTTGTCTCCCAAATGTCCTTTTCCTATAATTGCAGTAAAATACCCTGCACTGTTTAACATCTGAGGCAGTGTCCACTGCGTTTTTTTTATCCCCGAAACATTCCATTTAGGTACAAGATACTTTTGCTGATTAGGCGATCCATCCTCTTCTCCTGGAATCCAATTAGAGATACGTGTTCGCATTGGATTCTGACCTGTCATGATAGATGTACGTGTCGGAGAGCATACAGGACTTGACGCATAGGCATCGGTAAATGTGACGCCTGCCTCTGCTAAACGCTCCATGTTAGGAGTACGATAAAGCCTATTGGTCGGAACCGATTTATCCCAAAAAGGAATTGATGTGTCTTGCCATCCCATGTCATCAACAACAAATAGTAGAATATTGGGACGATTCGAATCAGAAGTAATGTGTGTGTGTTTTGCCATGGCTCCCATCGAAGAACATAGCATAGAAGCAGTACATAACTGCATTCCTAATTTCAGTTTACTTTTCATAACCGTGTTTATATTGGTTATCTTCAAAGTAAATAAAAATTGAGAGAATCTCGATTATATGTTAACAAGAGAAGTACAAAATACCTCTCTTGTTATAATTGATCCACATCTACCAACCTACATTCTCATTGGTATTCCAAATAGAATCAGGAGCAATGTTATCTTTTTCAATATCTTTAAAATGCTTGTATGTACCTACAGTCAACTCATAAGTGGCTGTTTCATCACATACGATCATCGATTGTGCATGCAATTGCAAAGCACTAATGGTCCACATATGGTTCACACCCTCTTCTACTGCATGACGAAGAGCTCTAGACTTGTTATGTCCAGTGATTAGAATCATAATCTCTTTGGCATCAAGAAGTGTACCGACACCTACTGTAAGGGCTTTTTTAGGTACTTGATTGATGTCATTATCAAAGAAACGAGAATTGGCAACGATCGTATCATGATTCAACTCTTTATCACGAGTTCTTGATGCAAGAGAAGATCCAGGCTCATTAAAGGCAATATGACCATCAACACCAACACCTCCCATAAATAGATCTATACCACCATAAGAACGAATCTTGTTTTCATAACGAAGACACTCCTCTTTCATGTTCTCTGCGTTGCCGTTAAGAATATTTACATTCTCCTCTTTTACATCTACATGAGAAAAGAAGTTGTTCCACATAAAAGAGTAATAGCTCTCAGGATGGGTTTGAGGAATTCCTACATACTCGTCCATATTGAATGTTACCACATTCGCAAAAGAGACTTTACCAGCTTTATGTAATTCAATTAATGCTTTATATGTTCCAAGAGGGGTTCCTCCTGTAGGAAGGCCTAAAACGAATGGTTTATCTGCTGTAGGTTGCGCATCAGCAATACGCTTAGCAATGTAGTTAGCACTCCATAGTGCTACACTAGCAGGTTGATCTTGAATAATTAACCTCATGTTATTAAAATTTAGTCTTATTGTATGTTTATTTCACTTCAAAGATATAAAAATAGGCTATAGAACATAACTTCTATAGCCTAATTATATATCTCCTTAGTGGTTTAAGACTTTATAAAAAAGATAAGATCTTCTCAACCCAAGGAATTATTATTGGAGCCAAAATTGCTGTCAAGACTCCATTCATTGCCAATCCTAATGCAGAATATGCACCATGTTGCTCACTCTTAGGTGCGATCTTTGCTGTACCTAAAGCATGTGAAGCAGTACCAATAGCCATCCCTTGTGATTTGGCACTATGAACACCGATAAATTTCATTAATCCTTCACCGATCATCGCTCCTAGGATCCCTGTTACCACTACAATACATGCAGTCAAAGCAGGAATACCTCCTAAGGCATCAGACACTCCCATAGCAATAGGTGTAGTCACCGATTTAGGAGCCAACGAAAGATAAACTTCTCTTGAAGCACCAAACATAAAAGCGATAATCACTACCGAAACAATACCTGAAATACTTCCAAGAATCATGGCAGACATGATACGTTTCCAATCTTTCTTTATTCTCTCCAACTGTAGATAAAATGGCACCCCCAATGCCACAACAGAAGGATTAAGCCAGAAGCTAATAAACTTTGTTTTCGCATCATAATCAGAATACGATATCCCCGTAAGAATCAAAAAGCCAATACATACCCCCACTGATACAAATACTGGATTAAAGATAAAAACAGGAAACTTTTGATACAGCACTTTAGACAAGATAAATACGATCATTGTAAAAGCGACCAAAAATGAGATACTATTAATAAATTCCATTTTCTTTTCCTCCTTGTTTTTTATTTACGTCCTGCAACCAATCCTGTAACGATCATCACGACAGCGGTACTGATAACTGTCGCCGCTACAATAGGAACCCACTCTTTTTGGATAATATCCCATTGTACCATCAATCCAACCCCAGGTGGAATAAAAAAGAAGGCCATATTCTGTATCAAAAAATCACTCGCATCCTTTATCCAATTTAGTTTTACAATCTTAAACTCAAGACATAAAACAAGACAAAGCATACCAATGATACTTCCCGGTACTGGTACTCCCAGAACCCATCTTAACCCCTCCCCAAGAGCTAAGAAAGCTAGTATAAAAGCTAGCTGTGTGAACTTAGTTATCATATGCAATTAAATTTACTTATTTCGTTGGATTAAATATAATATAAAATTGAGAGCACGTGACGGATACAAAATTGTATTAAAAAACATAAGTGTCATTAAACAAATGTAATCCCCTCCCATAGAGCCAACACTATCACAGTATCGGTGTCTTGTTAATGTTATTAAACAGATAAACGTTTACAATAATTTAGCTTATATTGCGAAAGTTTGTAATGGCAAAAGCTATGTTTAATAAATCTAAATAAGACTCTAATAAACCATCTCTAAAGCGTCTCTTTTTAGAGGTGTTTCTAAAATGGGAAGACAAAAATAGTGTAAAAAAATGAATCATCTACAAACAAGATATTGCTTTGTGGTAGTGAAATATATATTTAAGATCTTTCTAAATCGCACATATCAATTACTACACATAAAGTCCCTCATACATAAAAGAGTAACACTATAATCCTACAAAAGATCACATAAAAAAGTCTACGCTATTCTCAATCATGCAAGACAGTTCGTCTTATTTCTATGAAAACATACATACGCAGAAACAAAAAAAAGTGCCTTATAAATAAGACACTTTTTTAAAATATGACACGTAGAGTAGTCATTATGCTTCGGAAAAGAAAGCATCAATATTTTCTGCAGCATCGCGACCACTTTTCATGGCTCTTACCACCAAACTTGCCCCTGTGGTTACATCACCAGCAGCAAATACGTGATCTTGACTTGTTTGACTTGCATCAGACAAAACATTACCTCGTGCGTCTAACGATACATCTAACTCTTTTAATAAACCTTTATGAATAGGACTTACAAATCCCAATGCTAAAAATACAATATCAACATCTAGCACTTCTTCTGTTCCCTTTACTTCTACAGGAACCATGCGTCCATCGACCTTTTTCCATTCTACTTGAACGACCTCCACTTGTTTGATCTCTCCATTTTCACCTTTAAAACTCTTAGTCGAAAGACTCCAACGACGTTCACACCCCTCTTTATGAGAGCTTGAAGTTCTAAGAACATTAGGCCAATAAGGCCATGGATTATTCTCTTCTCGTGACTCACTTGGTTTAGGCATAATCTCTATCTGTAATACAGATTTAGCTTTCTGACGAATAGAAGTACCGACACAATCGGATCCAGTATCACCACCACCGATAACCAATACATTCTTACCTTTAGCAGAAATTCGATCACTCTTTTCAATAGTCTCCCCAGCAACCACTTTATTTTGTTGCTTAAGAAAGTCCATTGCAAAATATATTCCATCAAGATCACGACCCTCCACCTCTAGATCACGAGGTTTCATGGCACCACAAGCAAGAAGTACAGCATCAAAAGATTTCTTCAACTCCGCACCTGTAATATCTACACCGACATTTACATTAGCCTCAAACTGAATTCCCTCAGACTTCAAAATAGATAGACGTCTATCTATAATCTTTTTATTCAATTTAAAATCTGGAATACCATAGCGAAGAAGACCACCAAAAGTGTCATCCTTTTCGTAAACAGTCACTTCATGTCCTGCTTGATTAATCCAATAAGCGGCAGTAAGTCCCGCAGGGCCTGAACCAATAACAGCTACTTTCTTTCCACTTCTAAAAGAAGGTTTAGAAGGAACGACATATCCTAGCTCAAAAGCTTTCTCTACAACAGAGGCTTCGTTTTCTCGGATCGTTACCGCTTCATCATGTATAGCCAAGACACAAGATTTCTCACAAAGCGCAGGACAAACCCTTCCAGTGAATTCTGGGAAAGGGTTAGTCGATGTAAGAATTTGGTACGCTTCTTTATAATTTCCTTTATAGATAGCATCCTGCCACTCTGGCGTTTTACTACCTACAGGACAAGCCCAGTGACAGAATGGTACACCACAATCCATACAACGAGAAGCTTGTAGCTTTCTGTCCTTTTCATCGAGAGTCTGTTCCACCTCTCCATAATCAGATATTCTTTCTAAGACAGGGCGATAGCCACTCTCTTTTCTTTCTATTTCTATAAAACCTTTTGGATTTCCCATAACTTTTTCATTTTAAATCGTTTCACTTACTTTGGTTGCTTTTTCATGATTCTATTCATGACGACTAGGATCATCTTCTGCCAACTGAAGCTTTCGATTCAGTTCAGCAAGCTTCATCTCATTTAAAACTTTCTTATACTCTAATGGTATTACTTTCACAAACTTAGGCAAGCACTCTTCCCAGTTAGAAAGAATATTGGCAGCCAAAGCACTCTGTGTATAGTCCATATGACTACTAATAAGTTCCTGCAACTCTCTAATATCCACCTTATCCTCAACAGGACTAAGCTCCACTAGACCTTTATTACAGAAATACTCAAAATCACCATTTTGGTCATATACATAAGCAATACCACCACTCATACCAGCACCGAAATTCTTTCCTGTTTCACCAAGAACGACAACACGTCCGCCGGTCATATACTCACAACAGTGATCTCCACTACCCTCAACAACTGCTTTGGCTCCTGAGTTACGAACAGCAAATCTTTCACCTGCAATACCTCGGATATAGACCTCACCACTAGTGGCTCCATAAAGTGTCGTATTACCGACAATAATATTCTCCTCTGGAACAAAAGTCGATCCTGAAGGAGGAACAACAATCACACGACCTCCAGATAGTCCTTTTCCAAGATAATCATTAGAATCACCATGTAATCTAAAAGTAATTCCTTTAGCAAGGAAAGCACCAAAACTCTGTCCCGCAGAACCATGGAAAATTGAATGTATTGTATTGTCTGGCAATCCCTCTTCTCCATACATTTTAGAGATCTCTCCAGATAACATCGCACCAACAGTACGATCTGTATTCTGAACAGGGAAATCAAACCAAACTAAATCTTTATTTTTAATTGACTTTTTAGCCTTCTCAACCATTTGTGTATCCAACAGCTTAGAGTAGTCTCTATCCATAGAGTGTGTGTTATGGATATCGAAAGCATCTGCTTCTTTTGGAACATACAATAGTTTAGAGAAATCCACTCCATCCATCTTCCAATTCTTTAGACTCTCATCTATCTCAAGAAGATCGGCACGACCTACGATCTCATCAAAAGATCTAAAACCAAGTTCTGCTAAATTCTCACGAATCTCTTCTGCGATAAATGTAAAGAAGTTAATCACATTCTGTGACTTACCTAAGAAACGTTTACGCAACTCTTCGCTTTGTGTTGCAATACCTGCAGGACATGTATTCAAGTGACACTTACGCATCATCACACAACCCAATACAATCAAAGCAGAAGTAGAGAAACCAAATTCCTCAGCCCCTAAAAGAGCCAACTTAACTACGTCTGTACCATTTTTCAATTGACCATCTGCCTGAAGCTTGATACGACCACGAAGGTTGTTCATCACCAATGTTTGTTGTGTCTCTGCAACCCCCATCTCTACAGGCAATCCTGCATGCTTTATTGAACTCATAGGAGAAGCACCAGTACCACCATCAGATCCACTAATCACAATAAGATCTGAATGGGCTTTAGAAACCCCTGCAGCAATAGTACCGACACCCACTTCAGAAACCAGCTTAACTGAAATCTTAGCTTTAGGGTTTGTACATTTTAAATCATATATCAATTGAGACAAATCCTCAATAGAGTAGATATCATGGTGTGGTGGTGGAGATATCAAAGTAATACCAGGAGTTGAATTACGAGTCTTCGCAATAATCTTATTCACCTTAAATCCTGGCAACTGTCCTCCCTCACCTGGTTTTGCTCCTTGAGCTACTTTAATTTGTAACTCATCGGCATTCACCAAATAGTTGTTTGTCACACCAAAACGACCCGACGCAATCTGTTTGATAGCACTACGCGTGTTTTTTTCGAAACGTGCAGGATCCTCTCCTCCTTCACCCGTATTACTACGACCTCCGATGGTATTCATCGCAATGGCTAATGCTTCGTGTGCTTCTTTAGAAATCGAACCGTAAGACATCGCACCAGTAACGAAACGTTTCATGATATTCTCAACAGGTTCCACTTCTGAGATATCAATTGGATTCTTCTTCCACTTAAGAAGCCCACGAACAAAAGCAGGTTTGGCATTTTCTTCATCTACAAGACGGCTATATTTCTTATAGATATCATAGTCATTTACTTTTGTTGCCCATTGTAATAGACCGATGGTTTGAGGATTCCAAGCATGATGTTCTCCACCTTTACGGTAAGCAAACACCCCACTTGATTTTGGTATAAAGCTAGAATCACCTTCATCAAAAGCATCATTATGGAAATGGATGATCTCTTTATAGATCTCATCAAATGAAATTCCACCAATACGCGAAGGAGTTCCTTTAAAAAATTTATTAATAATCTCGTCTCCAATACCGACTGCTTCAAACAGTTGTGCCCCATGATAAGAGCGCAAAGTAGAGATACCCATCTTAGAAAGCACCTTTAACAATCCTGCATCAATAGACTTAATATAGTTTTTACGCGCTTCGGCATAATCCTTATTAATCTCACCATTAGAGATCATCTCATTGATCGAAGCGAAAGACAAGTAAGGATTAATGGCACTGGCACCATACCCAACCAATAGAGCAAAATGCATTACTTCTCTTGGTTCAGCACTCTCCACGATTAGTGCCACCTGCATACGTTTCTTTTTCTCAATTAGATAGTGATGAACCGCAGATGTAGCAAGCAAAGAAGGGATAGGAGCTTGATCAGGACTAATAAATCTATCCGAAAGGATAATAAAATTCTTATTCTGATCGACAGCCTCTTCTGCTTTCTGTAACATCAAGTCAATGGCTTTTTTCATTCCCTCTACGCCTTCCGCTTTAGGAAATACCATTGGTATAATAGCGTGTGTAAACGAATCATGTTTTAAATCCTTGATTTTACCCAAATCAGTATTGGTCATAATCGGACTATCAAACTTAACCAATTTACAATGGTCTGGCGTATCCTCTAAGATATTGGTACTTAACGATCCAATATAGTTAGTTAAAGACATCACCAATCCTTCACGAATAGGGTCGATAGGTGGATTCGTTACCTGAGCGAATAACTGTCTAAAATAAGAGAATAGACGTTGTGGCTTCTCTGAGAACACAGCAAAAGGCACATCATTACCCATAGAGCCCGTAGGTTCTTTTCCTGTTTCCACCATCGGCTTTAATACCTGCTGTAGATCTTCTTTAGAATAACCAAAAGTCTTAGAGTAGATATCATACTCTTTGCCCATACTAGAAGGAACACGTTGTTTTACTTCCAGTTCATCCATCATCAAACGATTCTCCTTCAACCAATTCACATAAGGATAACGACGAGACAAGTCAGCCTTCACCTCTTTATCAGGAATAATAATTCCTAACTTGGTATCCACCAAAAGAAGTTTACCAGGACGCAAACGCCCTTTCATCTTGATATCTTCTGCAGGGAAAGTTTGTACTCCAACCTCTGAACCCATCACAATCATATCGTTCTTTGTGATCACATAACGAGAAGGACGCAAACCATTACGGTCAAGCGTACCACCGATATAACGACCATCAGAGAAGACAATAGAAGCTGGTCCATCCCACGGCTCCATCAAAGTCGAGTGGTATTCATAGAAACCTTTCAAACTATCAGGGATAGGATTTTTCTCACTAAAGGATTCTGGGATTAACATACACATTGAATGGGGCAAAGAACGACCATTCATATGTAGAAATTCCAATGTATTATCTAAAGAAGCAGAATCCGATTTACCCGGTTCCACTACAGGATATAATTTCTTAATATCATCACCAAATACTTCAGATTTAAACAAGCTTTCTCTAGCCCCCATCCAAAGACGATTACCTTTTACCGTATTAATCTCACCATTATGAGCCATCATACGGAAAGGTTGTGCCAAATCCCATGTAGGGAAAGTATTGGTACTAAAACGACTATGCACCAAAGCAATAGCACTCTTAAAATCAGGATCTTTTAGATCTTTATAGTAGTCACGTAACTGGTCTGGTGTTAACATCCCTTTATAGATGATCACCTTAGAAGACAAACTACACACATAAAAAGCCTCAGCCTCTTTAAGCGAAGAGCTACGTATTTCCTCTTCGGCTTGTTTACGCACAAGGTAAAGTTTACGTTCAAGCACATCTCTCTCTTCATCCGCAGCATAAAAAACTTGCTGAATAGAAGGCTCTGTACGAGATGCAATTTCTCCTACACAACGATGTTCAACAGGAACATCACGCCAAGTGATTAGCTCTAACCCTTCAGCTTGTGCATATTTATTCATCACCTCTTTACAAAGCGATGCTTCTTTCTCATCGTTTGGCAAGAAAACCAAACCTGTTCCATACCTTCCTTCTTCTTGAGGAACATCAATTCCTTTAGATAGATAAAAGCTATGTGGTACTTGCAGAAGAATTCCAGCCCCATCACCCGTTTGGTTATCTGAACTTGTTGCCCCTCGGTGATCCATATTACGAAGTACAACGAGACCTCTTTCGACAATATCATGGGATGGCACACCTTTTATATGTGCTACAAATCCAATTCCACATGCGTCATGTTCATGAACAGGATCATAAAGACCCTGGGCTTTAGGTAATCTTCTCTGCATAATATCTAGTTTTTACGTATTTTTAGAAAACGGATATAAGATTCATGGTAACGTCTATTTATGAAGAAAAAGTAATCAACAAGTAAAGATTACAATTGTTAAGTATAAAGACAGTATTATTCAGAATCTGTAAGCAAATATACATATCAAAGATAAATCTACAAATAGACACCTAACTAAATGCAACGTACAGGACATATTCATCACCTTAACATTTGCAATAAATCCCGATTAATCAAGCAGTTACAAACACATTAATTAATTGTTAACAAAAACGACTTTCTATTTACATTTTGACACCTACAACAAATTAAGCTGTCATTATGCAATCACTTAATACAATATACTTTCTTTTCGTCCAATTTAAAATAATATAATCTAGATTATCTAATCAAAAGATAACTCAGCTACAATCATTATCCGTTAAAAATTAGAATAACAACAATGTAAAACAGTAAGGGTTCAACAATTACTAACGATCAAAATAAAGGCACTAAAAAATCTAAAGAAGAGAATCATCGTCATACAACAAGGATCAAAGGACTCTTTTATGAAAAGACAAATCTCCTAAATGATAAATATTCGAAAATATCTTCACAAATATTACATGAATTAACATTCAATAAAAATGAACCATTATATTTGGAATATGTGACAGCTATTGCACTCTTCTTTATATAAATAACCAGAGAAAGGAAAACGAAATAACAGAAGAATAGAGCAGAAAAGACAGATTGCGAAAAGCACTAATTGGTGGCACACTGAGAATAATCACCATTTAATCCCCAAAAGAAATGTAATATCACGATTCCGTAAGAATTTGTAGTAGTTTCGCGGGGGATATCAACAATATTAAAAAAAGCAGATAACAAGATAAACCTTCTTCGATATATGAAAACAGCAGAAAAAACACTACGATATACAATATACTCAGCATTAGAGGAACTTCCAGAATCACTACAAAAGCTACTTCGACATGCACGTAATGAGACACAAAAAGCATATGCACCTTATTCAAACTTTAAGGTTGGTGCATCCGTATTGATGAATAATAAGAAAATGATTGGAGGGAACAATCAAGAAAATGCAGCTTTCCCATCCGGATTATGTGCCGAAAGGACAGCCATCTTCTATGCCCACAGTCAATATCCAGACGAAGGGATTGAAGCGATTGCCATCACTGCTCTTTACAAAGGAGAGATAACACATGAAACCATAAAACCATGTGGAGCTTGTTGTCAAGTTCTATCCGAAACAGAAAGAAGAAGTGGAAAAGCAATCACAATTATTCTAGATGGACAAGATCAAATAGAAGTACTATCTGGTGTCAGCCAACTTCTGCCTTTCCGTTTCTCTGGAGAAGAACTAAAAAGATAACTAGTATTGACTAGAAAAATAGTTCCATACAGCATCATCAGGTGTGGGTGCAATTATCGTTGTTGCTTCTTTTGTTACAGGATGTAAAAAAGAGAGCTTACGTGCATGAAGATGAATACCTCCATCACGATTAGAACGTGAAGCCCCATATTTTAGATCTCCTTTTATATGAAGACCAATAGCAGCCAATTGTGCTCGTATCTGATGATGACGTCCCGTATGAAGATCCACTTCTAAGAGATGAAATTTCTGAGAAGAACCTAAATATCGATAAGTCAATGCGGCCTTTTTCGAATCAGGACGACTATTATCGTATGCATACGACTTGTTCTGTTTCGTATTTCGAACCATATAATGTTCTAATCGCTGTTCTAAAACGGCAGGCTTCTTATCCACTACAACCCAATAAGTCTTTTGAATATCGGATTTGCTTTGGAACATCTTATTCAAACGAGTTAACGCTTTCGATGTTTTTGAAAGTAATAGAACACCTGATGTAGGACGATCCAAACGGTGGGGCAATCCAAGATATACATTACCTGGCTTCTGATCACGTTTTTTAATAAAAGTCTTTACTAAATCTGTAATCGGAGTATCTCCAGTTTGATCTCCCTGCACGATGGCACCAGAAGGTTTATTGACCGCTAATAAATGATTGTCTTCAAAAAGAATTGGATACATAGTATAAAAACAAAAAGACAATCAGATAATTATTTATCTGATTGTCTGAACGCAAAAAGATGCGTATTTAAATTAATATTGTTCTCTTTCATTAGGGAAATCAACAGACTTCACATCAGAAACGTAATTACCAACAGCACCAATAATCTCAGCACCTAAATTGTGATAACGACGAAGGAATCTTGGAGAAAACTCTTGTGTAATACCAAGCATATCGTGTACCACAAGAACTTGACCATCTACTTCACTACCAGCACCGATACCAATAACAGGGATTCTAACCTCTTTGGCAACTCTAGCAGCTAAAGATGCAGGGATCTTTTCCAAAACCAATGCATAACATCCAGCTTCTTCTAGTAGTTTGGCATCATTAATTAATTTCTCAGCCTCTTCATCTTGTTTCGCTCTAACAGTATAGGTTCCATATTTATGGATAGACTGTGGCATAAGTCCTAAGTGACCCATCACAGGAATACCTGCACATAAGATACGCTTAACTGACTCAATGACCTCTTCTCCACCTTCCATTTTAACTGAATCGGCATGCGTCTCTTTCATGATACGAATAGCAGACGAAAGTGCTTCTTTAGAGTTTCCTTGATACGAACCAAAAGGAAGATCGATAACGACATGTGCACGATTAACAGCTTTGACAACCGAACTACCATGATAAATCATTTGATTCAAAGTAATCGGAAGTGTTGTTTCGTTACCGGCCATTACATTTGAAGCAGAATCACCAACTAAAATAACATCGATTCCTGCTTGATCCACTAACTTTGCAATACTATAGTCATAAGCCGTAAGCATCGCAATCTTTTCCCCTTTAAGCTTCATTTCTGAAAGCACATGGGTTGTAACCTTTTTTACCTCTCTATGTACAGACATTACCTTTATTTATTAATACTGAAATGCAAAATTATGAAATCTGATCATATTTAGCACAGAAAGAGGAGTCATTTATTTAGAATAAATGAAATCAAAAGCTGTCATTATGCATACTTATGACAGAAAAAAGACATATTGACATACAAAAAAGAGGGCCTCCAAGGGACAAAATCATAATTACATGACAATATTTCACAAAGAGCACTCTTTCTCGTTTT
This sequence comes from Prolixibacteraceae bacterium, assembly GCA_025210775.1. Classification (GTDB taxonomy): domain Bacteria; phylum Bacteroidota; class Bacteroidia; order Bacteroidales; family Prolixibacteraceae; genus Halosquirtibacter. The sequence continues at coordinate 103,074 of JAOARB010000006.1, forward strand.
GGCACACCATTTGATTAGTAGTATACCGTACAACGCAAGTACAAAAACATTCTTGATCACTTATATTCATAAGAGAGATCAAAAGATTGAACTAAGAAATAATTAAAAAATAAATATAATGGGAAAGATTATTGGTATTGACTTAGGAACCACAAACTCATGTGTGTCTGTAATGGAAGGAAACGAGCCTGTTGTTATCATTAACAACGAAGGTAAAAGAACAACTCCTTCTGTAATTGCATTTGTAGAAAACGGTGAAAGAAAAATCGGAGATCCTGCAAAACGTCAAGCAATCACTAATCCAGAGAAAACGATTTATTCTATTAAACGTTTTATGGGAGAAACTTATGATCAAATTTCTAATGAGATCTCTCGTGTACCTTATAATGTAGTAAAAGGCGACAACAATACAGCTCGTGTGAAAATCGACGACCGTCTATATTCTCCACAAGAAATTTCTGCTATCACTCTTCAAAAAATGAAGAAAACTGCAGAAGATTATCTTGGACAAGAAGTAGCGGAAGCTGTAATTACTGTTCCTGCATACTTTAACGATGCACAACGTCAAGCAACAAAAGAAGCTGGTGAGATTGCTGGTTTGAAAGTTAGACGTATCATCAACGAGCCTACTGCAGCTGCATTGGCTTACGGTCTTGATAAAAAAGACCAAGACATGAAAATCGCAGTATTTGACCTTGGTGGTGGTACTTTCGATATTTCTATTCTTGAATTAGGTGATGGAGTATTCGAAGTAAAATCAACTGACGGTGATACTCACCTAGGTGGTGATGACTTTGATGATGTAATCATTAACTGGTTGGCAGACGAGTTCCAAAAAGAACACAACGTAGATATTCGCAAAGACCCTATGGCTCACCAACGTTTGAAGGAAGCTGCTGAAAAAGCGAAAATCGAATTGTCTAGTGGAACATCTACTGAAATCAACCTTCCATATATCTTTGTTGTTGACGGAGTTACTCAACACTTGGTTAGATCTCTTTCTCGTTCTCAATTCGAGCAATTGGCGGACAGTTTGATCCAAAGAACTATTGTTCCTTGTCAAGCAGCACTTAAAAATGCTGGTATGAGCGCTTCAGAAGTAGACGAAGTTATTCTTGTTGGTGGATCTACTCGTATCCCAGCAATCCAAGAAAAAGTGGCAGCATTCTTCGGTAAAACTCCTTCTAAAGGTGTAAACCCTGATGAGGTAGTAGCAGTAGGTGCAGCTATTCAAGGTGGTGTACTAACAGGAGAAGTAAAAGACGTACTTCTTCTTGATGTAACTCCTCTATCTTTAGGTATTGAGACACAAGGAAGTGTAATGACTAAATTGATTGAGGCAAATACAACGATTCCTACAAAGAAATCACAAGTATTCTCAACAGCAGCAGACAACCAACCAGCAGTAGACATTCACGTACTACAAGGTGAGCGTCCAATGGCTAACGACAACAAAACAATTGGTCGTTTCCAATTGGCTGACATTCCACCAGCACGTCGTGGCGAGCCTCAAATTGAAGTAACATTCGATATCGATGCGAACGGTATTCTTCACGTATCTGCTAAAGATAAAGCAACAGGAAAAGAGCAATCAATCAAGATTGAAGCTTCTTCTGGGCTTAGCGATGACGAAATTCAACGCATGAAAAATGAAGCTGAAGCAAATGCGGATGCAGATAAAAAAGCAAAAGAGAAAATCGACAAACTTAACGGTGCTGACAGTATGATTTTCCAAACTGAAAAGCAACTGAAAGAGTTTGGTGATAAACTTCCTGCAGACAAAAAAGCTCCTATCGAAGCAGCTCTAGAGAAACTTAAAGAAGCACACAAAGCAGAAGATCTTGATGCTATTGATGCTGCAACTGAAGAGTTAAACAATGTATTCCAAGCAGCGTCTCAAGAGATGTATAACGCAGGTGCAGGTCAAGAACAAGCTGGTCAACAACAACAAGCTCAACCAAACCAAGGTGGTAAGGATGAAGAAGTAACTGATGTTGATTTCGAAGAAGTAAAATAATTTACTCCAAATAATAGTAAAAGGGGATATCCATTTCGGATATTCCCTTTTTTCGTTACGTGCCCAAAACAAAATATCCCACAACTCAGATTAATCAACACTTGATTCAATCAAAGACAAACAGTCTTTGATTAAGAAAGATCTAAAATCCTTTTTTTTGAGAGCAAAGATGGAAAAGGAAGAGGGGGAGGATCGAAAACAATGAATCAAAAAACAGGGATTTGATTATGGGTTTGTCCATGGTTCCTCCATGGTTTGTCCATCGATTTAGGGGTTTTCGATGGAGGAACCATGGACAAACCATGAAGGAAGTCCCTTTTAGGTCACTATTTTGTAGCAGGTTAAATTGGAAGAGAGAAAAGCTTATTCAGAATCAATGAAGGGATGGATCATTATATGCGATAGGGTTAGAACGTTGGCTTTATAGATGGAAAGCACAGGTTATTTAAAGTCGAGGTCTAGGTGTACAGATATGGCATAACGTCCTTCAAAAAGGGATGCAAATTGTTGTTTTATTTTTGCCATCTCCTCTATTGAGAAACAACGGTTGTCTTTGAACAGTAAGATATATTCGATATAGAGTTCACGCCCCTGTTTGACAACTTTTAGTTTATACTCACTTCCCTGCTCTTTAGCAATAGTAGAGGCCAAACGATCGAAAGGTTCAATAAAACGTTTCTTTGGTCGCAACAACAAAACCTCACGCATATTATAAAAAAGAGATTTTAAAGGGATCAACAAAAAGAAAGTAGAAGCAATGATAACCAAAGAAGAATCAATGTATTTCAAAATAGAGGTAACGCCAAGGTATCCCAGGACCTCAGAGAGAAGAAAGCCCACCAATACACCCAAACTTAGGAGGGTATCTCCATACCATTGATCGCCTTCAATTTTGACAATATTTGACTGTAAAGAGACATTTCGTTTTCGAATATAGATCAAGGTAACCCAACAACCTAAGGTAGAAAATGTGGCATAACTAATGGTATCGGAAGCATAAACAAGGTGACCTCCATCCATAATGTCAATCACTCCCATAGAGATGGAGTAGAGACAGGTAGTAATCAAGACCAACGATTTCATTACGATAAGAAACGGTTCTAAATGCGCTTTGCCTAGAGGAAATCTTTTAGACTCTTCCTTCTCGTTGATGGTGTTGGCAACCAAAAGGGAAGCCATACTTAGTATCACACTGATAAAAGAGTAGACCCCATCAAATAAAATCATAGAGGAACCTGATAATATCCCCCATCCAATACCAATAAATGAAAACAACACTGCACTAAGTACAGAAACCTTTATCACTCTTTTTTCTCTCATTATATTTTCACTATATATTTCACAGACAGATTATGATGCCATAGATACAACAAAGCAGATCCATCCAATTATTTCATTACCAGTTAAATTTTCTATCCTTTAACAATTATCAATCCAACATCTTATACGTCGAATCAGAGATATCATGCCCTTACATCAAGCTTGCTAAATATTTAAGATATACCCCTCGCTGCCATATTTGATCTATAGGAAAAGTAAAGGTGAGACGATGAAAATAGGATTCCATTAGGTTTCAAATATTGACATAATAAAGAGATATCCCATAAATTTTCAGTTAAGAATCTATATTGAATATGGAACAAACATCTATGAGTATAGTTTTGGTGTTTATTTATTCATAATCATCCATATGATACACAAAAATCCCTCACTAACGTAGTGGCTAGCAAGGGATCATTTATATCTTTAAAACACTGAAAGGTTATCTTTGAACCATTGCCTTTAGCTGTGCTCCTTTGGTTCTATATATAATCTTAGAAGCTTTAGCAAGATCGTTTCTATTTTTCATCATTACATCCAGAGCCATAGAGTAGAATTCACTGTCTAATCTAATTTTTTTCAGCATAGCAGCCTCCTTTTTATGTGAATCGTACCATTTTTTTGTAGCATAGATATTGATATCTACTCGTTCCGAAGCTTTCTTATCAGGTCGATCAATCATGTTTAGATCCATCAAACCAAACATTAGGCTAGGGTACCAACCTGAAGCAATAAACCCTTTTTTATTTTTATATAGGCGGACCATATCGGAAAGTAACTGCTGCTCATCACACAACTTAATAGTCATTGGGAGGTTATAAGTCTTTACAATTTGCTCGGTCTCCATTCGAATATCATAAAGTCCTTTTAGAACGTAAATGGTATCCACAAAAGAGTCTAGGTTTTTCTTAACCTCATTGATACTAAGCACTCCGGTATATTCAGGAACGACAAACCCCTCTCTAGCATTGGTAGAGATAGAAGAGATAAACTTTAAAGAAGGATGTTCTTTTTCTATGGTAGGATTATTATGATATTCCCAAACCATCATGGTAAGATCAGCTTCACCATCCAAGAGTTGTTTTATCGTACTATTGGCAAAATGGAAATTCCAATCTGTGCCTGCATCATGAAGTTCTAGATTCATGATATTAGATAACACAATGGCGTCCATAAACTTAGAGACAGCCACACGCGTACCACAACTATCTTTACTTTCGATCAGCATATCCTCAAGTTTCTTAGGTTTAGCTTGATGGACAACAGTAGAAGAGGTGGAAGTCCTTTCTCTTTTTTTAGAATTCGAGGTACAAGAAATCAGAGAAAGCACCCCCACAAAGAACATTAAAAAGGTGATTTTTTTACTATACGAAAACATATCTTATGCATTATTGTTGTTGAATTTCAACAAAGATACATTGATTGCTTCTAGTCAATATATAAACTTCAATATTTTTTTATAATTAATAATCATTATCGAAAACAATTGTCACATCACAGGCTCTAATAAAGCACCTTATCTAGTCTTTGATCATGTTGCTCCATTGGTACAGAATATACCATTTGGAAAGGCAAAGCAAGCCCCACTTTCATTGGTGTATCAGAAGATAAAAGTCTATCATAAAAGCCTTTGCCTCTTCCTAAACGACCTCCATGAATATCAAAAGCCAATCCTGGCACCAATATTAGATCCAATTGATTCACAGAAACAACCTCCTCTAAACTAGGCTCATAAACACCAAACTTATTGTCTTTTGACAGTTCTGCATCTGAGTTATATTTTGCGATAATTAGATCTTCGCCTTGCATTACAGGCAAGTAGATATTCTTCTTGTCGGCATATTTACGAATAAATTCATGGGTATAGACCTCATCTGATAAAGACCAAAAAAGCAATACGTTTTGTGCATTAGCGAACCATGGTCGTCTTTCAAGCTTAGCCAACAGAGTCTCACTCTGTTTTATAATCTCCATCTTAGATAAAGAGTTCCAGTAGGATCTAATATATCTTCTTAAGGCTCTTTTTTCCACTTTAAGATCCTCTCTTTGACGTATTGCATCTTTCCATTCTAGCTCAAAGAAATCATTTCGAGTATCCCAGTGTTTGTTGTTATAAGGGTTCAACTGTTTATCTCTAACCATCGATTTATCGATATTGGCAACAATAATCTCTGTTTCAGAGGCAGAAGCCTTACATAAGATTTCGGAGGTAGGAGATATAATGGAAGATTTCCCTGTAAAGGTCAAATCTGCTTCAGTGCCAATTCTATTTATTTGAGCGACATAGTAATGATTAGAGAAAGCATAAGTCTTCACCATCTCTTGGGCATAAGGCATCACTAGGTTACATAAATGACATACCACATCCACATCGGAGTGTGCCATAAGCTGCCACATCTCAGGAAAGGTCCAGTCGTAACAAATCATCAACCCTAGACGAGTTCCTTTCCATGTTACAATAGGTGCTGGCTTATCTCCTTTACAGAAATAGAGGTTCTCTCTTGCAAAGAGGTGTAGTTTGCGATAAACAGCTTCCACTCCCATCGGTGTAATCCACAATGCACTATTGTAGAGTTTGTCATTTTGTTTTTCAGCAAACCCTATTGCAATAGCCACATCATTAACTTGGGCATATTCGATCAAATCAAACACCAAAGGACTCTTATCAATCTCCTCAGCAGCACCATTGGCTTGGTATTGTGAATTAAAATTGTAACCCGAATTAGACAATTCGGGAAACAAAATAACATCCACATCATTGATCTCATTGAGCAGTGAATTTATTTTCACTCTATTTGCATCCTTATCACCGAGCACAGGAGCAAACTGAACTAAAGCTATTCTACAATCCATTTACAAATCTATTTAGTTAATCACCGAAAGAGACACCCAGATTACGGGCTTTTTGTACTAATTTATGGTCAGGAGAGACAAGACTTAATTTTCCTCCCACTTCAGACAAAGGTACACCAATCAACTCATTTTTATGGAAGGCAACCATCTTACCATAATCGCCGTTGGCAATCAATTCAGCAGCATAAGCACCGTACTGTGTAGCTAAGATACGATCCATTGGTGTTGGACTTCCTCCTCTTTGAACATACCCGAGTTGTGTTTGTCTGGTTTCGATGCCTGTTTTATCGTTAATACAATAAGAGATATAACTGGCAGCACTAAGGTTATTAGGCTTTTCTATACCTTCTGCAACAACGACAATAGCATATGGTTTTCCTCTTTCGAAGCGTTTTCTAATGGTATGACAAACGGTATCAATATCGAATTCTATTTCAGGTAGAAGGATTACATCCCCACCCCCAGCTACGCCAGCATATAGTGCGATCCATCCTGCATGGTGTCCCATCACTTCAATAACCATGGCTCTTTGGTGAGAATTGGCAGTAGTATGTAGTCTATCGATGGCATCAGTAGCGATGGTTACAGCCGAGTCGAAACCGAAAGTTCGATCCGTACCAAACACATCATTATCAATCGTTTTAGGGAGCCCTATTACATTAAGGCCTTCTTGTTGAAGTTTGTTGGCTGTTTTCATTGTGCCATTACCACCAAGACATACGACACAATCCAGTTCTAGTTCTTGATAATTATCTTTTATCAATGCAACTTTATCGATAGGATTTTCTTTGTCGATTTTAAATGGTTTTTCTCTTGATGTTCCTAAGATGGTGCCACCTAAAGTAAGGATACCTGAAAGTTTAGCCTCATCTAATATTTGATAATCTTTTCGAATCAGCCCACTGTACCCTGCATTAAAACCGAGTACTTCCATTCCATAATTAAGGATAGCTGTTTTCCCAATTCCTCTTATTGCAGCATTTAAACCGGGGCAATCGCCACCAGCAGTAAGGATACCTATTCTTTTTTTCTTCTCTCCCATAATCATAAATATTTTTGACAAGTAATCTCTATTAATTATGGGGGAAGCATTAATATATCTTCCCCTATATAATAGATGTAACAGATAGAACGCAAAAATGATTTATTCTAAAAGTAATTATTATGAGAAGAATCAGCCTAACTTACCGAATTGCTTTACAACAGCTTCAGAAAAGACGAAAGAACTATCTTTGTTTAAATCAGGTATTTCAGCAAATATAGCCTTAGGGAAATTATTCTTTAAATAGGCTTTAATGACACGAGCAGAGTCTTCTAACTGGTATGCTGGCGTTCCTGGAAGATGATTATAGATCACCCCATGTAATGTCAGATTATATTTTTCTAATAATTCTAACGAGATTAGAGTGTGGTTGATACTCCCCAATTTAGAAGACGAAACTAGGATAACAGGTAGATTAGAATCTTTAATAAAATCAAGGGTTGTATGCTCTCTGGTATAAGGGACCATTAATCCACCAGCACCTTCAAGAAGTACACGTTCATATTTGGCTTCCAAAAGATCCAATGATTGATAGACCTTAGATATCTCCACATCTCTACCATCCATCTCAGCTGCAAGATGTGGAGATACTGGTGTTTTAAACACCAACGGTGCTGTAAGATGATTTAGATCCTCTTCAAAAGCATCTACATTCATCAACTCTCTATGTTTTTCAATATCTTCGGAAAACACATCACAACCTGTCTGAATAAACTTTTGTGTTATAATCGAATAGCCATATTTACGAAAACTACGAGCTAAAACTCCTGTAGCAATAGTTTTTCCACAATCGGTATCAATACCAGAAACAAAAACACTCTTTTTCATGATTATTTACGTTTAGCAATAAAATATGTAGGTATATAGGTTAATTTATATTTTTCATTCATTGAGGGGTAGTTGGCTAAAAATTGGAGATACTGGCTTTTCTTCCAGGTAACACCAAGACCATTCACTCCTGTCTTTTGTATATGAAGTAAGACGTCACGAGGGGAATCGAAATCTAACATACAGACTTCGCTATTCTCACAGATTATCTCATAATCTCTCTCTAGCATATCTCGGATAGCAGAAGCTTCTAGATAATCTAAACCGACACCCGAAGCTTGGTGGAATTCATTAAAAGTCCCTTGGGTATAAGTTGCAAAAGCCAGATAATCGCCACTGTCTTGAGAATGTGAGAATTTATCTAATAGAGCAGGCATATCTTGTAACCACTGAAATACAGAACTAGAGACGATTAAGGAGGAGTTAGACATTAAAGAGATCTCTTCGATATCCCCCATATTCTCTATGATATGCTTCACCCCTTTTTTAGCGATCAAAGAAGCTATTGCAGGAAACATAGAAACGACAATATCGTTTACTTCGTACTGGTTTATCTTCAATGGTGAATCTAATAATGCACGCGTCAAAATGCCTGTTCCTGCTCCGACCTCTAAGACCTTATTAAAATCATTGGGCAGAATAGACATATACTCCACAAGTTTCTGAGCTACGTGCTCTTGAACGATAGCTTGATCATTGTAGGTTTTAAACCCATTTTCAAAACGAGAACGTATAATCTCTTTCTGCAGAACTAATTTTGTATCCATTCCATCCATGTAGCGGTAGATATAAAGGGGTTATGGTATTTCGATTCTAATAATTCAATGTTCTGTGAAGCCCAGCATCTCTCCAAATTCTGTTTAGGAAAGATTGCTTCTTCAGAACTGATATACACTTTTATTTTACTGTCCGCCTCCTTCATTTCATCAGAATAAACCACCTCTTTATTCTGCATCAAATATTCTAATTCCTTTTTTTGGTCCTCAACCGAACGTTTAGAGACCTTGTCCATCGTCATATGACAACCATTCATCTTCAAATTAAACGTCTCTCTATTCTTTTCGTTCCACGATCTAGCAGTAAGCATAGAGAGACGTTTAGGTAAACCTTTTTCTCTAGAGAAAGAATCGCAAGAGCCATTAATCACAATGTAATTGGTAATTCGGTCTTTATTCTTTAAATAGAATTCCGTAGCACAGATCACTCCTAATGACCAACCAATAACATAAACATGGTTTGCTTCTTTGTCAATATCAGGCTCTTGGTACTGGTGAAAAGAGTGAATCTCTGTTAAGAGGACATTCGATGGTACCTCGATATGGGATATTATCGATTCATCCATACCCCATCCATTAAAAAACAATATCTGAATCATACCCCTTGATTTTTTTGAAAACATTCAATACCATCAATCACTTCTTGTAGTTGATCTTTTGTCACTCCTGCAGTTAAAGAGAAACGTAAACGTGCAGTGCCTTTAGGAACCGTAGGATAACGAATAGGCAATACCGAGATGTTTCGTTCTTCTAAAAACTTAGACAATGCCAATGCTTGATGGTTGGAACCAACAATGTAAGGAACGATAGGACTAGAACCTGTACCTCCTAACTGATGAGAAAACCATCTGCTTACCTCTTCCAATTCTTCTCTTCGTTTATGAGAATCCACTAGAAATTGGATCACAAAACAACTCCATCGCACGGAAGCTTCAGGTAAAGCAGTCGTATAGATTAATGTTCTTGATTTTTGTATTAACCACGACTTAATAATAGGATCACAAGCGACAAAGGCACCTTGAGATGCAATTGCCTTTCCAAATGTTCCTACAATAAAATCAATATCCGATATGACATTCTCCTTTTCACAAAGGCCTAGACCTTTATGCCCAACAACTCCAAAGGCATGGGCTTCGTCTACATATAAGCAACAATCGAAACGCTTCTTAATATCGACCAAACGAGAAAGATCTGCAAAATCACCATCCATACTATAAAGCGACTCAACCACAATAAAGACATTCTCGTAATCATCTCTATGCTTCTCAAGATATGTTTCTAGTTGTTTATAGTTCTGATGACGAAAGCGCCAAAAAGAAGCATTCGACAGACGTATCCCATCGATCATACTAGCATGTACAAATTGGTCTGCTACAATCAAGTCTTTACTGGTTGTTAGTGCAGGTAAGATCCCCATGTTAGCATGATATCCACTATTAAATACCAAAGAAGCTCCCTTTGCATATAGATCGGCTAGAAGAGCTTCCAACTCATTATAAGCCTCATGGTTTCCTGTTAAAAGTCGAGAAGAACAAGCCCCCATCTCCCACTTATTTTTCAAACACGCTTCTTGGAACTCTGTCATCAAAGATTTCTCTTTTGAGATTCCCATATAATCATTCGAAGAAAGCTGTAAAGAGGTGCTTGAAGTCGCTGGAAAACACCTAAGATTTCCCAACGATTTCAACTCTTCTGTTTGCAAAGCCAAAGATTCGTATAACTTCATATGTTAAATTTTATCTTTATACACTTCTTTAAAAGTTTTGTCTACTCCAGCAATGAGACTTTGTAATTCAGACGCTGTCATAATGTATGGTGGCATCATATAAACCAATTTACCGAAAGGTCTCAACCAGACTCCATTACGAACCAAAGAAGCTTGAAGAAGTGCCATATCTACAGGCTCTTTCATCTCTATCACACCAATGGCTCCCAATACACGTACATCGGCCACCATCTTATATTCAGAAAAATGACGCAATCCTTCAGTTAAGATCTTTTCGATATGTTGCACTTTCTCTAGGACACCATCTTCAGATATTAAATCAAGACTTGCACAAGCACAAGCACAAGCGAGAGGATTTCCCATAAAGGTCGGGCCATGCATCATCACGCCAGGGGTTCCTTCAGAGATAACAGAAGCCACTGTAGCAGTAGTCATCGTTGCTGCAAAACTCATCATTCCACCAGTGATTGCTTTTCCTAAACACATGATATCAGGTACGACACCAGCATGTTCAAGAGCAAACATTTTACCCGTACGACCGAAACCTGTAGCGATCTCATCGAAGATCAAAAGGATATCATACTCACGACAAACCTTTTCTAGCTCTACAAGATATTCAGGATGATAAAACCTCATTCCACCAGCCCCTTGTACGACAGGCTCAAGAATAACAGCAGCAATCTCTTGGTGATTCTCTTCCAAAAGAGATCTCATTGAATTAAAGTCATTGCGATCCCATGTTGCACCATATTTCACTTGTGGAGCATCGGCAAAAAAGGTTGGAGCCAAGCGATTGTTATATATAGAATGCATACCATTCTCTGGGTCACAAACACTCATTGCATGCCATGTATCCCCATGATATCCATTACAAACCGTTGCAAATCGAGTTCTTTGTTCTCGGCCTTTAGACATCTGATATTGAAGAGCCATCTTAAGAGACACCTCCACAGCAACTGATCCTGAATCGGAATAGAAGATTTTCTCTAAAGCATCAGGAGCTAGTTTCAATAGACGTTGAGCCAATTCAACTGCTGGACGATGGGTAAACCCACCAAACATCACATGTGACATTTTAGATATCTGATCTGAAATAGCTTGATTCAATCGAGGGTGCTGATAACCATGAACGGCAGCCCACCAACTAGACATACCATCAATCAATTCCTCTCCTGTTTCCAATGTGATCTTAACGCCTTGGGCACTTTCGACAGGATAACAACATAAGGGATTGTCCATCGAAGTATAAGGGTGCCACAAATGTTCTCTATCTATTTCTAATAATGTTTCCGTATTCATTTTTGTCTCCTCTCTATTTACGTGAAAGATCAAAACCTGCATCTTTGAAAGAAGAGAGATCCTCTTTTACGGATGATCCCATTGTCGTCAATAAGTCTCCTACAATAGAGGCATTAACACCAGAGGCTAAAAGTCGTTTCTCGATATGTTTAATCTCACAACGACCTCCTGCCAATCGAATCTTTGCTTTGGGATTGATAAATCTAAAAACGACAAACGTTCTTAATACTTCCTCGTCGGTAAGAGGACGACAGCTTTCCAATGGAGTTCCTTCGATAGGCATTAAAATATTGATAGGAATAGACATGATACCCATATCTCTTAAAGCAAATGCCATTTCAATACGTTGCTCCATTGTCTCGCCCATACCGATAATACCTCCAGAACAAACTTTAAGTCCTACCTCTTGAGCAGCTTTAATTGTTTTCTTTTTGTCTTCTATAGTATGAGAAGAACATAGGGTAGGGAAAAATGAAGGGGCCGTTTCTATATTACAGTGATAATGGTCGACTCCTACATCTACAAGAGACTGAAGAGCCTCTTTATCCATAAGCCCTAAGGATGCGCAATAGTTAAGTTTTGGCACTTCTCTTTTTAGGACTTTATAGGTTCCTAGAAGATGCTTCATATTAGAAGGGCTCAGGCGTTTACCACTTGTCACCAAAGAGTGGCGATGAACTCCTTGAGATTCTAATGTTTTTGCTTCATCCAGAACTTCTTTAAGAGGCACAAACTCATATTTATCTACCGAGGTATTAAAATGCATCGATTGTGAACACCATTTACAATCTTCGCCACACAATCCAGATCTAGCATTGGTAATAGAACACATATCAAACTTATCGCCACACAACTTTTCTCTAATGATATTGGCTTGCTTACATAGTTGCTCTATATCGGCATATTTCGTTACTGCTATTGCTTCAGATTCATCAATGTTACCACCTTGTAGAATCCTACTTACCATCTCTTGTAATTGCTTTTCTCCCATACTATATAAAAAAGAAAAAGGGCTAGACAACTTCATCGAAGTTATCTAACCCTTTTTAAAATATTATAAAAAGTTACATAAAAAATATCATCACTTATAACCGCAGGCAATGCCATTAGCCTCTCTAATAATGATGCTTCAGAAACACTCAATAATTCACGATCGTCTTCCTCCTCATTTTCCTGATTTACAGACAAAGAAAGATGTTTTTTGATCGTAATCACTTCCACTAAAGCCAAATCAATATTTAAGAAACCAATACGCACCATCTTACCCATCACAGCGAAAAGAGCATAGCTCTTTCTACTCCACGATGAGAAAGTAATAACCGATGATTGTATTTTATTTCTAAATCTATTCATTCAAAATTTTCTATTATTGCTCCCTATTCAGTTGAACAATTTGAATACAAATGAAAAGAATAATATCTACAATTCATAAAAAAAACAATAGGAATATAGGTAGTGAATCGATGACAAAAGCTTATTTAAATTTTCTCTTAACTAAAAGGAATAGCTCCTGAATTTTGAATCGCATAGATTACAGCAGAGAGACCAAAAAACAGAAGATTAGGACAATTCTTATGTTTTAGACTCCCATCCAACGTAAAATGATATTCATTAAGATTCATAAAATCTATACTAGCAAAAGTACGATCGTCCGTGGTCAAGACACATCGTCTATCGTAGTTTGAATATTGAATACGACCCATTTTTCCCCATTGTTCACATTGCACTTCTCCTAATATTGAGTTTCCTTTTCCCTTAGCAATAACTTTGCCAATCAGCTTATGGTTCTTCCCATAGAAGCTCCAGTATTTTCCCCAGAAATTCGTATGTGATCGAATCTCTAATACATCTTCGCTTTCAGGGGTCGTCAAAAGACATTGATAAACAGAGGAGTTAATTAGTGATGTTTGACTCTGAATATCCCCATATAATACGGGTGTATCGCCACTATCCCTTGAATCTAGATAATAACTTATAAGAACTCTTTGGGGAGTAGGGGTGAACACTGCCCGATAACCACCTGACAAAAAATTGTTCATTGTGATAACCTTTTTTAATAAATGTATTGTATAAAAAAGTGTTGTTGTTGCGTATCCACAAAAGTAACACAATTAAATGAATTTTAGTAAGTTGTTGATAACATAAAAAAACACATTCATAAATAACTAACCCAATAAATTCAACCCCGACCATCTAATATCATCAAAGGATAACGGTAAAAATCAGCAATATATAGAACAACATGACTGTAAAAAATTATCTTTGCACGCCTAAATAAGAACATGATGAATTTTACAGGAATTACACCAATAACGATCAAAGAATTATCAAAACAGAATCGCGAAGATGTAAAAGTGCTATTCAAAAAGCTAAAGAAGAAAAAGCCTAAAAACTTAGATTCTGTAATTCACCAGCTTCACGACGAAGCTTTTGCCACCTATGATTGTCTCGATTGTGGGAATTGTTGTAGTAGTATTAGTCCGATTATAAAAGAAAAAGATATTGATCGATTAGGCAAACATTTTAGGATGAAGCCCTCTAAATTTATTGATCAATACCTCTTTATGGATGACGAAGAGGATTTTGTCTTTCAAACACAACCTTGTCCTTTTCTAGGAAACGACAAGTATTGTATGTGTTATGAAAATAGACCTAAGGCATGCCGAGAATATCCACATACAGATAGGTCTAAGATGCACCAGATTCTAAATCTAACAGGAAAAAACAGAGCCTACTGTCCCATTGTCTATGTCATTGTTGAAGAACTTTTAAAATTGAATTGGTAGTAAACAATAATAATACCCTATCGTCCGTTAGAATGTGGTAGTATGTACAATGTAAAATCAATGCAGAAAATCTATATATTCATCGCTTTATTGTGTATTGCCTTTCCATGGAAAGGTAGTGCTCAAGGTTCGTCTCAAAATGTTTATCCTCTCTTAGATATTGCAACCAATCCTAGTACCAAAGCACTAGGAGGAGTTGTATATGGTGATATAGAGACCAATTTTGGTGTCGCTAATTTTGCCCCAAGTGAATTGGATAGTACCTATCACAAAAAGATAGAGACCAATGTTGGTTTTCTTTTCCAAGACACCAAACATATTGTTCTCAACGGAGGATGGGCATGGGATAATAACAACATCTTTGCATTGACATTCCAAACCATTAACTATGGGGATTTTGAACGTAGAGACAGTGAGAATACATTCTTAGGGAGCTATTCTGCGGCTTCATACGATTTTGCTATTAGTTATTCCAAGAAACTTTCATCGAAGTTTAATGCTGGAATATCGTTACATACACTCTGGAGTAAATTTGATATTTACAACTCTAATGCCATTGCATTTACTGCTTCTACAAGCTATAATATCAAGAACTTTTCTGCCACACTTGCACTACGTAATGTGGGGACACAGTTTTCTTCTTACAATGGAAATAAAGAGAAGTTACCTCTCGATTTAGGTGTAACATTAGTGAAATCATTAGATCATGCACCTTTTATCTTTTACGTTACAGCCCATCATCTAACACAATGGGATAAAGAGATAGAGTCGGATGATAAAGAGACTAAAAACGATTACAGTAATTGGTTCAACCATATTAACCTAGGAACACGTCTTCGCCTTAGCACTCATTTTGCTGCCATGATTGGATACAATAATAATGTCAGAGAGTCTATCGGCGTCACCAATAAAAAAGGAGCATCTGGATGGTCTTTAGGGTTTCAGGTAGACATCAAAAGGCTGCAATTTGCCTATAGTTATACTCCAATGCACCTAAACAATTCACAACACAATATTGGTCTGCAAGTTAAGCTCTAAAAGACTGTCTACCATCATGAACTGATGTCACGACATAAGTTGATTTATGGCATAGAGACGTACATTTCAGAATAAAAACAAGAATTCTTTGGAATAATACCATCCATAACTCAGAGGGAATGAGAGTTAAAAATGATCTTTGCATCATTGAATGATGAACCATCATATTCTCCCCCACAAGAAGATTATATCACTGGCCAACATCTACAATAGGTAAAATAATTTTTGTCATAATAATTGCACACAAGGTTATACTTTACGATGTCTAATTAAGATAAAAAAACGTATCTTTACGGTCGTTTTTTTAATAATTTTATATCTATTATGGAAGGCAAACAAACAAAGTTGGTTATTGCAATTGATGGTTTCTCATCGTGTGGGAAAAGTACCATGGCTAAAGATATCGCGAAACGCATGGGTTATATCTATGTGGATACAGGAGCAATGTATAGAGCTGTGACACTTTACGCACTACGTAATAATTGGATCAAAGACGATAATATCGATAAAAAGAACCTAATTGATTCTTTAGATGATATTAAGATCTCATTCCAATACAATCAAGAAAACCAAAGCAATATCACATTTTTAAATGGGGAGAATATTGAAACAGAAATTCGCCAACTTAAAGTGTCTGATAATGTAAGTATAGTTGCTGCCATTGCAGAAGTACGTAAACATCTTGTGAAGCTTCAACAAGAGTTCGGGAAAGATGCAGGTGTGGTAATGGATGGTAGAGATATCGGAACTGTAGTCTTTCCTAATGCCGATCTTAAAATCTTTATGACTGCCGACCCTCTAATTAGGGCACAAAGACGTTATGATGAATTAAAAGCCAAAGGAGATCTTGTAACGATTGAAGAGATTCTAGCGAACGTAGAGAAACGTGATCATATCGATCAAACAAGAGAAGAAAGCCCATTAACAAAAGCAGACGATGCTATTACTCTTGACAATAGTCATCTGACTCCTGTCGAGCAAACAGCTCAAGTAATGCAATGGATAAAAGATAAAATCACAGAAAAGGATTCATAAGTCTTGTATTTAACTTATTCCTTTTGTAAAATTGTAGTCACCTTAGACTTTCAGTTAACAAAGGCATTTCAATCTTTAGAATCCTAGTAAATTATGATCATAGAAATCGACAATAATTCGGGCTTTTGTTTTGGTGTGATCAAAGCAATAAAAAAAGCCGAAGATATTCTCAAATTAGAAGATGAATTATACTGTCTTGGAGACATCGTACACAACAGTTACGAAGTTGAGAGACTTGCAAATCTAGGTCTTAAAACAGTTAGTAGAGAAGAGTATTTCAAGATGAAAAACTGCACTGTACTGCTTAGGGCACATGGTGAGCCACCAGAGACCTATCAATATGCAAAAGAGAATAACATCAAGCTTATTGATGCGACATGCCCTGTTGTGCTTAGACTACAGAAAAATGTAAAACATGGCTATGAAGATATTAAAGCACAAGAGGGTCAACTTCTAATCTTTGGAAAAAAAGGTCATGCAGAAGTCAATGGTTTGGTAGGACAAACAGATGGAAATGCCATTGTTATCGAAGGTCCAGAGGATCTTGACAACATTGCATTAGATAAAAAATCAATCCTTTACTCTCAAACCACTAAATCATTGGATGCCTATCATGATTTGATTACCAACATCCAAAATAAAATTGGAGAGAACAATTTAACTTACTTTGATACAATATGTCGACAGGTCGCCAATCGTATCCCTAAGCTAAAAGAGTTTTCTAAGAATTATGATGTTATCGTATTTGTGGGAGGAGAAAAAAGTTCTAATGCGAAAGTGTTATACAACATATGCAAAGAGAGCAATCCAAACTCTCATTTTATCTCTCATCCGAACCAATTAGACTTAGCTTTGTTCCACAAAGACAGTAGAGTAGGTATATGCGGAGCAACATCTACTCCTAGACATTTAATGGATTTGGTGGCAAAAAAATTAAAAGATCACTTTCAAATTTAAGATTGAAATTCCATTAATTTAACCTTAATCTCTTGCCATTTCAATCGATTGCAGTTAATATTGTAGAAGGAAAGTTATTCATCAGAATAATAATAAAGACTAAGCTATATAGATCATGGTGGATTTAGGAAATACAAGCATAAAAAAAATTGGTCTTCTCACATCAGGAGGAGATGCACCCGGAATGAACGGCGCGATTCGTGCAGTAACTCGTACAGCCAACTATCATGGATTGGAAGTAGTAGGTATCTCTCATGGATACCGTGGACTAATCCAAAAAGCCTTCAAAAAGATGGAGTCGAAAGACGTTAGTAACATCCTACAACAAGGAGGAACCATCCTTAAGTCGGCAAGATGTTTGGAATTCAAAACTGTAGAAGGAAGAAAGAAAGCATACGACAACGTTATTGAAGAAAAAATCGATGCTTTAGTTGTTATTGGAGGAGATGGAACATTTACAGGTGCGGGTCTTTTTGCTAAAGAACACAATTTCCCTGTTATTGGTATTCCTGGCACTATCGATAATGATCTTTTTGGTACAGATTATACTATTGGATACGATACTGCTCTAAACACTATTGTAGAGTGTGTCGATAAAATTAAAGATACAGCAACAGCACACGAACGACTATTCTTTATTGAAGTAATGGGACGTGATGCTGGATTCTTAGCACTAAACGGAGGTATTGCAGCAGGATCTGAAGCAGTATTGATTCCTGAAGTTCCTACCAGTTATGCAGACTTAAAAGCTTATTTGGCTAACGGATATCGAAAGTCGAAGAACAGTTCGATTGTATTGGTAGCTGAAGGTGAAAAAGAAGGTGGCGCATTCAACTGGGCTAAAAGAGTCGAGAAAGATTTCCCAGAATATGATGTAAGGGTAACAATTCTAGGACATATCCAACGTGGAGGAACCCCATCTGCATCCGATCGTATTCTAGCAAGTCGTTTAGGAGCAGGAGCCGTAGAAGCGTTATTAGACGATCAAAAGAGTATCATGATTGGTATAGAAAATGATGAAATCGTTCATGTACCTTTCACCAAAGCAATAAAAAATTCAAAGGAAGTACATCGTTCTCAATTAGAATTGGTACGAATTCTATCTAATTAAGGATATAACTTTTTTCGATCTATATAAAAGCGCTAATGGGTCTATCTCATTGGCGCTTTTATATATCTACTAGCCTATATTAAACAACACTCTCCTCTCCTTCATTATTAAAAATAAAGAAGGTCTCCACATCTCAACATTCAAAGCGACGAAAAGCAAACCTATAGATATAATTATTATACAGCGACACGTCACATTTCTTCTTATTACGTTAATTAAGAACATCTCAAGTACAATAGATAGGACGCAATACATAATAGATAAGGAACTTATATTTCAATGAGATTAATTTTTATTGTCAACAAACATAACGTATATTGTCATTTATTTAAGTTTTCATAATTTTACACTGTTTAAAATTTATACATATATAAATAATGAATCCAATACTCAACAAAAATCAATTTTTCGTCAAAGAACATGTAGGTATGTTCAAAGCGAGTAACAATTATGACATTCATGATCCAGAAACAGACGAGCTGATTATTGAATGTAGAGAGGTCAATCTTGGTACGTTCGCTAAAATTCTTCGTTTCAACAAGGATTACAAAAGAATGACACCATTTGAGATTATTCTTAATGACAAAGAGGGAAACCAAATCCTTAAAGTAAAAAGAGGATGGACATTCTTACGTTCCGAGGTAGAGGTATTCGACCACAACAACCAAATCGTCGGAAGATTAAGACAAAAACTAATGTCTATTGGAGGTAAATTTAGAGTTTACGACAAAGATGAAAACGAGATCTGTCTTCTTAAAGGGAAATGGACTTCATGGGAGTTCTCTTTCTTAAAAGAAGAAGTAGAGCTAGCTAAGGTATCAAAGAAATGGGCAGGAATGACCAAAGAGTTGTTCACTTCAGCGGATAACTATATGCTTTCTATCGATGCTCGAGTTCCTGCTAATGCCATCGAACGTATATTAATCATGGCATCAGTAGTTTGTATCGATATGGTGCTAAAAGAGTAGAACGCTTTTACATCATAAAAGACAAAATATCATAGAATTGTTCCCAATAAAATTGTAGATTTAGGAAAATTATAAAAAGCTAAAGAATATGAGCTCTGAGATAAAAAACCTAGATCCTAAGATTGTTTGGGAACACTTCTATGAACTGACTCAAGTTCCACGTCCTTCTAAACATGAAGATGCAATCCAAGAATTCATAATGAATTTCGGTCAAAAACTTGGATTAGAGACATTAAAAGATGAAGCAGGAAACATTCTTATCCGCAAACCTGCTACTCCAGGAATGGAGAACCGCAAAGGGGTTATCCTTCAAGGACACCTTGATATGGTTCCTCAAAAAAATAGCGATACACAACACGACTTTACAAAAGATCCTATTGATGCCTATATCGATGGTGATTGGGTAACTGCAAAAGGTACAACATTAGGAGCAGACAACGGTATTGGTGCAGCTGCAGCAATGGCAGTATTGTCTTCTAACGATATTGAGCACGGACCAGTAGAAGCACTATTTACAGCAGAAGAAGAGACAGGAATGTCTGGTGCTTTCGGTCTTCAACCAGACTGGGTAAAAGGAGATATCCTTCTAAACCTAGACTCTGAAGACGAAGGAGAACTGTATGTTGGATGTGCTGGTGGTATTGATGGTTCAGTAGAATTCGAATACGATAAAATTGTAGTTCCTACAGAAGGTTATACATCTCTACGTCTTGCAGTAACAGGACTTAAAGGTGGTCACTCAGGAATGGATATCATATTGGGTCTTGCCAATGCAAACAAACTAATGGTTCGTTTCCTACGTTTTGCTACTCGTGAACTAGATGTACGCCTAGCATCTATCGATGGTGGTAGTTTAAGAAATGCGATTCCTCGTGAAGCTTTTGCTGAGATTATTGTTCCTAACGAAAATTTAGAGACATTAAAAACATCAGTAGCAGAGTTCGAAGCAACATATAAATCAGAATTCTGTAAAAAAGAGCCTAATCTTTCTTTTACAGTAGAAACAACAGCAACTCCAGCCTATCTAATTGACGAACTTACTCAAGACAGCCTTATCGACTCAGTATACGCTTGTCCTAACGGAGTTATTCGTATGAGTGACGATATGCACGGCCTTGTAGAGACATCGACAAACCTAGCATCGGTAAAATCACATAATGGAACCATCAAAATCAATATGCTTATCCGTAGTTCGGTAGAGTCAGCTAAGATGGAGCTAAGTGAGCGTATCGAAGGTCTATTCCAATTAGCAGGAGCAGAGGTAGTTCTTTCTGGTTCATATCCAGGATGGAAACCAAACCTAGACTCTCCTATCCTAAAAGAGATGCAAGAGGTTTATAACAACAAATGGGGTAAAGTACCAGAGATTCGTGCAATCCATGCAGGTCTTGAATGTGGGCTTCTTGGATCACAATATCCTAATTGGGACATGATCTCTTTCGGACCTACAATTCGCTCTCCTCACTCTCCTGACGAGAAGGTAAACATCGAAACAGTAGATAAATTTTGGGAATATCTTAAAGAAACACTTAAAAATATTCCAGCAAAATAATCTAATCTTTAGATAAATGACAAAGGAGGTATTATCATGCATAATATCTCCTTTTTTATGTCTTAATTTGTCGTTTATAAATATAATATCTATTTATTCTAAAACGAACAATTTTCTTACACCTATTTGAACTTCGGAAACATGAAGAAACAAAATAAAATAATGCCTTACTTGTATACGATAGGATGTATCTTAATAATCAATACAGCAAATATCTATTATGCAATGAGCGGTATTGAAAGTACGGTAGATTCATTTCTAAAAAAATTAGTTTACATCATACTGAGTATCTGCATTACAGCTTTTCCTCTAATCTTCATAAAGCCGAAACAATTATTATATTTCCTTATTTTTATTCTCCCATTCTCCTTTGCCACCACTGCTTCTATCTATTTTTTACAAAGCACATTAAGTGCAAACATGA
Organism: Prolixibacteraceae bacterium; assembly: GCA_025210775.1. Classification (GTDB taxonomy): domain Bacteria; phylum Bacteroidota; class Bacteroidia; order Bacteroidales; family Prolixibacteraceae; genus Halosquirtibacter. The sequence goes on from JAOARB010000006.1 coordinate 124,806, forward strand.
TAATCACAGTGATAAATACCAACTTTTCGGAAAGCACAGAATTAATAAAATCTAGCATCACCTTTATTATTATTTGTATAACAAGTCTTGTACTCTATCTTATTTTTTTAAGTCGCATTCACAATAGTTTTAAAATAGCTACGACCATAAAATGGTCATTCACAGTCATTCTCATTAGTCTTTATTCACTGTTATTCATCCGTAATTATAGAATAGCATCTAGTTTTGAGAAGACTCAAAAACAAAGAATAAAACTAGCATTAGAGTTTCATAAATTAAGATTAGATAAGATATTTCCTACAAATTTAATTGGCTTAAGTCTAAACACATATGAACAGATAAAGCTAAAAAATAGATACAACGAAAATACAGATAACTTTAGTTACAACATCGTTAAAACCCAAAAGCATCAAATCCCAGATATCGTAGTATTAGTAATTGGGGAGTCTTCTCGCTATGACCATTGGAGCATTAATGGTTACCATAGAGAAACATCTCCTCATTTAAAATCATTTAAAAATATCATAAGTTTTGACTATTGTTTTGCTCCTGCAAACCTTACAGAACAGAGCGTACCCTTACTATTATCGACAGCAACACCAGAAAATAGGAACCAAAAGTATCATGTAAAATCAATTGTGTCCTCATATGCAGAAATGGGATATAATACATATTGGATATCAAGTCAATCTTATTCAACATCTAGCCTATTAAATATTTATAAGGATGAAGCAAAAGTTCGATATTTAAATACCAAAGGGCTTGATTCTAAAAAAAATTACGATAGTTATGTTATTAACAAACTTCTATCTAACAAAGAGGAACTAAAAAATAACAAGCATTTTATTATTATTCATACACTTGGGAGTCATTTTAGATACAATCAGCGTTATCCTAAATCATTTAATCAATTCACTCCTTCAATAAAAGAACAAATAAATCTTTTTGATCTTAAGTCTCACAAAATAGAATTAATAAATAGCTATGATAATACGATTCTATACACAGACTTTATTCTCTCTGAAATAATCACAACTTTAAAAAATATTGATCGATCGTCATTCATGATCTATGTGTCAGATCATGGCGAAAATTTAGGAGAAGATAATTTAATACTTCATGGCGGAAATACTCCTTCTTATTATGAAATACATGTACCTATGGTGCTATGGTATTCGGATAAATATTTAAACCAAAATAAACAGAAGCTAGATCACCTTAATAAAAACAAAACGAAACTATTTCCAACCACGAATCTTCCGAAACTACTATGGGAATTATCAAATTTAAGTAGTAAGAATTTTCAGACACATTCATTGTGCCAAGAAGATTATTTAATACCCGATCATATCACCATTCTTGGACAAAAAAAACACAAGTATACATCCAAAGAGTTATACAACCACTTTTAATATTATAAGAACTTTCATTTATGACGTAAATGAAGAATCTATATTTCACACATATAACCAGACAAGAAAATCTATGCAAAAAAAATCCTTTATAATTATTTCGTTGATATTAATATTCACAGTAAAGGTCTACTCTCAAAATTCCATTATAGGAACGTTAAGCATTCATTGGATTAAGTATTAATTTTAACAAAGGCAGCAAGACAAACAAAAGAACAAGGAAAAGCATTGGCAATATAGAAGATGCTCAAATGCATGAACGACGTTAAGAAAATATCATCTAATATAGGATTATAAATATTACTCAATCAGGTTAAGTCAACATATTAACCTGATTGAGTATCCTTCACTACCTTCAGAGACTCATAGTAGAATAGATCGAAAATCTCTAGATAAACATATTTTACCACAACTCAACTAATAGGAGCTATTGCGGTAAACAATCTATATAAAACGACTTGTATCGTTAACATTCTCTCTTGCTTTATCTCTAATTTTCTCTCCTTTATTGAACTTATAAGATAGCGAGAATTTTAGAAAGCGTCCATGATTATGGCTATATTGATATGACCTCATATCATTCAAATAATATAGATAGTCTCTTTTGTAGGAATCAAATATATTTTCAACGACAAAAGAAAAAGTTAGATCTTTATTTTTTAAAAACTTATAAGTACCCCCAAAATCGACACTCCAATTCGAACCATAATCATACTGAGCTGATTTAAATTCATGATTATATTGAGCCCATGAATTAAATCCTAAACGATCTGAAGCTTGGTAATCTAAACCTGACTTAAGGTTATACTTCCAATACGAACGATCTCTACCATCCACCAAGGTGAATCCATTCTTAAAATTATATAATGAATTATATACGGCACCAAAATCGATCCACCCTGAAAGCTTCTTGCCGACAAGCTGATAAGGAGCAAATATATTTATCTTAAATTGTCTATTATCGGCATAATTTAAATAGGTATATTCAACAAGATCATCGTCCACTTTCGTCAACACCTGCCCTTCCAGATCTTTAACTATCTGATATCTAAAATTAATGGTACCATGTCCAAAAAGATAATTATTCAAGGCAATACCATTTACAATTGTTGGTCTAAGATAAGGATTTCCCTTTGTATAATAATATTGATTCTCATAGGAAGCACCTGGTAATAAGTGTTCATAATTGGGACGAATAATTCCACTAATATATCCCAGAATTAATTGATAATTACGACTAGGCTTGAAATAAAAATGTGCATATGGAAAGAAATATGTGTATTTGTCATTAATTTCATTCGACATAGAGTTAAGCGAAGCATGATATTGCGTTTGTTCCACTCTCATTGAAGTCATAAATGTAAGATTCTTTGTAATATTCTTTGTAATATTCTTTGATAGTTTAAGATATGCAGCATAGATATTCTCATCACCATTAAAGTTACTATCCTCTAAGGGGTTAATTGTTTTTAATTCATCTTTGTTTATCACATTCTGATCCAAATCGCCTAATATGATTTTACTTCCAGCCTTTAACTTTAGACTGATTGACGAAAACGTCTTATCAAAATCAATTTTGAATGTATTACGTGTTCCGATCATTTTAGAAGAACTATTCATTACAAAAGTTTCTTCTGCATTATCTCTGTCTAAAATATAATAATCTTGATCTTCTCGTATTCCACCATGGTCAAAACCATAAGATACGATAAATTTATACCCTAAAGAATCTGGACTACTATATTCGAGGTTTGCGGACCACAAATCATCATTACCATGACTTCTATTTTTTTGTCGATAATCATCTGGGGTACCATTATTCCAACGATCTATATATTGATGCAATTCTCCATTACTTACATCATTATACCCAAATAAGTTTAGATTAATAAGATGCCCATTTTCACTATTCCATGCCAAATTAGCTGTGCCGACAAACTTATTCAAATCCCACTTATGCTCAGAATTGTTTTGTACAGTTAAAGCATTTGAATACAAAGTGCTATCATGTTTGCTTTTCCAGCCAAAGCTATTAGATAAAGAGATAGAGGAATTAAAGATAAATTGATTTTTCTTAAACATATAAAAAGCATTTGAAGCTCCTCCCCAATGATTTTCTTCATACACTACAGCATCAACACCTATACTTCCATAATATCCATTCTTTTTCTGCTTATTAGAAACAAAATTAATAATTGCACCATCAGAGGCATCCGTTGACCCATCACCGATTGACTGTAATTCAACCTTATCCATTGATATGGATGGCAAACCTTCTAAATACTTTATAATCCCAGACCCTTGTATAGACTGTTTCTTTCCATCAATATAAACAACGGCAGGAGTTCCGTTTAATAATATTTTATTCCCTGTAATAAGCACTCCTGGTAACTGCTTTAATACTTTTACAATATTGGCACCATCAGAACTAGGCAAAGAAGCCACATTCGCTATTAGCTTACCTTCTTTAAATTCTATCGTTTTTCTTCTGGCAACAACATTTACCTCCCCTGTGGATTGAAATCTTTTATCAAGAATGACCTTATGTGATAATTCTTTCTTTAAAATAAAACGCTTCGTTAAATAAGACAAATGTGATATCCTTATAAAATAATCATCTGTATGGTATCTCTCATTGAAAGAGAATTCCCCCCTTTGATTGGTAATGGCACCTTGAACAAATGTCGAATCCGAACAAGTAAACAATACTACCGTTGCCATCTCTACAGGTTGGTCAAAACGATTGTATACAACAAATTTAAAGTCATTACAAAATGCCTGAGTTAATGAAAAAAATAATAGAATAAAAAAGAAAATACGTGTAAACATATAAGTTACAATAGATTAATATTTAAAAAATGGGGAGAATAGATATATGACAACTTTAAATTAAAGTAGTACAATCATACATGGTAATACAAACAGAAGATAAACAGACTCCTCCCCCTATCTGAGTCTATTTATCTTCTATAATCTTATAAATCAGTTCTTATTTTACACAATAGATCAAGCAATAATACCAATTACAGTCGGTCTTTGTGTTCTCGACTAATGTCTTCTCTTTGTTTTTGTTTCAATCTATTATTTAAAGAATAAGAGAAAGAAAATCGGATTCTCTGCGTATCATTATAATCCCAGTTAATCTGCTTAATACCATTCACCTCTTGTGTGTAAGTCTTAGCCGTTGACTTAAAGATATCGCTATAGTTGACGCTAAATCTTAATTTCTTATGCCACATCATTACACTAGCACCGAAATCACACTGACTATAAGATGACACCTTATAACTACCAGCCAGACTTGGTGTTGCATACAAATAAGCGATATCCAAGACCACTCCTGAATGAGGTATTACAATAGTGTTGTTACTTACCACCACCCCACTATAAGCCGTAAGCGAAGGGATCACATCAACGATCTTAGAGTCTGTTTCACTATAGGCACCAATAACATCCATACTGCCCCTATACCATTTACCTATTCCATAATTATAGTTCAAATAGAGCTGGTATTTATGCATATCATAGAAATTCTCTGGTCTTACCACCTGTACGGCACTTTGAGGATCAACAAAAGTCACCTGATCATATTTGTTTGTTATATTATAATAGCCAATAGATGCATTGAAATGCTCCATTGCCATCCCCACTTTGTATATCGATGTGAAATAACTCTCTAAAAGAGGATTACCTTCTGAATAGTTATAGGTCGTTGTATAGATACGATAAGGATCTAACAATCGAAACGAAGGACGGTTAATTCTACGTTGATAGTTCGCATAAAAAGCATTGCCTTGAGCAGATCGATACTTTAAAAAGAAGGATGGGAACATCTCCGTATAGTGCTTCTTTTTACTGTATCCAGAAACCAAACTATGCTGCTTGTAATGTGTCGTTTCAGATCTTAATCCCACTTTCATATTCCATCTACGACTAAACCTCTTAGAGAAAGAGGTGTAAAAAGCAAAATTGCTTTCATCATAAGTATATCTATTGGACTCATTCAATTCACTGGCCATTCCAGACAAATAATCGACTCAATTACTATTGGATACCATAGAATATTTCGATCCAAAATCAATGTCAGCCCACAAGTAAGGGAGCACAACATCTACTTGTCCATTCTTAATGGTTGAATATAAGAAACTCGAATTTCCCGATGCTTTATTTGTAAAATGAACAATATCATCGACATAAGTTACACTACTATAATCATTACGGTTCGTGATATCATAATCGAGATAATCAAAACTTAAATGTATCGACTTACCAAGGCTATCTAACTGAATGTCTGCATATGCACTAATAATATCTGATCGCCTTCGACCTCCAAGATTATTATTGGTCACAATAGTAGAGTCCACCTCCCCATCTAAACCTTTAATCACGATATCATTTAGACTACTCGTATTTGGTTCGCTATTTGATATAAAATAAGAGGTCCCCAACTCAATATTATCACTCCACTGGTAGGACAACTGATTATGGAAACTATACATTTCCGAAGTAACGGACCTATGGGCATTTTCATCCCAATAGTAACTAGGATAAAAAATCTGATAACGCTGCTTTGGCTCTTTGGTCCCATCTACAAAACCGCCATTAGATGAGATAAGCCATTTACCTAACTTAAGGGTCACAGCAGCACCTCCATCATAATAAGCTTTATTTGCTAACGAAACCCCTCCATGTATATTGGCATTCACCTGATTCTCTCTTTTCTTTGTTTTAATCAAAATAACACCAAAATCACCATCTGAACCATACTTCGCAGGAGGAGAGGTAATCACCTCAATACGATCAATCTCTGATGACTTTAAACTTTGAAGATATACCAGTACTTCACTTTCTGAAAGCTTCAGCTCCTTGTTATCAATAAAAACCTTATAACTAGACTTGGTAACGACACTTAAACCATCATGAGCAGCAGAAACACCTGGCACCTGTTTTAACAATTCAAGGCCATTCTTTCCTTCGTTTATCGGACTCTTTATCACTTTAAAGACCATCCTGTCGACTTTCGTTTCCAAGAGTTTCCGCCGTGTGCTAATGGTTACTTCTGATAGTGACTGAACACTCTGACTCAAAACAATATGTCCCAAATCTAAGTCCTTATCTACAGTCAATGGTTTACTATAATCCTGGAATCCAATAGAAGAGATCTCTATTAGAAACTTACCCGAAGGAGCCTTCATCTCGAAAGCACCTTCAACATCGGTTACCGCACCAGTAACAATATGACCTTGACTATCTTTAATCATCACTGTGCTATAGGGTAAGGACTGAACTGAATCCGAAACAATCCCTCTAATCTTATATTGTCCATATATGGGCAAAAACAATAGCGTAAGTAAAAGGCAAAAAGCAATCTTTAATTTCATTTTGAATCTTCGGTTGGTTGCATTAACATATATTAACTCAAAGAAACAAAATATATTATGTTTTAGAAAGGCTTTATATCAATTATAAGATGCATTATAAACAGATTACTTATAAAGAGGGATATTTTCATCTATTTATCAGACAGGTCAATGGATTCAAAAAACTGTTTCCCAACACTATAAGGAATTAATCCTTTGTGTTGTAACCTTCCTATAATCATAGCTGGATGTGTATTAAATTGTTTGGCAAAATCAATTACCTCTACCTCCGTAAAAACATCTTTTGAAAGCACTTCTTCTTCCTCTTTTTTACTAAATGTCCACTCTTCAGCAAAACGATGCGCTTCTTGTTCTTTTACAGGATCCGCTTCTGAAAAGTCAATATCCTCAAGAGAAATGTATTTTTTCCCATGTAATAGAATATGACCAGCTTCGTGAAAAAAGGTAAACCAAAATCGGTCATTCTGACGATATCGTGCAGTTAATTGGATAATAGGAGTGTCCTTAATCCATCTAGTAGAACCACTAATTGGTACTCTAGGTATTTTCGGAGTATAAAAGACCTTAACCCCCGCTTTTAGGCATAGCTTTTGCAACTGGCTAAAGAAGTCATCTGGTTGATTAGCCATAATAGTCTTAATCTGTGGCAACACCTTACGGAATTCACTTTTATTGTATTGAGGAGCATCAATTTGATCTGCCTGTTTTTCACCTTGTCTTAACCAAGCGGAAATAGCATGAGGTTCATGAGTACAAGCTAAAGAGGCATAAGCTGCGACCTTTAATTTACTTTTCATATAAAGGTTTTCCCAAGCATCATGAGTTGAAAGACCAAAATAATCAAACAAATTAATTGTTTTTTCTCTCACTAACCTTGTTTTAGGAACCCATCCATTATTTGCCATTGCTGCATATGGGAAACTTTTCGTCCAATCCAGTGCATTCTCAACATCAAGCTGTCTTTTTAAACGAGCCTTATACTCATTGTATCTAGCTTGTTTATTTAGCCAAAAATGAGCAGGAATCCTTGTAATATTTTCGAAAAGAATTGCCATTTCTGAAGTAATTGAACTTTCTCCTTTTAAAACAGCAATAATTGTTTTCTCAGGTTTATTAGTTCTTATCGCAAATTCTTTTCGACTCATCTTCATCTCTTCCAACTTCTCGTTTAATGTTTCGCAAGGATGTAAAACCTCTTGTGGAAAATATTCATTTAAAGTTGCCATTTTTAACCCTCCTTGTGATAATTAGTTACTTCTATAATTTCGACACATTTAATCTCTAGTAGAATTTGTTTGCCATCATTATCCATCGGAATTGGTTTATTTGATGGTTCAAATACTAATCGATATGGGTGATCAAGATCACAAGCCCATTTATTTTGTCTATTTTCAGATAGTTGATGAAAACGTCCTGGTAAAAATTCTAAATCTGCAAAGCTTTCTGCTATAGCCAAGTCCTCAAGTCGCCTTTTATATATCTTGGCTCTTTTGTTACCCATCTTTTTTATTGCCATCGAATCATCGTTGGCATATTTTCTTAATCTTTTATCTGCAAAGGTAATAATCATTTCTGAATTATTAAAATTTTAATTAACAGAAAGTGTTAGTTAAAACACACCACACAATTACTTCTACAACCAAAACACTTTCAATATCTTCAATAAACTTAAGGGTATCTTAATCACGTTTATCATCAACAGAATCAAGCAAATAAAACATCCTTATACAGCTTTATCCTAATCCACTAAGTAGCTTGGGAAAGAAAAAATCTATATTCTTCAGGTTTGGACATAAATATTTAAGTTACAGTTAAAGACTAAAATTAACAAATTAGGACAATAAATGCCAACTGGGGGATACGATAAATGATAAATCAAATAGTTACCCAAAATGAACAAACATAGAGGATCAAGGTTTGATTATTATTTAGATTGAAAAGAAGAGATATTGAGTGAGCATTCCAACCTATTGAAGCAGAAAAATTAAAAGTTCTACTCATTCTAATTTTAAGACAGTGTCCCCATTTAAATAACATCATTGACAAACAGATATTGAGATTGTGGGGGAAAAATATTTTGGGGATTTCCATAAAGGGAAAGAGAGGTTTGATTATGGGTTCGTCCATGGTTCCTCCATGGTTTGTCCATGGTTTGTCCATCGATTTAGGGGTTTTCGATGGAGGAACCATGGAGGAAGCATGGACAAACCATGGAGGAAGTACCTTTGAATCCTCTATTTATCGAGTGGAATTTTATGGCAATATTCAAGGAAATTTTATACCAAACAGTAGATAACGAAGAAAGGATATATCATCTATTGGGGGGTAAAAAAACAATATTTTATGATATCGACATTATCAAAAAGCGATGATCGTGGATAAGCACTTTGTGATGGTAAGATGTGGGGGTATTTATGGTTGGGATAGTGAGATTGGATATTTACGAAATAGAAATATAGAAGAATGTTTTGTTGTTTATAGGAGGGAAAGACAACGAATGATCTTTTTGGGATCTCCGATAGCTAAAAAAAGTAAGTACCACTATCAAAGCAGCACTTACCAAAGCAACAACAATAAACACAAATATGTGTCATCGGAATCAAAGTCCTTAATCCCTTTTATTTAGGATAAAATAAGGATATTAAGAATGAGGTATATTTCAATAAAGTTAAAAAGTAAGTGCTACCATAAAAGCAGCACTTACCAAACAAAAAGAATAAACGACGTGATGTATCCCATATAGGATACCACACAGCCCTTATTAAACTCCATAAGGGGATGGAGTGGAATTTTCCTTTGATAGAATATCAAAAGCAAGTGCCACCCCAAAGGCGGCACTTACCAAACAACAAAAGTAAACAACGAGGGATATAAGCTAGTATATCACCTCTATCTATAATTAAATCTAAAAAGGCTCAGTATACAATATATTTAAGGAGCAACTCTTATTTTGATGGTCTTTGCAATACTACGTGAACCATTTCCTATACGTAGTTTATAAATTCCATCTTCCACTTTCCAACTCTTATTTTCGGCATCATAATAGGCCAACGAACCAACAGGAATAGCTATCTTAAAAGATTTATACTCATTAGGTTGTAATTTTATCTTTTGGAATCCTTTAAGTTCATTTTCAGCTTTTACCACTTGTGATTTGACATCATGAACATAAATCTGGATCACCTCAGCACCTTGTCTAGAACCTGTATTTTGGATCTCACCAGTAACGACAATCGTATCATCTTTGGTATAGCTTGTTTGGTCGGCATGAAGGTTATTCATCTCAAAAGTAGTATAAGAAAGACCATGACCGAAGCTAAACAATGGATCGATACGATGGGTATCAAACCAACGATAGCCCACAAGAATACCTTCTTTATAATCCACCTCTTTACCATCACCAGGATAGCCTATTTTCCCAAAAGAATGAGCACCTACATCTTCAAGTTTTTTAGCAAAAGTGATAGGTAATTTTCCTGATGGATTCACCTTTCCACTAAGGATATTGGCAATGGCATTCCCTCCTTCACTACCAAGATACCACGCTTGTGCAACAGATTTCACTTTCGAAACCCATGGCATGGCAACCGCATTTCCACTTACAAGAAGAACTCCTGTATTTGGATTCACCTCAACAATCTTATTGATCAGTGCGTTTTGACCAAAAGGAAGGTCGTAGGTCGTACGGTCTCCATTTTCACAATCTTGTTGGTAATTTTTATTTAATCCCCCAACAAATATTACCACATCCGCTCTTTTCGCAACACGTATCGCCTCACGGTATAGAGAATCTTGATTCTCTTTTGGATGTGTAATATGATCATAAATAGAAGGTCCTGAGGAGTAACCTAATGTATATTCAATGGTTGCTTTCGGGAATTTGGATTTAATGCCAGCCAAAGGAGAGATCTCATGAATTGTTTTTAATTCAGAAGAGCCCCCTCCGATGGTCATCTGGCGTGTCGCGTTTTCACCGATAACTGCAATTTTTATATTCTTAGTTGTATCCAGAGGAAAGAAATGGTCTTTATTTTTCAAAAGCACAATTCCCTCTTCTGCCACTTCTCTAGCGACGTCAAAATGTCTCTTAGATCCTTTTTCTCCGAAAGGACGATTTGCCGACATGGTAGTACGCATCATCAAACGAAGGATACGGCGTGCCTTATCATTAACCACTTCCTCGTCGATCTCTCCATTTTGGATCTTTTCTAAAAATGGTTTAGCTAGATAGTAATAGTCATAGCTATTTTTGACATTCGATGTAAGGCCATCGGTACCTGTACCCATCTCAATATCCAATCCATAGAGAGCCGATTTGGTAGTATTGTGAGCAGCAGCCCAGTCTGAGATCACCACCCCATCAAATTTCCAATCACCTTTAAGAATATCGTTATTAAGGGTTTTATTTTCACAACAATATTCACCTTGATATTTATTGTAAGCTCCCATGATAGACCATACATCTCCCTCTTCTACTGCGGCCTTAAATGCAGGAAGATAGATCTCATGCAAAGCTCTGTCGCTCACCTTTACATTGATGGTGCTACGAAGGACCTCTTGGTTGTTTAATGCATAGTGTTTCACACATGCAGCCACCTTATTTTCTTGTACTCCTTTGATGTAAGGAACCACCATCACAGAAGCAAGGAAAGGGTCCTCTCCCATATATTCGAAATTACGTCCATTTAGTGGTGTACGGTAAATATTCACTCCTGGTCCAAGAAGGACATCTTTTCTTCGATAGCGTGCTTCTGCACCAATGGCCTGACCGTATTTATAAGACATTTCAGGATTGAAAGTCGCAGCAAGGCAGGTCAATGCAGGGAAAGCCGTACAAGAGTCGTTAGTCCATCCAGCATGATTCCAGCTGTCCCATTCTATTTCTGCACGAATACCGTGAGGACCATCCGACATCCATAGCTCAGGAACCCCTAGACGTGCCACTCCAGGGATACTAAATTTGGATTGTGCATGACACAAGTTAACCTTTTCTTGCAAGGTCATTTTTTGCAAAATGGCTTCCACCTTTTGCTCCACATTGTCGTTTTTCTGACCATAAGACGGGAGCTGTATAAAAGCTCCCATCAGAAAGACGATGATCAAAGAGAGATTGAATCTGTTTTTCATCTATATTGTATTATTAGTCTAGTTCAAAATATAACGAGATATTGGTATTAGCATCTCCTCCAACCCACAATTGGAAACGTCCAGCTTCGACACGATCTTTCATTTCCATATCATGGAACGAGAGTTGTGTGGTTGGAATTTTAAACGTTACGGTTTGACGTTGTCCCGCTTCAAGAGTAATTCTTTTAAACCCTTGCAGTTCTTTGACTGGACGTGTAACATTTCCAACCAAATCACGGATATACAACTGTGTGATCTCGGTTCCTTTTCGATCTCCAGTATTGGTTAGATCAAAACGCACCTCAATAGTATCGTCCAGATTATATTTTTGTTTGTCTAGTTTTAGGTTGCTATACTCAAAAGAGGTATAAGACAATCCATAACCAAATGGATATGCTGGAGCATAGCCATCATCTAGGTAGTGGGATGTGTTTCCTAGTGAAGTCTGCACAGCTCCAACAGGAATCTCATCCATAGGCACCCATTGGTGAGGTTCGACAGGACGCCCTGTGTTTTTATGGTTATAATGAATTGGAATCTGTCCTACACTCTTAGGAAAGCTTAATGGAAGTTTACCAGAAGGGTTTGCATCTCCGCTTACAATATCGGCAAGAGCTTCTCCTCCCATCGTTCCGGGATGCCACCCGTATATTATTGCATCTGAGAGAGGAGCCACATCGTTAAGCACCAATGGTCTTCCAGCAAAGACTGTCAACACAATAGGCTTCCCACTCTTCTTAAGATAAGATATCAACTCACTTTGTGCACCAGGAAGATCGATATGGGCACGTGAATGTGCTTCACCAGAAAGGATTGCTTCCTCTCCTGCACAAAAAACAATTACATCCGCCTTTTTAGCTAAAGACAAAGCCTGATTAAAATCGGTATGACGTTTGTCTCTAGAGTATTCTAATCCAGGAGCAAAAAGGATATTCTCCTTTCCCCATCTCTTTTCGAAAGCCATACGAGGAGTGATCGTAATGGAAGCATCTCCATCGAAATTCCACGTCCCTAATTGTTCATAAGGTTGATCGGCCATCGGCCCAATCAAAGCAATCTTTTGATGATGTGCATTTAACGGCAAAATACCTTCATTCTTAAGCAATACCATACTCTGTGTTGCCATCTTCTTAGCAGTCACAAGGTCCTTAGGAGAAGAGAATTTATTTTGATCCTCCTCAGCAATATATGGATCATCAAAAAGATTCAATTCTTTCTTTACTCTCAAAATATTAAGTACCGCTTCATCAATCTGTTTCTCAGTAATCTTTCCTTCTTTGAGAAGTGCATGGATATTCTCTTTATAAGAGCTGGCAACCATTTCCATATCCACCCCAGCTACAATCGAACGCTCTGCCGCTTGTTTCTCATTCTCAACAAAACCATGCTGAATCATCTCCGTAGTAGACTTCCAATCACTCACCACAAAACCATCAAAATGCCACTGATCACGAAGAACATCCCTAAAAAGATATTTATTACCAGTAGATGGGATACCATCGATTTCATTGAAGCTAGACATAAAAGTAAGTACACCTGCTTTGATTGCTTCCTCAAAAGGAGGAAAATATTGATCGTGCAGCTCTCTGATAGGTATCAAAGCTGTATTATAGTCACGACCACCTTCCGCAGCACCATACCCAACGAAATGTTTGGCACAAGCAGCAATCTTGTGTTTTCCATTTAGGGCATCACTTTGAAAGCCTTTGATCATTGCTGCTCCTAGTTGTCCACCCAATAGAGGATCTTCACCAAAACTTTCGGCAATACGTCCCCAACGAGGATCACGAGACAAGTCTAACATAGGAGCAAAAGTCCAACGCACACCAGAAGAACGAGCTTCTTTCGCTGCAATATGTGCTGATGCCTTAACTAAAGCAGGGTTCCAAGAAGCAGCCATTCCTAGTGGGATAGGGAATACGGTTTTAAAACCATGGATCACATCTCTACCGAAAAGGATAGGAATACCAAGTCGACTCTCTTCTACAGCAATACGTTGGATATGATTGATCTTCTTCACGTCCACTTCATTTAAGATGGAGCCCACTTCTCCTTTAACAATACTCTGCTTATCCACCTTTGATACTGGAAAGTCGATAGTATTGATCTGGCACATCTGACCTATCTTTTCCTCTAAAGTCATTTGTGAAAGGAGATGATCAATGGACTTATCTGTATTTGGTTTTTGACAACTCGTAAGGCCCAACAGAGCCATAACAGTGCCAGTGATGATATGTCTATACTTACGCATACTTAGTGTTGTTTATTCTAGTGCAAAACTGAGATTAAAAGAAAAATAGTTTGATCAAAAAGGAAAACATAGTAGGATAGAAATAATGGAGTATGGTAGACCATCCGAAAATGGTCCACCAAAGATCTATTGTTTGGCTTTAAGAATCCAAGTCCATCCTGTTCCTCCTGCATTCATTGGAGCGTAAAGGATCATCTTATCATCCGTAAGTTCAATGATATTATATACCCCGTCAGGTGCTACTCTCTGTGCGTCGTTACCTAATATAGGCGCATCCGTAAGCGTTAGCTTAGTATAATCCTTATTGAATTTAAAGCTTCCAAGAGTCGAAGTAGTCCCATCATTATAAGTATAGTTTGCAGCCCCATTAAGATCAAACTGCATATATCCTTCTGCATCGGCAGGACCTACTCCTGTTCCCCCAGCATTCCACCATGCAGTTTCCCATTGTGTAGCATCGTTGCCTGGTGACATATACCACCACATACGGCCATCAGCACCAGGACCACCATCGAAGACCCATTGCTTGCCTTCAAGATTTTGTCCCACCAAACGGTAATAGTTAGGTGGTAATTCTTGGTCAAGATGATCAATCTGCACCTCTATTTGTTTTGAGATATAAGACGATTTGGCAGGATCATTTCCTTCCATATAAGCCGTAGTCACATAATAAGTAAAGACTGCTTTTCCAGGAATAGGGTAGTTTACTACCACCTTATCGGTATAGCTTTTATCGATATTATAATCCCAAAAACCAGCCACACCAGGAGTGTTCATCTTAAGCGTTAATCCATTGCCTCCTTCGGTTGATTGGATCACCTCTAGCTGGATATCATCTGGGTTAAAAGTATTGGTTAGCACCTCTCTATCCACTATTGGATCACACGCAACAGCTGAGATGAATAGTATGAAGAGAGCGATATAATGTTGAAAAGAATATTTCATGATACACTAATTTAAATTATAAAGAACTTGATTAATGGATATTACCATCCTGGATTCTGCTTATATACGCCATTAGAAAGACGAATTTCAGATTCAGGAATAGGCAATAAGGCTTTTGTTTCTGGTCGATATTGAACATTATAAACACCAGCCACACCTAAGTTGGATACAGGAATACTTCGAGTGTAGTAGTTGTTGCTATTATTTTCAACATCCCCCCATCGTACCAAATCAAACCATCTTAGTCCTTCGAAAGCAAATTCATGAATACGTTCTTTTTTTAGTGCATCTAGAGAGTAAGGTACTGGAGCCAATCCGGCTCTTGCTCTAACTCTATTAAGATTAGTATTGTCCTCAGTAAGTTCCGATTGCATAAGAAGGACATCCGCAAAACGTAGGTAATAGAAATCTTGTGCAGCCCAAAGCTGAAGAGGGTCACCATTATCCATGTTATATAGATAGTAGAAAAGACCTTTTACGCCATCTTCTCCATCATGCTGAAGGGTAGTATATTTTTTATTAAAATAGCCTGTTTCTTGGTCTCCTACGTCCCCTTTATAACTATCTGTTCCTTGCTCAGCATCGCCTAGTTCAAGGATAGAACCTTTCTTACGTGTATCTGTGTCATCCCATTGATCGTAAAGCATAGGATTGACTGTACCCCAGCCCCATCCTTGACCAAATGGAATCATAGAGTTATCACGAACACCAAAATACAAACAAACTCTATTGTTGTAACTCTGACCTTTGGCCCAATCCCAATTACCGAAAGCATAACGAAGAGCAAACATCACCTCTTTATTACCTGTTCCGATACTTGAATGTGGACCATCTTGACCAGCCCAAGCTAACCCTTCTTTGTCAGCCCAAGGCAATACTACTTTACCTGCATTGGTATTGACATACGAATAAGGCCATAAGTTACGGAAGTCCGAAACCAATTCGTAACCACTGTTATTAATGATATCATCAAGCATGGCTACGATCTCTGTCTTAGTTGTCTCATTACCATCAGCCAATGGAAGAACATCGGTAGCTTCTTTTTGAATATTGCTCATATAGCCAGTATAGAAAAGATATACACGAGCCATATATGCTTTAGCTACCCATAAGTTAGCATGACCGTAGGTATCAATAGATAGATCGTTAGCATTCGTTTTTGGCAACATCTCTGTTGCTGTTTTCATATCTGAAGCGATCTGAGCAAACGTCTCTTTAATAGAAGATCTGTCTACATTTCTAGGTGCATCTGTCTTAAGAATCAAAGGCATTCCTCCGAAGAATTTAGCGGCTCTAAAAAGTAGGAATCCTCTCATGAAATAAGCCTCCCCAATTACTTGATTCTTATAATCCGCAGCTTGCTCTGGTGTCTTAAAGAAACTAGTAAAATCGGTATTTGAAGCCTTCTCTATAATGGCATTACAACGATAAATTCCGTTATAAGTCTCAACCCATAGATCCTTATAGGTATCCTCCTCAGGATCTTTAAACTCATCAATATTCTTTGCTAATTTATCATCTGGACCTCCACCGGAGAACATTAGGTCAGACAGTAAGTTGGCTGTCACATGTTCGTTACTAGAGATACCTCCGACATAGAGTGCATTATAAACACCCCCCATGGCTTCATCAATATCTTTAGGAGTCTGATAGAAATTCGTTAAACTCTTCTGGTATAGATTATCTGTATCGAGAAAGTCCTTACAACCAACCAATAAGAAGATCATACAAAAAATAAGTGTGGTATATCTGTTTTTCATGATTACTTAATTTTTTTGATTAGAAAGAAATGTTTAATCCCAACATCACTGTTCGTGGAAGTGGATAAAGACCTAAGTCGATTCCTGAAGCCCAACCGGCATCATGTCCGTATGATACTTCTGGGTCCATTCCTTTATAACCAGTGAAAGTGTACAGATTATTTACAGACATATACAGTTTGGCTCCACTCATCCATGACACTTTCTTAAGCATCTTTTTGAAATCATAACCAACAGTCAAATTGCTTATTCTTATATAATCTGCGTCATGCATAAAAATATCAGAGATAAAATTAGTGTTGCGATGAGAAGAAGAACTCAAACGTGGTAGGCGATTAGAAGTACCTTCTCCATGCCATCTATCAAACACTTCAGTAGTGTAATTTTGGTCAAACTTATCGGCAAAAGAACGATACGATTGCATCACTTGCATTCCGAACTTCCCTGTTAGAGTCATGTTCGTATAGAAACCTTTGTACTCACCATTAAGCTGAATACCCAACTCATAATCAGGACGAGGATCTCCAAGCATCACCTTATCTTTTTCGTCAATCGTACCATCATTGTTTTGATCCACAAAACGTACATCTCCCATTCTTTGATCTTCGAAATAAGGCTTCCCTTCTGGTCCTACATATTGGTCTACTTCGTCTTGATTTTGAAGAATACCATTGGTTTGATAACCATAGAAATAACCAATAGGTTTTCCTACTTCTACACGAGACACATAAGACGTTCCTTGAGAAAGAACATTAGAAGGGCCGGTAATGATACCTTCAGCGTTATCTAGTTTCGTAACTTTGTTCTTATTGTATGAACCACTTAAGGTCACACCATATTTAAATTCACCAACAGAGTCGTTCCATCCAATAGCTAATTCTACCCCGCTATTTTCAATGTTACCACCATTGATATATGGAGCACTAGCACCAGCAGTACCTTGTATAGGAGCAATTACTAACCAATCTTTGGTTGTTTTCTTATACCAATCGAATGTCAAAGATAGTTTTGAATCCAACCATCTGGTATCCACACCAATATTTAACTGTTCTGAAGTTTCCCAAGTAACATCAGGGTTAGGTACATTTGCAGGAATGGCAGTAGAACCAGATATAGGTTTGTTCGCACCGAAATAGTAACCTGGATCGATATATGAAATATTAGAACTATAGATAAAATTATCGATAGACTGGTTACCATTTTGTCCCCAACTCGCTCTTAACTTACCATAAGTCATCAATGGGATATCTTGAAGGAACTCTTCTTGTGTAAAGTTCCATCCTGCAGAAAAAGAAGGGAAGAAACCCCATCTATTGCCTTCAGCAAAATTAGAAGAACCATCGGCACGGAAAGTAGCATCAAGGATATATTTCTCGTTATAGTTGTAGCTTACTCTTCCCATATATGAAAGTAGGGCTCCACCTTGGGCAGCACCATCACGTCCCCATGTATCGATACCTGTGATCTTATCTTTCTTCACATTATCTAGATAGGCATATTCAGGCTTTCCAAAAGTAGTATTAGACTTACGTCCACCTACATTCACATTTAAGTGATTCTTAAGCATCTCGCTACCTGCCAACAACTGTACTTTATGCTTATCGATTTTAAAATCATAAGTCATCGTATTGGTCCATGTATAGTTTACACCTTGATATAGATTCTGAGAAGCAGCATCTACTGTGTTGTTATACAATATACCTAGTTGGTATGTAGGAGACCATGAACGGTTATTTCCAAACCAGCTATTGATACCGAAAGAAGATCTTAATTTTAAATCTTTGATAGGTTCCACCTCAACAAAGACATTACCAACAATGGTATTTTTCTTTTCCCAGTTGTAGTTCTTTTTATAATATAGTACAGCCAATGGGTTTGTTTGGCTATTATCCACTCCCTCTAAAGTAGGAGTATAGTTATTTCGATCTGGTGATTTATCCCAATAAGCAGGCATCAATGGATTCTGTACAATGGCATTATGAAGATCATTATCATAGATATTTCCTGTTCCTACAGCACGGTTCTTTACGTTTGTATAAGTAAAATTCTCACCAATAGTAACAATGCTATGCGCTTCGTTTTTAAACAGAACCATCTGTGTATTGATACGACCTGTCATACGTGTATAGCCCGCATCCGTAATGTCTCCACCAACAATACCTGTTTGATCAAAATAAGAGAAACCCAAGGCGTAGGTGATATCCTCTGAAGCACCAGTAATATTGATTGCATGATTTTGGATCGGAGCATTCTTTTTGTTCATCTCATCAATCCAATTGGTTCCTTCCCATCCATTTTGAAGACGTCCCCATACATCCTCACCTAAAGTAGTACCAAGATTGTTTGGGTAGTTGTTATTTAACCAGTTGTTGCTTTTTAGTTCTTGTTCCCAATTATGAGGAGCTAAACCATCATTGGCACGTCCTTCATCCATAATGTACATATACTCTTGGGCATTCAATGGAGCCACATTCTTATATACATTCTGTACCCCATAATAAGCATCATATGTTACGCGAGGTTTGCTTCCTTTCTTAGCTTTAGTAGTCGTTACAAGTACCACCCCATTGGCAGCTCTTGATCCATAGATAGCAGCCGATGCAGCATCCTTAAGGACATCGATAGAAGCAATATCTGAACTACTTAAATAATCGATATCTTCAACAGCAATACCATCAACGATATATAAAGGGCTGGCATTACCGATGGTTCCCATTCCACGAATAGAAACTTGTGTTCCTGAACCAGGAGCACCACTGTTACGAGAGATTGAGACTCCAGGAGTAACTCCCTGCAATGCTTCCATCGCAGTCCCAGTATTCAGTTGGGCTATTTTCTCTCCTTTGATATTCACATTGGCACCAGTAACTAGAGCTTTCTTTTGAACACCATAACCAACGACAACCACTTCGTCAATATCAGAAATGGCATCATTCATCTTAACATTTATAGTAGATTGGTTTGCAACCACCTCTTGCGGAAGCATTCCGACAAAAGAGAAAAGCAAAGTTGTTCCTTTCTCTACGTTCAATTTATATTTACCATCAAAATCAGTGATGGTCCCTTTTGTGGTTCCTTTCACCATTATGGTCACCCCAGGAATGGGCATATTATCTTTAGCACTTGTCACTATTCCCGAGAGGTCTATCTTCTGTGCAAAACCAGTAAAAGCAGAGCAAAGAAGAAGAAATAGAATAAGATTGAATTTCATAATTCTTTTCGTTTGTAAGACATGTTAGTTTAATTGGTTGTAATAATATTTGGTCAATCATTACAATCACAAACTTATCTAACTGTTCAAACATTTTCGGTAGAATTACGTTCATTTTAAACTCTACTTTTAAGCGAATAACACCTCACTTTTACCTCACTACCCTAACACCAAAACACTATATATCAAACACTTACTTTTTTCAACTATTTACTACATCTAGAATACAATCCAAAATACTGATAAGTGAGTTCTAAACTCCATATTTTATTCAACAACAGATAAAATGTAAGGTATATAAGAGGATACCTTAATGGTGTAATAAACTAAAGACTCTGAATATATTCAGACAAGCTATCTCCAGACTTTAGTCCGAAATGTTGTCTCAGCTTATATCGATAATTCTCCACCGTTCGTGATGTCACATTCATTAAAATTGCAATCTCTTTAGAAGAAGTTCCTAGTTTGATATAAGCAGAAAGCTTTTGTTCTTTTTCTGTTAGATCTGGATGTTTTTCTTTAAGCTTGGTAATAAAAGAGTGGTGTATCTGATCAAACTCCTTATTAAAACTTTCCCAATATTTCTCATTATGCATATCCTTATCAATCTGTTTTTGAAGCTGCGAAAGTTTTCTTTTAAACTGGGTTGTATCTTGTAATCGCGATATATGACCAAGTCTACTATGGATATCATTTAAGAAGTCATTCTTTTGGGCAATATGTTTGGTTAAAGTCGAAAGCTCTTTTTCTTTATACTCCATCTCTCTATGTAGTTTCTCTTGTTCAAAAAGAAATTCCTTTTGCTTAAAATCTTCAACATATTGATTTAATATCTTATGATGAGCTTTTTTCTCTTTTCTCATAAGAAAAAAGTACCCCAGATATAGAAGAAGGATCAAAAGAGTAATATAAACTAATTTAGACATATTACTCCAATACCATGGAGGTGCAATAGTAAAATATACACTTTGAACAGCAGTCGTGATCTCATATTTATTGGTTGCACTAATATCGATACGGTAGTTTCCCGCTCTAAGATTAAGAAATTCTCTATATGGCTGAACATTAGAAGTAGAAGACAATGTATCATTATTTTGCAATAAGGTCGTATGATAGACCACCTGGTGATCATTAAAATCAGTAGCAGCAAAACGAACATTAAAAGAATTAATTCTTTTATATGGGAAGACCACATGTTGTTTAAATATCGAGTCATTTGACTTGTGCTGATTCAAAGGATCTAGTCGAGAGAATCCCAATATATTTAATTTAAAATGATATTTAAAGTTGGTCTCAAAAAGGGGAGAATAATGAGCAAATCCATCCTCCACATTAATAAAAGTATGATCTCCTTCATCCGTTGTATAACAGGTGTGAAAATATTCAACCATTCTATTTCTTAGACTAACAAAAGGATAAGACATTCTTTTTTGTGTTCCATCTTCTAATGTTCTTAAAACCGACGGTTGACTCTCTTGAAAGAACCATACATTCTGATTCTGATCCTCTTTAATTTTCAAAGGGAAAGCCTCGTTTGTAAACAACCTCTCGTATTGAGGGAGGTGTAGCACTGAAGAGTGTAAATTATTCATCTTAAATATACCTTCAGAGTTATAGATAATAATCTGGTTACCGACTTTACTTAAAAAGAGAGAGGGTTCAGTCAAACTAAAAAGTTTAGGCGAAAGGGTATCGATATTCATGATCTTTTGGTAGTCTTTATCGAATTCGATCTTTAAGACTCCTTTCTCTCCCATCACCATCCATAATTGACCATTCTTATCCCAAAAGAAGTTATTAATAGAATGTTTAATACCCTGTACTGAATGCGAATATTTCCATTTACCATCCTTCTTTTGTAATACGATAAGCCCTTTATAGGTACCAGCCATTAATAGATCTGAGTGGTTAGGTATCGGCTTAAAACGCCATATACCATTGATATGGGCAGGCGTAATCTTCTTTAGTTTATTGCCATCCAAACTAAAAACACCTAAGTCATGAGCCAATAGTAAGGAATGGTTGTCAGAATAGAGACTCCAATTTTGCCCTTCAGAACCATCAATCTTATAAAAATCCTTACGATCTAAAGTGGCATCAAACAATTTATTCTTCTCTACGCGATATAAAGCCTGATTAGTAGCAAAATAGTAATAACCTCGGTAAGCAGTCACATCATAACCAGTACCGATATTAAAATATCCTCCGATATAACTTATAGGGTTGTATATATTAATCTTTGCTATTCCATTATTTAAACCACACCATATATTCTTTTGTCTATCCACGAAAAGAGAAAGAACTGTATTGTTCTTCAACCCTCTATCTTTATTGATAATAGAAAGAATCTTACCATTCATATTGGTAATCACCACCCCACTTTGGATGGTACCAAAGACAAAGAAATCATTACCTATCTGACTACCACAAAATATATTAGCCTTAATCAACCTTTTATTGGCATCGTTATCCCATGTCTTTATTTTGTCAGAATGGAAGATATATCCACCAGACCTGTAAGTACCAATAAAGATTCTATTTCCAGGCACAGAAAGCATGGTAGTAATCTTTTTATTCTTAAGCATATGACTATTAGGAAGCAATTTCAATTGACCATCAATCAATTCAAAGAGACCATTCTTTTCATCGTATACAAAAATTCTATCTTTAACCTTAAAGGCACCTTTAAAACTAGAGAAAGCTGGAATAGTACGGACCAGACGATCCTTTTCATAAATAAGAATAGCTCTTTCCGAATGGAAAACAATCTGACCTTTAAAAGAGAATATATTCCAAATATTTTCAATACTATTAAGTTCAGAAGGCAAAGGAAGGGGCGTATAAGACAACTGAGAAAAAGCATCCTCTTTATAGAAACCAATAGACTGGTAACCGCCCACATATATTTTAGATCCAACGCGTTTCACCGCACGCACCAGATCTTCTTTCATATCTTGGGTTAGAAACCATTTCTCTCCATCAAAAACAAGAAGACCCTTATTGTTTCCAAAATACAATTTATCATTATTACTCTGGGTTATAGACCAATTCTGTGTCCCGCCTTTATACTGTTGTTTACTATAATAAACTGTTTCAGGCAATCCCACAATAGAAACATCACCTTTCGAGTATTGGCAGAATATAAGTAGTAGTGTCTGTATAAGTAAAAAAGAATACTTACGCATGTCGTTTTAAGTTTATTCGTTTTTAGTTCTACTTCTAAAAGTAGCCATTAGTTGGATCTCCTAAGTTACAATTTTAAGTTTCATTACTATTTGGAAAAGAGGATTGTAGTTGTTAATAATACTTAAGTATATTATGATTATACACTATGCATATTTCATCTAATCCCCTTATTTTACACACCCAATATTTATCTTCTTCTATTTTTTAGACGAACACCTTACCTCACGACACACAGAGAGACCCACAAACATATTATTTATATTAAATAGCCTCCTTATTTTACAAGGAAAGTGTATTCTCAAACATAAATAATACATCAGTTGAATAGAACCATATATGACATCTTTTATGTATTTTGAAATGGAATTACACAAACGAAAACTATAACTATGAGAAACCAATTACTATTACTAACTATCTTTTGGATGGGATCTTTTCTACCTAAAACCGTATTTGCGGTGGAGATGACTTCTCAAACTATAGAATATCTTGATACTTATGGAAAAGTGTGGGGTTTTCTAAAATACACCAATCCACAGTTAGATTCTGAGAGTTGGAACCAGACACTTTTAAATGATTATGATAAAGTAAAGCAAGTAACAAGCGACGAAGAATTCTCGCTCATAATAGATAAACTAATAAAAAAAGGAGAATGCACTCCTTCCTCTTCGACCAATACAACGATAGCACAAAGTCGTTCATTGGAATGGATGAATATCACACCTCTAGCTTCATATAAAGAACGACTACAGAAGATTGCAACCTTGTCGAAAGGCAAAGGAGGATTTACTGATATTTCAACCAGAGAGTTTACAACGGAAGCAGAACGTTATTGGGCATGGAGTGTCGTATGGAATGTATTAAACTATGAAGATACCGATCTGGTACTATCTACCCAACAATGGCATCAAATGTTCTCAAAACAACTTCCTTCATTTATTTCTGCTAAAGACAATAACGAGGTTTATAAGGCATTAGAGAGAACAGTAGAAGAAATTCCGATGATTCAATTAGAGATCAATGACCATATATATCATCAAAAAAGAAGGACAAGATGGGCTTCATTTACATGTATTAAGATTGAAGGTAAGATATTTATTGATCTAGTCTATGGTACGAGTGCTCAAAAAGATATCCGTCGTGGAGACCAAATCGTATCGGTAAACCAACAACCCGTAGAAAAACTATTAGGTAAAGGGAAGGTCGTAATAAAAGATCCTAAGAAATTTTATGGTAATATAAAAGAGGTCCCTCAACGTCTATATTTAAACAACTCCCCATCAGAGTTAACCATCATACGACAAGGAGAAACTATCTCCAAGACAATACATCCTGCCTTTACAAAAGGAAGCTATTGTGATATGCCAGATCAAGTTAACACAGAGCTTATCCCAGAAAGTAGCATCTATGTAAAGGTAGCCACCATGGAAGATCAGAAACTGCCAAACAAATTTATTCGTAAATACTTATCTAAGAGTAGTGTTATTTTAGACCTACGAAATCTAGACAAAGGAGACAATCAAAGCATAAAAGAGCATTTTATCAATGAAGATAAAGTGTATGTTAAGAAAGGAAGATTTAATCCAAATCAATTGGGTAACATTGAATACACCCCTGTTTCATCCCATAAAATGGCAACAGAACATTACAATGGGAAATTAATCTTATTGGTAGACAACACTACAAGTGGCGAATTACAAGAGTTAATCATGTCGCTACAAGCCAACAACAACTGTACAGTAATAGGTAGGCCTATAGGTAAAAACAAAGAAGGTTATTCGACGTTTAAACTTACCGACAAGATAGCACTTCAATTTCCTACGGAAAAGAGATGTTATCCAAATGGGAAATCTGTTTCCCCGCAAAGTGTAGATATTGATGTAATGGTTCCCCTAACGGAGACCTATTTTAAAAATGTAGATGAGATATTATATAAAGCCCTGATGATGACCAAAAGCTAAGGGGGTAATCTCATTGAAAGACTAAAAGATCTCTATTGTATTAATCAATGGAGATCTTTTTTATATTACCGAACCACTGTAGAATAAATGCAAGCCGGGTAAGTTCTTTTCATAAAGGAGAACCAATCTACTCCCATCATTGTTAAAGAAAAAGATACAAAAACCACAGGATTATGAATATTGTACATTTTTCGGATGCAAAGTTTTGGGGAGGCAATGAACAGCAAATACTTCTGCTACTAAAATCAGACTACCTCAATGAGAGGATAAATCAAAAGTTAATCTGTCTAAATGGATCCCCTTTACACCAAAAGGCAGAGACATTAGATATAGAGATATACACCATCGATTCGAGTTCGAAATATTCATTACGACAAGCAAAGAGATATATGCAACTTTTACAAAAAGCAAAAGCGGATATTGTTCACATTCATAATAGTGGAGCATTGACAAGGCACTACCTTTCCTATCATTATAAGAACAATGACTTTAAGGTTGTCTTCTCAAAAAAAGGGCTAAGCAGTTCCTCTACAATGTTTAGCAGACTAAAATACAATATGAAAACGATTCGTAAGATCATCTGTGTTTCTGAATATGTAAGAAAAGGGTTACTAGAAACGGTATTCCATCGCAACCACCATAAGTTAGAGGTGATATATGACGGAATAGACCTTAACTATATCCCTAACCCTGAGATTATGTCACTTACAGAACATTTTCCAGAATCTAAGGGAAAGATTATCATTGGAAATATTGCCAATCATTCGGTAGCAAAAGACCTGCCTACCTTTATCCAATTTGCTAAAGAATTAAAAGAAAAGGATACAGAAAATAGATTCTTCTTTATCCAAATAGGAGAAGAGACAAAAGAGACCCCTCAATTGATTCGTATCGTTAAAAATGAAGATCTATCCTCTTGTTTTAGATTTTTTGGTTTCAGTAAAGACGCCAGAACCTATCTATATCAGATGGATTATTTTGTAATGAGCTCTATTCGCGAAGGTCTTCCTTTTGTTATAATGGAAGCAATGAATGCAAGATGTCCTGTTGTATCCACCGCAGCAGGGGGAATTCCTGAGCTTGTTTTCCATCACAAGACTGGAATGTTATCCAAAATAGAAGACTATAAAGACCTTGCGATCCAGCTACGCTATCTTTTTGATCATCCAGAAGAGAAGCTAAAGATGACACAAGCAGCTTACAATTATGTGCAACAGAAACATAGCGAACAACTTAATATGGAACATACCCTTCAGTTGTATCTTGAAGTTTATACCCACGATTAATCAACTCTGGGAAGTCACTCTTTTGCGAAGACTCAGGTAGGTCGTCGACAAACAAACAGTCATCACCGTCAAAGCGACAAAAGAGAGACTCTGGTAATGTGTGACAATCAAGTCATTCCATATTTGATCTTTAGAAGTAAAAATCAAATGAGCACAAAAATACATATTAAGATATAAATAGCCTATCATACACCAATAGATTACCCGATGGTGACTAGACAAGTATTTCATAAAGAGAATCATAGCATTATAACTCAAGTAGATAATAACAAAATTAACATAAAAAGAAAGTGTCGTTACACCTGAAAATAACAATACTAATAGTGTTGTAGCAAAAGGAATAATCTTTAACCCAAGAAGTTCGTAGAGAAAGATCAATAGAAACTTATGGTTAACAGATAAAGATGGAATATCAAACTTCTTTGATCTCAATGGCCCACCATATTTGAGGATCAATTTGTCTATGAATGCATAAAAAGCAACCACACCATAAGTTACCACTGCATTTAACTCAACACAGGCAAACGAGAAAAGAACAAGAAAGAATATGGTAACCACAAACCTCAGAATAAAAGAGTAGTTACAAAATAATCTTTTAACATTCTCTCCAATAAAACTTAAATACATATCCTCTATTTTTTAATTCCACACACCCCCAAGAGAGTCGTACCGATATCATTGATAATATTAGACCAAACGCCTAAAAGAAACACTTTTTAATAAAAATAGTAATTTATTTAGAAATAAATCTAATTCAAACAGACATTTCAGGTAAAAACCAATATAATAAAGAATAAAAAAGCATGATCGACTCCATTGCAAAGACGATCATGCTTATATCTTAAATGCGTTATACCCACATCAAGAGAGAACTGGTCTATGGGCGACTTTCAATCCCTTTCACTTCAATACTTTTCCATTTAGTAGGCAGACACTGCTTTGTTTTCACAATTCCATCCTCTGTTATTTGATACCCTGCAAAGCCAAATAAAACAGTTTGGAGCATTCCTCCTGCCCCTGTCGCAAAATAGGGATTCGAATGATAAGGTGTTTCGGAAAGAACACCAAAAGGAGGACGTTTATTAGGTATATAACCACGTCTAAACAAACGATAGGACTCTTTTTTATTGCCTTCTTTTGCATAGATAATAGAATAGATTGAATGGGCCATCGCAGGACCTTCTGGAGCTAGCTTCTGCTCATAATACTTAAGATTTTGATGTATCAGATGCTTATCTTTTACCGTAGCCAAAGGATAGGTCAACAGATTCACATCTGCTTGCTTAATGATCTCACCTTGATAAGAGGCATGTTCTTTCATCACCCCATCTTTAAAATAGTGAAATTTCATCTTCTCTGCTACAAGAGTCCATCTCTTGTCTGGAGTTTTATCTACAAGTAACGCAGCTTTCGAAGCAGCACGCAGAACATATTGCGCCACCGCATTGGTAAAAGCATTATCATCTACATTAGGAGCAAATTCATCCGCTCCAACTACATTCTTAATTGAATAAGAACCGTCATTATTTAAAATTGAACGACTCACCCAGAAATCAGCAATCTCTTTCAGTAAAGGATAGCCATCTGACTGAAGCCATTCCTGATCTTGCGTTACAAGGTAGTAGTTCCATGCAGCCCATCCAATATCGGCTGTAATATGATGTTCAAAAGTACCAGTCAAAGCCCAAGTAGGGGTCGTCTCCTCCCCTGTCACATCTGATTCCCATGGATACATGGCCCCTTTATACCCATAGCTGTAGGCCCTCTTTTTCGCTTTTGCTAAACGATCAATACGGTAGTCAATCATCGATTTAGCGAGAGGAGCATCAAAAAGTAAAAGAACAGGGAACATCCACATCTCCGCATCCCAAAAGATGTGACCATTATAGCCATTAGAAGAAGAAAGTCCCATTGGAGCAATACTTAACCGAGAACCCTCGCTAATAAAAGAGAAAAGATGAAACAGAGCCAGTCTAACATCACGTTGTGCATCCAAATCCCCTTTTATAATGATATCATTAGACCATAACTCCTTCCACAATCTCTTATGATGTTCTAAGATAGGAGACCAATGATTCTGCATCGCATAGATGACAAAACGTTCTGACTCATTCTTTGGATCTGCAAAATCCTTGTCCGTACAAAAAGAAGAGACAAAAGAGAACTCATAGGTCTTCCCTTTCTTTAACTTCTGTGAGAAACCATAAAGTTGCGAATGATAAGGGAAATCCACCATTCCCAATTGCGGACGTTGACCATCAAAAAGAAAAGCTGAGGTGGTATAAAAATCAGTGTTACCTGAAACACTAGAAGCATGGGATTGAACAAGGGGAATATGCACCTCATTATCAATCAGTATACGAGAATTTAAAGAGGGTGAACTCCATCTATCTCGATCATATTTAAGCATGCTACGTACATCTAATTCAATATCCTTATGTGGCGTAACATGCACCACCATCATGGCAGCATATGGAAGATTACGTGGCGCCACCATCTCATATGAGATCTCGGCTTTATCTTGAAAAGCAAAAGAAGAAGAAAAAATAGCCTCTTTCATATTTAATGCCTGCTTCCAATCTGACACATTGGAAAGTTCCAACATCGTACCATCGATAGCCACACGAAGGTTCATTGGGTTTATCGCATTCATCAAGCAGCTGACACCATCACGACTCTTTTTATCGTAGACTCCATTTAAGACCACCTCTTTGGTCTGGAAAAGAGTTCTATCCAATACCACGCCAATACGTCCATTCGCGACAGTCACGCCAGCATATTCACCTTTAATATCCTGTGTTGAAACACTCCACCCCTTATCATTAGAGTGACCTATAAAAGGGAGAAGTAAGAGCCACACTAACATACATTTCTTTAAAACATCCATCATATTTCTTTTTTAAATAAGATCTCCTCATGAATCAGAAGAATTAAAAATAAATAAAAGAAGATAGTTTGTTTTCAAAAGACGAAGGTTTAATATAACGTAACAACTCCACAAATACAGAGACATCAAGATTTCAACACAAAATCCTTAAAATGTGAAGTTTACGGAAAACAATAAATTATGAAAGATTATAGAAACAGGATTAATTTTTATTAAAATAACGATAAAGTTTGTATCCCCATTTAGCCCAGAACAGATAGTAAAATAATAGTGACAAAAAACCTACTGCTTTACCTATAGCACCATAAGCAAAAGTCAATGCAAAAATAAAAGTAGAGGTATTGTCAACAATATTCAAATTGATCGATTCATTACTTGCCTTAGAGTAATAGTTTAATACAAAAGAGAACAATAATGCTCCCATGATTAAAAAGGCTAAAATATATAGGGCCTTCTTTGGTAAATCCCCTCTATCCATAATCAAAATTTAAATGTTTAATCCATCTCAAACAAGAAAGCAAAAAAAGAATAATCAATTTTAAACAACCTGTTTGGACTTTTTCTTTCTCAAATGAAAGAGAATAAAAAGTTAGAATGAATAAATAATAGAATAACAATATCAGCTAAAGTAAGAATATTTATGGGTAGTATAAAAGTATAGAAGACGAAAAATAAATAATCACACTTATCTAAAAATAACTACCCATATACAGAAATAAGGAAAATTTCTTAGCTCAACAACTTGTCTCATATAACAATTCACAAACATTACGCCTACAAAGACACACAAACAAAACAAAGAACCCCCTAAATGATTACATTTTCAAACTAGACCCATCAAATACAAAAACAATTCTAACTGGCAATATTAAAATAGTTCAAAAAAACTGTCATGAAGCATAGAAATATAATTTGTATCACAATAAAATTTATATTGTTTTGTAGTAGCAGCTTTAAAACAGGAAATGAGTACCAAAACATATTAATATATTCATTTTCAATAATAATGAAGATCGATAAGATCATCATCAAAATAAAGCGTGCCATTGTCATTAAAGTAATTTAGGGTTAATATACTTTTGAAGGTATCTCCTAGTGGGATCCTTCATTTTTTGTCTATATAGTAGATTGGATTCTAATAGACATTGAAATAATGTGTTGAAAGGAAGAGGAGTCTTCCTTTTTTTGTTCCCAATACTTCCCTCCTTAAGTAGTTTTTCCACACCACATCTACCACAGTACAACAAATTCCATTTTAAAACTTTAATTATAATATTTCACTCTCAATCATTGATTGACCAAAACATCAAACCAAATTAAACACAACAATCCCTTTTCTTTCATTATCCCCACCAATTATAACAAAACAATATACCTTAAACATTCAATTCGTGGTTTCTCTTTGACTATATCGAATGATTTCGCTGATTTTTTAAAACGTAATCTGTAACAACAAAAAAGAAAACCTCTCTTCTCATTCTTTTATTCTCAAGATATCAGCACTAAAATCTAAAAAAATAATACTGTATTAATAGGTACTTCCTCCATGGTTTGTCCATGGTTGCTCCATGGAGGAACCATGGAGGAACCATGGACAAACCCTTTATTTAACCTATGTGAATCTTTAAGAAAATGCATCGCATAAATAAATTATCGACACAGTCTCAGAAAGTGTCATGACCAAAAAGATACTATTTATGAAATACGAAAAGCGACCAAAAGAGTAAAAAAGAGGCACTTTGCATGCCACAGTATATTAAGTACAAAAGATCGTTTCACCGTTTTTGATACAGCAGAAGGAATCTTTGACATTTTTTTTATCCAAAAGATCTTTTTTTTAAAGAAAAAGTGATTTTCTCACACTTATTAAAAATGTAACCAAACTGTCAATCTAATTATCAAATTATCACTTTTCAATCCAAACGTCTCCCTTTTCATAAATTAGCATCTATAGATGACAAATTTCATTTTTTCAATAAAAATGATGGACAGATATTAAACTGAAAGTTAAGAATCAAAAGCGTTGATTTTTTAGTAACAAAAGTCATATTTCTTATAACACAAATCAAGCAACCACTGAAAACCAACCACTTACACACTGTTATCTTTATATTAAATATTTCATTTTCGTAGTAAAACACCCCCTTTATATAACAAAATATAAAGAAGAGATGAAAAACGATAATAAGATGAAAAACATGACAGACATCACATTACCTAATTGATTTTTCTATGCTTTTTATGAAAAAAAAAACATGTCTTTTAGCACATCTTTTAAATTTGCAGGTAGTGGTTTTTTGTCTTGATTTGCATTGTCAATCACAAACAACTATAACGGTTGACACAACAGTTTTTAAATAATTCTTTTTTCAATTTTATTCAGAAAAGGAGTAGTAAAATACTCAAAAAGCAGGACGTTATGAAAAATCTAAATTTAAAATTCGGTCGCTTTGTTGCAATGGTTGCAATCATGTTTACAGTAAGCATGGTAAAAGCGAATGATTTAGATAATAGTGCTAGCATGAATAATTTCCATATTAAGGAGATTTCAAACATTGAGACTAACGCATTGAATCTTTGGGAACTTAATTATGGCAATATTGACAAGGGTGTTCATATTGAGAAGAATTTTACAAACAGAGGAACAGAATATATTGTTCGCTCAAAATTCTTTGAAGTAAGATATATCAATACGAAACACGGTTTTGGTGTCCGTTCAATACAACCACGCAATGCTAAGGTACAAGAACAAATCAATTATGCTGTAATTGATCAAGCGCAAATGGATAATCAACGTATTATCTGTGCAGAAGGAATCAGTGATGAGAAAGCATTAAACTTAATCGCATCTTATCTACCAGACCTACTACGTAGCAATTACAAACATATTCTACGATAGTCTTACTGATCATGTTCGTGCCGGACAGAAAAGTACATTCATACAATAGTTGATATAGATTAATATTTGATTAGAAAGAGGGAAGAGAGATCTTCCCTCTTTTTTTGTGCCTTTAATTTTGCCTAAGCTCCAAACAAACAATATGTCACAAGAAGATTTCGATTAAGCCATATTGTCACACAAAAAGAAAAACAAAACGTCACATTGTCACATAAACCTACTTTGGTCTACTATTTGGATGTTCAGTAAACAGAAAGATCGTAAAAAAAGAAAATACAATATATATGAACACAAATCAGTTTACCATCAAAGCACAGGAAGCCATATCACATGGTTTGACTATTGCTCGGAGCAAAGGGAATGCGGCCTTTGAACCTGGACACTTATTGAAAGGTATCCTAAGCAGTGCAGAGAATATCACTTCTTTTATTTTTAAAAAGATGGATATTTCTCAAAGCCAGTTTGTAAATATATTGGATAAAGAGATTGAAAGTTATCCCAAAGCATCTGGTGGAGAAGTCATGGCTTCTAATACAACCAATAATATTATCATAGAAGCACAGAGCCAAGCACAGAAGATGGGGGATCAATTTGTTAGTGTGGAGCACTTTCTTATTGCCTTGGTGCGAGTAAAAAGTAATATCTCCACTCTTCTGAAGGATACTGGTATCAATGAGAAAGAGCTTATTTTGGCAATCAAAGACCTTAGAAAAGGGAAAAAAGTAGATAGCCAGACTTCTGAAGATCAGTTTAACTCACTACAACGATTTGCAATCAACCTTAACCAACAGGCACAAAGTGGCAAATTAGATCCGGTTATTGGTCGTGATGATGAGATTAGACGTATCCTTCAGATCTTGAGTCGTAGGACAAAGAACAATCCTATTCTTATTGGGGAACCTGGAACAGGAAAGACTGCCATTGCTGAAGGACTAGCACATCGTATTATCCGAGGTGATGTCCCAGAGAACCTACAATCTAAACAGATATTTAGTTTGGATATGGGCGCATTGGTAGCGGGAGCTAAATATAAAGGCGAATTTGAAGAGAGATTAAAATCGGTAGTAAATGAAGTGGTACAAGCCGATGGGGAAATCATTCTTTTTATTGATGAGATACATACCTTGGTAGGAGCTGGTAAAGGAGAGGGAGCCATGGATGCTGCCAATATTCTTAAGCCTGCACTTGCTAGAGGAGAACTAAGATCGATAGGTGCCACCACATTAGATGAGTATCAAAAGTATTTTGAAAAAGACAAAGCATTAGAACGTCGTTTTCAAACGGTTATGGTAGATGAACCAGATATTCAAAGTGCCATCTCTATCTTAAGAGGGATCAAGGAGAAATATGAGACGCACCATAAGGTAAGAATCAAAGATGAAGCAGTCATTGCTGCAGTAGAGCTATCCAACCGATATATCACGGATCGTTTTTTACCAGATAAAGCCATTGACTTGATGGATGAAGCTGCATCTAAATTACGACTTGAGATCAACTCTGTTCCAGAAGAGATCGATGAGATGGAACGTAAGGTGATGCAGTTAGAGATTGAACGTGAAGCGATACGAAGAGAAGAGAATCAAGAGAAACTTAAATCTTTAGAGAAACAAATTGCCGACTTGCAAGAACAGTTGAGTTCACAAAAGGCAAAATGGAAAAGTGAGAAGAGTGTAATCGATGAGATTCAAGAGTGTAAATCTGAAATTGAAGATCTAAAATATCAAGCAGAAGTGGCAGAAAGACAAGCCAACTATGAATTGGTGGCTGAGATTAGATATAGTAAATTAAAAGAAGCCAATGATAGACTAAAAAAACTCGAAACGGAAGTACAAAACCAAAAGAGTGAAACATCGATGATCAAAGAAGAGGTGGACTCTGACGATATTGCAGAAGTAGTGGCTAAATGGACAGGTATTCCTGTAACCAAGATGCTAAAAAGCGATAGAGAGAAACTTCTGGATCTTGAGTCCGAATTGCACAAAAGGGTCGTGGGACAAGAAAAAGCCATTACCGCCGTTTCGGATGCGATACGTAGAAGTAGGGCTGGGTTACAAGACGACAAACGTCCGATAGGTTCTTTTATCTTCTTAGGATCTACTGGGGTCGGTAAGACCGAATTGGCGAAAGCATTGGCAGATTTTCTTTTTGATGATGAGAATATGATGACACGAATAGACATGTCAGAATATCAAGAGAAATTCTCTGTCACTCGTCTTATTGGATCGCCTCCAGGATATGTTGGGTATGATGAAGGAGGACAATTGACCGAGGCAGTCAGAAGGAAACCTTATTCTGTGGTTCTATTTGATGAGATAGAAAAAGCTCATCCTGATGTTTTCAATACCCTATTGCAAGTATTAGATGATGGTCGATTAACCGATAACAAAGGTCGGATGGTTAATTTTAAAAATACGATTATCATCATGACCTCTAATATTGGATCGGATATTGTTCAAGAGAACTTCTCTAACGTAACCCAAGAGAATATGGTAGAGATCATTGACAAGACACAATCGGCCTTGATTGAAAGGCTTAAACAGAATGTACGACCTGAATTTTTAAATAGAATTGATGATGTGATCATGTTTACACCGCTATTTAAGAATGACATTCGTATGATTGTAGAGCTACAGTTAGAGATCTTAAGAAAGAGATTTGCTAAGAATAGGATCGTACTAGAAGCAACGCCGAAAGCTATTGACCTTATAGCAGAGAATGGTTTTGATATTCAGATGGGAGCAAGACCTATCAAGAGAGAGATTCAGCGTTCTGTATTAAATCCTCTTTCTAAAAGTATTATTGAGGGAAAAGTAACTGCAGAGAAATCTATCCTCTTAGATGTAGAAGAAAAAGAGATCGTTTTCCGTAATAAATAGTGAATCCAAAGAGGATATCTCAGATGATGAGATATCCTCTTTTTGTGTTTCTAATCAAAGAGAAAAGAGTCGAAAATAAGAGTTGGTTCACAAAAGCCATATGAATCTTCGAAAATTACAAGCAATAGGGAGGATAGATGGGAAAACTACCCAGTAAAAGAAATCAAAATGTGACGATGATCTTATTCCCTAAACTCTTCTCTCTTATATCTTTGTCATGGTAGTTCTGGTTTAAAACAGAATGCCCCTGGTATAATTCCGACTTTAAAAGTATCTACTGCTGTACCATTCTTTTGGAATCGATAGACGACTCCTTGTTGCTGATAATCTAAAGCATTTGCTACATAAATCTCATCGGTAAAAGGGTCTACACTTAAACCATAGAAACCACCATATTGCGAGGTGGCATTAGGATTCTTTATAAAACATTCAGGATCGGCATTAAGTGAAGCAGGCATCCTATAGACATGCTTATTCAAAAAATATAACACATCCTTCGTTCCATTAAGCTGAACTTCGGAAGGCCAATCGTCCATATTAAAACGCCATGTCTTTAAGACTTTTCTACTTTCTGCATCAATACATTGTAAACCCGGCTTCTCTTGTCCGTAAGGTGAGCCTTCATATCCTCCATCCGTAATGGTCCATATATGATTAAAACGATCCATCACTAAAGAGGTCGGTTGTTTTAATACTTTAATTGAATCTACAAGTTCATCCGTATTGCTATCAATAACCAAGATCTTATTGTCATAACTCCAACAGTTGGTAAAAACAAAGTTCTTATACTGTACCATCTGTTCTGTAGGATGTTGATAGAATTTAGAAGTATGATTGTTGACCTCTATCTTCCCTAAGATCTTACCATTTACAATTCCTGTCTTTTCGTAATCTCCTAGAGGGTCTACAATCCAAATAGCCTTAGCATAAAGATCCGTAACATAAGCCTTATGTTTGTCAAGGAAATGTATATACCGAGGAGAAGTAAGTCCTGTTATCTTTCCGACACATTTAAACGTATTGGTATTGATTACGTATATCTTTCCACTGTTGTTCATCACCACATAGCCGAGCGTATCTCTTATAGCCATAGACTGGGCAACATCTCCCATTGGTAAACCATTGGTTTCAAAGAAAACAAGATTTTTCACTTTCTTCTCTTCCATATTATAATACGAAAGAGAAGCATTACCATACATAAAATTACCCTCGTTTGTAATAAAAAGGCCAGCAGAAGGGTCAGAGTTGTTAGACTCATTAACTTCCCACAATTTGTCATCTTGCATACATGATGTAACAACAAAGAGCAACAGAAGTAGGTATATCAGATTCTTTATTTTCATCTGTTATAATTTTAATAGTAATGTAACTTCATAATTTCTTTTAGGCATAGGACTATATAAAACCGAATGATATACCTCATTAAAGAGATTAAAAACCTCACATTTAAGCTGAACATAGCGATCTCTCTTTTTATAAAGATTTACTCCCAGTGAGAGATCATTCATATGGTATGGATAAAGCCACCGTCTAATAGAGACGTTATTACTTGTAGTCGTAAATCGCTCACTAAAGAAATTATACTGATAGCTAACAAAGAAGTTTTTGAAGTCCACCTTAGCTAAGAAATTCGCTGAATGAAGTGGAATATAAACCAACTGTTTACCGTAAGATTCATCCCCCCACACATCGCTTTTCTCATAATTAACAGAGCTGGTATAAGCATAAGTAGCTTTCAGCTTATATCTAAAATAGTTCATTTGCCCCGTTAAGGTGGTATTGACCTCAACCCCTTTCGAGATAACGTTCTTCACATTACGAGGTTCCCAAAAACCTTTTACACTAGGAATCCATATAATCCAATTATCTATATCCGAATAATAAGCAGTAACATCCCATTTAAAAGTAGTCTTTGTATTGCTCCAATAATCCTCTAATCCCACCTCATAGGTATACCCATCTTCTGGTTTTAAATTCGGATTCCCACCAGGTTGCCAATATAAATCGTTAAGAGTAGGCGCATGATAATTACGTGACACATTTCCTTTTAAGATCAAATTATAATCTTGAAAGACTCTAAAATCTAAACCACTAAACCAGATAGCATCTAAGGCATCATAATCTTGCCATTCTTGACGAGCCTGAGCCGTCACATTCACCCTATCCCATAATCCTTTAGATAAAGAAGCAAAGAGAGAAACACTTTCTCTGTCTTTATTGTATCCTGTTTTCTTCACAGACTCATGAGTATCAACCCATGATTTACTCCAACTAGCAGAGGAATTAAGACTAAGAGTCTCTGTAAAGTCATAGTTATAGTCGACACTATTTTGAAGTTGATAGGAGGTACTTTTAGAATCAATAGCACATTTAGCACCATCTCCCCCCACCTGATTCTTTAGAGTATAATCAAGGCTCTTTTTTGCACCTCCAGCTTTGACCACGAATTTACTTTTCTTGCCATAATGTTTCCAATCGACAATACCTCTATGATCCACATCAACTTGATTATTGATATTTGAGTCTACAGGACCTTCATAAGAGATTACACGAGGTAAGCTTCTATCTGCAAATTGTCCCCAATATCTAACAGAAAATACATTACTGTTATTGGGCTTCCAATAGAGCTCTTGTAGAAGACCATATTTCGTATAATCGGCCAATTTATTGGTATCTTTAGGATGAATGAAATTGCCTGTCACTGGATCTATCTTATCAAAATTATGTCGATTGATAAAGGTAAAATCGTTTCTCGATTGATTTAAATATACCCTTGTTTTAGATTGAAACTTTTTATTTCCAAAACCCAAAGAGAGGAACTCATTATAGGTATGATAACTCCCTATAGTTTGTATATATTTAAACTCGAATGGATCATCCCATCTCACTTGATTACCTAGATTGATCACCCCTCCTAGTCCTCCACTTTGGGATGCAATAGATGCACCTCCATGTTCCAAAGAAAGATCATCAATAAAATAGATTGGTATCAGGGAAAAATCCACCATCCCAGTCATCGGTGAATTAATATTTAAACCATTCCATTGCACCTGTGTATGAGAAGGTGCTGTACCTCTAAAAGAGGCTGTAGCTAAAGCTCCACGTCCTTTACTCTTAATAAAGACAGGTGTATTCTCAGATAATAGAGACGAAAGAGATTGACTTATTTTCTGAACTAATACCATCGAGTCAACACGAGTTTTAGTCATACCTGCATCCTCTTTCTTAAAGATATATTTGGCATTAATATCGACAATCGGAATAGTAAATACAGAATCCTGTATCCCTTGTGCTTTGGCCCCCATCACTGATAAAAACAAACAGATGAGGGTAATTATTGATTTTTTATTCATTGAATGAAAAATAATTCAAGCCCCTAGTCATAAGGGGCTTGAAAATTGAACTATTGTTTTAATAGTTTCAGAGTGTATGTTTGTTGTGCTTGTTGTATTTCTATATAGTAGAATCCTGAAGGCAAAGAAGTAATATCAATACTTCTAGAAGAAGAGTAATCACGTTGTGAGTAAACAGTAACCCCCACACAATTATATATTTTGATATCC
Organism: Prolixibacteraceae bacterium; assembly: GCA_025210775.1. Classification (GTDB taxonomy): domain Bacteria; phylum Bacteroidota; class Bacteroidia; order Bacteroidales; family Prolixibacteraceae; genus Halosquirtibacter. Next base: position 163,551 of record JAOARB010000006.1, read on the forward strand.
CCTTTATGCACTCCTTCAATCATGATCTTATTCATCGATGGATTCGGATAAACTTTAAATAGATTCTGATCTTTATCAAATACAGCAGTAGACTTTTCTCCAGAAACTTTAACCACGAATTCTCTTTTTATTTGAGGATTTTGTTTCCATGAAGCAGTAATGGTTGTTTCCCCATTATCGATCCCCATTAACAGACCTGTATCGGTTACCGTTGCGATCTTTTCATCAGCACTTACCCATTCGATCTCTTGATTCAAATTGGGAGTTCCCATGCTTAAAACCACGGTATTAAATTGGAATTTCTCACCAACACCAATCTCTCCTTTATCTTCTATAGGATAAACACCCACATTTTCAGGTTGCGAACTTACAATGATATCGGTAGCCCCAGTTAGAGATGGATCAGGTTTAGCTGCACAGACACCACCTACTTCAGTAGAGACTTCACCTAAGATAGCACCATCAGCCAAAAGACCATTATAGATACGTACAAAATTAATCTCGTCTAATACCACATGATTACCGTCTTTGTCTACAGCCCAGTTTATATCGAAAGCATCTCCACCATAACCTTCTACAACATCCGTAGTATATGGATTATCAGGGATAAAAGGTTTAGATTTATTATAGTTGATGATAGTATTATCTGCATAACCATAATCAAAAGGACAATTTACCACGATCGTCTTTTTATAGGTTCGATCTCTTAAACGGGTACCTTCTAAGGTATACGCATCTTGACTTATATTTGGGAAATTCTTAGCCTCAGGATAATGGTTTTGACTATGAAATTGTCCCATATATTTCACGATTCCTTTGGTTCCACCACTTGTTACATAAGGGACATCAAACAGTCCTTTCGGATTAGTAAAAGTAACAGAAAAGTCACGAATAGTCGATTTCAAGAAATGGTCACTACCTTGCAACTCATACCATGTATCGTCAGGTTTACCATTTCCATTCTCATCTTTCATTACTTGAACAATACCTGGTTCTGAACTTCCATAAAAAGGATTACCAAAAACAGTAAAATCGACACCATAAGGATTGTCTTTATCATTCTTTATCGGTTTATCAAAACCATAAACGATATACCCACCAAAAGAACCTAAGGAGACCAATCGTCTGCCAAATGGCTTTAGAATATTATTACCAGCAGTCTTATTCGCAACATCTCTTGTTCCATATGACGTTGTATTAATGAACTGACCAGGAGCAGGACAATACTCTAATACTTTTGATGCAAAATTAGGTTCATAAGATTCCTCACTATCTGTATAAAGATCACTATTATGATGCATAACCTTAACTGGACTTTGTGAATAAGAAGCAACCCATAAAGCACTATTTGAAGCGTCTCCACTAACAACCAAAGTAGTAAACCAAGTACCAGCCTTAGCACTCATTATCTTATCATACGGGCAATTAGTATTCACATTATTCCATTTAACAACATAAGATGGTGTAGTAAAACTATTTATATTCCAATATAGGTTATCATCCTTGTCAAACGTACAATCGTATATTCCATTGGATAGGTTAGCTAGACAAAAAGATTCTGTAGTAGTCAGAACTTTATTATTTATATATGCTTCCTCTAAAGCCATGTCATCCCACATATAGACACCATAGCTCTTTTTATTTAAATCATATTTACCAGTAACCAACGTTCCGTTAGAAGAGATTGCCAAACCACAAGAATTACCCGATACCTCTATTATTTTTTGTAATTGTTTTGAACCATCTAATGGTAATACCCAAATACTATTTTTATCATCTATTCCATTCCAATCAGAATAACCTAAACCAGAGATATAAAGCCTATTATTATAGATCTCCACATCAAAGTTACAAGCAAGCTTTATAACCTCGGTCCATTTATTGGTATTCATATCTAGCTTATAGATATAGTCATCTTTATCACCATCGACCGTAAAACCAACATAGGCAGAATTATTTGATGAATCAATCTTTAAGAACGAAGGATAATTCCCAGTTCCTTCAAACAGCGTACTCTCATAGACAATCGTACCTGTAGTAATATTATAACCATAAATTTTATCCTTCTTTAATGTATAAACGACATCACCTAAGATATCAAAGACATAAGAAGCATTACTTAAGGTATAATCCGAATAGTAACCATTCAAATAAGTAAAGCCATCTGTATCGGCTTCAACATCTTGCTTCATCAAGCTGCTTTGTGTAAACAACTTCTGACGCAACATCATCCTATTCTGTGCTGTTAGGGAAGAAACAAACACAAAGGAAAGAATAAGAAAAGAGTAAATTTTTTTCATAACTGTTACAGTTGATATAACCGTGATTTTAAAGGTTATAGATAATTGAAAATTTAATTTATTGTAAAAACATGAAGTTTATTTGACACATCTTGAAACAGGTGGAGACAGATCCAATAATCTAACTATTAGATCTTTACCTTTAAAAAACAAACAATATAAAAGATGTATTATAAATAAATTCATTGCTTCCAATCCCGATAAAATTCAATTATTATTATCTACAGCAACAATGAATGGTTGAAAGAATTTCAACACATAAATATGAAGTACTGACCCTTTGCCTGTTCACCGCAGACTGTAGAAATCTATCTATCACTGGCAGGTCTTCTGACTTGTCCCGATTACTAAAACCTTCCCATCCATAGGACAGTGGCATATAAATTAGTAATCACAATCTACCTTCTTATCCAAAAAGATAGATTAGGATCCACAGCAGCGGGAACTGTTATCGATTCTAACGATATTCCCTTTTAATTCCATCGAGTAAAACATACCCAATAATGAAACCAACGATGTTACAAAAGTATAAAAATAATCAGACGGATTAACTCTTTTTAGGTAATAATATAAATTTATTTATCCACACACTATAATCCTCCCCTAAACGACATACAAAAAGGTGCACCCTTAGCAAAAGCTAAGAATACACCTTTAATAATAATGTGTGTCTAAGGTTTAGACTATTCTGAATAACACTGTTTCAAAGATGCATCCAGTTGTTTGCGTCCTTTAACTACATCTACATTAGCAGAAGGACCACCAACACATCCACCTTCACAGGCCATCACTTCAATAAAGTTGGCAGTGGCACGACCTTTAGCAAAGGTCTTTAATAACGCCATAGACTTCTTGTTGATACCATTGATTTTCATTTCATTGACATCTACTTTCAGATCTTGCGCTAATACTGCTCCTGCGACCCCACCTGATTGACCATAATTACGACTTTCCATTTCAATACGAGCAAGAGGAGCAACTTCTTGTTCCGATACTCGGATATCAAAACCATCGAAGAAAGCATCTACTTCTTCAAAAGTCATAATATAATCAATATTAGGATCCATCTGAGCCTCTTTTCGCTTCGCAATACAAGGTCCAATAAAAACTAATTTCGCATCAGGATACCTTTCACGAGCTATCTCAGCAGCATAATACATAGGAGACTTGGTATGAGAAACAAAAGGTTTCACTCCTGGCATATGCTTCTCTACTGCTTGAACATAACTCGGACAACAAGAGGTTGTCATAAACAACTGCCCCTCATTAAGTTTTTCTTGTAGCTCAACAGATTCATTTCTTGTTGTTACCGTAGCACCTTCAGCCACCTCAACCACATCATGGAATCCAAGATTCTTTAGTGCCGTAACAATTTTGCCCATAGGTTCACGATACTGTCCCATAATAGAAGGAGCAGGAAGTGCAATCACTTTCTCACCTCTCTCCATTGATCGGAAAATATCGATAATATGAGACATTTCGAAAATCGAACCAAAAGGACATGCATTTACACACTTTCCGCAATAAATACACTTTTCATCGTCAATACGCTCATTACCGTTCTCATCTTTAGAGATCGCACCAACAGGACAAGATTCTTCACATGGAACAGGAACATAAACAATCGAGTGATATGGACATGCATTCTTACAAATTCCACAGTTCACACATTTCTCATGATCGATTTCTGCTTGTCCATTTTTCGTAAAATGAATCGCACCTTTAGGACAATTCATGTAACAAGGACTTGCAACACACCCCTTACAAAGGTTCGTTACAACGTAGTTTACTTTTACACAGTTACTACATGCCTCATCCACTACGGTCAAGATCTTTTCCGAAGGAGTTTCACGCTGGCATGCTTGTTCTACCAGCTGAGAAAGAGTAATCAGCTCATCATCTTCGTCATTAGGTACAAATCCTAAAAGCGGGAAAGACTTATACCGTGCAATCGCTCGCTCTTTAAAGATACAACACCTACGTTGTGCTTCCATATTACGTGGAGCCATTTCGATCGGAAGACGATCAATTTTATTAGCCAAATCTTTTTGTCTAATAAGCTGTGCCAGTCTAGAGATCAGCTGGCGCCTGATAATCATAGTATTATTAACTAGAGCCATTCAAAACTAATTGGTTATCATTAAATACCTTACAAAGGTAAACATCATGTAAAAACTCCAACATGAACAATAACACAAATAGCCCCCTTGTACCTTAATCTATATTGATTTTAAAATAAGATACCTATAGGAATTGCAACCATTTTACATTACATTCTAAATTGTTTGCTAAGAAAAAATTTCATCCGTAAGATAGATACAACTTATGCTATTAAATCATTGTTTGAAAAAAAGGATAAAAAAAAGAGGTTACAACATAACAAAAATCAGACTTAACAACTATATATCAATCTGTTATACATAATAACATCTCAAATATGTTCTATATCATCAAAAGGAACCCTTCGTTCCTCTTTAATTAATGCATACTTTCAGTTATTAGTTTTTGGAAACCCTCATTAAATCGTGCCATCAATTCATTGGTTTTTTTGATTCGTTTGACACCATTTTTTTGACCAGAGTAGTAATATTGGATTTCGTTATACTCTATATATAGATTGGTATAGGCTTCTAAAAGCTTCGGCTTCATCTTAGGCTTAACATTTGGAAGCAAACGCACCATATTTTTAGCTTTCAAGATCGCATTTTCTTTAAAGAATTTAAACTTAATTCCTCTAACTTCATGGATCTCGAAATTCTTCTTTAGATAACGATCATAGGCTTCATCCATTTTAACGAACTCCTCTAAGTTGTCTCGATTAATTTTTCGCAAATATTTATATCGATATTGCTCCACTCCCATAAGAACAACTCTTTTTTCATCCGTAAAGCCACAAGCCTTAGCAATGCTGTCGGCTTGTTTAATACCATATGCTTTATCTCTTTTTAGGCTCCATAAAGGGATATTATGAGCCGTGGAAACAGAGTCGACCATCTGAAGAAATATTTTACCATCTAAAACGACATGTGAAGCCGAAGAAGGTGCCATACTTTTCCCTTGAGAAGAACGGATAAAAAGGTTCCTATTCTTTTTGTATTGTATGTTTATAATAACATCATTGATTCGCTTTCTTTGTTCTGGTGTTAGATCAAAGTATTCATCTAACATAAGCATCTTTGGGTTCACAAATGTTTCGGTTAGATACATTGCCTTTTTATCCAACTCCGTTGAAGGAGAAACAATAGTATCGGTATTCTGCGCCTTATCAATCCACACAGAGTTCTTAGTTAGCGTATCTATAGGCAACACGTCATCTGGGTTAGACACGACTCCAAGGATAGAATCACTTAACTCTTCTCTATTATTATGTGTAACGATAGAAGGCCAAAAGACATACAGTACAATATAATAGATCACACTTAAGGCAATGACAAGAAAAAATAACTTCTTAAAATTCATAATATTTATAATTTGCTCACAAAAATAATAAAGAGTACAGAACTTTATAAGGCTTGTCCATAAGATTTATACAGTATTATTTTGTTTCGTGATATAAATGAATTCTCAACCTCTGTTATTTATTCATTTTTCACTGTAAGGCTCTATCTCAGCATAAAAATCTACTTGCCCCAAACGGAATTCAAAGGTCGTTCCTCCATGGTTTGTCCATGGTTGCTCCATGGTTCCTCCATCGAAAACGTCAAATCGATGGACAAACCATGGACGAACCATGAAGGAACCATGGAGCAACCCTTTATTTGACCACTATTTTTCTTTATAAAAATTCTTATAGTGAATGAATCATCCCCTCTCTTTCGTTTACTCCTTTAAAGAAACAAGCGATGTAAATCGATATAAAATAGGATTCAATAAATTTCCTCATCCACCAAGAACAAACTAGGGTACAATAGGTAAAAAGACTAACTATTAGAATCTTTGCCTGACTTTCATATATTAAATTTTACACCGAAATTCTTTCTAAAACTATCGATCAATTCTTTACTCTTATTTATTCGTATGGTATTATTTTCTTTTCCCGAATAATAATATTGAATTGCATTCAACTCAAAGAAGAAATTATAGTAGGTCATAAACATAGCAGACTCAATAGTCGCATTCGGTTTAGGCTTTGTATCCATCGCCTTTGTTGCAGTCAAAAATGACTTCTGTTTAAGCAACTTAGCTTTAACGACTTTTATCTCATTGAAACTAAAACTGCTATTAAATTGGTAGGTATATTCACTCACTGCTCTAATAAAATCAACTGAATTATTACAACCAGCCTGATCGATTAATTTATTTCGCTCTCGTGTTATATATAAAAGGTGACTTTTCATGCGCTCAGATAAATTTACAAGAGAAGCTAAACTATCTACTCTTTTGATGCTATAATCGTCATCCCTCTTTAATTTCCATAAAGCAATATGATGTGATGTGCATATAGAGTCGACCATTTGTAGGAACTTCGTACTATCAATAAGTGCTTGGTTTATCGATTTCAAATCATACTCTTTTACTGTAGAGGATTCAATTAAAAACGTTCTATTCTTTGGATAATAAATATTTAGGACAACATCATTAATGAGATTCTGTTGAGCCAAGGTTAGGTCAAAATAATCTTGTAATAGAAGCATCTTAGAGACCATAAATATTTTAGTAAAATACATGGCTTGCATTTCCGTATCGCTACTAGGTGTCTTGTAAGACTGTGGGATAAAATAAGGATCGTCAAAATCTTCATCCTTTTGACTCTCCATAATTTTCTGGGAGTCATTAAGTGGTTGACTAGGATTAACCGATTCACTATAGGCATACTCTTTCATCTTAGAAAGAAATGTATTCCCTCCAAAATACAAAGCAACATAGTAAACAGCACAAAGGGCAATAACAAAGTAGATAAGCTTTTTATAATTCATAGTATTTATAATTTATCACAAAAATAACAATTCACTAGATATAATAAATATAAAACACAATACTCTATCTCTTTAGTCTAACCGACAACTCGATATCAATCCACAAAGCAAAAGAAGTATTAAACACTTTACGATGGTCTATTGTTCTTAATAAAAGCACCTTAAATGATTGACAATCTATGGGAAAAGAACACAAACCATCCCCTCTATTTCCACTCTTATATGCCTTGACAATAGGCCTACTGTATGCTGCTTATGACTGGGAATTGATAACAATAATAATGGTTGGGATACTTTCTATAGCTTTATTTTTATGTTGGTGTAGATATAAACATAAATTTATCTATCTTCTGTTATTGGCTTCTATTTTCTCTCTCGGAGTCCAACTATATCCATCAAAATTAAAAGAATCACTTCCTAAAAATGGTCGATACACCTATAAGGTATTAGAGTCAAAGAGATCTATTAATGGCAAGAAGCATTACCATATACGATTCATCGATTCGAACCATAAAACCAAAGAGGCATTACTATATACAGATAGCTTAACTCTACTAAAACAAGGATCCATTGTCTCCTCCAACTTATCATTTGGTGGAATTACGAGCTCTTATCCATCCTATTTTATGGATTATTCCTACCACCTAAGATCACAAGGAATCTCATATAAAGCATGGGCCAAAGAAAACATCATTATCGACAAAGGAAAGATTACATCGCATCAAACGACTTCAAACATCCAACACTATTTAAATAAAATCTGGCATAATAAACGTTTCACGAAAGAACATGAAGCTTTTATTCAAGCGCTATTAATGGGAAACAAATCTTATCTAACCACAGAGGTAAAAAGCCACTTCTCTCACTTAGGCATTTCTCATGTCTTAGCAATGTCAGGCCTCCATCTATCAATATTATGGGGAATCGTTGTCTCGATGCTCTATCCCCTACTATTTTTTTCGAAGACCAAGCCTCTGGCCTATATTATTGCCTGGATTGTATGTTCGCTCTTTATGCAATCTATAAACGCCTCTATCTCTCTTCAAAGGGCGATGTGGATGATTAGCATAGGCATCATCTATACTTTAGTACAAAGACAAAGTTCTCCAATCCATATCTGGACTATTGCTGTAATGGTGATGTTGATTATTGCTCCCCAAATAATCACCTCTATAGGCTTCCAACTATCCATTACAGCAGTATTAGGAATACTTTGGTTTGCCCCCTATATATTGGACATATGGCATCCGAAACAAAAGCTTCTATTATGGGTATGGCAAGTATCCGCTGCATCTATTGGGGCTCAAATAGGAACTCTACCATTAATTCTCTACTATTTTCACCAATGGAACCCTCTAGCTTTAATATGGAATCTGGTAGCCATTCCTGTGGTCACCATTCAGATTGGTTTGGGTCTAATCCAACTAATGAGTCATTCCTTTCCATTTATTGAGAACATAATAATCTACCTTGCCAACCATATAACCCATATTTTTTTCACTTTTTGTCGCCACACAGACCAACTTTTTCCAATAGCAATTCATGATCTTTATCTCTCCCCCAAAACATTTACAATGATGACCATCACAATCATTACTATGTCTTCCACTTTGATAAAAAAACATCTGCACCAAACAATCATGATCCTAATCGTCGGCTGGGTATCAATATTGCCCATATCACCAGAACCCACTCATTTTATTTGGAAGAATAGTCGATATGAAAAGTGGTATCTGATGATCAACGATTCGGAAGTCAGATTATGGGTTCATCCCACACCGCAACATCCTCATTCACAAGAATACATAAAAATAGTTAAACCGATAATAGACTATTATCATATTCCTTTTCATGGCTATCCTAATATCATCATCGATTCCACTTCTGTAGAAAAAGTGAAAGCCATTCATTCAAAAGGATTACTCTGTATAATAAAGGGGAAATATGGCTCACAGCAACAACTATACATTAAAACCCAAAAGAGAGTTCGGTGGACAGAAGTCGAGCATTACAAGCTCTTGAAAAGTGCAGGGGATCTCATTATAAGCCCTACAATAGGAGAACAAATGGGACACTATATTCAAGACTACAAAAAAGATAAAATCCCTTAATGCCTGTATAATCCATTGAAAACGCATATATTTGCTAACTAAACACAACGTATTTTTACTTAATACTGGATAAAGTTATTATGAATATTGTAATCGCAGGAGTAGGAGAAGTGGGGAGCCACCTTGCTAAGATGCTCACTTACGAAAACCATGAAATTGTTGTATTAGACGAAGACGAAGAGAGACTATCGATGCTCGCTTCTTCTCTCGATTTAATGACTGTAGAAGGATCTGCAATTTCATTACGTGATTTAAGAGAGAGTGGAGCTGCTCAAGCGGATCTTTTTATCGCTGTAACCCCATACGAAGAGAGAAACCTTATTGCTTGTCAATTGGCAAAAGATCTAGGTTCGAAGAAAACCATTGCCCGTATTGATAACCAAGAGTACCTATTTTCTCATAACAAAGAGAAATTTGTACGTATGGGAATAGATGAATTGATCTATCCAGAACACCTTGCAGCAAAAGAGATCGTAGAATATATCAAACTAACCAATACCAGACAAGTATTAGAATTCTCTTCAGGACAACTAATTCTTTTTGGTATCAAGATACGTGATCGTGGTGAATTTGTTGGTCAGACACTTGCTGAAATGGCAGGAACACTAACCGACTTTAGAGTTGTTGCGATCAATAGATATGGGGAAACAATCATCCCTACTGGTAGCGATCAAATATTGCTTAACGACCTTGTCTTCTTTATCTCACAAAAGAACAAAGTAGATGAGATTATTGAAAGGGCAGGAAAGCGCAAATATGAGATCAAGAATATCATGATCCTTGGTGGTAGCCGAATAGGGATCAAAACAGCACTACGCCTTAAAGACCAGTTCAAGGTCACTGTTATCGAAGCTGACAAGAAACGTAGTCATAAGATTGCAGCCAAACTAGATGACGCAATGGTGATCAATGGAGATGGTCGTGATCTAGATCTTCTAAAAGACGAAGGTATTGATAGAGTCGATGCTTTTATTGCTGTAACAGGAAATGCGGAAACCAATATTCTGTCTTGTCAGATGGCTAAAAAGATGGGAGTTAAACGTACGGTAGCGGAGGTAGAGAATATGGATTACCTCGATTTCGCCGAAAATATTGGTATTGGTGGTGTGATCAATAAGAAGCGTATTGCAGCAAGTTATATCTACCGTTTTACTATGAACGCAGAAGTTTCGCATGTAAAATGTTTAACTGCATCTGATGCGGAGGTATTTGAATTCGTTGCAAAAGCCAAAGCAAAGATAACCAAAGGGACATTAAAAGATATCAAGTTCCCTGAAGGTGTAAGTGTTGGAGGTGTCATCCGAGGAAATGAGGGGATTATCGCCACAGGAACCACACAAGTACAGGAAAATGACAGAGTGATTATTTTCTGTTTACCACATTCTATTAACAAAGTGAGTAAACTATTTAAATAAGATACTCTAACCGATATAATAAAAAAGCCACACACTCTAAACTAGTGTATGTGGCTTTTTTTGATCTTTGAATATCATTAATCGATGACATCTCGTGATATAATATTAGAACACAAACATCCCTTTATTCTTTATATGCAATGAGGTTGTCTCTCCATTCAAAGTAACCTCAACGTCTTTCAAAGAAGTGACATCAATACGCTTATTAATCTGAACATGATTTTCACCATCTGCACACAACTGCATATGCCACTTTTTGTCTTTTAAAACAATCACCCCACTGAAAGGATTGGAAGCGGTAACCTGCAGATGATCCATAGAGACTTTGCGACAAGATCTAAAGAAATAGTATGACTTATCTAATCCATGGTAGTAACCATTCATCTTATCATCCTTATCCCAAACAATCTGTCCAACTTTCTTCTTTTCTCTAAAAATAACTAAACCCGACGGTGTGTTTTCGAATTCTAAACCTTTCATAGAAGATTCAAACCCCATTACAAAAGTAGAATTTGCCTCTTTGGCATTAATCTTACTTGAGATATGATAACCTAACTGGGCATGTCCATCGCCACCTTTTCTTCTTTTATAATTATCATAAAACCAAGACTCCTTCACTTCTTGACTCCATTTATTAGAGGAAAGATCATATATCTTAAATAATTCACACTCTAGCGTAGATGGTTTCACATTCCACTGTCCTTTTGCCACTTCAGAAAAAGGATTCAACTTACGTGTTTTACTATAATCATAACTATCTTTCTTTCCTGGAACAGAAACCAAAGAGTGCATTAACAATTCCATCTCTACTTTACGAGAAGCATCAATCTTATCATGTAAAACATAAAAATCATCAAGATAGATAAATTCACGCTGCCACTTATTTAGCACCTTATTGTCGTACAATGATGTTGGGTCCAATACGATATCAAAATAGTCCGAAAAAGAATCTATACGCTTATCAGTAGCAAGAAGGAAAGAGGTCTTACCCCAAGCATCTCGGTTATAAGGAAATTCACCGAAATCAGGCCATACTTCTCCATCTCCTTTTTGTCCTTTCCCATCAATAATCAAAACGTTGTGTTCCGTTGTTAATTTAGGGTGAGAGTAGCCCATATCCACGATATATGGAATTCCATTTTTGTGAATCATAAACTGACCATCATCAGGATGGGCATGACCTTGATAATGCTGTCCTGACTTACACGTAAAATAGGCAGCATCATTCTTCCAAGAAGATCGCCACGCAAATATTCCAACATCTTCAAATAAGTGCCACTGTTTTAATGTGTCCAGATTCACACTTGGTGTGTCACATTTCCACAAATAACGCCATACATCATAATAAGCCTTCGACTTGTTTTCGCCTTTATAAACATCTAAATCGTTAGCCATCCATTGTGCAATAGGATCATTTAATGTTTTTGCAAGCAATGGAAAGACACAAGTAGGATTACCCCAGAATTCTGGTTTCGCATCACCATAAAGAGCCAATCCTCCAAAATTATCTGTACCACCTGGAAGAATCGAATAGATGGCATATTTGGATGTATTCTTAAACCATTCTAAATCCTCAAAAGGTTTATTCGTACCATTATATTTGGCATGTCTTAAGATCTCAAACCACAACAGGTAAGTCTTTAGTTGGAACATATAGTAAGTTGCCCCCTCATCAGATACTCCATCAGACATATGATGGTTCATCTCTGTAGTCAATCGATGGAATTTATCTGATAATACCTTGTCCCATTTCGCCTTCATTCCTTCTGATAAGCCATCCACGACATAACGTACTGCTGTCAAGCCAGAATAAACATTCGTTCCATGGTTACAGTTCATTCCTTTAAATTCAGTTGTACGAAAACGAGGATAATCATCACAGAACTTATCCGCAATTTCAATAAGTTGTTTTTCAATATAAACTCTCTCCTTCTTAGAAAGTTCTGGGTATAACATATCATAAGTAGCAGACATATTGACCAAATATTGTCCCATTCCCAGATCATTTACAGGACACTTACTTTTATCCTCAAACCAAGGTTGCCAGACTTCCGAACGACAAAACTGTAGCATACTTTTTTTAAGGTAAGGTAAATACGCAAGCTTAGAATCAAGCAATTGCATCAAAGCCATTCCTGCGAGTTTCTCGGATTGACTATGAAGTTTTTTCTTCTCTGGATGCTCGAATGAAACATTCTTTAGTAAGTGCTCACTATCCTTACGAAGAGATTTCCACTCCTCTTTATGTGTCGTATAACGGGCATTGCTTAACTCCTTAATATCATCTGTAGAGAAAAACAAGCGTGGATGTTTTTGTGCCTTTAATGGACTAGTAACAATCAAAATGAATGACACAACAATCAAAATGAATGACACAAAAATAAAAAACAAAGATTTATTCATAAAGCGATCTGTTTGTATTATATCTTAATGGATAGCCTACATGCAATACCTTACAAAGCCTCTGTGTTACATAAAAACGACAATATTAAACAATTATAATAGAGACTTTTTGTGGTATATGATAAGCTTCTCCTTAAGACGGGTTCCAAACAAAATAAATACAGAAATAGGACATAGGGTATCAAAACTGTCCTTGTCCACTTATTTGGTATTCTTTTGTAAAAAAGTCCACCACTAATGAATAAATATAGTATATCTTAATTCAGACATACTCAATAATGGAACTAATCGAAGTAAATACATACAATGAATGAACGAATGATTTAACAAATATATAAGCCAATACATTCTCAGCTAACGTAATAAACACAATAATTAAATTATTATATCTAGGAACTAAACCATTTCTTTAAAGCAATCGCTTTTTGTTTGCTAACAACAATATCTTCATCAAAATGACATATCGTCTTTATTTTAAGCTTGCCATTAAAATATATATTCATTTGTTTGATAGACTCCATTTGAAGAATATATTGTCTATTAACACGAAAAAATTGAGCCGAGTCAACTTCGTTTTCAATCTGATCAAGAGTTAATGATAGAACATACATTTTATGATCACGAGTATAACATTTTACAACCCCTAGATCCACAAAAAAAGCTAAGATATCATCTATTAAAATTGGAATTAGGTTATCCTTAGACTGAATCAAAAATGATTTTCGAAAACTGGGCTTAGCTTCATTTATTTGGCATATTACTTGGTTCACTAAATCCTTAGTAATATTAGGTAAGGGAGGAAAAGCTTTAAATTTATTCAAAGCTTCAAACAATTCAGTTTTAATCAAAGGTTTTAATAAATAATCAACACTATTATGTTTAAATGCTTTTATAGCATATTGATCATAAGCCGTAATAAAAATAATAGGTTGATCAATATTAACTTCATCAAATATATCAAAAGAGATACCATCAGATAGATGTATGTCCATAAAAACAAGATCAATCTCTGGCTTATTTTTAAAGTATACTATAGAGTTACGTACCGAATCAATTACTGCATCGATTTGAATTAATGGGTCATATTCTGAAATTAAACGTTTTAATATTTCTTGAGGTCCCCACTCGTCTTCTATAATTACTACACGCATACACTTTTAATTTAGAATTGGTACTTTTACTGTAAAACAGGTATCTTTTCGTATCACAAGATCTTTATTTAATAAAATCTTACATCTTTTAGACAATCCAGATATGCCATTTCCCATACTTTCTTCCAAATTTCTTCTCTCACACAAAACATGAGATACAACAAGGTAATCGTCTTCTAAAAAGATTTTTACTTCTAGTGGATTATCTTTAGATATTTCGTTATGTTTCACTGCATTTTCTATTAAAATCTGAATTGACAGCACTGGTATCTGAATAATCTTAAATAATGGAGACCATTGAATATTAAGGTTAAAATAGTTTGAGAATCGTATCTTTAATAGTTCATCATAACTATCCAAAAAGAACATCTCATCTTCAATAGAGACAAGGTCTTTATCTTTACTTTGTAAAATGTAACGATAAAGTCTTGATAAATGTGATGAAAAAAGAACTGCCTTATCTTGATCAATTAATATTAGTGCGTTTAAAGTATTAAGTGAATTAAAAAGAAAATGAGGATTCATAAAACTCTTTAATTCGTTTAATTCACTTCTTAATTTCTCACTTTTCAATTCCTCTTTTTCCAACTGGTCTGATTCTTTTTGTTGTTGATATTGAATAGACCTAGAGATAAGTATTAGAATAGAAGTGACAACACTCCAACCAAATATCAAGGCAATAAAACTCGTTTTGCCAAGATGATCAACTTCTAACTTCTTTGAAACAGTAAGATGAAGTGATAAAATCATAATAACAATAACAATATTACCTAATACAGATAATAGTATATTTCCATAATGATTTCTAAAAGATATCTTCGTACGCCAAATTAAATTAAACGACAAAATCCCCCAAGATAAAAAGAACATTAAAATAATTCCCATGAACCAAAATAAGACTCCTTTTGACAAAAAACCATACTCAGTTTTACTAACCTCTTGTGATAAAAGATTAACTGTTGATTGTATATTTATGAACAAAGAGAACAATAACGATATGACAATTATTAAAGTTCTTCTATTAATAAATTTATTTTCTTGGATTCTCACTTTTGATAGATTAATCGTTCTTAAACAAAGATACCATAAGTTAGAATAAAAATTAATAACTAGATTGGCTGATTTCGTAAAAAACACTTTCATTACACTCATATGTTAGGCAATGTTCAGTCATTTTGAACATCACAAAATGACTAAACATCTATTCTACCGTTTTAATAAAACACAATATATTACAGGAATAAAGATCAATGTAATAATAGTACCAAAAAGAAGTCCGATCATGATCGTTACAGCCATTGGTTGCCATATTTCCCCTCCGTTCAGATAAAGTGGAATTAGTCCCATAACCGTTGTTAGTGTAGATAATAATATTGGACGGAATCGTTGTAGGCAGGCCTCGATTACTGCACTACTTATATTTGTTGGATTCTCTTCAATTTCAAAATCAATTCGATCAACTAATACAATTGCATTATTAATCACGATTCCAGCAAGAGAAATAACACCTAAAAATGCCATAAATCCAAAAGGAACACGAAATAAATGAAGCCCTAAAACCATTCCAATAACACCTAAGGGGATAGTGCACACTACCATAAATGTTTTACGAAGAGAGTTAAATTGTATTACTAATAATAAAAAGATAATGAACATTGATAACGGAATATAACGCGCGACAGCCATCATGTTTTCTTCAGAATTTTCTTCTTCTCCACCAATTGAATAATCATACCCTTTGGGCCAAAACTTCTTTTGTTCTTTTAACCAAGGGGATATCTCCTTCATTATACTCGCAGCATTTCCATCCATAGATAACTCTGAAGACACTGTAATAGTTCTTTTTGTATTCTCTCTCACGATCTTTGCATACCCCCACATTGGAACAATATTAGCAACCTGAGCTAAAGGGACAGCTTTACCTGTTTGACTTGAGAAAACCAATACTGAATTAAGCTCAGAAACCTCTTTTTCATTTCCACCGTACTCTTTAAGGTCTATTTGGAAAGAATTCTCTGACTCCCTAAATTCACCAGAATGATAACCGATAAGAGAACTATGTAATGATTGTGCAACATCTTGATTTGATATTTTAGCTTCAATAGCCTTTTCTGGATGTGTTGCAATAAAATATTTTAGACTTTTAAGTCCCCAATCATCTTTAATATTCTTTGTTCCATCTAAGGATAATAATTTCTTCTTTATAGTTGTTGAAATCTTAGACAACACCTCAGGATCTTTTCCTTTTATTTTTATCTCGATAGGAGTACCACTTCCTCCAGACCCAAGTAATCCGACCTTAATTTCAGCATCAGGGAATGATGACACGGAGAACTCATCCAGTTGATTTATTATATGATTGTTAATCAAAAAAGAAGACGTATTAATAAGCATATGAGCATAATTACTATTTTCCTCGTCTGCAGTATAACCAAGGTCATAAGAAGAAGGACCTTTACCAACAAAACTACTATACGAAATTACACCATCTATATTTTTCTCACCAACGATCAAATTACTATCAATGAATTCTTCTATCTCATTAATCAACCTTGAAGTCTCCTCAATTCTAACCCCTTCAGGCAATTGCAAATCAAGCGTGATCATACTTCTATCACTATCGGGAAAAAATACGAACGAAAGCTTCGTAAATGCTATAATAGACAATATAAAGGTTATACATGTTCCAATCAAAACAGACCTTTTATTTTTGAGAGCCATATCCATTACAATCAGATATCTCGATCTCAGTGAATCAAAGCAATAATCTAGAAGAATACTTATTTTGGATTTTTTTTTCTCTTTGTAGAAGAATATACAGAAAAAAGTAATTACACTTAAAGACATAAACCAAGAACTAAGCAAAGAAATCGTAATTACAAGAAATATTGGTCCCATAATATCCCCCATTACAGACTCTGCAAGATAAAATGAAGAGAAAGCAGCTGAGGTTGTTAAAGTTGAAACTAACAATGGAATTAATAGCTCATTACACGATTCAATAGCAGCTTTAGTAATACTCATTCCACCTTCAGTTTTAACCATAAAAGATTCAGCCACAACAATACCATTATCCACCATCATGCCTAATGCCATAATTAATGCAGCTAATGAAATCTGATTGATTCCAAGATCGAAAAATGACATAATCATTATCGTAGTAATTGTTACAATTGGAATCAAACTAGCAATAATAAGTCCATTTCGTAGACCTAAGAAAATAAGCATTACAACAAAGACAATCACAATTGACTGAAATAAATTCACTACAAAATCATCTACTTTATCTTCAATATAATGATCAATAGAGGAAATTCTATCAAGTTCAAGACCTATGGGTAAGCTAGAAGAATAGGAAGAGATTAAAACATCAATATCATTACCTAACTTAATTATATTAGCACCATCTTTGAGTGAAATATGTAAGGATAAGGCCTTTTTACCTTCAACGGATACAATCTGTGATGCAGGAGAAACATACTCTCGACGAATTTTGGCAATATCTTTTAAATAAACGACACCATCACCAACAGGTATAAGCATATTCTCTAATCCCTCCAAATCATTAAAATTGCCAGATGGTTCTAAAATAACCCTATGTTTATCAACATTAATCATGCCCCCACTAAGTAAAATATTCGTTGAAGTGATTTGTTGTTTAAGAAAATCAATTGTTAAACCAAAACGTTGTAAAACTGCATTATCATACTCTATTAGAACTCGTTGTTCTTGAATACCATTGATAACAACCTTTGCAGCCCCATCAAGCATTATAAGCTTATTTTTTAGATCTTCTGCAACAGATTTCATCTTTTCATAACTAAAACCATCACTAGTAATAGCTAAAGCAATACCAAAGACCTCTCCAATTCCTTCATCCTTAAGAATAGGTTTTACACCATTGGGTAAGTTGGAAAGTCTTTCTAACTTACGTCTTAAACGATCCCAGACATCTTGCAACGAATTAGGAGCGACTTCCATTTTTAGTTCAACATTAACAATTGACACACCTGCTCTTGAAACACTTGTCACCTTTTTAATTTCAGGTAACTCCAGAACAACTTCTTCAATTTTATCTGTAACGAAACTTTCCACCCTCATAGGAGCAGCCCCAGGAAATGACGTAACAATAGAAGCCACTCTTATGGTATAAGGAGGCATACTATTCTTTGGAAGTTTATGATACGCAACAATACCACTTACCATAATCACAGCCAAGATAGAAATTACTATTCGACTTTTTATTATTGAGAATTCTGTTATATTCATGTTGAAATATCTTATTTAAGAAGTACCTTCTGTTCATCCATCAACGTTCTTAAGCCTGCTGTTGCGATGAGCTCATCTTCTTTTAACCCCTCTTTAACCTGTATTCCTTGATTAAAATATTCACCTATAGTAATGGCTGATAGATGAGCTACAGCAATTGAATCATTTATAGGTTCTAACTTAAACACGTAATGACGTTTGTTTAATTCAATGACAGATGTAATAGGAATCTTTATAGAGGATTGATGAAATCTAGGATTATGAAATAACACTTTTGCAACCATCCCTTCTCTTATGTTAACAGATGGATTTTTTAGTTTTACCTTCAATTCATAAAGAGAAGTCGATTTATTAATATTAGGTGCAACTTCTGTTATGATTCCTTTAAAATCATTGTTGTCTAAAGAAGGAATATTTACGTCAACATAATCCCCTCTTTTAACTTTATTAATAAGTCGATCAGGAACATTTACAACGACTTCAAAACCATTACCTCCATTCATTCGAATAATAGTATTGCCTGCAGACACAGTTTCATTTTTTTCTACATTAACTTCAGCAATAATCCCTGATATTGGAGCAACGATTGTTTCAAACTTCTTTTTATCTAAAAGCAAGTCTACTTCTTTACAAGCAGAATCGTATTGTGATTTAGCATTTGACAACTTATTCCGAGCAATCTCAAAATCGTTTAACGAAATATTATCTTTAACATACAATTGTTGTATTCTTTTGAAATTAGAATTTGCTAATTGTAGTGAAGATTTGAGATTCGCTTTTTGGCTATTCGCTTTCTCAACAGATAACATTGTTTGTTTTTGATCTAATGCTACAAGCAAATCATTTTTAACCACACGATCACCCACATTTACATTAATTTGAGATATTATACCACCAGTACTAAAACTTAGGATAATACCATTTTCAGCTTGTATATTTCCTGTATATATTTCCGATATTTGATCATGTGACGTAGATACAGTTATAAATTCAACTGGGCGAATAAATTCTTTTTTTTGAACATGTTTCGATGAACATGCAACCAAAAACAAAGAAGAAAAAAATAATATATACACTACAATCTTATTAATATTCATCTTTTGTTTGTTATTTTTTTGATATAAATATTTCATTTTCATTATCAGAATGAAGAGCAAAGAAATAGCCTGTTGCTCTTTCAATTTCCATTAAAGTTGTATAAAAACTTAATTTTGATAATACAATCTGCTGTTTCGCTTTTATATAACTATTCTGTGCATCAATAACATCTATAATGGTTGATTGACCTTGAGCATAACTTTCTTGAACAAGTTTTAAAGACTTAAAACTTAAATCAACATTCTCGTTTGCCAATTTTATATTACGAAATTCTCCTTTTAAACCAATCAAACTAGATTCCACTTGCTGTTTAATGATATCTTCTTGATATTCCTCAAACTCCTTAGTTTGATTGAGCTGTAATCTGGTCTTCTTTTTCATAATATTTCTATGTTTCTGATTAAAAACTGGATAACTAAGTTGAATCCCAATCTGATATTTTTGCATAGGAACACTCGGAAAGCCTTGAGGAAAATCAGTCCCTTGACCTTCTCTTAAAATGGTCCTTCCAAGTGTACCATAACCACTTATAGTGGGGAACCATCTTCCTCTAGTATAGATTTTACTCTCTTCAATCAAAGCATTTCTTTGGTGTTCCAAAGATTGTAAACAAGAAGCATGATCATGTGCATAACGAACTAGTGACTCCTCTAACTTTATATAAGATTCATAATTCACTAATTTTTCATTTAATCGTCCAAACCTAAGATTAAAATAAGCCTGATCTAAAATAGTATCATCAAGAACGATAGAACTGTTTGTATCTCTATTCAAACCGACATTTAAACTTTTTAAAATAGTTTGAAGCTTAGTATTTGTGGTAATTATATCTTGGATCTGTTGAGATCTCTGACTTTCTAATCTATATACATCTGATTTACTTGATTGACCAAGCAAATATTTCTGAGAAGCAACTTCTAGGTTCGACTCTGTAAGCTGTAAATTATGGTAAAGAATCTCTAAATTAGATTGTATAACTAATGCTTGATAATACAAATCTGACAAACCATATAAAGCTTCAACTTGTTCTGTTATAAAATCAGATTCTTCTGCTTGAGTAAGATATTTACGTATCTGAATACTCTTTGATGCATCATAAGAATAAACCAACTGTTTTAATTGTATTGATAAATCTGCTGTGATCTCTGGATTTTGTCCCATTGCTGACTTAGCAACTTTAGGATCAAGATAACCACCATTCACATCAACTGAAATTTCTGGAAGGTATTTGCCTTTTGCGTCTTTCTCATCCATTTTTGCAATGTCGAGGTTCTTCTTCTTTGCCAATAGAGATACATTATCAGACAACATAATCTCTAACGCTTTTTTTAAAGAAAGTTTAGTTTCGTTTTCAGAACTAACTGCATGGTTTGTAAAAACGACAGATCCTAACATTTCAAAAGATAATGGAATACCCACGATCTTTGCTGTTGGAATATTAACGTGAAGTTTCTCTTCTTGAAGAAAAATACGAGGTAACGATTCTGCTTTAGCCCCATCTTTTAGCGATAGTATATTTAGAGCGACTTGTCTTGCAAAAAGAACATCATTTTTTTCTTTTTGTAAAGTTCCTAACACACCTTGAGAAAAGTTGTCATTATTACTTGCAGAAAAAGACGGAATATTATTTAGATTCAAGAATTCAATAAATACTTTAAATCCACTCTGTCTAAAAAGACTTCTTGTAGCAAAATAAACAGCATCACAATCCTTCAGTAATCTCACATCTATTGAATCAACAGAAATCCGATGAAGAACATAATCGATAGATAGTGAATCTGCAATTGGGTCAAAAACTCTTTCTAACGGGAGTTCTCCTTCATTATCTTTATCAACAATTATTGCGACTTTATTAAATTTTGCCAAATGATGGAACTTCTTTAAATCCTTCGAATAAGAAAAAGAACTAAGTAAATAATTCACATTACTTATCATGCTTTTTCGAAACAAATCAATATTATCTACAAAATCAATATTGATATTTCCTGTCACAATAGTAGGTGTATAAACGTCTCTTTGACGAGTCATCATAATGGTATTATGCATTCCCAATGCTAAAACAATATCATTATTAGAACTTGCTTTTGAATACGATATTGAAGCTAATTCTGCATCATCATTATTATAAATGGGATCTGTAAAATATATACTATGTTGATTTGAATCAATTACTTTTACCTCATTCTTTACTAATTCAATAAAATGTTTATATCTAGGATTGTCTGCAAGAACTCCTACTTTGAAGCTTTTTTTCGCAGAAACATCAAAAGTTATTATAAAAAGGAGGAAAATTATTACTTTGTTTTTCATCTTTCGTTCAACCATTTTTTGTTATCAGAAGTAACACATAAAGCTGTTTAGTGTCAGAAAAAGATTAACTGTACCAAACACTTTCCAAAAATAGCAAGAACGATATCCTTCAAATTTAAAAACTAAATGAAGTGACTAATTTAGGCAATGAAGTGACTAATATTGAATTGAAACAAATCTGTCAAAGTTAAATGATGGTTCTTTTCTCGCTTAACACTTTAATAACCTTTTAAGGATGAAAATGGCAAATAGACTAATGATCCTGAAGATAGGAAAGATATTTAAACTATATATCATAATTGAAAGGATCTAATTGTCTTGACAGAATTTCATACCAATGATCCAATATGAATAAACAAGCTTTTTATTTTATTGAAAGGACTAACAAGGAGAACCCTCTTCATCATGAGTAGAAACAAAAAAGAAAGCTTAATTATAAAAAGCTTTCTTTTTTGTTTCTATAGCTGTTGAACTACTTATTCTTTCTCCCTTTACCTAATTTAATTTTATAATCATCAACATTGCCTTCAATCCGAACTGCAACATACTTTCCCCCCTCGTCTTTTTGAATAGAATCTTCCTCACCATGTTTTTTCTTTTTCCCACCGATGAGTGTATTCCAGGCAACCGAACGCACTAGTTTAAATGGAACTTCTACAAGATATTTCATCTGCATATCTAAATGTTGTTCTCCCGACACATAAATTTGACCTATTGTCGATGAAATATCCATTCTTGGGATGTAGAAAATACCATCTTTAATGGTAAAATCGTTCTCTAACTTATCAAAACGGATATTATTCATGTTCTTGTTACCAAAATAACTTCCCATAGCCTGAAGTGGACCAAAATTAACTACCCTACCATTCTCAAGAGTCATCTTGATATCTGCAGTAGTATTGGCAATATCAATACTCAAATCTTTATTTATTCTTGCTTTAGCCGACATATCAGAATTCATTATCCCATCAAAATTCTCAGAAATATTTATCTTTTCACCATCATAATCTACTTCAAGATCAATCTGGGAAAGATCAATATTCTTCAAACTGACATCTCCTTTCATTATTACATTCTGAGGATCTTGTAGATCCGCAACACCAGACATATTCATTTTGCCAATGTCCCCTATCTTTACACTGACTTTATCTAGTGTTATCTTTTTATCTTTCGATGTCGAAACAGTACCATCAAAATCTACGATGTCCATATCCATCAATTTCATTCGATCTACACTAACATCTAGTACCATATTTGGATATTTAATAGCAAAAATATCAATAGGTTTTTGATCTTGTATTGCCTGCGCTCTTGATTGAGAAGAAGCCTCATAAGTTTCCAACGGAAGAGTCAATTTTAACAACTCATTGAAATTAATCATTTTGGCATCGACCTGAAATCTTGCATTAAAATCTTTCCTAGTACTATCAGTAATATTATACAACTGAGCATTGAACTTCATATCACTTTGACCTACTTTTCCAGTAAAATCATTTAGTTTTATTTCATTATCCTCTTTAACAAGTTCAAACTCAAAATCCCTAAAAATAAGTGGGGTAATACTTAACCTCCATTTTAAGCCATTCATCCAAAGTCGGAAATTTGGCACTTTCTTTCCAGAGAAAAGTTCTTGATTCGAAACATCAACACCACCTTGTATCTGAAAACTATTAAGCTTTTCATTAACAAATGAGTTTGGGATTAATAATGAATCTCCATAAGTAAAGAAATCAACAACTCGCATTGAATTTGAAGTAATATTGAAGCCTGATTTAATAGTAATAGTTGAGTCTTTAAAAACAACACCATCATAGTTTTCAAATCCACCTGTAAATGAAAAGTCACTTTCCCCTATATTACCTTTCAGATACTTAACTCCTAGACGTTTTTTTCCTATTCCAAAGAAACCTGTAACATCATGTATTGGTTTAAAGTTATCAAATGATGATTGCATGTTATGCAACTCCAATTGTCCATACGGGAACAATGTATAATCATTCAGGTTGTTGCTAGTTGTATGCATTGTAAAATCGACATCAATATCATGCATATTCTCAACCATATCAACTTTCATCGTATCTGAATATCTAACCAACTCTTTCAATAGTAAATGATCTGACTGCAACCTTACTCTAGCATCAATATCTGTTTCCATACCTAAAGCCCAAAATATCAGATTATCAATATTTCCATTAAATTTAAGATCACTATTATCAATCTTAGCAGTAAAATCTTTAATGCCCAGATGGTTATCCCAGATATAAAAAATACCATTAATATCTCTAGGCTTAACTCCTGTTGGACTATGCATAACACTAACATCACGAATCTTCAATGCAACCTTCTGTTCTCCTTTACTAGGATTGAGAATCTTTTTATTTTTCACATCAATGATATAAGCAACATCAGCTTTAAAATCTACATGTCCTTTTAAACTATCAATAGGAACATTGGTCAATAGATCATCAAAATTATTTAAATCAATATTAGCCTCCCATTTTAATGACATTCGTGGTGTCTTAATTCCATTTGTCAAATCAACAGTACCTCTAGCATAACCATTCGTTGTTTCAAGATTAAACTTCTTTAAATGAAACTCCAACTGATCTAGATCTGAAGAGTTACCCGTATTTAATGAAGCTTCAAGACTTAGATCATTTAACCCATAAGAAGTATCCAAACTTTTTAATGTTAGTTGATCAACAGATAGGTTAGCCTCTAATTTTGGTAATCTATTTTTTGATTTGCCACTAACTTTTGCATCAAAAGTTATTCCACCAAGTGTACTCGAATAATTCTTCTTTATCTTATCCAAATCAACTTTACCATTTGCAAGTAGATTAATAATATTCAAATCTTTTTGAGAAGCCTTTATATTTAAATCAAGATCGAGATCATTAGGAATATCAACAGTTCCATTCAATTCTAACTGAGCTCCTTCTACTTGCAAGTCGCACTCATAGATATCCATTATCTTAGTAGTTCTATGGAAATTGACTTTAGTATCTATAGACATGTTCTTGTGCTGCCATCTCATTCGATCCTTATCTTTGACCCCTAATAACTCTACATCAATATCTAATGAATTGGAAATAATTTCTTTATTATATGTCAATGAAGTATTAATATTATGGACAAGTACGCCAATTCCTTTTTCGGTCACTTGATTATAAGCAACTAGATTAATATTATTCATAGAGAAACGATCCAGTTGAATATTAAAAGCTGGAGGAATAGACTTTGTAGTATCAACAGGTTCATTAGTTCTTGTAGTATCAGTTAGATCTATACCTAAAGCATTCGTCAAATTTAAAGTACTATCTGAATGTTGAATTAAATTCACCTCTCCATCAAGCAACTTAATTGCTCCAATATTAATATTCCCTTGACATAAGGAAATCACATCAATGGAAACAAAGAATTTGCTTAATGCTGCTACAGGTCGTTCTTCAAGTAATCTTAATTCTTTCTTATTTTCAAAATAACGAATACTATCAAGTTGTAAAGTTAAATTAGGGAAATTCTCAAATGGTGCAATATTAACTTCACCAATATAAAGCTCACCATTTTGTTCCTTATTAACAGCATTAATTATTACCTTTTTCAAAGTTGCTCTATTAGCATAGAACAAGATTACAGTCAAACATAACAATGCAAAAACACAAAAAAATGTAAAACCTAACCATTTTAAAATACGCCTTCTAATATTTTTCTTCATTTCCATAATATAACTTCTCTACTTTATGACCTTTGTTTACAACTGATAATTTATTAAAAAATAAAAAGAGGAAATTGTAAACAATCTCCTCTTTATCTAAATATTCATAATATGGTATTAATTATTCTAAAATCTTAGACCAAGTCCAACTTGAAAGCCATTATTATTCATATTATTTTGTATTTCAGTCATACCCCAAATATATTTAACATCAAGAGTAAAAATAATAATCTCTAACCCAGCACCAACAAAGGCATTCGTATCATACCATTTCGCATTATCTTCAAACGGATTATTCTTGTCTGATACCTTTACATTGAAGGCGGCACCTGCCAAAGCATATACTGGCCCTACCTTAGCTTTTACAGCAAGAGGAATCCCTAGATAATGTAGTTTATAATCTGAGTTATTTATATCTCCTCCAACCTTAGAATATTCTAGACCTGTATTAAGAAAAAACAAAGGTAACAAAGGAACATCCTTGTAAACTGAAAGAAAATAGTTATCCGAGGAACTTCCAACTTTATCCCCATCAGCAACAAATGCACTACTCTGATAACCAACTCTTACACCATAATGTTTATCTTGAGCAAAAGATACTACTACAAGAAACATAAAACTAATCGAAACTAATAATCTTTTCATATTGTACTTATTATTATATATAGCACAAATGTAGGGTTCATTACTTCTCAATTATGAATTATAATATCCAACTGCCCAAAACATACGATGAAATGACAAAATCATAGAATGAAAAATATTATCTCCTTTATTTAGATCACATCCATAAGCTCTTTGGCATTCGAAAGTGCAGCATCCGTTATCGATTCACCGCTTAACATTTTTGCCACTTCGTTGAGTCTTTCCTCTGTAGTTAGACGACGAATGTGTGAATTCGTTTCAAACTCTGAATCCGATTTGTAAACAAAGAAATGATGATCACCAAGAGCAGCAACTTGCGGTAGATGCGTAATATTGATCACCTGCATATTGGTTCCCATATCTTTTAGTAGTAGCCCCATCTTTCGTGCAATATCACCAGAGATACCAGTATCGATCTCATCGAAGATCATGGTAGGAAGGGACTTCTTTTTCACAAGAAGAGATTTTAGAGCGAGCATAACACGAGATACCTCACCACCAGAAGCCACCTTATGTATCGCTTCCATTTCTTGATTTTTATTTGCCGACAGAAGATATTCAATGTCATTGGCACCCCAATGATTAAAACGATCTTCTTCTGACAGTTGAATATGGAAACTAGCATTAGGCATTCCAAGATCAAACAATACCTGGTGAATATAATCTTCAATCTCAGGAATCACTTGCATACGTTCGGAAGACAGTTTCTTTGCCAAATCTTTCAAACATAATTCTATATTTGCAAGTTGATTTTTAATATCCTCAATCTCTTGCTCTAAATGAGACACCGAGCCAATCTTAGTTGCATAACTCTCTTCTATCTCTAGAAGTTCAGCTATTGTATTTACTCTATGTTTTTGCTGAAGCGTATAGATAACATCTAAGCGACTATTAATCTCCTCCAATTCTGTTGGATTAAAGATAAAACTAGAACACAATGATTCGGCTTCATTGGCAATATCTTTTAGTTCATACCACGCACTTTCTAAACGTTCGCCAAGCTCTTTTACTTCAGGAGCATGATCACCAACACGCTGAACCATTTGATAAATCTCTTTTAAACGAGGGGCGACACCAACATCATCGGTATTTAGTCCTTGTGTTGTTTGAAACAATGCAGAATGAATAGACTCGGCATTCTCCATTGCATCACGACGCTGTTCTAAAGATTCTTGTTCTCCTTCTTCCAGGTTCGCTTCTGCCAATTGATTTACTTGAAACTGATAGTAATCAAAATCGGCACACGATTTCTCATAAGCCTCTTGTTTCTCTTTTAGAAGTTTACTCGTAGCAGACCATAGGTGATACTGTCTTTGATATTCACTAAGAATAGATGAGTCGTTAATCGAAGCGTCTAGTACTTCGTACTGAAAGCTCTTCTCATGCATCTTTAGAGCTTCATTCTGAGCATGAATATCAATTAAAGAGGCGGTCACATCCTTAAGGATTTTCACGCTAACAGGACTATCATTGACAAAAGCACGTGATTTCCCTTTAGGGGTAATCTCCCTTCTTATATAGGTTGTGGCTTCCCAATCAAGATCATGCTGATCAAAAAGCGCTTTTAGATCATAATCCACCACATTAAAAGCAGCTTCAATGATACATTTTTTTTCCTTATTCTTAAGTACAGAAAGCTCAGTTCTGGCTCCCATAAGAATAGACAATGCACCTAATATAATTGATTTACCGGCACCAGTTTCACCTGTAATAATGCTAAATCCTTTTTCAAGATCTAAAGAAAGATCTGAAATAATAGCATAGTTCGAAATAGAAAGATGTTTGAGCATACTGTTATTCAAATAAACATAGTAGAACTCAAAAATATTAAAAAAGGATCAATAGCACTCCTTTTATTCAAACAAAAAATCACTCTCCTTGAAGTGCTTTCTCATAAACCGCACTATTTGAAGGGTCACACTCGTTCATTATTTCAAAAGCAACATTCTTTTGTGCTCCTTTCATCCCCTGTAAGAAAGAGACAATCTCATTACGATGGGCATCACAAAAAGAGCGTACAATATATAAGTTAGAACGAGTTCTATTTACTTTTTGTAGATTTTTCAAACTATTGACGATATTCTCTTGTCCTAGTTCTAATTTAGATGAAAGAAGATCCATACCATTACGATAGTATTCGTACATCAACGTACGGAAGTCACTATAAGAAGAATTCAACACATTATTAACCAACCAATAGCGGTTGTAATCATTCTCAAAAGATTTCCATCCTGCCTCTTGTCTATTTTGTGAACGATTGACAATCTCTAATGCTTTTTCGAAATAAGGCTGTCCTCCCTCAGCAGAGAAGGTATCATAATCGAAACCTAGAACAATATAAGCATAGTAGGCCAATAAGTTAGAAAGATTATCGCCACTTGAATTTTGTGTAAATTCAATAGGTTTATATTGATCAAAACGAACATCAAAATCTTTATCTTTCAAATTTAAGATGGTAGACTCATAACTAGACCCAAACACTGGTCGTCTCGACTGCACTTGTATGGTTCCCTTAAAACCATCATCTGAATATTGACTCGTTATTTGGATCGTCATGTTACACACGATACGCTCTTCTGTTTTAAAAACATCTTGGGTCCATCGAGTATCATTCATAAATTCAGATATCTGTTTCTGCATTTGACTAAACACCTCAGGATTGACACCTTCAACACCAGAGCCCGAAACACTAACACTGCAACGGAGTTCCTGTGCATGAACAAAGGTATTGACAAAAAACAGCAAAAAAATCGACAGCCAAAATTTACGTATCATAGTAACTTTATCTATAGAGAA
This sequence comes from Prolixibacteraceae bacterium, assembly GCA_025210775.1. GTDB lineage: Bacteria > Bacteroidota > Bacteroidia > Bacteroidales > Prolixibacteraceae > Halosquirtibacter. The sequence continues at coordinate 192,683 of JAOARB010000006.1, forward strand.
AATAAAAAATTGCATTGTTATTCAACAACAAAACGAATATAAGTAGTTTTTAGTATAAATAGAAAGAGAGGAAAATATCAAACTATTTCCCTCTCTCATATATTGATTTTGATATAATATATCTACAATAAGATGGTCTCCAAATGATCAACAATATCCTTGGCAACCTCTACCTTTGACTTTAAAGGAAAATCTTTTTTATCCCCTTGTCTATCTATGATTGAAATAATATTGGTATCGGTTTGAAATCCCGCTCCCTTATGTTCCAATGAATTAAGAACAACAAAATCAAGGTTCTTTTTCTCTAGCTTCTTATGAGCATTCTCTACGGCATTATTGGTTTCCAACGCAAACCCTACCAACACCTGTCCTTGTTTCTTCTTACCTAAAGAGGCAGCAATATCAGGATTAGGAACCAAACGAATAGTCATATCCTCCCCATTACGTTTGATTTTCTGTGGTGCACATTCTGCTGGAGCATAATCCGCAACAGCTGCAGCCATAATAGCGGCATCCATATGATCGAAATGATCGATTGAAGTTTGGTACATCTCCTTAGCAGAAACAACAGAGATCTTTTTTATCGCAGGATGCGATACAGTAAGTTGTGTAGGTCCAGAGATAAGTGTCACTTCAGCACCCCTACTGGCCAACTCTTCTGCTATGGCATATCCCATCTTTCCAGAAGAGTAATTTCCAATAAACCGAACAGGATCAATCTTCTCGTGTGTTGGCCCTGCTGTAAGCATCACTTTCTTGCCTACTAGTCTACTTTTTTTTTAAAGAAATCGATGACATGATTTACGATGATCTCTGGCTCTTCCATACGACCTTTACCAATAAGGCCACTAGCCAACTCACCAGAAGCAGGTTCGATAAGTATGTTACCATACTCTTGAAGTGTCTTCATGTTACGTTGATTGGCTGGATGTTTATACATATCCAAGTCCATCGCAGGAGCAACCATTACAGGACATTTAGCAGACATATATGTTGTCACCAAATGAGTATCTGCAACCCCGTTAGCCATTTTTCCCATTGTTGAAGCAGACGCTGGTGCAATAAGCATCAAATCAGCCCACATCCCCAAAGAGACATGACTATGCCATTTTCCATCTTTAGAGTCGAAGAATTCACTTACGACTGGCTTTCCAGACAAAGTAGAAAGAGTTACTGGTGTAATAAATTCTTTGGCAGCAGGAGTCATCACAACCACTACCTCAGCACCCTCTTTCACTAGTCCACGAACAAGAGTAGCAGCTTTATAAGCTGCTATACTCCCTGTTATTCCAACAATAATATTTTTTCCTTGCAATTGCATGCAAACAATGTTTGTGGATTAAAAAACTATGCTTCTTTACTCTCCTTTGCAGGATTACGATAGTAAACTTCATCATCTAAAAACTCTTGATATGCAATCAAGTTAGCTTTAGGAAGTCTCTCGTAATATTTAGAAATCTCGATCTGTTCACGGTTTTCAAATACCTCTTCAAGGTTATCTGTAACCGATGCAAATTCTTGAAGCTTTTGATTCAATTCGTCTTTCAACTCTGCTCCAACTTGGTTAGCTCTTTTGGAAATAATTGCAATACTCTCGTAAATATTTCCAGTCTTGTTTCCCAATAATTCTAAGTCACGTGCAACCGTTGTATGTGCAGCCTTAGTTTTTTTGTAATCTACCATGACGTTATTTGATATTTAAATCTTCTTCTTTAAGGTTTAACATCTTTTTAATCTGTGCGAAAGATCTATCCACTTCTTTTCGATGTTTGCTATCTGGCCAAGCGTCGACAAAACGATAATACTCGTCCATCGCACCATTCAAACGCTTTCGTTTTTTAGATTCAATACTATTCTTTGCTAGAAGATATTTAGAACGAAACACTTTATACATCAACTCCTCTGTATATTTTGAATTTGGATATTCACGTAAACATTCAGTGATAGAAACCACTGCTGCCTTGTAATCTTCCAAATTGTAATAAAGTGTCGCGTTTAAATAAGCTTTATATACAAGTTTCTCATCTAACTTCTTAATCATATGCTCTGCATCCTTCGCTCTTTCTGTATCTGGATACAACATAGTGTATCGTGTCAATGCACTGATTGCAGTTTCTGTATCTCGTTGATCCAATCTCACATATGGAGACAACTCATAAAAACAGTAACCAACCAAGTATTGTGCATCTTCAGCATACTCTGAACGTGGGAATTTTTCCAACACAGACCTAAAATACATCGCAGCAGAATAATAATCTTTCTGCCCTAGATAACTTTTAGCAAAGTAGTAATATGCTTCTGCTGCTTTACTGGTACCGCTAAATATAGGCACCAACTCTTCATACAGAGTCACAGACTTAGCATACTGCTCAGCATCGTAGTACTCTCTAGCCTTTTTGTATTTATACTCATAATCAGTACTTTTAAGTACTTTCTGATATTCACCACATGAGGTTACTATAACCACTAAAAATGCGATAGATAAAAAACGAAAAATACGAATCATTTTGCAAAGATATATTATTTCATAAAAATTACTTCTTAACTTTCATTGTTTTTGTGCAAAAAACAGAAAATCAACGAAAACTATAAAAAAAAATAGAACTTTCGAAGGAATAAAAGACCTTGTGATAAATTAAAAAATCTAAATCTTCTTCTGAGTGTGCAATCCGAAACCCCAATTGTACTATAGATTATCTACAATATGTTATAGTTGTTGTTCAATTTCACTTACTTGAATCATTTGGTTTCCATTCAAAAAAGATTACTTTTGCACTGTTTAAATTTAAACTGATACGATCGTGGATATTTTTGAAAAAATAAAAACCGACAAAGGTAATATTGGCCAGTATCAGAAGCAGGCTCATGGTTACTTTTCTTTCCCAAAACTTGAAGGAGAGATTGGACCCCGTATGAAATTCCGAGGTAAAGAAGTTTTAACTTGGAGTTTAAACAACTATATTGGATTGGCAAACCACCCAGAAGTACGCAAAGCGGATGCTGAAGCTGCTGCTGACTATGGTATGGCTTATCCAATGGGAGCTAGAATGATGTCAGGCCAAACAAGCAAACACGAAGAGCTAGAAAAACAACTTGCTGATTTCGTAGGAAAACCAGATGCGTTCTTATTGAACTTTGGTTACCAAGGAATGGTTTCGATCATCGATGCAGTTGTCAGCAGAAACGATGTGATCGTTTATGACGCAGAGTCTCATGCTTGTATTCTTGATGGATTACGTCTTCATATGGGTAAACGCTATGTTTACCAACACAATAACATGGAAAGCCTTAAAAAACAGTTGAATCACGCTTCTCGTTTAGCTGAGAAAACTGGTGGAGGAATCCTTGTAATTACTGAAGGTGTTTTCGGAATGGCAGGAGACCTTGGAAAGCTTGACGAAATCGTTGCACTGAAGAATGAGTACAAATTCCGTCTTTTGGTGGATGACGCTCATGGATTCGGTACAATGGGACCTACTGGAGCTGGTACAGGTGAACATTTCGGTGTAATGAAAGATATTGATCTATATTTTTCAACTTTCGCTAAATCAATGGCTGGAATTGGTGCATTTATTGCATGTGAAGAAGAAGTTTGTGATTTCTTGCGTTACAACATGAGAAGCCAGACTTTTGCAAAATCTCTTCCAATGCCAATGGTTATGGGAGCCCTAAAACGTTTAGAGCTTCTTCGCACACAAAGTTCACTTAGAGAAGATCTTTGGACTATTGTTAATGCACTTCAAGGCGGATTACGTGAGAATGGTTTCGATCTAGGAATCACTAACTCTCCTGTAACTCCAGTTTACTTGTCAGGAAGTGTACCAGAAGGAACTAACGTGGTGATGGACTTAAGAGAGAATTATAACCTATTCTGCTCTATCGTAGTTTATCCAGTTATCCCTAAAGGACAATTGTTGTTGAGACTTATCCCTACTTCTATGCACACTATTGAGGATGTTGAGTATACAATCAAAGCATTCTCTGAAGTGAAGAAAAAACTAGAGCAAGGGAAATACTCTAAAACTCAAATGGCCAATGTATTTTAATCTAAAACAGATTAAATATTACCATATAAAAAAGACTGTCTCTGATGAGATGGTCTTTTTTATTTTGTTCAAACAGATAGCCTTTCTCTGCTCCTCACCTCGTTTCTTTCAATCCCTTACACCCAATCCTATCTATCGACAAACGCTTCATAAATGGTATTGTATTTAACTCCGACATTGCATTTCAATCTAAATTTGAAGGCAAACATTAAAAATAAATCATTACACCTTGTATGATCCATTTTCTCACCTCTTCCTAAAAGCCCACTTTATCCTACTTATGTTTAACACAACCCCCTTTTAAACCCAAATCTACCTCACTACCCTTTTACATCAAAAAAAGGTCAATATCACCTCAAATTCACTATAACTTCATATTAACTTCATATCAAGTTCACTTATGCGTTATGATAAAATGAAGTTGATATGAAGTTGATATGGTGATAGATTGAACCGAATACAAGAACAAAATGAAATTATGATAATGCTATTAATAGCGTAATATAAGCTTAATATTGACGAAAATAATATTTGGTATTTGTACATCGAAATGTTGAATAATTGTAAATCAAATCTGTAAACCAATAGGAGCGAATAAGAAGTGGGTGTTAATTCATTGTAATGTGGGTTTAAAAGCTAAATATAGCCGTATAAACCTTAAGAACTGGATCTGTAACTTAAAAATGAAATAAAGAAGATATTGAGACAAAATGAAACACCATCAGACAGACCTCTAATAGTTATTTAAGCACAGGTTATTGAAAAGAGCCACTTCAATCTTGGGTAGGGTATAAGACAGACTATATAGGGAATTCTTTATCGGTCAGCGATATCAAAAAAAATCCCCATAAGCACAATTCAAAAGATTGCCCTTATGGGGAGATAAAGATATTTTAAAGAAGATTACTCTTTCTCAGCCAAATAACGTTCAGCATCTAATGCAGCTTTACAACCAGAACCAGCAGCAGTAATTGCTTGACGATAACTATTGTCCATTACATCACCACAAGCGAAAACACCAGGAACATTCGTTTTAGAAGTCACTCCTTCGGTTTTGATATATCCTACTTCATCCGTATCGATATATTTTTTAAACACTTCTGAGTTTGGATTGTGACCAATAGCTAGGAAGAATCCATCAATAGCAATCTCTACGTTAGACTCATTCTCTTCGCCTTTGTTCTTCACTAGAACAGCACCTTCCACAACGCCATCGCCCTTAAGACCAACAGTTTGATGCTTCCAAAGCACTTCAATGTTTTCTGTTTTTTTCAAACGATCTTGCATCGCCTTAGAAGCTCTAAGCTCATCACGACGAACAATCAAATAAACTTTTTTACATAAGTTTGCAAGATACATAGCTTCTTCTAGTGCGGTATCTCCACCACCAACAACAGCTACATCTTTTCCACGATAGAAGAATCCATCACAAGTAGCACAAGCAGAAACACCCGAACCAGCATATTTCGTCTCATCTTCTAAGCCTAGATACTTAGCAGATGCACCTGTTGCAATAATAACAGTCTCAGCTTCGATATTCGTTGCACCATCCACAACTACTTTGTGAATCTCGCCATCAAAATCAACATCTGTTACAATTCCCCAACGCATATCAGCACCGAAACGTTCAGCCTGTTTTTTAATGTCTTGCATTAATACAGGACCCGTAACTCCTTCAGGATATCCTGGGAAATTTTCCACCTCAGTAGTTGTAGTCAACTGACCGCCTGGTTGAAGTCCTTCATAAAGAACAGGGCTCATATTTGCTCTAGCAGCATAAATGGCTGCAGTATACCCAGCAGGTCCAGAACCGATGATTAGACATTTCACTCTTTCCACTGATGATGTATTTGTATCGCTCATAATACTACATTTAATATTTTCGAATAATAATATTTTCTCTTTTAGGTCAAAAATAAGGAAATGATTGGGGAAAATAGGTTAAAAAAAGATCAATAATACCAATGAAGCAATAAATAATCTTGATAATCGTAGAAAAGAGAACCAAAATATTATGTTTTACATCAAAAACAAGCAATCCTAAACATTCGTATCACATCTTTTCTCTAACTATGACGAAATCATAGGGTAAACGATTATAACTTGGCCACATAGAGCATTATATATTTTTAACTTTGTTTCAACAAATAACATACTATTAATCTATTCGAAGGCTTTTCTTCGCGCGAATGAGAGCATCGTAAGATAGAGTCAAAATTATCGTTTCGATCTAATTATTATATCTTTGTTTGTAAGAACAACAAGAACAATGACGATGGAAGAGGAAAAGAAGGTAATGATAGAAGAACAGAAAGCTTTTGTAGAAAGATTATTTGTTCAAGAGATAGGGAGACTACAAAAAGAAGGGTTTACTTTTTTCTCCTTTATACTTATGGGGCAAGCCATAGAGACATTGGGAGCCTTTCTAGACAAGAAACCAATGAAAGCAACAGGACAATCTGCGAAGCGTTTCTCTAAAGGTTTAAACTGGTTGATGGGGGATGCCTATAAAGTTATCAATAAAGATCATTGGTTTTTCTTAAAATTCAGAAATCAGCTGACCCACTCTTTCGTTCCTAGCAGGGAACTACTACTGATATCAGAAAAAGATATAGAGGAAGGTGTTTCTCATCTTTGCATACACGATAAGAAGCGTGTTGTTGTTGCAGAAAAGATGTATAAAGATCTATGCAAAGGATGCAAAAAGCTATACAAGATGTTAGATCAAGGAAAAATAGCCCCTACTCGTGTTGGTGAAATAAACTATTAAAATCATGAAGAAAAAAATCATTTTAGGAGCCATATTATTATTTACCTTCTTCACACAATGTTCCATTCAGAAGCATTTATGTCCTTGTGACTCTCTTGCAGAAGATAGTATTCTAGGCTACCATCTTAAGATGGAATCAGAGATGTGGAGTGAAAAAAATGAGCAAGGAGAGTCAGAAATATCCTTAATGGTAAGGGTCGAAGCAGTCAATAGAACAACGTTTCCTAAGGACCTAATGATAAACCAATTTGGTGTAAGCTTTGCAACCAAAGATGGATTAAGCAACTATTTCACAAGTAGTCAAGAGGGATCAAAACCCAACATTATGGAATTTTATGCTAAACCTGTTAACGGGGTACAACTCACAGATACCGTAAATATTGCTATTCAAATTGTCAAGAACCACAAAGAGGTCAACTTCTTAAAAAATGACTCTCTATATATTGCCCATTAAAGTTAAAGCATAGTGGTGCTATTATAATCTGCGTCACTATGCTTTAGTTCACTACTATTACCACTTCTAAGATATAATCCGTCGCCTCTTGCCGATCACTATTATATGGATCACTGTTTGAATGGGATAAAGAAAACTTTTCTTCTTTTAGTTTGTTTTCACATAAGACAAACAACCCCATAAAACAGAAAACGATGAATTGGAACAAATTAAGTGATATTGGTGTAGAGACAGAAAATCAAATCATTGAGGCTTATCTGAAGCCTTCATATGGCATATACATTGTTTCATCTGCATTTGAAAACCAACGTGCTGCATATTTAGGAAATTGTGTTTTCCAAGTATCAGCTTTTCCTCCTCTATTTGCAGTCTGTACCAATCATGAGAACCATACAACCAAACAAATACTTAACAGTAATAAGTTTGCTATCTCTGTGATGACAGAGAATTTGAGCCAAAAACAGATATCTACTTTCGGTTATACCCACAGCAACGACACCGATAAGTTTGAGAAAGTAGGACATACAACAGAACACGGTATTCCTATTGTTACGGAGAATTGCAACGCATGGTTTCTATGTGAAGTAAAGAAAAGTATTGATATTGGAACCCACCAAATGATTATTGGCTCTATAATCGACTATGCCTTATCAGATGATCCTACTCCATCACTTACCTACAATAGGTACCAAGATATGAAACATGGATTCTCTCCAAAGAACTCTCCTACTCATATAGAGCCAGAGAAAAAAGGAGGAACAAAATCAGATAATAGTAAACCTAAAAAATTTAAAAAGATGAAATGTGAAGTATGTGGATACGTTTATGGTGAAACAGAAGAAGAACAAAAAGTTCCATTTGACCAATTAGATGAAAATTGGGTATGTCCCATCTGTGGAGCAAGGAAAGAGAACTTCACAGAAGTTTAAAAACAGAAAAAAGAGAGATCGAAATCAACGATCTCTCTTTTTTTTAAATGTTATAATTGTCTTTAATATAGGAAATATTATTTAACAAACAGTAGCTAAATAACATATAAAAACCTATTTAACAACACATTAAAGCAGTTAAATATATTCTACAGTCATCGTATTTTTATAAAACTAAATTAATCCAACGATCCCAACTCAAAAGCCTAGTGAGTGATAAGTATTCGAAGATATGTGTGGTGGTGGCTGAGCTGAAGGTCGTCTAAAAACCTTTGAGTTATGAATAAATTCTTTTATACGTTCGGAAATGGTATGGCTGAGGGCAAAGCCAGCATGCGAGACCTTTTAGGTGGAAAAGGTGCTAACCTCGCTGAAATGAATCGTATTGGGGTACCTGTTCCACCAGGTGTAACAATCACTTCTGAAGTTTGTAATCTTTTCTCCGAAATGGGAGACGACAAAGTGATGCAAATGATCTGGGAAGATCTAGAAAAATCTATTCATCATATTGAAGAGTTAACCCATACTATCTTTGGAAATAAAGAGAATCCTTGCTTGGTGTCTGTTAGATCTGGAGCACGTGTATCAATGCCAGGTATGATGGATACGATCCTTAACTTAGGGTTGAATGACGAAGCAGTAGAGGGATTAGCAAAAAAGACCAACAACGAAAGGTTTGCATGGGACTCTTACCGTAGATTTATTCAAATGTATGGTGATGTTGTAATGGGGCTAAAACCTGAATCGAAAGAAGACATCGACCCTTTTGAAGAGATTATTGAGCGTAAAAAAGAAGAGAAAAAAGTTGATTGTGATAACGACCTTACAACAGATGATCTGAAAGAGTTGGTTACACTATTTAAAGCAGCGATCTTCGACAGTTTGGGTGTTCACTTCCCTTCAGATCCTTGGCAACAACTAAAAGGTGCTATTGAAGCTGTCTTCCGTAGTTGGATGAATGAAAGAGCAATCCTTTATCGTAAGATCAATAATATCCCTGGAGAATGGGGTACTGCCGTAAACATCCAAGCGATGGTATTCGGTAATATGGGACCTAACTCTGCTACTGGAGTGGCCTTTACCCGTGATGCTGCCAATGGAGAAAACCTATTCAATGGTGAATATCTTATTAATGCCCAAGGAGAGGATGTGGTTGCTGGAACAAGAACACCTCAGCAAATTACAAAGATAGGATCACAAAGATGGGCCGAATTGCAAGATATTGATGAAGAGACACGCAGAACTCAATATCCTTCGCTAGAAGAAGCAATGCCTGAGATCTATCAGGAACTGAATAAGGTTCAACAGAAATTAGAAGATCACTATTGCGATATGCAAGATCTAGAGTTTACTATTCAAGAAGGTAAATTATGGCTTCTACAAACACGTAATGGTAAACGTACAGGTCCTGCAATGGTTAAGATCGCCCTTGACCTTTTAGAAGAAGGTAAGATCTCAGAGAAAGAAGCAGTTCTTTCTATCGATCCAGCAAAATTAGACGAACTTCTTCACCCTGTCTTTATGAAAGAGGCAATAGGAAAAGCTGAACAAATAGGTAAAGGACTTCCTGCATCTCCTGGTGCTGCTACGGGACAAGTGGTTTTCTTTGCTGATGAAGTAGCCAAATATGAAAAAGCAATCCTTGTTCGTATAGAAACCTCTCCAGAGGATTTGGAAGGAATGCATCTAGCGCAAGGTATTCTTACCGCAAGAGGAGGTATGACATCCCATGCAGCAGTAGTTGCAAGAGGTATGGGTAAATGCTGTATTTCTGGTGCTGGAGATATTCATATCGATTATAAAAATAGAAGATTTAAAGCCGAAGGTTGTGAAATAAAAGAGGGGGACTGGATCTCTATCGATGGATCAACAGGTTCGGTATACAAAGGAATGGTTGAGACACAAGCTCCTTCTGTGGATGGTTATTTCGGTCGATTAATGGATCTAACAGACAAATTCACTAGAATGGCTGTAAGGACCAATGCTGATAGTCCAAGAGATGCACAAGTGGCAAGAGAGTTTGGTGCTAAAGGTATTGGTTTATGCCGTACCGAACACATGTTCTTTGATGGAGAACGTATCAAAGTGATGCGTGAAATGATCCTTGCTAAGGATACGGCAGGAAGGTGTAAAGCATTAAATAAACTTCTTCCTTATCAAAGAGAGGATTTTGAAGGCATTCTTCGTGCAATGGAAGGATTTGGAGTGACTATTCGTCTATTAGACCCGCCTCTACATGAGTTTGTTCCTCATCAACAAGCGACACAAAAAGAGCTTTCTGATGAATTAAATATCCCAATGGAAGAGATTAAGAAAACAATCTCTAATCTTGAAGAGTTTAACCCAATGCTTGGTCACCGTGGTTGCCGTTTAGGTAATACTTATCCAGAGATTACTGAGATGCAAACACGTGCAATTATTGAGGCTACTATCAAGCTTAAAAAAGAAGGAGTGGATGCTCGTCCAGAAATTATGGTGCCTTTGATTGGTACAGTTAAAGAGCTTGAAATGCAAGTTGAGATTATTCACGCTACTGCAAAACAAGTATTTGAAGAGCAAGCTTCGGAAGTGGATTATCTTGTAGGTACAATGATAGAGATTCCTCGTGCAGCGTTAACTGCAAATGAGGTGGCTAAAGTTGCCGATTTCTTCTCTTTCGGAACCAATGACTTGACTCAAATGACTTTTGGTTATTCTCGTGATGATGTAGGTAAATTCCTTCCTATCTATATTGATAAAGGTATCCTAAAACATGATCCTTTCGAAGTACTAGATCAAGAGGGAGTAGGCCAACTTGTAAGAATGGGTACTGAAAGAGGTAGAAGTACAAAACCAAATCTAAAAGTAGGTATCTGTGGAGAACATGGAGGAGAACCTAGTTCGGTAATGTTCTGTAATACGGTTAATATGGATTACGTAAGTTGTTCTCCTTATCGTGTTCCTATTGCACGTCTGGCAGCAGCACATGCAGAGATAACACAAAAAAAAAAGCATGACGAGAAAGTAAGTGATGGCTTAGTGTAAAATAAACTCCATTATACAAACGTTTTTTCTATCGCAGATTGTAAAACGACTCTGTTTATGTTGAAGAGGGCTATCTTGATTGATAGCCCTTTCTTTATCTTGTTACTTAGTATTTGATGTCCACCATCACAGGCAAATGATCAGAGTAGTAATTCTGATTTTTAGAGTCTGATAATACAGCATATCGCTTAACTATCATCTCTTCACGAACAAAGATATAGTCAATACGACTATCTAATTTGTGGTTGAAATTAAATCCTGTAAATGTTCCGTCAGGACCATAAGGTTTGGTACGGCTTACCAACTTAGAATCGTCCATCTTCTTTGAAAGTAGTTGAATAGGCTTATGGTTAGGATTTAAATTAAAATCCCCTGTTAAAACAAAAGGATATTTCTGATCTTCAGTGAGGGATTGAACCTTCTTTAAAATAAGTTTGGCAGACTCCTGTTGCGCTTTGGTACCGACATGATCAAAATGGGTATTAAATACAAACAATACCTTTCTAGATATTTTGTCTCTTAATTTAACCCAAGAACAAATACGTATACATGCTGCATCCCATCCTAGGGATGCTTTCTCTGGGGTTGAAGACAACCAGAAATGTCCTTGGTCTATCTTCTTATATTTTTCTTTATTATAGAATATCGCAGCATATTCCCCCTTCTCTTTTCCATCATCTCGTCCTACTCCAACATATTCAAACTTAGACAATCCTTTGTTTAGATCTTTCACTTGATGATCTAAAGCTTCTTGCACGCATAGAATATCGGGTTGGTGAAAATGTAGCAAAGATAAAACACCATCTTTACGGTGACTCCATGAAAGGAGTCCATCCTGCGGGTTGTCATAGCGAATATTGTAACTCATCACGCGACTGTTAGATACAATCACCTTTGCTTTAACATGAGAAATAGAGATTGAAAGAAAGAAAATCAGAAGTCCACAAAAGTGCTTTAAATGGTTCATAATATTTATTTTTCTATGATTAGTTAATTGTGTCTAGCTAAGCTACACTTTTATATGATCCATTATTCTAGAAGAGTACTCCATTGGAGTAAAAAAAATATAAAAAAGCAAAAAAGGAAGAACCCATAGGGCCCTTCCTTTACAAATATCCGTTATAGAATATCTAATTCGCAGTTTATTTTATCAATTGAACACTTCTTTGTACGAAATCATTCAACGCTTTTCCTTTTAGCATATTGTTAGCCAATAGTGCAAGATCTACCAATTGTTGTGCAAGATCTGAAGATTTACCAAATGATTGTAGTTTTTCTCTACGATCTCCTTCAATCTTAGAAAGTTCCCCGTTAAGGTTGTTAAGTTTATCTTTCTCTTCTTGTGGTACTTCTTCCTCTTTCTTACCTTCTTTCAATTTATTAAGAGCTTCAATTTCACTCTTTTTAGTTTGAATTTGAGAAGCAAATTGGTTTAGTTCTTCACCAAGAGCACCATCTTTTTGTTCAAATATTTGCTTAACCAATGGGTGAGCAATGTTAACCACTAAGTTATAGCTATCAGGCATATCACCATAGAAATTCATACCTGGCTGCATTGCAGACATGTCTTTCATTCTACGCATAAACTCGTTTTGTGTAATTACCATTGGTTGTGAAGTCTCACCAAGATCTTCGAAATCGATCATAAAATTACCCTGTTCTGAAGGAGTTACAGCCTCAAAAATAGGGCTTAAAACAGTCTTTTCATCAACAGATAGTTCTTGTTTGTTCTCATTCTCTTTTTCGATAAGCTTATCCGCTACATTAGAATCCACACGAACAAAACGTTTCTCAGGGAACTTTTGCTCTAATTGATTTAAGATCGGTGTAGCCAACATGTCATCCATCAACAATACATCATATCCTTTAGCCTTAGCAGCATCAATGAAAGCATATTGTTCTGTCATATCTGTAGCATACAGATAAACCATCTTATTGTCCTTATCGGTCTGGTTCTCTTTCACTAGATTCTCATACTCTTCCCATGTAAAAGCTTTACCATCCGTATTCTTTAATAAGAAGAATTTCATTGCTCTTTCATAGAACTTCTCTTCACTAAGCATACCATACTCAATAAAGATCTTTAGATCGTCCCATTTAGCTTCAAAGTCTTCTCTTTGACTCTTAAAGATTTCGTGTAGACGATCTGCTACTTTCTTAGTAATGTGACTAGAGATCTTCTTCACATTTGAATCACTCTGAAGGTAAGAACGAGATACGTTCAATGGAATGTCTGGAGAATCAATAACCCCATGAAGTAATGTCAAGAATTCTGGTACAATACCATCAACATGATCTGTTACGAATACTTGATTACAGTACAACTGAATCTTATTCTTTTGAATCTCAACATTATTCTTTAATCTTGGGAAATAAAGAATACCAGTTAAATTAAATGGATAATCTACATTCAAATGGATATTGAACATTGGATCTTCTCCCATTGGATAAAGCTGACGATAGAATTTACTATAGTCCTCTTCTTTTAGATCAGAAGGCTTTTTAGTCCATGCAGGATGTGTATCGTTAACGATATTATCCTCTTCTGTTGTTACTTCCTGTCCATCTTTCCATTCTTTCTTCTTACCAAAAGAGATCTCAATAGGAAGGAACTTACAATATTTATCTAAAAGAGTTTGAATTCGAGCATCTTCCAAGAATTCTTTCGACTCTTCACTAATATGCATGATAACATCTGTACCCACTTCTGAGCGTGAAGCATCTTCAATTGCATATTCTGGTGAACCTGAACAACTCCATTTTACAGCTTTAGATCCCTCTTTATGAGAAAGAGAAACCACTTCTACTTGAGTAGAAACCATAAAAGAAGAATAGAATCCAAGCCCAAAGTGACCGATGATGGCATTTGCATCATCTTTATATTTTTCTAGAAACTCACTAGCACCAGAGAAAGCAATCTGGTTAAGATATTTATCCATCTCTTCTGCTGTAAGTCCAATACCATTATCCGATACAGTAAGTGTTTTTGCCTCTTTATCAATAGACACGCGCACTTTAAGATTCTCCGTATTTCCTTGGTATTGCCCTACCGAAGCCAATGTTTTTAACTTCTGTGTTGCATCCACTGCATTAGATACAATCTCTCTCAAGAAAATATCGTGATCTGAATACAAAAACTTCTTAATAATTGGGAATAAATTCTCGCTAGTAACACCTATTTTTCCTTGCATAACGCGATCGATATATAAATTAGACGATTATTTTTCTTTTTAACTCTGGAAAGGTTAAATCAAATGCTATGCCAAAAAAGGTTTCGTTATCTATAGACAAAAAAATATGTCATTATATCCATCTAGATAGACATAATGACATATTGACATTTTAACTTTGCTTAATATAAAGTTATTTTGTCATTACCATAGATATCCTGTTAGAGAAAGCCCAACACTCCACTGTCCCCAATGAAATTCATCGTCTACATCATCGTAGTCATCATGATCAACATGTACAGGCCATTTATAATTCATTGAGAATTCAGGTACCGCAGCAGACATACGTGCATATGCACCAATACCAAAATGAGAGCTAAACATGCGATGTACTGCCAATGACCCACTCATGGTAAACGAAGAATTTGGATCCCAAGTTACGGTTTCAGGACTCCCATCAAGAGGATCGATTGAATCTAATAATGTAAGTTTATTTTTTGCTCCAATCCAATATCCCATAAGCATATCAGCATCAAAACGCCAGAATCGAGCAAACATAGTACTATAGGCTGGTCCGACAAGAAAAGAGGCACTTCCCATTAACTCAGAATTCATCTTCAATTCATCCCCTCTAACATTCATCCAAAAAGAAGTGGCATTCAATTCACTAGCAATCCCCCAATGAGAAGAAAGGAAATAGGCTCCTTTCATTCCATATTCAACCCCTCTACTTGCATATATCTCAGAAGAGAATTCAGATGAGAGATCCCCTAAAGGCATTACACGACCAATATAGAACCTTGCATAATGAGGTCTATCCCATTGATACCTATCGTCATTACGACCTAACAAGGAACGAGTTCCTTTATCTCCCATAATACATTGGGTTAATCCATAGCCAGCTTCTGTACTTAGAATCCCAACCCCTGCTCCGAACATAACATCCGAAATCCAATGTTTATTATTAAGCACACGATAGATACCAGTAGCTCCAGCTAAAGCAAAACCAAGCATACTATATAGAGGACTGCGATAGACACCATACTCTTTGTGAAGAAAAGTTGCCATTGTAAAAGCCATGGCAGTATGTCCTGAAGGAAAAGAATTATTTGCAGACCCATCAGGACGAGGCTCTTTCACTGAATACTTTAAAGAATTCACGGCGATTCCCATAATGGCCATACTCATACCTAAGGATAGTGAAGCTCTTCCTACCGTATGATGTCCCTTAATACCCAATGCATTCAACCCATATACAATTGCACCTGGTGCATACTGCATATAGTCGTCGATATGATAATAGTAGTCACCTAAATAACAATCACGCATCTCCTTTACAGGAGCTCGTTGATTCCATAGTAACCCACCTGCAGCCATCAAAGAGACAGGAACCACCACCTTATTACTTAAAATCTTTGGACAAAGATTATAAGAAGTAAAAGGGATGGTATCACTACTTCTTTTAACTGATTGTCTATTAAAAACAGACGGATAACTCTTTACATTTTTCTTTCCATAAGTCGATACACCCGAAAGTAGAAATACCATCAATAGATGGTATCCCAATATGGGTCTTAATAATCTCATATTGTATAATGTTTAACGGGGCAAGAAGGGTTGTTAATATACGTTCACTCTTGGAGTGAAAATATTATTTTATGTTTAACCACCCAAAAACATTTACAACATTTAACTTCCTAACTTTTTGGTATAATTGAAACAGGATTTGGCAATCCATGAAGACGAATATGCCCCATATAAAGCACATCTGATTCGTTGAGAGCAACATCCTTAATCTTCATATATATTTTATAATCACGACTCAGATCCTCCACTCTCCAATACCTTTTATCAATCTGAAACCAAGGCTTAAGTACGGTTCCATCAGTAGCTTGCAATTGAATCCAATAAGTAAGCTGATTGTCACTTGAATAGTTATCACCTCTTCTGTTAAGCATATTATCAAAATCTAATGCATAGCGTCCATACTCTGTTTCACAAATATCAACTAGATTTGGGTTATGTCCGGGCCTTAACTCCATGGTAGGTTTGATCTTATCTTCCACGTTTAGAACCAAAGTAGCAGTAGCTTCAAATCGAGCGCCATTAGAAAGAACACGTGTTAAAGAGACGGCTTTTCGTACCACACCACACTCATTAGGAGCAAGATGAAGCGTTACTGGATTAGCCTCAATATTTTCACAGCTACCATAACTATGTTGGTTCAGTGCAACCCAATCAATATCCAAACCAGAAGTAGAAGTCATCTGGAAATTATTATTTGTAAGACTAATATTTGGAGTTAAAGATTCACGACTATAATCATGGTTTAGCAAACGTCCTTGGCTATCCACAGCACGAGTTCCTGTTCCAGGAATTCCATCATTATCAGGATCAGGGTAACCTGCTTCAATCACATCGTTACAACCATCGTTATCAGAATCATTATCTAATCTATCAGGTAAGCCATCCATATCAGAGTCACACTCACGAAAGAAACCAACACCATCAATAAAGTTACCTACAGTATTATTATGACTAGCAGTAGAAATCGATTCAAACCCTAATTGAATGTGTGTTATTCCAGGAGGGACTTGATAAGTACCTTCATACAAAACCCAATCACTTTTTCCAGTAGAAACACTTCTTTGAATCGCAGAACTAGGCAAATTACCTTGGGTAGGACGAGAAGCATTGGTTTCAGGATAGATATAGATATTCATTTTATCTACACCCGAACGACCTCTATGGGCTACTTTCCAAGTTAACACCTCCCCAGCTCTCACATCAAATATCTGAAATAGACGAGAACTCTGATTGGCATTTAGCTCCACAAAAGTCTCTCCATCATATGCTCTTACGCCCTGAAAGCCACTATCCCAAACTTCAATCATATTATCGCTAGCTGTTGTTTGCCAAGAATAACGAGAAACATTCTCTCTTATCGATCCCCAGTTATTATTAGAAACGGTACCATAATACTTTTCAAAATCACCATTTTTAAAAGTTTCGAGACCACACATATCCTCAAATTCATCAAGGATACCATCGTTATCATCATCCAAATCACGGCTATTAGGCACGCCATCATGATCATAGTCATCAGATATAGCAACCCCCTGAGCAACAACAGACAAAGGAGCCATTGAGACAATAAACAGAGAAAACAGAAGCACTGTTAAGATAGAAAAACGTTTCATAGATATATATTATGATTTATAGCATTTCAAAACAAAAATAACTAATTTACATAATACACAACCATATTTGCTACAATAAATTTTTCCACTTAATAACTAAAGGATCAGGCTGATGAGATATATGCATTCGATTTACCTCTTTCCATGCAGAGTCATTTCCTTTTTTATCTATAAATTTAAGATAAAGCTTATAATCGCAGCCCACATCATCGGGATATAAATGCAAATGTATTTGATTACTTGATCTCATATCATACTCTTTCTCATCCACATAGTCCTCACCTTCAATTTTCACCACCACCCGAAGGTCATTCTTAGAAGAACAATTGTCTTCCAATCCGTTGATTAAATCGCTAATGTTTAGATACAAGTCCACATCTTTAGGATAGCAAAGGCCTTTATCAGTATGTCGTTTTACAGTAAAGCGAGGAGGAAAACAATCAGGTATCACAACATTCAGATTCGAAGCAGTAGTAAAAGTCCTGCCACAAGGAAGTACACGTTTAACATCAACAGAGAAAACATTTAAGTCACCACACGATGAATGATGAAAAGAAGAACAATCGATACTATCGGGAGAGAATTGAAAATGATCACATTGAGGATGAACATATTGCAATAGATCTTTGACAGCATATTTCGCATTACACCCCACTTCCAGAGGATATTGAGACGGAACAAATGGCTTTAACCGTTCTTCTGAATAATCTAGAACATCACCCCAAATAAGGAACCTACGATGCCATAACCTTCCATAATCATCTACATCATCCCCATAGTCAGGCACCCCATTATTATCCTTATCCTCCCAACCGATCTCTTGACAATCCCAGCAACTATCTCCATCGGCATCCCTATCCAAACGATCAGGATAACCATCATTGTCAGAATCTGGTTCTCTAAAAAAAGCCACATTATCAATAAAATTACCGACAGAAGCCCGTCGCGAAGCAGAAGATATTGCCATAAAGCCTAGTTGCACATACTCCACTCCTTCAGGAACACGATAGTGACCTGTATAGGTCCTCCATTCTTCAGAAGAGGTTCCTACTTTTTGAATCGGTTCAATATTTAGATGTTCACTTCTATTGGGATGGTGTGGATCATCAGGAAAGATATAGATCCCCATCCAGTCTTTATCTTCTGGTTTTGTATGATATCCATGATAGTCTGGATCATAATAATCAGGAAACCTCCGACCTTTATGAGAAACACGGTAATAGATCAGTTCCCCAGGACGTACTTTAAAAACTTGAAACAGACGAGAAGGTTTATTGGCATTCAATTCAACAAAATGGCGTCCTACACAAGCCTTTGTATCTCTAAACCCAGAACTCCATGCTTCAATAATATTGTCTGGTTCGGTTGTTTGCCATCCCTTTCCATTTCTAATAGCATCCAAAAAAGCAATGGCAGCCTCACCTAAATTATATTCCTCAAAGCCTCCATTATAGAATGTTTTCAGCTCTTCGAAAGATTCATATTCATCCAAGATCCCATCATTATCATCATCAAGATCGATATCATTAGGAACCCCATCGCCATCAAAATCCTCATTATCGGCACACTGAACACAATGAAATTGGGCATACAAAGAAGTGATACATAAGGGAGAACATACAAGGACCATTAAAAGAAAGGCCCTGTAAAAAGAAAAGAAACATGACATTCATCATTTATTTTAAGATCAGCGAATTAAAGATACACACGATCATCCAAATAAACAATATTTAACATCTAATTATTAAAGTCAATAGAATGTCATTTAAACAGGTATATTTAGAGGAACAAAAAAAAATCTCTTCTATGAAACGTCATAAAAGAGATTCTTAAGGAAGAAGTGAATTCAAAAAAGAAAATTAAAACTGTCTTTTTAAGTCCACCATCTTAATAGCAGCCACTGCAGCTTCATCCCCTTTATTTCCTAATTTTCCTCCTGATCTATCAATACTTTGTTGCTCATTATTATCTGTCAACACGCAGAAAATAAATGGCTTGTTATATTTCAAGTTTAAAGAAGTTGCACCTTGCGTTACACCATCACAAACGAAATCGAAGTGACGTGTTTGTCCTTGGATTACACAACCAATCATTACGATTGCATCTACCTCCGTATATTCGGCCATCCATTGGGCAGCCAATGGCAATTCAAAAGTACCAGGAACATGTTTCACTACAATATCCTCTTCTGAAACACCATGTTTGATCAAAGTATCCTTAGCACCTTGGGCCATATTACCCGTAATGTGATAGTTCCACTCTGCAACCACAAGTCCCACTTTCATTCCTGCACCCGAAGGTACTGCATCAAAATCGTATTCAGATAAATTTTTAGTCGCCATGATATATTAATAATAGTAATACACAAAAGTAAAAAGAGGAGAGGTCATAACCAAAACATAGCGATGCTTTTCTTCTCTATATAAACAATCCTCTGTACCAACAGTTAAAGCAAAAAAAAGGCTAACCTCTACAATAGGATAGCCTTTTCTTAAGATGAGTATTGAATGTTATTTCAAACGCTCAATATATTTTTTTACTACACGAGCTTCGTTACTCTTAGGATAATCATTCTCGATAACCTCAAGATATTTCAAAGCATTCGTTTTATCTCCTTTAAGCTCACTTAGCTTAGCCGCTTTGAAAAGATACAAAGGAGAAGTCATATTGTTTTCTACACTATTGGCAGCTTTAACATACATCTCAATAGCTTTGTCTACTTTATCAAGACTTGCATAAGCATCTCCCTGTGCACCAATAGAGATTGGTTTTAACATTTGGTCCTCAGTAGAGAAATCTGAAAGATACTTAATAGCTTCTTCATATTTACCCATGTGTAGGTAAGAGATTCCAGCATAATAATGTGCCATATTCGCTGCAGAAGTACCACTGTAGTCCTCCATGATATCAAGGAAACCACTATTACCACTACCATCACCATTCAATGCCAAATCAAAAGAATCGCGATCAAAATTGTTTTGTGCTACAAAAACTTCCACACGAGCTTGTTGCTCTCTAGGTGCTTTATAATACTTAAAATAGCCAATAATAGCAACAGCAAGAATAAAAAGAGCTCCAAAGCCCATTGTTAGTTTCCTACTATTTTTTTCCATAAACTGCTCTGCAGAATTTAGTCCTTCTTCGATCTCATGGAATTTTTCTTCCGTTTGATCTTTTTGATCGTGCTTGCTCATATTATAATTTGTTATCTATTTAGCGTTAACGTCCATTACGAATAAGGGCAAAAATAATTTTTTTTCCCTAAAAAACAGCTTTATTGTATACCGATTATCACATAAAGACAAAGATTTTCATTGAAAAAAAAGAATCATTCCTTGCAAATAATCCCATTAACTTTAGGTTGTACAGCTATAAAATTAATACTTTTGTTTTCAATAATCCAAGTAAAAATAGGAAATAAGGATCAAACGCCGCATGTATCTTAAAAATCTTTCTGTTATTAACTATAAGAACATTAGTCAAACTGATTTAGAGTTCTCTCCAAAATTCAATTGTTTCATCGGAAACAATGGTATGGGGAAGACCAATCTATTGGACACCATCTACTATTTATCGTTCTGTAAGAGCTACTTTTCCAGTTCAGACAAACAGAATGTAAAACATGATGAGCCGTTCTTTATGCTTCAAGGCACCTATCGCAAAAATGAAGCAGAGGAGATGCTTTCTTGTGGCTACAAGAAAGGACAGAAAAAGAAATTTAAGAGAGACGACATTGAATACAAGAAACTATCTGACCACATCGGTCTATTTCCTTTGGTTCTAATCTCTCCTTCTGATCAAAATCTGATACAAGGAGGTAGTGAAGAACGTCGCAAATTCATGGATGGAGTCATTTCTCAATACAATAAAGGCTTTCTTCAAGACTTAATAGCATACAATCGTACCCTTTTACAACGCAACCAGTTGTTAAAACAATTTGCCAGTGAGAGGTATTTTGACGAAGAAACCCTTTTGATATACGACCAACAATTGATTCATTATGGAACTCGAATCTACGAAGCTAGATCGAGTTTTATTGAGACTTTCTTGCCTATCTTTCAGCACTATTACAATTTCATTTGTAAAGGGCAAGAGAAGATTGAACTAAAATACAAATCGTCTCTACACGATCACTCCTTTGAAGATTTACTAAAAGAGAGTCGCACCAAGGATGCCAATATAGGCTACACCACCACAGGAATTCATAGAGATGACCTAGAGTTAAAACTAGGAGATCATCTAATGAAGAAGATCGGATCACAGGGTCAAAATAAGAGTTATCTAATCTCTCTTAAATTTGCTCAGTTTGATTTTATGAAACACCTGAGTCAAGTGGCACCGATACTTGTATTAGATGATATCTTCGACAAACTAGATGCCGAACGAGTAGAACAGATTATCGATTTAGTCTCACAAGACTCTTTTGGACAGATCTTTATCTCAGATACCAACAGAGAACATATCGATCAAATCTTTAAACAAAAAGGGTCGAGTTACAAGATTTTTAATCTTAACAAAGGAGAAGTTACAGAAATAGATGGACAAATATGAAATATAGAAAATATCAGATAGAGTCCATAGGCTCAGTGCTAGACAAATACATGAAGAAGTCACCTTTACGAGAAAAACTCCGTGAAGTAGATGCACTTGAAGCATGGCAGAAAATCATGGGGCCCAATATCATGTACCGTACAGAAAAGCTATACATGAAAGAGGGAGTACTCCACATCAAGGTGGACAGTTCCATCATTAAACACGACATCTTTATGATGCGTAACCATATCTTGCGTAACATCAACGAGCATCTTAAGGAAGACGTGGTTAAAGAAATTGTATTGGATTAAAATCCTTTACATTCTTCTTTATATCATAAATCTCGCCCATCGACATATCCATCATTGCATTGATCACTCGAAAAGAGTCAAAAGTATGGAGATTGTCAATACGAATATCCAACTCTTTAATCGTTCCTTGTCTCAACAATCTTTCTCGTTGTGTACCTTTCAGAAGAGCAGTAGATGGAGTATACCACTGTCCCTCTTTCATAAAGATCAGATTGGTGTAGGTGGTATCTGTTATGAGCCCTTTTTGTGTAATAATAGCTTCACAATTAGAAGGAACAACTTCAGATATTTTTGAAAAAATCTCTCTATCAGAATATTTATATCGATAGGCTACATCGGGAGCCTCCACCAGAACAAAATGATCTATGCTTCGAAGCCTATAAGGGACCCATTTGATCTTCTCCACGCGATCACTATAAGTTACAGTCAATCGATAAAGTCCATCGGTAGGCAACGCTTCATTCTCCAATACACGACTAAGGTCAATAGATCTATTGGGATAAAAATTCAATAACGTTCTATCTAGTCGCTCTTGATGAAGATCCAATCCTATCAAGTCTCCATCTTCTAGTTTTATGGTCTCAATAAATTGGTACATAGATCTTATCTATTAATTCTTGATATTCACTTTTCATATCGCTCATCGCAGTGATGCCACCCCCACTATGAAAGAAATAGCGATCTGCTTCTTTGGCAATAAAACGAATCATCACCATCGAATCCAAGTTTGTTCCATCATAAATACCAGCAACACCAGTATAATAACCTCTTTGTGAAGGTTCTGCCCTTTCGATTATCTCACAGGTCTTTTTCTTTGGTGCCCCAGTGATAGAGCCTGCAGGAAGAAGTTTTGAAAATATCGTACCCAGATTCTTATGGTAGTCATCTGGTAAAGATCCTTCAATATGAGAACTCACTTGAAGCAATTCCCCTTTCTGGGTCTTTAGATGATCGATATAACGAAATCTTTTCACCCTCACCTTCGATGCAACAAAACTCAAATCATTACGTATCAAATCGACAATAGTAAAATGCTCTGAAGTCTCTTTATAGTCATTTAAGATCTTCTCTTCCGCATTAGGCAGCGTAGCATCTATCGTTCCTTTCATCGGAAAAGACGCAATCTTTCCATCTTTGATCTGAACAAAAATCTCTGGGGAGAAGCAAACAAACTGATCCTCTAGAAGAAGACGATATTTCGCATGTGCCCTATCGAATATCTCCTCCAGACCAATAGATATCTCAATAGGAGTTTTCATCGTTAAATTGGTAAGAAACGAATCACCGTACAACAAACCATCTTTAACAGTATCGAAAGATTTCTGAAACGATGTTATTGGTAATGGATAAGACTTTAGATCAACCTTATGAACACTACTCTTTAGATCATTATCACCAGACACATTGCTGACACCATTAAAATCATAACGTATCTTAGAAGAATCCAACTCTGAGATAGGAACAACCATACCCTCTTCTCCTTTATAGTCTACCATAAAGAAGAAAGGAGTACGTTCTTTTCCTAAAAGATTCATTTTTTCAACGATAGTTTTATTCATCTGCTCCTTTTCCTATTTTTACACAAAATTAAAAAAATGTACGTAGATGAAGCGAGTTTTAATCGTGGATAACGACGATTCTTTTACATATAACCTAGTTCAACTTGTAAAAGAATCCCATACATCCATAGAAACTGTCGTAGTCAGATCTCATAAAGAAGTCACACTAGAAGAGGTCCAACAATATAGCCATATCATTTTCTCTCCAGGGCCGAGCCTTCCGAAAGACCATCCGATGATGTTTGAGATCTTAGAAGAATACGAATCATCAAAAGTATTTTTAGGGGTATGTCTTGGACATCAAGCTATAGGAGAATTCTATGGAGGGAAGCTAAAACAACTCGATACGGTCGTTCATGGACAACAAAAAGAGATAAGTTGGAACAATGAGGTTAGTAAAGATATAAAGATGGGGCCTACATTAAAAATAGGATTATACCACTCATGGTACATTGAGTCCATCGATCCCAAACTACCACTAACAGTAGTCTCTAGAGACAAGCATGATCGCATCATGGCCATAAGACATCCAGAACATGCCATTTTTGGTGTTCAATTCCATCCAGAATCAATCATGACCGAAGGTGGAGAAACCCTTATGAGTCAATGGCTGGAGATCGAAGCATAACAATAAAAAAAGGTTAAGTAGAAAACTCCAAGAGAGAACTACCTAACCTTTTTATTTTATGTATAAAGAAACGTTCTTAAGCTCCTACCAGCTCCTGTTTCATCTTATCTAAATTCTCAAAGTGGAAGTCTAAAACCACCTTATTCATCTTCTCTTTCACTTGTTCCAGACACAAATTACCAATACTTCCCTCATGTGTATGATTCACATTTAGGTCTGTATCAAAATTGCCATTCTGAATCTCAATACCCACTTTCTTATATGCATCACGGAAAGGCATACCATCCAGAACCAACTTATTCACCTCTTCTACACTAAACAAAAGACGGTATTTAGGATCTTCAATGATGTGATCTTTAATCTTAAGATTATCAATTGCATATTGAGCAATATGAATACACTCCTTCAACTCCTCAAAAGCAGGTAGAATCACCTCTTTGATCAGTTGTAGATCTCTAAAATACCCACTAGGAAGGTTGTTCATCATCAAAGTAATTTGATTTGGCAAACCTTGCATACGGTTACAATGAGAACGCAACAACTCAAACACATCTGGGTTCTTCTTGTGAGGCATAATACTCGAACCTGTAGTCAGTGCATCAGGTAAAGTCAAGAAATCAAAATTCTGGCTCATATAAAGACAAACATCCATTGCCATCTTTGAAAGAGTAGCTGCCACATTTGCCAAACCAAAGGCCACATTCTTTTCCACTTTACCACGCCCCATTTGGGCATACACTACATTGTAGTTCATCGAATCAAAATGAAGTAGCTTGGTGGTCATCGTTCTATTCAATGGGAACGACGAACCATAACCGGCAGCACTACCTAAAGGGTTCTGATTGGACATCTTATAAGCCGATTGCAAAGAGATCACATCATCAATCAAACTCTCGGCATAAGCCCCAAACCATAAACCAAAAGAAGAAGGCATGGCCACCTGTAAATGGGTATAACCAGGGATCAACACCTCTTTATGTTTCTCCGCTTGAACAAGCAAGCTAGAGAAAAGCGCTTGGATATCACCTACCAAATCACGTATTGTATCTCTAAAATAAAGTTTAAGGTCCACCAACACCTGATCATTACGAGAACGACCACTATGAATCTTCTTACCAAGGTCTCCTAAACGCTGAGTTAAAAGCAATTCCACTTGAGAATGCACATCCTCAATACCCTCTTCAATAACGAACTCATTGCATTCAATTTGATGAAATATACGTCGCAACTCTTCTCTTAGAAGGAGCCACTCCTCTTTCTCTAAAAGATCAATAGATTCCAACATGGTGATATGAGCAATCGAGCCCAAAACATCATATTTAGCCAATTGGTGGTCTAATTCTCTGTCCAGTCCGACAGTGAACTTTTCTATTTGGGCATCTACCTGCCCCCCTTTATCCCAAAGTTTCATAATGATTAATGTAATTCGTAGGTTATATACTTATAATTGAGAAAACGGATTTTATGTTATGACAGAGAGGTTCAAAAGAGTCCTCTCCCTTAAAACAAAAGTCGTTTTAGGTTTTGTTTAAGATACAAAAATAACAAAAGCAACATGAAATAAATCATTCACAATATTAACAGAGTACAAAATAAAGGTCACATAACGTTAAAAATATCCTTGTTTATTCCTATTTTAGAAAACCAAAACAATCGTTTTCTACGATTAATTTTGTAATCTTGTAATATATAAATGTTCCTTACCTAATGGGATATATTTAAATATAGAGAAATCATTTTTACACTTTAATACAAAAGAGCGACACAACATACCTAAATAATTGAGAGAATGATAAAACAGTTCTTTACAAAAATCAAACACTCCTTTTCAAAGTTTCTTGAATTAGAACTGGTTGCATTAAGCCTATATATGGGATTCTTCGCTACAATTAATTTTCTCAATCTTATTAACATCTTCTCTCCACTGATAAGATTACTCATATCGCTTTTCGCCTTCTTTGTCATTATCTTCTTATATTCTCGCTTTAGAGATTTTATTGTCGATTATTTCGAAGCCCAGATGGCTTCCACAACAGCAACACGCCTAGGAATAGTCATCCGTGTTGTATTGACTTTAACCCTTATTCTAAGTGTATTTCTTTGTTGGCATTTCGCACCGATACTCTTTATTCTACTTTTTATTCTTCCTTTCCTTCCTTTTCTTGTCGAAAAAGAGGAAGAGGATATCTTCTAGCGATCAAAGCCCTTTCTCACACCCATAGGAAAGACAAACCATTGCTCTAGAACGACCTAATACCCCATAACCCTATATTAAACCGATTGGACCGCAATACCAAACTTGTCATAACTTCACTTTATTATCATACAACAGTTACTTTACCACCATATCAACTTCATATCAAGTTCATTTTATCATAACGCATAAATGAACTTAATATGAAGTTGATATGAATTTGATATGAAGTTATAGTGTATTTGATCTCAATGTGAGGTCAACGAGGTGTGATATTGATTTAACTGAATAATGGTAGCGTGTTAAACATAAGTAGGTTAAATCATTTGTCTAGAAGAAGGAGAGGATGACTCAAAAGAGTAGAGAAGAGTGTGAAAATTGTAAAAGAGAATATAGAATTAACGCTATATGAAACTTCTTAAATTAGAATAAATGGAAAGAGTTGATTTGGAAGAGATATAGTTCATATAAACCTACATAGGAGAAGTAATGGGGCAAACTTGCGCGCGTAATAAAATTGCTCTCTATAAACAAAAGTATCGAGAGCTAAAAAAGATGTTACTGAGCATAGGAACATACTGATTTACAGCCTTTTATTTATAATCGTTCTTAGACTAAGAAAAAACACCACAAAACAGAGATACGATAACAGACTAGAATACAAAGCCTTATAAAATCAAAATATCAAATGTTTTGTTTAACATCTATTTTATCTCAAAATAATTACATAAATCGCATATAGAAATTTTGCAACATATGTGTCTCGATAAAACTTGATTTCATTGTAGGAGGGGGAAACCTACGAAACATAGATTTTATCGAATAACGAAATAATGGGGAACAGAATCATGACAAGTAAAGGAAATACCATTATTGACCGTTTTTCGCGTTCGGCAATAGCTGTAACAGCGGATGTAAAGGTTATAAACAAGGAGCAACTTCTTTCGGTGAAAGAAGAACACAACTTTAAATTTATCTCATCAAAACTACTACAACAGACAGACCAACATTACATTGGCAAAGAGGGCATTGATAAGGCTCTTATTGAAGTGAATTATGCCATTGCAGAAACAGGTACTGTGGTTTTAGAGTGTAGTAACGAACAGATACGATTGGCTAGCTGTTTAGCCGAACATCTTTACGTATTGGTAAAAGCATCCAATATTGTAGAGTGTAGTCACGATATCGTCGATTTTATGGCCGAATCAACCAAAGCGCAAGGGGGATATGTCGCTTTTATTTCAGGTCCTAGTCGAACGGCTGATATTGAACGTGTGTTAACCGTTGGTGCACACGGTCCAAGAGAATTGACTATCGTTATCGTTACTGACCTATAAACTACACACCATGAGCATTCACGACAAAATTCGCACAAAAATTAAAGATGATGTGCTATACAATAACCTTAAAAATTTTGCATCATCTTACAAACAATCGAAGGCTAATGTCTATAAGGATCTTGACTTTGAGGCATTAAGACAAAAAGTTTACACACTCAAAGATCGTGATGTAAACAAAGTGATGGAACAATTCCACCGTTTTAAGAAAAATGCAGAAGAGAGTGGCGCTTTTGTATACCAAGCCAAAACGGGAGACGATGCTTGCAACTATATTGCGGAGGTGATGAAAAAACATCAGACCCAATTTATGGTCAAAAGTAAATCCATGACTTCTGAAGAGATTCAACTTAACCATAAACTGGAAGAGAAAGGATTGCATCCTATCGAAACCGATCTTGGAGAGTGGATATTACAAATTGGAGGAGAACATCCTTCACATATGGTGATGCCTGCAATTCATAAGACAAGACAACAAGTAGCCAAACTTTTCTCTGAATACACAGGCGAAGAAGTAGATCCTGACGATATCAAAGGAATGGTACAGATCGCAAGAAAATATCTGCGTGACTACTATTTCAAAGCAGGAGTAGGACTTACGGGAGCCAATATTGCCGTTGCCGAGACAGGAACGATTGGATTGGTAACCAACGAAGGAAATGCTCGTTTGTCTTCTACAGTACCTCCCGTACACATTGTTCTTGTTGGTTATGAGAAACTATGCAATAACTTCTCTGAAGCAATGGACATTGTCAAAGTACTTCCGAAAAGTGCTACAGGGCAAAACATTACTTCTTATGTAACATGGATTAAAGGACAAAATCCAGCCCATAAAAATGAGAGTGGCACCAAAGAGACCCACTACGTTTTTCTTGATAATGGTCGTTTGGCATTCTTTGAGCATCCTGAATTTAAAGAGGCATTAAAATGTATCCGTTGTGGTAGTTGTGCCAATATTTGTCCCGCTTACGAGATGGTGGGAGGACACGTTTATGGGGATCGTTATATTGGTTCAATTGGACTTATTCTGACTACCCTTTATCAAGGTGATGCCGCAGCCAAAGACATTCTAAAGATGTGTATTGGATGTAGGGCATGTTCTTTTAACTGTCCATCAGGCATTGACCTCCAAAAGATGATCTCTAAATTAAAGATGGTGGTAGGTCAGAAATATGGTATTAACTCTATTAAGAAGAGTACCTTTAAGAATGTGGTGGCCAAACCTAATCGCATGAAGAATCTGGTGGGTCTTGGTTCGACATTCCAATTTCCATTAACCAAAACCAACCGTTTCAACAAAGAAAAGATTATTGGTACTGTACCATTCCTTAAAGGAGAAAAAGATTTTAGACACTTCCCTGCCCTTTCAAAGAAATCCTTTACCAAAATGTTTCATCGTGAGATTAAACCTATTGGTAATCCTAAAAAGAAAGTGTTCTTCTACCCAGGTTGTGCAGTCGAATATTTCTATCCAGAAATTGGTATGGCGATGGCTCGATTGCTACATAAGCAAGGCATTCAAGTAGACATCCCTTCTAGATCGGTATGCTGTGGACTTCCCGCTATTGCTGCAGGAGACCCAGAGGATGCAAAAACAATGATCGAAAAGAACTTAGATGCAATGAACAACCCTGCAGATTATGATGCATTCTTGGTTGTTTGTCCTACTTGTGGAGGTGCGATAAAACATGAGTTCTTAGACTTTACCAGAGAAGATCCTGATCGTTACAAATTGACCAAACAGATTGGGGAGAAGCTAATGCCAATGGGGCAATTCCTAGAACAATTGAACCTTAAATTTAGAGTTAAAGGCGGTAGAACAGTAACTTATCATACGCCTTGTCATGATACGAGATCAATGGATTATAGTGCAGAAAGTCTTCTTAAGAATATTTTAGGCAAACAGTTCAAACCTCTTACAGACAGCAATGTATGTTGTGGTTTTGGTGGAACATACTCTCTTGATTTTGCTCCTATATCTAATGGTATCTTAAACAAAAAGATCGAACATATTGAAGAGACTCATGCCGATATCGTTGTAACTGACTGTCCAGGTTGTGTTATGCAGATCAATGGCGGTTTGATGTACAAAGGGGTTGAGAAAAAAGTGATGCACCTCTCTTCTTTTATTGAAAATGAACTAGAAATTGTTGCTAAATAATTAGCAGAGACAGACAATAATATAATTACGAATAGAGGTCCTTTTTCAGAAAGAGGACCTCTATCTTTTGGCTGTAATATCCCAATGTCGAGAACACGTGATAGAGCAGGATGGATGATTCCTTTTTTTGCTACAAGCTAATAATCTCCTCTAAAGATTGATATTTATAATTATTTCTCATTATTTTTAAGCTTTGAAATTATCATGGTATAATAATTGTACCCTGTAAACATGTAGATACCCTACGCTGTTACAAGTGTAAGTGTAGTATTTATTTAAATATATTGTTAAGTGTAATGAAGAAATTATCCCTAGTTTTTTTTACCATTTGTGTGCTACTAAGTTCTGTCTCTGTAGTAAAGGCAGATAGGCGAAAGAACTTTAAACCTAAGCATCGACTGACTCGTAGTGAGTATATCGAGAAATACAGAGAGATCGCCATCAAAGAGATGAATGAATACCATATTCCTGCAAGTATTACTCTTGCACAAGGGATCTTGGAGTCTGGAGATGGGAATAGCTATCTAGCAGTAGTTGGTAGAAATCACTTTGGTGTAAAGTGTCACTCTTCTTGGCAGGGACCAACCATACATATAGATGATGATAAAAAGAATGAGTGTTTTCGTAAATATAGAAGTGTTGAGAATTCATATAAAGATCACTCGGTTTTTCTTCAATCCAAAAGATACCAGCACTTATACAAATATAAGATCACAGATTACAAGAAGTGGGCACGAGGACTAAAAAAAGCAGGTTATGCAACCAATCCACATTACCCTAAATTGTTGATCAAGATCATTGAACAAAACGATCTAGCTCAATACGATAAGTTCTACCAAAAAGATTATACATCTCATAAATCATCCCCTTTTGATAGAGGGTCAGGTAATTTCAAATTTACTATTGGAAATAAGAATCGTATCGAAGAACGCAATAAGTCAAGATCTATTGTTGCGGTTAAAGGAGACACCTATCTTTCTATTGCACAGAAATATGGTTTGAAAGAGTGGGAAATCTATAACTATAATGATGCACATAAAGCCGATATTCCTAAAGCGAATACAATTGTTTACCTAGAAAGGAAACGTGGTAAAGCGGAAAGAGGTAAAAACACCCATATTGTAGCTGAAGGTGAGAATATGCATGACATTGCCCAATTATATGGTATGCGACTTAAAGCTCTTTATCGCCGTAACCGCATGCGTAGTGGACGTCAACCAAGTGTTGGAGATACCATCTACCTAAGAGGTAAAGCACCAAAGGAATAATCAAAATACAAAAAGGAGAATAGACACGCTATTCTCCTTTTTTGATCTTCATTTGTTAGGGGTGATCTAACTTAAATGTAATGAATCTTCAATTCTAAATCCATTGATAAATTGAGAGGTCTTCATTCGTTTCTTACCAGCAAGTTGCATCTCTTCGAACCAAACAAAGCCATCCTTTAGAGCAACTCTAAGCATGTCTTTATCAATAGATACTGATCCTACTGTTTCATCATGTGCTTCTACAGAAGGAATGGTTGCAAATACTTTAGCAGTATGTTTTTTCTGTCCATCAATCATCTCAACCCATGCAGCTGGATAAGGTGAAAGACCACGAACTTTATTATGGAAATCCATTACAGATAGGTCGGAAGTCACTTGACAGTCTGCTTTAAAAATCTTTGGTGCATGATTTGAAACAGCACCGTCTGCAATCAGCTTCTCTTGATCTATTGGTGTCACATCACCACTCACCAAAGCATCTACTGTTTTACATACCAACGCTCCACCAATAACCATTAGCTTGTCATGAATGGTACCCACATTATCGTACAGATCAATATCAACAGATTCTTGGAATAACATATTCCCGGTATCAATCTCATGCTTTAATAAGAAAGTGGTTACCCCTGTTTGCTTGTCTCCATTGATGATAGCCCAATTTAAAGGTGCTGCTCCACGATAGTTTGGAAGTAGAGAGCCATGAAGATTAAAAGTACCCATCTCTGGCATGCTCCATACCATCTCTGGTAACATACGGAAAGCAACGACAATCTGAAGATCTGCATTATAAGACTTTAGTTCTTCAATAAATTCTGGTGCTTTCAACTTTTCTGGTTGTAAAACAGGTAGATCTTGTGAAAGAGCATACTGTTTTACCTCTGACATGCGAACTTTTTGTCCACGTCCTGCTGGCTTATCTGGAACAGTAACAACAGCTACTACATTGTAGCCACCTTCAACCAAGGATTTCAGACTTTCTACAGCAAAGCCTGGCGTTCCCATAAATACAATTCTAATATCATTTGGTCCCATCTATATCGATTTTTTACTATTTGATGTCTTCTCTAAGATCCTCTCGGATATTACTATTGCCTTTGATCGCCGTCGGTTCATAAGGGCAATGTTTACACCCATTGCCACAACAGTAACCTCTTTTAAGTAAAAAGCGTTCGGTCATAATACGATATCCATGATCGCTCATATAGTAGTCTACTCCTTCTTCTAAAGGATCTTGTAAAGGTTTATCATCAAACATTTTCAACTATAATTAAAATAAAAAGGCAACTCTCAGGAATTGCCTTTTTTAATAATGGAATATTTTTTTATTTTTTATCTTCAGGCTTTACCTTATGCAATACATGGCCCATTCTATCGCGTTTAGTCTGCATATAGAAAGCATTGTATTTGTTTGGTTCTACCTCAATAGAAAGGGTATCTTCAACATTTAGTCCATAAGCTTCAAGACCAACACGCTTCACTGGATTATTTGTCAAAAGCTTCATGTTCTTCACACCTAAGCTACGAAGAATTTGCGCCCCTACACCATAATCTCTTTCATCAGGATCGAATCCTAGATGTACATTTGCATCTACAGTATCGAGACCTTCCTCTTGAAGTTTGTAAGCACGAATCTTATTCATTAAACCAATTCCACGACCTTCTTGTTGCATATAAACAACAACACCTTTGCCAGCTTTTTCGATCATTGCCATTGACTTATGCAATTGTTCTCCACACTCACAACGCATTGATCCAAAGATATCACCTGTAGCACAAGAAGAGTGAACACGAACCAAGATAGGTTCATCCTCATCCCATTCTCCTTTGATTAAAGCTACATGCTCTAAACCATTAGATAGTTGACGGAATGGAATCAAACGGAAATGACCATCATGCGTTGGCATCTGTACTTCATCTCCTCTTTCGATCAAACTCTCTCTTTCCAAACGGTAAGAGATTAGGTCTTTAATCGATACAATCTTGATATCAAATTTCTTGCTTATTTCTAATAGCTGAGGTAGACGAGCCATAGAACCATCTTCATTCATAATCTCCACTAATGTTCCTGCTGGGTATAATCCAGCCAAACGTGCAAGATCACAAGAAGCTTCAGTATGACCACTACGTCTTAACACTCCTTTTTCTTTTGCTCTTAATGGGAAAATATGGCCTGGACGACCAAGTTCAGAAGGATCGGTATTAGGATTAACCAAGGCTTGAATTGTCTTTGCACGGTCATGTGCAGAGATTCCTGTAGTACAACCATCACCAATTTTGTCAACAGAGATAGTAAAAGGAGTATCGTAATGAGATGAGTTTTTTCCCACCATCATTTCCAATTCTAGTTCTTCACAACGTTCCTCTGTAAGAGAGACGCAAATCAAACCACGTCCATTGGTAGCCATAAAATTCACCATTTCTGGTGTCACTTTTTCAGCTGCACAAATAAAATCTCCTTCGTTTTCTCTATCTTCATCATCTACTACAATGACAAATTTACCATCTCGAATATCATTTAGTGCTTCTTCAATGGTATTTAACACTCCCCCTTGAGTGTTCATATTATCTGCTTTAGCTTCACTCATTGCATCACTCTTTTTTACGATAGACGTCAATTTACGACGTAATATATATGATTCAAACAGATCCTAAAAAATGGTATTAAACACTGAAAAAGATAAGATCTGTTTGGTTACCTGTCAGAAAAATTACGACTCTTTGTTAGAATCGTTTCTTTTTGATTTTAACACTCGTTTCTTAAATAAGTTCTTTAACGGCCTAAATATAAATGAAATATTAAAACGTGACGAATCATTGGCGGAAATAAATGTCAAAAACAATCCCGCTGGAATATAAACCAAAGTACTCATCCACATCGCTTCCCAGATAGGCATGGTACCAGATTGGGCTGCTTTCTTTAATGTTGTTCCAATTACATAGTAGATGATAAACAATAGTATGGAGATGACCAGCGGTAGTCCCATTCCACCTTTACGTATAATAGATCCTAATGGTGCACCGATAAAGAAGAACAACAAACATGCAACGGCTAAGACAAACTTATTATGCCATTCGATATTGTATTTGTTTCCAATTACTCGCATTAATCCAACATCATCATGTGACCTTATTAATGAACGTTGATTCGATCGAACATTCTCTATTGCTCTATTATAAATGACTTTTTGTACATTCAGTGGAGCTTGTGCCAGCATGGTGTCTAGATTTAATACGGAATCTAGTTTAAACTTGGGTGCTTCCACTTTCTGTTTAATCGAATCGGAGTAGTTATCGTAAGCCAATTGCCTAGTTAATGGGGAGATGGTCCTTAACTTCACAGCATAGTTCTTCGCCCAATTGTCGGCTCTAGTATATACTGAATCGGCTGCATGTGAAAGGGCCTTTAGTGGTAAGGAGTAATAACTATTTTTAAACAATTTCTCATCTTTTCGTTGAAATTGCATCCCATCTAAAGGTATCAGATAGACCTGTTTATCAAAACTGATGGTAGAGAATGGTTTGTTGTCACGATCCTTACGTGTCTCTGGCTTCTTCTCTTCATAAGATTTTCCATGAAACATGGTTAACTGCATATTCAACTTATCTGGAGTAAATCCCATATATGCTGAATCGGCAACCGTTATATTTACATTCCCACTTCGTTTCGAATGATCATAAATCATTACGTCTACTAGGGCACCACTCTCTTTCTTAGACTCGACTTTAATGCTATAACCTGGAATATTCTTACTGAAAGCTCCAGGTTTTATTAGTACCTCTGGTCGAGTCTGCTTTATACTGTATAATAGTATCGACAACTTTCTGTTTGCAACAGGAAGTGCATAGTTATTAAAACAAAGAGCTCCAATGGAGATAAGGACAGAAACAAAAATCAATGGTTTGAAGATCCTCATTTGCGATATACCAGCAGCTTTCATTGCCAACAACTCATTACGCTCCCCTAGGTTTCCTAAGGTCATGATAGAAGCAATCAACATAGCTAGTGGTAGAGCCATCGGTACCATAATAAGAAATATATAGATAACGATCTCTGTAATAATTGGCCATTCTAAACCTTTCCCGACAATATCCTCTAAATATCGCCACATGAACTGCATAAACAATACGAAGGAGCAGATAAAGAAGGTCATGATAAACGGACCTACAAACTCTAGTAATAAATAACGGTGTAATCGCTTCATTAAATATCCTTTAATCTAAAAAATACGCATCTCTTTTTACCAACACTCTCTATCCTTAGGTAGAAAGTGACAGACAAAGTTATCAATATTTTTTATAGATAAGCGACCTTAAGCACTTTTATGAAGAGCCCAATTTACGTTTCAATGTTTTTATTTGTTCATTCCAGAGTAAGATGGCATCTTCTTTTTCATCCGCATCTACAAAATCTGTCACAACCAATAAAAGACCTCCACCAATTTCTTCACGAACCAAACGGAACTCTAAATATTCCGCATCACTTTCGCGTTCTTTCCATTGCCAACGGACAAACTCATGTGGGTCCACTTCTATATTTTCAGCACATTGCTGATCCCCATCCCAATAAAACATTAGATAATCATCGTATCCATCAACTTTATCTGCAAACCAACTCTCTAGGCCTGATGGGTTAGAAAGAGCATAATACATAGAATTAAAAGATGCTCTTACGGGATACTCTAGAATGATCTTTTCTCTAAGGTTCTGTATAGTCATAAGTTTTAGTTTAAGTTATGCTTATAGGTAAGCAATGATTGTTTTGTTTACTCGTAAACTTAAATAAATATAGATACTTACACTAATTATCCAAAATTTAAAATGCATGTTGTAAAAAATAGATTATAACTATCTATGATTACGCGACTTACTAAACTCAGTAATATTTTACACTTATTTTTTTCATTCTAAGCATTGGTAAAAACGAAAAAACGTATATATTTGCATCCGCAATGGCGAGGTAGCTCAGCTGGTTAGAGCGCAGGATTCATAATCCTGAGGTCGGCGGTTCAAGCCCGCCTCTCGCTACAAAGGTTCTTGGAAACAAGAACCTTTTTTTGTTTCCAAAAGAACAGAAAAGCACTGTAATTTATCTCTAAACATACAATACACTCCCCTATCAGTATTCTCTTTTACACAGAAAAGACTAATTACATAAAAAGGCAAAATATCGAAATATTTCACCTTTATATTATATCGAATTTAGATTCGAACAAAAACTTATTTGTTCTCTCTTAATAAAGCCTTTACACTACATGGTTTTCCTGTCAAAGAACCATGCTCTGAAATCTCTATTACTATTCTCTCTAGATTTTCCACAATCTGCTTATCTAAAAAGACATTCTCAATTACATAACAGTTATTTGCCTCACATTTTTTATCAAATAGAATATGCTCATCCCCATGATTGCCGATTCCACAGGCATCAATTAATATAAACTTTGGCTTTTGGGACAAAATATATTCTAGAACAGCTTCCGACAAGAATGTTTTCGCTTCACCATATTCTTTCGATCCATATCCTACAGAATGGAGCAAATTAGTGTGAAGTATCACCGCTTTTCCTTCCATATCAGAAGAAGCGATATCTTCCAGCTCTACCATTTTATGCGTACAATCAAACACAATACACTCTAAATCATAATACAATTCCTCTGGTGAGGAAGTATAACAATCTAAATGTGTACCAATATGCCCCAAAGCATTAACTGAATCCGATTGTTTTTTTGCCCATAAATATGCCGGATGATCTAGATTTAATTCGATATCTAAACGACATTCCATAATTTCCAATTCTAATTAATTAAACAAAAATAGATAAACGGGGGGAAATCGATATTTTAATGATAATGATTGTACTCTCTTTGAAGAAAACAAAAAAGCCTTACTTAATAATAAGCAAGGCTTTCGTTGCGGAGAGAGGGGGATTCGAACCCCCGGTACCCGAGTAGAGTACGCCAGTTTAGCAAACTGGTGGTTTCAGCCACTCACCCACCCCTCCTAAGATGGTTATTTCAATAAAAATATGTCGGGGTACCAGGATTCGAACCTGGGACCCCCTGCTCCCAAAGCAGGTGCGCTAACCGGACTGCTCTACACCCCGAAATAGTGTGCGGAGAGAGAGGGATTCGAACCCCCGGTACCTCGCGGTACAATGGTTTTCAAGACCACCGCATTCGACCACTCTGCCATCTCTCCATTACAATAATAC
>JAOARB010000007.1 GCA_025210775.1 Prolixibacteraceae bacterium
CTCCTGTAGCGGGTGAGGTAGCAAAACATTATGGTGTACATTTCCTTGTGCTCTCTGATGACATGGAATATTCAGCTGTCCTTACCAATGTTGTTACTGCTGATAAAGGCTCTGCTTCGTTTAGAGTTTCTAAGAAACTTGCTTCTGGTAAGATTCACATCTACGCTTTCTACACCAACGATCTAGATGAAGGTAGTGATGCCATTTCTGATTGTGCTTATGCTTTAGTGGAAGCATAGCTAGTGCTTTTATTTTTTAGGTTTGTTTGGAGGTGGTCCTTTTAGGGCTGCCTCTTTTTGTCTTTTGGAGTTGTCCGTTTTAATTAGTTAATGGGCTTGGTGGAATAATTAAATAGTTTTTAAATGGAGTTCAATAACTTAGAGTGGTATGATTATGCAAAGAAGGTTAAATGATTTTTGTAACAACAAAGATAAAAGCTTCAGTTGTTTCGAGATTCTTTGTAAAACACTATCTTTAAATTATTGAGAAGGTAAGTGGTGTAAGGAATTGGTAAATAAACGAATGAATATGGACAGAGAGGATCATGACATCATTAAATATTTAGACAAAGAGTTTAAGTGTTCATTGGCTTTTACCTTACATTTGATAGGGGATAAATATAAAAGCCTTATTTTGTTTCATTTAAAAGATGGACCTGAGAGATCGGGTGTTTTGCAGAAAAGTATTGCCAATATATCTAATCGTATGTTTACCTATTCGATCAGGGCACTAGAGAAAGATCAACTGGTCAAAAGAACGGTTTATCCTGTTACCCCACCTAAAGTGGAATATGAGCTTACGGAGAAGGGGAGAACCCTTATCCCGATTATTCTTCAGATGGATCAATGGGGACAAGAGTTTGCTAAAAAGCATCATTTATATGCACCTGCTGAGTAGTGGAGTTCGTAAGAGTGAGAATAGATTTCGAATACTACTCCAAAAGGGTCTTCAACATAGCACATTCTATAGGGCTTTTCTGTTGGATAGTATTCTCGTATGGGCATCCTTTGTTTTCCTCCTGAAGCTACGATCTTTTGGACCAAGCCTTCTACATCAGGGTCTTGGATTGAAAAGTGAAATAATCCTGTTTTGAATGGTTCAAATTGAGGTTTGTTTTCTCTACTTTGTTTGAATTCAAATAGTTCGATTCCAATTCTATCTCCTGTGGATAGATGGGCAATTTTAAATGTTTGCCATCCTTCTCCAAATACATCGATACACATCTGTCCTATTGCCGTATTGTTTTCTTCTTCGACAACTGTTGGTTCCATGATGATATAGAACCCCAATACTTCGGTATAGAATTTTACTGCTTCTTCAATATTGGGAACCGTGATTCCGATATGAGAGAATGCTTTGGGATAGGTCTTGTTTTTTTCGTCTAAATGCTTCATTGTTTCTTTCTTTGATTGTCTTCTTAAAAGAAGAGGTTTTAGATCCTTTATGGGGGTAAAGGTATTTTGTAATTGTCAGTAAAACAAGATGGTACATTGATTGCTTATAGTTACACCATTGTGTATAATTAAGATTGTAAGTGGATTGCGAAAGAGAAATAAATGAAAAAAAATGATGGTTTCTCTTGGTGGTAGGTAATCTTCCCTTTTTACTTTTTAATATATTGGTTTTGTTTATTGTTCCTTTGTTAAGAAAGAACTTAAGAGTTTGTAATCCTTTGTTTTCTTATGTTTTTAATACTGTTTTTTTAATACCTTTAGATTGATTCTAGAGATTAGGGTTCAAATAAGACGAATTGTAGTACCTATGATGCAAAAATGGCCGAAATTATTTCACCAATTGAATTATACAAATTATTCATGGACTCATAATACTAATTTTAAATATCCATTATAATGATTCGAAGTACATTTATTTTTCTTTTAGTATTAATTTCACTAAGCTGTAATTCTCAAGAGTTGAATATTACGCTAAAGATAAACTATAAGATGACTAAGGTGAAAAACGATAGTGTAAGAGCACCTTTCTTGGTTATTACATATGAGAACTTAAGTGGAGAAAAGATATTTTTTCCTAAAATATACAATAATCCTTGTAGCTTACCACGTTTTCTATCTTTATCGCCTTTTAAGGCAAAAAATATTGATCTTAAGAATCTTATTGATCAATCTACAAATGATGAAACGAGAATGATAGTTGTTGTTGGTGGAGGAATTAATACTAATTCTTATTGGGATATCGTAGATGAAGACCAATTTGATCTTGTTGAATGTGAGTATGATTGTATGAATGATCTACTTGATCTTATATATAAATCACTTTTTGGTGAACATTATCTAATAAATGAATTGACTAATAGTGTGTCTAATGTTTTATCTAAAAATAATTTAATATTTCTAGATCCATATGACGTTTATTCAGAGAGTTTTAATTTAATTGGCTTTTCTCGTTTGCACGGTAAATACACATTTACGATTATTCATGAAAGATTTGATAGAGAGTATAGAACTAATTCAAGAATAAATAATGGGAAGTTTGAATGGGACAACCAAAGTGTACCAGAGGAGTTAAATGGATATAAATATTATTTCAAAAAGTTTTCAAGTAATTCGGTAGTGTTCACTTCCCCTTTATTTGTAGAAACTAAATAATGACAATTGTTCGGTGAAGCGTCGTGCTACGATTTATCATGCATGAAGGATTTTGTTTATTGTTCCTTTGTTAAGAAAGAACTTAAGAGTTTGTAATCCTTTGTTTTCTTATGTTTTTAATACTGTTTTTTTAATACCTTTAGATTGATTCTAGAGATTAGGGTTTATTCCCTGATTTGACATTTTGCAAATTTTTATTGAAATAGTTTATGAAAACAATACTAATCACAGGAGCTACTGCCGGTATCGGTGAAGCATGTGCTTTGAAGTTTGGAGCACAAGGACATCGACTAATTCTTACAGGAAGACGTCAGGATCGTTTGGATGATTTGGTTACTCGTTTGAGAGCTGAGGGAGTTCAAGTGACTCCGTTATGTTTTGATGTGACCGATAAGGATGCAGTAGATCAAGCCATCGCTTCGTTGACCAAGACATGGAGAGAAATTGATGTGCTTATCAATAATGCTGGTCTGGCAGTAGGCCTAGATCTACTTCAAGGTGGAGATGTAGATGATTGGGAGCGTATGATCGATACCAATATCAAAGGGCTTCTTTATATGACACGTACTGTTGCTCCGCTTATGGTCGAGAGAAAGCAGGGACATATTATTAATATCTCTTCTATTGCAGGTAAGGATGTTTATAAATTTGGTAATGTTTATTGTGCAACCAAACATGCTGTGGATGCATTGAGTAAAGCAATGAGAATCGATATGGTGGAAGATGGTATTAAAGTAACCAATATTGCACCAGGCATGGTAGAGACGGAGTTCTCTTTGGTTCGTTTTAAAGGAGATGAACAGAAGGCGGATAAAGTATATCAGCAGTTTACACCTTTGTATGCAGAAGATATCGCTGATGCAATTGTATATGTGACCAATACCCCTGCACATGTGTGTATTAATGATATGATTATTACACCTACAGCGCAAGCGAATCCTTTTTATACAGCCTAATGGCAATATAAGAATAGTCCTATGTTGATTGATCTAAAATCTATAACATAGGACTATTTTATTCTTTAGGAAAGTAGAGAGTCCGATTCTTCTGATATAAGTTGAGCTGGTATTTTCTTTCTATTCTTTACTCCAAGATCTTTTAGTTTTTCTGCTTGTCTAACAAGGTTGTCTTTTCCTGTATGTAGTTGCTTGAAAGCATCCTGGAAACTGTTTTGTGCTTGTGTTAGCCCTTTGTCTACTTTCTGTAGGTTGTCTATAAACCCTACAAATTTATCGTAAAGTTTACCTCCTCTCTCTGCAATCTCAATAGCGTTTAGGTTTTGATGTTCTCTTTTCCATAGATCTGCCACCAGTTTTAGTGCGGTGATCAGATTGGTAGGAGAGAGAATTAAAATACGTTTATCATATGCAAATTGCCATAGGTGAGGTTCATGTTTGATGGCAGCCATATAGGCTGGTTCATTAGGTATAAACATCATTACAAAGTCGAGTGCATCAGGATAGTCGTCATATGATTTCTTACTAAGAGAGATCACATGATTTTTGATGGCTGTAACGTGATCGTTTAATTCTCTGTTTTGTTGTTCTGGATTGTCACAGTCACAATAGCGTATATAGGCGTTTAATGAGACTTTAGAGTCGACGATTACCTTTCTTTGATCGGGATATACAATGACAGCATCGGGACGCATGCTATTGCCTTGTTCGTTGCGTAGTCTTTTCCCTTCTTGGTCACGAAGGACATATTCCATAAAATATTCTTCTCCTTTACGAAGACCTGATTTCTCAAGGATAGATTCTAGAATCATCTCACCCCAATTCCCTTGTACTTTACTTTCCCCTTTAAGTGCATGGGTAAGGTTTTGTGCGTCTTGACTGATGCGATGGTTTAGTTCCATCAGTTTTTTGACTTCCTTCTCTAAACTGAATCGTTGTTGTGATTCTTTGTCATAAACCTCTTCTACTTTTCCTTTAAATTGTTGAAGATGATCTTTGAGTGGATTAAGGATCGATTCAAGTGAGCTTTTATTGGTTTCAATAAAACGTTCACTCTTGTTGTCTAATATCTTAGTGGCTAGTAATTCAAACTCTTTTTGTAACTCTCTTTTGGTAGAAAGAAGTTCCGATTCATGTTCAGAGATCTTCTCTCTGAGTTTCTCGTTAGAGGCCTCTAAATATTGCTTTTGTTGTAGAAGTTGACGAAATTGATTTTCTTTTTCTTCTATCTTGTGATGAAGATCTTTGATCTCTTCTCCCTTTTCTAGGATGTTTCTTTCTAGATTCTTTTTGTCTGCCTTTTGTTCGATGGCTTCTCTTTCAAAACTCTTATAATGGGAAATATCAGATTTTAAAGATTCGTTTTCACTTTGTAGAAGTTCTATTTCTACTTGAGACGAATCGCTAGTGGTAGCTCCTAATTTCTTTTTCGAAAAGACAAGATAGAGTAGGAGGGCAACGATGATAGAAAGAAAAATTACTTCAGTCATGGTTTATAATGTTTTAAATAGATGATTCCTTAAAAATAGTGGACTTGACTAGCTTTAGGTTGTTGCTTCTGGATCTTTACTAAAAGCGTTTGTGCCTCTTTGCAACCGTGTACTGCAGCTTTTTGTATAAATCGTGTTCCTGTGTTGATGTCTTTTAATCCGCAGGTGCCAAAATAGTAACAGCATCCAATGTAATAATCATAGAATGGATCGTGTGGTGCCATAAGTGTTAGCTCCCTAAACAGGCGTAGTGCCATCTCTTTATTTTGTTCTATTCCTTCTCCTTTTTGGAAACGTACGCCTAAAGAGAAACGTGCTTGATCGATTCCTCCCTCGGATGCTTTTCTAAACCAATGAAATGCTCTCTTTGTATCTTTCTTTATCCCTTCTCCTTTAAGGTATCTTAGAGCCAATGAATATTGTGCTTGAGGATAGCCTTGAAGTGCCGCACTTTTAAAAAAACGGTAGGCCATACTGTCATTCTTCTCTTTCCCTTCCCCTTTGTAATAACATAGTCCTAAAATATATTGGGCTCTTGCCTCTTTCTGGGCTGCTGCTTTTTCTAGCCAAAATAGTGCTTGTTCGATATCTTGGGCTATGGTGTCTCCTACAAAGTAAGATTTACCTACACGATATTGTGCTTGAGCATCTCCATTACGAGCCTCAGAAATCCAGTTCTTGGTTGCCGAAAAAGCGGGTAATAGAATAAAAAATGAGCATAATAAGAGGACGTGCTTCATAAGAATTATTTTTTATGATTACACAAATTTAGTTTTTTGTT
This sequence comes from Prolixibacteraceae bacterium, assembly GCA_025210775.1. Classification (GTDB taxonomy): domain Bacteria; phylum Bacteroidota; class Bacteroidia; order Bacteroidales; family Prolixibacteraceae; genus Halosquirtibacter. The sequence goes on from JAOARB010000007.1 coordinate 5,834, forward strand.
AATTGGTGAACAATAATATGTGTTATTCTTTGGATCTTTTTTATCAAAAGGATAAAAAAAGCGTTGTTACACTCCATTGGAGTCTAACAACGCTTAAACAAGATTAACTATAGTATCTCGATTGGATTATCCTTTGTAGATGATATCCGCACCGATAGTACCATTTATTTTATCTAAATATTTGTCTGATTTTACAAATTCTAACTCTTCTTCTAATTGAGCTAACTTGCTAGTAAGATCTAGTTTAGAAACATATTCAGTATTGTACTCTTTAGAAACAAAATGTTTGATATAACTAATCTCATTCTCAAGATATTTAGTGTCTATCGCTTGTTTGTGTTTCAATCTAGCTTTATACCAATCAGAGTTAAGAACATGCTCACGTTCGAACATCTCTCTTAATTCAGGATCGTTAAGATCTTTTCCGTTATAATGACCGTAAGCCATTACATGAAGAAGAACTTTTACAGGAGGAATAGCACCTTCGACACTGTTGTCTGCAAAATAGTTTAATGCTACTTTCTTTTGTGCTTCAACGATATTGTTGATACCATCAACATATGCATCCATATCTTGAAGTTCTGGCTTAAGCATCTTTTCTGAGAATACTGCTCCTGGTTCGTCAAATACACGTCCCATATATCTGAATAGGAACGATTGTGTAATACGGTAACCTAGGCGAGAAGCTTTGATTGTCTTTCCGTTGTATTCAAAATCCTCGATTTTCTCTAGTGCTCCTTCTGCAATCAGACGATGAGCATCAGCATCGTTTGGAGTCATACGACACCATAACTCTGGAATAAGTAGAGAGATGTCATGATCAAAACGGTTCTCACATCCAATCCATCCTGCTGGTGTAGAGTATCCTTGGTAACCTGTTAGGATAAACGACAACAATGAGTTGTTGATATCACTGGTTGGTGAAAGCATATTGAAAGGCCCTTTAGTCAATGCACCCTCTGATCCTGCTCCTGTTGTTGATGGAGACTTTCCTGTTAAACTACAGATGTAATCCATCAATAGCTCTGGAAGATCTTGATAGTGAAGAGGGTTGTATACACTCAATGGACGAATTCCTGCTGCTTTGTCTTGAGGGTTGTTACGACGACCTGAAAGAACTGCATTTACAGGACGATATACTGGTCTGTCTTTTCCAATATTACGAGATACACGCATTCCTATATCGGTGATGTAATTCTCGAAAGGATCCTGATCCGTACGTTTTTGTAGGTATCTAGGGTTCTTTGTTGGTTTACCATCTCCAATGATACGAGGGTGTGATGGTGCAATAAAGAATGGTTCTCCTTCTCCATTTGCTACCTTGGTAATAAGATCTTTTACTGGTTTTGTGTATTGATCAAAACCAACTGCATCAGAGATCAACTCTTTTGCTTTGTCTTGGTCCATTGGCTCATAGTTTGAAATGAACGTGTTTGGACGACAAAGATCTTCTTCTGCTTCTTTATCATAACCTCTTACAATGGCCTCATCAGGACGTTGGAAGAAGTGGTCTTCACAGTTGGTAGTGAATTTTACTGATGGGTTCTCTACCTTTTTAGACATGTTAATCATGTCGGTAGGAACAACAACAGATGCAGAAATGTCATCTTCCATTTGCACTTTCTGTGCAGCCATAAAGTCGGTTCTTAGCTTGTGTAGGTACCATGAGTTGTCAAGGTCGAATCCTAAACGTAGATAAGAAGCGATAACTTTTCTGTTGTTGAAATTCAATTCATGTCCTTGTTTACCATTGATGGTATCCACAGAGAACATGTCTCTCCATCCTTTTTGCTCTCCTTGCTCTCTATAAAGACGCTTGATAAATAGAACAATAGATTTTACTCTATCAGGGATGTTATTTAAGAAATCGTTGTATTCGTCTGTATGGTATTGACTAGGAGTCAAAAGCTTAATTACCGATCCAATAGAACGTTCTGGACTTAATAGCGTACGAGACGATGTTTTGGTCTTGTCATTGCGCTCTTTCCAGCGATTAGAGTAATCATAGTTAATTACTTGATCGATAACCTCAAAGTCTTTTTCGATATTGTCTACAAAAAGAGAACCATAAATAATGGCATTAAGAAGAGATTTAGAGATCTCACTCTTACCTCCACCAGAAACGGTTGCTGGCTTGTGACAGAATGTACCTTCTGCAAACGTACTGATCAATCTCCATGATGGAGCAGAAGGGTGTTTCTCCATGTGGATCTTATGTCCAGATGGGTGGATAAAGATATATCCTGGTTGAAGAGATAAGTTATACTCTTTGCCTTCGTGTGACCAAGTTACTTTTCCTTTGTAGATATCCATTTTTGCATCTTCTTGGATATAGAAGATATTAGGATAACGTTTGTCTACACCATAGTTCTCTGGATAGATCTCCATGATGTCTCCTAATGTCTTTTTCACATCTTCGAAAGAGTAGCTCTTTTTCAACATGCGCATATATTGGATACCAGAGAAGAAATCTCCTAGGTTCATACGTTGGAAAGCAATTGCTCCACCAGCATGCTCTTCTTCTACCAACCCATAAAGGTTTGCAGAGTACCCAATTTGTGTTTTAACTTCTTTCTTAGAATATCCAAAATAGTTGTCTGCAATAAGAGTGATAGTAACTCCTCTTTCGTCACGACAAGTCAATTTAAATGGACTTCCATCGTTATATCTTTCGTTCTCCTCTTTCCAACACATGCCGTCGTTACGTTGACGCTCTGTTGCTTGGTCATAATGAGGAAGACCTAACTCTTTTTTAGTGTAATTTGTTAAGTGAGGGGCTAGGATGATACACCCTGTGTGTCCTGTCCAATGATCTGGATCAAGTGCTGCATCGTTTTCAGCTAAGAATGGATCTCCAGCATTTCCAAAGATAGTCTCAACGAAGTCTAAGTTACTTACCAAAGAACCTGGTGCATAGAAACGAATTTCTAAACGTTTTTCCTCAATGAAGTTTGTTACCTTCGGACATACTACTGGGCGTAATAATAAAGAAGCAAAGACTTCCGCCTTTTGATCTTGTGCAGAGGTAAAAGGAAGGGTTCTTAGTTCTTGGTCTGGTTGCATTGCTAAATTAAAAAGCTTCGCAAAAGTTAGACGAGGTACTTCTTTTTTATCTAGTGGTACAGGAAGACCATCTGCCACAATGTGGAACGTTCCTTTGGTAGTACGTTTGTCATTTCTTGGATTATGAACGACTCCTTGCTCAATACGTGTTGATTTTACATATTGATTCTCAAATATGTTTTTGTTTGGAGGAAGGCTCAAAATCCTTGCAAGACCAGGGCGATCTAGTGTCAATGTATTTGCAGGTAGCTTTACTTCTACGTCAATATCTTTAAGATAATCATCTAAGAAGGCTTGAATACGTTTGTCTGCAGGAGAGTAACGATCTTCCATACGACGGAATTTCTCCTTGTAACTAAGCATCAACTCTTCGGTTAGTTGAAGAATGGCAGCTTGATTCTGCGATGCTCCTGTTTCATACTTGTAGCCTGGTTCTCCTAGCTCTGTAAGCTTAAGATTAAGGTACTGGATAATGTCTTTGTTTTGTAACATAGCTATCTATTCTTAAGTCTATCTAAATAACAAATTGATCTTTCAAAAATTGATTTTCTAAACCACTCTTTTGTGGCTCCCTTATTCTCTTTACTATCTGTGGTACCAGCCTCCACCTCGTGGATGGAAAATCATATGCAATATGTTTTAGATGGTACTCTTGTAGCATAGAGTATAACATTTGTCTGTGACAATATGTTTAAAACTTTTCTGTAAATATAACATATGTAACTCTTAAAACAAATAAAAATGACTAAAAGAAGGTGAAATGATATGTAAGCTGACTTTTTGTATAAAATGAAAGAAACGAGACATCCATGTCGACTTTTATATAATAAAAAATCAACATTCGTAGTTAAATGATTTAGAAAGATAATGGGTGTTAAATTCATTGACTCAATGAAAGAGAAATCCATTGAATGGTTTAGGGTAGTAGTTCTTCTTATTGGTGCTTTAAAGATAGTAAAAAATTATGATAGCATAAAGCTTTTAAAATGAAATTATTTTGAATCTGTAAAAATAGTTATGCTTTTTTATGTTCTCGAGCATACTTCTTACAATAGTTATTAATGCCACATGCTTCACACTGAGGAGAGCGAGCGGTACATACATAACGTCCATGTAGTATTAGCCAATGGTGGGCTATAGGAAGTAGATTTTCGGGAATATACTTGATTAATTGTTTTTCTGTCTCCAATGGATTCTTTGCCCTATATGAAAGTCCAATGCGTTCTGATACTCTAAATACATGGGTGTCTACTGCCATTGCGGGTTTATCGTAGATAACCGAGACAATGACATTGGCTGTTTTGCGTCCAACTCCGGGGAATTTAATTAGATCTTTCACATTGTTGGGAACGATACTATTAAAGTCTTGAGATAGCATCTGAGACATGCCTACTAGGTATTTTGCTTTGTTGTTGGGGAAAGAGATGGATTTAATATATTCAAAAACTTCAAAAACCTCTGCTTGGGACATTTTTTCTGCTGTTGGGAACGCTTCAAAAAGAGCAGGGGTTACCATATTAACTCTTTTGTCGGTACATTGAGCCGAGAGTATTACTGCTACCAATAGTTCAAAAGGATTACGATAATCTAATTCTGTTTCTGCTACAGGCATATTTTTCTGGAACCATTCAATGATATATTGGTATCTCTCTTTTTTGGTCATTATCTCAATTTTAAAATTGTTCTATTTCTTTTTCTGTTTAATGATGAGGTTAAACAAAAGAAAATGGACTGTTGTTAACTTTCTGAAACAATAATACAAAGATCTTTTGATTTTGTTGCGATTTGTAGGTCCTGTTTTTTGTCAAAGGTTTTTGTTAAGGTCTTGTTGATAGGTTGTTAAAGAAGAATTAATGTGTGATCTAAATAGCATTAATGGCTTGATTTTTGGATTATGCTTGATTCGTTTTGCTAGATATTTAAATATAATGACGATATGAGAACGAAAAATCAATTTATGAGAAGAGTTTTATTATTGCTGATGACGTTTGTGTCGGTGATTTATGTTGAAGCTCAAGTGACATTGCCCGTAGACTCTATTAAAACTGTAGTTAAAGATTCTATTGTGACAGCTCCAGCTCCTGCCTCTTTTATCTCCTTTAATAAAGGAACGGTGGTTCCAATATCAATTTCTTCGAATTTGATATTGTCTAGTACACAGCCAGGATCGAAATTTTCGGGAGTGCTTTCTATGGATATCATTGCTGATGATGGTAAAATATTAGCACAGAATAGTAAAGTGCAAGGAGAGGTGTTGTCTGTAAAAAAAGGAGGACGTCTTGCGGGGGCTTCAGAGATGGTGTTAAAGCTGCGCTTCATTAAATATAAAAACAAATATCATCCGATAAGGACATATGCTTTAAAATTGTCTACTGAGAACGCAGGGAAAAAGACAGTACGTAATGTCGGTACTGGTGCTGCTGTAGGCGCTGTTTTTAATGGAGGCAAAGGTGCCGGACGTGGAGCTGCATTGATGGGAGGTATGCAATTACTTTCTAATAATGGAGAGATGATGGTGCCTAAAGGATTTGTTTTAAACTTTACTCTTGAAGAGAAATTAAAATTAGAAGAATGATGAAAAAGATTATTATAGGATTATTGATATGCTTTACTCTTCCGATTTATGGACAAAGAAGAGTGCATAGGTCTACGGTGGTTAGATCTCATAAGAATCGTGTGGTGGTTACTCCACCTAGAAGAACTGTGATTGTTCATCAACCAACAAGACGTGTGGTTGTAACTCGTCCTCCTATTTATCGTGGAGCTTCATTTTGGGGACCCTATTGGTATCCTGTGGGATTTTATGCTCCCATGTTGCCGCCAGCTCATGTTACGATATATGTGAACAGTACCCCTTATTACTATGCAGAGGGGGTCTATTATGTCAAATCAGGAGATAAGTATAAAGTGGAGCCAGCTCCCATTGGTGCCGTGGTTAGTAAGCTGCCTGAAAATTGTTCGACTTTTGAATATCAAGGCTCTACCTATTTCTATTATGCCGGAAGTTATTACTTGAAATTAAAGAAGAAAAAGTATAAGGTGGTTAAAGCACCTATCGGTGTGATGGTTACAGAGCTTCCTGAAGGTACCAAAGTGGTAAAGCAAAACGGAATGACCTATTATGTTTGTTTGGGTGTTTATTACCAACCTGAACCTGTTGGCGAACAGGTGCATTATGTTGTAGTCCCAAATCCAACAGGAGAGATTTTAATGCAAATACCAGAGGGGGCAGTGGTAGTCAAGAAGGATGGGGATAGTTATTACCGTCATGATGGAAAATATTATAAGGGAGTTGTGCAAGATGGTAATATTGTATATAAACAGGTGTTTTTTTGATTTTAAGTATAAGATATGACAATTATTAATTGAAAATTAAGAGATTATCGTAAAGGAGAGCTGCTACTAATATCTACGATTGGACGGCTCTCTTTTGGTTTTTTGTCCACTTTTTTAAATTAATGCATTGGATCGACCTGAAGATGATGTTGTAATTATTGGATGATTGATGTTGCTTTCTGGATAATTGATGATATTACTCTCTTTTTTTATTGATATATTGCGCTCATGAACTACTTGCCTTTGTGCTTTATTTAATCTTAGCCTTTAATCATTTCTATTATTGTATTTGCATTGTTGTTTTTGAGTATAAGTAGTTCTAAACATTCTCATATGTAAATATGAAATTTCTCTTACCCTAATAATTGAACGTACCGTTAATTACTATCAGATAAACAAACCATAGCCCTGCATTTAATGCTGGGCTATTTTTATATGAGAGTTTTTTTATTGTACTCCTTTTGTCAAGCTACTCCTTATAGTCTAATGTTTTCAAGAAAAATAAATAAGAGAAATAGTATTTATATTATTATGGTTGCTTTTAGCGATAACATGTAATGTCAAATATTAAACAAAGGGATGATGATGAATTATTCGGGAGTCGTAATGGCTTTGATGATTTTGTCGTTGGTTGCTACTGATAAAAAATAGTTGTCAAACAGTAATTCATATATGTAGATACAATACCTAATTTTTTTGTCTATGATAGCGTTTCTTTGAGGTAAAAAATAAGGTGACCCCATATAAGGTCACCTTACAAATCAAATATAAAATCTATGAGAACTAGTTCTAATGGAAATTGCAATATATTTTTGTCCCTATTCTATTGCAAGCACCTTCTAGTTTAAATATAAGACGTAGTTCTAGGCAATTAGTTACATTTAATATTACATTTTTTATATAAAATGCATTAAAAGTAGTCTATTTCCTTCTTTTTGTTTTTAAATGAGACATAATTAAAATGGTTTTATACAGAAGTGTAAATCGTTACCTCATTTTAAGAATCCCTCTTTGTTTGTGAAGTGATAAATTTGATAGTGTAAATCAATGAGGTGTGTGAAGCATCTAATGTTTCCTATTGTCGTTGATAATTATTGAAATTTATTAAAAATCAAAACAAGCATGAAAAGAATTCTACTATTTATTGGACTTATTTTACCTTTTATTGGATCAGCACATGATTGGGAGGCTAAAACAACTTTAGATATTGCGGGTCTTACTAAATTGAAATACCATCAAAACCATCTTTATGGGTTGCAGGATGGAAATAAAATTGTAACCATTGATTTGGTATCCTCTGCATTAACGACTGTCGTGGATGCAGAAGCGATCGAAGCAGGTACCATTCTAAATAGTTTCGATTTTATGGATGATGGTAATATGATTGCCGTAGGAAATGTTACCAATAAACTTTATTTCTTCGATAATAACGGGGCTTTGACCAATAGTGTTGCAACAACTTGTAGTCCACGAACAGTAATGGTAGATGCAAATCAAAATATCTGGTGTGGCGGTGTCGGTCTTGAAGTTTTTGATGCTTTAGGAACTCTGCAAAAGACAATTAAAAACTTTGGATCTAAAAAAGGAGAAGACTTAAGATCGATAAAAGATTTGATGCTTCTAAAGAGTGATAAGTTTATGTTGCTTGATAGAAACCGTGGAATCTTTATCACCGATGGATCTGTAGATGCTGATGGTAATTTGGTCTGTTCTAAGAAATATCGTAATAATGACCAGTATAATCGCTCCTTGGCTGTAGCAGAGTCTGCAAATTTCTTTATGGTACTTTCTCAATCGAGTAAAGTGGCTGACCAATTTGGTGTCTTTCAGTTTGATAAGAAAATGACTGGCTTTGAGTTTGTAACTAAGATGGCAGATGGAGTCGACCAGCTTAAAGGTATTGCTGGTAGTAGCAGTGAGATCTTTGTCTCTACTTCAGATAATTTGATTGTGTGGAAAAATAATTCTCAAGTTTCTACATCTATAAACGATGAGGCAGTTAAAGCTGTTCGTGTCTATCCAAATCCAGCAGATCAATGGATTCATATTGAAAGTAAAGAGATGGTTTACAATTATACTATCCATGATATCACAGGTTGCTCTGTTTTGGAAGGAATGATAAATGCTCGAAGAGGATCGGTAAACGTATCTTCTTTGGTCGCGGGTATTTATATGATAGAATTGAAGAATAACTCCAATAGAGTGAAAAATAGACTAAAATTTATTAAGAAATAAGGAGTGTTTATGCCATTTATCTGTTATCACAAGATTGCTTAATAACAAATTTTAAGTTTCTTGTGATAACAATTTGTTTATAGCCTTGTTAATTAAATATGCTAAGCTTTTCGCCTCTCTGTTAGAGAGTTAATGCTGAAGGTTTTATCTTTTTTGCTTATTGTTAATCTGCTATAAACGGTTTGTGTTATGAATTCTACAACGACTCTTCTCTCTGATCCCTTAACGACAACGATTATTGAAAATAAATCAGAAGTAAAGAAAGATCCTTTTGGTTGGTATTATTCAATGGTCCCTAATGGGGTTTATCAAGGAGTTGTCATTCATGGCAAACAGCTTTCCGATGAAGATTCTTCATCACTTCATTTTCCTGATTATATCAATGGGACACCTGTCGTAGGAATTGCCCAAAGAGCATTTGTGAATGGTCATTTTATTAGAGAAATTACAAATTGGCCTTATGCTTTGAAATTTATTGGTGCACAAGCTTTTGCTGGTTGTCATAAACTCTCTTCTTATCTGTCCCTTCCTAGTAGTTTAAAATATATTGAAAAAGAAGCTTTTGCGAATTGTTCACAATTGAAAGCTGTAGAGTTACCTTTCTATTTGAAGCAAATAGCGTTGAATAGTTTTAGAGGATGTTCTCAGTTGAAATATATGATATACACTTCCATGCATCCAGTGCAAGTAATGAAAGATTCATCCAGAATCAATAGGCCCTTTGAGTTTCCTTTACAGGTAGGGAACAGAACCATTTTAATGGTTCCCTATGATATTTATAGCGAAATGAATAGGTTATGCAATGAGTTCTTTTTCTATGAGATAAGGGCGATGAGTGGAAAATAGTAGAAAGGGAGTCGTTATTGTGACTCCCTTTTTTATGTTATTCTGTAGCCGTAATTTCGTCTACATCTATCTCTTCTTCTGATTTTTGGTCTTTTATGATATATCTTATTTTATATCCGATCATGGCAATAAAAATAGACATCAAAGGACTGATAAGATTGAAAAAACAATAGGGAAGATAGGTCAGTGTGCTAACTCCTAGTACTTTAGATTGTGCAGCACCACAAGTATTCCATGGAATCAATACAGAAGTTACGGTTCCAGAATCTTCTAGCGCTCTACTCAATACTTCTGGTGCAATTTTCTTGTCTTGATAGGTATGTTTGAACATTCTACCTGCAACAACAATTGCCAAATATTGGTCTGATGCTGTAAAGTTAAAGAAGATACCTGTTCCAACTGTACTAGCAACCAATGAAGTAGTGTTGTTGGCAAATCGGATTATGGATTTGGTGATACGTTGTAAGAAATATCCACCTTCCATTACTCCTGCAAATACCATTGCTGAGATAATTAGCCATACTGTTGAGAGCATTCCTCCCATTCCTGATGTGTTCATTAGTTTGGAAACCATCTCATTGGTCGTTTCAATTGAAACAGATCCTAACATGGATTGCATTACTGCCTTATATGAAGACAAAAGATAATTATTGGTTACGCCAGAAATCTCATTGATAATATGTGGTTGGTATACTACTGCTGCAATACCTCCAAGGATAGTTCCAATTAACAATGCTGGTAGTGAAGGCATCTTTAATACGATGATCCCTAATAGAATAATTGGAACAAGAAAAAGAACAGGGGTAATAGTGAAGGTCTCTTGTATTGCTTCTTTTACCATGGTTATGTCTGCAACTCCATTGGTCTCAATAGTAAAACCCATCACCAAAAATATAATTAAGGTGATAATAATCGAAGGAACCGTAGTATAAACCATATATCTGATATGAGTAAAAAGATCTGTACCTGCCATTGCTGGTGCTAGATTGGTCGTATCAGATAGGGGAGACATCTTATCCCCAAAATAGGCCCCACTAATAATTGCCCCAGCTACTATGGCTTCAGAAAAACCAAGGGCTCTACCTATTCCAAGCAATGCTACACCAATAGTTGCAATGGTGGACCAAGAGCTACCTGTGGATACGGATACAATAGCAGAGACAATAACCGCTGAAACCAAAAAGAAGGTTGGGTTAACAATGTCCAATCCATAGTAAATCATTGCAGGAACGACACCACTAATCATCCAGGTACCAGCTAGTGATCCAATAAAGAATAAGATCAACATGGAAGGCATTGATTGATGAAGAGTCTTTAATATATGGTGTTGTAGATGTTCCCATTTTTGACCATTATAGATGGCAATAAGTCCTGCCAAACCTCCAGTAAGAAGTAGTGCAATTTGGTTTGATCCTGCAATGGTGTCATCGAAGATCTTTACATTAATGGCTAGTAGTGCCAATAGAAATAAAATCGGTATGAGTGCCTGTATTAATGTTGGCTCTCTCATCTCTTTTCTTGAAAAGTTCACGTATTTAAATATATGCTTTGATTATAAACTGTCGCAAATAAACGATTTATTTGGCAATAAATCTACGATTTGTAAGTAAAATGAGGGTTGAGAATGTAAAATAATATTTTAAGTTGATTATGTAAAACTATAATCAGGTATGTGTTTTTATCAGATCGTTGATTCTAAACGACCTAAACCCAAAGGAGTTATTCCTACAAAATAAGAAGTAAAAAAGATAAAGGAATATCAAAATGTATTTATGTCAATAAATACCAAAGAGACGTTTTAAAATAATATTTGGAGGGGGGAGATGTAGAGATATAATACCAATATGATCTCTCTTGTGAAGACGATCATATTGGTATATCCAACTCGTATTTACATTACCTTGAGGTAATAAGGTATCTGTTTTTAACTACATAAGTTAAGTTCAATTTTTTTATCATCAACAATTTTTCTCATATTGATAAGTGCATACCTCATGCGTCCAAGGGCTGTATTGATACTTACATTAGTTTGTTCGGCGATCTCTTTAAAGCTTAAGCCGTAATAATGACGAAGTTTGATAATCTCTTGTTGATCTTGAGGAAGAAGGTTCATGATCTCACCTACTTCATATATTACCCTATTGTTAATCAATGTGGTCTCAATAGAATCATCGGAAAAATCAGCACAATTAAACAGATCTGTTTCACAATTATCGTTTGATATTGTTTTCAGATGCTTCTCTTTTCTGAAATGATCAATGATTAAGTTATGAGCAATCCTTACAGCCCATGAGATAAATTTACCGCTATCTTTATATTTCCCGTTCTTAAGAGAGTGGATAATTTTGATAAAGGTGTCTTGAAGAATATCTTCCGCAAGTGAATGACATTTTACTACCATAACGATATAAGTAAAAAGTCTATTTCTATGACGTGTGATAAGCACATCCAAAGCATAATCATCACCACTTAAGTACTTCTGTACAAGTTTCTGATCGGGGATTAAATTATTATGATTCATCTTAATAGTTTGAGTTGGTTAAAAAGGTAGAATCAAATCAATAGGCAACGTGCTTTAAATGTGAAAGATATATATTAGTTGTAATTTTTGTGTAAATATATGCTTTTTAAAATGCATATCAAAAAAAAATGTTTAAATTATAGGTCTTACCTATAATGGGTACTGTCGAATATCATCTGTTTCATTTTTGAAAAATTTATAATCTTCTTTTCTCATCTTGTGCGATCGATGATGCTTTATAGTAGTATAACACATTAATTTAATTATTGTTGATACAATTTTATTAAAATTAGGAGTTTAAAATATCAGAAAGGACAGGGACAGACGATTGCTATATCTTCACCTGTATGTGGATGTATAAAAGTGATTTTATGAGCATGTAGTCTTAATCTTCCTTCTTTATTCGATCCATATAAATCATCTCCAATGATTGGTGTGTTGAGTCCTTCTTTATGTGCAGAATGGACTCTTAACTGATGTGTCCTTCCTGTAATAGGAGAGAGTGCGACTCTCGTTTTACCATTAAAGACTTCTATCTTTTCCCAGTGTGTTATCGATTCTTTGCCATGCTCATAACAGACCATCTGTAACGGACGCTGATCTAGATCAACCCTTAGTGGGAGTGATATAACTCCTTTGTTCTTGTGGATTTCACCATCTAAGAGCGCGATATATGTTTTTTGAATAGATTTCTCTAAGAACTGTTTTTGTACCTTCTTATAGGTTTCCAGATTTTTTGTGACAATAAGAATTCCTGAAGTGGACATATCCAAACGATGAACCAAAAGAGGACCACTAAATTCAGGATGATGTTTTTTTATAATGCTATATACTGAGTTTTCTATCTCTTTTCCTGGTACAGATAAAAGACCTGATGGCTTGTTTACAATAAGAAGATCTGCATCTTCAAATAGATATTCTAACTGGTACTCTCTTTGTGCCTCTACAGTGACAGGATTGTTCTCTACATTCAACCCTTGAAGCATAAAAGAAAGAATAGGATAACATTTATTCTTACATGAAGGGTAGAACTGCATATGTTTACGCATAGCATGTTGTCCCTCGCTATCCCACCAGAATTCTCCCATTGCAATAGGGGTCAAGCAATGGTTATAAGCATATTGTAATAATTTGGGGGCAGCACAATCTCCGGTCCCTGCTGGAGGATTCTCCCCAATCGTCTCTTGAAAGATTGTAACGATATCTTTTTGCTCTCCTAATGCATTCTTAAGGTTATAATGCTTAAATATTCTTTGTTGAAGATGCTGAGATTGTCTCTTTCGGATCTGTTTTAAGGAGGAGATAAGCTCTCTATATCTTGCTACTTTAGCTTCCACCTCTTTTTCTTGTTCTTCTCTCTTCTTCTTTTCGTTTTTATACTCTTTTTTAACTCTTTGACTCTCTTGTTTTAATTGCTTATCTAGTTCGAGCTGTTTCTCCTCTGGTAATTCAATGCTTTGACTACGAATAGCGTCTCTCTCTCTTTTTGCATCTTTCTGCCTCTTTTTTGCTTCTTGTAGAAACAATTGATTGCTTTTCTTTATTGAAGTAAGCTCCTCTTCCCAATATTCTTTTTCAGACTCTTTCTCCAGTTGAGAGATAAGTGCATTGATCCGATTAATATACTCTTCTTCATGCTTATAAAAGCCATTTTTTACTTCTAAAGAGACAATAGATGGAACAATTGGAATCGAAGTCTCTATGGAAGGATTAATCCCCGAAATGGCTGTAAGATAGCCTATGTTATGATGCTGATCTTCGACGATTAATACACCAAACATCTTCTGTTCTACAAGCTCTTTAAACTCTTTTGTAGCGCTATACTGAATTAATCTTTGTTGAACCTCATATGCCGCATCACAAACCATTGGATCTGCCTTGTAATGGAAAGGATAAGTGAACAGAGATGGTTTTTCTTCTCTCTGTTGAGGAAGCGGCTGAAAATATGGATAAAAATGATTCATCAAAATATGGTTCAATAAATTTAAAACATGGCAAAAATAAGATAATAAATGATTGTTTTTTTTATTCAGCCCTATTTTCCAATATCCTTTGGAGTGATTTCTTTATCTATTTTGGTTTCATCTGCGATAAACCACGATGAATATATCTCAATTAGTTCACTATTTGTTGCATTTTTATTCATACTCTTCCTCGAATAATTTTGATTCTTTCCCACAAAATGGGCTAATGTTTGAATTAGAAAGGGTCTAAATTATTCATTATCAGAAGTTCATTTTTTTGACCTATTTTATCGATTGTTCAGTTTTACTCCCTTTTGATTGATAGGTGTTTAGCCCATTTGTGTAATGAGGCTCTTTTTTTTACCATACACACTCCTTTTATTATCTATTTGAAAAATTGTTGACTTTTTTTGATAAATTATATCTCTTTTTACGTTCGACCTCGTTATATTTGTGACTCGAAAAAAAATTCAATGCAATACTGCTGAATATGTCATATAAAATATTAACACCAGAAGAAGCAGCATCATTCATTCAACATGATGATACTGTGGCATTCAGTGGATTTACTCCAGCTGGATCGCCAAAAGAAATTCCAACTGCTATCGGAAAACGTGCAGAAGAACTTCATGCTAAAGGAGAACCTTTTAAAATTGGAATGATTACAGGAGCATCTACAGGTGATTCTCTTGATGGAGCACTTGCTCGTGCTAACGCTGTGAAATTCCGTACTCCTTATCAGTCTAACAAAGATCTTCGTAAAGCATTGAACAATGGAGATGCTGAGTACTTTGACCTTCACTTGTCTGTAATGGCTCAGGAGATGCGTTATGGCTTTTTTGGAGATATCGATGTGGCAGTAATTGAAGTTGCAGATATCACTGAAGATGGCGAGATCGTTCTTACTTCAGGAGTAGGTATTGCACCAACTGCAATCCGTCTTGCAAAGAAAGTTATTATCGAAAGAAACAGTAACCACCCAAGTTACATACGTGGTCTTCATGATGTTTATGAACCATTAGATCCTCCTTATCGTAAAGAGATTCCTGTAATGAACCCAGAGTCTCGTATCGGTTCTCCTGTTGTTAAAGTAGATCCTGCTAAAGTGATCGGTATTGTGGAGACAAACCGTAAAGATGAGGTGAAAGCTTTCTCTCCTGCTGATGAGGTTACAAACCGTATCGGTGAGAACGTTGCTCATTTCTTGGCTGGTGAATTGAAAAAAGGAACTATTCCTAAAGAATTCTTACCTATCCAATCGGGTGTGGGTAACATCGCTAATGCTGTACTTGGTGCACTTGGTAACAACCCAGACATCCCTCCTTTCAGAATGTATACAGAGGTAATCCAAGATTCAGTAATTGGATTGATCCGTAAAGGTGACATCACTTTCGCTAGTGGATGTTCTCTTACTGTGACTCCTGAAGAGTTAGATGGTATTTACCGTGATTATGATTTCTTTAAAGACAAGCTTGTTCTTCGTCCACAAGAGATCTCTAACAACCCAGAAGTTGTTCGTCAATTAGGTTTGATCACTATTAATACTGCATTAGAAGCAGATATCTTTGGTAACGTAAACAGTACTCACGTACTAGGTACAACAATGATGAATGGTGTTGGTGGATCAGGTGACTTCACAAGAAACAGTTTCTTGTCTATCTTCACTTGTCCTTCTGTAGCTAAAGGTGGTGCTATCAGTACTATCGTACCTATGGTATCTCACCAAGACCACTCTGAGCACTCTGTAAAAGTGATCATTACTGATCAAGGTATTGCAGACCTTAGAGGAAAGAGCCCTCGTCAAAGAGCTGAAGCAATCATTGAGAACTGTGTTCACCCTGATTACAAACAGTTGATGAGAGATTACTTAGATCTAAGTAAGAAAAACGTACACACTCCTCAAACTCTTGGTTCTGCATTCAATATGCATATCGAGTTTGCAGCTTCTAAGGATATGAGAAATACTAAATGGTAATCTCTTTTTTTAGGTGTTCTAGATAACATTAAAAAAGTGGTAATGTCAGCATTACCACTTTTTTTTGTTTAATAGATTAGTCATTAAATCAACGGATCTAAATAACCCTTGATTAATTAATATCATTAATGAAAGAATACTGTCTTCGGAATTACTTGACGTGAGAATTTGGGGCCTTTCCATTGTACATCTAGATGTATGTTATCAGAACATTGGTAGAAGCCAATGTGGATAAGGTGAAATCCTTTTTTTAATTTGATATGTCCTTCTTGTTCGAAAGCAATAGACTTCCTTCCATCACTCTCAAATAATTCTTTATTATCTATGGATAGTTTACAACCATCATTGGCAGCTATATAGAAAGAATATTCTCCTGATTTAGGTATTTTGATCCATCCTTTAAAATCTACACCAATCCATTCTTTACGGCTACAAACATCAAGAGATGGATTATCAACTACTCCTACTTTGGTCGGGGGATCTAGTTTATAATCATAAATAGATCGATAGATACCTTCGTAATAAGAATATTGTAATCCTTTTTTTAGATTCTTCATGTTTATATTGAATGATTTTTGTTTGATCAATTCCCTTTTAACGACTAGACTAGGTTTATTATCTTTGTCATAAGCCCTAAGTTTAATTGTACAACTATCATACAATTTGAATGGTTTAGTATAAAGGTTACTAAGCTCTGTTGGTTCTGAATTATCCACAGTATAATAGATCTTCGCTTTAGGATAATCACATTTGATATCTACAGTAAAACAATCGATAAAATTGTCTGAAGTTTCTGTTAGATATGGGGTAGAAACAATTTTTTTCTTTTTGACATTTATTAGCCTTCCCCAATTTTTATTTGGAATATCTCCCATTTCTAAGTTCAGCAATCCACCTTTTAAAATATCAAAGTGATCTATTTGACAGATCTTTAGTTCTGTATTATTAAGTTTTGCAGACTGAATATAACTATTCTTTGAGCTATTATTATTCCCTTTGATTGTAAACTTTTTCCCATTATTTAATCTAATAGTTATTTTTGAAAATAACGGTGATCCTATTAAATATGTAGTTTTACCAGGACAATCTGGATAAAATCCCATCGCACTTAAAACATACCATGCCGACATCTGACCACAATCTTCATTTCCACATAATCCTGCTGGGTCATCAGAATATTGTGTATTCATGATCTTTCGTACCATTTGTTGTGTTTTCCATGCAGTGCCTGAATAGTTATATAGATAAGCCATATTATGACTTGGTTCATTCCCATGTGCATATTGTCCAATTAAACCACTAACGTCAGTATCTTCTCCAAGATCATGAATCATCTTGGTTGTAAATAGATTATCTAACCATCTTTCTAAAGCTTTTTCCCCTCCAATTATCTCAATTAAGCCTGTCATATCGTGAGGAACAAACAAACTATATTGATACGAATTTCCTTCTGTATAGTTATAACCTACAGCCGTAGGATCAAATGGAGAAACCCAAGAATGATCATCTTTTTTCCCTCTCATAAAACCGACACTAGGATCATAAATATTTCTGTAGTTGGAAGCTCTAGCCATATAATAATCATATTGATCAGTCTTATTTATATGTTTTGCTATTTGAGCAATACACCAATCATTATAGGCATATTCTAGAGTCTTAGACACCGATTGACTACTTTTATTTGAAGGAACATAACCTAGGGTTCGGTAAGCTTTTAATCCTCTTTTATCCTTCATTGAGGTATGTAACATCTCTTCGTAGGCTGCTTGAATATCAAAATCTGTAATCCCTTTAGCATATGCATCTGCAATGACAGAAACAGCATGATATCCGATCATACAACGTGTATCATTTGAGGCAAGTTCCCACATTGGAAATTCCCCAAACTCTTTGCTTTTCTGAACCAAACATTGTGCAAAATCATTTGTTCTTTGTGGTTCAACAATAGTCAGCAGAGGGTGTAATGCTCTAAATGTATCCCATAAAGAGAAAACCGTATAATTTGTAAATCCTTTAGATTGATGCACTTCGCCATCCATACCTCTATAACGACCATCAAAGTCTTCTGATATGTTTGGAGTCAATAAAGAATGGTATAGTGATGTGTAGAATATTCGTTTTTGTTTTAATGTACCTCCTTCAACATCTATTCTACTCAAACTATTCTCCCATAGTTTATGTGCATTTTCTTTTGCAATATCAAAATTAATTCCTTTTGATTCCTTTTTGAGATTATTGTATGCTCCATCTGTACTTACATTTGACAATGCTACTTTTATTTCTATTGTTTCTCCTGAAGTGACATCAAATGTCAATATAGACTGTAGTGCTTTACCATTTGCTTTTGTTTTAACTATGATGTTTTTGTTATCATAAATCTTAGTGGATTTAAATGGTTTAGAAAACTCCATAGCAAAGAAAAGCTGCTGATCTCCTGCCCAATACTTAGATCTTCTTTGTCCAATAATAGTATGTTGATTCTTAATATTTATTTGGGATTCTATTACAGGATCTCTATGTATTAAATCAAGAAGAATTTTTATTTCCCCTTCGTCATTAAACGTATATTTATGGTATCCTACACGTTCTCCTGCTGTTAGTTCTACTTTTACATTATAATCATCTAAGAAAACAGTGTAATACCCTGGTTCTGCTTTTTCCGATTTATGAGAAAAACGGGATCTATACCCTTTTTCTGGATGCTCTCTTGTCCCTGGAGATAATTCCACATCTGTTGTAATGGGCATCAATAAAATGTCTCCATAATCCGAGACTCCAGTGCCTGAGAGATGGGTATGACTAAAACCAATAATGGAATTATCTGAGTAGTGGTAACCTCCACAGCCATCCCAAGATTCATCATTTCGTGTATCAGGACTTAATTGAACCATTCCAAAAGGAACTTGTGCTCCAGGATAGGTGTGACCATGTGATCCTGTTCCGATAAAAGGATCAACATATTGTGTATGATTGTTAGGTTTATCGGAACAAGAACAGAATAATACGATTAGTACTAATATGTAATTTACCTTCATGTTTTTTAGAGCTTTATTTTCTTCTTAGATCTTTTAATTGTTGATCTACTTCTATGATTTTCCCTGTTTTAATATCATTCTGATACTCTTCCCACAAGCTTGAAACAGACGCATCTAAGATTTCCTTAACTGCTAATTCCCACGACCAAGGATTAATCGTTTTTGCCGTTTGATTTAATTTGTATATAAAGTCTTTATCTTTTGAATGTAACCAGTCGATAAAAAATGCAGAAGTTTTGTAACCATCTTTCCAATTACCTCCTACATGTCTATCATTGGTTGTTCCATATCCACTTACATAACGAACGTAATCAGCCATCCCTTCTATAAACCCAAAGAAATCTGTCCCTCCTTGATAATCTCCGGCTCCAATAGGAGAGTATTGATATCCGTGAGTTATTTCGTGATATAAAACACCTTTTATTTCTGCTATCAGTTCTTCATTATTTAATCCTTCTTTCTTTTTAATTTCTAAATATCTAGAACTAAAAAAAATACTGATATGAGGAGGCATTCCGCCTTTTGCTGAAATACCATCAGTATCTTCGATAGTATATGATATCATTTTTAGAACATCAATCTCATCGATATCTTTAAATAGAATATTACACACATCGAAACATACGGAATGAATTAGTGATTCTGGGTCAGGTATTAATTCTGTATATAAAGCACCATTACCACTTAAACTTTGATTTTGGAAATCAATTTTAGGATAGATAAATTGACTCCAACTCTCTTTTGAATATACGGTGATAAATTCGTCCTTTTTTTCTATCACCACGTCACCTTTTTCATTCATTGATTTTAGTTGAACGGTGAATTTCCCTTTTTGGCTATACTGAACTATAGGCTCTTTTTCGGTACTTGTAGTAGGTTTCCCTCCTTCAAAAGTCCATAGATAACTACTGGCGCTATTAGAACTATTTTTAAATTTAATAGATTCATTTATAAAGAGTTTAGGACTGTCTACAGTAAAATCAGCTGATAATTTTGCTTTTAACGTAGTAATATCAAACTCGTCTTCCTTATTACAATTAAGAAAAAATAACGATGCCACGACTAATAGAAGTAGGGTACTATATAATGTTTTCATATTAATTCAATTGTTATAATTACAAATACGGATCTTTTTAAATCCAGATCCGTAAATCAAACTATTTATCTATTTAATGATTAGCCCATCTTTTATTAGGCTTTTGACTCATTCTAAAGACTATTTCTCCCCCGTTGATGATATCTTTATGATTTAGATAGCTATGATTCCATTTCTCTCCATTCAACATAACAGATTTGATATATATGTTCTTAGAAGAATAGTTTTCCGTTTTAATGCGGAATTCTTTACCATTTTCTAATTTAATGGTTGCACTTTTTACTGATGGTGTTCCTATTGCATATTGTCCTGATCCAGGACATACTGGATAGAATCCCATTGTAGAGAAAATATACCAAGCAGACATCTGCCCACAATCATCATTCCCACATAAACCATCAGGTCTATTTTTATATTTGGATGTAATAATTTGATGTATACGTTCTTGTGTTTTCCATGGTTTACCTGCCCAATTATACATATAAGCGACATGATGACTTGGTTCATTGCCATGAACATATCCTCCCATAATACCCTCTCGTGTAATATCTTCGTTGTGTTCAAAGTATTTGTCTGGAATATGCATTGTAAAAAGAGAATCTAAATGTTGTGAGAATCTGTTTTTACCACCCATATATTGAATAAGTTTGTCAATATCATGAGGAACATATAATGAGTAATTCCATGAATTACCCTCAATAAACCCTGCAGCATGTGTGTCTAGTGGATCAAATGATTCGACCCATTCTCCTTTAATTGTTTTGGGTCTAACATATTTGGTCTCTTTGTCAAAGATATTTCTCCAATTGTTAGATCTTAATAGATATTCTTTCTCAATATTATTTCTTTCTAATGATTTGGCTAGTTGTGCTATAGACCAATCATCATAAGCATACTCCAAAGTAATAGAAGCCCCAACACTACTTGTTTCATGTGGGACATAGCCATATTTCTTATAGTCCCCAATGCCATCATATTTGTTGTAATTAGCGCTTGAAATACATGCTTCTAATGCTTTTTCTTTATCAATACCCTCCAATCCATTAACAATAGCATCACTAATTACTGATACCGCATGATAACCTATCATACACCAATTTTCATTTCCAAAATGACTCCATATAGGTAGTATCTTATGTACACTTTGATCATAATGTGCTAACATTGAATTAACCATATCAGATGCTCTTTTGGGTTGTATTAGTGCCATCAATGGATGTTGTGCTCTAAAAGTATCCCATAGAGAAAAAACAGTATAATTGGTAAAACCTTTTGCTTGATGAATATTATGATCTAAACCTCTATATTTCCCATCTACATCCATATATTCTATAGGATTGATAAATGAGTGATATAGTGATGTGTAGAATGTCGTTTTAAGTTCTTCTGAACCTTCAATGTTTATCTTGCTCAATTCGTTTTGCCATTTTGATTTTGTCTCTTGTCTTACTTGATTAAAATCAAAATGTGGTACTTCTGCTTCTAAATTTTTTAGTGCTCCTTCTGTACTTACCGCTGAAAGAGCAAACTTTATTTTAATCTTTTCATCTTTTTCTGTCGAGAAATTAAAATTGGCTGTAAGTCCTTTCCCTGCCATCTCAGGAAAGTTCTTTGTTTCATCAAATTTACGCCAGAAACCGTTATACACTACCTTCTCCTTGTTTCTACAGCCATAGCTCTCTATTGGTTTAGAGAAAACCATTGCAAAG
This sequence comes from Prolixibacteraceae bacterium, assembly GCA_025210775.1. GTDB lineage: Bacteria > Bacteroidota > Bacteroidia > Bacteroidales > Prolixibacteraceae > Halosquirtibacter. Next base: position 27,614 of record JAOARB010000007.1, read on the forward strand.
TATTGGTAATTTGATCGAGCCCATCCTCTGGTTATCCTGTAACCTGTTACCAACGTATCATTCTCTACACGAATAGTAGACCATAGTACTTTACCATTATAGTTGTAAATGCCATGAGTTAGATCTAAAATAATATGTGATGCTTGGGATGCAGGGAAAGTATATTGGTGAAAGCCTACTCTTTGTGTTGCAGTTAATTCTGCTTTTATCTTATAATCGTCTAGTTCTACCGTATAATATCCAGGTGCTGCTTTTTCACTATTTTTATTATACATCGATCGATAGCCATTGGATGTATCTTCAATTGTCCCAGGATTATAATGAACTTCTCCAACGGTTGGCATTAGTAGAAAATCTCCTAGATCTGAGTGACCTGTTCCACTTAGGTGGGTGTGACTAAAGCCTACAATGGATTTATCTTTATATTGATATCCTGCACAGTAACGATAAACATCCTTATTATATTTATTGTTGTCGATAAACATAATACTATCTGTGTCGGGACTTAATTGAACCATTCCAAAAGGAGCACAGGCTCCAGGAAAAGTGTGTCCCATCTCTTCTGTTCCAACAAATGGATCTACATATTTAGTTAGATCATTTTGTTGTGCTACAGATGTAGCACAACAAAGAATGAAAATACAACTAAGTAGTGAAGTAATATGTGATTTCATCTACTAATTTTTTAATGATTAAGTTTTCTCTTTGATTTAAGTTTTTTACCTTACATTAAGAAAGATAATCTGTGATTAAATATCAGAATTCGAGAATGATGGTGGTGTAGATATTTCAGAAGTAGCAAATTTTTTATTCGCTTCTTTCCCTAAAACAAATTCAATTTTAGCTCCCTCTTTTATATCATTATAATTAAACCAACATTTATCCCATTGTTGACCATTAATCTTTATTGACTGTATATAGATATTTTCTTTCGAATAGTTTGAAGCTACAACCTCTAGTGAGTTTCCATTACTCATATTCATTTTTACATATGGCACAGCAGGAGAAGTGATAATATATTGATCGCTTCCTGGACAAACAGGGTAGAAGCCCATTGCATTAAAAATATACCATGCCGACATCTGACCGCAATCATCATTACCACATAACGATCCTGGTTTGTTCCCATATTGAGTAGCTATGATTCTACGTGTCAATGCTTGTGTCTTCCAAGGCTCACCAGCATAACTGTATAGGTGGCTGATATGATGACTTGGTTCATTACCATGCCAATAGTGTCCGATTCTTCCGTGGATATCATCCACACCTAAATAATCTTTCCCTTCTGGACTTGAGAAAACTGCATCCAATTGTTTTGTGAATTTCTTGTTACCTCCATATAGATCAATTAATCCCTGTACATCATGAGGTACAGTCCATGTATATTGCCATGTTGTGCCCTCTGTGAATGCTCCTAAATGTTTGAAAAATTGAGGATCGAAATCAGGCATCCATTTCCCTTTACTATCTTTTGGACGCATCCATCCAATGTTTTTATCAAATAGATTCTTATAAGCCATTGCTCTTTTTGAAAATCTTTGATAATCCTCTTCTTTACCTAATGCCTTAGCAAATCTTGCAATACAATAATCATCATATGCATATTCTAACGTCTTGGATACCGACTCATTTTCTGTATCATAAGGGACATATCCTTTGGTCTCATATTCTAAAACAGCATCATATTCTGGGTGTGTTGCAGATTGTACACATGCTTGATATGCTAATTCCCAATCTACCCCTTTTACTCCTTTGAAATATGCATCTACAATAACAGGTACTGCATGATAGCCAATCATACACCATGTTTCATTATTCCAGAATGACCACACTGGAAGTACATGATCTGGACTTTGCTCGTAATGTTTAATCATCGATGTGATCATATCAGAATTACGTTCAGCTTGTGTTAAGCAAAATAGTGGGTGTGTTGCCCTATACGTATCCCAAAGAGAGAATACTGTATAGTTATTGAAATTCTCAGCTTTATGAATATTTTGATCTAATCCACGATAACTTCTATCATAGTCAAAATAATGTGTCGGAGCCATAAATGCATGGTATGCTGCGGTATAGAATGTCTCTTTTTGTTCTTTCGATCCATCTACTTCAAATTTCGCTAACTCCTTATTCCATAACTCTTTCCCTTTTTTTACAATTTCATCAAACTCCCAATTAGAAATCTCTGATTCCATATTCTTAAGAGCATTCGCTGTACTTATTGGCGAAATACCAACTTTAACTAGGATTTGTTCAGAAGGATCAGTCTTGTAATCTGCAACAAATTGAATATCAGGTCCAGCACTCTCAACGCTACTTTTAAAACGATATGTCTTATAAGAGTCATATTTTTGTTCTTTTCCGTTTGAGAAAATTCTTGTTGAGTCGAATGGACGTGAGAATTTGGCTGCAAAATAGACATATCTCTCTTTTGCCCATCCTCTTACTTGGTGCATTCCTGTTATTGTAACTTCATCTTCTACTCTAATATTTGACCAAATTACTTTATGCCTTAATACATGACTTAAGTCTAGAATAATATGTGCACTATCTGTTTTAGGGAAAGTATAGCGCATCATTCCAGCTTTATCTGTAGCTGTAAGCTCTGCTTTTACTTGGTAATCGTCAAGAACAACAGAGTAGTAGTTTACTTCTGATACTTCTTTCTCGTGAGAGAATTTTGAAAGATAACCTTTTGTTGACAGATCTTTTTTACCACTTCTGATATGTAGATCTCCTGTGGTTGGCATAAAAAGAATATCTCCCATATCGGGTATTCCTGTTCCATGTAAATGGGTCATTGAAAAACCGTATATGGTACTATCTGAATACTCATACCCAGATGCCGCTCCCCAGTCCCATTTTTCAGTGTCTGGACTAAGTTGTACCATCCCGAAAGGAATTTGTGCACCTGGATAAGTATTCCCTTCACCAAGCGTACCTACTAGTGGATTTACATATTGACAATAATTCTTTGGTATGGTTTCCTCTTGATTATTTTTAGGATGACATCCGAAAAAGAGTACAGTTAGAATAATGATACTTGAAAATTTAGTTATATTGATTTTCATTATTATTGCTTTTAGGGTATGTGATAAGACATCGTTTAATATCCATCAATGAATGATGAAAATTGAAGTCAGCTTGTATTTATCTGTGAGATATAAAAATCAGAAATTCTAACTACTTGTGTTGTGTGATTGTTAACCTCAAGTTATTTGTCTTAATGAGATGTGTTGTATAAAGAATTCAATTTTAATAATGTAATCACAGATACAAACCAACTTCAATTAAAAATTTATGAATAATGTCTTCTACTAATTGGTTGTTTACTAGGGATAAACTTAATATTTACCCCCAGTGATACCTTAGTTTGATAGATTTGGATTATTTTCAGTTACTTTATTCGGTATTGGGAAAATATTTCGTGAAGCATCTGACTCCTCTTTATCCCACCATGTGCCTGTGAATTTTCCAAAACGCACCAGATCTGTCCTCCTTAGCCCTTCAAATGAGAATTCTCTACCTCTTTCCGCTAGAAATTCATCTAATGTCAATGTTGACACAGTATAGTTATGGGTATTATTACCAAAAGCTCTTTCTCTTATTTGATTAATCAATGGTAAAGCTTGGTCAATTTTCCCTTGTCTATATAGAGCTTCTGCTTTATTTAGAATCACTTCGGTGTATCGTAGCATTACAAAATCGTTATTAAAGCCCATGCCTTCGCCTTTTTCTAATTCATATTTAAGGTTACGAGCTCCTTCGTCTTCTCTTGATTTATCCATTGAATTTACTTCTGGTGTAATGACCAACGGTTGACCGGCAGCCTCTTCAACACCATAAAGAACTTGTCCTTGATTACCGTATTGTGGACCGTAAATGAACTGTTCTTTTCGATGATCTGCATCATCAAAAGAGTAGAAATGATCTGGTTGTGTTACGACACCATTCCAAGGTCCTGCAGTTAATTCAAACCCTTCTTGATGACTGAAGTGTAAACTAATAATATGTAACCAAGACCATCCTAATTGTCCTACTTCAAAAGGAATTACAAGCATATTCTCACTACAATTTTCATTATGTATCAAGAATGGATCTTGCCAATGATCTGCTAACTGATATCCTTTAACATTATCACACGCTTTCACACAATCTTCTAAACGACTAGTTCCTGTCCATATTTCCCAGTTAAGATATGCTCTAGACAACAATCCCCACGCTGTCCCTTTTGAGAAGTGCCCGTAAGCTGTAGGATCATCACTTTCTGGTAGATCATCTATTGCTTGTGTAAGCTCTTGTTCTACAAAAGTTAATACCTCAATTGCTTTTTTTGCTGAAGGTGCTTCTGATTCACCGACCTTAGTCACTAGAGGTACATCGCGAAAGTGATCTACAAGTACCATGTAATGAAATGCTCTTAATGCACGAATATCGGCAATCATTTGCTCTTTAGGTATAGGAAGATGATATCCTGAAACATCTACTTTGGCAATATTGGCAAGAAAGTCATTACAGAACCCTATGGTTTTGTACAATCTAAACCATTCATTCGAGATCTCATGTTCGTCTGCTGTCCATTGATGCCAATGTAATCTTTGCCAGTTTCCATTATCATAACCATGTTTCCCTTTTTGTGTCCAAGCATAAGTGTCCGATGTAAGTTCGTTTAATATCCATTGAGAAAATGTGATCGACCATATTACTTCAGGATAAGGTTTTAAGTAGGCTGCAACAACCTCTTCACTGTTGTTATAGAAATTATCGGATGTGACTTCACTATATACTTTTTCATCAAGGTCAGTACACCCGTTTATTGTAAATAGTGTTGCGAACAACAATAAAATTGTTGTAATATTTTTTGAATAATATTTTTTCATCTTATTATACCTTTAGAATTTTACATTAACACCAAATGTGTATGTTGTGGTACGTGGGTAGAATCCTCTACCATCCCATCCTGCTTTGCTTCCTCCTGCACTTAATTCAGGATCTAGTCCTGAATATCCTGTGATGGTTGCGATATTTAACACAGATCCATAAAAACGAATACTTTTTGCCCATTTGATTGTGTTTTGGGTAAGTGTGTAACCTAATGTTAGGTTATCAAATTTGATATAATCTCCTTTTTCTAAAAAGTAATCAGAATATTGTGGGTCATCGTTAATTGGAGAGTTTAGAGCACTTGTCAAGACATTATTAGGAAACCATTTAGGGTTACCATAATACATCTCTTTAAGATTAAGAATATCAAAGCCAAATGCACCTCTAAAACTTAATGTAAGATCAAAATTTTTGTAATTAAGTGTTGATGTTAGATTTGCAAAATACTCAGGATTACCATTGCCAATAAATTCTTTGTCGCCTTCTGCAATTCCTTCTTTGCCATCAATCTCTTTAAAGATCCATTTGCCATCTGGTGTAAATCCTTCAAAAACTTTCCCGTAAAATGATCCAATAGCAACCCCTTCTTCCATTCTATATGCTTCACCTAAATTACCAGGTGTTGGTAAACCACCATAATTGATAGCGTTAAATTGATATACGTTATTTGAAAGACTTACTAACTCATTCTTGTTCTTCGAGAAGTTCGCAGACAAGTTCCATTTTAGATCTTTTGTTTTTATTGCTGTTGCATTTAATGACAATTCAACCCCTTGGTTACTTATCTCTCCAAGGTTAGCTAGAACATTGTCGTGAATATAAGATGGAACCTGTGCTGTAATTCTGTATAATAGATCTTTGGTCTTTCTATTATAAACATCTACTGATCCTGAAAGCCTTCCATTAAGTAACTGGAAATCTAGTCCTAGATTGATTTCAGTTTTTGTTTCCCATTTTAGGTCTTTGTTTGGATTAGATGATGCTCCCCATGTAGTGTAATATTCTTTACCTAAGATATATTTATCTCCCGCACCATATTTTGATATTGATTGGTATGGTGATATCCCATCATTTCCTGTTACTCCGTATCCTGCTCTTAGTTTCAAATCATCCAAAAATTCGATGTTATCCATAAATGCCTCTTCTGTGATTCTCCAACCTACTGATACCGCTGGGAAAATTCCCCATTTATTGTCTTCTCCAAATTTTGTAGATCCTTCGCGACGAACACTTGCTGAAAGAAGATATTTCCCTAAATAACCATATTGAAAACGTCCAAAGAAGGAAATTAATTTATCTGAGCTTTTGCCACTACCTAGACTTGCAATACCATCCTTTACCTCCTTGGTTAGGTATTTCCCTGAACCCAGATTATTGTAACTTATCGCATCTGTGGTAAAATCAGAATTCTCAGCATAGAAATTTTCGTATACATTGTCTTGATATGAGTATCCTCCTAGTAGGTTAAATGAATGATTTGCAATCATCTTCTTATATTCGATAGTCGATTCAAATATCTTATGATATTCAAAAGAAGCATCTCTTTTAGCTTTTCCATTATAACCATCTTTGATACTTCCTTTAGACTCTTTCGATTCGTGAAAATAACCATTTTTATCTCTTACATCAAAGGCTCCAAAACCACTAATCGTTAGCCCTTTAATTATCTCAAGTGTTGCTTTTGCACTACCAGTACTAGTCTTTGATTTCTCTCCTCTATTTACATGCTCTAGCATTGAAAGTGGATTAATCTCTCCATATCCTGTTGGTTGATAGAATGATCCATCTTCATTGTATATTGGTTGGGTAGGATTTAGTCTCGCTGCCATCTCAAAGGCACCGTAATCTGTAAAAGAGGATTCGGTTATGGTTGAGGATAGATTTAATTGAACTTTTAATTTATCATCGAAACCAGAATGTGTTACATTCATTCTTCCGTTAAAGAATTCTTTTCCTGTGCCGATTACTATACCTTCATTATCGCGATAGTTGATTGATGCTCTATATTGGGTTTGAGGAGTTCCACCTGAGAAAGATAAATTGTGAACTTGTGATATTGGTGTTCTTGTTAGAGGTTCAAACCAATCGGTATCTACTCCTCCATCTTCAATAGCAACACCACGATAATCTGCAAAAGCTCTATATTCAGCAGGGGTAAGCATATCTGGATATTTGGTGATCTGTTCTGTTGATAAATATCCTGAATATTCTACATTCATTTTCCCTGCTACACCTCTTTTGGTTGTAATTAGAATTACACCATTAGTTCCTCTTGTTCCGTATATTGCTGCCGCAGATCCATCTCTTAGGACATCGAAACTTTCGATATCTTCTGGTGCGATTGAATTTAAATCACCTCCAGGAATTCCATCTACAACGATTAACGGGTCACTACTTCCATTAATTGAAGTAATACCTCTTAATTTAATCTGAGGAGCTGAATTAGGGTCTGTTCCTGAGGCTCTAATGATTTGTAATCCCGCAACTTTACCTTCTAATGCTTGCATTGCATTCGATGCAAATCCTTTATTGAAATCTTCATTCGAAATGTTGGAAATAGAGCTTGTGATTTCTGTCTTCTTTTGTGTTCCATAACCAATAGCAACAACTTCTGAAAGGTTGATCGCATCTTCTTCCATTTCAACATTTACACTTGAAAGGCCTTTTATGGAAATGGTTTTTGATTTCATACCAATAAAAGAAAAACTTAGATTATTATCTCCACTGCCTACTTCTATTGCATAACTACCATTAATGTCTGAAATAACCCCATGTGTAGTTCCTTCTATAACAATTGTTACTCCAGGTAGTGCTATACCTGTATGATCTACAACTTTTCCAGTGACAGTTCTTTCTCTGTTGCCGTTCTTTTGTTCCTTTTTAATCGAAGTGATTACTATATCGTGATCGATAATTTTGTAACTCAGCTTTGTGTTTTTAAAAAGATGATCTAGAATTCTATTTATTGAAGCATCTTTTAAATTGATGTTAATTTTTTTGTTTTGTGGAATCTGCTCATTCTTGTAAAAGAAATCAAATTCTGTTTTCTTTTGTATCGCTTTTAACACCTCCGTAATACTTGCATTGTTCATTTGAACTGTAATGCCTTTACTTTGTGTAATATTTGCAGCTTCTACATTCATAACGGTAGAAAATGAGCTGATTATTGCTAAAAAGCATACAAATACGCTACGTTTCCACTCTTCCATCCATGAAGGAGTAGATAATAACAATTTTTTTTTCATAAATTTGTGTTGTTAATTTTTATTGACTTAGATGTTTCTGCAAAAACATCTTATTGGTCGGGAGATGTTTATACATTTCCCGAATTCTTTTTCTATATCATTAGTTCTGGCTTTAAATTTTACATTAGTATTGTTTGGTTGTCTACTTTATTGGCTTTATTATGATTCTGTCGTATTCAATTTTGTACTCTATTGGTGTGGTATGATTGATTAATTTAAGAACATGTTCGACTGGATTGGTTTTCTTTATTACTCCAGAATAGTGCATATTCTGGAAGAATTCTTTTGGATAATCAATTTGTACGTCATACCACCGTTCTACCATTGCTATTAGTGTGTCAAATTTTTCATTGTCAAAAATATAACGACCCTCTTTCCATACCGTATAATAATTAGTATCAACTTTTTTAAGCGACAATCTATTACTGAATTTATTATATATGAATTGTTGTTGAGGCTTGATAGTAACAGTTCTCCCTGCTGCTTTTATTTCGATACTTCCTTCTTCAAGAGTGGTGAAAACTTTCATCTCATTCTTATATGCTCTAACATTAAATATTGTTCCAAGTACCTTTATTTGTTGTCCCCTGACATTTACCATAAATGGTTTATCTTTGTTTTTAGAAACATGAAAATATGCTTCTCCTGTCAGATCAACGACCCTTTCATTCTTTACATTATCTGTATAGAAACTCATCTGTGAATCGGAATTTAACCATACTTCAGTTCCATCGACTAATGTTAATTTTGACTGCTGTCCTTTAGGTACTTCTAGTTTACATATTTGTGGTTTTGGAGTATTTAATGAAGAACTAACATAATTCGCCATCCATCCTAAACCAAATACGACGATGATAACAGCAGCCATTTTTATCCAAAAAGAAAGATGTTGGGAAATCAATTTTTCTTTCTTTAAATTAGAGATTTTCTCTAATTGAATTTGCCATTCTTCTTGAATATTTATCTCGTCTTTTGTTGCATTCATTTTGTATGCATCCCAAATATCTTTTTGTTTAAAATATTCATTTTTGTTTTCTTCGTTTGCATAGACCCAACTGAAGAATTCTTTTTCTTCCTCTTTGTTTAGTTCTCCTTTTAAGAATGGTATTATTTTATTATTCATGGTCTAATATCGTTTTCTATATAAATGATCTGTTCAATAAAAATAACCCTACCTCTAATCTCTCTTTTTTTTATTTATTTTGACCAATAGTATGATCTTTAAATAAAAAATGTCTCAACAAATAGGTTGTTAGCTTAATCGAAGGAAGCGTTAGAGGGATGATGTTTTCGATTTAAGATCGGATATTGTTCGTTTTGTCTCTTTAGATAATGTTTGATGAACAATCAAATTGAAGTCGAATGATAGGTATAGATAAAAATTAGTAGTGGGAGATATTCATTAAGTTCTAATCTGATTATTTTAAGAGCTTTGGTCATTTGTTTCTCAACAGCCTTTATTGAGATGTTTAACTGTTCAGCTATCTCTTTATTTTTTAATCCATCTATCCGACTCATAGAGAATACTTTTCTGCAATTGGGAGGCATTTTAAGCATCGTTTCATTGAGCTTTTGCGTTAATTCTTGCTCTATAATACTTTTAAACCCTTCATTATAGTATTGTATTTCTTCAGCCTTTAGATTTTCTTGACAATATCGATCTCTTACTTTTTGTTTCTCTATTTCTTGAAGACATTTATTTCGAACCATACGAAAAAGATATGCTGAAACCGAAGTTTGAATCTCTATTTGTTCTTTCTTTTGCCAAAGTAGTATGAAGATGTCATGCACCTTGTCTCGTGCCATTTCATTATCTACAAATTTGCATGCATAATAAAATAGTGAAGTATAATAATCTTCAAATAGTTTCTGAAAAGCATGAATGTCTCCTGCTTTTACTTTTACAAATAGTTGGTTTTGTTGCTCAGACATGGAAGTGTGCGTTAGATAACCAAATTTAAATTTTTTTCAATAAAGCTAAACAACTATTATTCACTTTTTCTGTTTTTCTATGATGTTTTAGGGCTATTGTTATAGATTCTTCTTATGCAATATTCTATGGAGATATCTTTGATTAACTAAAGTTCTTGATTTATTGTTTAGGCTCTTAATGATAGTTAAGAGCCTAGGTTAAGGTTAATGGTTATTAATAGGAGTCTTTTATTGGAATGTTGCTTAGCTTTTGAAGTATACGGTCGGTCTGTTGCGCTTTTTTATCACTAGAGATCTCTACACTGTTCTTAACATAGATGATTGGGGTGATGATAAATCCCAACTGCTCAAAAATAGCTTTGTTTAGTAGGTAGTCTAATGAGGTTTTGAAATTATTGTCTTTATGGCCAATCCAACCTTCATCGCATTGTGCAACCATCTGCACCATCTTCTGATGGTAAAGGTCTATCCTCTGTTCTCTATGAGCTAATTCTGGAGGGAAGACCCTTTCAATAAATCCTTTTAAGATAGCAGGAAAGCTGCCCCACCAAAGAGGGAAAAGAAAGATAATCTGATCGGCCTCGGCTATCTTTTCTTGATACTGATGCACATCTAATGGTGCTTCGACTCCCATATGATAGATCTTATCTTCGTAATCTTTTCTTATGGGTTGAAAATTTTCATCATACAATCGTATCGTCTCTACTTCTGTTTGTTGGTCACGATGATGGCTCTCGATCTCTTTCAGCAATTCATAGAGATAGCCGCTAGTCTCATAATGAGCATAGATAATTAAGGTTCTTAGCATAGGTCTTATATATTTAAAAAGTCACAAGGAAAACAAAAATGATTCTCTTTTGTTTCGCTTGTGACTTAAGATAAAAGGTTAATAAATTATAGTTTATTTAAATCTGGTTATATTTCTTTCTGTAATGGAAAAATAGGAATGCACATAGTACAACAGCTACGCCACCAATAATGGTTGAGATATACATGTCTAATCCTAATCCTTCTTTGGCTACCATAATGTAGGTCGAGATAACATAGGTCATAAACAGTGCTGGTATCAGAGCAGTCCAGTAATTTCTTTTATTTTGCATAAGATAGACTGTTGCTGCCCACAATGTGATGGTTGCCAATGTTTGGTTTGCCCATCCAAAATATCTCCATATTATCGCAAAATTGATATTTGTAAGCAAGAAACCAATAGCAAAGATTGGAATGGTTATAATCAATCGCTTCTTGATGTTTCTTTGTGAAAAGCCAAAAGCATCGGCCACGGTTAGTCTCGCTGATCTAAATGCGGTATCCCCTGATGTAATTGGTGCTGCTACTACTCCTAGGATGGCCAACACTCCACCAATTTTTCCTAACATGGTGTGGCATACCTCTTTTACTACCCATGCCGCATTATGGTTAGGCATAGAGATCTGTTCTCCTAGTTCTCTGATACCACCGAAAAATGACATGGCTGCTGCAGCCCATATGAGTGCTACAATACCTTCCGTAATCATTGTACCATAAAATATTCTACGTCCTAACTTCTCGTTTGTCATACAACGAGCCATCATAGGAGATTGTGTTGCGTGGAAGCCCGATATTGCCCCGCAGGCAATAGTGATAAACAACATTGGGAAGATAGGGGTCTTTTTAATGTGAAGATTTTGAAACATGTCAGATGTCAATTCAGGCACTACATAGTCCCCTGTAATTAGGTTCCATGCAATACCCGCAGCCATAATCAATAAGCACAGACCGAAAAGAGGGTATATCTTACCAATTAGTTTGTCTACGGGTACCAATGTTGCAAGGATATAATATCCAAAGATAATACCAATAAGAATAGTAATATCTATCTGCGTTAGATCATGTAATATCGTTGCGGGTCCTTTGACAAATACAACTCCTACCAATATTAATAGTACAACAGAAAAAATACGCATAAATACTTTGATGCCTCTACCTAAATAGATACCTACAATTTCAGAAAGACTCTCTCCCCCGTGTCTTACTGAAAGCATCCCCGAAAGGAAATCATGTACTGCACCTGCGAATATACATCCGAAGACGATCCAAATGAATGCGATAGGTCCCCATAATGCCCCCGCAATAGCCCCAAAGATAGGGCCCAATCCTGCAATATTTAAAAACTGAATTAAAAAGATTTTTGCTGGATGCATTGGAACAAAATCTACACCATCTTGCTTCTCAATAGCAGGTGTAGGCCTATTCTCATCAATGCCAAAAACTTTTTCCATGTAACGTCCATATACAAAATACCCCAGTATAAGTAAGACGATAGATACTAGAAATGTAATCATTTGTGTTGGTTTTTAGGTTCAACTTTCTTGTTATTTAACTCCTTGTGTTTTTTGTTCAGGGGATAAACGTACAATTAAAAATAGTTAAAAAACCTTTTTGTGAAATGTTTTCTAATAGGTTGCTATGTGTTTCTTAGCATATGTATCTCTAGTATATAAAATTACAATTGAAGTGTATTGTGTTTGTTAGAATTAAAGGTGTTGGGTGGTGTTTTATGTTTGCTGTTCAGTGTTTTATATGTTGTGGTATAGTGTAGATATCCCTTGTTTCTACAATAATATCATCCCTTCAGAATTTTGTTATTACAACATGTACCAGCTATTTAAATGACTATCCATGTGTTACATAAATCAGTTATTCTGATATAGTAAGAGGTTGATTTAGTGATGATTGTTTTTGGATTATTTCATTGAAAATATCAAAAAAAGACATGGTTATAACAAGCACCACAACCAAACCACCAAAATTCTGAAGGGGGTTGATTAAATAATTTAATCTACATTATTGTCTATAAAAGCCTGAATATCATCAGAGCAAAAAAGATCTACGTTCTTCTTAATTTTACTGATCTCCCAATTCCACCACTCTAATTTCAATAGTTGATCTATCTGCTTTTCATCAAATCGTTTTTTTATCTCTTTGGCTGGATTTCCTCCAACGATGGTATAAGGTGGAACATCTTTCGTTACTACAGCTCCTGTAGCGATAACAGCACCATCTCCAATTGTTAAACCTGGCATAATGGTTGCGCTAGCACCAATCCAAACGTCATTTCCTATAACAGTGTTGCCAGATCTTTTAAAAGCATCTTTGCCTCCTTCTATCTTATCATTATAGAAGAAAGGGAAAGTACTTACCCAATCGTACCTATGACCCTGATTCCCTGCCATGATAAATTTAACACCATCACCAATCGAACAGAATTTGCCTATAATTAGTTTGTCGACATCATCTCTGTCAGGGGATAAATATCTTGCACAATCATCAAATGGATGACCACTGTAGTAACCAGAATAGATACTGTAGTCTCCTGCAATGATATTGGGGTTTTTAACATGATCTTTTATTTCTACTCCTTCAAAAGGAGAATGAAAAGGGTTTTTCTGATTCATTTTCTTAGTTTTTTTGAAATATAAGAAAAATGATAATCAAACAGAAATTTAAATACAATCATGATTATGCTTATTTTTTACCTCTCTTCTCTTTTTCAGAATGAAACTTAAAGTGAGAAGAGCAATTGTAAAAGATATAATATCAGGCGATTTTAAAATGATATATTTCAACCGAGTGGGAATCTTCTATTTTCGATTCCCCTCGGTTTCTAGTTTTTTTATCTTTTGGTTGCTTTAAATACAATATGTTGGAATGAGGCATGATTCCCATCTTGCGATCTAAAGGATAAGTAGGAGATGTTGTTTTCTCTATTGCCTATTCGTCCATAATATGCAGTTTCTGTCTCTTTGTAGATATAGAGTGTCGCCATTCGTTCTAATTGGACTAATTCATGTCTTTCTGATGCTTGAGTCGGATACAAGTATGCCGTATTGATTGTCGAAGGATCTATGTTTGTATCCATAGGAAATCCTTCAAGTTGGTATGCACCAATACCATTAAAGTTTGCTACTTGAAAAACAATATGCTTATCGCTCTCTCCAATAATATCAAAAACCATATTTCCATGAAGATCGTTGTATGCTAATGTTTGATCTCCTTTCCATCCTTCATAATCATAAAAATTGTTCTCAAAATCTATTGACTCCACTGTTGATTTAGTTATCCCGTTGTAAGTGAATGTCGTTTTAACGTACACTGTTGTTGATGGTTCTTTATAGAATGTGTCAAGAAGATATCCAACTTTTTCGGGAGTAAAAATCTCAGTGAAATTTTCATCATAAGCAAAAACAGTCTCAGAGTCTGGAATAATGTTATAATTTCCTTCAAAACTATTTAGGTTACTTTTTACCTTAAAATAAACTTGATTTTCTTCGTAGTTCGTTATTTCTAATGTTGGTGTTGGCATTGCTATTGTCGTGGCACTTTGAGTTGCAGAATAGATTTCTTCCGTTTCTCCTTCATAAGTATAAACAAGTTTTATTCGAATAAAATATTGTTTATTCGGGATTAAATCTCTAAATGCCAGGCTCTCTTTTTTTCTATAGATGGGAATAAGTCCATCATTAGACGTTTGATAAGTCATGAAATTTTCATACACTGCTACTGCATTCGAAAAATCTTCTTTGTCGGATATTTGAGCAAATGCCTCATATGAACTTTTGGCTCTTCCTTCTGTAATATGGAAGTCTATATTAAATCCAGCATTGGTAATATCTGTAGGTTCCTCTATCGTTACGGAAGCCTTCTCTTGGGTTGCTACAACATATTGAACGGTCTTTACATCTTGTCCAGAACCATTGCTCGTTGTTAATGTAATAGTATATGTTCCTTGTTTATATGTATGTGTTGGGTTCTTTTCATCTGACGTTTGACCATCCCCAAAATCCCAGCTATATTTCTCTGCATTTTGAGATCTATTCTCAAAAGTGACAAGGTAATTTTCTCCAATAGTAAGGTTAAAATCAGCTACAGGGCTGGGCATGTTTTTTTCACAAGCTAAAACTAGCATCGACAAAATGATAATAATTCCAAATGTTTTTACTCTTTCCATATGTTTGTAATTGTTAAATAAGTGATGTTTTGTCGCAAATAAGAGCTGAAAATAGTCTACCATATAGTTTAAAATAGTTCCAATTTTCAGACTCTAATTCTAACATTACAATATCTCTATTGTGGTGTTGGAAAGTTAGTGATGTTTAGGTGTCTTTGTTGGTAGTAAAAAAGTCTAATTAGTGGATTTTTATCCTTTATTGTGGTTGTTTCTAGACATTTAATTTAAGAAGGTTGCAACGGTTGTAGTGATCCCTTCTGCAATTATGTCTTCTACAATTATGTCATCCCTTCGGGATTTTAGTTGAACTATATTTTAATTGAGCTAGAATAATATCAACATTACACAACACGACATTGAAAATCATTAATAAAAAAGATCCGCGAAAATCTTTTAAAATCCGTGATATCCGTGTTCTATTTTCCTTTATGCAATATTGTTTTGATTGAAATGGGCAGACACATGGGGCTGCACCCTACGATATTGAATATCAATGTATAATGTTATTCTTATGTCGTTCTGCAATATTGTTATCCCTTTGGAATTTTGGTTGAGATGTTAATGATGCGTCAAATGGTTCTTTGTATGCTCTTAAGGCTATTATAATTTGATCTCAGTTTTATAATAAATTCACTATACCTTCATATCAAGTTCATATCAACTTCATATCATGTTCACTTATGCGTTATGTCAAGTTTACTCTAGAATGAAGTTGATATGAACTTGATATGGCCCTAATGTTCCCAAGTAATGGCGTTTTTGTTGATTTATAGTGAAGTAGGAGGCTGTTTGATAGGGATTATAGCTATAAAAAAGAGGCATCAGTAAGATACTGCGCCTCTTTTCATTTCAGAAATAATTAAAACCAGTAGAATTATTCTACGAAAAAAAATATATACGAAAAGAATTATGGGTTAAAATAAAGATTTTCAAATTCAAGCGTTGCTTTTTGTAATTTATCAATGTATTTATGATCTAATGACTGTTTGCATTTCATGGCGTATACACATACTTTATGCAAAGATAGAAGGAGCTTTTCTGTTCTTTCTTGTGTTTTTTTGTCGGTCCCCAACTTAACTCTTTGAAAGAGAAAATATTGGGTCATAATCTCTTGAATTTTTATTGCATGCTCTTCCTTGTTATTTACCCATCTTACCATCTGTTGTAGATCGGTCTTGTTTTCAGTAGAAAGATGTTCAATTTCATGCATGCTTTTTTTGATCGTTTGGATGTGTTCTTTTACCAATTCGATACGTAGACTATCATTATATATCCCACATGGCACTTCACAATGTGCTTTTGCTTGAGGAGTGTTAGTTACCATCACGCCTAATAGTAGCGCCAATAAGAACAATAGATTTTTAAATTTCATAAGATTCATATTCTGTTATAATTAATAATCTCCTTTCATTGAAAAGAGTCATTTCTGTAGCAATAACAATGGGCTATTAAAAATGTTTTTAAATAAGATGAAAAAATCTTCTTTTGATAATATTACTTCTTGTGTGGGCTTGTTCCTTATTGTTTGGGCAGAGTTAAAAATATACTTAATTTTATGCTATCTTCATTAGATGTTTCTACGTTGATTGTTTCTCTGTTTTTTTTGTGTAAAGACATAGTAGAGACAACAAAATAGTTTAGAACAGGATGATTTT
Source organism: Prolixibacteraceae bacterium (assembly GCA_025210775.1). Taxonomy (GTDB): domain Bacteria; phylum Bacteroidota; class Bacteroidia; order Bacteroidales; family Prolixibacteraceae; genus Halosquirtibacter. Next base: position 44,317 of record JAOARB010000007.1, read on the forward strand.
TAAAGAAGAAGAACAATGAACAAAAAGATATTAATCACAGGAGGCGCAGGATTTATTGGTTCGCATGTCGTAAGGGAGATGGTAACTAAATATCCTCATTATGAGATCTATAATTTGGATGCTCTGACTTATGCAGGCAACCTAGCAAACCTAAAAGATATAGAAGACCTTCCCAACTACCATTTTGTTAAGGGAGATATTACGGATGCTATTTTGGTGGAGTCCTTATTTGAGAAGTATGCCTTTGATGGGGTGATCCATTTGGCTGCGGAGTCTCATGTGGATCGTTCTATTGAAGATCCATTGGCTTTTGTAAACACCAACATTGTCGGTACCGTGACGCTCTTAAATGCAGCACGTAAATATTGGGATGGCAATTATACTGGAAAATGTTTTTATCATATCTCTACCGATGAGGTGTATGGCTCGTTAGGCGAGAGTGGTTTCTTTACCGAGACGACTGCTTATGATCCTCATAGCCCTTATTCTGCATCTAAGGCTAGTTCCGACCATCTGGTGAGAGCTTATCATGACACTTATGGTTTACCTGTGGTGATTAGTAACTGTTCTAACAATTACGGTCCCAACCAGTTCCCTGAGAAATTGATCCCTCTGTTTATTAATAATATTGTACAGAAGCGTTCGTTGCCTGTATATGGTAAAGGTTTAAATGTGCGAGATTGGTTGTATGTGGTGGATCATGCGCGTGCGATAGATCTTATTTTCCATAAAGGAGAGGTTTCTGAGACTTATAATATTGGTGGATTTAATGAATGGAGTAATATCGATCTTATTCGTTTGATGTGTCGTCTAATGGACGAGAAACTAGGTCGAGAGTCGGGATCTTCCGAGAAGTTGATTACCTATGTAAAAGATAGAGCTGGACATGATTTGCGTTATGCTATTGACTCCACCAAATTAAAAGAGGAGCTAGGTTGGACACCATCATTACAATTTGAAGAAGGATTATCTAAAACCATTGATTGGTATCTGGATAATAATGATTGGATGGAAGAGGTAACCAGTGGTGCTTACCAAGCTTATTATGAGAAATATTATGGGGATCGTTAAAAGGAAAATATAATGAAAGGAATCATATTAGCAGGTGGGTCTGGTACTCGCCTTTATCCATTGACACGTGTGGTCTCAAAACAGTTGTTGCCGATCTATGACAAACCGATGATCTATTATCCTTTGTCTGTCTTGATGTTGGCGGGCATTCGTGAGGTATTGATTATCTCTACACCACAAGATCTCCCTCTTTTTAAAGAGTTACTTGGAGATGGCAGTCAATTAGGCATGCGTTTTGAATATGTTGTACAGCCTTCTCCCGATGGATTGGCTCAAGCTTTTATTTTAGGAGAGGAATTTATTGGAGACGATGATGTCTGTTTGGTTTTAGGGGATAATATCTTCTATGGAGCTGGTCTTCAAGGGACTTTGCAACAAGCATGTAAGACGGTTACCGAAGAACGAAAATCCGTTGTCTTTGGCTATTATGTCAATGATCCAGAGCGTTACGGTGTCGCTTGTTTTGATCACGATGGACATGTGACTTCTATTGAGGAGAAACCCAAAGAACCAAAATCCAACTATGCTGTCGTAGGACTCTATTTTTATACCAACGAGGTGATAAAGATTGCCAAAGAAGTGAAACCTTCATGGAGAGGTGAATTGGAAATTACTTCTGTCAATCAAGCGTTTTTAGATAAAGGGGATCTAAAAGTAAACTTGATGGCTAGAGGATATGCTTGGTTAGATACAGGAACATATGATTCTATGGCCAATGCAACTCAGTTCGTTCAAGCCATTGAAACACGACAAGGGCAGAAGGTTTCGTGTATTGAAGAGATCGCATGGCGTAAAGGTTTTATTGATGACAACCAGTTGTTAGAATTAGCCAAGCCAATGGAGAAAAACGCCTATGGTGTTTATCTTAAGCACCTGGTCGAGATCGGTATGTAATATATTGTATGTTCAGCAAAAAGATATGGTGTGATGGTGGATAGAATACGGATCTCACGGATTTGAAAGGATTTTCGCGGATCTTTTATTTTATATTGTGTGATGGTGAATAGAACACGGATCTTGCAGATTTGAAATGATTTTCGCGGATCTTTTATTTGATATTGTGTGATGGTGAATAGAACACGGATTTCACGGATTTGAAATGATTTTCGCGGATCTTTTGTTTTTAAATAACCGCCAAGGCGCAAATACGCGAATGTTTTTGATTTCGCGGTGTTTGGTCATTTAAAATAAAAATCCCGAAGGGATGACATAATTGTAGCAAGCATCAATTACATCACAACAGAAACCCTGAAGGGGTGACATATTTGTAGAAGATATAATTATAGAAGACATAATTGTAGAAGATATTATTGTATAGCAATATATGACTTTGTCTTTTTACTACATCAAATACAACTATTCTAAATAATCGATAAACATAGTAATGTTATCGATATTTTATTTGGGAATTCCTTCCGCTTTGTTATTCAATGATTTATTAAAGATATGTTATAATAACAAATATCTTTAAACGTTTTTTAACGATTTGGCGCTTAGCTATTATCATAAATTGAATTAGATTTGATGAAAATATGTTTTATTTAGAGTGTACTAGCAACTAAATGAAACTATTTGTGCTGTGTAGATACAAATGAATCATTTGGTTTCAAAAATAAATTGGGACTGAAAGTGGCGAAGCTGTATCTAGCGGTCTGTATTAAAGACTGTAGATCGGCTTTTTTTATATTAGCATTACTACTACAATATGACTATAAATAGTTCTTCGTGGAATGAGGGGACACCTGTGGTTCCGATGGATCTAAAAAAGATATTTCAGGCTTTATATTCAAAGAAATTATGGATTATAGCTTCTTTTGGATTGTTCCTGTTTTTAGGTGTTCTCTATAGTTTAACGAGGCCTTCGGTTTATCAATCGGAAGCTCTTTTTATGGTAGAGGAAGAGAAGGGGCATGCGACAGAACAGATGGCACAAATGATGACAGGGTTTGAGCTAGGTGGTGCTTCCAGTTCATTTGATAATCAGATGGCTTTGATCAAGTCATACGATTTAATTTCTCGTGTCGTAGAAAACTTAGATTTGGATTTGGTGATAGATAAGCAAGGTCTTTTGAAATCATCTTATTGTTATAAAGAGTATCCTTTTAAGATTACTTTTGATCCTTCTATAGCTCAGCCTTTGGGCCATTTTGCTTCATTAACAAAAGTGAGTTTGAACCAGTGGCAACTAGATATTCATAAAGGAGATTATTCTACCACTACTATCGTTTCGGATAAAACCCCAAAGAGACATCTGATTTTTGAACAGCATCTTTTTAATGATGATGTCATTATCCATCAATCTTCTGTTGCTTTTTCACTGAAATTACTTTCTGGTAAAGAAAAAGAGGTGCCTGTGGGTACTACCTATTCTATTCAATTGCGTTCGACTGATGATTGGGTGAAATATTTCTTAAGTCACCTTACGGTTGCACCAATATCAAAAAAGACTTCCATTGTAAAATTGCAGTGTAAATCATCTGTTCCTTCATTGGGGGTTGATTTTTTAAATCAGTTGATGGCCCAATTGAGGAAAGAAGAGTTGGTCTTTCGTAATAGAAAAGCGGATGGAGTGATTGAATTTATTGACAATCAGTTGGTACATCTATCTGATTCGCTAAGACGAACAGAGAAGAGAATATCTTTATTTCAACAACAGCATGCTGTGGTTGGATTAGACAAACAGGCTGTAGTATTATATGATAAGATTCAAGATATTGAATCATCAAGAATGAAAGAGCAACTTTGTCTTCGTTATGGTGCTTATCTAAATCGTTATCTTAAAGAGCATATTGAAGGAACAGCGCTTTCTCCTTCGATGATGGGGGTGGATGATCTCTTGATGCAGAAAGAGGTGGAGAAATTGAATAAGATACAAACAGCGTATGCCATTGAAAAAGGGAAGATTTTGACTAACCCATCGGAGTTAATGCGTTTGGACACTTTAAAAAGTGCTTTGTATTTTAAGTTGTCTAATTTAATAGGAGAGTGGGAACAGCAACACCAACAGCGCTTGTCTCAACATAATACAGAGAGAACAAAATTGTTAACTCATCTGCGATCGTTGCCTGACATGGAACGTCGTTTCCAAGAGTTGCAACGTCATTATAAAGTACAGGCATCTATCTATGATTATTTGTTGATGCAACGTACGACTTCTCAAATAGCTAAGGCTTCAAATAGAGCTAAAGGTAGTGTGGTGGAAGCTTCTCGTTTGGATTCTACCGTTAAAGTGGCACCAAAGAAACCGCTTTTAATATTGGTGTTTGCTTTTCTAGGTTTGGCTCTTCCGATTGGGACAATTATTTTATTCTATTTCTTGGGAGATAAGATTTGTGATATCCATTCCTTGCAAAGTGAGGTAGAGAATCAAGAGATTATTACAGTGGGACACAGTCGTTGTGGACCTAAACCAGTTATTTTTGATCCTTTATCAGTAGTATCCGAACAGTTCTATCAGATACGAACGATATTGGATGGTAGAAGAACTAATTTTGGTCGAGGAGAGATCTATCTTGTTAGCTCTGCTTATGCTGGAGAAGGGAAGACTTTTGCTTCGGTGAACTTAGCTCTTACTTATGCCAAGAGAGGGGTAAAAGTGTTACTTATTGGTGCGGATTTAAGAAAGCCTCGTTTGCAAAATTTATTAGACCATAGTTCTGAAAATGGCTTGATAGACTATCTGGAGGGAGCTGTTGAGGTTGAAGATATTGTTCCTCAGGGAAGTGAAGAAGGGTTAGATCTTCTTCTCTCAGGTCGTTTAGGTAAAGACAATCCTGCCGATTTGCTTTCTTCTTTGCGCATGCGTGCGTTATTGAAATATTATCGTCAACATTATGATATTATTTTATTGGATAGTGCTCCATTAGGGATGGTGCCAGATACTTTATCTCTTTTGGGGGTATGCGATAGAATGCTTTTTGTAGTACGTCGTGGTGTGACACAAAAACGTAATTTCTCTTCTGTTTGGGAATATATCAAAGAACATAACCCAGCACTGTTGGTCGATTTTATATTAAATGACGTTCCTGGTCCAACCTATTATCATAGAGACCAAGAAACGCGAATCGGTTTTTATCAAAAAATAAAAAAACGTATTAAGCATCAAATATATTCGTCGTAGGATGCAGACCCATGTGTCTGCCCATTTTAATCAAAACGATATTGCGTGATGGTGAATAGAACACGGATTTCACGGATTTGAAAGGATTTTCGCGGATTTTTTGTTTAAAAATAACCGCCAAGGCGCAAAGACGCGAATGTTTTTGATTTCGCCGTGTTTGATCATTTAAATAAAATCCCGAAGGGGTGACATAATTGTAGAAGACATAATTGTATATTGCGTGATGATAAATTTTAACACGGATATTTGTTTGATGATTTATACAAAATCGTAAATTTTATCATTTTGAAAAAAATTTATCAAAAAAAATGATCTGATAAAATACATGTATTGGATTGATTGATAAATCAGATATCATAATGTAATGTTTCTTTATTATTAAAAAGCTACCATTCATTTGTCAGTTCTGTAAATAAGTGTTAATTTTAATTTAATCTAATCTAATCAAAATAAATATTCTTGCTTGTTCTCAAATGGTTATGGGGATGAGGAGGCGAAGCTGTAAATAAGCCATACCATTTGGATGGTTATGGATCTAAATAAAAACTTCATCAAAGGCATATGCATGTCTTTATTCTTTATTAAAGAAAATAATCCATGTATTGTAAACAATATTTAAAGCATATCTTATTTGTGGTAGTAGCTATTTTGCTTTTTGCTGCATGTACATCAAAGAAACAGTTGGTTTATTTACAATCGGCAACTAAAGATGCAGATTCAACGCAATTGTCTGTTCCAGCGATATCACCATATCAAATTAAGGTGGGTGATCGTATTTATATATTGGTTTCTTCTATAGATCCTCAGACCAATGCCATATTCCAAAGTAATAGTTCTAATACTTTAACTTCGGAAGCTTCTATTGACTTGGTATCCTATCAAGTAAGGGAAGATGGAAAAGTAAATTATCCTTTTATTGGAGAAATAACTGTTGCGGACAAGACGTTACTTCAAGTACAACAAGATATTACACAGAAGGTGCAAGCATTGGTGCCTCAAGCATCGGTGGTTGTAAAGATGGTTAACCGTTCTATCACTGTTTTAGGTGAGGTTCGTCGCCCAGGAAGATATACGGTGTTTAAAGATCAGATGACTATTTTTGAAGCGTTAGGATTTGCTGGTGATATTACGGACTATGGATCACGCAAACGTGTTAAAATTGTTCGAAAGATGGGTTCTGAACAGAAAGTGTGGAATATCGACTTAACCCAAGAGCAGTTGTTGGCTGATGCCCATATGATGGTGCAACCAAGTGACATTATTTATGTAGAGCCTACAAGTAAGGTATATGGTAAAAAGACCTTTAGTATAGCACTGGTGTTAACTACTATCTCTACTTTTGTGGCTTTATATGCTACGTTCTTGAAATAATGGAAGCAAAAAGAAATTTGTTAGAAGAATGCAGATGAATAATATGGGAGGAAGAGGAGTAGAGGGTGCTTTTGAGATTCAAACGATTGATTATCGAAAGATATTTTTCTCTTTATGGCGAAGGAAAGTGTGGTTTATTCTCTCTATTGCCATTGCCATTATCTTAGGTTGGTTTTATAATCGTTATCAAGTTCGTACCTATCGTGTTTCCTCAAAATGTCTTATTGAAGAAGAAAACAAAGGGTTGGCATCTGACTTGTCGATGGAAGCGATGACACAAGGTTTTGAATTAAAATCGGGTTATTCTCATTTTGATAATCAGCTGGTTTTGATCAAGTCGTATGGAGTCTTGGAGGAGGCTGTAATACGTATGAAGCAGAAGGCGGCCATCTTCGTAGAAGGAAATGTGGTTAAAAGGCGTATTTTTGAGAATGCTCCTTTTCTTTTTGATTGTAATACAGAAGTGCCACAGATTATAGGAACTGTTGGACATCTTGAATATCTTGGGGATCATAAATGGCATTTTACTTCTGTTAAATCTGAAACACCTTTATTTCAATATAATTTTTCGCAAAGACAAAAATTATCCACTTTATCTTTTGGGCATGATATAGATACTGTTTTTGTAGATCATTTACATCTTCAACGACCGGGGATGGATTTTCATATCTCCTCTGTAGATTCAAGGTTGCGTTCTTTGGCTATAGGTTCGAAATATGAGGTGTGTTTATATGATTATCATTGGTGGGTCAACTATTATAAAGGTCAGCTTGCTGTCTCTCCTTTATCGAAAGAGACTACGATATTAAAGTTTTCTATGATTACGGCTACACCTAAAGAGGGAGTTGCCTTTTTGGATACTTTGATGCAGACGGTGGTAGATAGAGGATTAATGAAGAAAAACGAAGTGGCTGATAGAACAATCTCTTTTGTTAACCAACAGTTAAAACAGTTATCTTCAGAATTGTCTCAAACAGAAGCCGATTTGGCTACTTTTCAGGCTGAGAATAAGATGGTGAAACTGTCGCAGCAAGCAGAAGCAGTATATGGTAAGATGCAATCCTTAGAAACCGACAAGAAGAAGATGGAGATGCGTTTGCGTTATTATCGTTACTTACAAACATACCTGCAAAAACGTAGTCGTGAAGGATTATTAACCCCTTCTAGTATGGGGATTGAAGATCCTTTGATGTTCTCTATGGTGGGACAGATAAACAAATTGCTAGATGAGCAAACGGTATTGCAAAAAGCTGGGGTTACCAATATGCAACGTCTCTCTACAATAAAAAACGAGCTACAACATCTGACTGTGACATTAAATGAAAATGTGCATCAGATGATTCATAATATCTCTTTGCAAAAGGACGGTGTTGAACAACGTATGCAACAGATGAGTGCGGATATGCAATCTTTACCAGAGGTGGAGCGTACTTATTTAAATATACAAAGGAAGTTTAAAGTAAATGACAATATCTATAGTTATCTTTTGCAAAGACGTACTGAGGCTTCTATTACCAAAGCTTCGAATACCTCTAATGTAAGTGTTGTGGAGGTAGCTAGACAAGACAGTAATACTCCTGTATCACCAAAGGTGATGATTAACTATTTGGTCTTTATTTTGTTGGGAGTTATGTTGCCTACCATTGCCGTGATGATTGAGATCTATTTCTTTGATCATATCGTTGGTCTTAGTGACATGAAAGAGTTGGTGGGGGTTGCTCCACTGGCTATGATTGGTCATTCTAATTGTGGAGTCAAGCCTGTACTGACAGATGCAGATACAGAGATTTCTGAGCAATTTCGAGCTTTAAGGGTTCGTTTGGCTCATGCTTTTAAAGACAATACAGCCCCGGTGTTTTTATTCACGTCTACTTTAGCTGGAGATGGAAAGAGCTTTGTTTCTATTAATACGGCATTGAGTTTTGCTCTTTTAGGTAAAAAGACTGTGCTAATTGGAGCCGACTTAAGAAAGCCTCGACTTCAGTCTGAATTTGAAGATGGTCATGGTGTGGGATTGTCTGAATTTCTTTCTGGAGAGGTGGATAATATTTATGAGATTATTCGACCTCAAGAGAATACTCCTTTAGATGTGATCTTTTCAGGATCTTATGGACAAGAAAGTCCTGTAGATCTGTTATCTCATGGTCGCATGGGAATATTGCTGACGGAATTAAAAAAGAGCTACGATTATATTTTAATAGATACAGCTCCTTTGGGAATATCTTTTGATACTTTTAATTTATTAAATAGAGCAGATCAAGTGATCTATGTCTCACGTTCACACAAAACTCCTAAGAGTAAGATTAAGAATGTGCGAGAGCAGATGAAGAAATATCTTCCGAATAGTAAAATTGGTTATGTGATCAATGATGCTTCTAGCAAAGAAGGAGCATATGGTTACGGCTACGGCTATGGTTACGGCTACAGTTGTGGTTATGGACAGGAGAAAAAGAAGAATAAATGTTTACATCGCATCATATCCCGAGTAAAGAAATGACGTTTTGTAACGATATTGCGTTATGGTGAATAGAACACGGATCTCACGGATTTGAAAGGATTTTCGCGGATCTTTTGTTTTAAAATAACCGTCAAGGTGTGAATGTTTTTGATTTCTCTGTGTTTGATCATTTAAAATAAAATCCCGAAGGGATGACATAACTGTAGCAAGCATCAATAACATCATAACCGAAACCCCGAAGGGGTGACATAATTGTAGAAGACATAATTGTATATTGCGTAATGGTTGGATTTTCACACGGATTTACATGTATCCAATCGGATTTTATTCGTTTATTTTTAATGAAATTACGAAATATTGATGTCTTGATTGAATTTACTCTATTAACGATAATAACTGTAATAATTTTTAATTATAATATATATGCTCTACCTTTAAGTAAATAGTTCCTTACACGAATTCCTTAGAAATATGCAAACAAATAATTTTGAACCCCTTAAATCTAAAGAGGGTGCTTTTGAAATTGAGACTATTGATTACCGAAAAATTTTTGTCTCCATCTGGCGCCGTCGTTTTTGGTTTATCTTGACTATTGTACTTTCTCTTATTTTGGGATGGTTCTATAATCGTTACCAAACACGCACCTATCGTATTTCTGCTAAATATTTGGTAGAAGAGGGGGTGTCCAAAGGAGCCATGAATAATCCTATGACAGGATTAATGCCTGGTTATGATTGGATGGCTGGATTATCGCATTTTGATAACCAGATTGTGGTGGTACAATCTTATAAGATGTTAGAAGAGGCTGCCATAAGAATGGATCAAGTCGCATCGATTTATGTCAATGGAGAGATCCAAAGTAATAGAGTCTTTAGAAAAGCTCCTTTTACGATAGAGTTTAACCTAGATAGAGCACAAGTTGTAGATATTCCTTTTATGCTCCAATATCTTGGAGGCAAGAAATGGCACTTGACTTCTTTAGCAGAAGATCATAAATATTCACGGTACCATTTCTATAGAAGGCAAGCGTTAGGACAAGCTTTACCTATCGTTGTGGACACTGTTTTTAGTGATCGTTTGGAGGTAGATAATAATGCTTATCATTTTACACTAAATATAGACCATAAGAGTTTAAAAGATTTGCCTGTGAGTCGTAGTTATACTATTGTTTTACACTCTTATGATTGGTGGGTTAACTATTATAAAAGTATGATGTCTGTCTCTCCTATATCAAAGGAGACTACCATATTAAAGTTCACAATGGTAACGCCATGTGTTGATGAAGGGATTGCTTTTATCGACACTTTAATGCAGACGGTAATTTGTAAGGATTTAGAACGAAAAAATAGTTCTTCAAACAGAAATATTGCTTTTATTGATGCCCAATTAAAAGAGTTGTCCTATAATCTTTCTAATACAGAAAAGCGTTTAGAAGATTTTCAAACCAAGACCAAGATGGTGAAGCTAACCATGCAGGCAGAGAAAATCTATGAACAGTTACAAACATTAGAGACAGATAAAGAGAAGCTAAAAATGCAGATGAGGTACTTTGAATACCTTAAAACGTATCTGCAGAAACGTAAGACCGATGGACTGTTGGCTCCATCTAGTGCTGGGGTGGATGATCCTTTGATGTTATCAATGGTTACAGGGATCAATAAGTTGTTAGATGAGCTAACTGTATTGCAGCGTGTAAGCGTGCCAAATAAACAACGTATCGTTACGTTACAAGCGCAATTAAATCATGCTTCTGCTACCCTTCAAGAGAATGTGGTGCAGATGATAGGAAATGTCTCATTGCAGATAAAAAGTCTGGATAAAAGAATGAAGACAATCGTTGCTGAAGTGGAATCATTACCAGAAGCTGAGCGAACATATCTAAATATACAGAGAGAATTTAAAGTAAACGATAATATATACACCTATCTTTTACAACGTAGAGCTGAGATCTCGTTAACTAAAGTTTCACACAATCCCAATGGTAGGGTGATTGATGAGGCACGACTAGACAGTCGTACGCCTGTGAGTCCGAAACCGATGATTAATTATTTGGTTTTTCTGTTGATGGGTGTGATGATTCCATTTGTAGCGTTGCTAATAGAATCTTTCTTTTTTGATCGTATTGTTACTTTTTATGATCTAAAATCCTTATTAGGGGTTTATCCTTTGGCAGAGATTGGACATTCTAAAGTTGGAAATAAGCCAGTAATTAGTGGTTCTGGTTCTATGGTGTCAGAGCAATTTCGTTCTTTTAGAGTGAGACTAACACATCAGTTTAAAGAGACAAAAGCTCCGGTATTTTTATTCTCTTCTGTATTAGCCGCTGAAGGAAAGACATTTGTCTCTTATAATACCGCTTTGTCTTTCTCTGAGTTTGGAAAAAAGACGGTATGGGTCGGAACGGATTTAAGAAAGCCGTATATCCATAGCGACTATGATAAAGAATCGGATTTTGGTTTGGCAGAATATCTGTCTGGAAAAACTTCCGATATAGAAGAGATCATTCAAAGAAGAGATTCCTCTTTGGATGTGATCAGTGCTGGTTCTTATGGACATTATAGCCCTGTTGATTTACTTTCAGGAATTCGTATGAATAGTCTAATAAAAGAATTAAAATTACGTTATGATTATATCATCTTAGATTCATCCCCTTTGGGGCTCTCTTTTGATACGGATAATCTATTGGAATTGTCTGATCAACTATTTATTGTGACACGATCACGAAAGACCCCAAAAAGTGGAATAAAGATGATCCTTGAAAAAATAAAGAAATTTATCTCAGAAGACAAACTCTCCTTTATCGTAAATGACGTAACATACCATAAACATGGCTATGGTTACGGTTATGGTTACGGTTATGGTTACGGTTACGGCGAGAAAAAGAAAAAAGGATTTCAATATTTTATTAAGAATTTATTTAGGATTTAATTATTAAATTAACTGAAGAATAATGGAAAATAAAAAGATACTAATCACAGGAGGTGCAGGATTTATTGGCTCGCATGTCGTAAGGGAGATGGTAACTAAATATCCTCATTATGAGATCTATAATTTGGATGCTCTGACTTATGCCGGCAACCTAGCGAACCTAAAAGATATAGAAGACCTTCCCAGCTACCATTTTGTTAAGGGAGATATTACGGATGCTATTTTGGTGGAGTCCTTATTTGAGAAGCATTCCTTTGATGGGGTGATCCATTTGGCTGCGGAGTCTCATGTGGATCGTTCGATTGAAGATCCATTGGCTTTTGTAAACACCAACATTGTCGGTACTGTGACGCTATTAAATGCAGCACGTAAATATTGGGATGGCAATTATACTGGAAAACGTTTTTATCATATCTCTACCGATGAGGTGTATGGCTCGTTAGGTGAGAGTGGTTTCTTTACCGAGACGACTGCTTATGATCCTCATAGCCCTTATTCTGCTTCTAAGGCTAGTTCCGACCATCTGGTCAGAGCTTATCATGATACTTATGGCTTGCCTGTGGTGATTAGTAACTGTTCTAACAATTACGGTCCCAACCAGTTTCCTGAGAAATTGATCCCTCTGTTTATTAATAATATCGTAAAGGGACGTTCGTTGCCTGTATATGGTAAAGGTTTAAATGTGCGAGATTGGTTGTATGTGGTGGATCATGCGCGTGCGATAGATCTTATTTTCCATAAAGGAGAGGTTGCTGAGACTTATAATATTGGTGGATTTAATGAGTGGAGTAATATCGATCTTATTCGTTTGATGTGTCGTCTAATGGACGAGAAATTAGGTCGAGAGTCGGGATTTTCCGAGAAGATGATTACCTATGTAAAAGATCGGGCTGGACATGATTTGCGTTATGCTATTGACTCTACCAAATTAAAAGAGGAGCTAGGTTGGACTCCATCATTACAATTTGAAGAAGGATTGTCTAAAACCATTGATTGGTATCTGGATAATAATGATTGGATGGAAGAGGTAACCAGTGGTGCTTACCAGGCTTATTATGAGAAGTATTATGGGGATCGTTAAAAGGAAAATATCATGAAAGGAATCATATTAGCAGGCGGGTCTGGTACTCGTCTTTACCCATTGACACGTGTGGTCTCAAAACAGTTATTGCCGATCTATGACAATCCGATGATCTATTATCCTTTGTCTGTCTTGATGTTGGCTGGTATTCGAGAGGTGTTGATTATCTCTACACCACAAGATCTATCTCTTTATGAGGAGTTGTTGGGAGATGGCAGTCAATTAGGCATGCGTTTTGAATATGTCGTACAGCCTTCTCCAGATGGATTGGCTCAAGCTTTTATTTTAGGTGAAGAGTTTATTGGAGACGATGATGTCTGTTTGGTTTTAGGGGATAATATCTTCTACGGAGCAGGTCTTCATCGTTCTGTATTAGATGCACGTAAGATCGTTGAAAAAGAACGAAAATCAGTTGTTTATGGTTATTTTGTAAATGATCCAGAACGTTATGGTGTTGCTGAATTTGATGGGAATGGAAATGTAATCAGTATAGAAGAGAAGCCAAATGAACCAAAATCTAATTATGCTGTGGTTGGATTGTATTTCTATACCAATGAGGTGATTGGTATAGCTAAAAATATAAAACCATCTAAAAGAGGTGAATTAGAGATAACTAGCGTAAATCAAGCATACCTTGAAAGTAACAATTTGAAGGTGAATCTTTTGGGACGAGGTTATGCTTGGTTAGATACAGGTACTCATGATTCGATGGCTAATGCAACGCAGTTTGTTCAGGCCGTAGAGAAGCGTCAAGGGCAGAAGATCTCATGTATTGAGGAAATTGCATGGAGAAAGCATTTTATTGATGATCAACAATTATTAGATATTGCATCTACCATGAGGAATAATCCATATGGAGAATATTTGGAGAAATTAGTGAATGGATAATTTAAAAAAAGCTTCCATTAAAGGTGTTTTATGGAGTGGAATAGAACGGTTTGGAACTCAAATAATTTTGTTTATTACTCAGGTCGTTTTAGCTCGACTCTTGACACCTAAAGAGTTTGGTTTGATTGGAATGATCACTATTTTTATAGCCATCTCTACTAGTTTCGTTAATAGTGGTTTTGGTACTGCTTTGATTCAAAAAAAAGATGTAAATAAAGATGACTTTTCGACTGTATTTATCTATTCTATAGTTGTTGCATTGCTATTTTATTTGATATTATATCTTTCTGCTCCATGGATAGCCTCTTTTTTTGATCAGTTAGAGTTAATAGGGTTGACTAGAGTTATTGGTTTTACTTTTGTTTTTGCTTCTTTAGGATTGGTTCATAATTCCATTCTTCAAAGAGAAATGAACTTTAAGTCCATTTCAAAAATAACTGTATTTGCAAATGTTTTTGCCTCCATTGTTGGTATTACAATTGCGTTGATAGGTGGTAAGGCTTATGCTCTTGCGTTTCAGATCGTTTCAATACAACTTTTTAGGACATTGTTTTTGTGGATTTATTGTCTTTGGCGTCCTCAATGGATTTTTTCGACTAAATCTTTTAAAGAATTGTTTCGTTTTGGTTCTCGATTACTGTTTTCTGGATTGTTAGATCAAATATTTCAAAATATCTATTTGTTGGTGATTGGAAAATATTTCTCAGCGGTGGATCTAGGATATTATAGTCAGGCAAAAAAATTCCAAGAAGTTCCTGTCGCTTCTTTGGCTGGAGTTGTAGGAAGTGTCTCTTTTTCAGCAATGTCTAAGATTCAAGATAATGAAGAAAAGTTAAGATCGACTTTTCGTTCCTTATTACGAATACTTTCATTTGTTAATTTCCCATTAATGCTTGGGTTAGCAGCAGTAGCACATCCTTTGTTTTTTAGCATTTTAGGAGAAAAATGGCTAGATGCTGTTCCTTATTTTCAGTTATTATGTATTTCTGGAATGCTTTATACTTTGCATACAACGAATCTTAGTATTTTAAATGTTAAAGGTCGAAGTGATCTATTCTTAAGGTTAGAAGTGATTAAGAAAGTGATTACAACAATAGCGATAATTATAGGTTTTTATTGGGGTATTATGGGGCTCGTGATTGGGAGAGTGATTTGTTCCTTTATTGCGTATTTTATTAATTGTTATTACTCTGGTCGAATTATAGGTTTTTCTTTTTATTCACAAGTAAAAGATATTGCCTTATCTTTTATCTCAAGTATCTTTATGTTCTTGCTAATATATGCGTTTGGTGCTATTCATACTAGTATTCTACTTTTATCCGTTCAGATTGTTGTAGCCATCTTATTTTACCTTGTTTTTTCTTTTTTTATAAGAAATCAAGCATTAGTAGATATTGTTAAATTATTAAATGAAATAAAACCGTTACCATTATGGGTGATCAGAAAATTTTAGTGACTGAGCCAACTTTACCTCCGTTAGAGGATTTTATACCTTTATTGGAAGATATTTGGGATCGTAAATGGCTAACTAATAATGGTCATTATCATCAAGAATTAGAAAAAGCATTGGCAGATTATTTAGGTGTGCCTTATATAAGTCTTTTTTCAAATGGTACATTAGCTTTAATAACAGCATTACAAGCTTTACGTATTCAAGGAGAGGTTATCACAACCCCTTATAGTTTCGTTGCTACTACGCATTCGCTTTGTTGGAATGGTATTCAGCCTGTTTTTTGTGATATCGATCCGAAAACGTTAAACCTAGATCCTGAAAAAATTGAAGCAGCTATTACACCGAATACTTCTGCTATTATGCCTGTCCATGTTTATGGAAATCCGTGTGATGTGGAGCGTATAGAAAATATTGCAAATAATTATGGTTTAAAAGTAATATATGATGCAGCTCATGCTTTTGGTGTAAAGTATAAAGGACAAAGTGTTTTAAATTTTGGCGATTTGTCCATTTTAAGTTTTCATGCAACTAAAGTATTCAATACAATTGAAGGTGGTGCTATCATTTCTCCTGATAAAAAGACTAAAGATAGAATTGATAAATTAAAGAATTTTGGCTTTTCTGGAGAGACAACGGTGGTTGCTCCTGGTATTAATGCCAAAATGAATGAATTGCAATCTGCTTTTGGTTTATTGCAACTTCGTGATATTGATAACAATATTGAGAAAAGAAAAGCTGTTGTAAACCATTATCGTGAACAATTAAAAGATATTTCGGGTGTTTCTTTTATGGACGATATGATTCATGTAGATCATAACTATGCATATTTCCCAATTTTTGTTGATAAGTATTTGTATGGAATGGATAGAGATGATTTATATGAAAAACTTCAAGAACATAATATTTATGGTCGTAGGTATTTTTATCCTTTAATTTCGTCCTTTTCGATGTACCGTCATTTGAAATCTGCAAATCCAGATAATTTACCTGTTTCAAATGAAATTGCAGAGAAAGTTATTTGTTTACCACTGTATCCTGAACTTGAAAAAAGCGTTATTGATAATATTATAGACATTATAAGAAAATGAAAAGATCAGAATTAGGACATTTTTTTGAAGATTTTATTGTAGGGGAGATTATTGAACATAGTCTTAGTAAGACAATTTTTGAGAGTGATAATAATTTTTTTAGTCTAATGACAATGAACCATCATCCTGTTCATACTAATGTAGATTATGCTGATAGAAATTATCATAAAAGAATATTAGTTGTAGGAACTTTGGTTTTTTCTTTGGCAGTAGGAATTACTGTTCCAGATATTAGTGGAAAAGCAATTGCAAATTTAGGTTATGAAGATGTAAAGCATTTGGGTCCTGTTTTTATTAATGATACTATTTATTGCAAAACAACTGTTTTAGATAAAATAGAATCTAAAAGTAAGGATGATCGTGGAATAGTTTATGTTGAAACTATCGCTTATAATCAACTAGGTGATAATATTTTGTCTTTTAGAAGAAATGTTTTATTAAAAAAGAGATTATGAAATGTAATTTGTTTAGAAGTTTAATGTTTGTACCTGCTCATAATGAGCGATTATTAAATAGTGCATCAAGATCACGTGCAGATGTCCTTTTATTAGATATCGAAGATTCTGTACAACCTGTTGATAATAAACAATTAGGTCGAGATAATATTGTTAAGTTTGTTATTGATGGAAAGTTTAATAATCATTTAGTTTATCCTAGAATAAATGATAGACAAAGTGGAGAGCTTTTAAAAGATGTTCGTCAATTAACAATTGAAGGTGTTGATGGTTTTATGTATCCTAAAGCTGAGACGGGAGAAGATATCTATTTCTTTGGAAAATTATTGGAAACAATAGAGTATGAGAAGGGACTCCCTATTGGAACATTTAAGATTATACCTCTAATAGAAACGGCATCTGCTGTCATGAATATACAAAGCATTTGTAATTCTTGTCATAGAGTCGTTGCTGTTGCATTTGGTTGTGAAGACTTTGTGACGGATTTACACGGACTACATGATCATGATGGGCAGAGTATCTTTACTGCTCGTTCTATGATAGCTATGGGGGCAAGAGCATGTAATGTTATTCCCGTTGATACAGTTCATATAAATGTTCATGACTTAGAAGATCTAGAGAAAAATTTAATTTTAGCGAAGAATCTTGGATTTGAGGGAATGCTTGTTTTAAACCCCAAAGAAATACCTTTAGTTCATAAATATTTTTCTCCTGCAAGGATGGAAGTTGAAGATGCTAAAGAGATGGTTCGATTATCCGATTCTTTTGCCAAAGAAGGTAAGGGTGTTGCTGTTTTTAATAATAAATTTATTGGTCCTCCTATGAAACTTGCTGCTGAAAAATTGCTAAAAAGACAGAAGTTAATAGAAATAAAAGAAAAGATATAATGAAGAAACTTGTAATTTTAGGTGGGAGTGGTATTGGAATGATTGCTGCTTCTATTGCACGAGATCTAGGGTATTATGAAGTCTTAGGTTTTTTGAATGATGTTGTTCCTGTAGGTGAAATGATTGGTAAATACCAAAAAATTCCAGTAATAGGAAGAACTTCAGATTTAGAGTCCTATATTAATGACCCAGATGTGTTCTTTTTTATAGGGTATGTTGGAATGCAGAACGAGGAGAGTGTTTATGAAAAGATTACCTCTTTAGATATTCCAAGAGAACGTTTTGCGACATTAATACATCCATCAGCAATTATTCCTAGAGGATTTTGCAAAATTGGTTATGGTGTGTTAATGGCTCCATTATCACAGCTTTCACCTGATACCACTATTGGTGATAACTGTATCTTATTGCCTAATTCATTTGTAGGACATGATAGTACATTGGAAAGGTTTGCTCATGTTGCTACAAATGGAGTCGTAGGGGCAAATGTTAGAGTTGGAAAAGCTGTTCATATTGGAAGTAATGCAACGATTCGAGAGAAAGTTGATATAGGGGATTTCTCTCTTGTTGGTGCTGCCTCAATGGTCCTTAAAGATGTACCTAGAAACAGTATTGTTGTTGGTAATCCAGCTAAAGTTTTAAGGAATAAATAATTGAGATTACATTATTCTACTGATGATTCTAGATAAAATAACAAAAGAGTATGTCGATAAGGTATTTTTGGATGAAGAAGAATATCTTGGAAAAAATAAAAAGGTAAACCAGACTGTACCTAAAGTTTCTGTCTGGGTTATTACTTATAATCAAGAAAAGTATATTTCAGAGTGTCTTGATAGTATTTTGATGCAGGAGGTTGATTTTGACTATGAAATAGTAATAGGCGAAGATGGCTCATCCGATAATACTAGGGAGATCTGTAAAAAATATGCAGATAAGTATCCCGAAAAAATAAGATTGTTTTTAAGAGATCGAGAAAAATCAGCTATTTATGACAGAAATGGTAAATTTAAACGTAGTATTAACAGTTTCCTAACCTTCAAGGCTTGTAGAGCAGATTATGTCGCTTTATGTGAAGGCGATGATTATTGGACATGCAAAGATAAGCTAAAGTTACAATACAATATCGTAAAAGATGACTCAAATGTTTCTATGGTTTATATGGATCATACTATTAGAAATAGAAGAACAGGTAAGATGAAGGTTTCTTCAACAAAACAATTTAAATGTTTTAAGAATAATATTTCTAAAATAGATAAGATACATACTTCTACATTGTTAGTTAGTAGATCATGTATTTATTTCAATGAAAATTGGATGTATAATTTGAATATAACAGATCTTACTATAAAAATTAAAGCAATTATTTTAGGTGATATTAGGTATGTTAAAAAACGAGTGTCTGTTTATAATATCTTTAATGAAGGATCATGGTCTAGTACATTAGTTGATAAAAGAATTCTTTTGAAAAGTTATAAAAGTTGGTTGATATTGTTAAATTATTTGAAGGGTAGAGGTTATTTTAGTACTGTGCAATATGTTAAAAATAGAGAGTTAAGGAGATATAGAAGCTCGATTAGAATTGTATTAATAGAAAAGAAAAATATATTTTTAGCAGTTTTATGTTTATTACCTGTGTTTCTTATGAGACAGTATAGTATTTATACCCATAAGAGATATTGGAAATTATAGACTAAATATTTTTCTATCCAAATGAAAAAGATCTTATCTGTAGAGTATTTATTACTTTTTTGTTACTTTTTGTTTAAGTGTTTTTATCTTCTACCTAGTGGCTTATTACAAATATTTGATTTGTTTTTTATTATTTGCTTTAGTCTAATGTCTATTAGACAAAAGTTAGTCTGGAATAACCCTTTTTTGGTTCGTTATAGTTTTTTCCTAATTTATGTATCAATTGTTAATCTCTATTGGACACTTTTTTTCCCTTTAGATTATTCTCATTTAATAAATATCATGTATTATGTTTATAATGCATTCTTTCTTTGGGTTAATATATCTTTAATAGAACTAAATTATGTAAAATACAGAAAAGCCGTTTTATCGGCTATTTGTGTTTCTGTTGTTTCAAATATTATGTTTATAATCTTGGGCGTTGGAAAAATAGTTGGTAACAGAGCTGTCATTTTCTTTAATGATCCTAACCAAATGGGATTTTTCTTCTTTATGTTATCAATGATTTATTTCTTTCTAAAAGGGCGTAATATTGTCATTTATTTATCCTTATTTGTTTTGGTGTTATCTTCAGCTTCAAGAGGATGTCTTATTTCGATTTGTTTGTTTTATTTCTTTCTAATAATATTTTTTTATTATAAATCTTCTCTTATTCGAGCATTAAAATACACTTTTACCTCTATTGTGCTTATTATGGTATTGGGTTTTGTTTTTAGTAACAAATTGATTTATCAGTATGAATATTTAAATAATAGACTTGAAGAGAATTCAGATGATGATAGTGTGATGTCTCGAGGATGGCATAGATTATATGAATTCACAGATAAATGTGTTCTGGGTTATGGTGAAGGTGGTAACAAGCAATTTAAGTATGGAGAAGATGATTTGGAGACACATAGTACATGGGCTAATTTAATATTATCATATGGAATTGTTGGATTAGGACTGTTCTGTTTTGTAGTTCAATGCTATCGAAAAAATATTTTCAGTTATATTTTATTATCACCTCTATTCTTGCATGGGATTATACAAGTCGATTCTAGGCAAACAACGTTTTGGCTAGTCATTTTTCTGTCTGGTTATACCTTTCAAAATAATTTTGCTAGGAGAATATGATTTTATGTTGTGAAATTAACCTATTTAGATGAAAAAAATGTTTATTGTATCAACTGTGCCTATGTCATTTCAGTTTCTTAAATTTCAGGCAACTTGTTTAACCAGTAGTTTTGAAATTGTTCCAGTTTCAAGTTCAGGAGAGAAATTTGAATTGTTTTGCAATCAGTATGGACTAAAAGGTTTTAATGTTGAAATGAGTCGCAAAATTAATGTCTTAAAAGACATTGTATCATTATTAAATTTAATTGTTTTATTTATTCGAGAGAAACCGACTGTTGTTCACTCAATAACACCTAAAGCTGGTCTTTTGAGTATGATTGCTGCAAGAATTGCATGTGTTCCTATACGTATTCATACTTTTACAGGTTTAGTTTTTCCATCAAAAAAAGGATTGCTTCAAAAAATTCTAATTTTGATGGATAAAATTACTTGTTTTTGTGCTAATAAGATTATTCCTGAGGGGCAAGGGGTTCGAAATGATCTTTTAAAATATGATATCACTAATAAACCATTGAATGTTGTTGGTTATGGTAATGTTAATGGCATCGATACTTCGTATTTTTCCCGTGATCAGATTTCTATTGATTCATTAAGAGAGTTGGAAAGTCAATATGGAATAAATGATGCGGATTTTGTGTTATTATTTGTAGGACGTTTGGTTGGAGATAAAGGAATTAATGAGCTTGTTAGTGCATTTAAAGAGATTTCAATCAATAGGTCGAACATTAAACTTCTTTTGGTAGGTCCAAGAGAAAATGATTTAGATCCTTTAAACAAAGTTACAATCAATGAAATTGAAAAAAATGATAATATAATCGAGGCAGGATGGCAAACAGATGTAAGACCATTTATGGCAATAAGTGATCTTTTTGTCTTTCCTAGCTATCGTGAAGGTTTCCCCAACGTTGTAATGCAAGCTGGTGCTATGGGACTTGCTTCTATTGTTACTAATATTAATGGTAGTAATGAGATTATTGTTGACGGAGAGAATGGTTTGATGATTTCATCAAAAAATATCGTTGCTTTAAAAGAAGCAATAGAGTTGTTAATATCTGATGAAATAAAGAGAAGAAAAATTGAAGATAATGCTCGAAATATGATACAGAAAAGGTATGAACAACAGTTCGTTTGGAATGAACTTCTAAAAATGTATCGTGAAGAATTGGATAAGAATGGAATAAAACATAGTTTGTGATTTCTTAGAGTATTTATGTAAAATAAATAGTAGATGTATATAAAAATAATAAAACCACTGTTTGATTTTATTGCGGCTTTCTTAGGGTTAATTGTTGTTAGTCCAATATTGTTGTTCTTTACGATTGCGTTATATCTTGCTAATAAAGGAAAACCATTTTTCTTTCAGACTCGTCCTGGTTTAAATGAAAAACCTTTTCGTATTATCAAATTTAAAACGATGACAGATGAGTGTGATGTAGATGGAAAACTTTTACCTGATGCAGATCGACTTACTTCAATAGGATCTTTTGTTCGTAAAACAAGTATTGATGAACTTCCTCAATTAATCAATGTATTAAAAGGAGATATTAGTCTTGTTGGACCTCGTCCTTTATTAATGGAATATCTTCCATTATATAATCAAACACAAGCTAGACGTCATGAGGTTAAACCTGGTATTACAGGTTGGGCACAAGTCAACGGACGAAATGCTATTTCTTGGGAAGAAAAATTTAAATTGGATGTAGCCTATGTTGAGCATTGTAACCTAGCAATGGATATTAAGATCCTTTTTTTAACTTTAAAAAAAGTACTAATTAAAGAAGGAATTAATGCTGAAGGAAATGCAACAGTAGAATATTTTAAAGGAAATAAATAATGAATTATGTATTTGCAGGAGATCGTCATATTAGTGTCGAGATCCTTAAATATTTGGTGTCTCAAGGTTATTTACCCAAGCTTATCATTGGTGTAAATAATGGAAGTCATGTTAAAGAACTTAAGAAAATATCAGATGTTATAGGTGTTCGATTTGTTTTAGTTGATAGTTTTAGATCATATGAATTGCAGGATTTGTTGACAAAGTATAGCCTCGATTATATTTTTGGAATTCATTTTCCTTTAATTATACCGAAATGGTTACTGGATATACCTAAAATAGGTTTTATAAATCTACATCCAGCATATTTACCTTTTAATAAAGGCTGGCATACTCCATCTTGGGCTATTATTGATGAAACTCCAATTGGAGGAACTCTTCACTTTATGACTGAAGAACTTGATGCAGGAGATATAATTCATCAAAAAAGAATAGATGTTAGATTTGATGATACTGCAGATAAGTTGTATCAAAAGTTATTAAAATGTGAATATGACGTTTTTGTTGAGGCTTTACCTTTGTTATTATCATGTAATCCACCCAGAATAAAACAAAGTTCTAGTGGAACTAGTCATCGACGTTCACAATTATTTAAACAATGTCAAATTAACCTCGATGATTCAGTTACTTGGAGAGATGCCTTTAATTATTTGCGTGCTCATACAACAAACGATATTTCTGAAGCATTAACAGTGAATGTTGATAATGAAGAATATTCTGTTCAAATTAAGATTTCGAGAAAATGACTTTACTAGAAAGTTCTTTTAAGCGTACTTCTCATTTTTATGAATTGTATCAGAAGAACAATAATTCATATGGTTTTGCAAAATGCTTGTATAATATTAATAAGCAGATCTATGCAGATCTAATGTCTCAATGGGACTCCTCTTCATGTGAAAAGAAAGAAATAATTTTATTGTTTTTAATACATTATGAATCTTGGTTTGCTTCATTTGAGATTTTAGAGCAAAATTTGTTGGTCAATAAGATTGATCTAAAATTTAATACAGAATTTGTATTTAATAGAGAAGCTGGTGGAATTCCTTTTCCAAAGGATAAAATTGAATTATTGTATTGATTTGTAATATTTGTTTTTATGAAAACTAAAATATGGCTTTCTTCTCCTCATATGGGAGGGGATGAGCAAGCTTTTGTTAAAGAAGCTTTTGATCAAAATTGGATTGCTCCTCTTGGACCTAATGTCAATGGTTTTGAAGAGGATCTTCAGAATTATAATAATGTCAATGCAGTGGCTGCTTTAAGTGCGGGTACTGCTGCTTTGCATTTGGCTATGATCTTGTTAGGAGTGAAAGCAGGGGATGAGGTGATCGCTTCGTCTTTTACTTTCTCTGCTACAGTAAATCCTATTACTTATCTTGGTGCTACTCCTGTTTTGGTGGATAGTGAAGAGGATACGTGGAATATGTCACCTCTGTTGTTGGAGAAGGCAATTAAAGAGCGTATCGCAAATGGAAAGAAACCTAAAGCGATTATGGTGGTGCACCTTTATGGTATGCCTGCCAAAATAAAAGAGATTGTGGAGGTCGCTTCGCGTTTCAATATTCCTGTGATTGAAGATGCTGCTGAGGCATTGGGAAGTAAATATCAAGGACAAGCGTTAGGTACCTTTGGTAAGATGGGAGTTTATTCTTTTAATGGAAATAAGATTATTACTACTTCTGGTGGTGGTGCTTTGGCTTCGAATGATACTGACCTGATCGCTAAATCTCGCTTCTTGGCTACCCAAGCTAGGGATGCTGCTCCTCATTATCAACATACGCATATTGGATATAACTATAGAATGAGTAATATCACTGCAGGTATTGGTCGTGGTCAGATGAAGGTGTTGGATGATCATATTGCTTTGCGTCGTCAGAATCATATGTTTTATCAAGAGCTTTTTAAAGAGGTGGAAGGGGTTACTGTCTTTACCGAACCTTCGGAAGATTATTACTCAAATCATTGGCTTAGTTGTGTGGTGGTTGATCCATCAAGAACAGGCGGTATCTCTAGAGAGGATCTTCGATTGGCAATGGAGAAAGAAAATATTGAGTGTCGTCCTTTATGGAAACCAATGCATATGCAACCAGTTTTTGCTGATTGTCCTTTTTATGGTGATGGTACTGCAGAGCGTCTGTTTGAAACAGGATTGTGTTTGCCTTCGGGGTCAAATATGACTGATGAGGATAGAGAGCGTATTGCTACGGTGTTAAAAGAAGTGTTTAAGTCTTAGGGTGCAGTATTGCGTGATGGTGGAATTTAACACAGATTTTCACGGATCAAAAAAGATGAACACGGATTTTTTGTGTTTATTGCGTGATGGAGAATAGAACACGGATCTCGCGGATTATAAAGGATTTTCGCGGATCTTTTATTTGATATTGCGTGATGGAGAATTTAACACAGATTTTCACGGATCAAAAAAGATGAACACGAATTTTTTGTGTTTATTGCGTGATGGAGAATAGAACACGGATTTTTTGTTTGTGTTTCATGTTGATTATAAGTGTTGTAGGGTGCAGACCCATGTGTCTGCCCATTTCAACGACAATGTGTATATTGCGTGATGTTTGGGTAAACACATGGGGTTACCCCTACGCATTGTAAAATGACGAAATGTAATATTTTGCGTCGTAGGGTGCAGACCCATGTGTCTACTCGTTTTAGTGATTTATATTGTTGTGTGTGTAGATAATTGTTTGTAAAAGATTATTGATTTGTTATCATAAAAAATGTTTTGCGGATTATCATAGAATTATGCTATATTTAGCATAACTTTAAAGAAAGTTTTGGTTGTAATGAAAAAGAGAATTACAGATTATTGGATGCATCGTTTTTTACCAAGGGGTGTGGTTCTAGGAATGGACCTTATCATTGTTGGTGTAACTTTTGCATTGACCTATTTCTTACGTTTTAATCTTGAATGGATTCACGTAGATATAGGGAGTATGTATATGCAGATGGGGTTGGTTTCCATCGTTTACCTATTGATGTTTTTGCTGTTTAAACCCTTCTCTGGGATTATTCGTCATACGACTTTTCATGATGGAATGCAGATAATTAAATCTACGGTTGCAGCTACGGCGTTGTTACTTGTTTTTTCTTCTCTGCTTAGAACATTTCCTGCTACTCGCTCTTTTTTGATGCCTTATTCGGTGGTTATTGTTCAACTTTTCTTAGTAACCTTTCTGCTTGTTGCTATACGTGTGGGTATTAAGATTGTCTATAATCGTATGATGGCTCCTCCGTCTGGGGTTCCCGTTGCAATCTTTGGAGCAGGAAGTCTGGGAATGACTACTTTAGAGGTGCTAAAACGTAATAAAAGACCGAATTATCGTATTGTGGGGTTTTGGGATGACCTCTCTTCTTTAAAAGGGAAAGCCATTGATGGAGTTAAGGTGATTGGAGGAGTCGATGCTTTAGATCAGATGAAAGAGATGGGATGTCAGGAGCTAGTGATTGCAATCCATCCCAAGAATTTATCTGCAGAAGTGAAGACCTCTATCGCAAATAAAGCTTTAGAACTTGGTATGAAGGTGAAAGAGGCTCCTGATTCTGAGGAGTGGATTGAAGGGTCTTTTGGTGCCCATCAGATAAGAGAAATTAAGGTTGAGTCGTTACTTGAACGATCGCCTATCAAGGTGAATATGGATAGTATCGCGAATGAACTTGCAGGTGCTGTGGTGATGGTGACTGGTGCTGCAGGTTCAATTGGATCGGAGATTGTGCGTCAGATTTTGCCTTTTGAACCAAAAAGATTGCTAATTGTTGATCAAGCAGAGTCTGCTTTGTATGATCTACAGAATGAGATTAAAGAGAAAGGATATTGTTCTTCTTTTACTCCTATTGTTACAGACGTAACTATCGGAGAGAGAATGGATCAGTTCTTTGATAAATATAGACCTACCCATGTTTTTCATGCTGCTGCTTATAAGCATGTTCCAATGATGGAGGAGCAGCCATATGAAGCGATACGCGTTAATATCGGTAGTTGTCGTACCATGGCTGACCTCTCGGTGAAGTATGGTGTCACAAAATTTGTGATGGTATCTACCGATAAAGCGGTGAATCCTACCAATGTAATGGGAGCTTCGAAACGTATTTGTGAAATGTATGTGCAAGGTTTGGCTAGTCAACCTGAGGTGAAGACTCAGTTTGTGACGACACGTTTTGGAAACGTACTAGGATCTAATGGCTCGGTAGTGCCTCTTTTCCAACGTCAGATACGTATGGGGGGACCTGTATGTGTGACACATAAAGAGATTACACGTTATTTTATGACCATACCAGAGGCCTGTCGTTTGGTGTTGGAAGCTGGATTTATGGGTAATGGTGGAGAGATTTATCTTTTTGATATGGGTTCGCCTGTAAAAATTTATGATCTTGCTGAAAAGATGATTCGTTTACATGGATTAGTACCTAATGAGGATATTCAAATTAAGGTGGTGGGCCTTCGTCAAGGAGAGAAATTGTACGAAGAACTACTTGCCACAAAAGAGAATACCATTCCTACTCACCATGAAAAGATTATGGTGGCGAAAGTTCGATCTGTT
The DNA here is from genome assembly GCA_025210775.1 of Prolixibacteraceae bacterium. Lineage (GTDB taxonomy): Bacteria > Bacteroidota > Bacteroidia > Bacteroidales > Prolixibacteraceae > Halosquirtibacter. Next base: position 71,309 of record JAOARB010000007.1, read on the forward strand.
GATTTTGAGAGTGTAAAAAAGCAGATTCATGAGATGTTGTATCAATTAAATGAGGATTCTGAAACTGCTTTGGTTGGAAGAATGAAAGCATTAGTTCCAGAGTTTATCTCAAATAATTCAATATATTCTAAACTTGATCAAGACAGTAAAAAAGTCGTGATGGAGTAATTAAAAAATAAAGGCTATTCGTAACCGTATATGGAAAAGAAACTTTTTTACTATAGATTTTGTGGCAAAAGATGGTTCCTTTTGTTTGTTATTGCTTTTACTTCTTTCCGAGTAAATGCGAAAGATAACTTTGGTGATCATCTAGAGTTTGGTTTTGGTATTGGCCCAACGAAGTTTACTGGAACTGTAAATATGTCTGGTGGAGATTTTCTCTCTTTTTATCGTACGGATGGCAATAAGATTGGTTTGGCTTTTACCCCTGAAATACGTTATCATTTTAGTGATTATGTGGCTTTAGATTTGCATAGTTCGATTGCTAATCTTTCAGGAGATATCACCTATAATGGAGATCCTACTGGAACCAATGTGACCATCACTCCTGGAACCAAACGTGCTTACAAAACCTCGATATTTAACTTTATTCCTATGGTCAATCTAAATCTTTTAAAGATTGTTAACCATCATGCAAGGGATGATATCTCTTTTCATCTACGTATGGGAGTAGGAATGAGTTATTGTGGTATTCAGACTCTACCTTTTCAACCTTCAGAGAATTTATATGATTATGGTGAAACATCGTGGTGGGTTGCGACAGGAGCTGGAGGTTTTATTTTTCAAAAGAAACTAAATAATGGATGGAGTTGTTTTGGTTCTTTTACGATGTTGGCCTCTGCTACCTCTAAAGTGGATGCCTATTATATAGATAGTAATCCAGTTCATGAAGGAATTCCTTCCTCAGGAGGTAAGGTTAACTCGCGACCTTTTGCTGCAGATACCCATGCTTATATGGCTTTGGGTCTCACATATCGAATTAAGGCGAGCAGTAGTGTTGGTGGTCACCGTTATAAATCTAAGAAGATGTCGCGTAGCAGCTTGCGTAAGAGACGTAAGAAACACACTAGTCCTTGGGTTAATTAATATTGAATTGTTGATGTTTAGACTTTTATTTACTCTTTTGATCGGTTTTTGTTGCATCTCTTTTGCTGTTGCACAGGAACCGATGGAAGAAGAGAAGGTTCCCCCTTTTCAGTGGGATCAATTCTCTATTCTTAATATACGAGATTTTAGGGGTAAGCCTGTAAAAGAGAAAGTACCTTTTCAATCGCAAGGACATTATATCTTAGAGGATAATACTAATTTTATATATTTTCTTTTTAAGCGAAACCTAAATAAAAATATCGCGATCTATTTTGATCCCAATGATTCTTGGTTACAAAAGAAGAAAGGGGATATTGGTCAAAAACTTCTTTATGAACAGACCGTCTTTAATATTTATGAGGTGGCTGCTCGAAGGTTGAGAAAGAAATATCGAGAACATTCGAGGTGGAAACTCGTCTTTGGAGATGCAAAGGAGATTAAAAAGGAGGTGGTTAGTGATTTGAATGAACGCCTCTATAACTATCGCCTTACTTCTTATTACGGTACTGGAGAGTTTCAACAGATGAAATGGGGATTTACTGTAAAGCGAGATCTCCGTTCTCTTGAAGATTTTGCTTTCGAAGCCAAGATCAAGAAAGAGGAAGACAGAGAGAAAAGACAACAGGAACGTAAGAATAAAAAGGCACTGGCTAAAGAGAAGAAAGATGCCAAACGTGCCCAACGTCGAGAAGAAAGAGAGTTGAAAAAAGAAGAAAAGGCTATTCAGAAAGAAGAGAAGCTAGAAGCTGCTGCCGAAGAAGAGCTAGAGGAATAAGAGATAAAGGATTTAAATTTTACATTGTAAAATTTAGATCCTTTATTTTTTTTGTAAACTTTGAGTATATTTTAAAAAGGAATCCTATAACTAAACTTTTTATCTTTCTTATTGTTCTCCTTTTTGAAAAGCTATTAACCTATAGATATTTTATGAAAAAGAAATTACATCAATGGTTAAGTGATCGCTATATCTCAAGGGTGGCCGTATTTATTTTGGATCTTATGCTTGTGGTGATTGCTTTTGCCTTTGTCCAACTGCTTTTGGTATTGCATTCTCATGTTTATATGCCTCTGACTTATGTCGGGATATTACTGTCATCTATTATTGCTATTTATGGACTGAGTTTTGCTATTCTAAAATCTTATTCGGGTATATTACGTCATAGTACCTTTAGGGACATCAGTTTGGTGTTTGTTGCTACGTCTATTTCTGTCGTTGTTTTGTCTATCGTAAATACTATATGTGATTCGTTGTATCACTTTTTTATGTGGACCAATACTCATTTGTTTGTTCACGGTGCTGTTTCTTTTGCTGCTCTCTTTGTGTGGCGTCTTTCTATTAAGGCCTTTTTTCGTTTTACAACTACATCGCGACAAATTAAGGAGGTTCGTGTGGCGATATATGGAGCGGGTGTTTTTGGTACAACGACATATAATGTTCTAAAAAATTCGGCGAGTCCAAGATATCGAGTAGTGGCTTTTATTGATGATAATCATTTTCTTAAAAATAAATCGGTACAAAATATTCCTGTTATTGGTGGAGTAAATGATCTTTCTTCTTTGACATCTCTTAATGTTCAAGAGGTGGTGTTGGCAATTAGTCCAAAGTTGATTAGTCGTAAAAAGAAGGATGATATAGCAACGCTTCTGATGAAACAGAAGATTGTTTTTAAAGTGGCTCCCGAAACAGAAAAGTGGATTGATGGCTCTTTTGATGTAAGTCAGATTAAGAAAATACAGATCCGTGATTTATTAACTCGATTGCCTATCGAAATGAATACCGAAAGAATAGGGGATGGTTTGGAAAATAGGATTGTGATGGTTACAGGTGCTGCAGGGTCTATTGGATCGGAGATTGTTCGACAAATATGCCATTTCCCTGTTGCTCGTCTCATTTTGATTGATCAAGCTGAGAGTGCTCTTTATGATTTACAACAGGAGCTGAAACAAAATAAAGTAGAGGTGGATATAGTGTGTATTGTTGCAGATGTATCTAATGCTTCTCGTATGAAAATGCTTTTTAGTACTTTACACCCTGAGGTGATTTTCCATGCTGCTGCATATAAACATGTGCCTTTGATGGAGGAGAATCCTTATGAAGCGATTCGTGTTAATGTGGGTGGCTGTCGAGTTCTCTCTGAATTGTCTGTGGAGTATAAAGTGCGAAAATTTGTGATGGTCTCTACTGATAAGGCAGTGAATCCTACCAATGTAATGGGCGCATCGAAACGTATATGTGAAATGTATGTTCAGGCTTTGGCTTTAAAAGGAGATCATCAAACCTCATTTGTTACAACCCGTTTTGGAAATGTGCTTGGATCTAACGGTTCTGTGGTTCCTCTCTTTGAAAAACAGATTGCTGCAGGCGGACCTATTACAGTTACGGATAAAAAGATTACAAGATATTTTATGACTATCCCAGAGGCTTGTCAATTAGTTCTTGAGGCTGGGTTTATGGGTAAAGGTGGTGAGATATTCCTTTTTGATATGGGAGAGCCTGTACGTATTTATAATATGGCTAAAAAGATGATTCGTTTAAGCGGATTGGAACCATATAAGGATATTGATATTGAGGTTACTGGTCTTAGAGATGGAGAGAAACTTTATGAAGAGTTGTTAGCTAATGCTGAGAATACGGTTCCTACTTATCATGAGAAGATTATGATTGCGAAGGTAAGGACTGTAGAATATGAAAGAGTGGCTTCTTCGGTTGTCCAGATGTTGCGTGATCTTAATGTTGTTTCAGATCTAACTCTAGTGCAACAGATGAAATCTTTGGTTCCTGAATTTGTCTCAAATCATTCTAAGTTTTGTTCATTAGATAAAGCAATGATGACTAATAATATGTAGAATAATCGTTTTTTTGTGGTTAGGAAATAAATTATGATTTTTCGAGAAAGGGGAAGAGTGTTACGACATACTTCCCCTTTCTTTTTTTATGCGATCTTTTGACGAGGGATGTATTTGGTGAAGTATAGTGATATAAGAGCGATGACCATTCCGAATAGAAATGGAATCCTCCAGTTAATACTCCATAATATTCCACCAAGAAAAGGGATGATAACGGCGGATAGGTGGTTGATGGTAAATCCTACTGCCATAGAAGATCCTATGTCTCTAGGATCGGCAATTTTCTGAAACCATGTTTTGATTCCCATAGAGAAAGGGAAGAAGATATGGTCTAAGATATAAAGAATGGCAATAATATAACTGTTCTCAAACCATGCATAGCCAGCGAAGATGAGGATTAAAGCAGTGTATTCTATTTGAAGCATTCGTTTTTCTCCATAATGATTGATCATACGTGCAATAAAAGGATTGGCAAAATAGCCGATGATGTTATTAAAAACAAATAATCCGGTAACTTGTGAAATGGTAAAATGATGCATCTTGACCAACATAAAAACAGAGAAGACCACAAAGATTTGTCTTCGAGATCCACTAAGGAAGTTGAGCACATAGAAGAGCCAATATTTCTTTTTAAGAATAATCTTCTTTTGTTGTTTGTGTTCCAGTTCTTTGGTTGGATTTTTGGTGAGTCCCCATAAGGCTGCAATAATCACTATACCTCCGAAGAAAAAGTAGTTGTACTTATATGAGATAAAGTCAAATTGCGATGCGCTCCATATAATAAGACCCGCTAAAATGTTAGCTCCTGCTGCATAGCCTTTGGTTTTTCCTATGACTAAGGCTGCTTCTTTGGGTGGAAAATATTGTAAGGTTAGCGATTGATTGGTCGTTTCATAATAATGGAATCCTAAGGACATTGCTAGGGTGGTTAGAATCATTCCTATGTAGGAATCAAAAAGTCCTACGACAAATATTCCTATTCCCATAAGCATCACTGATATGGATGCAAGTCTATGCTCTTTGATTATCAGTAGCAGATAGATCACTAGTAGAGACAAGAATCCTGGTATCTCTCTAATGGATTGGATTGATCCTACTTGTATACTATCTAAATGAACTATGTCTACAGCGAAATTGTTAAATAATGTCCTCCATGCTTGAAACCCGAAGGCAACACAGAATGAAAGAACTACCAAGTAGATGTACATTGGCTTTTGTTGAAAGTTACTCATGTCGATCTTTTTATGCATGAAGCTCTTTATTAATTTAAAATAGTTAACAAAAATAATCAAAAGATGAAACATCAGGTTATCAAGGACAAGATGTATTTATTATGTGCCCTATTTATTCCAGTATTTTTATTTTCCAACGTTGCATTCTGTCAACCTTTACCGCCTAATCCGTCCGGTAACCCTGTTTTTAATAAAAATAAGGCTCCTATTATTTCGGAGGTTTCTTTCCCGTCTACGATAGATCATTTGCATCAGATGATTGTTGATTGTGCTATTGATGATTCGGATGGAAGAGTTAAGAACTGTTTTCTAGTGATTGAAGATGGTGATGTTTCGATTAAGGGGGTGAGAGATTATAATAGGAATAGGTATGTATTTGACATAGGTTCTTTCGTGCCTGGGGATTATCAGTTTATTGTTAAGGCTGAGGATGATGAGGGACTTTCTGCTTCTTCTGATTCATATGCTTTTCATGTGGTTCCAGCAACCCCCGTATGTAATTTGGAGTGTCATTCTACTATCTTGGCAAGAGAGATTCAATTACAACTTCTTGTGGATAATCTTTCTGTTGAATCTTTGAATTTCTCTTTGATTGCTAAAGATACCGATCGATTGGTGGAGAAAAAAAGTGTTGAGGTAAATGAAGATCGAACGGTTGCTTTATCTTTCAAAGATTTAGCCCCTAACTCTTCCTATAGTCTTCAAATAGAGTTGTGTAATAGATATATTTGTTCTGAAGATATTATTTTAAAGGAATTCTTGACCAAACGTTTGGTTACAACTTTTAGTTATTCTTTGAGTGATAGCTCTAAGGAATATGATCTACTAAACAAGTGGAGTAGTCCTGTTTCTTTGGAACTTAATGGAGTAGATCTGGCTCGCAATACGATTGTTCGATTAGATGAGTTTACACGTTACTCTCTAGACCAGATAACTTGGAGTGCCCCAGGTAGTGTTATTGAATTGCCATGGAGAGAGGTCGAACAGGGAAAGAAAATTTTTCTTCAATTTCGACATAATGATGTTGGGCTTTTTAAGGATGCTATTGTCATTGATTATGATGATCATCTTGAATGTAAGGAGTTTTATGTTCTTCGAAAAGTCCAAGTTGTTGTACCTCAGACTAGTTTTACTGTGGATGAGATGAATCTTACCTCTAAAGGTACTTTGTTGTCCAAATGCAGTTGTAATAAAGATTTAAAAGATTATGATGGTTTGGTATTGGTTGTTTCTCGTTCTCCTGTGGTGGATGTAGACTTGAATAAGAGTATCCCAAATAATGTTTCTTATACTCTTTTATGTGAATCTAGTTGTCGACAAAAAGAGATCTTACTTCCGTTTAGAAGTAAAAGATTTTATGTAGCCGTTTTACCTTATAAGATCGGACTAGATCATCTTTTGGTATCTAAAAATAAGCATATTGTAGGAACTCGATTCTTATCTCCAATAGATGAGATGACTCCTGAATTCTATTTGTATAGTATCTCTTCCGATAGAAAAGGAAATTGGCATACTTTTTGGGTGTATGAAAATAAACTAATTAACTTAAGAAAGACAATTGAGTATACAAGAATGTATATTTATAATAGTGAGGGTGAATTAGAAGAGGATAAGTTGTTGTCTCAAGATAAGATCGGTCATAGTGGGGAAGGTATGTGTTCTGTTTATGGTGGAGATTTAGTTGATAATGGACATGCTACAGCCTGTTCTGTATTGTTAACATATAAAGATCGTATTATTGAATTTATGCGTTTCGGAGATGCAAAACCAATTAACGATATTCGTTTTTGTGATATTCAGCCTCGTGTTTATGTTGGAGCAGATCAGACCCCTGATTCTAATAAAAGAGCGTATCTCTTGAATTATAAGAAGGATAAGGATGGTGTAAGATATTTATGGGAAGAAGGGGATAAGTTTTGGGATTATACAGCCCTTTATTGGTTTCCTAAACATCATTTATTGTGGCAAGGAAAAGACCCTACCCATTTTAATGACCTTAATAACTGGAGGTTTATACCTAACTGTTGTAGTGATCTTGTGGTTCCATCGAAATTTAAAGAGGTTACTATTAATCAAGATTTAAAATGTGCCTCCTTGTCTTATGATGCGGAGACTCATCTAAGTGGTCTAGAACATATTCCAGATAGTGTCTACCTTTCTTGTGAAAAGACTTTTTTACCTAAAAGGTGGCATTTTATTTTTGCTTCTTCATCTAATAAAAAGATAGGTTTATATGAACCTTCTAAAGGACAGTTGTTTATTAAGCGATGGAATGATAAGTGGGAAGATGTTTCTGCCGATGAAGACTTGAAAGAAGGTGAAGGATATATTCTCTATTCAACTAAGGATACCCTTAAGTTAGATAGTCGAGAATGGATGAAAAATCTTCATACGAAATCTTATCATTATTCTTTGGCTTCTGGTGACGGATGGCGTTTTGTAGGTAATCCTTTTAATTATTATGCTGATGTTACTCGTTCGATTGCGGAATTTACCACCTCTTTTGTATATGTCTATGATGATAAGAAGCCTGGATACCAGGTGATTTCATTGGATGGCCTTTCGCTTGATGATGATTATCCTTTTGATGGTCTTGCTCCTCATCAAGGATTTTTTGTACAACAGACCAAAGAGGGAGATGTGTTGTGGGATGATGAATCACAAACAAAGCGTGGAAGAATAAAATCGAAACCTATCGATAAACAGTATTGTTCTATATCTTTAAAAGTTACTGCTCCTGAATCATTAGAGATGGATAACTTAAAGATTGTTTTAACCAAAAGGAAAAGTGTGGATTATATCCCAAAAGAAGATGCAACAAAGTTCATCTTTGAAAAGAATGGATTGCCACAGATCTTTAGCCTTGCTTTGGATAAAAAATTGGTTATAGACCAAAGGCCTCTTAGAAGTCAAGTGATCCCTTTAGGATTTATGGTGGATAAAGATATGGATCTTCCTATTACTATATCTCAACGTAATGGAGGAAAAAATAAATATTGTTTGTGGATTGAAGATTCATATAGTGGCGATATCTGGGATGTTAACGACGGTAAGGTGTTTTCTTTACCTGTCAAAAAAGAGGATGTTGGAGATAGATGGAAATTACACATAGATGTTGACGAGCCAGAAGATTCTCTGCCAATAAAAATATTTCATAAAGATCATGGGGTGAGAATAGAGTCTTTAACATCTTTGACAAAACAAATATCTGTTTATAATGTATTAGGTGAAACGGTTACGTCTTTTGTGTTGGAAGGTTTTGATGATAAAAATATTGATTTGTCAAAAGGTATATTTTTATTGAAAATTGTTTCAGAAGGTGTGATAACCACAACTAAAATAGTTGTATATTAGAATATATATTAAAAATATATGTGTATGAAAAAGAGGTTTTTAGTGATTGTTGCCTTAATTGTTTGTTCTTTGCCCTCAATGGGACAGGTGGAAGACTGGAGCTTTGGTTTGTCTATGGGAGGTGCAGCACCTTTAGGTAATTATGGAAAAAATGATCTAGAAGAGAGTAAGTCTGGCTTTGCTGATGTAGGCTTTTTTCTAGATGCATCTGCTTATTATGAAGTCAATAGCTCTTTTAGTTGGGTTGGACGGTTACGTTTTACGAATAATCCTACCGATGAGAGAGAGGTATATAATAGGGTGATAAGTAATTCATACCCGGAAGTGCAGCTTGCTGAGGATGATTCGGAAGTCCGTTTTAGTGTGAACGATTGGCTTTCAGGTGCAATACTATTTGGAGGACAATATAGGTTTGACATATATAATACATATTTAGATTTTTATGGCTTGGTTGGTGCTCAAGTATGGGTTTTACCTAAACATGATCTGTCTACTGAGAATGTACCCAATAGACTAAATACGTTGTATGTTGAGGGGATTGATAAGGATCAAGATGTTTCTTTTGCTTCTATGGTTGGTGCTGCATATAATATACCTATCAAAGAATCGATAATGCTAAGGTTTAATGTCGATTGGATAGGCTCTAATGTGCAATATAGTTATTCTCAGAATTTTATTTCTTCTGTTCCATCTGAAGAGGTTGTGATAGAGAAAGTTGGAGAAGTTAATTATAGTGTTTTTGCATCATCTCTAAACTTTGGTATTGGCTTGGTATATCTTTTTTAATTGATTTTTTGTTTTTTATGTCCTTTATGTTTCGTTAAATTTGCATGCTACCTCCTAAACAATAACTAAAGTTAAATTAATGGCGAAGCATAAAGGACATATTACAATACATGATATAGCGAATTCTTTGAATGTTAGTGCTTCTACAGTGTCTAGAGCATTGAAGAATGATAAGAGAATTAGTGAGACAACCCGTCTTAAAGTGAAAAAATTTGCACAAGATCATGGATATCGCCCCAATATAATAGCATCAAATTTAAGAAAACAGAAGACACAAACCATTGGTGTCATCGTGCCTCGTATTGATAGACATTTCCTTTCAACGATTATCTCTTCTATTGAACATTATGCCCATCAAGAGGGGTATTCAGTTCTGATTACACAAAGTCGTGAATCGTTTGAAGCAGAAGGGAAGGCTGTTCAGACAATGTTTAATCAACGAGTGGATGGATTGCTTGTTTCTACTTCTTTGGAAACAACAGACGAGCATAATTTTGACTCTTTTATTAGTAATGATATCCCTTTGGTTTTCTTTGATCGTGTTCCTGATAATGATCAACTAAATCGTGTGGTGACTAATGATCGAGAATCTTCTTATTTGGTGACCCGAAGATTGATTGCTAATGGACATAGAAAGATATTCTTTGTCAATGGACCAAGTGATGTTTTGGTCTTTAAAAATCGTCTAAGAGGCTTTAAACAAGCTTTATTAGAACAAGGTGTTGAATGGAATGATCATTTGTATCGTGAGTGTGATTTGACTCGATTATCTGGTCGTGATATTGCTGAAGAGATTTTAACTCCAGAGACAATGCCTAATGCTGTATATTGTTCTAACGATACTACTGCATTAAGTTTTCTTCAGGTTGCTCAAGAACGAGGATTAAGAGTTCCTGAAGACTTCTCACTACATGGCTTTAGTGATGAACCTTTCAGTGCTGTTTTAACTCCTAAATTATCTTCCGTAAGACAGCCTGGTGAAGATATGGGACGAGTTGCTGTTGAACGTCTTTTAGAATTAATTGAAAATAAGGAGTCTAGGACTGAAACTGTGGTCATCCCATCTGTAATTAAAAGTAGAGAGTCGGATATTTAATCTTTCTTAAGATAATATTATATTCTATTTGTACGTTCTGTTCTTGATATTGAATGGATCATATTAAGAACAGGATGGCAATAGAATTTACAAGTATACGTAGAGCTTCTCGTAATGATCGGGAAGATTATTTGGAGATCTTTGATCAGAGATTGGTGCACAGTGATTATATCTCAGGAGAGGATGTCGCTCACTTTGAAAGAGAGTTTGCCGATTATTTAGGAGTCTCTTCTGTGGTGAGTTGTGGAAATGGTTCGGATGCTTTGCTTATCGCATTAAAATGTTTAAACCTTCCCAAAAATGCCAAGGTGTTAGTTCCAGATTTTACTTTTTTAGCTGCAGCTGAGGCTGTTGCTTCATTGGGACTTATTCCTATTCTTGTGGATATTGATAAAGAAACATTAACCATTACAGCAGAGACCTTGAAGTGTTGCTGGGATAAAGATGTTGCAGCTGTAATTGTTGTGCACCTATTTGGTTATGCTGCTCCTATGGATGATATTCTGGCTCTATGTAAGAAAAATGGTGCATATTTAATTGAAGATTGTGCTCAAGCGACGGGAACTAAGATTCGTTATAACAATAAATGGTGTCATGTGGGCACTATCGGAGATATAGGAACCACTAGTTTTTTCCCTACAAAGAATCTATCTGCAATGGGAGATGGTGGAGCTATATTTACAAGTAATCATTCTTTAGCACAGAGAGCACAGATGTTTAAATCGCATGGAGCTTTAAACAAATATACTCCTGTTTGTATTGGTCAGAATTCCAGGTTAGATACGCTTCAGGCAGCCATTCTTCGTTATCGATTAAAAAAAATAGATATACAGATAGAAAAGTGTCAGAGAATCGCACTTAAATATGATATTGCTTTTGCTCAATTACCCATGATTACCATTCCACAAAGGAGTAATGATGTTTTTCATTCTTTTCATCAATATCCAATTCTTATTCATAATGGCTCTCGAGATAACCTCCAAGCATATTTAAAAGATGAGGGAATACCTTCCATGGTTTATTATCCTTTACCACTTTCTAAGACAGAAGCGTATCAAGATTACTCACCGTACGAAAGTGCCGTTTCTCTGGCTATAGGTACACAAATTTTATGTCTTCCTATTCATTCTTATTTAGATGAGGGTGAGGTTAACTCGATAATAACTAAAATTGTACAATTTTATGAAGAATAACTATATCGATCCTTCTTCTATTGTTGATCAAGGGGTTACTATTGGTCATAATACGAGAATTTGGCATTTCTGTCATATAATGAAAGATGTAAGAATCGGTAATGATTCTATTCTTGGACAGAATGTTATGGTGGCACCAAATGTTAATATCGGTTCAAATGTAAAAGTACAGAATAATGTTTCGATTTATACTGGTGTTGAGGTCTGTGATCATGTTTTTATTGGTCCGTCTGTTGTATTTACCAATGTAATAAATCCAAGAAGTTTTATTGAAAGAAAGGATGAATTTCTTAATACATTATTAAATGAAGGTTGTTCTATTGGAGCTAATGCAACCATTGTTTGTGGTGTCTCTATTGGTTGCTACGCGATGGTAGGAGCAGGGGCTGTTGTAGTAAAATCGATACCTCCCTATGCATTGGTTGTAGGAAATCCTTCCAAACAAATAGGCTGGGTTAGTAAAGCTGGAATGCGATTAGATTTTGATAGTAATAATCATGCTGTATGTCCATATTCGAATGAGACATATTTATTAGAGAACGGCTCTGTTTACTGTAATAATGATGAAAAATAATACAAAAAAATATAAGTGTGCTGTCGTTGGTTTAGGCCATATTGGCAAACGTCATGTTGAGGAGATTTTACAACATCCTGATCTAGAGTTGATCGCATATTGTGACCTAAAAACATTAGATGAATGTAAACAAGTTTCTTTAGATGGGATAGATTTTTACCATTCTTATCAGAAGATGTTAAAAGAGAATAAGGAAATAGATGTCTTGTCTGTTTGTGTTCCTAACTTTTTGCACGCAGAGGTAAGTATTTCAGCTTTAAATGCAGGGGCTCATGTGATTTGTGAGAAGCCGATGGCATTGCATAAAGAAGATTGTGAAAAGATGATTCACGCATCTGTGCAGAATCAGAAAGATATTTTTGTTGTGATGCAGAATCGTTTTTCTCCAACTTCTGTTTGGTTAAAAAAGATAGTCGATTCAGGTGTGCTTGGCAAAATATATAAGATACAATGTAATTGTTTCTGGAATAGAGATCAACGTTATTATACCCCTTCTTCTTGGCATGGTTCTTTAGAAAAAGATGGAGGACCGTTGTATACACAATTTTCACATTTCTTAGATATAATCTATTGGTTGTGGGGTGATTTTAAAGACCCAAAACCTGTTTTCTATAATCATAATCACAAGCACAATACGGAGTTTGAAGATTCTGGTGAAATACTTTTTTCTTTAGGAGAGCAAACCTCTGCACATTTAAGCTATTCGACTTCTGTTTTTGAGTCTAATTTAGAGAGTAGTCTCTCTATTATTGCTGAAAAAGGAACGATAAAAGTAGCTGGACAATATATGAATGAAGTCGTTTATTGTAATATTGATAAGTATCAAATGGAACAATTGCCACCTACGCTTCCTCCTAATGATTATGGTGGATATAAAGGTTCTGCGAGGAACCATAAGATGATATTTGACAATGTAGTTGATCGACTTTCTAAAGGAAGCGAAATTGCAACAAACTTAATGGATGGGATGAAAGTTGTAGAGATTATAGAGAGGATATATCATTATCGAAAATAATTTTATATCTTGCTTAGCTCTATATGAGATTGTGTGTGTTTGTGTAAAACTTGAAATATTAGCCTTAAAATGACATTGCAAAAAAAACAATGGTTTGCTATTTATGTCCGTTCTCGTGCGGAAAAGAAAGTAGGTGAATCATTAAACGAGATAGGCATAGAGAATTATGTCCCTCTTAAACAAGAGTGGCGTCAATGGAGTGATCGTAAAAAGTTGGTTGAACTACCAGTGATTTCTGGATATGTATTTGTTAAAATCGCAATCAACGAAAGGTTGACTGTTTTGAATTGTCCTAATGTATTACAGTTCGTACGCTATCTTGGCGAAGATGCTGTGATCAGAGATATTGAAATTGATAATCTTAAGTTGTTTTTAAATCAAGCAGATGTCAATGTCGAGATGGTTTCTGGTCGTATAAAGTTAGGAAGTCAAGTCGAGGTTGTTGAAGGTCCATTTGTTGGATTTGAAGGAGAAATGGTACAACATAATGGGAAAGAAAAAGTAGTTGTTCGTTTAGATGCACTACAAAGTAATTTCCTTGTTAAGATCGAGAGTTCTAAACTAACTGTAAAAGAAGTCTGTTAGTCATGAATCTTAAGTGCTATAAGATATTCTTTTTTACAAGTCTATCTTATAGCATTCTTTTTTTACTGCATATTTTCTTCCCCATACCTCTAAACAACCAATAATGAATAGGGGAGAGTACTTTCCAATATATACGTCCCCATAAGCCATGAGGATAAAAGATGTTTTTTTGAGTGTAATAATATCTCTGATTATTCTCTTCGATTTCAAATTGAAGATATGCTTTACCTGGTAGTTTTGCTTCTGCCTGTAATAATAACATCGGAGGATTGTCCTTTATGTCAATGATTCTCCACATATCGAGTGCTTCTCCTTTTTTTAGCAGACTTTCATTGTTCCTCTTTCTATTGCCGACTCCTCCAACTAATTTGTCAATTATTGCTCTAAATTTCCACAACTTTGTTCCGTAATACCATCCTCTTTCCCCGCCGATGGACCATATACGATTTTTGATTGTCTTCTTTTGATATAAAGATATTTCTCTTTTAAAGAGTTGCTGATATCCGCCATAGGTTTCGTGTAGATTTTCTTTATCAATTGTTTGGTATATATGATTAAAAAGATGGGCATCTGTCCATTTAGAGACCACACTGTTCTTTTTATATCGATTTAGAGAAAGTGAAACTGCTTGTTTAAAAGATAAAAGTTGATTTGGAAACAATTTGACTATCTGGTGATTTTCACAAACTACATCAATTTTCATACTTTCTACTAGATTTATTGCGAGGTTATAACTTGTTGATGTAATAAAATAGAGCCAGTAGGATGATAATTTGGGTGTCATCACAGGAATAGTGTATATCCACCTAGATAGTTTTCTAACTTCTGCATACTGCGAGAGCATCTCTTTATAGGTTAAGACCTCTGGTCCACCTATGTCGAATGATATTGATTCATTAGAGTGTAATTTGACTACCTTAGCTAAATAATAGAGGACATCTCTAATTGATATAGGTTGGCATTTTGTGTTTAACCACTTAGGAGCAATCATTATGGGTAGTTTTTCAACCAAATCTCTGATGATTTCAAAAGAAGCACTCCCTGAACCTACTATAATACCAGCTCTAAGAGTAATGACTGGAGTCGATCCCTGACGCAATATCTTTTCAACATTCCATCTTGATCTAAAATGAGGAGATAGTTTCTGTTTCGAGTTAACAATACCACTAAGGTATATGATTTTTGTTACCCCTAATTGGTCTGTGAGCTCAAGAAAGTGTTTGGTCATTTCCATCTCTAATTGCTCAAAGTCTTTATTATGACTTCTCATTGCATGTATCAAATAGTAGGCCACATCACATGATAATGTATGTTCCACCATTCTATCGCGATCTAAAAAATCGTATTTAATCCATTGAATATTATCATTGACTGTAAGCCTATTGGTTCTTGTTTGATCTCCTCTATAAGTACATACTAGTGTGTGTCCTTCTTTAAGAAGAACAGAGATTAGTCTTTTCCCGATATAGCCTGTAGCACCTGTTATTAATATTCTCATCTGGTCTTTATTTTTAACTTAAAACAGTTATCTTGTACTATTTGTTCTAAGTAAAAATGGTCGCATGGAAAACATAATTGTATATAAGGATAGTGATGCTTCTGTAAAGAGTACTTTTAAGAAAAACAACAAACTAGATTCACGTGGAATAATGAGTATAAGTGATACAACACGATTTCATGTGTTTACACCTTCCTCTAAGAATGTAGATGAATTGCCTTGTTTGTTTATCTTTCCAGGTGGAGGATATGAGAAGTTGTCTATGCTTGAGGAAGGAGTAGAGGTTGCACAAGAGGCAATAAAGAATGGAATAATTGCAATTGTTGTTCAATATAGATTACCTAAAGGGGATTTTGAGGCAACCATAGAAGGGTTCTATAGACTCCTTAGAATGCTTAATCAAAATAGTTCTTTAGCCAATATTGATTGGAGTTCTCTTCATATTATGGGATTCTCAGCAGGAGCACATTTGGCAGGTATGGTCTCTCATAAGGTTGGTTTTGCTTCTTTTTGTAAGCAAAGAAAACACAATTGGGATCTATCATATGCTTCTAATGCTTTGATCTATCCTGTTATTTCTACTTCTGCATCATATTCAGACCAAGGATGTGTTGAAAAACTATTAGGTGAAAGAATATGTTCTACTAATCGTTACTCGATATCCTTAGAACGATTAAATCATCATTCGTGTCCTCATCATTTTGTATTATATACAGATGATGATACGCGTATTTCACCACAAAATGCAAAAGATTATGTTTTCTCAGTGGAAGAACAAGGTATATCTATTTTTACGTTGAGATATAAGAACGGTGGACATGGTTTTGGTTTGGGGCGAGACTTAGAACATATAAATGGGTGGTTCTGTAAATATGTGGAATGGTTGAACTACGTTGTTCTAAAAAAGTAGTAATTTGTTTATCAAGAGAGAGATTGAGTCTCTCCCTTGATAAATGAAATTATTTAATAGGTATAGATCTATAGTGCCCCATTTGACCGATTTCTTTGATCTCGAAATTCTTTTTGTAGTTCATGATAAAAAGATTGTTATTCATAAAACCACCGAACTTAGAAGTCTTTACAAAATTTGGATCTAATTGTGTCAATGGGATATAATTTCCATAGATCATTTGTGTGAAATTTCCTCCGTATTTCAACATTGCATCTCCAAAATAAAGGGCAATATCAAAGCCTTGGAATGCAAAATTATTTGGCTCGGAATAGAAATATTTCTTATATCGCTTAATAAATTGGATGGTATGTTTATCGTTATAATTGACATGATATGGGGTAAGGAAGTGAAAATCGAGATTGTGTAAAATCTCTTCTTTTATACTTCTGTATTTAGTCCATTCATTAAACCCGATAACTGTAATGTCGTAATCCATTGTTAGAGCATTAAGCTGTCCTAATGTCTGGCTTATCACCATTTCATTTCTTGATGGAATAAGTATGATATTCGGTTTGTCTTTTTTAAGAACAAATCTTAATCCTTCTAATCCATATACTCCCAGTTTAAACTCTGTATAGTGTGAAATACTATCTTGATTGATATGTTCTTTAAATAAAGCATCTCTAATAGGGGAAATAAAACTATCTGTTAGTTTTTTATCATTCGTTTTTAATGCAATAATGTTCTGATTCGCATAACTGTCGATTACATATTCCGCAGTTTTTCTTACTTTATACTCTAAAGATGGATTTATTTGATAAATATTTTCATATTTATTGGTAATCTTATCTTGTGGTGACAATGGAGAGACAATAGGAACCTGTTTGTTATTAAAAGATTGTAGTAATGCTTGTTGCGTTGTTGGATAGATTGGTCCAATTACTAGATCTAATTTATTGAATACTCCTTTTGCATACAATGAATCAATACTATGCTTTTTCTTCTCAGTATCAAATAAGTACAGTTTGACATTTAATCCTTTACGATTCAAAGAATCAATACCTACCATTATCCCTTCATAGAAAGAAAGGAAGTTTTTTGTTCGAGAGTAAATCTTGTGTTGATTTGATTTACCTGAGAATAGATCCTCGTTTAACTGTTTGTTTATTTCAGAATATAGAGGAACCATTACCCCAATATTAAAAACCTCAGATGAAGGATTAATAATAAAATCCTTACTCGATAAGAAGCTTATTTTATCTACAAGATAAGATGCTCTTAGTAGTGAATCATTAACTCCTAATTCGAAACTACGTGCTATTTCTGGGTTAGGAATGGTTATTTCGTCACCTACCATTAAATTCTGTACTCTTAAACGAGGGTTCAATTCTTTCAATATACGAACTGTCACGCCATGTTTGTTTGCAATAGAATAAAGCGTCTCTTTTGCTTTGACATGGTACTGGTAGAAATTATTATTGTCAAGAATCTGAACTTCTTGATTTGTGGTTCTACGGTAAGGCAAACGAATAACTACTCCATGAATAAGCTCATCACTCAATATTGGATTTAATTGTAGAATCTCACTTTTCGTTACACCATATTTTTGTTCGATTTTCCAATAAGTATCTTTGTCTGTGATACGATAGTGGAAAAATTTAGTATCTACAATTTTGTGGGTTATTTCATCTATTGTTGCACCTACAACCAAAGGAATACGAATGGTGTCATTTACATTTATATGACTTCCCAGTTTTGAGTTTTCCTTTTTTAAATCGTCAAAAGGGATATTGTATTTTCTTGAAATATAGAAAAGTGTTTCCCCCTCCTTTACAATATGATATTTGTAATTCGAGTTTTTATTTTCTTCTTTTTGCGGTGTAGAAACTTCTACTTTGGCCGGCTTTAAAGGAATTCTTAATAGATCTCCTTTTTTTAGCACATTGTGCTCTTCTAATCCATTGGCTCTTTCAATATCTTTTACAGAAATACCATAATTCTGAGCTATAGAAAATAACGTCTCTCTTTTTTTTACTTTATGAAAACGTATTGAATCGTTGTCTTGAACATTTTTCAGTAAAAAGCTTTTCTCTTTACGCTGTTTTTTAGATTCAATAGGAATCTTAATATAACTATCGGACTTTAGTCCTTCTGTCTTAAGTTTAGGATTTGCTTTGTATAGTTCTGATGCCGCAATGTTATATGTTCGTTGGATAGAATAAACTGTCTCCTTCTTTTTTACTTTATGAAGGATGTATACTCTTTTCCCTACAACTACTTTAGAGTCTTGGTTAGATTGAGCTACAACATTTGTTGAAAGAACAATACTTTGAAAAAGAACTATTAATAATAGAATTCTGCTTAGCTTCATCAATAATAAATGATAAGAAGTGTTTGTAATGAAAAATAATCGTTCAATATAAGAGATTTCATAGAAAAATACTCTTAAGAAATACAAATGTAAAAAAAGTTGTCTTTAATATTATGGTAAAACTCCCTTTTCTTCCTTGTCGAGATTGAACATTGATAGATTAAAGGTAATAAAGATACTTTGTTAATGTGTATGATAGATATTGTTAAGATGATATTTATCGAAAATATAATAAATCATGGGTACTTTTGTAGGTACTATATTAGAAGTTGTGTCTCTTTTTTTAAAGACATTAATGATAACTAGAATTTAAAACATACACTGAATGGTACGAATAAACAGATATGGATATTTCAGTATCCCTATGCTTCTTATACTTTTATTTATCGGATCATGTACTACAAAAAAGCATCCGATAGATAAACAATCCAATATTTCTTTAAACAAAGATCAATTTTATTCCTATATGGATCCAATGATAGGTACTGGTGGACATGTGCATACTTTCCCTGGAGCTACTTATCCTTTTGGTATGATTCAATTAAGTCCAGATGCGGACACTAAAGGTTGGGATTGGTGTGCAGGATATCATTATTCTGATACTAATATTAAAGGTTTTAGTCATAATCATTTAAGTGGTACTGGTTGGTCCGATCTTGGAGATATATTATTGATGCCAGGTAGTGGAAAATATTATCTTAATGCTGGTGATAAACAAGATCCTGATAAAGGATGGCGTTCTCGTTTTTCTCATCAAAAAGAGAAGGCCGTTCCAGGATATTATCAAGTTGACTTATTCGATAATCATGTTAATGTGGAATTAACTGCCAATGAAAGAGCTGGTTTTCATCGTTATACTTTTAACAACAACAAGGAAGATAGATGGGTCGTTGTGGACCCAACAAATAAGATTTTTGGTAAAGTTTTAAATACCTCTTTAACCAAAGACGATCCTTATACTGTCTCTGGATTTTGTCATAGCACTGGATGGGCAGGAGATAGACATATTTATTTTACAGCTACTTTCTCAGAACCTATAACTAACATTATTTTTACGGATGGAAAAAAAGAAAATAGAGACGTGGATACTTTTTCGGATGATAATGCACGTGCCATTCTTTTCTTTGACCCAACTATTGATCGTCCTTTAGATGTTAAAGTATCCATTTCAGGAGTTAGTGCGGAAGGGGCTAAAAACAATTTATTGGTTAGTGGAAAACCTTTTTCGTTTGAGCAAGTGAAAGAGAAAACGATTAATGAGTGGAAACGAATTAGTCGTATTATCCAAGTTGAAGGAGGTAGTGAAGCTCAAAAAAGAATTTTCTATACAGGACTATATCATAATTTTATTGCTCCCAATTTATGGATGGATACCGATGGATCTTATATTGCAGTAGGAAAAAAAATGAAAACATCTTCATTTAAGAACTACAGTACTTTCTCTACTTGGGATACATTTAGAGCATCTTTTCCATTGCTATCCATAGTAGAACCTGAGAAAGTATCAGATATGGCCAATTCTCTTATATCGCGTCATCGTGATGCAAAAGATCATATGCCGTTATGGGAACTATTAGGACATGACAATACTTGTATGATTGGTAATCCCGCAACGATCTTTATTTATGATGCATTACGTCAGGGAGTACCCGGAATAGATAAGAGAGAAGCATTGGATGCCATGATTGATCTTTCAAACCATAATAAGTTGAGTAGTTCTGATGGTCCTGGTGGAGTGCCTGAGTACATCCGTTTAGGATATGTCCCTTCTGATATTGATAAGTGTGTCTCAAAAACATTAGAGTATGCCTATGCTGATGGATGTGTTGCTGCTCTAGCAAGAGAATTAGGAGAGAATGATATTGCAGATAAATATGCTCAAAGAGCTGAATCATATAAAGCCCTGTTTAATCCTAAATTGAATCGTTTTTGGCCTAAAGATCGCAAAGGACAATGGGTCGAAACTTTTGCAACAGATCGTTGGAATATATTAAACAAATATTGGGTCTCTGGAAATGTTTGGGCATATGACTATTTTGTGCCTCATCAAATGAAAGAACTAATCAAACTAAAAGGTGGAGTTAAAGCTTTTGAAAAAGATCTAGATCATCTTTTTACTACTCCTTTGCAAATGAAAGGAGAGCAGCATGTCGATATATCTGGATTTATAGGAGGATATGCACACGGGGATGAACCAGGACATGCTAATGCTTATTTGTACAATTATGTGGGTGCTCCATATAAGACACAAAAGTATGTCCGTCAAATAATGAAAGAGATGTACAAAGATACTCCTGATGGAATGATTAACAATGAAGATTGTGGTCAGATGTCTGCTTGGTATGTCTTTAGTGCTATGGGGTTCTATCCAGTTAACCCCGGTTCAAATAGTTATCTTCTAGGATCCCCTATCTTTGATCAAGTAAAGATAATGCTACCTAATGGAAATAGGTTTGAGATGATTGCCCACAATCAAAGTGATAAAGCTGTATATGTTGATCATGTAAAATTGAATGGTAAGAATTACTCTAAACTTTTTATTACAACAGAAGACATCCTTTCTGGTGCAAAGCTAGAGTTCTTTATGTCTGAAAAACCAAATAAAACATATGGTAGCCATTCGAATGATTGGCCTCTTTAGTGGAGATGTTTCTTAAACTATCGGAATAAACCAAAGCGGGAAATCATTTATATGATTTCCCGCTTTTATTATTGATAATATGTGATTATAGCCTTCTTGTTCTTTGAATTAAGAGATGATCTGCAATAACCAACGCTGCCATTGCTTCTACAATAGGTACAGCTCTAGGTAATACACATGGATCATGACGGCCCTTTAATTTAATTGTAACCTCTTCTTTGGATTTGTTTATCGTACTCTGTTCTTTTACAAGGGTTGCAATAGGTTTGAATCCTACTCTAAAGTTAATGTCCATCCCATTAGATATCCCTCCTTGTATACCTCCAGAATGGTTTGTTGAGGTCTTGATATCTCCTCCTTCATTGATAAATGGATCATTATGAATTGATCCAGGTAGTTCTGTTCCATCAAATCCTGAACCGTAATCAAATCCTTTAACGGCATTGATCCCTAGCATTGCTGCACCTAAATCTGCATGTAGCTTATTAAATACAGGTTCTCCTAATCCTGCAGGAACTCCAGTGATAACTCCTGTAATCACCCCCCCAAGAGAGTCTTGTTGCTCTTTTGCCTCTTCAATAGCAGTAATCATCTGCTTTGCTATATCTTGGTCAGGACAACGTACAATATTATCTTCGGTTGTATTAAGGTCTAATTGAGTATATTGTTTGCCTACCTTGATGCTTCCTACCTGAGAAACATACGCTTTTACATCTATATGATAGTGGGATAGTATTTCTTTGGCAATTGCACCTGCAGCTACACGTGCAATTGTCTCTCTTGCAGATGATCGTCCACCTCCTCTATGATCCCTATCACCATATTTCGCGATATATGTATAGTCGGCATGTGATGGTCGATAGATATCTTTTAAGTTATTATAGTCAGATGAATGATGGTCTTTATTACGTACAATAAAACTGATCGGAGTTCCTGTACTCTTCCCTTCAAAAACACCTGAAAGAAGTTCTACAGTATCCGACTCTTTTCGCTGTGTCGTGATATGTGATTGTCCTGGTTTTCTTCTGTCTAGCTCTGCTTGAATATTTTCCAATGAGATCTCTACGCCTGCAGGACAACCGTCCAAGATACCTCCAACGGCGGCACCATGAGATTCCCCATAGGTCGTTAAACGTAGTAAATTACCAATAGTATTCATAGGGTTAATCTTTTTCATTTTTTATCTAGAATCGATACGATTCCAATAGAATGTAAAGATATAAAACGTTTTCTATACGTATTCGTTTTTCGAACACCTTTTCTGTTTATTGTATTATAATATTAACAGTGGCTTGTAATATGTAAGTAGGATATTGCTGCGAAATATTAGGAAAGATTTTCTTCTATCTATTACAAATAAAAAAAGAGGCCATCTCTTTTGAGATAGCCTCTTTGTGAATTATCTTTTGTTAGGTCCTAATTATTTACCTAGGAATGTTTTTACTTGTGTATAAACATTGTCTCCATTGAAACCTAACTCTTTGTCCAATACAGTGTATGGTGCAGAGAATCCGAATGAATTCAATCCCCAAACACATCCGTTATGTCCAACTAATCCTTGAAGAGTAAGTGGAAGTCCTGCTGTCAATCCAAATTTAGGAAGTGATGCTGGAAGAACTTCTTCTTGATAATCTTCAGATTGGCTACGGAAAAGACCTTCTGATGGTACAGATACGATACGTACAGCAATTCCGTCTTCACGTAATTTTTTCGCACCTTCTACAAGAGTAGATACTTCAGAACCTGAAGCCAATAGAATAACTTCTGCATTCTCATCTTCTTCAACGATATATGCACCTAATGCTGCATCTTTAGCATCTTCGTATCTTGAGTCTTCTGTTGGAAGATCTTGTACATTTTGACGTGAGAAGATCATTCCTGTTGGAGTAGAAGTGTTTTCTAGTGCAAGTTTCCATGCAATAGTTGTCTCTTGTGCATCCGCTGGACGTAGAACTAACATTGAGTTCTCGCCTTTGTGATTCTTAAGATGCTCCATTAGACGAATTTGTGCTTCTTGCTCTACTGGTTGGTGTGTTGGTCCATCTTCTCCTACACGGAAAGCATCGTGACTCCATACAAATTTCACTGGAAGCTCCATTAAAGCTGCCATACGAATAGCTGGTTTCATATAGTCACTAAACACAAAGAATGTACCACATACTGGAATAACACCACCGTGTAGTGCCATACCGTTCATAATACATGCCATAGTCAACTCACATACTCCTGCATTAAAGAAACTTCCTGAGAAATCACCTTTAACGAATGGGTAACTTCCTCCTTTTAGGAATCCGTCTGTTTTATCTGAGTTAGATAGATCGGCTGATGCTACGATCATATTCTCAACTTCAGATGCAAAATATTGAAGTACTGTTGCTGATGCATTACGTGTTGCAATATTTGCTTTTTGCTCAACTTTATCGAAATCGAACTCAGGAGCTTCATCACTGAAGAATTTAGCTAGTTTTTCTGCTAGTTCTTCGTTTTCGTTACTCCATGATTCTTCTACTTTCTTTTGTTCTGCAACCCATGCACGTAACTCTTCTGCTCTGTTGTTATAAAGCTCTTTTACGTCATCAAAAATTTGGAATGGATTCTCTGCGTCCCCACCTAAGTTTTCGATTGTCTTTGCAATAGATGCTCCTGCTGCTGATAGAGGCTGTCCGTGAGTTGAAACTTTACGTTCGTATGAATCACCTTCTGCTCCTAAAGCACCTTTACCCATCACTGTTTTACCAATGATTAGTGTTGGTCTTTCAGTCTCTGCATTTGCTTCTGTTAGCGCTTTACGAATCTGGTCTGCGTCATTACCATCAATAGTAATGGTTTTCCATCCCCATGATTCATATTTCATTGCTGTGTCTTCGTTTGAAACGGCATCTGTTGTTGTTGACAACTGAATATCGTTTGAATCGTAGAACATGATTAAATTGCTTAGCCCTAAAGTTCCCGCTACACGACCTGCACCTTGCGAAATCTCTTCTTGGATACCTCCATCTGAGATAAATGCATAGGTTTTGTGTGACATCCATTTTCCAAATCGAGCCACAAGGAATTGTTCGGCAATAGCAGCACCCACAGCCATTGTGTGTCCTTGACCTAGAGGACCAGAGGTGTTTTCTACTCCACGTGCAAAATCAACTTCTGGGTGACCTGGTGTTACAGTTCCCCATTGACGGAAGTTTGCAAGTTCCTCCATGCTATAATTTCCAGCTAAAGCTAGTGTGGAATAGAGCATCGGAGACATGTGACCTGGATCCAAGAAAAATCTATCACGATGTGGATATTGTTTGTTATCTGGATCATATTTCAAAAATTCACTATATAGAATATTGATGAAATCTGCTCCACCCATCGCACCTCCTGGATGACCTGATTTAGCCTTCTCAACCATAGCAGCTGAGAGGATTCGAATATTATCCGCTGCTTTATCTACTACCTTGTTGTTCATTGTAACTAGATTGATATAATAGTATGCATTAAATTTTAAAGTCCAAATATAGGAAAAAAATGTAGTCATAGATAATTATTACAGATCTTTCCTATTGTTCTTTCGTGTTTTGTAATCTTGATCGTAATTGCTTTAGATTTATTATAATTATTTTCTGATTTTTTAGCAAAAAAGGTGTAAGCCTACCTGACTTACACCTTTATCTGCTACACGTTCTTATGAATTGTTAAAATCGAAACGCGATACCTGTTTTTATGGACCAATATTTTTGTGAATTCATTTCGTTATTCTCAAAAGTAAAGTTATATCGTGCTGCTGCATTAAATGATAAATGGTCATTGATTTTTACGAGTACTCCGACTTCTGGGGCTAACCCAAATTGCCAACTGTCTCCTCTGAAATCTATTCCTCCTAAGGTCTTCTCATAATTGGTATAGACTCCTCCTATACCAATCCCCATATATGGTGTTAGTATCGATTCTGCTGGATTGGTGAGATAATAATGCGTCGTTGCCATAACAGAAGAGGTGTAGACCCAGTTAAAGGTGTTCCCTGTTAGTGTTATGTCGTTATAATCCATCGTTTCATTTCCTTTGGCATCATAAAAATTCTGATAATCCATAGAAAATCCAATAGAGAATTGAGGCTTTAGTAAGTAACGATATTCAAATGAGGTTCCTCGAAAACTACTTGTTTTGGTAAAGTCCTTGATCTCTCCTGTTGAAAATCCCATATTGTAGTTAAGCATAAATAGATGCTCTATTGTTTTCTCTTCTTGAGACGGTGTTTGATCTACGTAGATCTCTTGTGCTTTTACACTCATGGTTGCAAGTAGGATCACAACCAAGCCTATATATCTTTTTATTTTCATCGCTTATTGTTTTTTTCCTAAATATTGTGATTGATCGAATGCTTTTGGAATGTTATTTTCAATTCTAGATTGTATATAACTATCCGATCCTTGTAATAGACCACTGATATTGGCTTCCCAGATAATTGGTAGCTTTTTATTTTCAGTGTCTGCATTCTCCATATCCATCATCTGAATGATTACCGAACCCATTTTATAAGTGTAATAGGTGTTGTAATATGGATACCAAGGAGCATATCCTGGACCAAACCATGGGTAGTATGAACCCCAACCATACCATCCCCAGTAGTCATACCAATTGTTGTTGACCACTCCAATATAGGTGGTGGACATTGCTGAAACAGTTAACATGATATCTGGTGTTGCTTGGTTGTCTTCATTAGCTTCTGTATATCCCAAGCTATTCATCTCTTCCTTAATTAACTCAATGGTTCGATCGTCATATTTATGCGATATCGGATCATGGAACGATCCTTCTGGAACAATATGGACAATCGTGTCGGGTATTTGATAATAGGTGGGTTGTGAGAAGTCAAACTTTGGATCATGGGTCGTTGCTACCAGATCATAGTCTTCTACATATTCAGGGCCTTGCTGTTCGCAGGACATCATCATTGGAATAATTGCAATGACTAAGGCAACAATCCAACTCTTACAGATTTGTTTATTTTTACATTTCATTGTCTTTAATATTTGATTTTGTCTATAGAAGTTCAATCTCTATGCCACATCTTGTGGAGTTTTATTATTTTAACAAAATTAAGATCTATGTTGTTCTTAATCATTGAAAAATAGACAAATGAAATGTCGCTTTGGGGAATACGAAAGGAGGGAAGTTTTTGCTCTTGAATCAAGAAGAGAGGGAAGAAGAAAAAAGCCTGAGAAAAATCCCAGGCTCTTTATGTGTTAGCATTTAGCTGCTTCATCTAAAATATGTACTGACTCTATTGAATCCATTCCTTTTTGAATTGCGTCAATGTTTAATGGAATCAATTTATGGTGTCTTTCTGGAAGAGATTTCTCTAATCCTTTTTTAACATTCTCTAGTAAAACCACTGGCTTAACTTGTAGATATGCACCCAAGATAATCATATTGAATGTCTTTGGGTTACCCATCTCTGCTGCTTTCTTAGTCCCTTCGATTTTGTAGATATTAATATCTGTTCTTGTTGGAACTTTTACGATACCATTTGGATCATATAATAGTGTACCACCTGGTTTTACAGTCTTTTCAAACTTGTCCATTGACTGTTGGTTCAAGATGATAGCGGTATCATATTCGTGAAGTATCGGAGAACTAATTCTCTCATCACTTAAGATAACTGTTACGTTGGCTGTACCCCCACGCATTTCTGGACCGTATGATGGCATCCAAGTTACTTCTTGGTCTTGCATAACTCCAGAGTAAGCAAGGATCTTACCCATAGACAGTACTCCTTGTCCTCCAAAGCCTGCGATGATAATTTCTTCTGTCATAATCTCAAAGATTGAAATGTTATTCTACAACAATTTACTTTCCTACATTTGGTAGATCTTCTGGACGAAGTTTCTCTCCATCTTTTAGGTCTCCAAGTGGATAGAATGGGAACATGTTCTCTTCCATCCATTTATTGGATGCTTCTGGCGACATTTTCCATCCTGAGTTACATGTTGAAACAACCTCCACAAATGATGTTCCGATCTTTTTGTTTGCGTTCTCGAAAGCTTTGCGTATCGCTTTTTTTGTCTTTCTTACCGCTGCAGGTGTTTCTACACTTTGTCTTGTAACATATGCTGCACCTGGTAGTTGTGCTAACATCTCAGTGATTTTTAATGGATAACCATTAAGTTCTAGATCTCTACCATATGGTGTTGTTGCTGTTACTTGTCCTTGCATTGTTGTAGGAGCCATTTGTCCCCCAGTCATACCGTAGATACCATTATTCACAAAGATCATCACCATGTTCTCTCCACGGTTTACTGCGTGAAGCGTTTCTGCTGTTCCAATGGCAGCCAAGTCACCATCACCTTGATATGTGAATACATATTTCTTTGGATTCAATCGGTTAACAGCGGTTGCCAATGCAGGTGCACGACCATGTGCTGCTTCTAACCAATCGATATCGATATATTTGTATGCAAAAACCGAACATCCTACTGGAGATACTCCAATTGTATCTTCTTGGATTCCCATCTCTTCGATTACTTCGGCAATAATTTTATGGATTACTCCATGACTACAACCTGGACAGTAGTGCATTGTTTCATTTGTCAATACAGGACTTTTTTGCGAAACAACGTTCTCAGGTTTGATGATATTTTTTAGTGCTTCTGAAATTTCTGACATCTTTCTATCCTCCGATAACTTTTTGCTCAAGAGCAGTGACTACCTCACTTGGTGATGGAATAATACCTCCCATTCTACCGAAGTGCTCAACAGGTTTTTTACCATTAACCGCTAGACGTACATCTTCTACCATTTGACCTGCATTTAACTCTACAGTCAAGAACCCTTTAACATTCTCAGCTAGTTCACGAATAACTTTAGTTGGGAATGGGAAGAGTGTAATTGGGCGTAGTAGACCTACTTTAATACCTTTTTCTTTCGCTATTTGCATCGATTTTTGACAAATACGAGCTGAAGAACCATAAGCAACAAAGATATAATCCGCATCTTCGCAATCGATAGCTTCATATCTTACTTCATTCTCTTCGATATCTTTATATTTAGCTTGGAAACGAAGGTTATTGATCTCCATCTGCTCAGAGTCTAGCTCTAAAGATGTTGCAATATGTTGTCCACGATCTTTCGTTTTTCCTGTTGAAGCCCAGCTACCAGAGATTTCTTGGATCTCTTGATCTGTCCATCTTGGTTTTTGTTCTGCTAGCTCTACTTTCTCCATCATCTGACCGATTGCTCCATCAGATAGGATCATTGCTGGGTTTCTATATTTGAATGCCAAATCAAATCCAAGTTCTACAAAATCGTGCATCTCTTGAACTGATGATGGTGCCAATACAATTAGTTTGTAGTCACCATGTCCTCCTCCTTTTACACATTGGAAATAATCTGCTTGAGAAGGTTGAATTGTACCTAATCCAGGTCCACCTCTTTGTACGTTTAGTACCAAACAAGGAAGTTCTGCTCCTGCTAAATATGATAATCCTTCTGTCATCAAACTGATCCCAGGACTAGAAGAAGAAGTCATTACTTTTTTTCCTGTCGCAGCACCGCCATAAAGCATATTGATTGATGCGGTTTCACTCTCTGCTTGTAGAACCACCATACCTGTAGTTTCCCAAGGACGATTGTTCATTAGGGTTTCCATAACCTCTGATTGAGGGGTGATAGGGTATCCAAAGTATCCATCACAACCACAACGAATGGCTGCTTCTGCGATTACTTCATTCCCTTTCATTAACTTTAGTTCTCCCATTATCTAATGTTTTTAAGCAGTTTTAACTCGATACACTGTAATACAACTATCTGGACATACCATCGAACAGTTGGAACATCCAATGCAACTATCTGGGTTCTCCATATAGGAGTAATTGTAGCCCTTGCCATTGACGTTGCGGTTTAGGCTTAGTGTTTGTGTCGGACAAGCCACAACACAAAGGTTACATCCTTTGCACGCTTCTGTATCCACCACTACAGCTCCTCTTATTTTAGCCATAACTTACAGGTTTTATTTATTTAGTGACAGCCTCGTTTTATCATTATTTTGATAACTGTCGATATTGTGATTGAAATTTCTCTATTCTCTCTTTTAATATTTCTAACTGTTTCCGACTCACATGTGAAACACAGGCTCTTAAACCTTCTTGGGTACTTCCCGTGTTTTTAAGTGTTATTGCACTTATACCGTAATGGAGTAATGCTTCAAGAAGTGTCGCTCCGTCCATTCCAGGATAGGCTATTGTAAAATAGAAACCATCTCCAACATCACGATTTAAGTCTTTATCGTAGATCAGCTTGAATCCGTTGCTCAAAAATATACTTTTCATAACACTTGCACGATGACGATACTCATCTAAATTATCTAAAAAGTTTATTTTTTTATCATTTACCACTTTTAACATTTGAGCCATTGCGCATTGTGCCGAGTGTGATGTCCCAGAAGAAAGGGAATATAAGGCTCTGTATATTATTGCTCCTCCAAAAGTAGAAATATTCCATTCTTGATGTAATTTATCATACTTTCTTTGGGCTAATTTATTAGACATTACAATAAGCCCTATACGTTCTCCTGCATAGGAGAATATTTTTGAACTTGAAATAAACAACATATAGTTGTCTGTATATTTTGCTACCGTTGGTTGGTAGGGCGCTTCTGCAGGAATACCATATCCATTTCTGAAATCCATTCCAAAATATGCCAAATCTTCAAGAACGATAACATCATATTGTGTTGCTAACTCTCCAATGATTTGTAGTTCTTCATCCGTTAAACATATCCATGAAGGATTATTCGGATTGGAATATATTAGTGAATGAATATTTCCATTCTTTAGATAGGACTCTAACTTCTCTCTTAGTTTCTCTCCTCTAAAATGATATACATCAAAAGACTCATAGCGATGCCCCATCACCATGTGTTGTTGCTTTTGTACCGGAAAACCTGGATCGATAAAAAGAGTTGTATCCTTTTGGTTATCGAGTTTGTTGCATGTTGTAAATGCTGCATAAGTAGCTTGCATCGATCCTACCGTAGGAACGCAATGATCTGCATCTACGTCAATATCAAGAAAGTTCTTAACAAATTTCTTGCTCTGTTCCTTTAACTCTGGAATTCCCTCTATTGGAGGGTATTGAGATGCTACTCCTTCTTCTAACGCTTTTTGTTGTGCTACAATTCCCTCTTTTAGTGCAGGAATTCCTGGAATTCCCATCTCCATTCGGATAAATTCCACACCACTCTCTTCTTGTATATGGTTGGCAAGAAATACAATTTCTCTTATGGATGCTTCATCTAAATTTCTAAGTTGTAACTTCTCTATATTGCGTTTTACAATATCCTTATGAATAGGTAAATGGTTCATTGTATTATAAGTCATATGAGATGTAACTCTATTTTGTCGCGTAAGGCTACTTAATAGGTTGATTTGCAATTTTCTTTGGACTGTTTAGGCTATCATCTCCCGAAAGATCGGGACTCTGGCATAAACCACACATGGATGACTTAGGAAACAATTATGACCTAAATATATGAAATTGTTTTGTCTATTCCTAGATGATTAACTTTTACATTATAGTAAGACCAATAGTTTAAAAGAAAAATAGATCTTTTAATACTATTGGTCCCATAAATGTTATTATTAGTTAAATTCTAAAGAAATTTGTCTTACCCATCGTTTTACTCTTTCGGGGGTTTTTTCGGATTCAAAATCTTCATCAAGAGGTAGTCCGATAAAATGACCTTCTTCAATAGCCTCAGAATGAATATAGTTATATTCGTCAATTGGTACCCTTCCTATCATGGTAGCTCCTTTGTCTCGTAGTAGTCGTACTAGTTTTCCTAGTCCATCTACAAAATGTGCAGCATAAGTTACATGATCTCCTAATCCATAGCAAGCAATTTTTTGATGCTGAAGATCTGAATTAAGGATTGATGGAAAGAATTCAGACCAATCATCTTTTCTGAATGTCTGATCCCATGTGTCATCTCCGATTGTTGCTACCCCACAGATCACTTTCTTATAGGACTCAAACTTTTCTTTTGTCAATTCCTTTACAGGAATGAGTTCTATTTTTTCTTCTCCAATTTCTTCAGAAATAAGCTGTGCTACTTTTTCTGTTGATCCTCCTTGAGGACCATAAATAAGGGCAATCTTGTTCATAATAAATTAAGGTGTTAGTTATTGTTTTCGGGAAAAATGAGCTATTTCGGCATCTCTCCCTTTTTGTATTCTCCTAATACAGAAAGACTACTTACGTTTTTTAATACTTTATGTATTGCTTTTTCATATTGCTCCTGATGATCGTATTCAAGATCAACATGGAAAGAGTATTCTTCAGGTTTACCTAAAATAGGAATAGATTGTATCTTTGTTAAATTGATTTGATGTTCACTAAATATCTTTAGTACATTGGCAAGCGATCCATGGAAGTGACCACATTCAAAGCATATTGATGTTTTGTTGTTATCTTGTGGTGCTTCGGAATGCTTGGTTAGAACTAAGAAACGAGTGTAATTCTGTTTATTGGTTTCAATGCCTTTTTCTCTAATCTCTAGATGATATAACTCAGAGGTTCTTTTATTCCCAATCGTAGCTA
This sequence comes from Prolixibacteraceae bacterium, assembly GCA_025210775.1. GTDB lineage: Bacteria > Bacteroidota > Bacteroidia > Bacteroidales > Prolixibacteraceae > Halosquirtibacter. The sequence continues at coordinate 103,057 of JAOARB010000007.1, forward strand.
CATCTGTCCTTTGACTATCTTCTAATGCTTTGGCAGCACCAGCAGTATCACTTTTCTCAAGAAGAATCGCTTCAGGACATTCTCTTTCAATATATTCCATGCATTGTTTGAGTGCAATAGGGTGGGAATGTACTTCTTTGATATCTTCTTTCTTTGCTCCTGGATTCATTAATAGATTCATCTCAATATGTAGGTACACTTCCCCTACTATTTTTAGATGATATTGTCTCATCAATGAATAGTTTCCTAGCAAACTACCAGCAATAGAGTTCTCTATGGCCATGACACAAATCTCTACCTCATCTTTATCAACCAACTCAACAGCTTGCTTAAATGTTCTGCATTCAACAATTTCTACTTCTTCATTATTGAAATATTTAAGCGCAGCATCTTCGTGAAAAGAGCCTTTTATTCCTTGGATCGAAACCTTCTTCATCAAATTCTTAATAATGTCATTTATACAGTGTGAAAAAACCTTTGCCGTTTCAGTATACTTAAAAATATGATTTCTGTTTCCAGATTCTCTTTTAAGTATACTGAAATATGACAAAAGTCACTTTAGTAATGTATCAATTAAAAAACGATGAGGCCTCTTTCAATGGGCTACATTATTTGAAAATTAACATTTAGATAATACTCTTTTATGTTCACCATTTCTTATGCGTGGAAAACAATAAGTGGAGCAGAGGTATGAAATAATACTTTCTTTGTTTTACTTGGATTAAACAACGAGGTGATAATATTTCTACGGTGTGTCGTCATCGCAATCATATCACACTTGTGTTCTGTAATAAAATCATCTAAATCGCTTGTCAAATCTTCTACCTCTTTGGTGTGAAATTTTAAGTTTACAAAATTGCTAAACTCGTCTTTAATCTTGTTCTCGAAATTTCGAACATCTTCGAGATCATATGGATTTTTTTCTCCTTTTGGCACGGTATTCAATACATCTACTCGTAGATCTGCTGTGTGTGGCAAGAATATAGTAATAAGTTTATGAAGTGCAACAAAGTCTGATTCTTCAAAATTGGTTACATAAACTACTGATTTTGCTCCACCTTTAAATTCAGAATCTTTAGGAATGGCAACAACAGGAACACGTGCTTTAGAGATGATATGAGATGTCACACTACCATACCAGTAATCACTGTTGCTACGTCCTTTGTTTCCAACAATAATAAGATCATAAGATGCATCTTCCACGTAATCCAAGATCGTATCTTCTGCTATACCTCCAATGAGTTCTGTTTTGATGTCTAAATGATTAAGATCATTGGCTGCAATATACTCTTTGATTTGTTCTAAGAATGTTGCCATACTCTCCGTCGCATTCTTCTCTATATCTGCTAGTGCTTCATGTATTGAACTAGAAAAAGAGAAGGTGTTCTCATATGTCAAAGGACTAATGATCGGATTAAAGAAAGTGTGGAATAGTGTAATTTGTGCTCCTTTTTTATTGGCTACATGGAGTGCATATTTTGCCGCATTAAAAGCATTGGTAGAAAAATCGGTTGGAACTAAAATTTTTCTGATTTTGTATTCATATGATAAGCCATCAGGTGTAGGCTTTTCTTTATCATAAACACTACCCATCTTTTTAAGAATCCCTTTGGCTCTTTCAAGATCTTCTTGATAGACCAATAGTTCTATACCATTAGGTACATTGGTATGAATGGAATAGTCTAATCCTTGATGAATGATACTGTTTGCAATGCCCATCGAGTCTAGCCAACCTTTCGCTAGATAAGCTCTGTGAAGATAGGTATATCTTGCTACAGCTACTAGTGGTTTGTTATTGTCGTTGCTCATGACCTTAGTTTTTTAATGATTACTCTCTTTATAAGTAAAAACCATTAAGAGCTTTTTTTGTTTAATATAACGGTCGTTTTTTGTGTTTTTTTTTCTCTTTGGAAGTTTACTATTATTCTTTATATGTCCTTCCTTTATGAGTTCTATTTTAGCTTTTATTTTATCTGTCTTTTTTGATTTTATGTTCTGTGAAATCTACTCCTCTATTTGTTTTTCCCGATCAGCAATATCTCTTTATTTAATGTTGGTTCATCTGAAATTTAGTTGCCTTTATCTCGTGTTTAATATGATCCCATCCAAATATTATCTTAGGAGACCTCTTCGAAATAGTTTAATGTACGCTTTTTCTGTCTCGTGACAGTTTTTGAAGCTGTCTATAAATGCCTTTTTAATAGCTATTAGATAATAGTTAAGTTGGTTATAATCTCATTTCAACTTCATATCAACTTCATATCAACTTCATATCAACTTCATATCAAGTTCATTTATGCGTTATGTCAAGTTTATTTTCAAATGAAGTTGATATGAAGTTGATGTGACAATGAGATGCCCAAGAAATGGGCGTTATCTTGATTTGATATTAATTTAAGTGCTATTTGGTCTGTATTGTCTAGTTTCTAGCTTGTTATGGCTAGAAAACAAGACGGTTTTATGCTACTTTTTTCCATGTTTTATAGATGTTTGTTGTGGTTTGCAGGTCCTATGTTTTTAAATATTTGAATGGCGAAAAATAAGCCTGGCTATAGCGAATTCTCTCGTTTATTAAAATGCGATACAAGATATACTTGAAATGTAGGCTATTGAGATCTGTTTGATAGAACATAATTGTGTCGTCGATTCAATAACAGACTCTTTTATTTGAGTGAGCTACTTCTAATTACCTTGGTGCTGTTAAATTCGTATCGATGTTTGGTGGTTAATTCGCTAATGGTGTGTGGATGGATACGATAATAATCGGCTTCTAGTGCATCAATAATGTCGGCTCTATAGGGGTATTTTAGGTTGGCTTTGTAGAGTTCGACAAAACGTGGATAATGACGATAAATCATTTTTATATGTGTGGATGTTAACGTGGTAATGGTGGAAGTGATTATTCCAACAAAAATCCATCTGGCGAGTCTTTTATATGGCTTGGTCAAGGCGTGGTTGACTCTTTTATTGCTTCGATAAATTTCATCGCTTAATACAAAAATGCCTAATGCAATACCAAATTCTAGTATATAGGTGCGATCAAAAAGAAATTGCATCTTAATTCCGATACCAATTAAGAGGATAAAAAGAATGATTCCAATCATTAATGATTGATGAGTCGATATCATTTCAAAATTATATTTTGATCTTTTCCACTCTTTTTTTCGAAATCGAAACAGACTCCATCGCAGATAGAATATTGCCATCATAGTGAGAATTATGTTTTCAACGATTAAACTACCAGGACACATGGCACAGCTCGCGATAAATGATAGAAACGCAATAACAATCAATGTTTTTTCAAGATTTTTCATGTTAGTCTTCTTTAATTTTAATAACTCTAAAAAACATTGATCCTATGACCTGATTGTTTCATTGTGAGGCTGAAATCGTTTTGTAGCAATATGATAATATTGAATTTAAGTTGCTCCTGACTTTTGCCATAATATCTATTCTATCCCAATGAGTAAGGATTGATTCAAGTGGGGGATAGGATTAAATCGTCTGACAAAAAAAGAGAGTCCCTTCCATAACTAGATGGAAGAAACTCTCAGGGTTGGGTGTAAAAAATATATTGACATTCAGATATAATGATGTCTTTATCTGATTGAAATAGGATAGGTTTTGTTAGAAGAGAAAAGCTTCTTTAGATTTTAATCTTTTCGCCTAAATATTTTGGTTGCTTGTTTAAGAGTAGGTCTAGGATCATTTTTACTCGTGCAAGTTTCTCTCTTGTATGATTTTTGATTCCATAACTACCCCCTACATCTATAGCATTGAAGCCTATTGCATCTATTCCTTTTTTATGAGCAATATATATCGCTCTTTCATTGTGATAATGTTGGGAAATGACTGTTACTTTATTTTGCCCAAAGATCTCTTTGCAGCGTACCATAGAATCGAGTGTACGAAAACCAGCATAGTCTAAATGAATTCTTTCTTCTGGGATACCTTGTGCCATCAGATCTGTCTTCATCATCGAGGGCTCATCATAATCTTTTCTTGAGTTGTCTCCACTGATAAGTATGATGTCTATTTTATGTGCTTTGAATAACGCTACTGTTGCACGGATACGATAGAGATAGTAAAGGTTCATCTGTCCAGTTGAGACCACTCTACCTGTTCCCAAAAGAAGGCCAACTCGTCGATGAGGAATATGTCTTGTCTTGTAATAAGTTCTCCCTTTTGCAAAATTGGTGACCTGGTTGTTGATAATGAAAACACTTACTATTACGAGGATGGTTAATATAAGTCCGGTTACTAATATCTTGACACTTTTTCTCACTTTCTACTTTTTTAATGACTCTTTCTGCAATATTACAATAATTAACGTAGTTTCTGCTGTTTTATTATGTAATGTATTATGCTTTATTTCCTCAAAGACTTTTATTAAATCACAGTTTATTTTATTGATCTGCCATAATGAATCACACTTACTTGCATGCCTAAGTAATCTTATCGGTAGATCATTATGGAAAATATTGATCTATAACTTCTTATTTACTAGGTTTTAAGTGATACTCCTTTATAGCCAGTGTTTAACTCTTATCTTTTGCCTGATTGGATGAATCAGCTCATTATGTCTTGTTGTCGTGATCTTAGAATTGAGTATTAGTTAGAAGTTACTTTATGTAAATATATTAATAAAAACATTAAGTTTGTCCCTGTGAAACTACGTTGCCGTTTTTATAAGTATTTGGTGATTGTCTGCTTTTGCTGAAATAATCATTATAACCAACAATTATATCTAAAAATGAAAAAACTACTTATTCTGATCTTCATTTGTTTAACGTTTGATATATCTGCTAAAGATTTTTCTAAGAAGGGGAAATTAATTACTCTTGATGGAGATACCCTTGCGTGTGATATTGTCTACCAAGGAAGAAAAAAGAGCTTAGACCTAGTGGAGATATTTACGGATAGTGGGATCAAATCATATTCCCCTTTTGAAATCAGAGGTTACAAATTTGATGATGGACAATTTTTTGTGTCAAAAGTTCTGATAACAAAAAAAGATACCATGAATATTTTTGCTGAATATCTTGTGCAAGGGGAAAAAGATCTTTTTACTTATAGGCGAGTGGATGCCGACTGTTATGCATTAAGTCTTTCGGCAAATGAGATAAGAGAGATTCCTTTTAAAATAAAAGAGGTTGAAATTGAGGAGGTGGATTATCAGGGGAGCATGACAAGTCATATTGGCTATTTGAAATATTATTTTAGAGATTGTCCTTCCGTTTTTCCTGATATTGAAAGGATTAATGCTCCCAATAGAAATGCGTTGGTTCGTTTAACAAGAAAATATAATGAGACCGTTTGTGGTTATGGTAGTTGTGTTTTGTTTGTGCGCAAAAAGGATCCCGTTAGATTATCCATTGAACCAGCTTATTTGGTTGAAGTTTTAGGTGAAGAAAAGGCCAAATTTTATGGCGTTTACCTCTCTGTTTGGCTTCCAAATTCTGATGAACGATTGAGTGTTAAAACAGGATTGTTGTATAACAGATTTAAGAACAGAGAAAAATATGGGGACTTTATTAAAGTGCGCGATTTTGATTATTACCAGTTTCCTGTTTTGATGGAGTATGTCGTAAATAAGAATTTTATTAGTCCTAAATTTGATTTAGGTTTTTGTGGCCATTTCTTTTATCAAGATTTTCAAGATAATTATACACTACAAGGTGGTGCGGTCACTTGTCTGGGGGGCGCTGGTTTTTTAATGAGATTTTCTGACACTTTTCTATTAGATGTTGAGGTAATGAAGGATTTATTTGAGATTAAAAATAGTCCATACTGCCCTAAAACATTGTATGCCAAAGTGGGGTTGCAAATAAGATTAAACTTGGCAAAACAAAAGTAATCTCAGATATATTTTTTAGAATAAAAGACCTTTTTAAGGTTAAAAAAAGAGGTTGCTTTACAAACAAAGCAACCTCTTTCGATATAATGGGAGTATTCTATTCTATTGATTTTTCTCTTCGTTGTTCGGCTTAAGTTTATATCCTAGTTCTGATATTTTTTCTTCAATCTGTGTTTTAGACAGATGGTCGCCTTTGATGGTTGTTTTCCCAGTTGAAAGATCGACCATTACAGAACCTACTCCTTCAAGATCTGCGAGATTGGTCTCTACTTTTGTTTTACATTTATTACATCCCATTCCAGCGATGGTGTATTCACACACTTCTCTATATTCTTTTTTCGCTACAGATCTTTGTTTAAAGTAATGGATGACCTTCACAAGATAAACTCTTAATAGAAGTATGGCAAAGGTAATAGATGCAATAAGTTGTATCACAGAACTGCTGTCGTGTTGATGACCTGCATGTTTCATTGCAAAAGTAAACCATGATGCAGGAAGTAGATAGTCTATCGTTAATCCAAAAACAATGGCTCCTAGTATGATGGACAGAAGGTATAGTACTGTTGCTTTTTTCCCAATAGTTTTAGACAGTACCACTAAAGTTGCAATATTGGTTGCTGGTCCAGCCATAAGGAAGACAAAAGCAGCTCCGGGTGTTAAACCTTTCATGATGAGTACGGCTGCAATAGGCACAGATCCTGTAGCACAAACATAGATTGGGATTGATGCGATAAGCACCAATAACATGTTGGTAAGAGGAGAGGCCGAAAGGGATGTGAAGAAATCATCTGGTAGTATAACACTTATCAATGCAGCTAGTGCTAGCCCTATAATAAGCCATTTAGAGATATCTGCAAGGAATTCAATAAAACCGAATTTGAATGTTCCTATGATTTTTTCTTTGAATGTTTTGTTCTCAATCTTTTCTTCGGGCTGTTCTTCAATGATGTTTTGTTCTTCTTTTGAGGATAGTATGTCTGTGGTTATACCTCCAAAAATCCCTGTAATGAAAGCTGCAATAGCTCTAAATATGGCAAAAGGAAATCCCATAAGTGAGTAGGTCGCAAGAAAAGAGTCTATCCCTGTTTGTGGTGTGGATATAAGAAAGGCGTTGGTTGCTCCTTTGCTGGCTCCATGTTTGTAAAGAGACAGTCCTGTTGGAATTACGCCACAAGAACACAAAGGTAATGGGACACCTAAAAATGCAGCGTTAAAAACTGATCTTTTAGAGTTGCCTCCAAGATATTTTGAAATGCTCTCCTTTTTTAGGAAGTTATGTAAAAGACCAGCAAAGAAGAAACCAATCATAAGATATATTGCCATCTCATTGAAGAGGCGTATAAAGTCTGAAATAAAATCGGATATAAACTGCATATTTGAGTGTTGTTAAATTATACCTATGTCATTGTTTATTAAATCCAAAAGTAAAATGGCTTACCCAATAAAACAATCTCATATCCTTATTTAGTCCTAATTTAGAATAAAAGGCACTTTTATTCGATGTTATTTATAAAGTAAATGTTATTGATTTTGGTCTATAGGGTGGGATTATCTTCTATCTTTGTTTTTCCAAAAAAAGATAGAGTAATGCATCGTAATATTTTAAATCTATATCTGATTAAAACAGCTAAATGGTTTATGCTAGTCATGCCAGTGATCATGTTGTTTTATGATTCTCAACATTTAGATGTCCAACAAATCTTTATTTTAAAGGCAATATATTCCATTGTTGTTGTGGTTTGTGAGATACCCTCGGGTTATCTCTCTGATGTGTGGGGGCGTAGAAATGCTTTAATATTGGGTACGATATTGGGAGCAGTTGGTTATAGTTGTTATGCCTTGTCTTCTAGTTTTTTGTTTTTTCTTGCCGCTGAGATTTGTCTTGGTGTTGGTCAGAGTTGTATCTCTGGCTCTGATTCTGCTTTGTTGTTTGATACACTAAAAGATGAGCAGCGAACAGATGATTATTTGAGATTAGAAGGTAGAATTACCTCCTATGGTAATTTTATGGAAGCCATCGCAGGGATTCTTGCTGGATTTTTGGCAACCTATTCTCTTCGATACCCAATGATTGGTCAAGCCTTGGTTGCAATGATTGGTATCCCTGCTGCTTTTATGCTTGTGGAACCGAAGTCTAGTTCAACCAAACGTTCGGGCTCTTTTAAGGAGATTATAGATGTTGTGAAATTTTCTCTTACCAAAGATATTGCCCTTCGTAATGCATTGTTTTTCTCTTCTATTATTGGTACTTCTACATTAACGATGGCTTGGTTGTTGCAGCTTTTCTTTAAAGAAAGGGGCATTGCCGTTTCTCATTTTGGAATCTTATGGACTGCTTTGAATTTATTGGTGGCGTTAGGTAGCTTACGTGCATTTCGTTTTGAGAGGAAATATCGTAGCTTGCCTTTGTCTTTTGCTATCTTATTGGGAATTACAGGATCTTACGTTTTGATAGGTTACATCAATAGTATGTGGGCCTTTATATTTGTAATTGTTTTTTATCTGGTTCGTGGTATTGCAACGCCGACACTAAAGAATATGGTGAATCAAAAGTCTGACTCTTCCGTTAGAGCAACCGTATTGTCGATTCGTAATTTCTTGATTCGTATTCTTTTTGCTGTAATTGGACCCATGTTGGGGGGAATTACCGATCATTATGGTCTGAATATTTCGTTGATGGTGATGGGATTTTTGATTCTTTTGATGGGATGTTGGGTTTTATATCAAGAAGCTCTACGAAGCAAAAGAGCTTTGCGTTAAGTTTCTTGCTTGAAAAAAATCCTTTATCTTCGCACTTTAATCAATTTTAGTTTAGTCAGAAAGCATATGGCAATATTATATATGATCCCAAATACTTTGGGTGTAACACCTGTGGGTGGGGTGATTCCTGTTGAGGTGCAAGAAATAATTAAGAGTATCAAAGTTTTCATTGTTGAGGATATTCGTACAACACGTCGTTTCCTTAAACGTGTAGATAAGGCAATAGATATTGATACGCTTACTTTCTATGTGTTAAATAAACGTACCAAGACTCGTGAAATAGAGGAGATGATTAAACCTTTAGCTAAAGGACAAAACGTTGGAGTTATCTCTGAAGCAGGATGTCCTGGTGTAGCTGATCCTGGTGCATCGGTTGTTCAGTTGGCACATCGTAAAGGTTATCGTGTTGCTCCATTGGTAGGACCATCTTCTATTCTTTTGGCGATGATGGCATCTGGAATGAATGGACAGAGTTTTGCTTTTAATGGTTATCTTCCAATGAAGAAACCAGATAGAATAAAGAAAATTCAACATCTAGAAAAGCGTTCATATCAAGAGAATCAATCACAGGTATTTATTGAAACTCCTTTTCGTAATGATACGATGTTAGAGGATATTCTTGCTGTTTGTTCTGCAAATACGCAGGTGTGTGTGGCTTGTGATATTACTCTTGAAACAGAATATATCAAGACCGCTACGGTGGCTGAGTGGAAGAAGAATAAACCATCTTTCCACAAACGCCCTGCAATATTTATCATTCATAAGTTCTAAAAATTACTGATATGAAGTTATATGTTTTTTCAGATATTCATGGAGACAAGGATGCTTTAGATCATATTGATCAATTGCTTCAAGAGGAGAAGACTACATTCCAGATTGTCTTGTGTGGCGATTTGATGTATCATGGTCCTCGTAATCCTCTTCCCCAAAAATATGATCCTGCTCAAGTAGCTGAGATCCTAAATAAGTATAAGTCGGTGATTCATGCTTGTCGTGGAAATTGTGATAGCGAGGTCGACCAGATGCTTTTGGATTTTCCAATGATGGATGATTATTGTGAGTTTCAATGGCACAACACTTCGTGTATTGCTACGCATGGTCACCTAGATCATGTTAATTTGGAGAACCATCGTTGGATCTTCTCTGGGCATACCCATGTGCCTTTGTGTCAGATCAAAGGGGAGAGTTTTTGGGTTAATCCCGGTTCAATCTCTTTACCTAAGGGAAAGTATGCTGTTGGAACATATGCTGTAATTGAAGATTTTAGAGTAGAACTGCGTTCTATGGATCATGAATTGTTAGAAAGTTATGAGTGGGGTGGAACAGTTGTGGATTTATAATTGTTTAGATCTCTCTCATCTTATATAATTGAAAAGGGCCACTTCCATTTTGGTGAAGTGGCCCTTTAAATTTTAGTTTATTTCAATGACACTAGTTTGTTTACTACCGTCCATCAAGATGGTTAATCCATCTTTAAAGTATGCATGTTTGGTGAATTTACCAATCTCTACAGTTTCTGACTGTTCCTTAATTCTTTCAAGATCAATAAAAGTGTCCTGATTTTGGAAAGGTATAGAGAAATATCCAACATTCATCGAGGTTACATTATGGAAGAAATGGGAACCTAAAGAAGCATCTAAAGGAAAATCTGGGAGTCCAATCTCTACAATTACTTTGGCATTAGAGATATCGGACCAAAGAACAGGTATTCCAGTATGAGGATCACGAGTTCCCCATCGTCCAGGACCTACAAGAACATATTCTTTTCCTTGTGCTACCATATTGGCATTGATTTCTCGAATCTCTTCGGCCATCTCTTTGGTTGAAAGTTTATCGAAAGAGGCTGGGTCGATGTAGATCACATCGTGAATCTCTTCTAGTTTGCCATTACCCATTCCTTTCTTGGCTTTCATCACTAACTTATCTTGATCAATCTCGTTGATGTCAATATGGTATGATTTGTCTTGTTGTATCAATGGTTTGATTTGTAAGATATAGAAGGTTGGCTTGTCGTGCTCTCCTTTTTCTAGATCTACTGCAAATTCCATTTCAACAGGGGATCCCATCGCTTGCTCAAATAGATTCAATAACAATTGAATGGTTTGTGCTAAAGGAATAGAATCATATTGTAGTATGTTGGCAAAGTTAATGATTCTAGGTCCTTTGTTGAATGTTCCTGGCTCTACCATATCATTGGAGATATTGTAGGTAGAAGCACAATCATTTAGGTTGTTGTCTTTGTCCGCCTCTGCTATACGTAGTTTTAGGATTGCAGCATCTTCATCTTTGTCTTCTAAGTCTATTTCTGATTTAGATAGGTCAATGGCACTAAAGAAACGTTGAGAATCTCTCATCTGATCCTGTACTGCTCCATTGATAAGACGTGGATAGGCTGGACAGAAACGGAAGGCTTTGTTTCCTCCCACCACATGCATTCCTAATCCTACTGCAATAACTGCAAATCCATCCTCTGGTTTCATATATGAGAAAGGGTAGTAGTTGTAGGATTGTGCCACACCACTAATATTGGGGTAGAACTTCTCGTTATAGTTATGTCCTACGACTTCTTGAATGACTACCGCCATCTTTTCTTCTTCAATCTTATAGTTGACAGCATGAAAATAGGACCCAGCAGTCTCCGTAAATATTGAAGCATAGACTAATTTAATGGCTTTACATAGTTGTTCTAAACGAACGTTGATGTCTGTATGGTTGTTTGGAATTAAATAGGTTGAGTAGACTCCTGAAAAAGGTTGTAGTAGAGAATCCTCAAAAAGTCCAGAAGAACGTATCGCCAAAGGTTTGCGCATCTCTTTAAGATAGTTGTATAGACGATCTTTGAGTACAACCCCAAGCTCTGCTTCTAAGAATAGTTTACGTATCTCTTCTGCCGGTCTTTCTTGATAGATATCATCATAGAGGTTGTTCATCTCTATAAAACGGTCAAATTCGACTGCCCCGATGACAGCTGTTGCCGGTTGACGTATATTAATACCTTTGATTAGATGCTTGAAATCGATGTTTTCAATTAGGTTAGAGATGAATGCCAATCCTCTTCCTTTTCCTCCTAATGATCCTTTTCCCATACGTACGATATAGCGGTTTCCAGAACATAATTTAGGTGTGAAATTGATGATTTGACCTCTATGTTTTTTCTGCTTGGCTTCATGGAATACACGGATACAGAAATTTCTCAACTCTTCTGGAGATGAGAAATCCTCAATATTATAAGGTAATAATTGCTCTGCTATATTGATCTCTCCACGTGCCATAAGCCACGAAGATAATGCGTTGATTCTTGCATGACGAATAAGTGAATCGATAGGCGCCTTTTGTAGTTGCTCTTCAAATTCATCTAAATCAGTGGCTACTGCTACTTTGTTGCCATTGGCATCTCTAAAGATAAAGTCCCCGAACCCTAGCTTCTCATTGATATATTTCATGATCTCTAGAGATAATTTCTCTGAGTTTTTATCAATAAAACTAGCTCCAATCTTTTCTGCTCTCTCTCGGTTGGAAGGATCATGTGACTGGAGTAGGGTAGGAATGGAATATTTAAGTTTTTTTTGTGCTTCTGTTAGTAGATCAACTCCTGCATCTTCGTCATCTATGCCACCTCTGGAGAATTTAACATCAGAAATCACGCATAGAAGGTTTTCACTATATTCGTCAATGATCTTTATCGCATCTTCGTAAGTACTAACAAGTAAAACTTTAGGTCTTGCTCGCATCTTTAGAATCATATGAAGGTCGTCTGATGATTCTTCCGCAACAAGATCCTGCGTTTGTGTCATGATCGCGGTATACAATACTGGTAAATAGCGAGAATAGTATCGAACAGAATCTTCAACAAGTAGGATAATACGAACGTTTCCTAACTTGGTGTCGCGTTCTGCATTTTTCATGTCTTCTACGTATTTTATCATCGCAACAAAGACATTCGAATTACCATTCCATACAAATAGTCGATTTATGGCTGGTACTTTTGCTACTTCTCTTTGTAGTTCTTCAAGTCCCTGATTGTTGTTTGCTAACATTAAGATAGGTAACCTGCTTTTCGAAAAATGTAGGTTTTCAGCAATCTCGATGGATGCTTTTTTATCTACACCAGCCATGATGATAACCATGTCAAAGTGCTTCTTGTGAATAATCTGTAGTGCATCTTCTTGAGAGTTTACAGAAGTGAAACGAGGTGATGCATAAAGATTAAGTTGAAGATATTCTCCGAAAATCTTATCAGAGAATTGCCCTTCTCTAACGATAGAGTAGGCATCATATACTGTGGCAACAACAAGGATCTCTTTGACCTTAGTAGGCATCAATTCTTGAAAGATATCTCTATCAGATTTTTGCCTTTTATATATTGAAGTTAATGGAATCTTTTGAAAGTCTGTCATAGCATTTGGATTTAATCGTTGGTTAAAGTTAAGTATTAAATCCAAATTTTTGGTGCTAATGATATCGCTATTTATGCTTTGTATGCGTAGTTTTTCCCTCTTATTTCTTTTTCTGGTTGTAGTACAACTCTTTCGATCGAATTAATGTGAGATATTCGTTAAAGGCAAAAGGAGAAGTTGATGTTATTTTTACTCTTTATGTTTATTGTTATGGATGTAAATAAATATCCCGATTCGGAATCCTAGAGATCCTCAAATCGGGATATTTTGAAAGCTACAAATGATTATGCTTTTAAGTGCTCAAGAGTGTATTCGATCATCTCTTTTACTCTTCCGTGGTAACTCGCATTTGCTTCTTTGCGAATACGATTTGCAATAATGGTACAAATAGTCATTGCTTTGTGTCCCATGTGTTTTGATAGACCATAGATTGCAGAACATTCCATCTCAAAATTAGTGATGGCTCTACCTTCGTATCTGAATGCTCCAATTTTATCGTTTAATTCAGGATCTAGTAGAGGTACTCTAAGTTCTCTTCCTTGTGGTGCATAAAAACCAGGAGCCGAGATGGTGATTCCTTCTACTGTTTGATCTGAACACATCTTATTGTAGATCTCATCTGAACAGTCAACTACATAAGGTGTTGTTAAACGCTTATTCCATGAAGTGTGTTTCATGAATTTTTCTTCAAAATCTAAGTTGCTGATTTTTTCTACATCAGTATAAAAGTTTAATAGTCCATCAAAACCAATAGATGTTTTTGATAGCACAAAACTGTTTACTGGTATGTCTGGTTGCATTGCTCCAGATGTACCCATGCGTACTAATGTAAGTGATTTCTTTTCAGCCTTTTCAGTACGTGTACTGAAGTCAATGTTTGCTAAAGCATCTAGTTCGTTGACTACAATGTCAATATTGTCTGTTCCAATTCCAGTAGATACAACAGAAAAACGTTCGCCTTTATATGTTCCTGTAATGGTTACAAATTCCCTGTTTTCTTTTTCTATTTCAATAGTGTCAAAGAAACTTGCTACGAGACGGACACGACCAGGATCGCCTACTAATAATACTTTTTCTGCAAGCTCTTCTGGTAATAAGTGTAGGTGAAAAACTGTACCATCTGGATTGATGATAAGTTCTGATGGCTTAAATAGTTTCATAATTATGTCGTTTTATATTATATACAATTCGTATTATGTTCTGTTGATTTTTTTGAGAAAGATTGTAAAGGTAAAATTTTATTTCATATAAAATTATGACTTTTTCACATATGTTTTTTATTGGAGGTATTGTGGTGACGACATTAAATAATGCTCATCCTATGGGGGATGTTGGTCGTTTCAAAAGAAAGTCCTTGTTCGATAGTTTGGTAGAGGTTGTTGTTTATGTGAGCGTTAAAGTCTTGTTGTTAAATTAAATATTACTTTGATGAAATTAGGCTAATGATGGGTTGAACTGAATATAGTTGATCCTAGTCAGGGGAGATGAATGAAAATTATGAATTATCTATAATTATGTTTCCATGTTAGTTTCTATCTCTGTCTTGAACTGTTCGTTTTTTTTTGCTTATATTTAACTATATTTACTATTCATCTGTTATAAAGAAGAAAAGAGTCGTGTTTAACTTAAAAGTTATAGGTTATGAATAAAAGAACGTTATCACTAGGAGTCGTGATTCTAGGTGTTTTGTTATTAGTTGCTTTTGGTAGTCAACTGTTTTTTACACTAAATCCAGGAGAAAGAGCGGTTATTTTTCGCCCATATTCAACAGGTCTAGACAAAGAGAATGTATTTAAACCAGGATTTCATGTAAAAGCTCCATGGAATAGTATCTCAATCTATAATGTAAAGGAACAGAAGAGAGAAGAAAGAATGGATGTGTTAGATAAAAATGGTTTATCTATTAATATTGATGTATCTGTTCGTTTTAATCCTACATATGATCAGATCGGTTATCTTCATGAACGTTTTGGTAGTAATTATATTGATCAATTGGTCGTACCAGAAGTTCGTTCTACTGTACGTCAGGTAGCGGGTCGATATACTGCTGAAGAGATCTATTCTACAAAGAGAAGTGAAGTGGAAAAAGCAATTATTGAAGAGTCGATGGAGTCGTTGCATAAAAACCATATTGAAATGCGCGCTCTATTAATTCGTTCTATCAATCTTCCTGCCCAAATTAAACAGGCGATTGAGAATAAATTAAAGCAAGAACAAGAAGCTTTGGCTTATCGATTTAAGTTGGAAAGAGAAAAAAGTGAGGCTGAACGTAAGAAAATTGAAGCAGAAGGTATTGCAAATTATAATACGATTGTAAGTCGTTCTCTTTCTGAAAATGTGCTAAAACAACGTGGTATACAAGCTACTCTAGAATTGGCTAAGAGTCAAAACGCTAAAGTGATCGTAGTGGGTTCAGGCAAAGAAGGACTGCCTCTAATCTTAGGAAATAATTAATGTAATTGTTTCTTATAAAGATTTTTTATTCGTTATTTGCAGTATAAGGAGGAGTTGCCATTGTGTGATTCTGAAAACGTAAAGTATTTTAAAGTTATGATACAAAGAATACAAAGCATCTTTTTGCTATTGTCTGCTGCCTTTATGGGTGGAATGTTTATTTCTAAATTGGCTTGGTTTACAAGTCAAGGAACTACTTATGAGATGTTGCTAACAGGAGTATCTCCTAATTTAACACTTACAGATGGAAGTGCGGTTTCGATGATTCCTTTAATCGCATTTGTTGCATTCGTATGTCTATTGTCTTTTGTTGCATTGTTTTTGTTTAAGAATAGAGTGTTACAAATGAGAATAACGGTAGTTAGTGCAATACTTAAGATTGGTGTGATGGGGATTGTTTATTATTATGCCTCTCATATTGCTGGATTGTTAAATACAGAGTTTTCATTATTCTACCCTTTTGTATTCCCTTTTATCGCATTAATATTTGATTTCTTGGCAATTAAAAATATTGCAAGAGATGAAGCATTGGTTAGAGCTGCAGATCGAATTAGATAATTTATTATGTTGTTATACTTCGGTATACTTTAAATAGTATTAAGAGAGGTGAAATAGGTTGTTCTATTTCACCTTTTTTTTGTTTTTATTGGATAAAAAAGAGCTTTGTGTCTTATGTTTCTTTCCAAATATTTATTTGTATACTCTTTGTCATTTTTTTGTCTATTTTTGTGCTTAAAGATTTGCTAATCGTAAAATTTGCATGTGGCATTTAGTATGACTGTTGAGGATATTTAATACTTGTTTGTGTAATGTGCTTTGTTCTAGATTATTAGTAAGAATGGGTCTATGGATATGTTTTCTGGATTATATTATGTGGGGCTCTGATATTTCTATGGTTAGTGATCAATATTTGGTAAATGTTATAAGTTGAGATTGTGGTTGCATCTTTACAACTAATGTTTATTTTTGATAATATTATGTGTGTTAAATGTTTAGTGCTTATGAGGAACTCTTTGAAAATTGTATTGCTACTGATTCTATCGCTATTGGTTGCCGATAGTTATGCTCAGTTATCAAAAAAACATTACCTACCTCCGTTTTACGGAAATATCTCTGGTGGAAGGGATGCTAAGGGATATTTTACTCTTTATCTTTCTACAACTGAGACAACTCCATTTGATGTATCTATTACTAGGGGGAATGGTACCGTAGTTACTACAATAAGAAATCTTTCTGCTTCTAATTCGAAGGTCTATAAACTGCCTACTAGAGTACTTGATTTTGTTAATAATCCCGCAAATGATCAACCTTTGTTTATTACAAAAGCCAGTCGAGGTCAGGTATTAAATAATAAAGGATTAATATTAGAGTCTGATCATGATTTCTTTGTTAATGTTCGAATTAAAACAGATGCTCAAGGAGGAAGTTTGACATCTAAAGGATTGGTGGGATCTGGGACTCATTTCTTTGCCGGACATATGAAAAGTATTTTATCTCCTTATAATTCTAATAATTCACATTTCTTCTCTATTATGGCTACGGCCAATAATACGTTGGTTACGATCAATAAACGTGGATTTAATTGGTTCTCTAATAATCAGAATAATCGAGATAATTGGACCCTTATTGATCGTAGTACAAACAAATATCAATGTCGATTGAATGCAGGTGAGACTGTTACGCTTGGTTATGATAACGGTGCTATGAGTGAAAGTAAAGGTTATGCCTTTGATGATCCTAATGGAACAGAAATTGAATCTAATGAACCTATTGTTGTAACTAGTGGATCTTGGGCATCTAGTACCTTAAATGCAAATACTAGAGATATCGGTTTTGATCAGATTGTTCCTGTTAATGTAGTTGGGGATCAATATATTTTAGTAAAAGGTCAAGGAAATAAAAGTAATAATACCAAACATGGAGAGGCTGCCATTATTATTGCTACAGAAGATAATACAGAGGTTACATATTACGATAATTTTAATCGAGCGACGACTCATTTCATTAGTCGTAAAGGTGATTGCTTAAGATTAGATTATGAGTTGTTTAATAAATATGATAGATCGAAAACATGGTGGTGGTCTGATTACAGTTATTCGTTAGAAGATGAGATGCTTCCATCCGTTTATATGACTTCTAATCATCCTGTCTATGTCTATGAAACATTAAATGGTTCAACAAATAAACATCAAACTAATGGAATGAGTTTTATTCCGCCATTAAAATGTACCTCAGATTTTAGGGTAACGATTCCTTATGCTCGCTCGGCTCAAGGGGTTGGAGAGGTGAAATTAAATACGGTGATAAAAGGTTCTACCTCTAGTAAAAATATAACGATCGATGGAACGAGATTATCCAATAGTAATTATCAGGAAGTTGCTGGTACGGATTGGTATTCTTTTTCATATACTGTAGGTTCAAATAAAGATTATACGGTAGAAAATACCAATGCTGATCCTATTAATGTCGCTCTTTATGGGGAAAGTAATGTGATTGGTTTTGCTGGATACTTCTCTGGTTTTGGTACACGTCCTATCACAGTACCTGAATTGTCAGTAGATGGTGCCGTAGAAAATTGTGGAGACAATACACGCATTGTTGTTCAAAACTCTCAAGCAGGTTGGGATTATACTTGGTTTAAGGATGGTGCAGAAGTCATTGGTGCCAGTGATCCTTCTTTTACTACTACCGGTAGTGGATTTTATTCTGTAGAGGCAGGTTTATTATGTAATGGTCGTGTCTCAAAGACTTATCCATCTGATCCTATCTATTTGGACCCTTGTTTAAATATTGAAGCGACAAAGAGTTCGGTCGAAGGAACTAGAATGAATGTAACGGTATCTCTTTCAGAAGCAATAGAATACCCTGTAACTTTTGATTTAGAGATTGTTTCTGAAACAGGTCTAGGTGTTGCAACGCTCGGTAAAGATTACTCTGTTGTGGGAAGTTTAACTGGATTGTCTATCCCTGCGAATCAATTAGAGAAAACCATCTCTTTTGATTTAATGGATGATTCTATGCGTGAACCAGAAGAACATTTCACTGTTCGTATCGTTAGTTGTACAATGGCTAAGATTAGTATCGGGACCTGTGTCGCTACCATTATTGAAAATGATACCGAGTTAACTAAGATGGCATTTGAATGGGAGCAGAATAAATGGGCTGATGGTATTGAAGAGTCTGGAATCGAAGGAAAAGATATTACCCTTAAGGTTAAATTATTAGAGAAAACAGGTTATCCCGTATCTGTAGATTATCGCTTTAAGAATAAGACTGCCAAAAATGGTGAGGATTTCCAAGGTACTAACGGAACGCTCTCTTTTCAACCTGAAGAACAAGAAAAGTTGATTCATTTTCAAGTGAAAGATGATCTCTTATACGATATTGAGCATAGCGAGATATTTGGATTAGAGTTGCTAAATGTCTCTGAAGCTGCATTGCCTGATACACCAGAACTTGATGTGGCGATTATTGATAATGAAACCAAACCTCGATTGGAAATAGCATCCTCTAGTGTGTTGACTGCTACAGAAGGGAATAATTTAACCGTTAATTATCATTTAACGACTCCATTGGACAGTGTTTTAAATGTGAGATATAAGACATCTACTACTGCAGGAGATGAGTATGCGGTAGAAGGGACCGATTATCAAGCAGTACCTTTACAAACAGTACCTTTGAATCCTGGTAATGTTGATGGATCGGTTTCTATTGTTACTCTTACAGATGGATTTTCGGAACAACGTGAGAAGTTTTATCTGCAATTTGCAACAAGTACTATTGTGGATGTGACACGTTTTGTAGATCTTTTTATTATGGATGCCAATGCAAAACCTCAATTGTTGTTTTCAGATTTAACTGTTGAAGAGGGAAATACAGCTACTGTAAAGTTGAGTTTGACTACTCCAATAGGATTTAGTTTACCTGTATCTTTACAATTTGAGGATGTTTCAGCAATTAATGGAACAGATTATAGTGCTACAAATAAAACCATAAATATTGGAAGAGGTTCTTCCTCATATTCTTTTGATATTCCTACAATAGAAGATACAGAAGAAGAGGGGGATGAAACTTTTAAGATAAGAATCTCTTCAACGTCATCTTCTGTAGAATTACCTAACGATGTCTTGACTGTTACCATTCAAGACGATGACAATACTCCAATTGCGAGAGATGATCGTTATACGATAAGAGAAGGAGCTTCTTTGAATGTTAACGTAACGGATAATGACTTTTTAGGAGATTTGCCTGTGCAGGAGATAAAGAAAATTTCTTCTTCTTTTACTGCTTCTGAAATAACCTTTGATCAAACCAATGGTCATTTTACTTATCAACCATCTGAAGAATATTCTGGAACCAACACATTAACTTATACCATTAAAGATGCTGATGGAGATGTCACTGCAGAAGCAACTGTCACGGTGGTGGTTGAAGAAGAGGATGATGTACCTATTGCCAATGATGATTTATATCGTGGAGAGGAAAGAACAAACCCATCTTATGTTGATATATCGGGTGATGTGCTTAATAACGATGTAGGTTTAGGTGATGGTGTGGTTGTAGAATTAGTACAGGATGTATCTCACGGTTCGTTGAATTTAAATAATGATGGAACATTTACATACCAACCTGATGCTCAATATTTTTCTAGTGACAATATTCTGCCTTCGATACCAAAAGATTATTTCACTTATCGACTAGTGGATCAAAAACAACCTTCACAGACCTCTATTGGAAAATGTCAGTTGGACGTTGCTTTTTATAACGATGCTGCGCCTGTCGCTGTTAATGACTTATTAAGCACCAATGATAGAACACCTGTTGATGTAGATCCTTTGATGAATGACTCGGATTTAGATGGGAACTTTATGATTGACAAAAGCTCTTTTGCTATTGTTTCTACCTCTGGGGAAGCGTCTGTAGTGTATGAAAATGGTTTATTGACAATAACTCCTAAGAGAGGTGTCGAGGAGACGGTGGTTATTGAATATCGTTTTAATGATATCCCTTTAGATGGACAAGCATCAAAAAGATCTAATATAGGAGAAGTAAGGGTAAATATCAGTCGTTCCAATAATGTACCTGTGGCTAGATGTAAATCCCCTGATCCTTTTTACCTTAGTGAAACTACCGATGTAATATTGTCTTCTTCAGATATTAATAATGGTTCTTCTGATGCCGATGGAGAAACATTAACTTTCTTAATTGAATCGGCTTTATGGGGTAGTGAACCTTCAGTAGTATTGTCTTGTGATCATATTGGAGAGGATATTCCTGTTACATTGGTTGTGAGCGATCCTAAGAATGCAACCAGTCGTTGTGCTACTACGATTACAGTAAGAGATAATATTGCTCCTCGTTTACAAGGAACTGCTCAGTCGAACATGATATTCTCTGTGCCTAGAGGAGTTACTAGTAGAATGGTATCTTATACAGAACCTACTTATATAGATAATTGTACTAAGAATATTGTTCCTAATCGTATTGAAGGAAAACCTAGTGGTAGTAGTTTTGATCTTGGCGTTCATACAATTACTTATGAAGCTCAAGATGATTCGGGAAATAAAGGTCCTCAAGTTTCATTTACAATAACAGTTCAAGAGCTTAATCCGATTCTTTCTCTTAACGATTCACGTGTTGTATTGTGTGAAGATGGCAATGCTGATCTTGTAGTACAGGTAAGTGGGGTGATTGGACGTTGTAACTTAGAACTTTATTTTGATGGAGTCAAAAATACAAGTGTCTCTTTCACGGAAGTGAGTGCTTATCGTTATAGAGCCAATTTTGTAGGGCTACCTAAAGGAGTACATAATATAAAAGTTAAAGCAACGGATTCGCAAGGAACCGTTTCAGAATCGAATATATTGGATTTAAATATTAAAGGACGACCAACCCCTTTAAATATTCAACTCTAACAGCTTTCTAGTGATCGTTTTTAGATCATAATAAGGAATATTCTAAAGAGAAGTCTAAAGACATCGAGTGCGCTCCTTGTTTTTAGACTTTTTTTAAATAGACCTATTTGTCTTCTCATTTATTGAAAAACCCTCCTTTGTGCAAGGTGTAATATAAAGTATCCCTTATCTTTGTTTTTATATCGAGTATTTGAAGATAGTGTGGTTCTTCTACGATCTATCTTGAGTCGTTAAATAGTAATTTTAAATAAAAATAAGTCATGGCTGAATTTGTTTACGAGAAGCCTTTCCAACTTGGTGAAGATAAAACAGAATATCGTCTACTTACCAAGGATTACATCGAAATGGTAGAGTTTGATGGTCGTAATATTTTAAAAGTAGATCCTAAAGGTCTAGAGTTACTGGCAAAAGAAGCAATGGCTGATGTGTCTTTCTACTTAAGAAAATCACATTTACAGTCTGTTGCTAAGATCTTAAAAGACCCTGAAGCTACTGATAACGATAGATTTGTGGCTCATACATTGTTGCTTAACTCTGTAGTTGCTGCTGAAGGACAACTTCCAACTTGTCAGGATACAGGTACAGCTATTGTTGTAGGTAAAAAAGGTGAGGATGTTTACACTGGTATCGATGATGGAGAAGCCCTTTCTCGTGGAATCTTTGATACATACCAAGAGCGTAATCTACGTTATTCTCAAGTAGTTCCTTTCTCAATGTTTGATGAGAAAAACTCAGGATGTAACCTTCCTGCTCAAATTGATATCTACTCAAATCAAGGAAATAAATATGAATTCCTTTTCTTAACAAAAGGTGGGGGTTCTGGAAATAAAACTTTCTTGTATCAAGAGACAAAAGCTCTTTTAAATGAGGAAGCTCTAACAAAATTTGTTAAAACAAGAATTAAAGATTTAGGAACTTCAGCTTGTCCTCCTTATCACCTTGCTTTGGTTATTGGTGGAACTTCAGCAGAAGCTAACTTAGCTACTGTGAAGAAAGCTTCAGCAGGTTACCTAGATAATCTTCCAACAGAAGGAAACGAAAGTGGTCGTGCTTTCCGTGACCTAGAGTGGGAAGCTAAAGTTCAGAAAATTTGTCAAGATTACGGTGTAGGTGCTCAATTTGGTGGTAAATATTTTACTCATGATGTTCGCGTTATCCGTCTTCCTCGTCACGCTGCTTCTTGTCCTGTAGGATTGGGTGTTAGCTGTAGTGCGGACCGTAACGTAAAAGGTAAAATTACTCCAGAGGGAATTTTCCTTGAGCAATTAGAGAAAAACCCTTCTCAGTTTATCCCTGAGAGTGCACCAGAATTGGCAAAACCAATCAATATTGATTTGGATCGTCCAATGGAGGAAGTGTGTAAAGAGCTTTCTCAATATCCAGTGAAAACACGTTTGAACCTAAGTGGTACTTTAGTAGTAGCTCGTGATATTGCACACGCTAAAATCAAAGAGATTCTAGATAATGGTGGAGAGATGCCAGAATATATGAAAAACCACCCAGTATATTATGCAGGTCCTGCGAAAACTCCAGAAGGAATGCCTTCAGGAAGTTTTGGTCCTACTACTGCTGGACGTATGGATCCATATACTGATCTATTCCAAAGCAATAAAGGTGCGATGGTAATGGTTGCCAAAGGTAACCGTTCTCAACAAGTGACTGATTCTTGTAAGAAACATGGTGGATTCTACCTAGGTTCTATTGGTGGACCAGCTGCGATTCTTGCAAAAACAAATATCAAGTCTGTTGAGGTAATCGATTTCCCAGAATTAGGAATGGAAGCGGTTCGTAAGATCCGTATCGAGAATTTCCCTGCATTTATTATTGTAGATGACAAAGGAAACGATTTCTTCCAAGAGTATAAAGATCGCTAGTCTTAGCATCTAATAGATATTTAAAGGGACCATCTTCGGAAGGTCCCTTTTTTTATGTTCGTAAGTCCGTTAATAAAGAATAAGGTATGTCCCCCAATTGATATTATATCCTCACTAAAGGATATAAGGTCGAGTTTTATGTATGGAAAATAGTAAATATTATATTCACATATTGACGTGTGTTGTAAACACCCAAGATTGATGATCTGTATTATGAACGAAGGAACATGTTATATTTGTATTTACTGTTTGAATACACGTTTTATCTAAAGTAGTCTCCATTTATAAGGTTTTATTGTTGCCTTGTCTTTATCTCTATCATATTTAGATATTATAGTTTTTGTTGTGTAGTTATGTTAATATTGCTATTGTGTGGATCCTTTTATTTTAGGAATATTATATAACATATGTAGATATATGTGTAGAGGAGTTAAAAAAATATTATATTTGCAGTGAAATCAAAAATATGAATAACGTAGTATGAGAAAATTAAGTTTTATAGCAATGTTACTAATTTCATTAGTTTCATTTTCTAGTTGTGCTGTAATGTTTGGTGGAACATCGTATAGAGCAAATGTATCAGTTGACGATAAAGATGTAGATGTATATTATAGAGGTGCTAATATTGGTACAGGTCAAGCTTCTACTATGATTAAAAGACAAGATGCTGATAATCTAACTTTTGTTCTTAAAAAAGATGGTTTTGAGGATCAAACTGTGAATTATAATACAGCAACTCTTCGTGGATGGAGTATTGCAGGATCTATTCTTACTTGGGGACTTCTAGGTGTTGCTATTGATGGAGTAACTGGTGCTTGGTGGAAACCAAATGTTGATAATCCTCAGATTCAAAAGCAAGATTTTAAACATTATATTTATAACGTTCATTATAACCAAGAGAAATAAAATCTTATTTCATTCCAAAAAAGGATATTCATTAAACAGACGTTTATGGATATCCTTTTTTTGTTTTTAAAGTCCAATAGGTCGAGAAATCTAGCGTATACTAATTTTCATGTTACGATAGTTTTGATCTTAATTCATGTCGATCTTTGATCCTTAGAGTAGCGAGCGAATAAGATATCATTCATTGATAATATGAGCTAAGTTTTCTACCCAATGGGTATCATCATTAAGACTTTCGCTCCATGTAAAGCTAGATCCACCAAGAGCAATAAATTGATCTCTGTATTGTTCTCCAATTTCGATCGTTGTTTCAAGACAATCTACAACAAACGAAGGAGCAATCACATGAAGTTTTTTAACTCCTGCCTTTGCTAGTCTTGTAATCTGATCTTCTGTATATGGTTCTATCCAAGGTGTTTTCCCTAGCCTACTTTGAAAAGCAATACTATATTTGTCAGGCTTAATATCCAGTGCTTCTACTAGTAATTTGGCTGTTCTATAGCAAGCTGATTTATAACAATAAGGCTTATCGTGATCACATACACTAGTATTATTAGAACAATCACAATCTTTCCCAATTTCCTCTATTTGACTTACTGGAAGTCCATGAAAACTAAAGAGAATGTGATCGGGTTGATGTGTATTAATATCTTTATCAACCTTTTCTTTTAAGCTTTGAATATATAATGGGTGTTGATGGAAATAAGATATTCCACGTGTATTGTATACTACCTTTTGTTTTCCTATTATCCTATACGCTTCTTCTAGAGCAGTGCCAGCTGTAGCTGATGCATACTGAGGGAAAAGAGGCAAGAGAATAAGTTTATCTATATTTTGTTCCTTAAGTTCTTCTAACTGAGATTCGATATTAGGATGTCCATATCTCATCGCCAATCGAACAATGTAACCATCCGAATATAACTGTCTTTGAAGCTTATTAGTCAGCGATTCACTGATTACTTTTAATGGAGCCCCTTCAGGTAACCATAGTTTTTGGTATTCCTTTTGAACTTTGGGTGCACGAAAAGGAGCAATAATACCATTTACCAAAAGATATCTTTTCCAGTAAGGAATATTTATTACTCTTGGGTCCATTAAAAACTCTTTTAGATAATTCCGAATATCTTTAACATTAGTAGATGCTGGAGTCCCAAGGTTTATTAGTAACAAACCAATTTTTTCTTTTTTCATCTTTCTCCCACTTTCATTAATAGAATATAAAGATACGGTTTCTTTACCTTAGTGTAAAAAAGGATCTAAAAGTTTTTTATTAAAATAAAGTTACATGATAAGTTAGAAGAATGTAATGTTCCTGGATCGAAAAGGTAACTTCCTCTAAACCCCGTTGTTATCAGATTACTGTTAAAGATGTTTATGTCGAAATAAATCTCTGCTCCAACACTTCTTTGAAAATAGGTGTTTCGATTATTTTCGATGGCTGTCTTTATATCTGCCCCATATGATATTTTTGAATATATTGTCTCTTTTCGTATCGTTGGATTCGCCTGTTGTATCTCCATGATCCACTGTTTGTATTGATCCATAGAACTTTGTTGGTGGTCATAAAATAGCGTTCCCCATACTCTTTTTAGGTAAGCTATACCTAAAATATTCATATCTGGATAGAGTAGAGGCATGTAATAATCCACTCCAATCTTATGTGTATTTGTTATTGCTGGTAGATGGTGACTGTAGCCACGAGAATAGTTAAAATAGTTATCCAAGATATAATTAGGCGTTTTATTTTGGAACCCATAATCTACAATAAACCCATGATTGGGAAATAAGCTTGGAAGATAAGCTCTACTTCTAATATTCCATGCTTCGATATTGTCTTCATTTATAATATCTTGATAGCGTCCACTTAAATAGAACCCAAGAGAAGGGTGGATGTTTTTACGTGCCCTTCTTTTTAATAAAGAGAAAGCGCCATAATATTGATAAGATTTAGGGTACAGTGTCTCATCAAGACCTGTAAGATTAACCTTATGGAACGTGTAATCTCCTTCGATATTTGCACTCAAAGAGTAGTTACCAATATACCAACTTAAAGGTAACGAAGCCCCGATATTCCATCTATGATCCTCATAGCTATTCTTATCCTCACGAGGGACAAAATTCTCTTTTAGTTCGGCTCTTGTTTTTAGACGTAACGGATATTTGGCATAGATGACTTCTCCTTGGAAATGAGCAAACCTATCTGCTGTATTGTATTTCATCCCTACATTTGCATATACTTCTTTAAATAATCCTGTCATCAGTACCTGTCCTCCTATATAGTTGTTGTCAAAATATAGATTCCATGCATAAGGATTAAAATTATAGAAAGGACTTTTGATGCGCTCTGTTGTTAAAGAGGTGTCGTATTGATTGTCTACTATGGAATGTTCTTGCTTGTTTGTAACGATCTTTCCACCAATAGTCTGAGAAGTATATATTTCTTCTTTCATATCCTTTCGATGATCTTGAAGGGCAATCTTTCGTAATTTATATCCACTTGTTGTAAATCGACTATATACTAGTGTGTCTTTATCAGGTGTCAATGTAGGGTAGTAGGCCCCCACTTTATCACATGTATGCTGGGTAATATGTTTTTCCCCATCCAATGAGACACTATATATTTGATCAATACCAGAATAAGATGCCCCAAAGTAGACCATATTCTCTCCAACAGTTATTCCACTAATGGTATGGTGTGTCCAAGGAGTAATCACTGATGTTGCTTTCTTAGCCAAAGAGTATTCTATTAAAGCAATCTTTTGACTCTTTTGTGTGATAAAAACAACCTTTTTGCCGTCTTTGGTCCAATGTGGTTGTGCTATAAAATTCTTAGAAGGAGCGATCAATGTATTCGCTTTCTTATTCTTTTCGACATCCCATAGGACCAAACTGTATTTTAGGTTATTATCTCTTTCTACTGCTACAATATATTTCCCATCTGGACTAACCTCAGGGGAATGGTAATATCCTGCTTTTCCGATTTTCTTTTTCTTCTTTTTATCTATATCATAGATGATAATACGATTCTTTAGCATCTTATTATATAGTGGGTGAAGGTCGTATTCTGTCCACGCAAAAGTGTTGTGATTAAAAGTGATATAATTGCTTTCACTTATTCCAATAGGCACTACTTTCTTCTCTTTAGGATTTAATGATGTCTTTAATTCTACTATCTGAGCCGTTTTATCATAGGAGCTTTTAACCGCAAAAAATCTATTCTTATCTGATGATTGTGGGTATTCATAGGAGATTACCCCTGATTTTGTTTTATTGTTTCCCCATGACTGACTCTTATCTTGTGGCATCTTTTCCCACTGTTCTCTCCATCTGTTTTCAAGACGATCCATCATGCGATCATACAAGTCAGGCGTTGAATACCCTATGTGTGCTTTGGTTTGAGATGAAAAAGGGTAGAAGAGATGCGAAAACGATAATTTTGTAGATTCTTCTAATATGCTATTCCAAACATTTGCTCCTCCAATATCTCGTCCTTCTCTTATCATGTTGTACCCCAAATTATAGTGATTGGGAACCATCTCTTTTAGTGAGCCATACTCAGATTTACGATAAGAATAGCGTATGCTATCTAAACACAATGCTCTTTGTTCTTTAAAGAAATAGGGTAGACGCCCTCTTCCTCCTTCAGTTAAGGCTGTTTCTGTGAATACCGCATCTCCTTCAAAGAACCATTTAGGAAAGATTGCATTACTAACTCCAGCCCAACCATAATCTCCTGTTAAATAACTAAAGATTTGAACCATATGCTGTTTCATATTAGAATATTGCATGGCATGACGATACTCGTGTATGGTCAACTGGTCCATCCATGAGGTTGAACCTAAGTGGTTTAAGTCTTGTGGTGCAGTGGCATAGAATTCACTCATATAGGGAAATACAGACACATAACCATTAGAGATACCTTCGTCTCTATTAATGATAATCGATATCGGTTGGTGTTGATCCCCTATAGATCTATTTTTTTCTTTTGCGATATGACTAATCATATTTACGACCCGCATAGCAGTAGAATCTAACCCTTCAGGATAGATTACCTCTACGACATCTGATTTCATTTTATACCATCTATTATGATTGGAATAACCTCCATAATGCGATAGTGATTGTCCATTAGATTGAAATATAGTTATATAGAATAGGGCGAATATTATAATAATGTTCTTTCGTATCATCACAAAAAATAAAATTTATTGTAAACAAGATACGTAATTAGTTGTTTCTATCAAGAGCAAATGGAGAAAGAATATTGAATATTTATATACGATATAATCCATCTCTCTTCTTAATCTCTGTTAGATTTCCTAAATTAGGAGAGAATATTGTCAATAATGATATTTAGACTTTTAATAAACATATGGACGACGATTATTTTGATTACGAAACGACCGTAGATCTAGAACGCAAAGTGGCATTTGTAACTGGAGCCAATTCCGGATTAGGTTTCGAAACTTCTAAAATGTTGGCGAGTAAAAATGCTACTGTAATTATGGCTTGTCGTAACCTTGAGAAAGGGAATGAAGCCAAAGAACGAATTTTAGATGAGTATCCTGAGGCTGATATAAAAGTGGTTTATCTGGATCTCTCTTCTAAAGAATCGATTTATAACCTACTGCCTTTTTTAAAAAAGAAAATTGATACCATTGATTTTCTTGTTAATAATGCAGGAGTTATGATGCCACCATTTGCTTTGGTGGAAGGAAATATGGAATCACAATTGGGAATTAACTTCTTGTCCCATTTTTTATTAACGTATCTTCTTTTTCCTTTGATTGAGAACTCTCCTGAAGGGCGAATCGTGAACTTAAGTAGTATTGCCCACCGTTGGGGCGATGTGAATTGGAATGCTTATAATACTCCTGCTACTTATGATAGGAAGAAATGTTACGGGCAAAGTAAATTGGCTTGTCTGATCTTTGCTTATGAACTACAACGACGCTTGACTGCAGAACAAAGTCATGTGAAATCTTTTGCCGCTCATCCTGGTGCATCATCAACGAATCTTTTCCAATTTGTAGCTCCATGGCAAAGACCTATTATGCATATTATTGAACGTTTTTTCTTTCAAGATGCAACTGATGGTGCGATGTCTACAATGAGAGCTTTATTAGACCCATATCTTGTCCCAGGTAGTTTTATTGGTCCTAGTGGCTTTAGAGAATTAAAAGGAGATCCCGTGGTGGTATCCTCTAATCCTATATCTAAAGATCCTATCAATGGAACGAAACTTTGGGAATGGAGCGAAAAGCAACTAGGAATAAAATTTGATATAGAAGAAATGATAAGGTAAATATATTTTAGGAACCTCAATAAAAGTAATTTTGTTGAGGTTTTTTTGTGTCTAAAAACTACCAGATAAAAGTAGGATTAATAGGGGCTTCCTTCATGGTTTGTCCATGGTTTGTCCATGGTTCGTCCATGGTTCCTCCATCGAAAACCCCTAAATCGATGGACAAACCATGGAGGAACCATGGAGGAACCATGGACAAACCCATAATGAAACCCTTTGGATTCGTTGTTGATTTATTTCGTCTGACACTGTCCGAAAAAGTGTGTAAATAAATTTTTGACCTTTTTTGTTTATCTTTTTTTTAAGAACAACTTCTGCTTAATTAATTGGATGTTGTATGAGGTTTATCAAAGAAGATAGTATAAGTGAATTTGTCTGATCTATAGTATCCTACATTATATTCTATTGGTTGGTTGTTTTGATCATAGACCTTTCGAACTCTTTTTAATAGAGCGGTATTTGGCTTTACATTTAGTTTTTTAGCGAGCATTTCATTGGCATTGATTGCATAGATTTTCTCTTCCGATTTACTTGCAATGCTTCCGCTACATTCTTCAATGATTTGATAGAGAGGTTGGTTGTAGTTTTCGTTCCCTGTTAATTTAAGCTTTGGATTGAAATAGGAAATAAAATAGACAAATGGCTCCTCAATATTCCCTCTTAATCTTTTAAGTTGTAGAATCATTGTCTTGTTAGACGTTTGAAAGAAATCAGATACATATTCTGGCGAGATCTCTTTTAATAGATGAAGTTCAAAATTGCCTACTTCAATACCTAACGATTTCATCTCTTGTGAGAAGCTTTTCCATTTTCTCCCAGATCCTTCGATTATTTGGTTTGCCACTCTTGTACCACTGCCTTTTTTACGTGTCAATAAACCTTGATTTACCAATCTTGTTATCGCTTGTCGTATGGTAGCCCTAGAAACTTCGAGATGTTTAGCTAGCTCCATTTCAGTTGGTAGAAGTTTTCCATTGCGATAAGCTTCTTCCTTTATCATTTCTCTTATTCCTGTCTCAATCTGTTCATGAAAGGGAATCTTGGAGTCTTTGTCTATTGTAAACATAATTGGCTAAACTAAATGTGTGTACATATGATTTGTCGTTTTGTCTACTACAATAAGAGTAATTCTCCTTGATATAGACAAACTGTTATCCATCTTATGGACAAATATATCTTTTTTCCTCCAATTCCCCCATTATTACAGATAAAATTGAGTTGAGTTAAAAAATGTTTTAGAGTTGTTATCATTTTTATTTGTATATACATTTGTAAAGGATTGTTTTATGTTATGTATATACAAAAGAAAAAGAAGACCGTACAACATTTTAGTTCTATATTTTATGATACAGATTTCTTGTTCTTAAAGTATGTGGCTTGATCAATCTTAATATGAGGTGAATCGTTAGTGTAATAATTTTAGTATATGTATAGGAATTGGATTTTCGTATTATTTATCGTAGTAGGCTTGTTTGGATGTTCTACGTCGCAAACAGAATGGAATATAGGAATAAAAGATGCTTCTCCAGAAGAATTTGCATTAGCTCCAGATGGCTTTGAGCATTTTCTAGAAAAAGACTTTGGCTTTGAAGACAACTATTTTATTGTGGGGTATTCTAAGGAAAAGACCGATTTCCCTTATGTTTTAGCTGGACCTGTGGACACTTGGGGCGGAACATGGAACACTGCGGGTTGGCGTACGAATGAAATAAATATACTGTTTAATACACAAAGTGTTGATCCCAATGCTACCTATAAATTTCGTGTTGCTCTTGTTGATTATGCAAAGAAATTCCTCCCATTAGTGAAGATAGAAGTCAACGAGAGTTCCCAAAAGTATCAATTACATGCTAAAGGTTATTATTGGAAAGATCAGTTGAATCCTTCTTTAACGGAAGCTTATGTTGATTCTACTGCATTGAAAGGGGATCTTTCTAAAGCGACTCCTACAACTTTAGATATGAATATTCCTGCCTCTACATTACGTAAAGGAGGCAATCATATCAAAATATCCATATTACAAGGTTCTTGGATTATGTTTGATCATATTCAATTGCAAGGACCTTCTTTAGAGATAGTTAAACCTAAAAGTCTGTTTGTGAAAGAGGTGAAACCTGCGTCATATGAGTTGGTTGAAGAGGGAAGATCCTATCAACCTCTACTTGTAAATGTAGAACATCTAAACGGCGCACCACTTCTTAGGGTGTTATTAGATGGGAAGCAAATATTTAGTCAGAAAGTAGAGAAAGGTCATTATCTTTTTGAAGCTCCTATGCCTTCGGTTACAGAAAAAACGACAAGCCGTTATGAGGTTGTTGTTGATGATCAAATAGTAGCAGCAGGAAAAGTGATTCGAAATGCTCAAAAGAGACAGACTTATGCCGATTATATCGATACACGAATAGGTACAGGACACTCTAGATGGATGATTGCACCAGGGCCTTGGATGCCTTTTGGTATGGTAAAGATTAGTCCAGATAATCAAAATTCAGGATGGCAAGCTGGTTATCAACCTTCTATTGAGAACATCGGTACATTTAGTCATATTCATGAATGGACTATGGCTGGCTTAGGACTGTTTGCTACCAATGGACCTTTAAAAACCTATATTGGGCATGAGTTAGATCCAGATTCTGGTTACCGATCTCGTATAGATAAGTCTTCCGAAATAGCAGATATAGGTTATTATAAGGTTCATTTGAATGATTATGATATTCAGGCAGAACTGACAGCAACTACCCGTTGTAGTTTCTCTCGTTTTACTTTCCCTCAGGATCGTGATAGTGCCCGTGTTTTGTTGGATTTTCATATTCCATCAGAGTATGATTATCGTCTAAAAGAGGTTTACCTTAAGCAAGTCGGATCACATCGAATAGAAGGCTTTTCTCATCAATATGCTGCTACTGTGTGGTCTAATAATGCCTCTCAAGATTATACCGTACATTTTGTAATGGACTTCGATCAACCAATCCAGAGCCTGGGATATTGGAAAGAGAATAAAGTGGAACATGCATCTACATTAAAAGGAAGAAATCTAAAAGAAGCGGGTGCATTTATTCAATTTGATGTTAAGAATAAGCCTACAGTACAAGTGCGTACAGGGATCTCTTTTGTTAGTGTTGAGAATGCCCGATTGAATCTTCAAAAAGAAATCATTGAACCTTTTAATTGGTCGTTTGATGCTGTGTGTAAGAATCAGAAAAAGGTTTGGAATGATCTCTTTAATAGGGTGAAAATTACCTCTTCCGACTTTACCGAGAAAAGACGTTTCTATAATGCCATGTACCGTTCTGTCTGTTCTCGTAATATCTTTAGTGATGTTAATGGACAATGGAAGGGGACTGACCTTAAAGTAAATAGGTTAGATGATAAAAATGATGTAGCTCTTGGGTGTGATGCTTTTTGGAATACATTCTGGAATCTAAACCAATTTTGGAATCTAGTGACTCCAGAATGGTCTAGTCGATGGGTTAAATCGCAGTTGGCGATGTATGATGCATATGGATGGTTGGCTAAAGGTCCTGCAGGAATGAATTATATCCCTGTGATGGTTGCTGAACATGAGATTCCTATGATGGTAGGTGCTTATCAGATGGGTATTCGTGATTTTGATGCGTCTAAGGTGCTAAAGGCTGCCGTTAAGATGCAAACCACTTCTAGTCAGAAATTCTATAATGGATATGTTGGAAATCGAGATTTAGAAACATATTTGAAGCATGGGTATGTGCCTTATGATAAGGGACGTTTTTCGAATTCTTTGGAGTATTCGTTTGATGATTGGACTGTAGGTCAACTTGCAAAATCACTTGGGGATAATAAGACATACCAGCAGTTTAATAAACGTGGGTATTGGTGGAAAAATGTAATTTCGAATAATGGCTATGCTCAATTGAAAGATAGCCAAGGGGAGTGGTCTAATCATTTTGATCCCTTTACGTCTGGTGCAAACCATCACTATGTAGAAGGGAATGCATGGCAACTTACCTTTTTTGTTCCTCAAGATATTCCTGAATTGGTTTCTATTATTGGGAAGAAAGCTTTTGTCGATCGATTGAAATGGGGCTTTAAACAAAGTGATATCTGGAGATATAATGGGATGAATGATCAATATTGGGATTATCCTGTAGTGCAAGGGAATCAACAATCGATGCATTTCGCTTATCTGTTTAATTGGGCGGGGAAACCGTGGTTGACACAGAAATGGAGTCGTTCGATTATCGATCGTTATTACGGTAGTGGCATCAATAATGCTTATCTTGGAGATGAAGATCAAGGGCAGATGAGTGCATGGTTTGTGATGTCTGCAATAGGGCTTTTTCAAACCGATGGGGGAACAAGAATGAATCCTATATATGAATTGACAAGTCCTATTTATCAGAAAATAGAAATCGATCTTGGTGGTCGTTATGGTCGTGGGAATCATTTTACGATAATTGCAAATCATAGTAGTCGTACCAATAAATATATACAGAGTGCAACGTTAAATGGGAAGAAACTAAATTCCTTTAAGTTCTCTGCTAAAGAGCTCCTTAAAGGAGGTAACCTTATTCTTGAGATGGGGGATAAGCCTAATAAACAATGGGGTATTTCTGAAAATTAGTATGTAGTTAGAAAAGTTAATATTTGTTCACCTTAAAGAGAGTCTCGTTCTATTATGAGACTCTCTTTTTTTAGAAATGCCTATCATCGTTGTTTGTCTTTCTTGTCTTCTCTAATTTATCTGTTGACTATTGCTTTGAATCTAACCTTTTTCAAAACGGTTTATGGGATAATTATCACTAGGTGTATGTAGATTTAAGCTTATTGTAGTTTTTTAGACCATAAAGTGAATACGTTAGAGTAGAGGGAGATGAGTAGAGATAGAAAAAATCACTCATTTGTATCGTTGCTAATTCAGTATATTGTATATATTTTTGTCCACCTTTTTATTCTTACATTTGTCATAGCTATAAAAATATAATAATGGAAAATATTGCTCTTATCGGTTCTGTATTACTTGTTCATCTACTAGCAACGATCAGTCCTGGTCCTGATTTTGTTGTTGCAGTAAAAAATTCCATGAGTTATTCTAGAAAGACCGGCACTTGGACTGCTATAGGTTGTGGATTAGGAATCTCTATACATATCATGTATTGTGTTGCTGGATTGGCGGTGGTTATTTCTAAATATATCCTGCTTTTTGATGCAATAAAGTATCTAGGAGCAGCTTATTTAATTTATCTTGGTATTGCATCGGCTTTTTCTAAGAGTTCACGTATAAAGATACAAAAAGAGACAAAGAAAGAAGATATCTCTAGATTGGCTGCCGTAAGAATAGGTTTCTTTACGAATGTCTTAAATCCGAAGGCTACGCTTTATTTCTTAAGTGTATTTACTTTTGCTCTGTCTCCTACAACTCCCCATAGTGTAGTTGCTTTTATTAGTTTGGGAATGATTGCTATTACGATGATATGGTTTTCTTTGGTTTCTGTCTTTTTTACACAAAAGAAGATGTTGGCTATTTTTAATCATTATCAAGGTGTTTTTAATAAAACTTTGGGAGGGGTCTTAATTCTATTGGGAATTAAAGTCGCTTTTATGCATAAGTGATAAAAGAGTATTATTATGAGATATGATAAGGAGAGTGTGCGACGACAGAAGTTCCTTTTAGAAGAAAAGGAGGCTTTTGATATATTACAAGAAGGCGAATATGGTGTTTTGTCAATGCAGTCTGAAACGGATGGGGCATATGGTGTCCCTTTAAGTTATGCATGGGATGGCGAAAGTTCTATCTATCTTCATGGTGCATTAGAGGGCCGAAAGCTAAGGTGTATTGAAAAGAATGAAAATGTATCTTTTTGTATCGTTTCTTATTCTAAAGTAAGATCATCTCAATTTACAACAGACTACAAAAGTGTTATTCTGGAATGTAAAGCAACGATTATTGATGATGGTGATGAAAAACAAAAAGGATTCCATCTTTTAGTGGATAAATATTCTCCTGAAATGAAGATGAAAGCAGAGAATATGATTCAAAAGGGAGGAGTTAAAACAAAAGTAATCAGATTGGATATCCTAACATGGACAGGCAAGTCTAAGGTTTAGTATTGGCTTGAGTCTCTTAATTCTAAGTAAAGAAAATTTCCTTCAAGCATATCCTCGTAAATAGGAGGATATGCAAGAAAGAAAATGCCCCTAGGTGAATAAAAAAAGTGACGTATATATTACTCTAGGTTTTTGCAAATGTCTAAACGTTGATTCTGTCTTATATGTACTGATTCAATTTTTTATTTCATATCTATAATTGCTTCTTCTTTTTTTAGTGTTGTCTGGTATGCTTGAAATAGTGTGTAGCATAATGCGAATAGAACCATAAAATAACCAGAATATTGGAATAGATCTGCGACTCCATAATGGCGTACTATCGGTTGTAAAAGAACAGGAGATAGAAATTGTGCTAGATAGATGGATGTCGTCACATTCCCAATTAATTGGGCTCTATTACTATTTGATGCAATTTCCATTATCCATAAATTCCCCATTGGCATAAGTAATCCAACTCCAATACCTACTATGCTAGATGCTAATACGAAGAGAGGATATCCATTGGTATTTGAAATAATGATATATCCTAATCCTATAAAAAGAAGTATAAGAATATATATTGTATGAAATTCGAATAAGTGTCTGATCTTCTTGTAAAAAAGAGCGACTACCGCAGAGGTTAGTTGCATGACACTAATTGTAATACCTATCTCTGTATTGGTTACTTGTAGCTTCTCACTAAGTAGAAAAGGCAACTGTACTGGTAGAATATAGAACATCAATATTCCAATAAATACTAGGATATAGACTTTTAATGGATTCGAAGATGTCTTATTCTGTTTTAAATCTTTCTTCTCATTCTTCTCTTTTGGGTGTGTATCCTCTTTAATGGCATAGAGCCCAGTGGTAAAAGCAAATAGAGAAAGAAGATATATCGCAAAAGGTAGGTTCCATTTTATGTCAGCCATTACTCCAGCTAAGGATACAAAAATGACTCCTCCGAATCCCATAAAACTACCTTGTAATCCAATAAACTTATTTCGTTCTGCTCCTGTAAAATAATCCCCTATTAGTGCGGTGGATAGTGTCATGACTCCAGCTACGGATATTCCTAAAAAGATTCTACCTATAAGTATGTAATAGATATTGTCAAGAAAGAGTCCGGAGACACCACTAAACGCATAGAGTAATAAGGAGAATAGTAATAGTTTTTTACTACTCATTTTTGATGCACCAATACCGAAGATAGGTGCAAATATTGCGGTGAAGATCGCAGGTATAGAGAGTACCAGTCTTGTAAGTAAAGCAACATTCTCTGTTTGATGAAACAACTGTTCCATGGCAGGTAATGAAGGAGCAATGATTGCTCCTGCCATCATGGTAAACATGCTACATAAAAGAAGGGTAGTCTTAATCAGAATACTATTTTTCATTCTTTGAATAATGATGGGATGAATCTGTATTTTATGTGTCGATTCGATTGAAATAGTTCTTCCTCTCTCTTATATTATTTCAGAGAGAGAAAAGAACTGGGGAACAAAATAGATCTATCATATTGATAGAGAACTATGTTATTGTAAGTTTAACCAAAGAGGAGATTCAAAAATCCCTGTCTCTGCTTCTTTTTCCATTTCTAAAAATACCTCCCATGGCATGGCATAGGTAAGAACATCTTCTGGTAGCACATTCTTTACATTATGTCTGGCTGCAAGGTCTAGTAATCCCATTACTGCTTTGGGATTTTCTTTTTTCGCTTCATTAAATACGTAATTGCCTATCATCTGACATGCTGCTCCTTGTGGTGTTACAGTCTCGTTGATTCCTTCATTTATTGCTCCATTAAGAGTAATTAATGTAGTCATGTGCATTGGGTTGACTGTAAAGATTACAGACAAAGGTGTTTCTCCCTCTTGCAGTTCACTTAGAGGTTTGATAATACGATAAGTCTCAGGAAAATCAAAAAGAGGTAGCTCTTCCGATATCCATTTTAAAGCTTTTTCTCTATTGCAATGGAAACGTTCTCCTTGGATTAATTTTTTTGAGACATGAGTAGGCATCTTTTCTGCAAATTCACGATATTTCTCTGGATCTTCTGCATCTTCTATTCCTTTAGAGAAGAATGCCGAAAAGGTGTCGTATCCACCTAATGCTTTGTCATAGGCAGTACCAAAACCTAAGCCTGCACAGGCTCCTGGGCATGCATAAGTCTCTCTATCAAATACTACTGTCTTCCCTTTGGCAACACTCTGTGCAAAAAGTGACATGATACAAAGATATTTACCACTCTTGGGTTGTAATGCTTTTTCAGGCTTTAAATCACTTTTTAATAATACTACAGGGTGTAGTGCTGGATTTAATTTTTGTGCAATGATACTTTCCATCTTAACTATACGAATTTATGGGATATTGTCGATTCTTTTGTCTTCTAATAAAATAGCCTCCTTCCTTATTTATCAACCTACACTATTTAGTGTTATGAGGAATGATGGAAGTTGACTATTTTAGTTGTTGCTGTTGTGATATTCTTTTTGTTGAGATATTAATCTCTATTTATTGAGTTCTTTACAACGGAACCTAAAAGATTTGTTCTTTTCGTTTTTAATTAGATAGAACTCTAACAACGTAAATATTTATTAGAAGAGAATCACAATAAAACAATACCATTGTCTCCTTTCATGAGATATTGTAGCTCCTGAAAAGGGAAGTTGTATGGATGAGATGTTTTTTAGATTTCTCTATTAAAATAGATTTACTGTTTATTAGACTTCTTGTGCAAATGAAGTTATAATAAACAGAGGTCACATTGATCTAGATCAAGAAATCTTCTTTCTGATACGTGACAGTGTCTCTGGACTGATGGCAAGATAGGATGCAATATAGTAGTGTGGAATTTGATTAAGAAGACCAGGAAAGTCTTTAAGAAACTGGTTGTATCTTGTTGTGGCTTTATCTTGCATTACAGCCATCTCTTTTTTCTCTTTCTTAAGAATATAATTCGTTAGTATCTGGTTCCAATGCTGAATGAATCCCGTGTTCTGCATCAATTGATTATATTCTTCTCTTGGTAGTTCATATAGTTCTACATCGGTAAGAGCTTCGCATAAAACACTTGATGGAGTACGTGTAATAAAACTAGAGAGCGAGTAGAGAAAGAAATTAGGAGCTTGAATGAAATTTTTTGTGATCTCATTTCCATCACGATCTCTAAAGAAATGTCTTACGACTCCACTCCTTATATAGATCATCTTATTGGCTATGGCTCCCTCTTTAAGGAGAATGGTATTTTTAGGATATCTTTTAAAAGTGGATTTTTCGGTAAAAAGTTGATGTAGCTGCTCCAATGTTTTAATCATCTTGTTATCTTCTTTAAGGTGTCTAAATAAACTAGACTGTTTTCTTTTTTATGATACGACTATTGTAAGAACTCTATGGTTTATGGCTTTTGTTAAAAAAGATAGAAAACTCCCAATAGAGATCATCAAATGCAATAAGCTTTTGTGCTTTACAATATAACAAGAAAAAGAGATGCTAGGGTGAAAAATAACATTTTTACCCAAAGAGCTATTGTTTTTATTGGATGATAGTTCAGAGGTGCCGTTGGTTGGGCATAGTTGGTTGTTTTATGTTTTATAAGAAGTTTGTTTCAGAGTCCCATTATCCTATCAATATCTCTAAAAAGTCAACCAGATCATAAGTAAATCCCAAAATGAATAATAATAGTAGATGTGAGGTGAGAGGTTACCTGTTTGATATACATGGGTTTTAACTGTGGTTGAATGTTGAATTAGACAAAAGTGTAACATTATTCAACGTATTTGTAATGGCTAAAAGTAATAGAGAAATATGGAGGCGTTGTTAATCTCTATTTTCGTCAGTGTAATTATTTAGGGAGAATCGTTTAAGTCTTTTTGTTCTTAGACTCTGTCTCCAAGACCAATTAACTAAATGTGGATAGATGGACATTAAATATGCAATAGGTATTGATCTAGGGGGAACTTTTATCAAGTTCGCTTTGGTTAATCAAGATGGGGAGAAGATAACAGAAGGGATTACCCCTACAAATGCCGTTGGAGGACGTGAGGAAGTAATTGAGAATATAGTCGCAGCAATAGAGAAATTATTACGATATGATCCTGCGTTAAAATCGAAGATCTTGGGTATCGGGTTAGGTACTCCAGGGATTGTAGAAGATGGCGTTGTGATTGGTGGAGCTGAAAATCTGCCAGACTGGTGTGACCTTCCATTAGGGAAGATTCTTCAAGAGAAATTTAGCTTGCCTGTTTTTATGGATAATGATGCCAACCTGATGGGACTAGGAGAGATTCACTATGGTGCTGCTAAAGATGCTACCGATGTTATCTTTCTTACTGTCGGTACTGGTATTGGTGGTGCGATGTATTTGAACGGATCTTTGTACTCAGGATTCCGTAATCGTGGTGCTGAAATTGGTCATATGATTATCAAAAGTAATGGAAAACAATGTGAGTGTGGTGCTAAAGGATGCTTAGAAGCATATGCTTCTACCACCGCACTAGTAAATGATTATAAATCAAGAGTAGATGTAGAGAAGTCCGATGTCTGTATTGATGGACGCTATATTGTTGGGAAATATAAAGAGAACGATCCTCTTGCTATTGAAGTATTGGAACAACATTGGGATTATTTGTCAGATGGAATAGCAGGGTTGATAAATGTTTTTGCACCACAGAATATTGTGATTGGTGGAGGAATATCAGAAGCGGGTGATTTCTATTTTGAATCATTGTGCCTGAGTACTTTCAAGAAAACAATGCAGGAGACCTCTCAGTTCACTACCATTGTGCCTGCTAAATTGGGTAATCAAGCTGGTATTTATGGTGCTGTTTCACTTGTTTTTGCTAACCGTTTATAAGATCTAAGATATGGGACGAAATAAAGTAATTGTATTGATGATATTGATCACATGGTTTGTGATCTCTTTTGTGACTAATATTTTGGGTCCAATAATGCCAGCCATTATTGATAATTATGCTTTGAGTTTAACGATGGCAGCTTTTTTGCCTTTCTCTTTCTTCTTGGCTTATGGAATAATGTCTATTCCTGCAGGGGTGATGATCGAAAAGATTGGAGCGAAAAAGTCTATGTTGGTTGCTTTCTCTCTTACTCTTGGTGGAA
Source organism: Prolixibacteraceae bacterium (assembly GCA_025210775.1). GTDB lineage: Bacteria > Bacteroidota > Bacteroidia > Bacteroidales > Prolixibacteraceae > Halosquirtibacter. The sequence continues at coordinate 143,703 of JAOARB010000007.1, forward strand.
GTGCCATTTTTGCTTTGATGCCAACTTATGCGATGGCATTGGTTTCCCTATTTATCTTGGGAATAGGAATGGCAATGCTTCAAGTAATTATCAATCCTCTAATGCGTACTGCAGCAGGTGAGGAACATTTTGCTTTTTACTCTGTTTTAGGACAGTTGGTGTTTGGAGCTGCTTCTTTTGTGAGTCCTAAAGTTTATACTTATCTGGTAGAACAGTTGTCCGTTAGTGCAAAAGCCAATGCAGTAAAATCCTTCTTTGAAGGTCGTATACCTGTGGAGTTACCTTGGATCTCTCTTTATTGGCTATTTACCATTCTTTTTGTGGTGATGATTCTTTTTATTGTTCTTTTGAGATTTCCTAAAGTGGAACTTCAAGAGGATGAAAAGACCAGTAGCAAAGAGGAGTATTTGGTATTGTTAAAGAAGCCTGTAGTATGGATGTTTACTCTAGGTATCATGGCCTATGTCGGAACAGAACAAGGTTTAGCCAATTGGATGAGTCAGTTTCTAAGTCAGTATCATGGTATCGATCCTGTTAAGAATGGAGCTGATGTTGTAGGTAGTTTCTGGGGTAACATGTCTATTGGTTGTTTGGTTGGTCTATTGCTATTGAAATTGATGGATTCCCAATTGGTGTTGAAGATTTTTACTTTCTCAAGTATGGCTACTTTGGCTGTTGCTCTTCTTGGATCGGCAGATGCGGCATTGATTGCTTTCCCTACTTTAGGATTCTTAATCTCAGTGATGTTCTCAATAATCTTCTCTTTGGCATTAAACAGTTACACCGAACAGTCGGGTGCTTTTTCAGGTATTCTATGTTCAGGTATTTTTGGAGGTGCTTTGGTTCCTATGATTATAGGATTCTTTGGCGATTATATTGGATTAAGAATGGCGATGTTCTTCTTGTTTGTAACGTTAGGTTATATTCTTTTCATCGCATTTGTGGCAAAGCCAGAGATTAAGAACAAGACAATTTTTAGTGATAAAAAATAAGCGTAATAATAATATATAAAAATCTAAGATGATGGTAGATCAATCATGGTTCCAAAGAGGCAAGCAAGTGGCACTTGCTTCTATGGTAGGAGCTTCAATGTTGACAGGATGTCAGGAAGCTAAGAAAAAAGAGGTGGCTCGTCCCAATATTGTAATTTTAATGTCCGACAATCAGTGTTATAACCACCTTGGTTGTTATGGAGATCCTGTAGTAAAGACTCCTACTATTGATAAATTGGCTACTGAGGGTATTCGTTTTACGCACGCTTTCTGTTCTGCTCCATCTTGTACTCCTGCTCGTGCTTCAATGTTGACAGGTCAAGATATTTGGAGACTAGACGAAGGGGCAAACCTATGGGGTACATTGCCTAAGAAATATGAGGTTTATCCTGATATTCTAGAGAAAGCAGGATATTTAGTTGGTTATGAAGGAAAAGGATGGGGACCAGGTGAGGTAGATGCTTCTGGTCGTGATCGTAATCCTGGAGGTGATCAATATGAATCGTTTGAAGAGTTTTATAATGAAAGAGAGAAAGGACAACCTTTCTGCTATTGGTTTAGCTCTCGTGATCCACATAGACCATTCCGTCGTAATGGAGGAAAGAAAGCGGGTATAAAACTAGAAGATATTAAAGTTCCTGCTTACCTTCCTGATACCAAAGAGGTAAGAAAAGATATTGCAGATTATTACGCTGAGATTGAACATTTCGATGGTGAAGTTGCAGGTTTTGTGGAGTTACTTAAAGAGATGGGACAATGGGACAATACATTGTTGATCGTTTGTAGTGATAATGGATGGCAAATGCCTAGAGGTTTAGCTAACTTGTATGATTTCGGTACTCGTGTGCCTTTGATTGTACACATGCCAAAACGTTTCCAAGGAGGAAGAGATATTGATGACTTTGTTAGTCTAAATGATTTGGCTCCAACATTCCTTGAGTTGGCAGGTCTTCCTATTCCTGACTATATGAATGCTAAAAGTTTGAATACTATTTTGGCATCAAATAAGAGTGGTGTGATTGAGAAAGAACGTAATTTCATTATTACGGGTAGAGAACGTCATGCTTTTGTTCGTCAAAATGGTGCTGGCTATGGTGGTCGTGCATTGCAGACCAATGATTTCTTGTTAATTCATAACTACGACTATAATAACTGGCCAGCAGGTGATCCTCCATTGTTTGGTGATGTAGATGCTCATATGTTGCAATATCCTTGTGGTGCTAAGATGTATATGTTAGAGCATAAAGACGATGAGAAGGTAAAGCCTCTTTTCGAATTGGCTTTCGGTAAACGTCCAGAATATGAATTGTATGATCTTAAAAAAGATCCAGAGCAAATGGTGAATGTTGCTCAAGATGCAAATTATAAACAACAGTTTGATGCATTGAAAAAGCAAATGAATGACTATCTTGCCAAGACTGGTGATCCTCGAATCAATGGAGGTGAACTTAAATGGGAAGGTGCTCCTTACTATGCTGAAAAAGACAAGCATCCTCGTCCTAGTCGTACTTCTATCGACAAGCTTGGGCTAGAGGAAGAATATAGTTATGTAAAAGAAAAGTAATTTATTTATGAGAAAGCACGGATGTCAGGAGTGGTGGAATGACCTTGTCTTGTTTCGTGCTTTCTCTTTTTTATTCTAAGTATGCGTACATTCGTAATCATATTAATGGTAATTATAGGGGCGACCTATTCTTCTCATTCTATTGCTTCTTCACCAAAACAAAGAGAGGCTTTGATGCCTTTGCGAAGAAGAGGATGTTATCCTACTAGTGGTATTATTCAGCGAAACCAACCTTGGTTTTATTGGACCCCACAGATGGATAAGAAAGGGGAGACTCCTGAGCTTAAGGCTCGTTATGCTTTCCGTTTATCACAAGATTCTACTTTTACAACTAAAGATGGTGCCACAATTATTTTAAATCGTATGTTCTACTCTCCACATCGTATATTGGAGAAGGGAAGATGGTTCTGGCAGTATGGATGGGTAGACACTAAAGGGGATATCTTATGGAAAGAGAAATATAGCTTTAAAGTGAGTGGAGATGAGATCTCTTTTGTATCTCCATCTTTTGATCAGATGTCTGAATCTATACCTACAGGACATCCTAGGGTGTTGTGTTTTCCAAATGAGATAGGTAAGATTGCAATACCAGAGAAAGAGATTCAATCTTTTATAGAGGGTGTGAATCTTTCGGCAAAACTTAAAAAATCGTTGATATATAACAATAAGAAGGTTTTAGATTCGAAAAAGAACACGTTAAGTCCTAAGCAGTATCGTCGTTTTGTCGGTAAAAGAACCAAGGAGATATATAAAAAATCACTAGATAGATTTGATAGGATAAGTAAGGCTTACCTTCTTACTGGTGAAAAGAAATATCTTGAGGCTTCATTAGATTATTATCACTATCTAAAAAATCAATATAAGGCTATTGTGAAATCAGGATTTATAAATGATTTTACTCGTGGTTTTTATTTGACGGCTTCTGCTACGATTTATGATGTAGCTTATGATAGATTATCTAAGGAAGAGCGTAGTGAAATTGAAGAAATGCTTGTGAAAGAGCAGAAGGAAACCTTTGTCCATCTTCAACGAACAGGTCATTATAACAATCTGGATAGTCATTTATGGCAGCATCATATGCGTACTTTCTTTACTACTGCTTTGACTTTATATCATCATGTACCAGAGGCAAAGAAATGGGTCGAGTATGTCTATGAATTGTGGACAATGCGAGCACCAGTAGGTAGTCTTTCTGATGGTGGTTGGGCTCCTGGTAATGGATATTTTGATGCGAACAAGACCTCTTTAATTGCAATGTCTGTATATTTTACTCGTTTGACAGGAGTAGATTATCTTTCTCAACCTTGGTTCCAAAATACAGGTAAATATTTCTATTATACCTCACCTGTAGGATTTCTTTCAGGAGGTTTTGGGGATAATGCAGATGTCAAAAGAGAGAATAACGCTTCTTTCTTAGCTGCCATGGCTAAGACCATAAATGATCCTTATGCTCGTCTTTATCTAAATCAACAAAAAGCATTGACCAAAGAAGAGAAAGAGAATAAAGTTAAAAACAGGATCAGACGTAAGAAATTTAATCTTAAAAACCAGACTGAATTGTATTGGTTGTGTGCCCTTTATAAGGTGCCACACAAGAAAGTTTCACTAAAGAGAATAAAGCCAGAAAGAGCTTCTATGTTTAGTGATATAGGAGTGGCTTCGATGCGAAGTAATCCAACATCTAAGAATAGTACTTTATTGACATTCCGTTCTTCTCCTTTTGGTGCAACGGGACATGCTCATGCTTGTCAGAATGCTTTTAACTTACAGGTTAACGGTGAACCATTGTTCTTTAGAACGGGCTATTATTCTAGTTTTGTAGATCCTCATTCATTAATGAGTTATCGTCATGCTCAGGCACACAATACAATTTTGATGGATACCAAAGGACAACCGATGACTCCATCATCTTATGGTATGATCACACGATTTGGTACTAGCGAATCCATCTCATATGCCAAAGGCGATGCTTCTCATGCATACAATGGTAATCCTTTTAGGGACTATTTCTTGGATAAGATGAAAGAGTATAAGCTCGATCCAAAGGATGTCTTAGGACGCAGCGATGCGAAGATGTCAAAATTTGATCGTCACATTGCCCTTTTAGGAGACAAAGTGGTGATGATCTATGATGATATTGAAGCTGATATTCCTGTGGCATGGAAATGGTTGTTGCAAAGTAGAGAGGAAATGAAACAGAACGATGCTTCTATTATGGTGAATAATGGGGTTGCTTCAGGATGTGCTTATATCTTTTCAAGTGAGAAATTAAAGGTTGAGGTGACCAATCGCTTTGCATCACCTGCTGTGGATTGGTTAGGCAATGGAGCCAAAAGAGGTATTAAATATGTCCCACATTGGCATGCTTCTGCAACGAGTGAAAAGAGTCCTAAAATTAGATTCTTCTCGTTGATCTCTTTGGCAGATGGAGGAAAACCATCAGTTGTTAAGATAAATAAGTCTGGTGAATATTTATTAAAAGGATGGCACATTAAGGTCTCGTTATCTGACGATGAGAAACCTTCATTTGTTGCCAAACATCCTAAGAAAGGTGCTTTGGTTTATGGTAAGACAAAAGTTGAATATAAAGGAGTTACTTATTCTTTAGAAGCCACTTCTACTTATATAATTGACCCTAAATCAGAACAAACAGTTATCCGTATGGCGGATGTCTATCCTGACATTTGTAGATACTATTAAAAAACTAAGATATGAAACCAATAAAACTAATTTCACTATGTGTCACGCTTTTTTGCTCTTTGGGTTCGCTGAAGGCATATGAAGGGTTCCCCGTGTCTCGTAGTTACCAATCGTTTGAAAAGAAACAAACGATCTCATTAGATAAATGGAAAGGCAATGTGTCTATTGCTTCTGACCGTTCTAAAGATGGCAATCGTTCATTGAAATGGAATGCTATCTCTGGTGCTACATTAGAGATAAACCCTAATGGTTTAAAAGAGGCATTAAAATCCAAAAATGGAGGAATTCAATGTTGGATATACAACGACAAACTATCGAATGATACACTTCAGTTTAATGTCATTGATAATGATGGAAATAAAGTCTGGTCTTGGGGCTTAAAATTGAATTATAAAGGATGGCAAGCCATGTGGATTCATTTTTACCAACAAGCATTTAAAGGCGTTTCTTATAATAGAAGTAAAGAGTATAAGATTGTTGCTGTTAACGGAAATGAAAAACGTTCTTTATATTTTGATAATTTCGAACTTGTCCGTCATGTTATTGGTAAACATACCGATGATGCTTTTTATGTCTCTCGTCCTATGGTGAATGAGTTTGGTACTTCTCATCCTTGGACTTACACTAAATACTGGGATCGTCAGCAAATCCCCGATTTAAGTAAGAAACCTTCGGATTATAAAGAAAGATTGGAGAGCATTCAGAAGATAGAGCAACGTTACAGATCGTGGGTTTTACCTGGTCATGACGAGAAGTCACCTAACTATATCATTCGAGAAAAGTCGTTACAGCAGTTTATCTCACAAGGGGTAGATAAGCTTAATAACTACAATATCAAAGTGAAGAATGGTGTAATAACAGGTACACCTCTCTATTCTATTAGAGGGGAGAATAAGCCTTTTTTTGCTGATCTTTCTATGAGTATATTATTGCCTTTGGCTTTAGATTATCTATATAATGGAAATCAAAAGAGTGGTGAGAACTATATTTTGGCTTTAAATTATATGAACGATCAGGGATGGCGAGCAGGTTCAGCTTTAGGTAGTATTGATCACGAGATGTTACGTCATTCTGGCTATTTCCATTCGATCTTTTTAATGAAAGATCTTTTGAAAAAAGAGGGGATATTAGAAAGAGAAATGGCAACTGCAAAGTGGTACCTGAATTGGAATGAATTATACCACCTTCCTCCTTTTGTTGGATGTACAGCTGATTTTATGAGAACGTTATTTATGTATCGTTTACTGGTTGTCTTTATGGAAGATGGTCCAGCTAAGGTCAATGACATGCATTACTACCATCAATGGATTGAAAAGTCCATGTCTATAGCACCAGGATTCTCAGATACCTTTAAGCCAGATCATGTAGGATATCACCACCGAGGTGTTTATATGAATGCTTATGGACCGAATGCTTTTCATATGGCTTCTGTTATAAGTTGGATGCTTGATGGTAGTGCCTATTCTCTTAGTGATCTGAGTATGGATAACCTTACCCAGTCTGTTGTGGTGGCTTCAAAAATGAACTATCGTTATCATATCCCTATGGGAGTCTGTGGTCGTTTCCCTCATAATGATGCAAACTATATTAATATTGTTCCTTCTTTAGCGTATCTATTACATACTCAAAAAGGAGCTACGGATGAAGTGAAGAGCGAGTACCTACGTACTTATCCAGCGTCTCGTAGCGAGCAGTCATTAACATTAATGAATCGTGCCGATTCTAAACTTGAGTATCTTCATACATTGGGAGCTGTTTCTTTAATGGAAGATGCATATTTGAAAGTAAAGAATTTAGCAAAAGAAGAAAATCATCGTTCTGTTTTTACTTTCAAACCATATGCTGGTCTTGGATTGTATCGTGTTAAGGATATCCAATTTAGTGTTAAAGGTTGGAGTGCCTATATATGGGATTTTGAAGGAGGAAAGAAAGGGGAGAACCTATATGGTAGATATTTAAGTTATGGTGGTTTACAATCTTATGAACCTACACCAAGTGTTATAGGGTTTGACTTAAGCAAAGGTTTTGATTGGAATCATATTCCAGGAACTACTTCTAAGGTCCTTCCACTAAAGACATTAAAGTTCGGTAAGCACAACAAGTTTAAACACCGTAATTTTACGGATCAAACTTTTCTATCTGGGTTAGATAATAATGACAGAGGATGGGTTGGTATTAAACTTCATGATACTGTTTTTGATCCTTCTTTTTATGCCAATAAGTCCTATTTGTTCTTTCCTAATCGTATCGTATGTATGGGGGATCAGATCACGTCAAAAGATAAAGACAACAGTTGTGTGACAACGATCTTTCAGAGAATAGATGAGAAGAATCATCGACTTAAATTGAATGGAAAATATTTTATTTCAAAAGATACTACCATTATTTCGAAAAAAGCGCAAAGAGTGCAATTCGAAGATGGTCTGACTTATTGGGTGGCTCCGAATCAAGAGTTACATATCCAACATCGTATGGTTACCAATCCTAAAGGTAAAAAGAAGAAGAAAAAGAAGAACAGAGCCATGGGAGTGAAGAGTTATATCGCTTGGTTGTCTCATGATAAGGCCCCATCTAATGGTCGTTATCATTATGAGATCCAATGGAGTGATAAGAAACTTAAGCCTATGAAGCATATTACAATGAATAAGTCATCCCATCAAGTTGTTGATGGAAAAACGACTTATTATCATATATGGAATGCGGATTCTTTTAAAGGAGACAAAATGATTGGTAAGGTTTCAGACCCTATCTCATTGTCTCTAACGAAAGAAAAACATAGCCTACAGTTGTCGTTAACAGATCCTGATATGCGACGTCCTATGGTGAAAAATATCGGAGAATTATCTCATGAAAAAGTAATTGCTCCATCTGTGAGTAAGCAGGTTAAGATCTATTTAAAAGGTCGCTATCGTTTATCAGATAACGCAAAAGGATTTAAGATTTTGTCTAAGAAAGAGAACGAAACGGTGGTCGCAGTGGATTGTATTGATGGTAGAACATATAAAACAGAGCTTATATATGAATAGAAGGAATTTTCTAAAGAGTGCAGGGGTGTTAACATCTGTTTCGGCAGTAGCACACTCTGCTTCTGCAGGATGTCTGTTTGGGAGAAGGAAGAAAAAACATGAGCGTCCTAATATTTTGATTATTATGACCGACCAACAGACTGCGGATGCATTAAGTTGTGTTGATAATAAGAATTTTAATACGCCTGCGATGGATCGTATCGTAAATGCAGGTAAGTTGATAAAAAGATCTTATTGTACCACTCCTTTGTGTATCCCTTCTCGTAGCAGTATGTTTACAGGACTTTATCCTCATGAGATTAATGTGCCAATCAATGATCCACATGCCCAGTGGGATAAAGAGAAGATACCTTACCTAGGTCGTTTGATGAAGTCTGGTAATTATGACACAGGATATGTCGGTAAGTGGCACCTTACTACCGATCCTAAGGAGATTGCATTGCATGGTTTCGATTATATTAAACTAGCTAGGAATAACGATTTAGATCCAGATGTCCCCCAAGCTTCTATTGATTTTCTTAAACAGGAGAGAGAGAATCCTTTCCTATTGGTCTCATCTTTTGTTAACCCTCACGATATTTGTCAATGGGCTAGGGGCGATGCAATGAGAAATGATGATATTCCAGAGGCTCCTTCAGCTGAGTTGTGTCCAGATTTACCTGCTAATTTCGAAATCCCTGATTTGGAGCCTGAGATGATAAGAAAGCAACAGTTGATGTCTTCTCGTACCTATCCTACGGTTAAGTGGGAGGATGATCGTTGGAGACAATATCGTTGGGCTTACGCTAAATTAGTGGAGAAAGTCGACCAACATATCCAAAAGATTGTTGATTCTTTAGATGATCTGAAACTATGGAATAACACGGTTATTATTTTTACTAGTGATCATGGTGATGGGAATGGATCGCATAAATGGAATCAAAAGCAAGTGTTGTACGATGAGGTGGCTCGTGTCCCATTTTCTGTTACATGGAAAGGCCATATCGCTCCTGGAGTACTTTCTTCGCCAGTGGTGTCTACAGGAATTGATCTTATCCCTACCATTCTTGATTATGCACAGATTGAACAACCTAGTTACATGAAAGGAAGTTCTGTTCGTCCTTTAGTGGAAGATAAAAGTTCTTCTATTAGAGATTATACCGTAGTGGAAACCGATTTCTGTAATATGACCAAACGTTTTAATGTACGAGGTAGAGCAGTAATTAGTGGCGACTATAAGTTTATCTTCTATGACGTAGGCAATATTCGTCTACAGTTGTTTGATATGGTGAAAGATCCAGGTGAAACAAAGAATTTAGCTTACGACCCAGCTTATCAGAAAGTGGTAAAGAAATATGTCGGATACCTTAAGCAGTGGAAAGAACAGACTAATGATGATTTCGATTTTACTCTGATTAAAGAGGAAGATATTGATTAAACGTATCAATAGTTAATGAGCTTTTTAACTCTTGATGATATTGTTGATTGAAAAAAAGACCAAGAGTCGTTCTTGGTCTTTTCTTATTTAAAAGGTCCTAATCGATAAAGGCATCATTAAATCCTAGTAGATATAATATTCCATCAAGTCCTATTGTATCGATAGCTTGAGATGCATTCTTTCTAACTTTAGGCTTCGCATGATAGGCAATCCCAAGTCCTGCTAGGTTTAGCATCGGAAGGTCATTGGCTCCGTCTCCAACAGCAATCACTTGATTCAGATCTAAATTCTCAAATTGAGCAATTAATCTCATCAGTTCTGCTTTCTTATTCCCGTTTACAATACTACCTATATAGTTGCCTGTTAATGCTCCATCTTTTATCTCTAGTTCGTTAGCATAGACATAATCTACCCCTAGCTTCTCTTTTAGATAGTTCCCAAAATAGGTGAATCCACCAGAAAGAATGGCTGTCTTAAAACCAAAACGTTGAAGTGCCTTAAATAGACGTTCTGCTCCTTCTGTAATGGGTAGGTTCTTAGCAATATCTTCTAACTCAGCTTCTGGTAGCCCCTTTAATAGTGCCATGCGTTGCTTAAAGCTCTCGTTAAAGTCGATCTCACCTCTCATGGCACTCTCTGTGATGGCTTTTACTTGCTCGCCGACACCAGCTCTTTCTGCTAATTCATCAATCACCTCTGTTTGGATAAGTGTCGAGTCCATATCAAAACAAACCAATCTTCGATTACGACGATATAGGTTATCTTCTTGGAATGAGATATCAATACCTAGACTGCTGGCCATCTCCAAAAAGCTAAGATTCATATTCTCTCTATTGGGAGGAGTACCACGAACACTTAATGTTACACATGACTTTGCATTGGTGGTTTGTGTTCCCACTTCTTCTAAGGGTATACGTCCTGTTAGTCGGTTGATGGATTCTATGTTTAAGCCTTGATCTGTGATTACATCCGTAACTTTAGATATCTGTTCTGCAGTAATCATTCGACCAAGCAAAGTGATAATATATCTATCTTTCCCTTGAAGAGAGACCCAATTTTGATAGTCTTTCGCTGGTACAGGAGTAAATTTTGCTTGAATATCTAATTCGTATGCTTTAAAAAGTAGATCCTTTAAAATAGGACCAGACTCTTTCCCTTTTGGCGATTCAAAAAGAATACCTAAAGAGAGGGTATTGTGGATTACTGCTTGACCAATATCCAAAATGGTTGCATTATATCTTCCTAAAATATGTGTCAAAGAAGAGGTTAAACCTGGTTTGTCCTCACCTGATATATTTAGTAGTATTATTTCTCGTTCGTTTTTCATAGAATATATACAACTTTGTTTTTTTTGCTTTTAAAATCTTAAAATTATGGATTCTTTGGTTATATCCTTAATAATGATTGATAAAAATCATAGATCTTCATATTCATATAATGTTTTCTATTACCAATAAATCGCTTAGGAGTATATAACTATATACTTGAATGGCTATTGCATTCTGATAGATGTAATATTTTTTGTAAAATGTTTGGTTTTGTAACTTGCTCATAATAAGTGTAAAATAGAATTAAAATAGAAGAGGCCTGATATTCTGTAACAATTTTGTAACATCTGTGTTGTAATTATGCAGTGTAAATGAAAACATCACATAAAAAATTAAGAGAATAACCATGAAACAGATCGGAGCAATATTGCTTTTTTTAGCATTTACTTTTTCCGTAAGTGCCAAACCTTCTGAAAAAGATTCTAATTTTGAAAGAAAAGGAAAACCTATTGTACGTATCTTCTCTGATTGGCATACAGGTTTTGGAGATGTAAGTTCTGAAAGTGGTTTTGAAATACAAAGAGCCCTTCTTGGTTATTCTTATCAGTTTGCTCCAGAATGGTCTGGTCAGGTTGTTTTTGATACTGGTAACCCAAAGAATGGTTCATTTGAGGAAACAGCCTATCTGCGTAAAGCTTTTATTACATACAAAAAAGGTGATTTCTTGGCTAGCTTGGGTATTATTGGCTTAAAGCAATTTAAAGTACAAGAAAACAATTGGGGCTATCGTTATATATACAAATCGGCTATGGATGAGTATAAGTTTAATAATAGCGTGGACGCAGGACTCTATATTGCATATAATTTTACTGAGACATTGTCGGGTGATTTAACTATCTCTAATGGAGAAGGAGCTAAAAAATCACAAGATGAAAATGGAGATTATCGTTATGGTCTTGGTCTTACTTTTGTTCCTAAAGAAAACTTTACCTTGCGTACTTATTACGACTACTATGTGGCTCCTGAAGATAATGAAGATCGTTCATTCGAAGACCAAAGCAGTATCGCCTTTTTTGCTGGCTATAAAAACAAGAAATGGTCGTTAGGAATGGAATACGATTATGGACAGAATTTTAAATTTGAAGACGACAATAGCAAACATATCTACTCTATCTACTCTACTGTTGTGCTCAAGAAACAATGGAAAGTGTTTGCGAGATACGATTGTTTAAGAAATAACTCCGATGCCTACAAGGAGAATAATGAAGATGTATTTTTAACTGGTTTTGAGTATATACCTTGCAAAGGAATCAAGGTAGCTCCTAACTATCGTTGGGTACATCATGAGAATGCACAAAGCTTTAAAAATGAAAACTATTTTTATCTTAATCTTGAGTTAAAGCTTTAGTGCATGTATTAAACCAAAATACCAAATTGCCAAAGAGGGTGTCTGCTAGTGAGACATCCTCTTTTTTTGTCTTTAAAGACGATGAAGAATGAGTGATTCAGAAATACAAAATTAGATCTCTTAAGCGCTTAATTTCTTCTATACGATCTCTCTTTTTATAAGACTTTTTTATGTCTTATGTTCAGTCATCTTGCATTGACCGCTTTTTACAAATATCATATATGGGGTTAATGCTACTCCTAATTGTATTTGCCTTGTTTCAAATATATTTCTATGCCACTTTTATCTTACTTCAGCATCACTATAACTTCATATCAAGTTCATTTGAAAGTCTATTTAATATAAGGTATAAGTGAACATGATATGAAGTTAATATGAATTTGATATGAACTTGATATAGAATTGTAACAAATTTAAGTAATATCTGGGTATTGTTATGTGAGTACTTTACACCCTTTAGATGAACATATTTCCACTTTTTTAGGTGAGAATATCTCAAAAAAATCTCCTAAAATTGAAGTAAAAAAGGGGGAAGGTTCCTTGAAAATGTTAATGTCTTTATCTTGAAATCTGTCAAGGTGTTGGTGGTTAATTATTAATATGTTTGGTGTTATAGATGGATTGTGTTATAGATGGGTTGTGTATTTCCGTTTATTTGACCATCAAAGGTTCGACTTAGGAGAATTATTCGTCAAATAATAGGAAGTGGAGGGTATAAAAATGGGTAACACCACAAACGTTGTGTCACCCATTTAAAAGTTTGGTCATTCGAATTGTTCTAATTCCTATTATATCGGAGTATTATTTTAGTTTTCACAATACCCTTTTCTTTCATAACGCCTATCATCGTTTGGAAATTTGTTAGGCATCTATCGTCGATAAATACTCCAGAAATAACCATATAGAGAAGTTTGTCTCTTGATTGATGAAAGGTTCGATTGCACGTAGATTTATGATGATCTTTTTCTGGATCTTTCCTTTTACAAGTTAGACCAATGGTTTGTTGAAAAGAAAAAGATCTAATCTTCTGTTAGATTGATGAAAATTTCCTTCTTAGGATGACCTTCCATTTCAATTACAATCTTTACCTTTTTGACCATTTCTCTGTATCTAAATCTACTTAAAAGGATACCGCTTGCATACCTGCCTTCAATTAGAGATGTTTTTCCTAAATATCTTGTAGACATGTGTGTCTTGTTTATGACATTTCGTCTTTCGGGTATCTTTTTAGGAACAAGAACGACTTTTTGTTCGGTTGTTTTGGTCGAATCGTTAACCTCTTTTTCTACTGTTTTGACATAGTAGGTATAATCCATAGAGAAATCGTCGTTTGACATATGGTGATGATTCTCGGGAGTATATTTAAATCGATAGAATTCTTTACTTGACATTAATTTTAAATCCTCCCAATGTTTGCTTGTGCTGTCCTTTACCGAAATGGTAATCTTATTGGGTTGGATTAAAAGATCTTCTTTCGTTAGATTAAAGATGTTAAAATGAAAGGCAAGATGGTCTCGAACGTAACGATTTATCTTTTCTGCATAACAAACGACCTCTAATTCACTGTCTTGAAAAACAACATATTTTGAATCTTTATACCAAAAAGAATGTTGTGTACTATTTTGTGCAACAACCGATAGCGTTGTGAAAAATGTGATAAATAATAAGAATCGTTTCATAATAAGAAAGAAATTGGTGGCTTTACATATTTTCCATATCATAACGAATGACCCTTTTCTTTGGATCAGGGTTAAATACAACTTTATGGGTCACATGATCACCAAAAGTTATACGTAAAACAAGAGCTTTAAACTTACGTTTATACTCCGATAAAAGAATACCATGTGCCGAACGACACTCTTCTATTGTTGTCTTTTTTAGATAGTCATAATAGATGGCATGTCTTGAATATAGCTTGTCATCAACATCTGCGGTGGTTGCTGCAGCTGTAGTTACTGCTCCAATTGTGGCTAGATCCGAAACATTCTCATTGTCTGTAGAAACGGCTGCCGCTGTAAGTGCTACGGTGGCAGCAAAACCAAATACGGCTTCTGCAAAAGACTTTGATTTTACTTTTTTATCAAAACTATCTGCTGTTAGTGTTTTTAGTAATACCGGAATATTGTCTTCAATAGGAGTGTCTCTAAAACCTAGAACTTGAACTTTGGTGGCATCAAAAAGAAGCCTATTGTCACTATGGTTATAGATATCTAAATGAAAAATATATTGTTTCCCAATAGGAGTTTTGGCTGCTTTAACATAGCCTAGAATTTCTATAGGTCCATTCTTATAGGTTTCAAATTTGATACCATTGTCCCAATAACTATCATATTCTTGTGCTTGTGACAATGTTGGTAGCATTAGAACGAAAAGTAGGTAGATAAGATTTCTCATAAATAATTAAGGTTTATTTAATGTATGTTCGGGACTAATGTAGTTAAAAAATGTTTAAGTAAAAATATGTGGATAATTAAAAATGATTTAGATTTTTTTACATTATAATGATAAAAATAGAGAGAACTGATGTATATTTGTCGACGATTACACAGGAGTGGTCGTGATTTTTTGCAAAACTCCTTATTGTATGGCTCCCCCTATTCATATCCTAAAATTCGTTTTCTAAAATAGATCCGTAGAAAAATTAAACTCATTTTTGTTTTTGAATTTTAAGTGTTATTGGGATAATGAGATTTCTTTTTTACTTCGATTGATCTATCTTTAAAAATGAATTTAAGTATAATGAGTATTTGAAACTATTGAAAGCCACCTATTCTAAGTTGAAGATTGCTTAATTAACTAAAATAATGAATCGTGATGAAGAGATATTCTTTATTATTTCTGCTTTGCATTTTTTCAATGCAAATGATTTTTGCGTCTAATAATGGTGCGACGCAAGCTAAAAGAGATCAGTATGATGGTAAAAAACCTAAATACATCTTTTATTTTATTGGTGATGGTTTTGGACTTTCTCAAGCGAATGCAACGGAAGCATATATGGCTGCTGTGAATGGCGCAAAAGGAATCCAACATTTAGCAATGAGCACTTTCCCATGTCAAGGTTTTTATACCACTTATGCTGACAACCGTTTTATTACTGGTTCTGCTGCTGCTGGTACTGCTCTTGCTACTGGGCACAAGACTACTATCAATACCATTGGTATGGATGCCGAGAGACAAAAACCTCTTAAAAGTGTCGCTGAGGTGGCTAGAGATAAAGGGCTTAAAGTTGGGGTTGTGACTTCGGTTTCTATCGACCACGCTACGCCTGCTGCTTTTTATGCACACCAACCTTCTCGTAACGACTATTATAATATTAGTGTAGATCTAGGTAAAAGTAATTTCAATTTCTTCGGAGGTGGAGGTATCAAACACCCAGAAGGAGATGGAAATGCAGAGAAGACTAATTCTGTTGCTAACATGGGATTGGATGATGGTGTTAAGATCGAAGATAACCAAACGAACTCTATCGAATTGGCAAAAAGAAATGGTTACACTTTTGTAAAAACCAATAAAGCATTCCATGCTATTGGAAAAGGTGATGACAAAGTGGTGGCTATCAACGAGCGTCTAGCTGGTGGTACTTCTTTACCTTACTCTATTGACCAAGAGGGCGAAGGCCTATCTTTGGCAGATTACACTGGCAAAGCGATTGAGGTATTGGATAACTCGAAAGGATTTTTCTTAATGGTTGAGGGTGGTAAAATTGACTGGGCTTGTCACGCCAATGATGCTGCTACAGTGATTCATGAGGTGATGCAGTTTGATTCTGCTATCAAGAAAGCTGTTGACTTTTATAACGAACATCCAGAGGAGACTTTGATTGTTGTTTGTGGTGACCATGAAACTGGTGGATTGGCACTTGGTTTTTCAGGGTCTCATTATGAGTCTGATTTCCAATTGATCAAGAATCAAAAGAAATCATACGAGTATTTCACTAACAAGCTTCGAGAATACAAAGAAGAAAAAGGTAAAAAAGCTTCTCTAAAAGAGGTGATGAAGATGGTAAGAGACAACTTCGGTTTCGATAATGGAGACAAGAAAATGGCTCTTTCTGATTATGAACTAAACCAATTAAAACAAGCATATAAGCAGAGTTTTACTAAAAAGGCTCCTGTGAAGAATGAAGATCAATACTACCAACTGTATGGAAGTTATGAACCAATTACGATTACTGCATGTCATATCTTGGCACAAAAAGCAGGTTTGGGTTGGACTACTTTCTCACATACTGCTACTCCTATTCCAGTGAGAGCTATTGGTCCAGGATCCTCATTATTTGATGGTTTCTTTGATAATACTGATTTACCAAAAAATATTGAATCTTTATTGAATAAATAAAAGAACTTAAAGCGATCTACTATCTGATATTTCAGGATTAGATCGCTTTTTTTTATGCTTATTATGAAACAAAGTCTCCTTAGTAACGTTAAAAATGCGATTTTCCCTTTAGTGATATTTCTTTTGACTTTAGGGGTTTATTTTTTGCCTTCTCCTTTTGATAAACCAGAAAATCCTTTGGCTGAAAGAGTTAAGGCAAAAGTGTTGGCTGTAGATAATTCTGGAATATTAGAAACTGGAATTGTTAAAACAGGAAATCAATCTCTTCGTTTGTTAGTTAAACAAGGAACTTTTGCTGGGGATACGCTATTTGCCTCTAATCAGCTGATGGGTCGCATGGAGTTTGATAAGCTTTTTAATGTTGGAGAGAAAGCCCTTGTGGTCTTAAACCTGAGTGACGATGCATCAAAAGTTGTCTCTATAAATGTGATTGATCACTATCGACTGGATGTGGAATTTTGGTTGATGATACTGTTTTTTGCCTTTTTGATATGTTTTGCTGGAATCACTGGGGTGAAAGCAATTCTCTCTTTTGCCTTTACAGGAATGGTGATATGGAAGTTGTTGCTTCCTGGTTTCCTTTTAGGCTATTCTCCCGTATTGATTTCTCTTGTCCTAGTGGCAATTATTACTGCGGTTATTATTCTTTTGGTCGCAGGTGTTAATAAGAAAGGATTGGTTGCCCTTCTAGGTGCTTTTAGTGGGGTGTTAATCACTGCAATTCTGTCTCTGTTTTTTGGGGACCTCTTTAATGTTCATGGGGCGATAAAACCATTTTCTGAGACATTGCTCTATTCTGGATATAACCACCTTAATCTGACACAGATATTTTTAGCTAGTATTTTTATCTCTTCTTCTGGTGCGATGATGGATATCGCTATGGATATTGCTGTATCTCAATTTGAGATTATTGAGATACATCCTAAAATATCTACCAGAGCTTTGATTAAATCGGGCTTTAATATTGGGCGTGGGGTTATTGGAACCATGACGACCACTTTACTTCTGGCCTATTCTGGTGGATTTAGTGCCCTTTTGATGGTGTTTATCGCACAAGGAACACCAACTATTAATATCTTAAACCTTAATTATGTCGCTGGTGAGATTTTGCATACCATGATTGGTAGCTTTGGGTTGGTGCTGGTGGCTCCTGCGACTGCTATTCTGGGTGGTTTAGTCTACCATCGATCTAAGAAATAAATGTAGAATGAGATATGGATGGTATCTTTTTGTAGGTTGCGACTGAGATTGAAACGATGTTGTGTCTATTAAAAGAGATTTCCTTTGTATGATTGTTATGATGGCCATATGGTTAGTTATATCTTAACAGTATAACTCTGTAGGGATAATGGTCTATGAGTCCTAATGTTATAGAAAAAGCTCTCTGATAATCTGACAGAGAGCTTTTTTTTGTTATTTCTTCTTGTGTTGTGGGTTTTTTACTTTAGAGATGGCTATAGTTAAAAGAATACAGATAATAATAGATAGATATCCAGCTGCTTTATAGCTACCTAAAAAGGATTCAGAGAGACTGAATAGAAGAGGGGCTATGGCACTGGAGAATACAATCATCGACATGTTGAATCCTGATATGGCTCCCAGATATTTACGTCCGAAATAACGTGGGTGACCAACCGACATGACGGTACTGTAGGTTCCATTAAGTATTCCTAATCCTATAATCTCTCCATAATAGAATAACTTTCCATCGTTTAGATAGGTGAAAGAGATGGCACACATAAATGCACCAAAAATGTATACGTACAATATCTTTTTTATGCGAATATAATCACTAGCATAACTGCTTATTAATGAGATAAACACTGAGATGACAGTTGCTGGGATAAAAACTTTTAATGCTTCTGTGGTGTTGTAGCCAGCATGACTGTAAATGGAGATAATGTTAAAGTTGAATCCTGATACAAAAAAGCCAAAGAAGGTGGTAGATAGTGCTATCCCCCAGAAAGCTGATGTCTTTTTAGCTTCTTCTAGGGTGTATTGTTCTCTCTCTTCTGTTGTAAGTTTAAAGTCAGCAGTTGGTTCAATTTTTTTTCCATCGGGAACGAGTCCAAATTTCTCAGGATGATCTCTGTAGAAGAATAATCCTAAAATAAGAAAACATAGCAAACTGACACCTAATACTCTGTAAGCTCCATCCCAATGGAATGCTTCGATATCCCATGCAAAAATCAGTGGTGCTATAGAGAAACCAATACTTACAAAAACAGAGCTAATGGCATTGGCAAGTCCTCTTTTTTGGTCGAACCATTTCATGATCATGGTTCTTGAAACCATTGTCATCATCCCTTGTCCTGAAAATCGAAGGGCAAGGAAGATTAGTGACATGGTTGGTATGATGATAAAAAGACGATGAATACTTGTGATGTTTGTGGTTAGTAGGTTCATGATCTGTGGAGAGAAGGAAATCGTAAAGCAAGAGAAGCTTAAAAGAGCACTTGCATAGATGATTAATATTCTGGCTCCTTTTTTATCAAAAAGACGTCCTACCTTCGTTAAAAATAACGAGCTGGTAATGGTGCCTATCATATAGGCAACCGTAAGATTGTTTCTCGTAATATTTAATGCCTTAAGTAGGTGGTCTGTGAAAACAGATACCCCTGTGGTCTGTCCTGGAACACTAAAAAGAACCCCAATGGTTCCTATTGCTACAATGATCCATCCATAGAAGAATGGCGTTTTCTGTGGATTAATAGGAAATCGATCGAATTTATTCATTCGTTATATTGTTAAATATTATAAAAATGGTAGGGTGACAATTGTTTTGTACGGTGTATTAAATGTAATGGGGTAGTCCAATTTTATGATGGATTAGGCTTCGCCAACAAAAGTAGTGATTCATCATAGAATCATAGGGCTTTAGCCTATATTTTTTATGGTTGAATTAACTTAATTTATAGATTGAAAACGTTCAAATGTTCTTAGTTCGAGTTATGTTTGGAGTCTTTTATTTGAGAGAAGGATATTTTGTTATAAAATTGATACCAAGATTAATGGAACGTGTGATGTAAGAATCAAGAATAAAGGAAGATAAATAGATCTTTGAGAAGAGAATTAAGTTATTGATTTTATTTATTGTCTTTTGTGTTTCAATCTATTGGTCTTGAATATGTTTAATTATAATAAAGAACTCTTGGTTTGGATGACATTTTCGTATCCGTTTTAGGATTCTATTGAGAATGTTTTCTTTGATGAATGTCTACATCGTTGCATGTGAAAAATAAATTGATTTGAGTATCGAAGAATTTGAAGAGTTATTTAGTGCGCATTTCTCCTCTTTACGCAATTATCTCTACTATAGATGTGGAGATCCTGATATCGCTTCAGATATTGCTCAAGAAGCATTTCTGAAACTTTGGGAAAAAAAAGATAAGTTTGACTCAACGGGAAATCTCGTTGGTCTACTGTATAAAATGTCTATTGATCTGTGGGTTTCGAAAGTTAGACATGAAAAGGTTCAGAAGAAATATTCAGCAACAGTCGAAGAGGTGGAATATCAAACACCTGAAGATGTTGTGGAATATGAACGTTTGGTTGGATGCTATGAACAGGCATTGGTTGAGTTGCCAGACAATCAACGTGAAGTGTTTCTGATGAGTCGTCATGATGCTTTAAAATATAGCGAAATAGCAGCTCGATTGGGGATAAGTGTTAAAGCAGTGGAAAAGAGAATGAAGAATGCTTTGGCATTCTTGCGAAGTGCATTAGATTATGAGAAACGTAAATAAGAAAAATATTAAAGGGGTAGATACCTCCTTTGGTCGGGAGTTCCCTGATATTGACATTGCTTATTCTGAAACACCAGAAGAAGTGTGGAAACGTATTTCGGGGAAAATTGAGCATAAGGAGGAGATTAAATTAACTTCTAATAAAAGGTGGATGCCTCTTTATCGTTGGGCTGCGTCAATATTGTTATTGATCGGAACGACTTGGGGTGTTTTGTCTTATACTAAAACGGTAGAGGTGGATCCTTCTGGAACGGTTTTGGTAGATTTACCAGATGGTTCAACTGTTTTGGCAAAGAATAGTTCTAAAGTTCGTTTTCGTCCTTATGGATGGTATTTACAAAGAAAAGTGTCTTTTTCAGGAGAGGGATTCTTTAGGGTGAAAAAAGGTAGCCGTTTTGTTGTGGAGTCTCCGATGGGTAGTACAGAAGTATTGGGAACGTCTTTTAATGTTTTGGCCTATAAAGAGACTTTTGAAGTGGCTTGTTATACTGGAAAAGTAAAGGTCGTTACCAAAGATCACGAAGAGGTGGTGGTTCTACATCCTAAAGATTCGATGACTAAGTTGGGGGATGATAAGGTCGCTTTACGTAAACAAAATACAGAACTTTCAGCACAGCCGTCATGGATGGAACAGAAATTCTCTTTTCATAGACGTAGTATCTATTATATTATTACAAGATTGGAATTGGAGTATAATGTTAAAATAGAGGTTCCTAAAGACCTTGGTTTTAGAAGTACTTTGATTTTTAATCGTCCGAAAACAATTTATAATGCTTTAAATTTGGTTTGTAAGCCTCTTGGTCTTTCTTTTGTAGAGGAAAAGAAAGGTTTTTTTGTTCTTACTAAACCATAAATGAGTTTTTATAGATTTACAATAATATATTTCATATTTCTTTGCATGCCTATATTGAGTGTTGCAAAGAGTAGAGAAAATCAGTCTCCTAGTAAACTTGGGGACTATATCATCTATTTGGCAAAAACAAAGGGGCTACAGGTCTCTTTGGATGTAGATGCTTTGAATAACATCAAGGTGACTTCAGTACCTCAAAATATTCAGGTGGATTCTCTTTTTCGTTATTTGTTGAAGGACTACCCTTATTGTGTCGAAAAGATGTCCGATGTATATGTTTTCTATCCTTGTCCTAAAGCAAAAAAGGTTAAAAAAGAGGAGGCCCCTATCTCTAAAATAACAAAGATAGAGAGGACGATTCTTTCAGATCCTATCGATTTGGCATTAAAAGAGAGTACTTTTAATGTTCTAAATAGAATGAATACGTTGGGCTTTGAAACGAAAGAAGGAGAATGGCTTTGGAATAGTTCTAATGTCTTTATTAAAGTAGTAGAGGATAGTATAGAAATAAAATATCGTGATGGACTGGGGTATTCACATACCGAGAAGTTGGTGAGTGATACTGTATCTAAGATGGAGTGGGTTTATTTAATCGATAAAAACAAACAAACTTCTTTAAAAAAACCACGCAAAAGATATCTTAATGGGGTTGTAGAGCATCCTGATAATGAACGCTCACGGAATCCGTGGCATGCTCCTCTACAAAAGTCATTGTCTTCTTCTGACCTTTTTGATGCGGAATCTGTTGAGAGAGGACGTGGACCTAATGTCATTCATCGATTGGATAAATTGAATGATCGAAGTGATTGGATTATGCATACCAATAGCAAAGGTTTTCAAGTAGGTAATATTGATTCTTGGATTGAATGGTGTGATCGTAAAGACTCTATAGATCAATATTATCTTACGGCTTCGTTAAATCGTATTGCTCCTTTTAATGGTGAAATCTCAAGGAGTGATGATGCACTATACATCCCTGTTAACGATCAGTATTTGGCTTCTCTTTCTGCAAGATATGAACATATGGTAGGTAATGATATGTTCTACACAAGTGTCTCTGGTGCCATGAAAGGCATGTCTGTTAGGCATGATGAACCTTCCGTAGAGAGGTTGACCTTTGAGAAACGACGTATGTATCTTGATTTCTTGGTGGGCTTTCAATTCTATTTTAATAAAAATAGGTCGTTGGATGTAGCATTGAGAGAGAAATATCTTAGAGACTGGTTTTTTATCTCAAAAAACAGTTTCCTTCCTGAGTATCAGAGTAAAAATAGTTTGAGTAGTACCGACCTTTCTATCGTTGCTAACTACCCCGTGCGTAAACGACACATGTTTTCTTGGGGAGTAAATGCAGAGATTCTAATGTCTCATAGATCGATACAATTTGATGGGGGTAACTTTAATCCTATGTTGGTTTATAATCTTTCGTTAAAAGATCAGTTCCGTATTTCACCAAAAGTGCTTTTAAGAGGAGAGGTGGGGTTTAAATATTTTAATAGAATAAATCGAAGTGGTTTCCATTATAATTTGTTCCTTGAAACAATGCTGAAGGAGAATGCTAGTTTTGCTTTTAGAACTTATAAGCAGATTAAATCTTCTTTTACTGCAAGGATGTATTATCCCTCTACAGGACTGTTTGAGACTTCTACTATTTATCAAGAGACTATGCCTATTCAGTCCACTTATAACACCTCTGTCTTTTTAAGAAATGTTACCTTCGGTTGGTCTGAATTGGATGTTGAGTTAGGATGGAATTATAATGACCATGTGGTCTATTTAAGTAATTCTCTTTTTTATACCGACGAGAGTATCCCTTATTTGAGTACTACCATTCATAAAGAGCTTGGCTTGTTTCGTTTTGCAACAGATTATACTATACGTAGTTATGAAACTAAGAATAGAAAAAGAGATCTTGTCTATTTAGATGGTGTTTCTCATGCGTTTGGTGGAAGTGTGGTTTATGAAGATAATAGATGGAGATTTCTTTGTCGGGGGAATGTGAACTTGGGTGATCCTTGGGTCTTACCTTTTAAGACGAAAGTCGATTATGCAAACTATTGGACAAAGTTAGATTTCGATATACACTATAAATGTAATATTTTAGGTTATCGTTCTTTGGTGAAATTATATGGAACAAAAGAAGGAGCTGGGTCTAATATTAAGGCTAGTGATGTCTTGTTGTCAGTAGGAGATAGACAACAAGATGTCGGTTTGGTGGAGCCTTCTTGGTATTTAGGTGTTGCTGTAGAATTGAGGTTTTGATTTTTTTCTCTTGTCATGGGAAATAAAATAATATATAGTTGCGTTATAGATTATATAGATTGTCAAATTATAAAAAATCTTAAAAACGCGTAGTGGATGAATAACAGGAGTTGGGATAAGTTGGAAGAGAAACGTCCTTTTCCAGAGTCAAGAAAGAAACACTTGACATCTCCCCAATGGGAGCGAGTAGATCGTTGGATTGCATCTTTAGAGGAGCCCGATTTGATTATTCCTTCTGAAAAAACAATTAAAATGCTCCATTCTTATGCATTGATTCATTGGGGAATGGTTTGATTCCTGACTTAAAATACTAGATGAAATATTATTTATTGTTGTTTTTTATTTTTATAAAATATACCTTTGCAGTGTGATAACTGCTCTATCGCGGGGATTCATTTGTGAATTTACGAGGAAAGTCCGGGCAACACAGAGCGTCATGCTTCCTAACGGGAAGATGGGTGTGAACTTATAGTAGCGTAACAGAGAATAACCGCTCCTTCGGGAGTAAGGGTGAAAAGGTGAGGTAAGAGCTCACCGGTGTCTGTGGTAACATGGACAGCCGTACGCCTCATGAGTTGTAAGGCCAAATATATCTCGAACTCTTTATTGAGTACAAGGCTGCTCGCTTTGGGAAAATCTAATTTTTATCGAGAGGGGTAGGCTGCTTGAGTTTATTGGTGACAATAAATCTAGATAAATGATAGAGGCCCATTTTTAATGGGTACAGAACTCGGCTTATACGTTGTCACATTTTTAAAATAAAGAGTTATACCTTCAGGTGTGGCTCTTTATTTGTATTATAATAAACCATTAAAACACACACATTATGGCTATTTTTGGTACATTAGATCAAGTTATTGCACAAGTTCCTAATAATGAGTTACTACAAAAGGGACTTGAATTCCTAAAAAACAGTGACCTGTCTTCATTCTTTGATAAAGTTGAAGATGGAAATTCTTATACACATGAGATCGAAGGAAAGCGTCTTTTTGCTTCGTTTCAACAGTATACTACAAAACAACCAGAAGTTCCTAATTTTGAGGGACATCATAAGTATATTGATATTCAATTTATTTTTGAAGGAGAAGAGTTTATTCATAATGGATCGGTAACGGACATTCTAACTCAGGCAGAGTATGATGATCAGAAAGATCTTTATTTTCCTTCTTTAAAGAACTATTCATCTATTAGAATGGATCGTGGCTTTGCTGCTGTGCTTTTCCCTTCAGATATTCATGCTCCTTGTCAAACTATCGGTGATCAACCTACCGTAGTTAAAAAGATTGTTGTGAAAGTGGCAGTGAAATAGTTATTTTGATTACATATTGATCGAGAAACTCCATATTTGATGAAAATATGGAGTTTTTTTGTGGGTAATTTAGAATTATTCCATTATACAACTTCATTACTCCTCTATGGAAATAATGTTACTTTTGTATATTGTCTTTTTAGATGGGCTATATCCATCTAGATAGATATATATCTAATAAATGACAAAGGATAATGAATAAAATTATAGGCAAAGAATACTTTTCGGAGAAAGTCGTTGCTTTTGAGATAGAAGCCCCTCTTATTGCAAAATCCCGAAAAGCAGGAAACTTTATCATTCTGCGTGTTGGAGACAAAGGCGAAAGAGTCCCATTAACTATTGCAGGTGCAGATAAAGAAAAAGGTACCATCCGTATTGTTGCTCAGATTGTTGGAGCTAGTTCTAAGAAATTGGCTAGTTTGAATGTAGGAGATTATATTACAGATGTGGTAGGTCCTTTAGGTCGTCCTACTGATATTAAGAATGTAGGTACTGTTTTGGCTTGTGGTGGAGGTGTTGGCGTCGCTCCTCTCTTGCCTATCGTAGAGGCTTTTAAGCAAGCAGGAAACAGAGTGGTATCTGTAATCGCTGCACGATCAGAAGAGTTGATTATTTTGAAAGAAGAGATGGAGAAATGGTCTGATGAATTGATTATCATGACCGATGATGGATCTCTTGGAGAGAAAGGATTGATTACCGAAGGTATGCGTCGTGTTCTTGAAAGAGAGACGGTGGATGAGGCTATCATTATTGGTCCTGCAATCATGATGAAATTTGCTGCACAATTGACTAAAGAATTTGATGTTCCAACACAAGCTAGTTTGAATGCCATGATGGTTGATGGTACGGGTATGTGTGGTGCATGTCGCGTTTCTGTAGGAGGTAAGACCAAGTTTACTTGTGTTGATGGTCCTGAGTTTGATGCACATCAAGTTGATTTCGACGAGATGATGATGCGTCTTAAGAGCTATGTGCAGGAAGAGAAACAATTAAATGATTAATTCTTATTCATTTCACGATTAGATTATTATGTTGTCAGATAGAAAGGAGCTTTGGAGAGAAGAGCTTCGCAAAAAAAATAAAAATAAGGACCGTATTGCTATTGAGCGTGTTGTGATGCCAGAGGTGGCACCAGAAGAACGTGTAAAGCATCAAGATGTAGAGGTAAACTGTGGTCTTTCGGTTGAGGCTGCACAAAATGAAGCCGTAAGATGTATGGATTGTTCTAACCCTACATGTATTACGGGTTGTCCTGTAGGTATCAATATCCCTAAATTTGTAAAACAGATTGAGAAAGGTGATTTTATTGATGCTGCCGCTACTTTAAAAGATAAAAGTGCACTACCTGCTGTTTGTGGTCGTGTGTGTCCTCAAGAGAAACAGTGTGAATCGCAATGTTTCTATACCTTGAAACTTAAGAAACCAGCTGTTGCTATTGGGTATTTGGAGCGTTTTGCTGCTGATTATGCAAGAGAAAATGATCCAAATCCAGCTATTCCTGAGATCAAACAAAATGGTATTAAGATTGCTGCTGTTGGTTCGGGACCTGCATCACTTTCTTTTGCTGGAGATATGATTAAAAAGGGATACGATGTAACTGTTTTTGAAGCCTTACATGAAATTGGAGGGGTTTTAAAATATGGTATTCCTGAGTTCCGCCTACCAAACGAGATTGTGGAGTTTGAAATAGAGAACCTACGTAAGATGGGGGTGAAATTTGAAACTAACTTTGTTGTTGGTCGTACGGCTTCTTTTGAAGATCTTAAAGAACAAGGATATAAAGCATTCTTTGTTGGTAGTGGAGCTGGTCTTCCTCGTTTTATGGGTATTCCTGGAGAGAACCTAAATGGTATCTTCTCAGCGAATGAATACCTTACTCGTGTTAACCTGATGGGGGCTTATAGAGATGATTCTGAGACTCCTGTATTGAAAGGTAAGCGTGTCGCTATTATTGGTGGTGGTAACACTGCAATGGACTCAGTGCGTACTGCTCGTCGTTTAGGTGCAGAAAAAGCAATGATTGTATACCGTCGTTCTATGGATGAGATTCCTGCTCGTGGAGAAGAGGTACATCATGCCATTGAAGAAGGAGTAGAGTTTATGTGTCTACATAATCCTATAGAATATAGTGGTGATGAGAACGGACGAGTGAAGTCGATGAAGTTACAAGTGATGGAACTAGGAGAACCTGATGATTCTGGCCGTAGACGTCCTATGCCAATCGAAGGGAAATTTGAGGAACTACCTGTGGATCTAGTTATTGTATCTGTAGGTGTATCACCAAACCCATTAATTCCATCTTGTTTGCCTTCGGTACGTACGTCTAAGTGGGGTACAGTATTGGTTGGAGATGAGACGATGCAGTCGGATGTGGAAGAAGTATTTGCAGGTGGAGACATCGTAAGAGGTGGAGCAACCGTGATTCTAGCAATGGGAGATGGTCGTAAAGCTGCCGATTCTATGGATGCTTATTTTAAGAAATAATAAATTTAAGTTTTATTTAGAACTTATTTTATAGTGAAAAGGTTGTATATTGTAATATACAACCTTTTCTTATTGTTTAAAGAATGATTATGTGAACTATGAAATATTTTAGCCAAACCTTTACTCTCTTTTTTACCTTAAGCTTCTTAGTCCTTTCTACTACTATTTATGGCCAGACGCTTCCTTATACAAAATATAAATCAGTTGATAAACCTGTTTTAAACGTTCCTGTTTATACTCTTCCTCAGCAAAATAACTTCTCGTTGCAAGAGAAATATAAGCCTACACCTCGGAAAAGAATGCAGATTGCTGAAGAAGTTAATCTTCAGTGGAATTTTATATCTAAAGCAACAAAGATTGATTTTCAAGATCAATCGGCTGCATATCTAATAAAACTACATTCTGTAGATGCTTTTTTTATGAATGTTATTTTTTCTCGCCTTTCTATTGCCTCTGGCATGAGGATGTTTGTATATGGCGCCCAACCTTCTAATTATCATCCTATTCAAGCAGGAATGGAAAATGCTATTGGGGGATATTTGTCTAATATGGTAAAAGGAGATTCTCTTTTTATTGAACTTGATATTCCTTCGGATTTACTTAAAGAAAACGTAGATATACAGATAGAATGTGTGAACCATGGCTTTAGACCATTGCCCGGAAGTGGAAATTCATTGCATCGCAAAGGATATGGGGACTCTGGTAATTGTGAGGTTGATATTAATTGTACCAATGATGGTGCTTTGCAAAAGCTTAAAAGAAGCGTTTGTCGTTTGATTGTTGATGGGCGATATTTCTGTACAGGAACTTTGATGAATAGTACCTCTTTGGAGAAACCTCCTTATGTTCTAACTGCCAATCACTGTATCTCAACTGAAGATAATGCAGCGAATACTCTTTTTAATTTCAATTATGAAGCCTATCCTTGTGGTGGATTAGAAGGGTGGGAAAACGATATTATTAATGGAGCCGTGTTACGTGCTACAGCACCAGATCTTGATTTTACTTTGGTAGAGATGGGACAGTCTCCTTCTTTAGATTTACGTCCCTATTATGCAGGATGGGATAATTCTGGACTTTTTACCACTAAAGTAATTGGTATTCACCATCCACAAGGAGATGTAAAGAAATATTCTATCAGTAACAATAGTCCGTCATTACAGAGTTATGGGGAGAATATTGTGGATGGATCTTCTATTTATATTAAGAGATGGGATAGTGGTGTGACCGAAGGGGGCTCTTCTGGTTCAGCTCTTTTCCATGAAGGTTTGGTTGTCGGTTCTCTTATTGGTGGGTATGCTTCTTGTGCTTTCCCTCGTAATGATTACTATTCGAGTCTTTTGTATTCTTGGAACCATTATTCTAGTTCAAGTATGCAGCTTAAAGCGTGGTTGTCTCCTAATAGTGATATTACTTCTTTAGCTGGATATGAACCTGTTTCTGAGGATTCGAGTTTCCAATTAGTTACAAATGTTGAATATGATGAACAATACGATAGCAGTTGGAACCCTGAAGTGGGGATATCTAGTGTCGGAGATCGTTTTATATATGATGGCTCTGTAGAAGTTCATAAATTAAGCTTTAGTCTTTTCTTTGGTGATAATGCTTCATTAAAGAATAATGATGTTTTACAGTTGTCTTTCTATCAACAAAAGGATTTTGATGCAGGGGTATTTACTCCTCTTCAGCAATATGAAATTGCTATTTCGTCCTTAATTGGTGAGCGAAATTTGCTGTTGGCATTACCGAGTCCATTAAAGATTGAGGGAGATCACTATGTGATGTTAAGTCTAAGAGATTCAAATTGGGACTCTTCTCTTTTGCCATATCAAGCATCAAAAGAGAATGATCAGGATAATACGGGTTATTTTGTTGCTAACGGACAAATTCAACCAATGACTACAGCACCTGTGAATAAGTCGGTTTCCTTTTCCATAGGTGAATTGATAAAAACGGAGAATGCTAATTCTATCGAACCAGAGAAGATACAATCGGAGGTTCGAATGTATGCATTGCCACAGAATGGAGCAGGTGCTTACTATATTTTTAGTCCATTACGTATGAATGATATTACGCTGGATATTTATAACGTAGAAGGGAAAAAACTCTATTCTGAGATGATGGATCTTCCTGAAGGGGGAAAACCTGTATCTTTGCATGGATTCAATAAGGGAGTCTATCTGTTTTCATTTTACCATGCAGGTGTTCATTATAGTGGGAAATTTTTAATCCCATAGTGTCCTATTTCTCAATGAAAGCTATTATTTTTGATCTCACAAATAAGAGAATAAATTTTTTATGTATCGATTTGCTTGGGTTGTTTCATGTTTGCTATTACTGTATAGTTGTGGAACGAAAAATGAGAAAAAGTTGACCGAAGGGGCAACGGCATATCAGAAAACAGAATATGCAAAAGGTTTTTATATTAATCCAGAGGATTCAGAGGTAGTGGTTACCTCTCCTTGGCAGGGTATCAGTGACTATCATCTGTGTTATTACAAGTCTGATACGATATTGAAATCTGATGATCACACCATGACGGTGGCGATACCTAAAAAGATAAATCGAATAATAACTTTCTCTACTACGCATATTGGTTTCCTTCGTGCCTTGGGAGAAGATCATAAATTGGTTGGGATATCAGGTACTAAATATGTTAATGATCCGACCATACGTAAACGAATAAATAGCGGAGAGATTCAAGATGTTGGATACGACCGATCTTTAAATGAAGAGCTGATCATCTCTTTAAAGCCAGATATCATATTTGCATATGGAGTCGGTAGTGAGGTGATGGAGTTGTATCAGCGTTTTAAAAAATTCAATATTCCTGTAGTGATTATTGGTGAATATAGTGAGATGCACCCTTTAGGAAAACTAGAGTGGATAAAGGTCTTTGGCTATATCTTTGGTAAAGAGAACCAGGCACAAAAGATATACACGGACAAAAGAGAGAAATATAATAATTTAAAATCTTTGGTCTCTAAAGATTCTCTTTCTTTGCCTCTTGTGATGACAGGATTCCCCTATAAGGACTCTTGGTGGATGTCTGGATCTAAAACGACTACCGCTCAATTTATAAGAGATGCAGGAGGAGAATATCTTTGGAGTAACCACAATACCAACAAATCTTTCCCTGTCGCTTTTGAAGAGGTATATATGAAGTCTGCTAAGGCTGATTATTGGATTGATTGTGGAAGTATGCGTTCTCGTAGTCAGATATTGGATAGTGATCCTCGATTTCGATCTTTTAAACCATGGAAAGAGAACCATATTTTTAATAATAATAAAAGATTAAGCGAAGAGGGCGGAAATGACTTTTGGGAGAGTGGGGTGATCACCCCTGAATTGATCTTAGGTGACCTTATTGCCATCTTTCATCCTCAATTGATGCCTAACCATTCATTCTATTATTATACCAAATTAAAGTAATTGTGTTAAAATCAAATTTTAGATATATTTTATTCTTCTCTCTCGCTGGCATTGTTCTTTGTGGAGTTCTTCTTATTGATCTTTATGTAGGAAGTGCTTCTATCTCATTTACGGATCTTTTTTCTATTCTTTGTGGTGATAATACACACGATGTGATGGCTTCGACAATTGTGTGGGACATTCGCTTACCTCGCTTATGGACTGCCTGTGTCGTTGGTGCTACTTTAGCTGTGGCGGGATTGCAAATGCAAACAGTCTTTCGTAACCCTCTTGCGGGTCCTTATATCTTAGGTGTAAGTTCTGGAGCAAGTTTAGGGGTTGCTCTCTTGGTGTTAGGTGTAGGTAGTTCGTGGTTTAATCTTATTGGTTCTACCATGGGTAGTTGGACTATAGCAATGGCTTCATGGATCGGTTCAGGTTTGGTATTAGCCTTTGTATTATATGTCTCTTCTAGAGTAAAGAATATCATGACTGTTCTTGTTCTAGGAATTCTATTCTCTGGAGTGACCTCCTCTATTGTCAACTTACTACAATATTTTAGTAGTGAAGCAGCATTAAAATCTTTTGTTGTTTGGACTATGGGAAGTATTGGAGCAGCAACCAACGATCAGTTATTTGTAATGACCCTTTTGTCATTCTTCGGGGTGATGATTGCCTTTGCTATGAGTAAAAGATTAGATGCTTTTCTTTTAGGTGAGCGTTATGCGATGAGCCTTGGGGTGAACCTAAAGTTGACTCGTGCGGCTGTTTTTATCTCAACAACATTTATTGCTGGTACGGTTACAGCCTTTTGTGGACCTATTGGATTTATTGGTGTAGCAATCCCTCATATTGCACGTATGATGTTGTCTACCGCTAGCCATAAGATATTAATCCCAGCTAGTATGTTATTGGGAGCAATATTCCTTGTGTTGGGAGATATCATCTCACAAGTGCCAGGCTTTTCTCTTGTGCTACCAATTAACTCTGTAATGTCCCTTTTGGGTATTCCAATAGTGGTATGGGTGATATTAAGAAAAAGGGTAATCAATAGTTAATCTTGCGAACAATGAAATTGGAAATAATAGAGGGGTCCATTGGTTACAAGGAGTCTCACAAAGATAAAGTAGTAAAATCAGGAATTAACCTAAGTGCCGATAGGGGAGACATTGTTGCCCTATTGGGAAGTAATGGGATTGGTAAGAGTACCTTACTACGTTCTATTGTTGGAATACAACCACTCCTTGATGGAGTGATACAATATAAGCAACGCCCCATGTCGTCCTACTCTAAATCGGAGTGGTCTCGTATGGTTAGTTATGTCTCTACCGATAGTATTATGGTTCCTAATATGACTGTATACGATGTGGTATCATTAGGACGATTCCCATATACAGGATGGCTTGGACGTCTTCGCGATAAGGATACGCAAATCGTAGATGAAGCGATTAGTCAAGTAGGGTTAAAAGATTTTTGTTCTAGAGAGATCTCTACCTTAAGTGATGGAGAGAAACAACGAGTGATGATTGCAAGAGCGTTGGCACAAGATACTGAGATGGTTATTTTAGATGAGCCGACAGCTTTTTTGGATCTTCCGAATAAATATGAGATCATCTATCTTCTTAAACGTCTGGCACGTAGTATGGGAAAGATAATTCTTTTCTCTACACATGATTTTAATATTGCGACACATGAAGTGGATAAGTTATGGTTGGTCACCTCTGATATATGTACAGAAGGGGCACCAGAAGATCTAATGAAGAGCCGTATTATCGAATCTCTTTTTGATAGTCAAAGAATTACTTTTGATATGAAACGTGGAGATTTTGTCTCTCCTCATAAACCTAAGTTTTATATTAATTTCCCACAATGGCTTTCGGATGAGGATTTTATGGTTATAGAGAAAGCACTTAAACGTATTCATGTCGGGATTGCTCCTGATGATGCCGATTGGTCGCTACATTATGAAGATAACAAATGGATTGTGGAGAATAGCCAAAAGAACAGTCACAACGCTTTTGATTCAATCTATCTCTTATGTCGTTTCTTTTCAGAACAACTATAGATATCTGTAATGGTTTGAAATAAAATAGGAGCAATACATTTAATCTGTATTGCTCCTATCTCTTTTAAGGGCTCTACTCTTTATAGAGAGCTCCTATAAGGTTTTCCACAAACGTGCTAATGAATTACCTGGAGCATCCATATGAAGGTCTAAGAAATAACCAAAAGGAGTTTGGTGGGTCTCATAGCCTACATTTAATAATCGTTGTTCACAATTGTCGAGCAACTCTTTTGTAAACTCCCAATCGGCTTTGGCTTCGGAGAGATGTGCAAAAGAGTGAATTACTACCTTTTTGGTGTCATTCTTTCTACAGCACCACTTAAGATGGTTGGCTAGCTTTTTATCTCTTGATTTCAGACTCTCTTCTTGGTCTGATGGTTCTACGTGAATAAATGCCAATACAGCATCCTCTATAGTCTGTGTCCCATTGTGATTATCAGGGGCAATATCGAGACTCTTTTGTTGAGGAGTATATTGAAATTTGCTGACATAAAATACTAATACTTTCATAATCTTTTGGGTACAATAAAGGGAGCAACACAAGTGTTACTCCCCAATATTTAAATTTGTCGGTCGAACAAATGTTCAATTATTCAATAATAAGAATTTTATTGATAACATCACCACCACGGATATCATCGATAACATCTAATCCTTCAACTACACGACCAAAACATGTATGGTTACGGTCTAAGTGTTGAGTGTTTTCACGATTGTGGCAGATAAAGAATTGAGATCCTCCAGTGTTTCTACCAGCATGAGCCATAGAAAGAACACCACGGTCGTGATATTGATTGTCGCCATCTAATTCACAATCGATAGTGTATCCTGGTCCACCTACACCTGTTCCTTTAGGACATCCTCCTTGAATAACGAAGTCTGGAATTACACGGTGGAAAGTCAAACCATCATAAAAACCATCTTTAGATAGTTTTACGAAGTTAGCCACTGTTTTTGGAGCATCATTTTCGTAAAACTCCACTTTCATCATTCCTTTTTCAGTATGAATTTCTGCGTACATAATAAAGTTATTTAGTAATTGTGTTTTCTTTTTCTTGATTGCTTAGACGATAAAGATAATGTGCAGATAAGACTGGAAAAAGAATAGTTAGAATGGCAATAAGAATATTCATTGGGACTAATGGTGTGGTTGAAATCCAATGACTTACTAAAGATATGCCTAGTAAAACAGAGAATATTCTTAAGAATCTTACTGCTTTCATACTTCGATACATCTTATGTCTTAAGATACAAATAAACCAAACAATGGCTGCCACTACACCAATGATCCCCGAAATATAATCTCCTGTCATGATCAGTTGCCCTCCATAGATAAGGGGAATAGCCGTAAAAATAAACATAATACGCTGAATACTTCCCACTAAACGGTGTAACGTTTCATGATTTGTAATTGGAGAAAAGATACCAAACTTCCTGTTTCTTCCAAATTCTAATGAATCCCACTGATCAATATCTTCTTCTTTCTCTATGATCCCTCTCTTCTTTGCCACCTTCATTAGTATGTCTACAGCTGCCGGTTCATACTCGTTTCTTAAAAATAAGGCTTTACGTACTTCATGGTCTGTAAACGAATTAATTCTTTGTTCTAATTGATGGTAATCCATAGATTGAGATTTTGATGAAACACAAAAATAACTTTTAAATGGTCAATACACAACTTTTTATATGTGACCACCTTTTTTATTCTTCGTGATGAAGGTACAAACTTTATAAATTGGGAATAATGACCTTCGTCAAATCTCTGTTTTTATTATGTTCTAGTCTTATTCTTTTGCAATCTTTTTTCCAATACTAGATACCTATCCTTGTTATCGATGCTCTTTAATTTGTTGTTTTAACCTTAGTCCCTTCTGTGTCGGGATAGATGCTTCTTCTCTACATACAAAAGAGAGGGTAATTGTGTTTGATCTTTAGATCTATTTATCTTATTGCAATATTCTTATTTGTAAAAAAAGTATTTTTTAGAATAGGGGTATTTGCTCTCTATGGCGTATTATTAGAGAAGTCTGATCTGTTGTTGCCTTCATTAATATTTGATAACAGTGGATATGATAATAAACAACATCCGATGCTAAAGAGACTTTGATGAATGCTCTTTGATACCAATGTATCTTGTGCTTAAATGAATAGTCTAGTAGTATAAGCTATTCTTATTTTAGGTGAGATAATAGTAATTTAAAGAATGAAAATTAGACCGAATATCTATAAACAAAATTTTAAATGATGAAATATTTAGTGGCTCTTGTGAAACTATTGATGATACAATTCTTATTGTATGGACTGTTTTGTTGTTCGAATATTGATTCGAATAAACTGAAACCTAATTTACCTATATATCAAGATTATTATGTTACTTTTGATAAAACACAGAATAAAACAAAGGTTGAGGCAACATTTAGAGAGACAGGTAAAGATGGAACGAAGTTGGTCCTTAAAGGGGATGCTAATGTGCGATTTAATGGTCAATCAGAAACGAAATATACTACCCTGTTTCATTATTTCTATACTTGGGAAACCAATGGCGTCAAAGATGTAGATGTGATTTATACAAAGAATAGTACAACACGATTTGTGAATACATTTTCGCTTCGTTCTGCACCTAAAGTAGATTTCATAGATGGTTTCTCAACATTGTATCTTGACCAGGATATCTCTATGGGTTGGAAGGGAAGTGCTATTGAACCAAATGAAAAGCTTTCGGTTACCATAACACAGAAGGGAAGGAATGCTTACTTTAATGTTTCAAATGTCGGAGCTACTTCGATCGTCATTAATAACTTGAAAAATAGCGGTATAACCAGAGGTCCTGCTTTAATAAATATCAAACGTAGACGTATTGATAGTAGTCTTGGTCAATCAGATATGGGGGCTGGAGGAAAAGTTACCTTTGAAGTAAGCATTGATCGTGGTATTACTATCCAATAGCTCTATTCTTCTTTATTATTTGACACCCATCTTTATTGCTTATTCTATCGTTTGGCAAAGACCTTTATGGGTATCTCTTCTTTTTCTTTAAAAGAGAGAAAACGAAACAAGAGAGAGGATATAGACAGTTACTCCGAACTGTTTATATCCTCTCTCTTGTTTGACTTTAGGCTATGTGTCTAGAAGTTTACGTAGGACTTAACTGACGCAAAAAAGATAATGAATCCATTGAGCATTCAGCCATTAAATGCAATTTTTTATCCATTACTATGGTAGATTATGGCTCGATAACAAGACCGAACACCACTTCTAACTTTCTTGAATTTTAATGCAGGATTTCTTTTGGCAAGCTTCTCCATCTCTTTTTTACTTCCATAGAAATCGAAAGATTGAACAAACGAAGAGGGTCTTTTCTTACGTCCTTTATATACTAGATCAACTTCATAATGTTTGATATGCTTACGTTGAGTTCTTACAAAACGTTCAATAGAGGCATAAGCTCCTTGGTTTAGCTTTCCTAGTTGAGGAACAATATTTATGGCTCCCGAATTGCCCCCAAGACTATGGGCAATAAGATGCCCTCCATGATCCACACCTTTACGACCTTGTTTTTCTGCAACATATTTTTGAAGATTGATAGGTGTTGCTTTATTGTTCTTTATACTACCCTTAATACGTCCTTGTGTTTTACTCAGAGACTTTTCACTTATATTTCGTAAGGATTCTCTCTGTATCTTATTTTTCGGAATCACATCCGTATAAGCTTTCAATACCCTCCTATATTTGTCTGTTACAAAAACATTGTGCTCCACTTTGTACATCGCATTAGGAAGTAGTTTGCCATTAAGAAGAGGGTTAACAACTTTTTTTTCAATAAGCGGAAAGGTCGTTATAACAGTTCTATTTTTACTTTTATATACTTTGCCAAGAAAGATGTCGTCGGCACTCTTGATATGATAACTTCGTCCTTTCTTTATTACTTTCCCTTTAAACTGTTTTGCCCATCTATCCAGTTCTACATGTATAGGAAGGTTTTTAACTACACGTTTGCGTGTTTGGTGTGTCGCAATCTCTTCTACTACATCGTCTCCTTTCTTTAGTATTTTATTACAGGAAACAAAAAGTAGTAATGGCAGTAGCCATTTTATATGCTTGATCATGTTTGTTGTAGTTGTTTTACGTTAATATCGATCTGTTCTATGATCTCTTGTTGGATGTCATCAATTACTTTTGCACGCAGTCGAATAGAACTAGGATTCTCATTTAAAAGGCTATATATTAAAAATGCCGCTGCGATAACCCACTTAGAGTAGACTTGTATCTTTTCGCCAATAGAGTCAACCTTTGCCTTTCGTCTTTTACTCCATCTTATCCATCCACCGATTGAAAATTGATAAAAAGTATAGAGGAAGACCAAAATAGAAATGGTTAAAGAGCCGAAAGTCAAGGTCGTGATAAACTCTGCAAACTCAAGAATAAATTCACCAAACCAGCCTATTACTGTTCTGTAGGCATATTGTCCTACTGCTTCGTTATAACGTTGTCTTTTTTTAACAGTGATCTCCTTAGGATTTGCTCCTTTTAGGATATACATCTTCTCTAGATTCTTCTTTAGAATCTTTTCTGTAATCCTTGGTTTATAGACTTTTCTCCACTCTTTTTTTACTCGTTTCTCCATTGGAGAAGAGCCGTATCCTAGAAGATCTCTAATGTCTTTCCATCCAAGAAAACCAGATTCTTTATCCAATCGAACTTCCAACTCAGAAATGGAACTCTCCATATAGTTCTCTATCTCGGAAGATGTATGGTCTACTGTGGCCTGAATAATTGGATCATGATAATCTTTTGTCCTTGATGGATGAATATAAATCCATCCGCAACCTGCTATAAATAATATAGATAGGACAATCATGATAGGATTGGTTAATTTCTTCATTATATATTGTCGGTTTGTATTTATTACAAAAATAAAAGAATCCCATAGAATGGAGTGTATTGTGTGTATTGATTTTATAATTAAAAACAAGGTAGATGAAATTACTAGGCTATCTCTCATCCCATACATTAAGTTGAAATAAGAAGGTGTCCTTTGAAGAGTATAAGGGATTAAACATAAGTTGCCAAAAATAAGGATACATATTCTAGCATGATATATCCTATTTCCATTACGTAGCGGTATGTAGCTTCAAAGTGTTATTAAAATAGGGCTTCTTGGTGTTGATTAAGACTTTTTTAGATTTAAAAACAGAACATTTGTCAGCTTTTGGTGTTAAAGAGATCAATAACAACAAAACCGTTTTTTAATGACAAAGATAAAAGTAGTTAACCCTATAGTAGAATTAGATGGCGATGAAATGACCCGAATTATCTGGTCTAAAATCAAGGAAAACTTTATTTTTCCTTATCTCGATTTAGATATCAAATATTTTGATTTGGGTATTGAAAAAAGAGACCAGACAGATGATCAAATTACGGTCGATGCTGCCGAAGCCATTAAAAAATATAAGGTGGGAATCAAATGTGCTACCATCACCCCTGATGAAGCACGTATGGAAGAGTTCGATCTAAAAAGAATGTATAAATCTCCTAATGGAACTCTGCGTAACATTATTGGTGGAACGATTTTTAGAGAACCTATTGTGATTGATAATGTGCCACGCCTTATTCCTCAATGGACACAACCTATCACTATCGGTCGTCATGCCTTTGGAGATCAATATAGAGCGACAGACTTTGTTGTAGATCGTCCTGGTAAATTTGTCTCAAAATTTATTCCAGAAGATGGGAGTGAACCAATAGAGATGGAAGTTTATGCTTTCCAGGGAAATGGTGTAGGAATGTCAATGTACAACACCAAAGAGTCAATAGAAGGTTTTGCCCACTCTTGTTTTCGTATGGCACTACAAAAGAAATGGCCTTTGTATCTCTCTACAAAGAATACCATTCTTAAGAAATATGATGGCTATTTTAAAGACACCTTTCAAGATATCTATGAGAAAGAATATCAAACACAATTTGAAGCTATTGGCATCACTTATGAGCATCGTCTAATCGATGATATGGTGGCTGCAGCAATCAAATGGAATGGGGGATTTGTATGGGCTTGTAAAAACTATGATGGGGATGTGCAAAGTGATATCGTTGCGCAAGGTTTCGGTTCTCTTGGCTTGATGACTTCTGTTTTGATGACTTCAGATGGAGAGATATTAGAAGCAGAGGCGGCTCATGGTACCGTAACGCGACACTATAGAGAACACTGTAAAGGTCGTGAAACTTCGACCAACCCTATCGCCTCTATTTTTGCTTGGACTCGAGGTTTGGCTTTTAGAGGAAAGAAAGATGATAACCAGCCACTAATCCAATTTGCTGAAACATTAGAGAAAGCTTGTATTGTTACTGTTGAAAATGGAAAGATGACTAAAGACTTAGCTTTGGCAATCCATGGAGAAGCTCTTCAGCGTAACCATTATTTGACAACAGATGAGTTTATGCAGGAGGTGAAAAAAACTTTAGAATCACTATTAAAGGTTAATGGTTGATATTTAGTTTGTTGGCATTGAACAATGGGATCGAAGTTCTTGTTCTAACATTTAATATTATTTATTTCCCACTATTTGGTTACTTTTGGGTAAAACTGTAAAAAATAACCAGTAATTTATATTGTTATGATTAAGGAAGTAGTTGCAAAATCAATTAATGATCAGATTAACAAAGAGTATTACTCTTCATATTTGTATCTATCTATGTCTGCTTATTTTGAAGCTGAAGGACTAAAAGGTTTTGCTAATTGGATGCGCATTCAAGCTAAAGAAGAGTCAGATCATGCGGAAAAATTCTTTAACTATCTTAATGAACGTGGCGGACGTGTTGAATTGAAAGCAATTGAGCAAGTGCCTACGGATTTTGATGGAATAGTGAAAGTCTTTGATCAAGTATTGGAGCATGAAGAGATGATTACAGCTTCAATTAATGATATGATGGATGTTGCATTCGAAGCAAAAGATCATGCTACCAAAAGCTTCTTACAGTGGTTTGTTGATGAGCAAGTAGAAGAAGAAGCTACTGTTGGTGATATTATCAATAGCATCAAATTGATTAAGGGAGATGGACAAGGTATTTTGATGATGGATAGAGAACTTGGAAGTCGTGTGTATACACAATCTGTATAAAAGTACTTTTCTCCATTTTACGTTCTGATAAAACGTTTATTGCTTTCTATCTTGTTCTAATGAATTAATTCTCTCTACCTCAATAGTGGAGAGAGAAAGGAGTATTATGGAAAGAAATTGTAATCTTGTGACTTATGCAGGGGATGCAGTAACCCTTGTAGGAAGACAAGTGAAAAAAGGAAAGATTGCACCTGATTTTACTGTTCTACGTGGTGATTTATCACCCATTAAATTATCTGACTATAGAGGAATGAAAGTCGTCATTGCGGTTTATCCTACTATCGATAATGAGCTTTGTAAAAAGCAGAACAGAAAAATGAGCGAGATAGTTTCAACATTAGACAATACTGTTTTGTTGTCTATTTCTTGTGACTTGCCTTTTGCACAATGCCGTTTTTGTGCTACAGAAGGGCTGAATAAAATTGTTACATTGTCTGACCATAAAGAGGTTGATTTTGGAACAAAATATGGGTTCTTAGTTCAAGAATTTCGTCTTTTAGCTCGTGGTATTGTAGTTGTGAATGAGAAAGGAGTGATAACTTTTGTAGAGTATGTATCTGAAATTACTAATGAACCTAATTATGAGGCTATTCTGAAGGTGTTTTAACGCAGAAATCTCTATGTTAGGGATTAATTATTCGATCCCATTATGAATCTTGAAGAAATAAAAAAATGGAGTGATCAAGGACATCTAGAAGATGCTTTAGCATTGCTAGAGAAATCTGATCAGAAAGAGACTTTTGAGTATCAGATGCTTAAAGGAGAGATCTTATATAAGCTTCAGAATTGGGG
The DNA here is from genome assembly GCA_025210775.1 of Prolixibacteraceae bacterium. GTDB lineage: Bacteria > Bacteroidota > Bacteroidia > Bacteroidales > Prolixibacteraceae > Halosquirtibacter. Next base: position 184,450 of record JAOARB010000007.1, read on the forward strand.
TGATGCATTGAATCTTTTTGAAGATATCTATGCAAAGCACAACAATAAAGAGGCTAAGGTATATTGCCAGATGATTCAAAACATCTTGGGATTTTATAATCCAGATTTGTTGAACCCTTAATAAGAAATGATAAAAGGATTTTTTTTATTAATAGTCCTTTTATCACTTTTTATCTTTGTTCTTGATTATTAGCAACCATGATATGGTGCTTTATATTGAGTAAAAAAGAAAAAGGATAGCCATTGTATGAGCTATCCTTTTTCTATTTATAGGTGTCAATATATCGTTATATTGATTTGCTAAACTTAATATCTTCCTCTTGTTTGTTTTGCATTCGTACATCAAATACAGCACAAACATTACGTAGAAACATTTTTCCTAGTTCCGGTGTTACGGTAAATCCTCTTGGATCACGTACAATGATCTCTTCTTTTTCCATCTCCTTCAGTTGCGTCAGCATCTGAAAAGTCATATAATTCACAAGATCATCATTGAATGTCAGTTTGCCACGACAAGCAATATCCAAAATAGCCTTCTTAATGGTTCTATCTTCATGGTTAAGGAAATGATTTTTAATAAAGGCATTCCCTTGATCCGCAATCTTGGTTTTGTAAAGCTCTATATTCTTTTCATTTTGCATATAAGCACGTCCTGCGTCACTAATGGCAGAGGCTCCAAGCCCAATAATGATGTTTGCTTGAGAAGTCGTATAGCCCATAAAATTACGATGCAACGTTCCATTCTCTCTTGCCTTAGACAACTTATCTTCAGGTTTTGCAAAATGATCCATACCGATGTCTCTATATCCTATCTCAGTAAGCAGTTGTTTGCCTATCTCGTATAGTGCTCTTTTGGCTTCATCTTTTGGAATGTCTTCATCGGTAAATCCCCTTTGTCCTTTCTCTTTCCATGGCACATGAGCATACGAGTAGAAAGCGATACGATCTGGATTTAAGATTCGGACTTTTTTCATCGTATCTTCAACGCTGGATGCTTTTTGTTTTGGTAGGCCATAGATCAAGTCAAAGTTAACTGAAGTATATCCTATCTCTCTTGCTTTAAGAACAACGGCTTCTACAGTCTCATAACTCTGAGGTCTGTTGATCACCTTTTGTACTTCTGGATCAAAATCTTGAACCCCTAAACTTAAACGTCTAAAGCCTAGGTTATACAGTGTTTGAAGGTGCTCCGCAGAGGTGTTATTAGGATGGGCTTCGAAACTAAACTCATAATCTGGGTGTTTTTCTCCCGATGCGATGATGGTAGAAAGAAGCTTTTCCAAAGAGTCTGTCGAGAAGAACGTAGGAGTTCCTCCTCCCAAGTGTAACTCACGAATGATCGGCTTTTGTTCGAAATGAGAAAGATATTCATTCCACTCTTTAAGAAGCGCTTCAATATAAGGCTTCTCTAGATCATGGTTTTTGGTGATCATCTTAGTACATGCACAATAGGTGCAAAGTTTCTCACAATAAGGTAGATGTATGTAAATAGCTATCCCTTTTTGTGCGTTGGTTTGATCGAAAGTTTCTTTGACGATTTCAAACCAATGAGCTTCATCTGGCTCTTCTTTGTCCCAATAAGGTACCGTTGGGTAACTCGTATAACGTGGTATTGGGACATTATATTTTTGAATGAGATTCTTGAGATTCATCTATCTCTATATGAAAGGTTCTACAGTAGTTTATTTTTTTCTGAAGCAAAGATAAGAAAGATGGTTATCACTATCAATAAAATAGCGCTTGTTCATAAAAAGATATTGACCATAAATAGCGAGACTTCCTTTGTGTGTTGTGTGTGAATTATTTAGAGCCATGACGGATATTTCTTCTCTTTTTTAGGTCGCATTTCCATGCTTTTTTTCAATAAGTGACTACTATTTTTGGGGGACAGAGATAGTATTTGTTCTAATATGATAAGTAGTAACTCAAGAAATTGGTGTTGCTACTTAATACTTTTTATTATAAAATAGGAGCGTATACGATTAGATGATCAACTGTTTTCTTTCTCGATATTGGATGCATAGTTCACCTAGACCAAATAATATTCAATTCCATTTTTTGCAAATTTCTTGGCTAGATCATTCTCACATTAACTTCATATCAACTTCATTTGAAAGTAAAGTTGACATAAAGTATAAGTGAACATGATATGAAGTTGATATGAAGTTGATATGAATTTGATATGAAGTTGTGGTGAAATTGAAACGAAATTAAGTATTCTTTGATAGTTTTAAAGGTAGGATTTTTAGCCCCTTTTTGAGTCATTCTTACACTCTCGGATATTTCTTTTTAATATGAAATGCCATAGAATTGACTTTTGAGAAAAGAAGGTTTTGTCGTATTTGAAGCATGTTTTTTATGCATCACATCGATCTTTTATTGCTAATGATTTAATAATAGAAATATATCTTGTATTATTTGGGTGTCAGTATTTTAACTTATGAAAAGCTCTGTAGGTGTGACATGTCGTTGCTTCAAAAAGTCGTTCGGTTAGCATATTCTGATTGGAAAGGGGATAGGTTTAAGAATGTGATGAGTCATGGGAGTGTGATGACATTGCTTGGGGTATTAAAGGATAAAGATCGAGCGCATGATTATCCTTTTAAAGGAAGTTTAGCGGAAAGATCAATTAGATAAGATGGTGTTGAGAGGATGGTTTTAGTGGTTATACCCCCTGATCTATTAAAGATATATAAAGGGCAGCCTAGATGGACTACCCTTATGTTGAGGTGAGTTATTCGACTTCAGTAGAGATCATTTGTTTGATGATATCTAGTGTTTTATGTGCCGCTTTCTTCTTATTAAAGAAATAGGTTGTTTCTGCATTATCGTTCGCATGGTCGCTAATAGAACGAATGATAATAAATGGGGTCTTAAACTGAAGACATACTTGTGCTATGGCGGCACTCTCCATGTCTACAGCTAAAGCATGATAATGTTTGAACAGGTACTCTTTCTTTGCACTGTCTGCAATAAATTGATCCCCTGTTGCAATATTACCCCAATATATATTGGGTTGCCCTTTTAGTAGAGATACCGATTTTTTAACCAGTTGTTCATCAGACTGGATAAATACAGGATGTTCTTCTCCTGTGGCAATATTAGGTGCAGCCCACACTTTAAAAAGCTTCTTTTTCTGCGTCCCTAGATCGTGTTGAATAAATTTTGTCCCAATGACAATATCTTCTGGCTTTAATTGAGATGCTACTGCCCCTGCAATTCCTGTAAATATGATTTTCTCTGGAGAATAATGATCTATAAGTAATGTGGTGCTGATGGCCGCATTCACTTTCCCTACACCACATTTAAGAATGACCACAGGTTCTCCTTGTAGTTCCCCTTCTATAAAAGGAATATTCTGAATATAATGGATCGTAGCGTGTTCTAATTCTTGTGATATTACTTCAATCTCTTCTGGCATTGCTCCAACAATTGCAGTGTAAACGGTCTTCTTTTTACATCCACAAAAAATGATTACAAAAAGTATAATACTCCAAAGTTGTTTTTTCATGTTAATTTAAGGCTTAATAAATTGATTATTTGCTGTTTCTATTTTACTTTAGATAAAGTATTAGACGCTAAATATAGTACCTATTACTTAAAGTGTAAAATTATTACTTATTCTCTATTTTGTATTGAAGTTTGGTGATAATAAATACGTATTGATAACTGTTTAATAATGACCTAACAAAATCGAATAATCTTATGTCTATTATGCGTAAAATAATTTATATCGTTTTATTAGTGGTAATTAATAGCGCTTCCCTTATGGCTAAAAAGAAGTTAGAGTTTCGAGAAGATGGATTCCGTATTTTACAGATGACAGACATGCATATTGATCCATCTAAAAAGAATATTGTTGAGTATTATCAGATGTTAAATAAGATGGTGGAGCATACCCGTCCTGATCTTCTTTTTTTTACTGGTGATATAGTGACGTCTCCAAATGCTTTGGATGGTTGGTGTATGTTTAAAGAGTGGCTTGATAAAACAGGCATCCCTTTTGCTTTTGTGATGGGAAATCATGATCCTGAATATATACATGATAAAGATTTGATATACCAATGTCTCTCTAGAAGTCCTTATTGTTCTTCTCACTATCGTATTAATGAGATATCAGAAAAGAATGCTTATGTGTTGCCTATTTATAATAAAAGACAAATAGCATGGACACTCTTTGGTGTGGATAGTGGCAGTATGTCTACCGACGAAAGTGTGGATGGCTATGATTGGGTGAAAACACAGACCATAAGGAAAGTGTACCAACAAGTGGAGCAGTTAGAGAAAAACAATCCGGTCTCTAAATTGATGTTTCTTCATATCCCTGTCCCTGAATATGCGATGGCTACAAAGAAAAGATATCGTGATTTCCCTATATTGGGTCACCATTGGGAGAAAGTTTGTTGCCCTAACATCAATAGTGGGTTGTTCTATTGTCTTTGGAGTACCCATTTTAAAGGGGTCTTTGCTGGGCATGATCACGATAATGATTATGTCGCTCAAATGTATGGTGTCCCTTTGATTTATGGCAGAAGAACAGGGAAAGGAACATGTTATGGTAAATTACGAATGGGCGCACGTGTCATTGATCTAAATAGTAATGGATCCTATTATACTTGGATTATCGATCGAAAACTAAAAAGATCTAATAGACTGTTGTTGCCGATGATAAAATAGTTTTATGAATATATTGTACTTACATGGGCTCGGTTCTACTGGGCTCACTGATGACAAGAGAGCGGTTGTAATGTCGGTTTTAAAACCAGAAGTCCTTATTACTCCAGTGTTTGATTACACTGAAGAAGGGGTGGAAAAGAAAATAGAAGATCTTTTTCATGCCCATTCTTTTGACCTTATCATAGGTTCTTCTACCGGTGCTATGGTGGCACATACCCTCTCTTGTAGATCTAATATTAACGCCATACTTATAAATCCTGCTTTTAAGCATAACGTGGTAGATCGTCTTTTACCAAAATTTATAAGATCGACGGAGGTTGGCAAACATACTTTTTTTGTTTTTGGAACAGAAGACCTTACGGTACCTATGCAAGGCACTTTGGATTTTTTTAATGTCCCAAACACCCCAATAGATCGAACACTTATTGTAGAGGGGATGGAACATCGTTTTTGGCCTTCACAACTAGAATTTATCTTAAAATCATCTACACTAAACTCTTTTATAGATAATATCGACTGATTTTGTGCTTCTTCAACTTAAACAAATTGAACTTATTGTAGACCTTATTTGTATAGACAGTAAACTAATTTGTGTTTCATTAAAGTCTTTATTTATGAAAAAAGCGTATTCCTTTATAAGAGTACAGTCGAGAAGAGCAACTCTTCTTATTCTGTTATTGGTGTGTAGTGTTGTAAGTTATGCCCAACAGGGTGGGCCCTTATTATATGAGGTAGCTACTCCTAATGTCGGGAATGCTTATGCAGGACAAGCAGCTGTTGCACACGATGCTTCTACGGCATATTTGAATCCTGCTGCAATGAGTGAGGTGGATGAATCACAATGGCTTGTTGGTATACAAGGTTCATTCTCAATGTTGAAATTCAATGGCATGGATAATGCGTCGCAATTCACCCCTTCTTTGGCTGCGTATTGGTTAAAGCATATTAGTGATAAGTGGACCCTTGGAGCGACATTGAATCTTCCTCAAGTTTCAATGTTAGATTATGGGAATGATTGGCCAGGTAAATATTATCTTACTGAAAGACGTGTAGTCATGGCTCATTTCTCTCCTGCTGCCTCTTTCCGTTTGAATGATCAATGGAGTTTTGGTGGTGCGATTAATTTATATCTTGGAATGTTATCTCAAGATGCTGTGGTTCCTAGTACCAAAGATGGTATGCCAGAAGGTATGGCAGAAGTGGAAGGATCAGCACTTAGTATGGGATTCCAAGCAGGGGTACATTTCCGTGCAGATGAGAACACTACTCTAGGTTTAATGTATCGCTATCGTGCTACTGTTGATATACAAGGTAGTGCGGATGTAAGCAACTACTATGTGAATGATCAAAAAGCAACTTCTTTAAGATATTCTACAGATCTTCTTGTTCCTCATGCGGTAAATCTTAGTATGAGTCATTTCTTTGGATCTTTCGAATTCTTAGTAGATGTTGGATATACCAATTGGCAGGCCTATCGTTATGAACCTCTAATCCTAAAAGAACATTATTCTATGGATGATGGTGCAGAATGGAAAGATACTTATCGTATTGGTGTTGGTGGTAATTATACTATTGATACTGGTTGGATTCTTAGAGCTGGTTTCTCTTATGATTCTGCTCCAGTAGATGAAGCTTATAATTCTGTTGATATCCCAGTTTCTGAGATGTATCGTTTTGCTATTGGTGGAACAAAAATATTTGCAGACAAACATACCCTTTCTTTAAGTTACTGTTATGGTGCAGGCGACAATACAAGAATCAACCAAGTTTCTAACGTTCAAGGTAATCTAATTGGGGAATTTGATCCATTAAGAAATCATACTATTGCATTGAGTTTCGGGTTTTAGTTAATATTTTATAATGCTTAAAAAAGGCTACCTTATCTTAGGTAGTCTTTTTTTTGCTCTAAATAATTTAATGAAAGGGTGGAGGTGATTCTATTTCCCATCTAGTCAATAGGCTTTCTTTTATTGGTTACTATCAAAAATTTTTCGTGTCGAGCGATAGCATATCATTGTTGCTGTAGATGGAAAATATTATGTTTTAAAGCATAAAAACGAAAGGCAAAAAAAGAGCATTTTTTATTTTAGTGGTGGGGATAATATATTAATTTGCTCAAGGAATTTGCAATCGATTATCTCCATGTTGAGATAATCATTTTAGGTGCTCCTTTCCTATCTGAAAAACGGAAATATAATCAGCGAAGTTTTCCCCTTTGTGGCTGGTTTCTAGTGGTCGCAATGACTTTGCTCTATGGTACATATCTAGTTGTATTATGTGGATCTATATTTTTGTTTGATCTTTCCTATATTTTTCGTTTGGTCTTTGGAGGGTGACATGGTCATGTCTTAGAGATCAAAAAGAAATGTTATTTTATCTCAATTTAAATAGATGTTCCCCCCTTAGAATGTCATATTGATTGTGATAGAAACTACTATATCAAAAGATGAAATAATAAAAGAGGTTGAATATGTCTGTGATGAGAGTGTGTGTTTTTTTATTGGTTCTTGTCTCTTTTTTAGGAAAAGAGGCCAAAGCTAGAGAACTAAATTTTCTTTTTAAGAAAATATCTATTGAAGAGGGGTTACCTCATAGTTGTGTGTACGATATTCAGCAGGATTCTCTTGGCTTTATATGGTTTGGTACACATGATGGGGTTGCTCGATTTGATGGAGATGAATTTATGGTATTTGATGGAACCCAAGAACTTAAAGGAAATCTGCTTTCTAGAGAGATTCGTTCTATCATGGTGGACGCACAAGGAGATATTTGGTTTGCTGGTGATAAAGGCGTAAGTAAATATGTTCAGAAACAAGGTCAAATACAGAATTTTCCATTTTTTAATGGAATATATGGTTATAACCTAATCAAAATAGCTTCTTCAAATAGTGGTGAGATTTTTACGGTCTCTCGTGATGGTGATCTATACAAATATGCCCCGTTATTAAAAGATTTTATTGAGATAAAATTGCCTTCTAATAAAGGAGAGATCAATAAAATTAGCTCGATGACAATACAAAATAGCCTCTTGCTATTGGGAACCAATATTGGTCTAGTAGTCTTTGATCCGCAACAGAATGATATTGAAGTAATCCAGATTCCTAACATGGATTCTAGCGTGAACCAAGTGTTATGGATGGATGATGGTAGTTGGATTGTTGCTACTGAATTAGATGGTCTTTTCTTTTTGGATGGCAATTTTAAAGTGAAAGAGCATTGGGTTGCTACTCCTACTAAAAAAACTAAATTACTTTCTAATACAGTTCGATCTTTACGAGTAGATAAAAATAGAAATCTTTGGATTGGGACTTTCCTTGGGCTGACGGTTTTTAATCTCGATTCTTATCAGCTAAAAACCATGCAACAAGAGTTTGAACGACCATATTCTTTAAGTCAAAACTCTATTCGCTCGATATACGAAGACAAAGAGGGCGGAATATGGCTTGGAACTTTCTTTGGTGGGGTAAATTACTATCATAGTACCAAAATTAAATTTGATTTGATTAACCATAACGGCGGTAGCCTCTCTTTGAGTGGTAATGTGGTTGCTTCGCTAATGGAAGACCATAAAGGTCGTATATGGGTAGGAACCAACGATAATGGAATCAATATTATTAATCCTGAAAGAACACGTATCAAATCGGTTAAAAAGGGACAAAAAGGGAAAGTAACTTTAAGTTCTAATAATATTAAATCGATGATTGAGCTACCAAACAAAAAGATCCTTGTGGGTACCCATGAGAAAGGTCTTAACTTGCTGGCTCGTAGTGGGGAAGTGCTAAAAGTTTTTCAACATAGTGGCGACACGACCTCTCTTCCTGATGATCATGTTTATGCACTATTAAAAGACCATAAGAATCAGATATGGGTCGGTACATGGGAAGGGGTGGCAAAATGGAACCCTGAGAATGAGACGTTCCACCTCCTCAAGGAAGATACCTTAGGCAATGAACTCCCAAATAGAAAGGTTACCTTCCTTTATGAAGATAGAAAAAATCGTATATGGATAGGGACTGTCGATGGCGTGACTATTTTTTATCCAGAGGCCAATCGTTTTGATTCTTTTGTAATCTCTCTGGATCACTCTAATCACCTGCCTAGTGGTATGATCAATACAATAATGGAAGATCATCGTGGACAACTGTGGATAGGTACTGCTAGAGGAGTTGTTATCTTTGATGAGATAAATAGAACTTTTGTTGCTCCGAAAGGACTCGAAGTACTAAAAGATCGTTTGATATGTAGTATTGAAGAGGATGCCTATGGTGCCTTGTGGATCTCATATAATGGAGGCTTAGTATCTTATAATACAAGTGAATTTAAAGCCAATGTCTATCTTGTTGAGGATGGACTTCAAGGCAAACAGTTTAGTGTTCATTCTAGTTTGAAAAGTAGGGATAGCCATCTCTATTTTGGAGGTATTAATGGGATTACTGTTTTTGATCCGATGACCATTAAAGAACAACCTTTTGAAGGGAAAGTGATTCTTAATGGATTAGAGGTGAATCAAGTGATGCAAGTGGCTGGTGCCGAAAATTCGGTTCTTTCTAATTCTTTACAGTTTACACCTTCTATTGATCTAAAACCTACGCAACGCAACTTCTCTTTTAGTTATGGTATTATCGACTATATACAGTCACGCCATATTAAATATCGTTATCGTCTATCTGGTTTTGGCGATAACAATTGGATTGATGCCAATCAAAACAAAAAGGCGATATTTTCGAATATCCCTTATGGAGAGTATCTTTTTGAAGTGCAGGCTATCGATCTATATACCGAAAGACAAGGAGCTGTTGCAAGAGTAAAAGTGGTTATTCATAAACCATGGTATTTGACGACCTTGGCATGGATCGGTTATTTTATCTTGTCGGGATTGCTTTTTTGGACTATTTATCGTGTGATTATAGATAAGGTGAGAATGCGTAATTCTCTTTATCGTGAACGTGTAGAGAAACAAAATATTGAAGAGGTAAACCGTCATAAATTGGAGTTCTTTACGAATATATCTCATGAGTTTAGAACCCCATTGACACTTATTCTCTCTCCAATAGAACGATTACTCGATCGTAATGATTTCGACTTTGAAGTACAGCGACAAGTGGTTACCATCCATAAAAATGCAAAACGACTTTTACGTCTTGTCAATCAAGTGATGGAGTTTAGAAAAGCAGAGATGGGAGAGGTGCATCTTTATGTCTCTAACCATAATATTTCTGTTATTCTTCAAGAGGTCTTTAATGCTTTTATTGGAAGAGCAAAGAAGCAAAACATATCCTATATATTTGATGAACCGGATCAAGAGGTGCATGGTTATATCGATCCTATTGCATTAGAAAAGGTGCTCTTTAATCTTCTTTCGAATGCATTCCGTTACCATAAAACGGGAAGTAAGATCATTCTTCGTGTGAGGGTAGAAAAGGAGAACCTAATACTTACGGTGGAAGATGATGGGGTAGGTATTCCTCCTGAAAGTATAGGTCATATTTTTGATAGATATTATCGTGTGAACGAAAAAGAGACCGGTGGAACAGGTATTGGATTGGCTTATGTCCATCGTCTTGTTACTTTGCATAAAGGAACGATTGAGGCTTCTCCTGTCGAACCTACCGGGGTTCAATTTAAGGTCACATTACCTATCGCTTCTTCTAGTTACGATTCGGTGGTGATCGATCAAGAGATAAAAGAGATGAGCCTTTCTAGTAGTGAAAAAGAGTTGTGGGCTGAAGATGCTGCCGAAGACCATACACTAGAGGTTACTACATCCAAAGAAGAAGAAGGGGAGCATAAACCTCATATTATGGTGGTAGATGATAATATAGAGATTGGGAATTATCTTGTTCAAGAGTTGTCGTCAGCCTATAAGGTCACTTATGTCTCCCAAGGAGAGCATGCTTTAAAAGTGGTTCTTGATAAAATGCCTGATGTGATTATTTCTGATGTGATGATGCCAGAAGTGGATGGGGTTACGTTGTGTAAACGTATAAAACAAAACATCTGTACTTGCCATATTCCAGTGATCATGATTACGGCCAAAGCGACACTAGAGGATCAACTTATTGGACTGCGTAACGGTGCTGATGACTATATTGAGAAACCATTCTCTATAAAGATACTAAGAGCTAAAATAGAGAACTTCATTAAGATGCAAAATCGAATGAAGAAGATCTTTAAGAATGAAGAGGATATTGAAGTCGAAACGCTTGCTTTTAATCGTATGGACGAAGAGTTCCTTGTTAAAGCACGTGAGATTGTTGAAAATTCCTTGTGCGATGCGACCTTTACGGTGGACCGTTTTGCAAAAGAGATAGGGATGAGTAGGTCTAACTTGCACCTTAAGATGAAAGCAATTCTAGGTAGTACAGCCTCCGATTATATTAAGAAGATACGTTTTAATAAAGCAATACAGCTTCTAGAGGAACAGAAATATACGGTGGCGGAAGTTAGCTATATGGTGGGCTTTAATACCCCATCTTATTTCTCTACTAGTTTTAAAAAGTTCTTTGGTTATTTACCAACGGAACATACACCACAGAAACGTCGAGAGAATGTAGGTTCCTGATCGGATAGTATAGAAAAGACCTTAAAGAAAAATATCTCTTTAAGGTCTTTTTTTATTTTTTCTTCCCAATACTTCGTTATCGTGTTTAGATGTGACATACGATGTATTGTCTTGAACACCTACTTAAGACCTCTATAATGAGGATAGACTCTAGTCTGTGGGGAATTCAATTCGTCTTCTTTTTTATCGTATAATATGCATTGGTTATAACACGATAGATGCTAAGATTAGCTTACGTTCAATTGCGTCTTTAGGAAGACGTGGATCGATGTTTACATTGTATGGTGTGGTTCCTTTTTTATCCCATTTATTCGCCTCTTTCTTTCCTAATTTTTGCCCCTCTTTGGTGAAGGTGAATTCTCCTGAATACCATTTGACATTTAGCTTTCCCATCAAATCGTTATTTTTGTCGTAGACTTTAAATCTACCACCTACAGAGAGAAAATTATGGCTTAGCCTTCCTATTAACTCATTATCCTGGTCGAAGATCTTTATTTCTGGACTAAAGAAAACCCAGCCTCTTTTTACTCTTAGTAGTGGCTTGTGCTCTTTGTCGTTAAAGGTTATATCAAAAGGAGTGGTCTGTTTGTACCCTTTATTAAAGCTAAAGAATTTCGTGATGATATTTGTGTTGACCTCTTTTACTTCTATTATTGTTTCATTGGTCTTGGGATCACAAATATTGTAGTTGTTATTGATCTTAAACAGTCCACAAGGCTCTTTAATGATAAATTGATCTCGGTTAAGTATCGGATTCATTGTTTGTATGTGAAAAATGTTAAACAATGTGAAGTTATGAAAAAATGAGTATTTAGACAATTATAATCCTATACATACTCCTTATTTAGAAACTAGTATGTCTATTCCTAGATTAATCCCGGCATCTCTTCTTCCTTAATACACCATCAATATACAATGCGTCTTATAAGTGGGCTATGGAAAAAAGAGTGCTTTTAGGTAGAAAATATAAAAAATTAAAGCCGATGAGATAATGGAGGATAACGATAGTTTGATTATTTTTACTTCTAAAATAAATCATGGCCTATATAAAGAGGTGATTGGTAAAGAAAGACAGAAAATAGATCAGTTTTTATAGCTCTACTGAATGTGTAAAGTTGTCGATCTCCTTGTTTTTGTGATTTTTACTCCTTCAGAATAGGTGTGGTTTATGGTTTTTTGCTCTTTGAAATACTGATAATCAATAGGATAAATCAAGTTGTCGATCCCCAGGTGTTTTTGTACTACCAGACATCGACAACTTTTGACCCTGTATTTTTGCCTTTTTTATTGCTAACGGAACCCATTATTCCGTATATTGCAACGCGTTTTTTGACGCATCTTAATTGTACCTTATTGGAATTGAAACTTAATTTTTCTGTTTCATACAGGCAGCATAGGCAATCTTAATTGTACCTTATTGGAATTGAAACGACTTTCCAACAAGTCTAATTTCAGACAGTATGTTAAATCTTAATTGTACCTTATTGGAATTGAAACATTTGTAAGCAATCCACTTTTTGTTAAGCGTCTTGATATCTTAATTGTACCTTATTGGAATTGAAACTACGCATTGATAACAGTGTGTGCTTGAGATCTTACAATCTTAATTGTACCTTATTGGAATTGAAACGTGTGATACTGATTTGCATTAGATCTAACACCACCGTAAATCTTAATTGTACCTTATTGGAATTGAAACTGGGGTTGAACTAAAGAATCATCAGCAACTCTTCATCTTAATTGTACCTTATTGGAATTGAAACATCATTTATATATAACTTAACCCATCCTGCTTCTGATCTTAATTGTACCTTATTGGAATTGAAACAGCCTCAAAGCTTTGACTATCCCGAAAATCGAATATCTTAATTGTACCTTATTGGAATTGAAACATCCAGATATAAAGGACGATCAATCACTAAGCTAAATCTTAATTGTACCTTATTGGAATTGAAACCAATATCCAGACTTCAGTAACCATATAGATTTTGATCTTAATTGTACCTTATTGGAATTGAAACTGTTACTGCAAATAGAATACATGCGGCCACGTCTATCTTAATTGTACCTTATTGGAATTGAAACTTCTTACAAGCTCTCTAATGTCAAAATATTTACTATCTTAATTGTACCTTATTGGAATTGAAACTTCATATGGCCAATCCCGATCGTTTTCGAGATTGTATCTTAATTGTACCTTATTGGAATTGAGTTAGTTTCTTGGTCGCTAACTGTGTCACCCCCTTTGGGGGGTTTGTTTTGAGGATAGGATATTGTTTCTACAATTATGTCATCCCTTCGGGATTTGGTTTGCGTTATGTGTTGAGATAGACTAACTGTATTCATTTTGGTGTTTGTATGTAAGCTACAATAATGTCTTCTATTCTCTTCTGTGTTTGATTTGCGTTATGTGATAAAATGAACTAACTGTATTGATTTTGGTGTGTATGTAGGCTACAATCATATCATCTCTTCTCTTCGGGATTTTTTTGCGTTATGTGTTGAGATGAACTAACTGTATTCATTTTGGTGTGTCTGTAAGCTACAATCATGTCTTCTATTTTCTTCGGGATTTTGTTTGCGTTATGTGTTGAGATGATCTAATTGTATTGATTTTGGTGTGTATGTGAGCTGCAATCATGTTGTTTATTGGGGATTTGGTTTATGTATTGAAATAATCTAATGGTATAGGATAATAATGTAATTTTATTGATTGTCAGATGGTTGGGTAAACACATGGGTTTACCCCTACGATGATGTAACGTGTTGATTATATGTGTTGTAGGGGGAGGTATGCGTGTCTACCCACTCCAATATACTGTATTGATTTAATGCATATTGCACAAGGTTTGAATTGTAATTATCACATCTTTTCAACGGTTGGTTGGGTAGACACATGGATCTACCTTTACGATGATGCAACGTGTTGATTATATGTGTTGTTAGGGAAGGCCCGCGCGTCTACCCATTTAAATATATTGTATTGACTTAATGCATATTGCACAAGGTTTGGATTGTAATTATCAGATCTCTTCAAAGGATGGTTGGGTAAACACATGGGTTTACCCCTACGATGATGCAACGTGTTGATTATATATTTTGTAGTGGGTAGATGTGCGTGTCTACCTATTTAAATATATTGTATTGACTTAATGCATATTGTATAAGGCTTGTATTGTAATTATCAGATTTCTTCAAAGGATGCTTAGGTAAACACATGGCTTTACCCCTATGATGATGTAACATGTTGATTATATGTGTTGTAGGGGTAGACCCGCGTGTCTACCCATTTAAATATATTGTATTGACTTAATGCATATTGCACAAGGTTTGGATTGTAATTATCACATCCCTTCTGATTTTGTTGTGTAGAATCCTTCTTTTTTATATGTGTAATGCTTTTTTTTATTGTTGATTTCTTTTTACTTACGATAATTTGTCTGTTTGGTGTTGTGTATTAGAACATGATTGTGTTTTGGGAGATATTGTGAAATATTAAAAGAAAATGAGTGAATTAAATCAAATATTTGCATTGATCTCTTAATAAAAGAGTTTTATTGTAAAAGTTGCGTTGGTCTTATTTGGTTAATATGTTAATTAGTGCTCCATTTTGGTCTAATATTAAAATAAAATATCAAAATATTTTTAAGAAATGGCTTTTTTTATGATGATGGTCATATCCTTTGTCTATCGCCGTTGGTTGTGTTATTGTGTTTAAAATCAATGTGATATTTAATGAGGTATTTACCTGTGCAGTGGTATTTCATGACAAAGCTCATGTTCTTCGGATTTAATAAGGAGTAAATTAAAGTTGTCTAATTATTAAATTCTACAGGAAATGAAAAACTTTACCTTTATCATGGTATTCACCATGTTGTTTAGTTTTATGAGTTCTGCCCAAGAACTGACGCATCATCGATGTTCTAACAGTGAACAATATCGAGCTTACATGCAAAGTATTACTAAAGATCCTGCTTTAGCCAAACAGGTTCAGGAATCATTACAAAAATCTAATCAAACCACTACCTTATTTAAGAAGAGTTATGTGCCGAAAGACAATAAGTATGTGATACCTATTGTCTTTCATATTATACATGACCATGGTGTGGAGAATATCTCTGACGAGAAAGTTCATGAAGCATTGGATATTATTAATACCGATTATGCTGCTGTTAACAGTGATCTAAGCCAGCTAGAGCGTTCTTTCTCTAATATTGTTGGGGTGCCTAATATCGAATTTCGATTGGCGAAGGTTGATCCTAATGGTAATTTTACTACCGGTATTACAAGAGATGTATCTCCTCTTACAGTTAATGGTAGTTGGGATCATCCAGAAGTGAAACGTATTAATACATGGCCTCACGAGAAATATTTGAATATATGGATCGTAAGAAGCTCTAATGGTAGTAATGGTTCGGCATGGGCTTATCTTCCTTATCAGGTGGACAATGACAGTTATGCTGATCTTGATGGTATTATTATCTCTTCATGGGCTTTTGGTGCAACTACAGAAGGTTATCATCGTATCTTGACTCACGAGATTGGTCACTTCTTTAATCTTTACCATACATGGAGTCCATGGCTTTCTTGTGGTGATAAAAATGCATGTAGTGAGGATGATGAGGTTGCAGATACACCTAACTGTACTGGTTATTATGGTGGTTGTGATGTTACTCATGTTAGTTGTGGATCTTTGGATATGATTCAGAACTATATGGATTATGCAAAATGTCCTGTTGCTTTTACTCGTGGTCAAGTTCAAAGGATGCATGCGGCTTTAAATTCAAAGGTGGCGCATCGTAATAATCTATGGAGTCAGGAAAACTTAAATGCTACTTTGTATCCTAATTTTGTTTTGATTGATATTCAAGGTAAAAAACTTGTAGAAGGGAAAGCCAATGATGGAAGTTTTACTGAAGGTATTCAGGGGCGATTGGTG
This sequence comes from Prolixibacteraceae bacterium, assembly GCA_025210775.1. Taxonomy (GTDB): domain Bacteria; phylum Bacteroidota; class Bacteroidia; order Bacteroidales; family Prolixibacteraceae; genus Halosquirtibacter. The sequence continues at coordinate 200,628 of JAOARB010000007.1, forward strand.
GATTATAAATTCAATAAAGAGAAATGGGATGCATCGAAGGTGACTTTCGAGAATGTTCCTCTAGGAACGACACCTGTGGTTACTTTGGTTAATGATCATGAGTTTCTTATTAAATTAGATGGAAAAGCTGCGACGCATCAACATAAAGATGATGGTTTGATGAAGGTTTCTTTTGATGCATCTTTGATGCAAGAAGGCGTTAATGTCGGTAGTAGTGTTTCTATTCCTGTTGTGTATAGAGATCCTTATGCTATCGTACATGTACAAACAGAAGGAATTCATGTAGATCCTCAAAATACATGGAAATTTTTCTCTATTAAGGGTACATCTAACTCTTATGGTTTGTGGTTTGATAAGGGTATGTTGCGTTTAGAGGCTTACCAACAACCAATCGTATGTCAGGAAAACAGTGAGAATATTGTACCATTGACTTATGGTAGTACTATTGATAAGACCAAAGAGTGGAATCCTGGTGGAGCATATCCTAATGAGCATAACTTTGTTACTTCCAATTATACACAATGGAGTGGTCATACAGCCTTTTTAGGTTTCCAAGTGATCAATACAATGGGCGAGCCTATCTATGGATGGATGAAAGTGGCTGTAAATAACGATGGAAATGCTGCTGATTTATTAGAATATGCATTTAATACAAATCCTAATGAAGGCATCTTGGCTGGACAAAGAGAAAATGAAATAGCAGCTTATACTGTTACAAGCGATATTTTCAATGAAAATAAGTTCTTAAATGATGGTTCTATTAATGCTTCTAGATTGATCTCTTTCTTGGATCGTTACCAATTGGTAGGAAACAAGACATTACAAAAAGATGTGGATTATACTATTGAGAATCTACCAGAAGGTTTGTCTTCTGTTCTTGTTGTGAATAATGGTGGTATTGATGTAAAAATTAATGGTAAAGCATCTGCTCATGCTGTTAGTGACAATAGTGTATTCTCTATCACTTTCTCTTCTTCTGTTTTTACTGGTTCTGAGAGTTATACTAAAGCAATTCCATTTAAACTTTCGTTCCTTGATCCTTATAGAATCGTAACAGGGAAACTACAGAATGTAAAAGTAAATAGTGAAAATCAATGGAAATGGTTCTCTCTATTTAAAGGTGGTCCTGAATATGGTGATTGGCACTATGAAGCCAACCATATTAAGTTGGAGACTTACAACAAAGAGTGTGTAACAATGGCAGGAACACGTAATATTCGTCGCCTTACTAAAGGTGAGATTATTTCTGCATCTTCTAATTGGCAAGCACCAGGAGCTTATCCTGACCAGTTGGATGTATTCCATAATGGATACTCTGCTTGGTATCATACCAATGGTTATATCGGTATCGTTTTCTCTATGAATGGAACGACCCACTATGGTTGGTTAAAAGGTGAGATGTATGGTCCTGGTACAGAGTTTACTGTTTCGGAATTTGGTTATAATGAAAAACCAAATGCTCCTATTCGAGCTGGAGAGGCAGAAGAGCCTGTCGTTATTGAAGCTGAGATTGTTTGTAATAAATCAGTGGTAGAAACTAATAATGAGGTACAGTATACCCTTCAGTGTGCACAAACTATCGATCGTTGTATTTGGACTTTCGAAGGAGCTACTCCTAATCAATATGTGGGGACTACTCCTCCGGCTGTTGTTTATGCTAATGCAGGTAGTTATGATGTTTCAGTTGCTTTGACTGTTGGGGATAAAACAGCTCGTATCCTTAAAGAAAACATTATTACTGTAAATCAACCTAAACCAGTAACAGCTGAGATCTTAGGAAATCATTCGATGATTCGTACTGGTGAATCTGTTCTATTTAGTGTTGATGGTTCTTATCCTATTGAAAATTGCGTATGGCGTTTTGATGGTGGTACACCAAATCATTATGAGGGTATTACTCCTCCTGAGATTGTTTATAGTAATGAGGGTGTTTATAATGTTGAAGCTACAGTAACTTTGGCAGGGAAGAATATTACAGTGGTGAAAGAGAATATGATTACTGTTAGAGAAGAGGTGCAAGGTGATTATTGTATTCCAGAGGTACGACCAATGTACTTAGGTTTGAAATTGACTGAAGTTGCAGTAAATTATAATGGTGAGCCTGTAACCCAAGAGGGATATGTTTTAGGAACAAGAACTTTTGAATTGCATACATCTGATTATAATGTCTTGGCAGCAACAGTGACTCCAGCTTGGAATGATACACATGTTCGCTTCTGGATTGATTGGAATGGCAATGATGAGTTTGAAGACAATGAACATGTCGCTGATCTTAAAGGTCCATCTTCTAGGTATGGTGTTGTAGTAAGTGTTCCTGATCATGCTGTTTCGTCTACACGAATGAGATGTATGTTGTACTATGGAAATAAAGATAAGAAAGCTTGTGATGCCATTACTTATCAAGGAATGGTAGTCGATTATCCTGTACACATCAATAGAAATAAAAGATCTGTAGACCATTCTCAAATCAATCTTTTGGATGAAACTGTTGCACCAAAGATATATCCTAACCCATGTTCTGAGAATCTGTCAATTGTATTGTCTGTGGATGCTACAGTTATATTGGCTACAATGGATGGTAAGATTGTGATAGAGAGAAGAATGGAAAAAGGAGATAATATGATTGATGTTTCTTCTTTTGCTCCAGGTATCTATATCTTGAAAGTGACTAATTCTAATATGACAAAACAATTAAATGTCATGATTAAATAGTTTTGTTTTAGTTAGTTTTGATGGTCCTTAAATAATAGGTAATTTGTAGGGCTATTGCATATATGTTTGGGGAGGTCATCTTGTAAAAGATGGCCTCTTTTTCGTTATATATGATCTGTTGTTTTGTGTTGGTATTTGGGCGTATAATATCCCCTCTGTCTATTTATAAAGAATCTGTATTGTCGTCTATTGTGAGAAGGTGCTATTCAATGGATGAGTAATGCATCAGTATGCTCTATTAGCTCCTTTTATTTAGAATTGTATTTTTATGCCTATAATATTTTGATTTAAGATGCTGTTTTGTTTTATTTACATGTGTTCATACATATTAACTAAGGCAATGTCGAAAACTAAATTTAACCTCTTCGTTGTATTGATATTATTCTGTCTTAATATTAATGCACAAACCAATACTATTTATAAAGCTGCTACTATTGATCCTTCTCTTTTAATTGATGCCCATGCTGTGGTACGATTGGAGAAAATGGAGATTGATATCAAATCAATCAAAAAAAAGCATGTCTCTATTGAGCGAGTCGTTACCCTTCTTGATTCAGATGGGTTGGATATGGTAGATTGTTTTATCTATTATGACAACAGTATGAGTATTGGACGATTACGTGCTACCATGTATGATCGTTTTGGAAAGCAGATAAAGAAATATACTGAAAAGAAATTTAATGATCTGAGTACCTCAGAAGGCTATACTGTTGTTTCTGATACGAGATTAAAAGTGCTTGATGTTCATCCTTATAGCTATCCTGTGACGGTTAAGTTTGAAGTTGAATATGACGATAGAACTACCTCATTTATTCCTCGATGGATTCCAATAAATAATTATCATTGTGCTATTGAAAAGAGTGTTTATATTGTTCGAAAAGAGCACATCGATAAAGATCAGGTATTGGAGCATAATTTTGATTCCTTTTCTGTTGAGGTAGATAAGAGTCCGAACCAGATTGAATATGTGTTATCTAACCAAGGGGCTGTCGATTCTGAATATCTAGATCATGGTATTTTGAAAACTACTCCTGTGGTGGAGGTTAATTTGTATGAGTTCTCTTACAAAGGTGTCGCTGGTGAGGCCTATAATTTTAAGGAGCTAGGTTCGTGGTATTATGATCATTTTATACAAGACCACTATTCCCTAAAGCCAGAGAGTGTGGCAAAAGTGAAAGCTTTGATAAAGGGAATCACTTCACCTGAACAAAAAGCTAGGGTACTTTATCATTATCTACAGAACCATACGCGTTATATTAATGTCTTGCTAGATAAAAGTGGTTATGAACCGATGTATGCAGATCAAGTAGCAAAATTGGGCTATGGTGATTGTAAAGGGTTGAGTAACTATATGAAGGCATTGTTAGATGTGGCAGAAGTTCCCTCATATCATACACTTATCTATTATGGATGTGGAAAGGAGATGGATACAACAAAAATCGCAATGCAAGGGAATCATATGATTCTAAATATTCCTCTTGAAGGGAAAGATATTTGGTTGGAATGTACCTCTTCTTTTCTTCCTTTTGGTTATTTGTCTAAATCTATTAGAAATAAGAATGTAATGGTGATTACTCCAGAAGGAGGGGTGATAAAGAAGACAACCAATTTCCCTGATTCTATTAATGTTTCTTCGACCAAAGTGGATTTTCTTGTTGACTCTATAGGTGGGGCTAAGGTTACCATCGAACGTAACTCTTCGGATATAAATTATTATAAGGCTAGTTCTGTTGAACAATTAGTGGAAAAGGAACAGATTCATTACTATAAAAAAGAGTGGTGGAAAGCAGATAAGTTTCATATTGATGAGATTACTTTCTCTAAAGATACAATGAATTTTATTTTTACAGAGAAGCTTAATGGTTACATTGATAACCTAGTGGTTCCTTCTGGAAAAGAGGCCCTTGTCCCACTGAGTCTATTTACTTCTTTTGAAAAAAATATTCCAAAATATAGACATAGAAGAAATGATTTTAAGATCTATAATGGAGAGGTCTTTGTTGTTGATTATTGTTTTCATATGCCGGAGAACTATGATAGTAAAGTAGAAGAGGATCAGACTGTTTTCGAAAATAAATATGGAAAATATAAATCGACCTTAAAACAAACGGATGATAGAACAATCGTTTTTCATAGAGAGGTGACTCTTAATAGAGGAACATACAAAGCAGAAGAGTATGGTGACTTTAGAGATTTTATTGCTGAAGTGAATTATAACGATAGCTTTAGCTTGCGTATCAAATCATTACAAAAATTATAACCATTGTTCCCTATATCTCTTTGAGAGTATGTGACAATAAAACAAAAAGAATAATGCTTAAATCCCAACTTCTTAGAATGACTTTGGTCTGTCTGTTGATTTTTTCTGTAGTCTCAACAGGAAAGGCCAATCCGATTAAATTTGGAAAAGTAACCAAAGACGAACTTGCAGAGAGTAAAAGTAGTATTGATCCTAATGCCGATGCGGAGATTCTTTATGATTATTCTCGTATCTATTTCGATTATAGTTCCAATGATGGCATGATCTTAAGGATAGAGAAACACAAAAAGGTCAAAATATATAATAAGAACGGTTTCGATTATGCCAATGAGTTGATCTCTTTTTATGATCCAGAACAAGGGCCTAACGAACGTATTGGCTCTGTTAAGGGGCTCACTTATAATCTAGAAAATGGTAAGATTGTAAAGAATAAGTTGAAGAAAGAATCGATCTTTGATGAGCGAATAGATAAGTATCATAGCGAAAAAAGGATTACATTCCCAAATGTGAAAAAGGGAACGATTGTGGAACTGAAATATACCATCAGTTCTAATATCTATAGGATTCCGACCCTTAATTTTCAGAAATCTATTCCTATTCGTTTTTATAGGGCGGTAGTGGAGATTCCTGAATATTTTCAATATAATAAACAATATAAGGGGTATTTGCACGTCCCAATGAAGCAATCTGTGAAGAATTCACAGATGTCTACACCATCCTATCATAGTGGGGCAGGAGATGGGAGTTTTCAGTGTAATGTGTATGAGTTTTCTAAAGATAACATTAAAGCATACAATAAGAATGAACCTTATGTGGTGAATATGAATAACTATATCGGGGGTGTGGAATTCGAGTTGGCTGCGATTAGTTTGCCAGGGAGGAAATATACAAAAGTAGCGAGTGATTGGCAGAGTGTTTGTAAACAAATTACTTCAAGTGTAAATTTTGGTCTCGAATTACAAAAATCCTCTTTCTATAAGGACGATTTGAATCAGTTGCTTACCACATGTAATAGTGATCTAGAGAAAATGAACAAGATTTTCGCTTTGGTGAAGAATAACATCAAGTGGAATAATTATTATGGGAAGTATACTGATAAGGGAACAAGATATGCATATAAAAAACATGAGGGAAATGTCTCTGAAATCAATCTTGTTTTGACTTCGATGTTACGTAAAGCTGGTTTTGATGCCAACCCTGTATTGGTGAGTACTAAGATGAATGGTATTCCTGTTTTTCCAACTATCGATGGATTTAACTATGTTGTTTCTATTGTTCACTTTAATGGAAATAATATCTTATTAGATGCAACCGATCAATACTCTCTTCCTAACTTATTGCCTTTGAGATGTCTTAACTGGGAAGGACGCGAGATATTAAAATCTGGAGACTCAAAATGGGTTTCTTTGATTCCAAATTTTTATAGCTCAAAACATTTTAACATGACATTAAATATTGCTGAAGATAAGACGATAAAAGGAATGCTTCAGCGTATTTCTGATAATTATGAAGCAGTAGATTGTTTAAAAGAATATACCACGATAAGTGAGGATAAGAGAATTGAAGCTATCGAGAGTGAGTATCTTATTGATGTTGATAGATATAAAGAATTTAAAACAAAGAAGCCCAATAGCTTTCGTGATATGATGGTTTTCCATTCTAAGAATGCTTTCTCGAAAAGTGATGATCATATCTATATTCGACCACTTCAGTTCTTATCTATTAATAGCAACCCTTTTAAATCTGAAGAACGTACTTTCCCTATTGATTTTATTTATCCAAAAAAGAATAGTATCAATATCACTATTCCAATTCCTGCTGGTTATAAAGTGGAAAGTTTACCTAAATCTATTTCAATTCAATTGCCTAATAATTTGGGGCAATATAAGTATACAATAACGGCTAACAATATGGCAGTGACAATCTCATCAAATATGATGATCAATAGCTCTATTATTGTTCCTAAAGAGTATAAAGGACTAAAGTCGTTTTTCCAAAATCTAGTGGATAAACAACAAGAAAAGATCGTTTTTGTAAAATCGTAGTTTTTAATTCGTTAATACTACATCTCAAAGCGGTAGGAGTTTATTCTCTTATCGCTTTTTTAAGTATTATTCAGGGACTGTTCTTAAGATTTATGCAGCAAAGAACTTGTTTATCATCTTAAGATTATAGAAACTGATTAGTATCGAAATAATGACAATAGTTGGCGTAGTATCACGCTACGTCTTATTATGGAAGAAGGCTTCTGGTTTGCTATATATGCATAACCCCTCTGATATATAGCCTGATCTGAGATGAGACGAAATTTAAATTATACATCTGTTATATTGTGTTAAACAATTTTAGTATAAATATTCTGGAATCAAAGTAACGATTCAACTTATTAGATCTATCCATTTATGGCTCTGTATTTATATTTGGTATTGTGAAAATTGTCCTTTCACTTTAATCAAATAACCAATTAAATATAAGAGATCATTTATGAAACAATTTTTATCTGTCGCCTTAGGAGCACTTCTTTTGGGTGCTTGTTCTAAGGATATTACTCCTCAAATGTTAACCAATGGATTGCCTTTGTCGACTCCTCTTCAAGATTGCCCACCTTCTTTAATTGATACAAGACAGGTGTCGCAAAAGGAAATATGTTTTAAAAGTGATATTATCGATGATCAGTTTATGGTGATCGGTAGTGGTCCTTCTAAAGCTACGGTGTCAAGAGAAGTGAAAAATGGAGAGCCAATTTATCATTTTAATGCTACGGGTGCAGCCAATCGTATTGAGTTTACGACTTGTTTTGGTACTGAAGAGAACCTAAAAGGTCTCTCTAATCAGACAATAGAGAATCTAAAAAAATTAAAAGACCTTTATCGTTATAGCGAAGTGGGCGATTATGGACAAACCGTTTCTTATCGCTGGAGAGCTAAATTCCCAGAAAAGATGGGACCAGATAAAGGCGGAATATTTGCTCAGTGGCATGGAAGACCTGATCGTTGTCTTTTTAGAGATCCTCAAGGTGCTCTACATCGTTATAGTGTAGACAAAGCTGCTTCTATTGTGGATACGGTTGATTTTGTTAAAGATATCGGTTATAGTAAGAAGACAGGGCAACCTAATGGTTGGAGTATAGAGCAGTCTGCAGGTGGACCTGTAGGAGCTTTCCATTTTAGAGAAGATTATATGTATCTTATTATCCGTACGGATGCCAACCGTATGTCTAACCCTCGATTTAAAATTAAGCCTAGACCTGGTGCTAACTATAATAAGATCTTAGGACGTGATGGTAAATATGCTACGATCGTTTATCAGAAAAAAGCAGACCAAGTGCCTATTAATCAATGGATAGATTTTAGAGTTGATATCTCATATTCTACCTATGATTTAAATAGTGATCGTGTTCTTAAGAGTGGTGGCGTGAAAGTTTGGGTTGATGGACAGCTTGAAGCAGATTGGAAAGGAGATGTAGGTAAAAATGATATCTATGGACCATTCTTTAAATTTGGTATCTATAAACCAAAACCTAATGGTTTTAAAGTTGATTGTTCTTCTTATGAGCAAGTGATCTTATAATATTGTTCTTTTGATTTTATCCGCCTCATGTATTTATTACATGGGGCTTTTTTCGTTTTAATAAGGGGATTCTCAGGTATCATGATCTGTATTGATATTATCAATATGATATTTATTGTCAATAAATATTATAAAACTTAGATAATTATTGTGTTATGACTTAAAAAGTGTTAAGTTTATGTGACTAAAATTTAAAATTGCTTATTATGAAAAAGAAAATTTGGATTTCTTTACTATTCCTTATTTTAATTGGTGGCACTACTTATGCCTATAAGAATTCTTCTGAACCACCTATAGCTGTACCAATGAAATCATTTCGTGGTAGTTTTTGTACTTGGCCTCAGGGAACTTGTCTTCCTGAAATCATTATTACGTCTGGTCCTGTAACTGCACCTGTATTAGGATCTGTTGATCCAACTCGACCATAAGGTTAATTGGTAAATCCCCCTTTTGCTTTTCTGTGTTATTTCTTTATGTTTTATAGTAGTACAACTCTTCTTTAGGAGGTGTATATTATCATGTCATACCCTTAAATGATTATTTATAATTTGAATATACGCAGCATAGTAAAAGGGGTTTTGTATATATAAATGGCAATAGATATATATGTTTGGTTCATAATGTACTATATCTGAATGAAATTTCCGATTTAAATAAAATCGCCACATTTAAGTGTGTGATCTTGTTTTGATTTTATTTCCTTAAAATGTACACTCGTTATTTTATAATCGTACTACTTGTAACGATCTTAGGTTCTTGTAGTTCTTCGTATTCCTCGTTTGATGAACAATTAGAGGATAAAGTGGAAAAGTTAAATATTGATGGTTCAGTCTATAGTATAACCTTGCCCAATCAAGGTTGTTATGGATGTTTGAGACAGGTATGGGATTTTATTGAATCTCATAATGATCCTCGTTTGATTATCGTCACCTCTTCAAAAGAAGAGTTACGTCGGTTAGAAAAGAATAAAAGAAATAAGGTGTTATATATGAAAGATGCCAATCTGGGTATGTTTCCATTCTTATATTATATCACCGACCATCGTATTCGTAATAGTTATGAATTAGATAGTTATTGTATTGCACAAGAGTTGTATGTTTTGGAAAACCTTCTGAAGGATAAACATTATAAAGCCAATATTGGGGATGTTTACCGTTATGCACAAATAAGTAATAAACCTCGTCTTTTACAGAAGCATGGTATTCGTGATTGTTTGGCTCATCTTCATATTACTCAAGAGATTATAGAAGACCATCAGATCTTGGTGTCTATGACTATAGGGGTTAAGGGGAAGATAATGAATGTGGAAATCCTACATCCTTTTAATGGTCAGGATTATAGTGAATTGGTCGATCAGGTTTATCAGTTTGGTCCATGGGAACCCGGTAATAATGGCGGAATCAAATACCCTACGACGATGATCTTCTCTATTGCTTTGCAGTCAAATATTAAGAACAAAAACCTAAAATCAACTCTATGAATTCCTTTGTAAAACGTTTATATATTGGAATGGTGATGACCATCTTAATTTGCGGGATTTACTCTTGTAGTTCTAACACAAATGGTAACCTAAAATATGTCTTAGACAAAACAGAGATGGTTTCTATCCCTGTTGGACCAGAGTGTAGTGTTGAATCAGGGTATAATACTTTTTTTAAAGACCCTAGATCCAAAGAAGAGTTGGTTATTTCTCATAATAAAGTGAATCATGTTGTTTCTGAGATAAACTTAACTGCACATAAAGAACATCCATTGTTTAAGATTAGCTCTGGTGGACCTAATGGTGTCGGATATGCTTATTATGTATATAAACTTAGGAAAAACAGATATATGGTGTTGGCTTCCAATAGTTATCTTTTATCTATTTTAGATAGTCTTGGTCATCGACTAGAACAATATAATTTCTTGGACGATCCTAATGATCTGTATGCTGGCTATCCTTGGATTGATCTAGAAACGCCTTTTTTTACCAAAGATTCAGTGGCCTATATGAGATTTAGTTCTAGTACCAACCCCTATTCAAAGGATAGTTTTAAGGGTGAAAATGCATTGTATGCTTACGATTTTAATAGTCATACACATCATGAATTATTTCTATATCCAGAAGAAGCGTGTGCTAAACCTTTTTTGGGTTAAGAGGGAGTAAGTGTGGTGTCTGTCTCTCTTTAGATGAGAAGCATCTTCTAGTTAACTTTCCCAGTCTCTCTTATATTATATCCTATGATCTAAAGACACATAAAAGAGTGAAATATCCTGCTGCTGTTTCTGGAGGAATGGAAGTGGAGCCCGATCATCATAAACAGATGCCTAACTTTCCAGAATATGATCTTACGACCCCTATTCTATATACTTCGTTATTAAGAGATCCTTATCGTAAGGTCTATTATAGAATCGTAGAAAGAGGGTTGGATAAGGAATTGGTGAAACGAACAAAATATAAATATTGGCTTTATAAACCTCTTACTATAATTACTTTGGATGAACATTTAAATAAGATTGCAGAAACTCCATTGGAGGATGGACACTATGCTTGTAGAGATTTTTTTGTAGGAGAAAAAGGATTTTATATCAAAACCTTTCATCCAGACGATAAAACGATTTTAGAAGATGAAATTCGTTTTCAGTGTTACACGTTGCATAAGAGATCATAGTTGCTAATAGTGAATTTAACGACGCTGTAACGGATTGCCTATCCTATCTAGTAATATAAAGAGAATTGAAAAACAACTTTATGAAATTATCCATAAATCACCTATTGGTTGGAATGTCGATGATCATTTCAATCTTCGGAATCTACTCTTGTAGTTCTAACACAAATGGTAACCTAAAGTATGACTTAGAAAAAACAGAGATGGTTTCTATTCCTGTTGGGGAACAGTGTAGTGTTGAATCTGGTTTCATGACTTTTTTTAAAGACCCAATGACTAAGAAGGAGATAATTATCTCTCATAATAAAGTAAACCATGTCGTTTCTGAGATAAACTTAACTACGGGCAAAGAACATCCATTGTTTAAGCTTAGCTCTGGAGGACCCAATGGAGTAGGATGGGCCTATCATGTACAGAAACTTCGAAGAAATAGATATATGGTTTTGGCTTCCAATAGCTATCTTTTATCTATTTTAGATAGTCTTGGTCATCGACTAGAACAATACAATTTTTTGGACGATCCTAATGATCAGTATGCTGGATATCCTTGGGTTGATCTAGAAACGCCTTTTTTTACCAAAGACTCCGTGGCCTATATGAGATATATTTCTAGCACCGATCCTTACACAAAAGATAGTTTTAAAGGTGAAAATGCATTGTATGCCTACGATTTTAAGAGCCATACTCATAAGGAATTTTTTGTGTTTCCAGAAGAGGCATGTGGGAAACCTTTTGGCTTGATAGGGAGTAAGTGTAGTGTTTGTCTCTCTTTAGATGAAAAGCATCTTCTAGTTAACTTTCCCAGTCTCTCTTATATCCTATCGTATGATCTAAAGACCCATAAAAGAGTGAAATATCCTGCAGCTGTTTCTGGAGGAATGGAAGTGGAGCCCGATCATCATAAACAGATGCCTAACTTTCCAGAATATGATCTTACGGCACCTATTCTATATACTTCGTTATTAAGAGATCCTTATCGTAAGGTCTATTATAGAATCGTAGAAAGAGGGTTGGATAAGGAGTTGGTGAAACGAACAAAATATAAATATTGGCTTTATAAACCTCTTACTATAATTACCTTGGATGAGCATTTAA
>JAOARB010000008.1 GCA_025210775.1 Prolixibacteraceae bacterium
CACAATGTCTTTATTCGTTATTACTGGATTGTTCACAATGTCTTTATTCGTTATTACTGGATTGTTCACAATGTCTTTATTCGTTATTACTGGATTGTTCACAATGTCTTTATTCGTTATTACTAGATTATTTTCAATTGCTTTATTCAAAACCACTGGATTATTCTCAATTTTAAGATCGTTAAGAATAGTATTTATAAGCTCCAGCATTTGATCTTTATCTGTAATATCTGCAGTAACATTTCTATGATCTAAACATGAGTTACGAAAATTATCATTGGAGTGATTAAAACCAGGACACATAATACTATACACTTTATTTCCCACAATCCAAGATGCACCCATCTCATTCAGACAAGCAATGCTACTAAAATAATTATCAGATAATATGTTTATCACCAATGGCGTTTCTGAGAGTTGATTTTTTAACCAATCAAATATATTTTCACCTACAGGAATTTTTGTTCGTGGGTCAGAGGTGAATACAATATCAGAATACTTAATACCACAATCAAGTAGAATTTGCAAAAATGTGGATCCTACCTTCTTGTCTAGAGATGAATGACTTATGAATATCTTCATTGTTTTAAATTTTAAATATTGTGTATTAATGTAAATATAAGTAATTATGATCCAAATTATGATGTAAGTATTTACAAAATCACAAACAATGCCGTTATGATTAAGACGAATAATATTTTAATGTATTCGAAATATTGATCCAAAAAGATATAGTTTGTATATCACTTGTTGAAAGTAAATAGCTTTTTACACTAACTTTAGAGCAGAAAAATTTAAATGAATTTTCTGGGAAAAATAGTATCTTTGATACCTCAATTTGAATGTGGATTCAGTTTGATGAAAGTGTAGTTAATGAATATGAAACGGCCCAAAATACCGTGATACCCATATGATACCGTAGTTTGTAAGGTGTTGTAGGAGAGGAAATAAGTAGTTCCCTCCAACTCCACTAGCAATATCAAAAAAAGGCAGATAGTTTTAAACTATTTGCCCTTTTTTCGTTTTTAAAGACTTCTTAAATATTATACGTTAAAAGATATTGTATTGTTATTTTGGGAATTTTACATAAAGTTTTGACTGATACTAGGTTTGTCTCCATACCAAGAACCATGCTTTTATTAAGAAGTTTGTTAACTCTGTTGTACGTTATGTTTTTTTGCATTCGCATGACCATTTTTGTAAACACTTCAAGATTCGAAAAAAGGAGCGTAGGACATCCAAATTTATCAAGAGGGATGATATAGAAAAGATTAAGCTCGTAGACCTACCTAGTGATAAAGTTGTCTTGCTAATGACCTGTTTCTGTTTTCATGCCACACAGGGATCTCTTACAGCGATGTAATGCAGTTAAAGGTATCTGATGTCGACAAAATCAATAAAGGCCTGTAATATGTAAAAGAAGACAAAAGACGGAGAAAGAGTTTATTGTCCATCTGCTTCCTCTGCCTTTATATGTGATCAATAAATATTCCGATCCCGATTATGAAACACTCTTTCCATCTATATCGAACCAGAAGTATAATCAAAACTTAAAGAAAATTGCTACGATTGTAGGTATCCGTGATAAGTTAACCACCTACGTGGCACGCCATACCTTTGCATCTATATTCCTTAACTCTGGAGGACACATGGAAACACTCCGAAAGATTCTAAGTCATTCCGATGTAAACACAACACAAGTATATGCTAGGATGTTTGATCAGACGGTAGTGGATGAAATTGATATATTTGACAAATAACTTAATAAATCCTTACGTGTTATATGTATTTATATGTATATTTAAGTGTTATAAATTTTAATATATTAACTTATGAGTAATTGGTCTGATAAAAAAATACAAGATGTTTGGGAAAAGGGCATCAAGGTAGATGGATGGGACAAAGACAAAGTACGCCAGGACATGGCTGGGGCTTGGATGGAAAGAGCTAAATATGGTGATACTGATAGCATTTTTGGATGGGAAATAGATCATATGTATCCAGAATCCAAAGGAGGAAGTGACAATCTTAATAATTTGCAACCTCTTCAATGGGAAAATAACCGATCTAAGGGAGATGATTATCCTTCATTTAAAACTGCTGTTACTTCTGAAGGAACCAGTAATGTTAAGAAAGAAAAAATCATGGTAGTATAATTGAATATACTCTATGGTAGAATAATTTCGAGAGAATTTCATGAAATTCTCTCGATTGATTTAATTTAGCAGTGCATCAAAATGGTTTTATGAATCTATATTTTTTCAAATTTATGTTTGTTTCTACGCTTTTTTAGTCGACCATTACTGTTTAGAACATCAATATCATCTTCAAAATGTAATAGACTTATGTTTGCGAAAGGATACTCTTCTCTCCATCCTGCAAATGCTGCCATTGGAACCATGGTTTTGTTATCTATTCTTTCAGCCCAGTTTTGATCATAAAGTCCAAAATTTCTAATTAAAAAGATCTTCTACTTTGGGTTTATTCTTGAATTGGTCGATATTTTTTTTGATATTTTGTCAATGAATTCTTGGATTTCAGTTTCAGAATTAAACAAGTGCAACACCATTCATAGTATCAAGCAGGGTTTGTTCATAAGATTTAAGCAGCAAAGAACTTGTTTATTATCTTAGGGTTATAGACAAGTTCTTCTCTTAATATATTTAGATTACTTTCACTATTAATCTTGGATAAGCCACTACAGATAAATAACATAAGAGAAGATATCGTTTTTTGTAATCCATGATTTAAAGATCTAAACTAATCTTCTTAAAATAGATATCTCTAATACGATTCATTATCTCGGTTTTCCAATGTCTTCTTATGGCATCAGTTATTTCTGTATTTTTTCATTATAATTTGTGATATTATACTTCGTTCTTGACGTTCTGTTCCAATTAGTGGTGTGTCGTTTGGTGTTGATCCCCCTTTATTATGGAAGTCTTTTTTTCGTGAATAATCATTAAAGTTTGTGTTTGTGTAAAATAGTTCTTACAAAATAGGTTCTTTTTGTAAAAACTATTTTACATTATGGGAAGAATGGTTCAAGCGGATTTTTTCTGAGTTAGGAGAGAATTCCGTTTTCTACAATATATGTCTTCTACAAATATGTCATCCCTTCGGGATTTGTTTTGTGTAATATGCGCATCACACTATATGTTTCGGCGTATTGCATGATAGAGAAATTAATAAAGTTTTTGATTTTGTAGATGTTCGGTTCTTGATTTTAAGTGTTTTAATGCCTTGTTTCGTAAAAGATAATATTTTTTGTTTCAACAGAACCCCCATCGGGGGTGACATAATTGTAGAAAGAATACATACACTCTCTCTCCCTAAACCCTGAAGGAGTGACACAATTGTACAATGCTGAATGTATGTTGTGTCTGCCCATTTTATTTATCGGATATACACCTGAAACTACAAATATGTCTTCTACAATTATGTCATCCCTTTGGGGTTATAGTGTTTAATGCTTAGTGATGGAAACAGAATATTGAGATAGAGGGATGTTTGTTATCCTTTGTAGTTATGCTAATTAGTCTTTTTTTAAACCGAAACGATCTGCTATTTGTTGTTGTTATAATTCGTAATAATGATAAAATAGATTCTTATGAAAAAGAATGTTTTGCTAACTATAGCTTTGCTTTTTATTTCTCATATTTCTTTCTCTCAGAAGTTGCTGCTGCCACTATCTAGAGGAGGAGAGTTTGATGGAGGAACAGTAATAGAAGTCAATTTAGATGATGGGCAGTATGTTGTGACCCCTTTTGAAGGAAAAATTGAAACATGTGAATTCGGTTTTGGACAGTCAGATGCTGTACCTCAAGCAACAAGTGGTATTTTTTATGAGTCTTCTAACAATAGTTTATATATCACATCTAAATTTGGTTCAAGAGAACCTGGAGCTAATAATGGCGGTGGAGCGATATTTAGGTATGATATTCTGAGTAAAAAAACATATTTAATTCGTAAATATTCTGATGAAGATATATTGGGATATAATCCACATTCTAAGATGGTAAAGGTGAATAATCTGCTTTATGGGGTTTGTGCTAGTGGCGGAAAGTATGGGTATGGTTGTATCTTTTCTATTGACCCTTCTGACGACTCTTATCAAGTGGTTTATGATTTAAATGGGACAACGGATGGTGGAAAACCAAGTTGCGGCCTTTTTGTGGATGGTAATAAATTATATGGTGGAGGGAAATATGGTAATGGAGCACAAGGATTGGTTATCTTTTGTTATGATATTGCAACCAAGAGTTATAAAACATTGGTTAATGAAAATGCGGCTGTAGGTCATAAGATTTCGGGTCTATATTTGCGAAATGGGAAACTATATTTTTCTTATGGATCAAATATTTATGTAATGGGTGATCCTCTTAATTCAAGTAGTTATACAAGTCACTTTATTGGTTTAGGATCTAACACAGCAATAGGTACAACTGCTTATGATTTTACTTATCGAAATGGAGATGGACGTTGGTATGTTGTGTTTGAAGATGGAGGAGCAAATGATCGTGGAAGTATTGGTCGAATGATCTATTCACAAAGTGGCGTGACCAATATTCATAGTTTTCAAGGGGGTACTTTAGGTCGTGATCCTAATGTTAAGCTAACTGATGGATTAAATGGAGACATGTATGGTATTGCCTATGGCAATAGTGGTACAGATGAGACTGTTCTGTTTAAAATAGATGATATTGGTGTCTATTCTGTATTGCATTATTTTAATAATTATGATGATGGAGTGAATACTAAGGTTGCTCCTGTATTGGTTGGGTCAAAGCTTTTTGGAATATCTGAGTTTGAAGGAAAGTATGGATGTGGTACTGTATGGTCTTATGATTTAGGAAGTGGTGATTTTCAAGTTGAAGCTTATCTTGGTTTTCCTGAAGGTAAGTCACCTATGAAAGGTTTGACTCTTGTTCCTGGGTCCAATCAATATAAAATGGTGACATTCCAAGGTGGAGAGTATAGAAAAGGCACCATTCAAACTTATGATTTAAATACGCATGCGTTGACTAAGAATGTTGATTTTAATGATATTGATTTTACATATTGTACACATAAACCTATAATTTACAATAATAAAGAGTATTATTTGGTTGCGGCTAATGGTCAGAGATCTGCCTATAATGCATTTTATCTATTGGTCGAATTTAATTCTGATGGTACATTTAAAACCGTGATTCCTATAGCACCAAGTACAGATATATTCGAACGAATTAATGGAATTGTTGGAGGTAATATTATTCAAGAAAATAATATGATTTATGGTGGGTCACACCGACTTTTGTGGCAAATTGATTTGGATAGTAATACCTATTCTACTCTTTATCAATTTGATGTTAATGTAGATGGTGAATTGGTTAATTATCTACAAAAGAAAGGGGATTCATTAATTACAATAACCAATAGCAAAGGAGTGAATGGAAAAGGAACTTTATTTTTGTATAATATAAATGATCAAAGCCATTCGGTTATTTATGATGTTGATGCATCTGTAGATAATCATCATACCTCTTTTAGTGTATATATGGATAAGCTTATTATGTATAAACAAGAAAGTGGACAGCCTACATCTATCTATACTCTTCCAATAGAAGCCAATGCTTCAATGACCAAAATAGCTGAGATTGATTCTACCTCTAATGGCTATGATTTAGGTTCTTTATTGCAAATATATAATGGTAAACTCTATGGGGTGACTAATAAGGGCGGATTAAATGATAAAGGTGGTATTTTCACGATGGATCTACAGACGAATACCATTAGTCAGTTAATCAATTTTACAAGAGAGACAGGTCATCATCCATATAATGGTGAGTTTGTTTTTGTGGATAAAGCAACTAATGTCACAGAGCTTTCGAATGAGAAGGAATTTTCTTTGTATCCTAATCCTGTTACTGATTATTTAAGAATTTATGACAATGATTATACGCAAATAAAAATTTACGATTTGAAAGGAAACCTTCTTATTACTTCTGATAAAAAAGACTCTTATGATTTGGCTCTCTTGTCAAGTGGTGTTTATGTTATTCAAGTGATGGATAGAGGTCAGATCAAAGCGATACATAAATTTGTTGTAACAAAGTAGTTAAAAATGAATGTTTAACATATAATGATCTATTCTTGGATAATGTTAGTTGTTTTAGAATAGATCATTTAATTTTGTTTGACAGTTATGTTTATTAATTAATATCACAAGATGAAAAGATATATTTTAATTTGTATGCTTGCCATTGCTACTGTGGCATGTGTAAATAGTGGGAAGAAATCTTCAGAGAAGAGAGAAGTTGCAACCAATAGTATTGTTGAGAATACGGTTGATGGAGTGAAGCAATATAGTGTTACGCTTAAATCGGGAAAGAAAGTGATGGTGGAAGTGGACAATAAAGAGTCGGCTAGCATTAGTAAGATCACTGTTTCTTCTTCTGATTATTCAAATGCTTCTTTTCAATTGGAGGCAGATCCTATTGCAGAGTTGTTGTTAGGTGATTTAAACCAAGATGGTGTTGAAGAGATTTATCTAATTTCTCGTAGTGTAGGTTCGGGAAGTTATGCTACGGTACACGGTTATATCCCTAATAAGCAAAATCAATTGGTTTCTACTGTTCTGCCAGAGGTGACTTCAGAGCAGTATGTTGAAGGTGCTTTGTTTGCAGGATATATGGGACACGATAAATTCTCTATCTCAAACACTTCATTGGTAAGATCTTTCCCTGTTTATAAAAAAGGAGATGCGAATGCAAATCCTACAGGTGGAACAAAAGAGGTTCATTATATCTTAAAAGACAATCAATTGGTTCTTCAGAAATAGAAAACAATGTTTTTAAAATAAGAAACGACACCAATTATACGATTTGGTGTCGTTTCTTATTTCGAATGATTTAGCTGATGGCATAAACTGGGAATGATTGTTTATTTTGAATAATATTTCCGTGTTTTCTTGATACTGATATTCGCAACTGTTTTTTTTCATCCATAAGAAGTTGTTTTGAAATTTGCCCCATCTTTTTAAAATCGTTTTTGGTAAAAGAGTCGGAAGCTACAACCTTAACGATATTCATCTCCTGTGGTTCTTCCTTTATCTTATAATCACCTTTGTTTCGCTGTAATTTTGCATTTAAGGGGATGCGTAAAGGAAAAGCATTGATTTTATGGCATCCTTGTTCCTTGATATAATCTATGGTCTGTTGGAAAGATTCAATGGTTTGAGTCGGGATGGCATATATTATGCTTGTTCGATAGTTGATCTTTCTGTTATTAAGCTTTTGCATGACTTCGGAAAGTTGATTTAGTTTCGTCTTTTTCCGTCCTATGATTTCTAACTCTTTGTCGTGTATTGATTGGATACCAAATTCTAAAAAGATACGATGGTTGTATTGGGTACATAATTTCAAGAATTCTTCTTGCTTTTGATACATGAGTTCGATTCGAACTTGAAGGGTAACGTTTATCAGTGTATGTTCTAAAATGTATTTAAGATAGTAAATGAATTTATCTCCAAAATTAAAAGTCCCATCTATCACATTAATCTCTTTGATATTAGAAGAGGCAAATAGATCAATTTCTTTTAATAGACGTGATTTGGGAAGATCGATTACGTTTTTCTGAAGATGGTTGCCCCATTCACAGAAACCACATTTGTATGGACATCCTCTCTTGGTTTCCCAATGTATTTTGGGTGTGTTTAGAGGTAATATTTTATTTAGGTAAGGAGAGACAAGGTCACTCGGATCAATACTTTTTTCAATGATACGTTTTTTTGAAGGATGGTTAGAGAGGATGAGTTCTTTTAGTGCGGTTTCTACATATCCTTTCATAAAGTAATTGACTTGTGGAAATTTCTCGAATAAATCTTTATTCCCCATAGCTGTTACATCGTATCCTCCAAGAATGATTTTGCCATTATAATCTATAAGGGTTTTATTCAGAAGATATTGTACACAGTCATAGGTCCATGAGGAGAGACCAATATTGATAAAATCATATTGATTTATCAAAGGCTCAATGTTTTTATCAATATGTTTTTTGATTTTGTCTAAAGCTTCAGATATGTGTTGTTGGTTGTTTTGGAATTGATTGAGGTCTATACAAATATGTTTATAGGTGATATTTTTTTCTTGTTTTAGGCTTGATAGAATAGAAGCCATTGCATAGGTGGTTTTAGAATATTCTTTTTTGATGAAGTCAAAGGATATAAATAGAATTTTTTTGTTCTTAATGTTGGTCATGGTTCTAGAATGTATAGAGGTGGATGGTTGTGTTTAATAAATGATATAATTGTAGAAAACGACCTCCTCTTTAGAAGAGGTCGAATAAATATTTGTTTTTTGTTAGATGGCAAGATGCATTGTCGCTTCTTTGACTTCTCCATCTTTTACTGTCACATAGATGTTACCTAGGTAAGCTGTTTCACTTTTATTGTATACACAAAAATGAAATGTCTCTTGTTCCACAACAGGATTAAGATCGTTTACATCTTTTAGTTCAAAACGAGCTTCTCCATTTTCTTCAGTCACCACTTTTCTTGAGGCAAAGAATGGGTCTGAATTGAATTGTCCCTTTGCACTTGAATTGAACATATAAACCAGGGTTTGTGGTTTAGGTTCTCCATATTTATCGACGACTTTTATGATAATGGTGGCATTGGAATCTTCATCTTTACTACAGCTTGATAATGAGGTTCCAAATATTGAAAATATTAATACGGCAAAAAGATAGTTTAGACTTCTAGTTTTTAGATTTTTCATTTGAATTTTGATTTAAAAGACAGGAAGAGAAACTCTTCCTGTTTAGAATTAAAAATTGGTTACTTGTTCCCTTTTGTTGAAGTTGCATTACCTCTTCCTTTCCCTGAAGGGTTTCCTGTTGTTGATGGGGCATTTTTAAGTCCTGATGACTTTCTCGATGTTTTAATACAATTTTTCATATTTGTAATTTTTAAAATATAACAATTGCAAGATGTTTGTAGTCAGTTGTTTGTGACTTCTTGCGTTGATTGTTTTACAAATATAGTGCGCAAACAAATTGATCTTTGGTAAATGGGATAACCTGTAGTGTTTTGGGGATAATTGGTATATTGGGGGCAATGAGGGATAAGATCTATCTTTTTAGTTGAAAAATTTATGCTAAAAGAATATCTCTTGTTTTAAATGAAGAAGAATCGCGATTAGTCGATATAATGTGTAGGGATAAAAAAGATATCTATTTTTAATGATAGATATCTTTTAAAATGTTTCTATTTGGAGGATGTTTTAGCTTTTGGTTAATTCTTTTAGGATGTCAAGGTAGTCTCTTGTGACCTGTAATAATTTGTCGTTGTTTTTTAGTTTGATGGTTTTTCTTTTTTTGTCAACAGCCTCTATTTCTTCAAGAACAAGGTTTTTATTTATATAAAAAGACCCAGAGATGGGAGTGAGATTAAGGTTATGATCCTTTATAAATTGGGTAAGAGAAGTCTTTATTCTATAACTCTGACTTTTATGAATGTTTTTTAATACAATGTTGTTCTTTTTTTCGTCAAAAGGAGTGATCGAGAAATCGGATGTAATAAAAAGAATATCTTTAGGATGAATGCGATATTCTTTTCTCTCAGGACTTTCAAATTCTACTCCTTTAAAACAAAAAGATTCGTTTTCAATTTTTTCAAATACTTTCTTTATCTTTTCATCATTTATCGGTTTATCAATACTCCTTAAAACATTAGGTGTATTATCTGAAAATACTTCCGATCGGTTTTCATAGCCAGAAATAAATACGATTAGTTTATTCGGGTATTTCTCTTTTATCTCTTTGGCAATCTGTGGTCCATCTTTGCCAGGCATTTCTATATCTAAGAAGAAGATATCAATATCTTCATACATACTGGAGCTGTTGAGGTCATCAGAGAATTTTAATGAATTAGTCTCTTTAAAAATATTAGAACATGTGATATTATTTTTAATACAACTTTCTATTGAGTGGATAATCCTTTCTTCATCATCTAGTATTGCGATTCTATATTTTCTCATATTGTAAAGGGAAGTTTTAGAGTAACGGAATATCTGTTTTTGTTTTGACGTGTGGTTAATTCAAAGTTATTGTCGTAAGCATCAATAAGTCGTTTTTTTAGAATCATCTCACCGATACCTCTGCTATCCTTTTGTTCTGTTAGATCTTGTTTGCTAACATAGATCGGATTACTGACGGTAAAAATAAGGTTCTCTTCAGAGCATTTTATTTGTACGTCGATACGATCGTCTTCATTGGAAATATAACTGTGTTTATATGCATTTTCGAGAACTTCTGGAAATATACAACAGCATATTCTGTTCTTTCCATATAGAAGAGCTGGATCGATATTATGTGTGATGTTCGCTTTATTGTGGCTGCGTATCTTTACAAACTCGATAAAAGTGATAAGATGCTTTGCTTCTTCATCAATGGTTGTCCATGGGTTTTTTATAGCATAGGTGAAGTGTTGGATTAGTGGTGTAATGGCTTCTATTGATTTGACGATATCATTATTTATTCTTTGGTAATGATTAATATTCTCTTCCATTGTGTCGTTGTTTACTTCCTCAGCAAGAATGTCTTGCATGATTTGTAGACAGTTTTTAATGAAGTGAATATTCCCAGATTTTTTTGAACTCTCCATGGTTAGTTCATTGATCTCATCTTCTAATTGCTTTTGTTTTACCAGAAGTTCATTTTTCATTTTACGATACTTATAGGCTCCTATTCCTGCAGCAACTCCTGCTCCAACAACTGCTGCTCCAGATAAGATCTTAAATAGTTTAGATGTGTTACTCATAGTCAAAAGATGGACGTGTAAATATTAGACGTTAAATATAGTTTTTATATGTATAAATTAACGTAAATATCCTGTGGTTTTATAGGGAAATTGTGAGGGTAATTCTAAATAAGCTATTGGTGGAGATAGTACAGATTGTTCGGAGCGGTATGGGAGATATTAAAAAAGGGAAAAACAGTATAGTTTTTCCCTTTTTAGATGGTAATATATTTTATTGTTTTTCGCTAAGTTCTAGCCAGCGAAGTTCTTTTTCGTCTAGGAGATTCCCTACTTCAGCATGTCGTGTAGAGAGTTCCACGATCTTATCTGTTGAAAGGGAAGGGTCATTGAGTTTTTCTTCGATTTCTTTCTTTTCGATTTCTAGTTTCTCAATTTCCTCAGGTAGTTTATCAAACTCTTTCTGTTCGTGGTAGGAACGTTTGATCTTTTGAGGTTTCTCTTTTTGAGGCTCTTCTTTGACTTGTTTCTTTTTCTCTAGAGCTTTCTTCTCTTTCTCTTCTTCTTTTAACCATTGGCGGAAATGAGTATAGTTGCCTGGGAAATCTTTGATTTTTCCTTCTCCTTCAAAGACAAACAGGTGATCTACAATCTTATCCATAAAGTAACGGTCATGGGAAACGACAATAACACATCCTTGGAAGTCACTTAGGTAAGCCTCTAAGACGTTAAGAGTCATGATGTCAAGATCGTTGGTAGGCTCATCCAGAATAAGGAAGTTCGGATTTTGCATCAAGACTGTACAAAGATACAAACGACGTTTCTCTCCTCCACTAAGCTTACTTACATAGGTGTATTGTGTCTCTGGTGGAAACAAGAAATAGGTCAGAAATTGTGAAGCAGTCCATTTACGTCCGTTACCAAGGTCGATAACTTCGGCTATGTTTTTGATGATATCTATTACTCGGTCTTCTTCTTTGAAGCTCATCCCTTTTTGGGTGTAGTACCCAAATTTGATGGTTTGTCCAACATCAATAGTTCCGCTGTCCATCGGGATATTGCCAGTGATCATATTAAGAAAGGTGGATTTACCTGTTCCGTTTTTTCCTACAATACCGATCTTTTCGAATTTAGAGAATTTATAAGAGAAATCATCTAAGATGGTGATATCGCCAAAAGATTTAGAAAGGTGTTCTACTTCAATGATTTTATTTCCTAGACGAGCACTGTCGAATTGAAGTTCTAACTTATCTTCTTTGATCGTTTGTGACGCTTTCTTCTTTAGCTCGTGGGCAGCATCGACACGATATTTGGCTTTGTGTCCACGTGCTTTAGGCATACGACGTAACCAGTCTAACTCTGTACGATAAAGGTTTTTGGCTTTCTCGATCTCTGCCGTTTGGATGGCAATCCTTTCGTCTCTTTTTTGTAGATAGTAGCTGTAGTTTCCTTTGTATCGGTAGGTCGTATTGTCTTCGATCTCTACGATCTCATTACATACTCTATCTAAGAAATAACGGTCGTGGGTTACCATTAAAAGAGTACAGTTGGTCTTGGTAAGATAGATCTCTAACCATTCGATCATATTCAAATCTAAATGGTTGGTAGGCTCATCTAAGATCAACATATCTGGTTCGTTGATAAGGATTTGTGCAAGTGCTACCCTTTTTTGTTGACCCCCTGATAGTTGAGATACCTTTTGGTCGAAATGGTTGATTTTTAATTCGCTAAGTACTTGTTTGAATCGAAGTTCAAAGTCCCATGCGTTTTTTAGGTTCATCTCTTCCATCAACGACTCCATCTTTTCTGTGTCGTTAGAGGCAATAGCCATCTCGTATTCACGAATTAAAGCCGCGATAGGGTTATCCGATGCAGTGGCTTGTTCAAGAACCGTGAGCTCTTGGTTTAATTCAGGAACCTGACTTAAATAACCAACTTTTACATCTTTGTTTATTTTGATGACTCCTTCGTCTAGGTCTGTTTTTCCCGCAATGGCGTTAAGTAGGGTTGATTTACCTGCTCCATTTTTAGCAATGATGGCTACTTTTTGTCCTTTTGCAATATTAAAACTGATATTTTCGAAGAGGATCTGGTCTCCCCATCTTTTGGTGACGTTATCTATCTCTATATATGGAATCATCGTATTCTTTTTATATTTCCTACAAAAATAAAAAAGCCATCATAAATGATGGCTTTTTAGGTCTAAATATTTCAATGCTATATTATTTCAAACTGAAAACAGGTTATTTCTTCAAATGGCTTCTCTGGTTCAAGAATCGTAGAAGGAAAGTGTGGTTGATTGGGTGAATCAGGAAAATGTTGTGTCTCTAATGCTACTCCCATATAGCGTCCATATTTCTTGTTGTCCAAGCCTGTAAATTCAGGAATATAATATCCTGTATATACTTGCAATCCTGGTTGGGTTGTGTAGACTGAAACCGACCTGCCACTCTCTTGATGGGATAGTGTACCGGCATATAGAGGATCTTTTTCTTTGTCTAATACAAAATTGATGTCATAGCCTTCTTCTAGAGAGTCAATGCCTTCTCCGAGATTCTTTTGTGTTCTAAAATCGTATGATGTTCCTTCGGTAGAAGCATATTCACCTGTAGGAATAAGATTATTATCGACTGGAGTTACCTTAGGGGCATTGACAACAAGATCGTGATCTTTGATGGTGTGGTTGATGCCATTAAGGTTAAAATAGGTATGGTTGGTTAGATTGATGATTGTCTTTTGATCGGTGGTGGCTCTATATTTGATAAAAAGTTGGTTGTCGTTGGTTAGGGTATATACCACTGTAATGTCGGTGTTTCCTGGGAACCCTTCTTCTTGATCTTTGGCTTTGTAGGTAAGAATCAATGAGACTTCGTTTTCTTCTTGTTCCATCTCGGCATTCCATACGACTTTATCCAGCCCTACAATTCCTCCATGTAGCGCATTGGGGCCATTGTTGACTGCCAATTGATATTCTTTGCCATCAATGGAGAATTTTCCCTCTTTAATGCGGTTGGCATAACGCCCTGCGATTGCTCCGAAATAGGGGCAGTTGTCGATATATTCTTGAGATGTGTATTTTTCTAAAGAGTCAAAACCAAGAGCAATATGATCAGAGAGTCCCTCTTTGTTTGGCATTTGAATATCAGTGACTATTGCACCATAGTTGGTGATCTTTACAATTAGGTTTTTATCGTTTTCAAGACGAAAAAGTAAAACTTCTTTGTTCTCTTTTGTGTTTCCAAAAGGTTGGCTTACTATCTTCATTTCGATTATTGTTTTTGTGTTTAGTCTACTACAAATATTATAAAAAAAAACATACTAGTTGCTACAAGTCTGTTTTTATTTATTTTTGTTGTAATAAAAATTATTGATCTATAGGGTATGGTAAAAGAGATTATTCAAATTGTTGAGACTAAAGGTACACCGAAATATAAGCAGTTGATCGAGGCGATCCTAAATGCGATTCAAGAAAAAAGATTACGAAAAGGAGACAAACTAGGTTCTATAAATGACTTTTGTAAAGCTTTTGGTTTCTCTAGAGATACGGTGATGTTGTCTTTTAATGATTTGAAATCAAGGGGTATTTTAGTGTCTCAACCAGGGAAAGGTGTTTATGTGGCTGATGATAATATTCAAGTAGCACATCGTGTTTTTGTTTTGTTTGATGAGCTTAACTCTTTTAAGGAGGATCTATATAATGCTTTTGTTCAATCTTTATCTCCAGAGACAAAAGTGGATATCTTTTTCCATCATTTTAATAGAGACTTGTTTGAGAAACTAATAGCTTCTTCTGTAGGAAGATATACTTCTTATGTGATCATGCCAGCCATGTTTAATGATATAGAGAAACTACTGGAGCCGCTGCCAAATAATAAAGTTTATCTTCTGGATCGATACTATCAAAATCTTTCGAAATATCCCGTTTTGTATCAGGATTTTGAGAAGGATGTTTACCATGGACTTTTGTCTCATATTGAGCGAGTGCGTCGATATTCAAAATTGGTCATGTTATTCCCTGGAGGCAAAGAGCCAGAAGGTCGTTTAAAGGGATTTAGAAATTTTTGTGATGATCATGGGTTTGACCATGAAATAATACGCTCTCTTGAGGGACGTAGTATCGTAAAAGGGGAAGCTTACCTTATTCCGTCAGATAGAAATCTTGTTTCTATAGTGAAATCTGCTGACCACTTGGGATATAAACTTGGAGAGGATATTGGTATTATCTCTTTTAATGATACCGTACTGAAAGAGGTCGTTTCGGGTGGAATTACAACGATTTCTACGGATTTTAAACGTATGGGGCACCGTTTGGCTGAGGCTGTATTAAACCAAGAGTTTATTTGTGAAAGAAATGATAGTGGGATGATTCTTCGAAATTCATTGTAGAAATGGTTGTGTTATGGCTTGTATAAGAGGTTTTTAGATGTAAAAAAGGTTGTTTGTTATGCTTTATAACATTTCTCTGTTATTTGTATAAATAACAAAAGAATATACTTTTACCTACCAGTACCAACTAGTTGTGTTTGGTGGAATAAGTATTAACGATTAGATTTTTTACAGCTATGAATATACAAGATCTTAAAAGCAAGTTTATTGAAAAGTATGGAGAGGGAGAAGTGGACGTGTTTTTTTCTCCAGGAAGAGTGAACCTTATTGGGGAGCATACGGATTATAATGGTGGGTATGTTTTTCCATGTGCTTTAACTTTTGGAACTTATTGTTTGGTTCGTAGGGTAGAAAGAGCTTCTTTTCGTTTTGCTTCTTTAAATCTGCCTTTTCAAGCAGAGTTATCTTTTGATCAGTTGACCAAGCCATTGGATGATAAATGGGTAAATTATCCTTTGGGTGTGATTGCTCAATTTGTGAAAAGAGGGATTACTTTCGAGCAAGGTGCCGATTTAATGTTTTATGGTAATGTACCTAATGGAGCTGGATTGTCTTCTTCTGCAGCATTGGAAGTGGTTACTGCAGTGGCTTTAAACGACGTTTATTCTTGTGGATTGGATCGTGTCGAATTGGTTAAAATGAGTCAAAAGGCAGAGCACGAATTTGCTGGTGTTCATTGTGGTATTATGGATCAGTTTGCTTCAGGCATGGGGGCTAAAGACCACGCTATCTTCTTAAATTGTGATACATTAGAATACGATTTGGTTCCCGTGAAATTGGAAGGAGCTAAAATTGTGATTAGTAATACCAATAGTCCTCATAAATTAGATTCAGGAAAATATAACGAGCGTGTTGCAGAGTGTAATCAAGCTGTAAAAGCCATTTGTGAAAAGAGAGAGATTAAAAACTTAGGAGAGTTGTCTTTGGATGATTTTGATTCCCTTTCTGGTATGATTGCAGATGAGGTGGTACGTCGTAGAGCCCATCATGTGGTTTCTGAGATCCAAAGAACTAGCGATGCGGTAGCTGAATTGAAAAAAGGCAATATTGATGTGTTTGGTCAATTGATGAATGCTTCGCATGATTCATTAAGAGACGATTATGAGGTGACTGGTTTGCATCTTGATACCATGGTTGAGGAAGCACGTAAGATTGATGGTGTTATTGGATCACGTATGACTGGTGGTGGTTTCGGAGGTTGTACCGTTTCGATTGTTAAAGATGAAGCGGTGGATCAATTTATTGAACAAGTAGGAGCTGGCTATAAATCGAAAACAGGTATTACTCCTGAATTCTATGTAGCTGAAATTGGTGATGGCGGATGTAAAATCGGTTAAAGGGTAGGATGTTATGACAATAGAAAAGTTTAATATCGAAGAGCATCCTCATCGAAGGTTTAACCCTCTTAATGGGGAATGGATACTCGTTTCACCACACCGTTCAAAACGACCTTGGCAAGGACAGGTCGAGAAAGTGGTGGAAGAGAAACGTCCTGAATATGATGAGAAATGTTATCTGTGTCCTGGCAATGAGCGTATTGGAGGACATGTGAATCCTAAATATAATGAGCCCTATTCATTTGTGAATGATTTTAGTGCGCTCTTAAATGATACACCCGAAGGGGCTGTTTCGGAAGACGATCTTTTTGTTTCAGATAGTGTAAGAGGTATTTGTAAGGTGATTTGTTTCTCTCCTCGTCATGATCTGACTATTCCAGAGATGGAGGTGGATGAGATTAAGAAAGTCGTGGATCTTTGGCAAAAAGAGTATCGAGAATTGGGACAAAATGAGGATATTAATTTTGTTCAAATATTTGAAAATAAGGGTTCTATTATGGGGTGCTCTAATCCCCATCCTCATGGACAGATATGGGCCTCTAGTATGGTGCCTAATGAGCCTCAGAAAGAGTCGGTCTGTCAAAAAGAATATTATCAAAAACATGGACGTACTTTGCTGTCTAACTATCTTGAAAAAGAATTAGAGAAGAAAGAGCGTATCTTGATTGAGAATGAACATTTTGTCGCTTTGATTCCTTATTGGGCCGTGTGGCCTTTTGAGACAATGATTGTGAGTAGACGCTCTTTGTCTTCATTAGATCAATTCTCGGAAGAAGAGAAGGTGGGGCTTGCAGATATATATAAGAAGTTGACCATCATGTATGATAATCTTTTTGAGGTCTCTTTTGCATATTCGGCAGGTATTCATCAAGCTCCAACTGATGGGGAAGAACACCCTGAATGGCATTTTCATATGCATTTTTATCCTCCATTGCTTCGTTCGGCAACGGTGAAGAAATTTATGGTTGGATATGAGATGCTTGCTTCTCCTCAGAGAGATATTACAGCAGAAGGAGCTGCAAAAAGATTACGTAGTTTGTCTCCGATACATTACAAAAAGAGTAAATAACTAGGGATATAAGTTCGAGTATAATATAAAATCAGCACAAGAGGGGCGACCACAAATGAGTGGGACCCCTCTTTTTTATTTGGTGACGTTGTAAGGGAATAATAAAGTGATTTGTATATTTACTATGTTAATGAACGCAGAAGAATCTATATATTGATTTTTGTCTTTAATCAACAATTGGAAAAACCAACTGTTGTTATTTATATGAAAAGGAGTCGAGTTTATGGGATACGATATAATAGGAGATATACATGGGCATGCCGATCATCTAGAGTCTTTATTGGATAAGTTAGGTTATCAAATAGAGAATGGCGTTTGGTCACATCCTACAAGAAAGGTTATTTTTTGTGGTGATTTTATCAATAGGGGGCCTAAAATTGTAGAAACAATCCATATTGTGCGTAGTATGTGTGAAGCTGGGAATGCAATGACGGTTCTTGGTAATCACGAATTCAGCCTTATCCTATGGCATGCTTTTAAAGAAAAGAAAATGTTGCCTCCTGCCTTGATACGAAAAGCTGGAAACCAATCTAAGACAACCAGAGATGCCTATAAGCAAATGGATTTATCAATGGATAAAGACATGAAATGGCTTCGCAAACAAGCACTCTTTTTAGATCTTCCTGAGCTTAGAGTCGTTCATGCTTGTTGGGATCAACAGGCTATCGATGCCGTTGTGGACTATCAATTTGATGGAAAACTAAAGAAATCGATCCTTCGTCGTATTGTTTTACAAAATGAAGAGATACTGCAACATATATCTAGGATTGTACAAGGACCAATAATGAATATGCCATCTGATCTAAAGGTGGTATGCAATAGAGGATTAAATAGAAAAAGTTTTAGAGTTAAATGGTGGTGTAATCCTTTACCAACGACTTTTGGTGAACTCTGTTTTGAGGGACGCTATCTTCTGCCTAACTATACCATCCCGTCTGAGATTATGCCTCAGATTAATATTTACGACCCTTCTGAACCAACTGTTTTTTGTGGTCATTATTGTAGATCAGAAGGTGCGCAAATATTGTCTCGTAATGTGGTTTGTGTTGATTCTTGTATTAGCCATTCAGGAATACTATCAGCCTATCGCTATAATCCAGACGAACTTCTATCTACAGATCATATTGTGACGGTTATTCAGTAGTTAATCTACTTTACCTAATCCTTGACGAATGATCTTTATTTCATCTTTGGTGCAATCAATCACTGTAGAAGGAATGTTTCCACCAGTCCCTCCATCTACCATAAGGTCGATATGGTTTTCATATCTTTCATAGATAAGTTCTGGATCGGTTGTATATTCAATCACCTTATCTTCATCATAAACAGAAGTAGAAAGAATAGGGGCATCTAGTTGACGAACCAACTCTCTAACGATATTATTATCAGGAATACGTATTCCGATGGTCTTCTTTTTGTTTTTTAACATCTTGGGAACCTTGTTATTGGCTTCCAAAATAAAGGTGTAAGGACCAGGCAGTAATCGTTTCATTAACTTAAAGACATCATTCGAGATAGGCTTGCAGTATTGGGATAACTGTGTGAAATCGTGACAAATAAAAGAAAAAGATGCTTTTTCTGCTTTTATTCCTTTAATTTTGGCGACTCTATCGATGGCTTTCTGTTCATTAATATTACATCCGATACCATAGATGGTGTCTGTTGGATATATGATTACTCCACCTGTTTCAAGCACGGCTAGCGCTTGATCCATGTTTCTTTGTTGTGGAGCGTCGGGATGAATGGAAATATACATAGATTGAAAGTTTATATATAAGTAGACTCTATATTTGTAAAGTTAATATTTTAAAATCTATATTACATTGAAAACAACAAATGATCTGACGCAGGGCTCTATAGTGAAAGCTCTACTTAAATTAGCAACTCCTATCATTGGGATGTCTTTCTTACAGATGGCATACAATATGATTGACATGATGTGGCTTGGTCGTGTGGGTTCGGAAGCCGTGACTGCTGTTGGTACGGCAACTTTCTTTACATGGTTGGGAGTATCTGTGATGCTTATTACAAAAGTGGCTACTGAGGTAGGTGTCTCTCAGCGTCTGGGCGCAAAGAAGAATGAAGAAGCAAGTTTATTTGCAGGTAATGCGATCACTTGGATGCTGATATTATCTGTCGCTTATGGGATCTTTACCTATATTGCTGCACCTTGGCTTATTAGTTTCTTTGAACTAGATAGTGCAGAAGTTATAAAGATGTTTATTGGCTATTTGCAAATAATTGCATTGGGTGCCCCTTTTTACTATATGAACCAACCCTTAACAGGTATCTTTACGGGTGCTGGAAATAGTTCTTTACCATTTATGGCCACAACAATTGGTTTGGTTGTAAACTTAGTTATTGACCCTATATTTATTTTTGGATATGGACCTATCCCTGGAATGGGAGTGGAAGGAGCAGCATGGGCAACCATCCTATCTAAATTTATTGTTACTTATATTTTGATATTAACTCTTAAGAAGAATATTATCAACCTTCCTATTGCATTGGAACACTTTAAGATGAAATGGGAGATGACCAAGGAGATATTCCGCGTTGGAACACCTGTAGGTTTGCAGAGTGGTTTGTTTGCTTGTTTTGCGATAGTCCTTGGTCGTATTATTTCTCAATGGGGATATCTTCCTATTGCTGTTCAGACTGTTGGTGCACAAATTGAGTCCATCTCATGGATGACTGTTGAGGGGCTTGCGACCGCATTGGCTTCTTTTACAGGGCAAAACTTTGGAGCTAAAAAATGGGAGCGTATATATAAAGGTTTCTTGGTTTCCGTTGGATTAAGTGTTGCCTTAGGTATTGTGGTAGGAACCATGTTTATCTTCTTTGGTGGAGAGATCTTCGGATTATTTATCAATGAGCCAGAAGCAATACGTTTAGGTGGTATCTATTTCTTTATACTAGGATTGAGTCAGTTGTTTATGTGTTTAGAGATTGCTACTTCTGGTGCTTTCTACGGTTTAGGTAAAACGAATGCTCCTTCAATTGTGGGGATCACTTTTACTGGATTGAGAATCCCATTGGCATTGTGGCTTACTTCTATTCCTGCTCTTGGAATGACTGGAGTATGGTGGAGTATCTCTATCTCATCTTTTGTTAAAGGTATTATTCTTTTTGTATGGTTCCTGATTTTTATTTTGCTCCATCCAGAAAAAGATAAATCAAAACTAATTGGGAAAAGATGGGTTCGCTTTTTACCTATGAGAGTACGTCAACAGATTATGGAATCATCTATAAATCATAATGAAAAATAAAGAGTTAAAACGTTCTGTTGAAAAGACAGAAGATGGTAGTGTGACTCTATTTGTCCCTGAACTGAATGAACATTATCATTCAGTTCATGGTGCTATTCAAGAGTCTAATCATGTATTTATCGATGCGGGACTTCACGCTGTAGAAAAAGAGTCAATCACTATTTTAGAGGCTGGTTTTGGTACAGGTTTGAATGCCCTTCTAACCTATTTCGATACTTTGCAAAGTGGCAAGAAGGTGCATTTTGTAACCTTGGAAAAGTATCCATTGCAAAGTGCCGAATATGAGGTGCTAAATTACGGTGCCCTAGTAAATAAAGAAGAGGGGGAGTCTGTCCTAAAACAATTGCATGAGGCCCTATGGAACCAAAAAGTGGAGATCTCTGACCATTTCTCTATAACGAAATGTCATGTAGATATGAAAGAGGTCGTTTGGCAAGATATTCCTGCCATTGATTTGGTCTATTTTGATGCTTTTGCCCCAGATAAACAGCCTGATTTATGGAGTGATGAGATCTTTCAATCTATCGTGGATAGAATGAATAAAGAAGCAATATTTACAACCTATTGTGCTAAAGGTGTTGTTCGAAGATCTTTACAAGCAGCTGGACTTACGATGGAACGCCTTCCTGGTCCTCCAGGTAAAAGAGAGATGTTACGTGGTCAAAAGCGTTAACATCATGTTAATATGTTGAATTTATTATGGTTCTGTATTATTATTCTCTGAAAAGCATTATCTTCGAGTTTTAAATATTACATATAATTGAAATAGAAAGATGGCAGAAACATTTACATCTCCTAAACAAAAATTAAGCTATGCTTTAGGTCTTAGCATCGCTTCAAATATCATTGGTGCTGGTATTAAAGAAATTGAATCAGAACAAGTTGTTGCAGCATTGAATGATGCTTTAAACGGATCTGATCTTAAAATGTCAGCAGAAGAAGCGAATGCAACTATTCAACAATATCTTCAAGAGTTACAGTCGAAAGCTGGACAAGTGAACAAAGAAGCTGGTGAAGCTTTCCTTAAAGAAAATGCGACCAAAGAAGGTGTATCTGTAATGGATTGCGGTATTCAATATATCGTGCTTCAAGAAGGTGAAGGAGCAAAACCAACTCTTGAATCTCAAGTTAAATGTCATTACCATGGTACTTTGATTGATGGTTCTGTTTTTGATAGTTCTGTTGAGCGTAATGATCCAGCTACTTTCCCTCTTAATGGTGTTATCCAAGGATGGCAGATTGCTTTGCAAGAGATGCAAGTAGGAGAGAAAAGACGTCTTTTTATTCCTTCTGATTTGGCTTACGGAGAAAGAGGTGCTGGTGGTGCTATTCAACCAAATGCAACACTTATCTTTGAAGTTGAATTATTAGAGATTGTCTAACTAGATCGAATATATACTCGAAAAATAAATAAACTTGAATAATATGAAACTTAAGAATTTTGCTTACGCACTAACTGTTGGTGGTGCTTTCGCTTTTGCTTCTTGCCAAACTGGTGTAAAAGATCAACCTCTTAAAACACAAGCTGACTCTACTTCTTATGCAATTGGTGCTGATATGGGAGAAGGTCTTGTTAAAAACCTAGAGAATGCTCCAGGTGGAACAGAATTGAAATCTGAAATTATCTTGGCTGCAATTCAAACTGCAATCAATAAAGGGGAGACAAAACTTACTGCAGAAGAGCGTCAGCAAGTGATTCGTACTTTCTTTACTCAACAACAAGAGAAAGTTGCTCAAGATAACCTTGAAAAAGGAGAGAAATTTCTTGAGGAAAACAAATCAAAAGAAGGTGTTGTAACAACAGAATCAGGTCTTCAATACCAAGTAGTTAAATTAGGTGAAGGTAAACTTCCTACAGATGAAAATACTGTAAAAGTACACTATACTGGACGTCTTCTACCAGATGCAAATAATCCAGAAGGTAAAGTATTTGATAGTTCAATTGAGCGTAATAAGCCTGTTGAATTCCCAGTTACTGGCGTTATTAAAGGATGGACTGAAGTTCTTAAGTTGATGCCTGTAGGATCAGAATATAAAGTATTTATTCCTGCTGAATTGGCTTATGGTAAGAATGGTGCTGGTCGTGATATCGGACCAAACTCTACTTTAGTTTTTGATGTTCAATTGCTTGAAATCGTAAAATAATAATGGCAAGAGCCTGATATTATAAGAACATTAAAGAGAGATCTTCTACTAGAAGGTCTCTTTTTTTATTCCTAAAAATTTAGGCTTTGTTTCATAAATTCTTTAACTTCATAATTGTCTAATTAATTGTATCTTTGTATCAAACATTCAATTTTATAAAGCCATTATGAGTTTTACAGTTAAAGGTAAATTAGAGAAAATTCTAGACGAAGTTACTGGAACAAGTACTAGAGGTGAGTGGAAAAAAAGAGAGTTTGTTATTACTACTCAAGATGAACAGTATGCAAGAACAATCTGTTTTACTCTTTTTAATGATAAAGTTTCACTTATTGAAGGTTTCCAACCAGGAACAGATCTTGAAATTGCTTTCAATTTA
Organism: Prolixibacteraceae bacterium; assembly: GCA_025210775.1. Classification (GTDB taxonomy): domain Bacteria; phylum Bacteroidota; class Bacteroidia; order Bacteroidales; family Prolixibacteraceae; genus Halosquirtibacter. The sequence continues at coordinate 23,321 of JAOARB010000008.1, forward strand.
GAATCTAGAGAATATCAAGGAAGATATTTCCATAATGTAAATGCATGGAGAATTCAGCCTGCTATGGCTGCTGCACCAGGAGCTCCACAGGGAACTGTTCCTCAATTTGATCCTAATGCTTATGCTGCTCCTGCTACGAGTAACGATAATGCAAATGCTGGAAGTGCAGATGCAGATGATGATGATCTACCATTCTAATGAGATAAGATCTCCTTTTAGTAGGAATAAAAAAGGCAACTCTGAAAAGAATTGCCTTTTTTTGATTCTAAACTTAGAAAATAGGTATCTGTCTCTTGAATACTTGATCTAGAGAGATAAACGTTTCAGTTCTAGCGATACCATCAATGCCTTGAAGATCGGTATCGATGATCTTCTTAAGATGACGGTTTGATTTTGCTTGAACCTTAATAAAGATTGCCCATGCTCCAGTTGTAAAGTGACATTCTACCACTTCAGGTATCTCTTTAAGATTTTCAACTACTTTCTTATCATAGTTTGCCTTTTCAAGAAATATACCTAGGTAGGCACATGTGTTAAAACCTAACTTATTAGGATTAACAATAAATTCAGAGCCAGAAACAATCCCTATGTTTAGTAATCTCTGTACACGTTGGTGGATGGCTGCGCCTGATACTCCACACTCACGTGCTACTTCAAGAAATGGAATTCTTGCATTTTTAGTAATGAGTTGAAGAATCTTTTTATCTAATTCATCGATATGAACGATTTCTTCACTATACTCCATTTCTGAATTTTCGTTATATTTTTTCACAGTGCTTATAATTTGTTACAAAAACAATGAAAACTATTTTAATCTGTTGCAAATATAGCTAAAATTAACCAACAGATACAACGATCTAACATGTTTAACACAATGTTTTCTCTTTTCGGCAAATCTATTAATAATCTGTAAATATTAATTGCTTTTTGCTTATAATATTTAGTTGATTTTTATCATATCTTTTGCACTAATGTTTTTCAATATCAGAAAGGTTTGATGGATACTGAAATGCCTTTAATTTAAAAGCAGGAAGTATCGCATATAGGTGCTCTAATAGTTCTGACTGAATGTCTTCATAAGGAGCCCAATCTTTAACTGTACTAAAAGCATATACCTCTAAAGGTACTCCAGACGCTGTTTGTTGTAATTGTCTCACAATTTGCGTCATGTTATTATTTACTTTAGGATGTTGCTCCAAATGTCTTTTGGTATACTTCCTTAAAAGAGTGACGTTTGTTGTTAACTTAGAGTATTGTTCATCAGATGGAACAAAACCATTCTCTTTTAGATGGTCAAATTCTTCTAATGTTAGAGGAACAATAGAGTTGATATCAAGTAGGATTGATTTTTTCATTCTACGACCTCCAGACTCTTCCATTCCTCTCCAGTTCTTCATACTTTCAGAAATCGTAGCATAGGTAGGTATGGTTGTTATGGTCTTATCCCAGTTTTGCACCTTTACTGTATTTAAGGAGATATCCTCTACAGTACCATCAGCCATATGTGATGGCATTTCAATCCAATCACCTATTTGAAGCATGTGGTTTGCTGCAAGCTGAACACTGGCAACGAGACCTAGGATGGTATCTTTAAATACTAACATCAGTACGGCAGCCATAGCACCTAAACCACCGACTATAGTAGACGGGTTTTTAACGAGTAATATAGAGATTAAGATAATGGCTGCTACAACATATATAAATATCTTAATCATCTGTATATATCCCTTAATCGGTCTTTCCTTTGCAAAAGAGTATGTGTTGTAAATATCTAGAACAGTATCTAAAAAGCGAGCTAATAGATAAACAAAAATAAGAGTTAGATAAATTTTTGTACCTTCGGTTAATATGATACTAACTGTAGGATAATCTGCATCTGCAAAGTCTGATATACTGAAAAAGAATACAGCAGGAAAAAGATGTGCAATACCTCTGAAAAATTTGTTCTTAAACATGTAATCATCCCAATGAGATTTTGTTTTACTTACCATCTTGGGTAATGTAGACCATATGATCTTTCTTGTGATAAAATATAGGATCATGGCAATTAGCATGATCGCAATTAGAGAAATGGTTAGGCTTAAAGACTGACTCCAAGTGGTGTTGGTTCCTAACTCAGTAAACCAATTTTTTAGAAAGTTATACAATAGATCCATCATAAATCATAAGATTAGTGCATATTATTTTACGATAACAAAGATATTTATTTTTTAAACAATAAGTTATTCTTTATGATACGGAATTTATATTATTTACTATTTATTTTCTTCGTTTTTGGAATGTCTGTTAATCAGGTTGTTGCATCCGATTTTGATACTTTCTTTAAAGATAAAACAGTTCGCTTTGATTATCAGTTATGTGGTAATGTAGATACTACTTTTGTTGTGTCTGGAGATTATTACACAGAAGGAAATTGGGCTGGTTCGCGTCAACATCTTACTAATGAGTTACATTATGGTAATTATATTATAGAGTTGGTTGATAGTAGTTCACAAAAAGTGATTTACTCTACCGGTTTTAGTCCTCTTTTTCAAGAATGGAAGAGTACCGCTGAAGCAAAGATACTAACTAGAGCTTTTTCTTATGCTTTTCGGTTTCCTATGCCTAAAAATAGTGCAGTGATTCGTTTTAAAGAGAGACGTTTTGATGGAAGTAAGCAATTGTTGTCGCAGATTACTTTTAATCCTAATAGCTACTTTATTATTCAAGAAGAGTTAAAACAGTATAAAACGGAATTAATCTGGGGTACAGGAGAAGACATTTCTAGTAAAGTGGATGTTGTTATGTTAGCTGATGGATATACACAGAGAGAGTATAAGAAGTTTATCGATGATAGTCATAGAATGGTGAAAGCCCTCTTTAAAATGGCTCCATATGACCAATATAAAGATCATTTTAATTTTATTGCGGTCTTTAATCCATCACAAGAGTCGGGCTGTGATATCTCAGGAGAACATGTATATAAGAATACCACTTACGGCTCTTCATTTTACACTTTTGATATTTCTCGTTACCTAACAGCTCGTGATATGCGAAAGGTCTATCAAGATGCCGCAACGGTTCCATACGATCAGATCTATGTTCTAGTGAACACCAAACGTTATGGTGGTGGAGGTTTTTACAATTCCATTAATCTAACCTCAGTAGATCATCCTTTATCGGAAGAAGTCTTTATTCATGAATTTGGACATGGATTTGCTGGTTTAGCAGATGAATATTACACCTCTTCGACAGCCTTCGATGAGCAGTATTATAATCTTAAAGTAGAGCCATGGGAGCCAAATATCACCACTTTAGTTGATTTTGATAGTAAATGGGCAAAACTGGTTGCACCAAAGACACCAATTCCAACCCCTCGTATTAAAAAATATAATCATACCATAGGTGCATTTGAAGGTGGTGGATATATGAGTAAAGGAATTTTCTCTCCAAGACAAGATTGTAGGATGAAAACCAACACAAGTAAAGGATTTTGTAAGGTGTGTCAAGAATCCATTGCTCGTGTTATTATGCAACACCAGTAGTGATTGTTTAGTACCCTTTGTGCATATGATTAATTTGTTGGATATATTGCATAGGGTTATATATAAAATCTTTAGGGTCGATGAATCTTTTCTTCGACTCTTCTTTTGTTGGTATTTCTAGTTCTGTAAGCTTGTCTAGTTCTTCAGGGTTTTGTAATATGTCATCGATATAGTGGAGTTCACATTTTAGATTCCCTTTAGGATTGTAATATCTCCATATGCCTTGTTTTAGTCCATTCTCTATATTCCCTTCAAATCGAACTTTCTCATCACGGTACAGTTCGCGGTGAATACCGAATTCAATACCATCTTTATATTGAGAACGACTTCTTATTTCCCCTCCTTTATAATATTCAAATTTGTTTCCTGAGAGTTTTCCTTCTTTCCATTGGGCAACGGATTTTATTGATCCATTGTTATAGTATGTTCTAGCAACGCCATCTAATACGTTTTTTTTAAATTGAAGCGTCGCAATGAGTAGTCTTCCTGACTCATACACTTTCCATGTACCGTCTTTTTTCTTTTGTACATACCTTCCTGTGGTTGCTTTAACTCCTAAGGTGTCATAAAAAGATACCATTACTGTATCGGCATCGTTGTTCGCAAAATCTAAAACACATTTAAGTTTTCCATTTTTATGATATCGATAGAGTTTATTTTTAGGCTTCCCATCTTCAAATAGACCTCTGTATTTAATTGTTCCATCTGATCTTTTAACAACCCATATACCCGTTTTCTTTCCGTTATTGTCTAATTGATTAATCTCTTTTGTTTGTGCTGCTAATGATCCAATATAGCTTATTACGCCCAATAATATAAAAGATAGATACTTTACAATTCTTCCCATACTTACTTAATAATTGCTTTTCCTTCTAAAAATAGATAACCATTTGATATAATACTACATCTGTGTATAGTCTTTTTATTTAATCTCGTATTTCTATATGTCTGCAAAAAGTAGATTTTATTAAAGTTGAGATAATGAAATTTATTAATTGAATCTGTTTTCAAGATTTAAGGGATCGTAGATCAAATAAAAAAGGTATAAGTGTATTTGTTTATTATAGTTAATATTCAAAGTGTTATGGCTATTATTTAAAACAATGTGTTTTAGTAAGAAGTTTAATAAATAAAAATAGGGGACCTTTATTGGGTCCCCTATAGAAATTCTTTAAAATAGTTATTTATGGTTTACCTCCTGCATATGCATACACTCTAAAGGTAGGAGTACTGACAGAAACAATTTCTACCGAGTTATTAGTAAATCTTTTCCCATCACCAGTAATATATCTACCTTTTTCAATAAAATATATTCCTTCAGCAGAAAATAGTGGTGCTACTAAATTTTTTACTATATCTGGTATGGGATCTTTGGCTACTAAAACCTTTCTACCTAACTCATGGTTTTCAATGGTAAAATTAATATAGACATTTCCTTTGTCTGTTTTGATCCTAAGGTACGTCCCATATTTATTTGAATTGAAAAATAATATACTAGAGACGTTTATCCCTTTGTTCATTAGATTAATCAATTCTTGGACATAAGCATTGCTGTGCTTTTTATGATCAGCAGTCTCTACCGCGAAATATAATTTCGTACGTGTTGTTCCATACACATAATTTGCACCTGTTTGAGGAACAGGACTATATCCAGAGTAACGAATTGTCGCTTTTTGTCCGTTTTCATTGGAAACAAAACCCTCTCCATCGGTATAGGTAAACTTACTATATGCTTTCCCATCTATGTCAATTTTTTCATCAAGAATGATGTCGGTTGCTGTGACAGAAGCATCAATAATTTTCGTAACGACTCTTTCTTCCTCTTCGTTCCAATATTTAAAGTATGCTTTTGAAAGAGCCAAGTTATAGCTAAATCCATATCTTGTTTCGCTACCTTCTAGTTCTAAATTACGGAAAAGAGATATATCCGTATCGTTTACTATTTTACTCTTTGTTGTATAAAGCTCTTCATTATATTTTTCTAATCTTAGATAAGATTTTCCAATATTTTCTTCAGCTCTACTCTTAAATAATAAATAGTCGTCTGTTTCTTCAATAAGTGCCCATCTAAAGTCCCCTTTGATTCCGTAGTCTACAATTGAGGCCATCAAACTATGGGTATCAAAAACAAGATCTTCTTGTTGTGTATAGTTAAGAGAGTAAGAAGATTCGATTGCTTCAGTAATATCTTTACTAGCAAAACCAACTTTACTTCGTTTATTATCTTCAAACTTCATTTTAAAGAAGACTGTTGTTTCTTCAGTCTCTGTGTACATGGTTCCTAACCATAGCTCTTCAGATTTCAGTTTTGTGTCAAAAGATGCAAGTCTTTCGTTTGTTCGTGTTTCCGCATCTTTACTAAACACATCTTCTATTTCTGTTTTTTGACATCCTGCCATAAAGATAGAAGTCAAAAATAGGAGTGTTATATATTTTTTAAACATGTTTTTTTCTTCTAATGTTATACGATAATACTTTTAAGGTGCTGGCGAAGGTGCTAATGCAGCAGCAGCCTCCAGATATTTTTGTACTTCTGTTCTGATACTTTCCATGTTTACCCCATTGGTAGTCATAAATTTCTCTAGAATCTGGTATTTCGTTCTAATCAATTTACGTCCTTCGTTTCGTTTTATCATCTCAACAATTTCCTTAGGAGTAATCGTCGATAAGTCAGCAGGAAGTACTTCATCATTAAATAGATAATCCCAATCAGCTTGTTTGTAAGTAATATAACAAGAGAACAGTTCTACGAAATCTTCAGAAACGTTACTTGTACCATAAGGAGTAACCATCCCTTTTTCAATTGCCTGAGAAAGTTGCACTGTCATCCAACCAGAACGGGTATAGTTATCAGGAGTCACCTCTCTATATTCATCAGGAAGAATAAAAGTTTGGTGAAGGATATGGCAATACTCATGGTATGCAGTGTGTAATTGTCTTCTAATCCACTCTACATTACTAGGAGTATATTTGTTTGCTTCAGTAAAACGAATTAACGTTCCACCTTCTGCCTGTCCCAATACCACCGTACCATCTTGTTGTTTTGCTTCAGACCCAACAAGAATTAATTGTTTCGGGAACGTTTTCTGAACAAAAGCTTTGTTTGATCCATTAACAAGTGGGGTTAGCCAAGCATCAAAAAGCATTTTACTAATAGGATATACCACCTCTTCTTTTGGTGGAGTGATAAAGTACCAATCATCTGGAAGAAGATTTTCAAGAAACAAGTATTCGATTCTTGTATTGTACCCACTATATAGTTCAATTAGTTTGTGGTCCAACTCGGTTAATTCTCTTGAAGGAAACAGTTCTCCCTTGGATGGGATTAGGGCATCTTCATCCTTTGAACAGCTCGAAAGTCCGATCAATGCCACTAGAAATATATATATAAGACGTTTCATGTGTTAGTAATTTTTTGGTAAACCAGTGTTGATTGCACTCTGAGGAATTTCAAAAGCAAAGTGAGGCAATTCTTCTTGTAGTTGAAGAAGCGTTCCATCTTGAAGCCTATGTTTGATATTGATTTGATAACGATGGATATCAAACCAACGCATCCCTTTCATATGGAATTGACGACGACGCTCACTTAATAGGAATTGAATCCATGCTTCTTTTGCTGTCAATGGAGTTTCTCCAACAGTACTGTAAGTATCAATTAAATCCTGATCTGTGAAATCTAATGGAGCATCATGATTCGAACTTAGGAAACTATTCATATCTGCTTTGGCTGCAACAAAATCATCCAATCTTACTTCAGCTTCTATCTTATTTAATAGAGATTCCGATAAAGGGAAAAGGTCGTTTGCTACTTGTCTATCGATAGTAACAAAATAATACGCTGGGATATAAATATCTCCATCTTTTGTATATCTTATCCCATTATCTCTTAGGTCTTTACCTAAAGCCGAAGGCTCCTTAATAGAATTATAGGTAGAAATGGTGATTTGATATATATTGTTAGCTGTAATCCATGTAGCAAAGTTTTGTACCCAACCTACTTCAGCTTGGTTTGCATCTACAATACCTCTTTCATCATTTTTATATTCAGACCATTTACGCATCATTATAACCCCACCGTAAGCTTCAATGGCTTTGGCTGCATAGGTTTTACTCTTTTCGTTATCTTGTTGATCTTTATTTCTCCAAAGATAAATACGTCCTCCAATAGCATAAGCTGTAGGAATGGTCACACGATATTTATTTTTGTTAAAAGAAGTAAGACTCTTCTCCATTAATTTGATTCCAGCTTCATAATCCTCTATAACTTTAGCATAGGTACTTTCCACTGTTCCTCTTTCGTAATCTTGAATTAGTTTCTTTTCTAGTTCAATTACATAAGGAATACCTTTATCCGTATTTGCTGTAGTTGCATTATATGGCTTAGCAAAAGTATTTAGTAGCATGAAGTGATGGTAAGCTCTAGTGATTAATGCTTCGGCTTTTAGAGCCATCGCAAATTGACTATTTTGCTCTGTCTCACTCATCTTAGCTATGGACTCTAATACCAAATTACTGTTGGCAATAGAAGCGTAGCTTGCTCTCCAAAAAGAAGCTGGGTTATCTTGATGTGTCTCATCAGTGATCTCTTTCTTCCAACTGTAAATGTCGTTTAGAATAGGATAACTCGTATTTACCCCAGTAGTTGGACCTGCATCATCTGTCGCAAAATGTAATCCACAATAGGTTCTACGTTTATCATAAGCCTCAGTCATTACAGCATCGACGTCATCTAATGTTTTTATCGTCATACGATCATCAGGAGCTTGATCTAAGAAACTATCACATGAGGTGAAAGCCCCTATCGAGATGAAAAGTCCTAATATTAATATAATATTTTTCATTTTACTGTTCGTTTACAAGGTTTTACAATCCAATGTTTAATGTAAATGAATATTGTTTGGTGATAGGCATTGTTGCTCCACCAGACCATACAAATTCAGGATCTTCACCATTAAGTTTGTCTTTATCTTTTGCCCATAGTAGTGCTAAATTGGTTCCTTGTAGACTCAATTTACACGTTTTGATACCTATAGATGAGATCCATTTGTTAGGCAATGAGTAAGATACAGACACATTTTTTAGACGAATAAATGAAGCATCGGCAATCCATTGGTTAGACATACCATATAAACGGTAGGCTCTTTTAATATCCACTTCATCTGTACTCTTCATCGTTTTCTTGTCTTGAATTGCTGGAATATTTGTAAGCTTCTCGTCTCCTGCAACTCTCCATCTATTTTTTAGATGTGCTGATAAAGATGATGCATCATCATACTTGTAATTAAAATCTTGCATTACCCTTTTTACATGACCAAATTGTCCTGTAATCAACGCAGAGACAGTCAAGTTTTTGAACTTGAAGCTATTATTAATACCAATATTAGATGTAGGCTCTAAGTTTCCTGAATATTCAAAATCTGAAAAGTCTGATGTTTGAACTTGTAGGTAACGAACTTTGTTGTTGTCTCTGTCGTAAAAGGTTGGCACCCCTTGGTTGTCTAGTCCTGCAAATCTAGCTGAGTAGATACCTCTTACTGGACCTCCATTTACTGGTACTCCATAAACACTCGTTGCTCTAGATACCCAATCACTTGTAAGTAAATTCTTAATTTCACTATGGTGGTATGAGTAGCTAAATGAAGTTTGCCAAGCAAAGTTGCGAACTTTTACAGGAATAAAATTCAATGACAATTCGTAGCCATAAGAATCTAGATCGGCGATGTTTCCTTTCTTGTATAAGCTACCTCCGATAGCAGAGGATTGATAGTTTCCAATTAGATCAAATCCTTGACGATTATAATAATTGAAATCTCCACTGATTCTGTTGTTTAAGATTGCAAATTCAGTTCCTAAGTTTAATTCGTATTGTTTCTGCCAACTTAAATCGGAATTCTCTAGGGATCTGATTTCGATACCTGGTTGAGAAAGGGTTGGATCTAATGGTCTACCAATATTATATGATACCAAGTGAATCGAAGCATTTGTCGCATTTCCAAGACTACCGTTTAGACCGTATCCAGCTCTAAGTGCAAACTGATCTAACCAAGATGCATTTGAAAAAAAGTCTTCTTCTTTTACATTCCATTTTACACTCGCATTCCATGTAGGCATCCATCTAGCTGTACGTGACGATCCTAGCTTATTCGAACCATCGTATCTTACTGTACCATTAAAAGTATATTTTCCTTTGTAAGAGTAACCATAATTTAAGTAGAATGCCTCAAAACGATCGTAATAAGTACTATAGTCATAATAACTTTTCCCTTTAAGTGAAAGTTTCTCCATAAAGTTCACACTAGGATTGGATAAGTTACCCATATCGTACATAAAACCATATCCTTGTGTATCATTTGATGTTCTGTCAATATATCTAAACTCACCCCCTGCAAGGAATGTAAACATATGATCATCTCCAATTATTGGGTTCCAGTTTACCGAACTGTTTGCATAGTAGTTGGTCATTAAATTCTCATATAGGTTTAATAAACCTCCTGCTGGAAGGGGACTATATTTGATACCCGTCGTAGATCCCGGCTTTTCATATAAGAATCTATTACTGTTTCTAATAATTTCACTATCTGACCCCATGGTACCAGCTCTGAGTGCGCGAGCATGAGCAGAGTTTTCATGGGTCTCCATTTTTGTTCTTGCCGAATAGTAACGAGCAGCCAATCGTGTATTCCAAGATAGACGTTTGTTGAATTTGTAGTTGAAAGTAGTATTAAAACTCATGTCTCTAACATCTACTAACGTTTTGTCTAATTCTAGCTCATCGAGAATATTAAAGTCTACATAATTTTTTCTAAAGAATTCTCTTTCACCATTTTCGTCGTGCGTTCTGATATTACGACTTGTGGTTAATGCATATAGGTATGGGTTCAAATCGAAATCTCTTTCAATTCGTCCTGAGTATCTGTTTACTCCACCAGCATTATCCTTGTTGTCAAAACTATTTGATTGACTAGAACCTGGCAATCTTTGGTCTCTATAAGATAGATTGGTTGAGGCAGTTACTGAGAATTTGTCTGAAAGGTGGAATGTCCCTTTTAACAGTGCAGTATATCTTTTTACGTTGTCTGCAATGGTCCATCCTGCATCATCAAGATATCCTAATGATACATAGAAGTTACTTTTTTCTCCGCCACCAGCAACACTGATGGTATGGTTTTGTTGTATCCCTGTCTGGAATAGTTCGTCAAACCAATTTGTATTTACTGTTTCATATTTTCTTAAGAAAGCATTGAATTCATCAGAGTTCTCAGCCCAATGCAATTTGTTTTCACTAGCATATTGGAACATCTTACCATAAGGACCATGATTTGCTGCAAACTGAGTGTTTGCGATATTGATCCACCCTTTTTGGTAGACCTCTTTATTGACTTGCATCTGCTCTTTTGAATTCAGTATGTTGTAATCATCATACGAAGGAATAGGTTTGATCGTAAGTCCTAGTGAATAATTTACACTTAACGTTCCTTTTTTCCCTTTCTTAGTCGTGATAACAATAACCCCATTCATGGCACGTGCACCATACAATGCTGTTGCTGAAGCATCCTTTAGAATTTGGAAGCTTTCAATATCATCAGAGTTAAGGCCTGCTACTCCTGAACTAATGATGGTCTTCATATCTCCAGAGTTTAATTCGTCCATTGATACGTTAACCGCATCTTCTAGTACCACTCCATCAACAACCCATAGTGGCTTTTGATTTCCGTAAATAGAAGAAGCTCCACGAACTCTAATTTTCGGTGCAGCACCAAATGTAGAAGAAACATTCTGTACCGATACTCCTGCTACTCGACCCTCAAGTGATTTAGAGATGTCTGATTCACTGGCAATTTTAACATCATCCATTTTTACTTTTGTTGCCGCTCCAGCAAAAAGTTTACGGTCTACTTTTTGGTAACCTGTAACAACAACTTCGTCAATGGCTTTTGCATCGCTCTCAAGTTGAACTTTAATCTTGGTTTGGTTTTTAATAACAACCTCTTTACTCTTCATTCCAATGTAGGAAATAAGAAGAATGTTTTTTTTGCTAGCATCAATGGTTAATTTGAATTTACCATCGAAGTCTGTAGCTGCTCCATTGGTCGTTCCTTTAATCAATACTGTAACTCCAGGTAGTGGTGTTCCTGATGAATCGGTTACGATTCCTTCAATTGTTCTTTTAGTTTGTTCTGCGGCTACTGTCCCACTATTCGATGTTGCAAATACAATATTGCCACCCAATAGTAGAGAGAAAAATAGACAATAAGTCGCTATTCTCCGGTAAGTAGATAGCCTTAGGAGAATCATAGACGTTTTGTTCATAAATGTTGACATATTCATAAATTGTTGATATAAGTTCACATTTTAAACTATTGTTAACTATCGTCTCGTCTTAATGGTTAAAAAGTGTAGCGCTACTTCTTCTGTGTTACTTGTTACGATGAAACTTTATTTCACATATAGTTGTTTAATGTTTACACAAAATAATGGAAAAAAAGTTAAAACAGAAAATTGTTAGAATACGCTGTGATATCCTTTCTTATCATAAGATAACATCTAAATTTGCTTACATAACGTAGTATTTATGTCTTTTATATTTTTTGCGAGTGGAAATAGTTTGTATATTATAATATGTTATATTGCTCTATATGTTTCTGTGTAGGAATAAATATAAATAAATGTTAAGTGATGTGTTTAACTCTCTTATTTTTAGATGGTTTAGCTGTTTTGTTTGCGTTGTGCATTGTTTGTTGGTGTTTATGTTTTGTTTGTTTAACTGTCTGAATATGAGAATTTAAATTAGTAGTTGTTGTGTTTTCATTTATTCTTGTGAAGTTTTAAGATCATAAGTTAAATAAGTGTAATTTGAATTGAATATTAGTATGGGTTATTTTGAAAACTTGTCCCAGAAAGTGTATGTGTATTTATGTGTAATTATGTGGATATCTGTTAACTTATTGTTCTCTAATATGTATTGTGGTACATTTTATAATGTTGTATATCCACCTAAAATAGATTACTATTTTAGGTGAGATAAATCATAAAAAAAATTTTATTTTAATTCTTATGTATGAAAAAAAGTAGGTGATTCACCAAATTTTAGGTGTACGATGAATAAAATGTTCTTTAAATGGAGGTCGAAAGGTATTGAATATCCTTTTTTTGTCTTGGATAATATCCTTGAATTTCCAATAAATATCTTTTTTTTTATTAGTGCAGATAGGGGGCACTCAAAGGTGTTTGATTTGTAACCGTTAACCTATCCCA
>JAOARB010000009.1 GCA_025210775.1 Prolixibacteraceae bacterium
AAATCATTTCTCTGAACTCTATTCTTTGTTCAGGAGTAAATCCCATAGGAATATTATTTATTATCTCTTGTTTCATAATAAACCTATTTTAAGATGAATGATCTGTAGGTAATGCATTAAGCATTCTTTTTGCTCTGGCTCTTCGTAGTATATTGCGTTGTGCAATGATTAGTGCAGCTTCTAGTGCTTTTTCATTTGTAAATGATACAAATCGATCGGAAGTACAAAATGTTCTTTGTACTGTTGATAAGGAAACATGTGCCATGTCGGCGATCCTTTGATAATCTCCACGGTGAAGATTATTCTTGATTTTTTGGAGTTGGGATCTCATATGTATTAACATATTTTACTGCAAACAAGTAGTTTAGCTGTTGATAGAACAGATAATTTTCACTTAATTTGTAGCCGATGAATAATAATAACTCCCAATGTTCAGGGGGTTACGTTAATTGAATGATCTTAAAAGCTTTAATAAGTTTTTGACGTTCATTTAATAATCTTTTAAGAAGGGTAAGAGTGAGACGGGAATCTTGTGTCTCTTACCTTTCTTTTTTTATACCTAAAACGTCTCTCATTTGAAGAGTTAATTTACTCCTTAGTTTTTTGTTTTGCTCTTCACATTTAAGCTTATTCTGCTTCTTTTCATTTAAATACTGTTTTTGTAAGCTTGATAGTTTAATAACATCTTTTTGAAATTCTTTTTCATTTATAGATTTCTTTTGTCCTGTAATAACTTGCCAAATAAAGGAGTAAGAAACACCATGTTTTAATTCTAAAAGAGTTTTGCTTCCATGAGGTAGTCTATGCTTACTTTTTTTTTCATCATACATTGCACCTTTTTTTGTTTATATTTGTTTAGGTAAAAGTAAACCATTAAAATGGTTTTATGGTTTAATTATTTATTTCAAAAATAAACCATAGGTTTGATAATTCAAAGTGTATTTTAAAGTTTTTGATATATTTTTTACATGAAAATAGAAATTACAGGAGAACAGCTTAAGACAAAAATTAAAGAATCTGGCTTTAAACTAAGTTATATTGCCCAGCAATTGGGCATGAGTAATCAACTTCTACATAAGCGTCTAAAGACTAAAAATTTAAGTTATGCTTTTTTGACTTCTGTAATGAGAATTCTTAACGTTGATGAAGATTTTTTTGTAACTTCAAACACTCATGAGGATTTTAATGTAATTAAAGAAAGAGCTGAAAGAATAGAAACGTGCATAAATTGGCTTAAATTTAAAGGTATAATAAAATCCATTAGTGAACTTGGGGAAAAAATAGGTTATAGTAAAACCTATATTGACCAAACATGTAACAGTCAAATTGTACCTACGGAGGTGTTTATAGATGCACTTCTGAAGATGGATAAACTAATTAATCGGGAATGGTTATGGAGGGGTAGCGGTGAAATGTTCAAAAAAGATCCAATCATTACACAACAGTGTAAGGGGACGATAGTTAACCTACCCTATATTCCTGTTCATGATAGAGCCCGATTCTTAAGAGATATGGAACATACAATTGAATGGGAAACTTTCCCTGTATATACAGAAAAGAAGGAAGACCAGATTATGAAATGTTTCGTATTTGAAATTGATGGTGATTTAATGGAACCTACACTACAACCAGGAACAAAAGTATTAATTCAAGAAATCGATAAGGATAATTGGAGTCATATTACTGGTGTTATTGTCATTAATTATGCTGATTCGTTAGCAATTAAGCGAATCGATAAAAATATGTTATTGTCAACAGGGATACTAACATTGTCATCAGATAATCCTTCAGGAGGACTAATGGAAGTAAGAAAGTCTGAAATTTTTAAAATTTATAAGATTCTGAGGATTGTTGATGCAATGGTAAAGTAAATTATTGTTCTATTATTAATAAATAGCAAATGGGTTATGATAAATAAATATGCTATTATAATTCATTGTGTTTTTGACATTATTTGATGTGATATGGAGCATTGATCATGGTATTGAACCATATATAAATTTGTTTTTGCATTTAATTTTTATGAATAACCTAAAAAGTCTAAGTTGTTTCTCTTACACAACCTCACTCTATTTTAGACGACCTAATTTATGGGTAATAGATGTGAAGAGTCTGAGATCACAGTGTTTAAGAATTTCTTAAGCGTAAATACTGGTGAACATTAGTTTATTCTGTACTCTATTAAATGTACCTACGTATGAAGAAAGTAGTGTTATTCATTCTTATTTGTTTAAAGTCTTACAATATTTATTCACAAGATACCTACGGTAAAATTGAAAGGAATAAATATGTATGGCAAAAAGTTTTTGATTCTAAATTCGATACTTCTGAAACAAAAAAACTGTTGTTGTTGAATATTAAGGCATTAGAGGTTAAGGACTTTGGTGATCGGATATCATTTGGTCAAGAAGGCATCCCTTATGATTATAAAGGAGCAGGATTCACCACTTCGATGTGTCCTATTTTTATTCAGACTTATACTATGTCTTACAATGTAAGAATTGATTTCAAGAAGAATAGATATAGGGTCACTGTAACCAATATTATTCTAAAGAATCAATTGGATCTGAATTTAGATAATACGATTTTATCGGCTGGAGTTAAAGTGTATCCAGTAGAAACATTTTATCTAAAGAAGAGAAATACTATGTTCCGTAAGACATATATAAATACTACTGGTAGAATTACTGATTATACATTTAGTTCAATCTTTGAATTAAAGAAAATTGATGATAATTGGTAGTTCGATTCCTTGATTTGGTGGATTGTCTGTGTAGATAGATTGAGTGGGGAACCTCAAGTCTGTATCTCTAATGATTAGATTTAACTAATTGCGTTCATTTCTTCTATTACTGTTTCATCAAATATCTTAGCATAAATTTGAGTTGAGTTTATGTCAGAATGTCCTAGTATTCTTTGAAGTACTTCAATTCGTCCTCCTGAGTTTAGGAAGATAGAGGCAAAAGTATGACGTGCCACGTGTGTTGTAAGCCTATCTTGAATTCCTGCAGTATTTGCAATACGCTTTAGGTTTTGATTATATTTTTGATTTGAGATCGTAGGGAATAGTGTTTCACGTTTGCTATCCTTATATTTTTTAATGATCTGTAGAGGCAGAGGTAAAAGAGGAACAATAAACTCCTCTTTTGTCTTTTGTCTCTTTTTTTTGATTACTGGGCGATCGTTGATATCTGAAATGTTTTTACGTGACAGAGACATGACATCACTATAAGCAATACCTGTATAGCATGAGAAGAGAAAAAGATCTTTAGAGAGTTCACCTGTTTCATATAATAGTTTGACCTTCTTTATTTTCTCTATTTCATCTGGTTTAATGTATCTAGGAATCTCGTTATGATTTTTCTTTCGTATTTTGAAATGATTATATGGGTTTTCATTAGGATGTAAGTATCCTTCTTTAATAGCGATATTAATGAATAATTTTAAGTAAGAGTGTTGTTTTCCAATAGTTGTCTGTTTATATCCTTGTTTATGGAGGAAATTGTCAAATTCAAGAATCGTTTTTAATGTTATTTCTGTCCAGGAGTTAATTTTACCAAAACGTTTGATATTATTTATCCCAGTTCTTCTAGCTTTGAAAGTTCCAAAAGTGATAGATTGATCTTTTTCATTTGTGTTGTTACAAAATTCTGTAAAGTCCATGAATTTGTTTCTCTTGCCATAGAATAATAGTGCATCTATCTTATTTGCTGACAAATATCCACCACGATCAAGTAATTCGAGTTCATAGTTCTCAATTTCGAGGATCTTATCACGTAGTAATTTGTTTAATTTGATTGCATTGGGATGTGTTTTGGAAATGCAACTTTTTTTGTCGTCCCAATGTTCAGGTCTAATTTTTATTCCAATGCCTACAATTTTTCTAGAATGGTTCTGGAATCGGACTTCAATGTTAACAGATGCTTCTCCTTTTTTATCTAATTTATTCCTTCTGTTGAAGATTATTCTATATGCAGCTTTCATATCTCTAAAAAAAAAGTGTAACCAATATGTAACCAGAATACCCCTATTTTGGAGCTTTTTTAAAGATAATAAAAACTTTGAACAATTATGTAACTTATTGGAAGTGAGATAAATAAAGCCCGTTTTTCGGGCTTTATTTTTGTGCTTGGGTGATCCCAAGGGGATTCGAACCCCTATCGTAGGAACCGGAATCCTATATTCTATCCAGTTGAACTATGGGACCAGGAAAATGATGGTGTCAAAGATATAATTTTATCGTTTAGAATAAAAGGGAAAGGGGTGAAAAGATCTGTGTGAATGGGAGAGATTGTTGTTTTTTATAGTATGATATTTTGAGTTTAAATGGATCTTTTTGAGGTCGATATAGGATGATTTTGAGTGCATTAAAAGGGGGTTGGGATAGGGGATTGGAAATATATCTTGGTTTAGGATAGGGAGTTGAGCTAAGGAATGATTATTTTTGACAACAGAAAATTGAAAATGAAAGATTGGGTATGTCAAATCAACCTCTTGCAGAACGTTTACGTCCACGTAGTCTGGACGATTATCTTGGACAGGATCACCTTGTGGGCCCGAAGGGTCCTATACGTAAAATGATTGAGCAGCAGTCGCTCTCTTCTTTTATTTTATGGGGACCTCCTGGTGTGGGTAAAACGACATTGGCTAAGATTGTAGCCAACCAGTTGGATCGTCCTTTTTATGAGTTGAGTGCAATCAATTCGGGTGTAAAGGATGTGAGAGAGGTTATTGAGAAGGCACGAAAACAACGTTTTTTTGATACGCCTAATCCTATTTTGTTTATTGATGAGATCCACCGTTTTAGTAAGGCTCAACAGGATTCTTTGCTCGGTGCTGTAGAGCAAGGTATTGTGACCCTTATCGGTGCAACGACTGAAAATCCAAGTTTTGAGGTGATCTCTCCTCTTTTGTCTCGTTGTCAGGTTTATGTGCTTCAGCACATGGATAAAGAGGCCTTGTGTGGTTTGGTTAATCGAGCTGTGACGCAAGATTTGGAGCTTAAGGAATTGCCTATACGTATCAAAGAGTATGATGCTTTGTTGCGTTTTTCAGGCGGTGATGGTCGTAAGCTTTTAAATATACTGGAGCTTGTTTTAGGGGTTCTTCGTTCGCATCAAGATAGTAAGGAGTTGGTGATTGACAATGAGGTGGTGACTTCTAATCTACAAGAGAATTTGGCTATATACGATAAGAAAGGAGAGATGCATTATGATATCATTTCTGCTTTTATTAAGTCGGTACGAGGGGGTGATCCTGATGCTTCGGTCTATTATTTAGCTCGTATGCTTGAGGGAGGAGAGGATGTGAAATTTATCTCTCGTCGTCTGGTTATCTTGGCTTCTGAAGATATTGGTTTGGCCAATCCTAATGCGTTGTTGCTTGCGAATGCTACTTTTGATGCGGTACATAAAGTGGGAATGCCAGAAGCACGCATTATCCTTTCTGAGTGTACTATTTATCTGGCAACGTCACCTAAGAGTAATTCTGCCTATAGTGCCATTAATGAGGCGATAGCTGAAGTTCGTCGTTCTGGACATCTTCCTGTTCCGTTGCATCTAAGAAATGCACCTACCAAACTGATGGCTGATTTGGGATATAAAAAGGATTATAAATATTCTCATGCTTATGATGGGAATTTTGTAAACCAACAGTTTATTCCTGATGGGGTCTCTAATGGTCGTTTTTATATTCCTCAAGAGAATGCCCAAGAGAAAAAGATATTAGAGCGTTTAAAGCAGTGGTGGAAATCACGATTTTAATATTTGTTTTCTTATAAAACAACGATGAGTTCTATTTAAAAGATGTCGTAGGACTAATTTTTTTTTAAGAATATGTGTGGTAAGCATAGGGGTAATAAGGCTTTTCTACGTACTATATATGTAGGGCGAATAGATTGAGCAAAGCTCCTTTGAAGAATTGTATGGTAGCTTATTTGTAATTGTAAGGTACTTGTTAAAAGCAATAAAGGTTTATTGCGTTGTGTTTTAGATTGGTAGGTGGTGTCTCAGGAGTCAGATCTACTGGTCTAATTCATCTTGTGGGAGTAAGGAGAATTTCCCACCTTTGTAGCAAAGAAAAAATAATGATAAGAGATATGATTAATCAGATACCTAAAATAAAACATACCGATAGTGGTAATTTTTTCCTTTTAGCTGGACCATGTGCTGTAGAGAGTGAAGAGCTCGCTATGCACGTTGCTGAGAAGATGGTGGAGATTACCAACAAACTACGTATACCATATGTGTTTAAAGGTTCTTTTAAGAAAGCCAACCGTTCACGTCTGGATAGCTTTACTGGTATTGGTGATGAGAAAGCATTAAAGATCTTACGTAAAGTAAGTGAGACTTTCGATATCCCTACCGTGACAGATATCCATACAGAAGAGGATGCCGCAAAAGCAGCAGCTTATGTGGATGTGCTTCAGATTCCAGCTTTTCTTTGTCGTCAGACCGATCTTTTGGTGGCTGCAGCGAAGACAGGTAAGATGGTGAACATTAAGAAAGGTCAGTTTCTTTCGGCTGGTTCCATGAAGTTTGCCGTACAGAAAGTTCGTGAGATGGAGAACCCTAATGTGATGTTGACTGAGCGTGGTAATATGTTTGGGTACCAAGATATGATTATCGATTATCGTGGTATTCCTGAGATGCAAGAGAATAAGTGTCCAGTGGTATTGGATATTACTCACTCTTTGCAACAACCTAACCAAGCAGGTGGGGTGACTGGTGGAAAGCCTCAGCTTATTGAGACAGTGGCTAAGGCGGGTATCGCTGTCGGTTGTGATGGTCTTTTTATTGAGACACATCCAGATCCAGCAAATGCATTGTCTGATGGTGCCAATATGCTTCAACTTGATAGAATGGAAGCTTTGTTGACTAAGTTGGTTAAACTTCATCAGGTGACAAGAGAATTCTAATCGCTATTTTATTGTAGCGTTTTATATATAATATAAAGCCATCTTCTTTCGGGAGGATGGCTTTTTTTATGCTATAGATGTTTTATTGTGCTAGTGCGAAATGAAACGTATGCCTAGAGACTTCTTTTTATTTGATGTGGTATAATGGTGTTACTATATCTATAATGATATCCTATTTGTGCGCTTTTTTTAGTGTTGGGGGGCCTATCACAACGAAAATAATTTAATAAGAATATAACGGTTTGTTCATGTGTTTAGACGGATTATAGCTATTCGCATATAGAAGTGGTAACAGCCTGTTTACTTCCATGTCTATAAGATGTTCAATTCTTGTCTGACGTTTCTCTATCTTTTGATTGTAATGGAGCGAAAATAAAAGGCAAAAAGGTCGCTAATGATAGAAATGGGATATTACAAAAAGAGGAGTCTTATAGGGAAAAAAGACTCCTCTTGGGTGGATTTATCATCCTATGTAAATGGTTTTTCTTTTCAAAGCTGAATTTTATGCTCTGTAACTATGTTCTATAATAGTGTGTCGGAAATATCAGTATATGAGTAGTTTGTATGTGTGTTATGTTGAATTGTTTTTAAAGATAGTAAATTATTTCATATTTATGAATTCTACGAAATGAATAGTTTTTTGTGGAGGATTATTTTTTATCTAATGTTATGACTTTTAATGTGTAATTAAATTAGTGGATAATGTCATGATCTCTTTATTGTATAATCAAATGTTAAATAAAAGTTAATAAATCGTTTTGTGTTGGGAAACGGCCAAATAAATTTGTTTATTCGAAGTGTTGTTGAGAAATATTATAGTTTGGTTCATCTGAATTTTTGAACCATTGGCAAAGAGAGTTTGTTGTTGTTTGAGAGTATTCTATTGATGTGTCTATTGTTGTTTTAGATATGTTGATGGTAGTGAAATGTTGTCTCTGTTATTAGAGAAAAGATTTCAATTGTTAAAGAAAAAAGTAATCTCAAAATATTTGTTTTTTATGGACAATAAACTTCAGCATTTGACTGATAAATTATATCAGGAGGGTGTACAAAAGGGGAAGGATGCTGCCGACGAAATCCTTGCTAAAGCAAAGGCCGAAGCAGCAGATATTATCGGTTCTGCTCAAAAGCAGGCAGATGGTATTGTAGCAGAAGCGCAAAAGCGTGCTACAGAATTAAAGGATACTACCATTTCTGATTTACAAATGGCCTCTAGCCAAGCCAAAGAACGTTTGAAGTCAGAGATCATACAACTTATTACTGGAAAAGTGATCACAGAGCCAGTAACTTCTGCTATGATGGATGTCTCTTTTTTGCAGAAGGTGATCGAAACATTACTACAAAATTGGTCTTCAAGTGAAGGACACGAGATGACTATCTCTGTGCCAGAATCGATGTTTACAGAATTAGAAGCTTCTCTTTCTAGTGCCGTAAAAGCTTCATTAGAGAAAGGTTTTGCAATCAAACCAAGTACAAGTGTACGAAGTGGATTTGAATTGGCACCAGCAGATGGTGGCTTTAAAATGCGTTTCTCTGATTCTGACTTTGATGCATATTTTCAAGAGCAGTTGCGTCCTAAGGTGGTAGAATTGTTGTTTGAGAATAAATAGATAGGAGGGATATCATGAGCAATTATTACAGTTTCGTAGCAGGATTGCCAGAGATTCAACTCCAAGATGCTAAAGCTTATCATACCACTAGATCCATTAAGGAAGAGCTAGCAGAGACAGTGAACGAGAAAGACTGGAACTTGTTATCCTACTATTATGGAAAATTTGATAATCATAACCTACTTCTTTCTTTAGGTGTTATCGAGGGAAGTTGGGATGAAAGGGGCAATATCTCTGAGGAAGACCTTAAAGAGTTTTTGCTTGCATTCCAAGAGGAGGATGATCCTTCTGTGGAAGTGCCATCATGGTTTCGTCTTTTTATTCCTGCTTACCAACAAGATACCCCACTTTACGCAGAGATGTCGTGGGAAGATCAATTGACAACGGCTTTTTATGAAGAAGGAATGAAATGTTCCAACCGTTATATTGCAGACTGGTTTCAGTTTAAATATCGAGTGCGCAATATGATGACTGCGATACAATGTCGTAAGTTTGATCTTGATCGGAATGTATTTGTGTTAGGTAGCGACGATTTTTCTAAACAACTGCGTAATAGTAGTGCAAAAGATTTTGGTGTCGTCGTGGAATTTCCATATGTCTCTGATGTTCAGAAAATCATGGATATGCCAAATTTCTATGATAGAGAAAAAGCCTTAGATGTTTTGTATTGGAACTATATTGAAGAAAATACATTCTTTTTCTATTTCAGTTTAGAAAAAATCTATGGCTACATCATTCAACTAGAGATGATCGAAAGATGGAGTTCTTTGAATGAAGATGAGGGTATGGAAGTATTTAGAGAGTTTGTTAACCAATTAAAATCATCTTTCCGTTTTCAAGATGAGTTTTCACTAAAACGCTAATTAAGCATGTCAACAAAAGGTATAGTAAGAGGTATTATTGCCAACTTGGTTGTTGTGGAAGCTGACGGTCCCGTTTCTCAGAATGAGATATGCTATTTGCATACTGCGGGAACTAAGCTGATGGCAGAGGTAATCAAGGTGACAGGTAAGGATGCTTATGTCCAGGTTTTTGAGAGTACTCGTGGCCTTAAAATTAATGATACAGTAGATTTCGACGGTCATATGTTGGAAGTTACTTTAGGGCCTGGTATCTTGTCTCGTAACTACGATGGACTACAAAATGATTTAGATAAGATGGATGGGGTTTTCCTTCAAAGAGGGGATTACACCTATGCTTTAAATAAAGAAGTGGAGTGGGATTTTAAACCGATCGCTAAAGTAGGTGATCGTGTAGAGGCTGCTTCATGGCTTGGGGAAGTTAATGAGAATGGACAACCTCATAAAATTATGGTTCCTTTCGTAATGGAAGGAAGTTATACTGTTAAAACAATTGTTTCGGCTGGTAAATATCGTATTGAAGATACGATTGCTGAGATTGAAGATGAGCACGGTAAATTACATACGGTGACCATGATTCAAAAATGGCCAGTGAAAAAAGCCATTAAGGCTTATAGAGAAAAACCACGTCCATTTAAATTGTTGGAAACAGGTGTTCGTACTATTGATACGATCAATCCTATCGTTGAAGGAGGTACAGGATTTATCCCTGGTCCTTTCGGTACTGGTAAGACCGTTCTTCAGCATGCGATATCTAAACAAGCTGAGGCGGATATCGTAATTATTGCTGCTTGTGGTGAGCGTGCCAACGAGGTTGTGGAGATCTTTACAGAGTTCCCAGAGTTGGATGACCCTCATACTGGTCGTAAATTGATGGAGCGTACTACAATTATTGCAAACACTTCGAATATGCCGGTGGCTTCTCGTGAAGCTTCTGTATATACTGCAATGACTATTGCGGAGTACTATCGTTCTCAAGGATTGAGAGTGTTGTTGATGGCCGATTCTACTTCTCGTTGGGCGCAGGCGCTTAGAGAGATGTCGAACCGTTTGGAGGAACTTCCTGGACAGGATGCCTTCCCTATGGACCTTTCTGCTATTATTGCCAACTTCTACTCTCGTGCGGGTTATGTTTATTTAAATAACGGAGAAGTTGGATCGATTACATTTATTGGTACTGTATCTCCTGCAGGGGGTAACTTGAAGGAGCCAGTAACGGAGTCGACAAAGAAAGCTGCTCGTTGTTTCTATGCACTTCAACAAAGTCGTGCCGATAGTAAACGTTATCCTGCTGTAAACCCTATTGACTCGTATTCTAAGTATTTAGAGTATCCAGAGTTTGAGAATTATATCAATGAGCGTATTGGAGACAAATGGATTCCAATGATCAATGAGGTGAAAACAATTCTTCAACGTGGTCTGGAAGTGAGTGAGCAGATCAATATCCTTGGTGATGACGGTGTACCTGTTGAGTATCATGTGAGATTTATGAAATCGGAAATGATCGATTTTGTTATTCTACAACAAGATGCTTTTGATCCTATTGATATGATGACGCCTATCGAACGTCAGGAATATATGCTTAATAAGGTGATGAAAATTGTTCATACTGAATTTAAGTTTGATTCTTTTACTGAAGTTTCTGTCTACTTTAAGCGTATTATTAATGTGATTCGTCAGATGAACTATTCTGAATTCAAAACAGAAAAGTTCGAGAATTTCGAGCAGGATCTAAACGATATCATTGCTGAAAGAGCAGTATTGTAGTTCGTGGCATGAGTTTTTAATATAAAAAAGAGTGAAATGGCAACAAAGGCTTTTCAAAAAATATATACAAAGATTACTGCTATTACCAAAGCAACCATCACATTGAAAGCACAAAATGTTGGATATGAGGAGTTGGCTACGGTTAATGGGCGTCTAGCTCAGGTGGTAAAAATGATGGGTGACCAAGTGACACTACAGGTGTTTGGTGGTACCGAAGGTATCCCTACCAATGCAGAAGTGGCATTTCTTGGGAAATCACCATCATTAAAGGTGAGTGATCATCTTGCAGGTCGTTTCTTTAATGCTTTTGGTGACCCTATCGATGGGGGACCTGCTATTGAAGGAGAAGAGCGATCTATTGGTGGACCATCTGTAAACCCAGTACGTCGTAAACAACCATCGGAGTTGATTGCAACAGGTATTGCAGGTATCGACCTTAATAATACATTGGTATCGGGACAGAAGATTCCTTTCTTTGCCGATCCAGATCAACCATTTAACCAAGTGATGGCTAATGTGGCTTTGAGAGCTAAAGCCGATAAGATTATCCTTGGAGGTATGGGATTGACAAATGATGATTATTTATATTTCCGTAATGTGTTTGAGAATGCAGGTGCGTTAAATAGAATTATCTCTTTTGTGAATACAACAGAGAATCCTCCTGTGGAGCGTCTTTTGGTTCCAGATATGTCTTTGACTGCTGCTGAATATTTCGCAGTGGATAAGAATGAGAATGTATTGGTTCTTCTAACGGATATGACACTTTATGCTGATGCATTGTCTATCGTGTCAAACCGTATGGATCAGATTCCTTCTAAAGATAGTATGCCAGGTTCTCTATATTCAGATTTGGCTAAGATCTATGAGAAAGCGGTACAGTTTCCAGAAGGGGGATCGATTACTATTATTGCGGTGACAACCCTTGCTGGGGGTGATATTACACACGCGATTCCAGATAACACGGGTTATATTACAGAGGGACAGTTGTTCTTGCGTAAAGATACTGATGTAGGTAAAGTAATTGTCGATCCTTTCCGTTCACTTTCTCGTTTGAAGCAGTTGGTTGCAGGTAAGAAAACACGTGAAGATCATCCTCAAGTGATGAACACTGCCGTACGTCTGTTTGCTGATGCAGCAAATGCGAAGACTAAGATGGAGAATGGTTTCGACCTTAGTGATTATGATGAACGTACTTTGGCTTTCGCCAAAGAGTATTCTAATGATTTGTTAGCTATTGATGTGAATATCAATACAACAGAGATGTTAGACACTGGATGGGATCTATTTAGTCGTCACTTCTCGAAAGAAGAGGTGGCTATCAAACAAGAGGTCTTAGAAAAGTATTGGCCAAAGGCTTAATATTAGAAAGATTGATCTGTTGATTTACCATTAAAAAAGAACATTGTGGCTATAAATTTTCAATATAATAAAACTTCACTTCAGAAACTCGAAAAGGATCTTAAGGTCCGTGAGCGTGCACTTCCTACCATCAAAAGTAAGGAGTCGGCGTTACGCGTGGAAGTGAAGAAAGCCAAAGATGAGGTGAAGAAACTAGACTTACAGCTAGAGAATGCCATGCGTTCGTACGATAGTATGGTGGCTCTATGGGGTGAGTTTGATACTTCATTGATTCGTGTTCGCGATGTTCGTATGTCGGTGAAGAAGATTGCAGGGGTGATGACTCCTGTGTTGGATGGAGTGGACTTTGAGTTAGAACACTTCAGCCTTTTCAATACTCCATTATGGTTTTTGGATGGTATGGAACTTATTAAGGAGTTGGCTCAGGTGGGCATCGAAAGAGAGTTTTATGCTCGTAAGATGGTGCTTCTAGAGTATGCTCGTAAAAAGACAACCCAAAAGGTGAACCTTTTTGAGAAAGTTCAGATCCCAGGCTATGGGGATGCCATTCGTAAAATTAAACGTTTTATGGAGGATGAAGAGAATTTATCTAAATCGGCACAGAAAATCGTGAAGTCTCGTCAACAAAATATGGAGGAAGAGTTATGATTGTTAAGATGAAAAAATATTCTTTCCTTCTTTTTCATAAAGATTACAATGGTTTCTTAGAGCATCTACGCTCTTTGGGATTGATGCATGTGAAAGAAAAAGAGGGAGGTGTTGAAGATGAACAATTGGATCAGTACCTTCAAGAGTTGGCACGAATAGATTCTTTGGTTAAAGAGTTAAAAAAACTTGCTGGTGATCAAGTTCCTTCTACTTTGAAAGAGGGAAAAAAGAATGCTTTGTCTCTTATCGAAGAGTTTCAGTCTTTGGTGGCAGAGAAAGAAGCATTGTTGGTTAAAGAACAGCAACTAGATAAATATCATGAAACACTTCTACCTTGGGGTGATTTTGATATCTCAAACCTGACGAAGCTTGAAGAATCAGGATGGAATATCCATTTTTATTCATGTAGTGATCGTGACTGGGATGAAGCATGGGAAGCACAGTATGACCTTGTAGAGATAGGTCATCATGGTGTGATTCGATACTTTATTGTAGTAGCGGACAAAGATCAAAAGGTGGATATCGATGCTGATAAGGTAGAGATTCCTGAGTTTTCTTTAAGTCAGGTGGCTTCTGAGAAAGAGAAGTTACATAAGCAACTAGAAGATCATGAAGTGAAGTTATCTGATTTTGCTATTGAATCACTTCCTGTGATTACCGCTCATCAGATGGCTGTGCAAGATAAGATCGATTTTAAAAAGGTACATCTTGATGGAGATGCTGTGGCGGAAAACCATGTTTATATTTTAGAAGGATATGTGCCAGAGTCGAATGTGGATCAGATCGATGCATTCTTGAATGAGTCGAATGTCTACTATGAGGTGAATAAGCCTACCATGGGAGAGAAAGTACCGGTATTGTTGAAGAATAATCGCTTTGTGAAATTATTCGAGATGATCGGAGACCTTTATTCTTTGCCTAAGTATGGTGAATTGGATTTGACTCCTTATTTTGCACCTTTCTATGTTCTTTTCTTCGGATTCTGTTTGGGAGATGCTGGATATGGATTGTTGTTATTACTGTTAGGTTTTATCTTTGCGCCTCGTACAAAAGGAGCAACCAAAAATGCAATGCAACTAAGTAAATGGTTGGGATTGGCTACCATCCTATTTGGACTTATTGGTGGTACACTATTTGGCTTGAACCTTTACGATCAAGGATGGGGATTCTATGGTTCCCTAAACGAGATGTTGAAAGCGCAGGGTAAAGGTATCAACGACCATTTGTTTAACTTGGCTCTATTGCTAGGGGTGATACAGGTGTTGTTTGGTATGGTGCTTAAGAGTATCAATGAGATGAAGCAATTTGGCTTTAGATATGCTGTTGGTACTTTTGGCTGGCTAACACTCTTTGTAGGATTGATTGCCTCCTTTGCATTAGATTCTTTTGGAGTCTCTGCTGAGATGGTTTCTTATTTCCGTTATGGAGTATTAGGAGTGTGGGCTTTGGCTTCGTTGGTATTTAATAATCCTGATAGATCGATATTTGCAAATATCGGTGCTGGAGTATGGGATAGTTACAATATGGCTACGGGGGTTATGGGAGATATTCTTTCCTATATTCGTCTGTTTGCATTGGGTATCTCTTCTTCTATCTTGGGATTTGTTTTTAATACCTTGGCAGTTCAGTTTGCACCAGAAAATATTATTGGGAAAATCATTGTGATGACCATCATCTTGGTTATTGGACATGGTTTGAATCTCTTTATGGGAATCTTAGGTTCGTTTGTACACCCTGTACGTTTGACCTTTGTGGAATTCTATAAAAACTCTGGTTTTACTGGAGGTGGTGTTCGTTATAACCCATTTAAAAAGAGATCATAAATAAAAAAGTTTGTAGTAAAAAAAGTAAAAAAACAATTATAAAATAATTTTGACATGGAACCTATTACATTAGCTTATATCGGAATTGGATTAATGTTGGCACTTTCAGGAATCGGTAGTGCTTATGGAGTAACTATTGGTGGTAATGCATCTGTTGGTGCAATGAAAAAGAACCCAGAAGCTTTTGGTAGCTATTTGATGCTTTCAGCTCTTCCTGGTACTCAGGGACTTTATGGTTTTGGTGCGTTCTTTATCTTTGCTAACTTTGGTAATGCACTTAATCCTGAAACAATGGGATGGTTACAAGCATCAGGAGTTTTCGGTGCAGGTCTTGCTGTAGGTCTTGCAGGTCTATTCTCTGCTATTCGTCAAGGACAAGTTGCTGCTAACGGTATTGCTGCTGTTGGTGCTGGTCACGATGTTGCTGGTAAAACTCTTATCCTTGCAGTATTCCCAGAGCTTTATGCTATCGTTGCTTTTGCTTCTGCATTTATGATTAACGGTGCTATTGCATAAGAAAATTCTTTTCATTTCAATAAATTTAGGAACGTCATTATCTCGTAGAGGTAATGGCGTTTTTTAGTATGTCTAGAAAGATAGAAGCACTACCACAAATGAGAGGGTAGTGCTTCTATCTATTTTTTTGATGTGAGCTTCTATTTTGTTCGAATAGGTTCGATGTTGATATAATGACACTTATTGCAAAATGCAGGGGCTTGGTTGGCAAACCATTGTCTTCTAAATTGCTGATATGATTCGGAGTTGAGTGTCTCTATGACAGAAGATTTCATGACATTTCCAAAATGAAGTTCTTTAGGAAAAGGTTTCGCGCAACAGGGAGCCACATACCCATCCCAACAGATATAGAAATGACTCCATGGGAAAGGACATTTTTGAAAACAGTTGTCGGTCTTAAAGTGTCGTTCTGTAACCAATACCTGAGGAGTTTGGGCTATTATTTCTTCTAATTCTTTGACTTTATCTATAAAGAGTTGTGATTGGTAGAAGTCGTAGTAGGAAGCATCTATATCGGTAGCAGAAGCCAAATTTAATAGTGTAAAATCAAGATATTTAACCCCTACTTCTTTTGCATAGCTTACTAATGCGGGCATATCTTTATAGTTCTCTTTGGTCACCACCATGTTCATCATGATATCTGTATCGCTATCTCTGGCTATAGTGGAAAGGGTGCGGAGATTTTTATCTAGAAGTTCGAAATTTGATTTCTTACGTATCTTCTCATATGTCTTGCCTAAACCATCGATAGAGACTTGAATGGTATCGATGACATTGATTACTTCCCGAACTTGTGGAATGAAATTGGGTAACACTGCATTGGTGGAGACCGAAATAATGATCCCTTCGTTTTTATGTTTTATGTAGTTGGCAATGGTTGCAAGTTCTTTGTATAAAAATGTCTCGCCCATCCCAGTCAATCCGATGGAATCTAGATAGGGCCATATCTCATCAATGATTTTTTTAGCCGATACCATGTCCATCATTCCTTTGTCCATCTCTTTGCCATACCTGTATTCTCTAGGACATGTTGTACAGGCTAGATTACAATGGTTCGTAAGTTCTAACATTAAAGAAGAAGGATAGGCAACCTTTGTTGAGTGGGTGCTTTTTAAATAGAAATGTTTAATTTTATTACAGGCGTACCATAGGAGATATTTCCCTTTGGGAAGATTGGTGATTCTTTTTATGGCCTTTTTTATTCTGCGTTTATTCATCATTGGATAGCATTTATATTGCTGTGCGATCTTTTGTCTTTGATATGAGATATACTTTTGTTGCCCCTTTTTCGTCCGTATATAATGAGCCAATATCCATTGTATGGATTGTAAAAACAACAATTATATTCAGTATAACGAACCCTTTCACTTCTTATTATCTTTTATGGTAAAGAGTATCTCTCAATATAATATGTTTATGATTTTTGCGTTTTCTCTTTTGTAATATAGATGGAATGTTTAAGCCTTTTATGTGAATACTATGTTCTGCATAGAAGTGATCGATAGATATAGTTATGAAAAGAATCGCTGTGATTGGATTGGGATATGTAGGGTTGCCTTTGGCTCTCGCTTTTGGAGAGAAATATCTTACTGTTGGCTTTGATATAAGTGAAAAAAGAATTCATGATCTACGTAAAGGATTGGATTTTACTAATGAGGTAGATCCAATGCTGTTAAAGCGGCTCAATGCAACTGAGAATAGCGATACAGGAGTTGTTTTTACTTCCAATATCGAAGAGCTTAGAGAGGTGGATTTCTTTATTGTGACAGTCCCTACTCCTGTCGATAATTATCATCGTCCCGACCTTTCTTATGTTATCTCTGCTTCTGAAATAGTGGGAAAGGTATTAAATGTTGGTGATTGTGTCGTGTATGAGTCTACAGGCTATCCCGGGATGACTGAAGAGATTTGTGTGCCTGCTTTAGAGAGTACTTCTAGTCTTCGTTTTAATAAAGATTTTTTTGTAGGGTATTCTCCCGAAAGAGTGAACCCAGGGGATAAAGAACATGCGATTAACCGTGTGATTAAAGTGGTCTCGGGTTCTACTCCAGAAGTGGCACTGATGGTTAAAGAAGTGTATGACTCTATTGTGGAAGTAGGTACTTATATGACTTCTTCTATTCGTGTCGCAGAAGCAGCCAAGGTGATAGAGAATACACAAAGAGATATCAATATTGCTTTTGTCAATGAGCTGTATAAGATTTTTCGTTTGATGGATATCGATACCCATGAGGTTTTAGAAGCAGCTTCAACTAAATGGAATTTTATGCCTTTTAAGCCAGGATTAGTAGGTGGTCATTGTATTGGCGTTGATCCTTATTACTTAGCACAAAAAGCCCAAGAGATTGGCTATCATCCTGAACTTATTCTTGCTGGTCGAAGAGTCAATGATGGAATGGGGGATTACTATGCTCATGAGATTGTAAGAGAGATGATCCAAAATGACATCCCTGTAAAAGGAGCTAAGGTTCTTATTCTGGGGATCACATTTAAAGAGAATTGTCCTGATATTCGTAATACTAAGGTTGTGGACCTTATATATAGACTTCGTTCTTTTGGTTGTGATGTGGCTGTTTATGATCCTTGGGCAGATCCTAAAGAGGTGGCTGAGAGTTATCAGATCTCTTCTTCTAGTGATAAACCTAAAGAGGTTTATGATTATACTGTTCTTGCTGTAGCTCACCATGATTTTAAAGATTATCCTAAAATCGATTTTTCTATAAAGAGAATGCCTACACGATAACCTTCTTTTATAAAAGAAATAAATGGGCATAAAAAAAGGAATCGTTATTTATATTAACGATTCCTTTTTTTATTTGTTGAGCCGAATGTCAGATTCGAACTGACGACCCCGAGATTACAAATCACGTGCTCTGGCCAACTGAGCTAATTCGGCAGGTGAGTGAGCTAACTACATCGCACCGCTACGACCACCTATCCTTGCTGCCTTCCGACCCTGGGGAGTTTCAGTAGGAGCATGTCGTGTAGCACTCACTCGACGACAAAAGTAATACCTCTATTGGTTTTTGCAAACTTTTTATGAAATAAATGTGTTTTTATTTCATAAAAAAAGATGTGTGCCTTTGTTGTTCTTAATGAATTTTATCAATAAAGACGATTTGTAGAATTTAGAAAATAGTGTTAATTGAAATTAATAAAAGAATAGAATGGGTTGTTTTTTGAATATCCTTTTCTTATATTTGTTACAGCTCCCAAGCACTAGGTGATCTTGATTGCTTTTTCTTTACTTTCCTATATAAATTTATTTTACCTAGTCGTTTGGGAGTCTTTTTAAACTTTTGTTTAAGATTATTGTTCTTAAGATAAATACCTTTCACTTCTAAATATATCTGTCTTATGAACCATGTCGACCTTTCTTCTTATGATATCTTTTCGGATCAAACTTCTTATATTTATCAGCCCTCTTATGAAACGTTGTTTGAATTAGAGCAGGATCCCTCTTTAGATCCCAATGAATTAGGTATTTTAACCTCTTTAGATGCCGTAAGTGTCGATACTGGTGCTTTTACTGGACGTACTCCTCGAGATAAATATGTGTTAATGGATCATACTACCGATCATAGTGTATGGTGGACTTCTGCACGTTATCCTAACGACAATAAGCCTATAAGTCCTGAGATTTGGACTCATTTGCTTGATCTTGTCTCTACCTATCTTAATGGAAAGAAATTGTATGTAGAGGATCTTTATTGTGGTAATGATCCTCGCTATAGACGTAAGGTTCGTATTGTTACTGAGATTGCATGGCAGGCTCATTTTGCTATGAATATGTTTGTTCGTCCCTCAGATGAAGAACTAGAATCATTCGGTGATCCTGATTTTGTTGTCCTTTGTGCCAGTAGGGTGACCAATGCCGATTGGAAGAGTCAAGGTTTAAATTCAGAGAATTTTGTTGCTTTTAATCTTGAGATGGGACTTCAAATTATAGGAGGGACATGGTATGGTGGAGAGATTAAGAAAGGAATCTTTTCTATGATGAACTATTTCCTTCCTCTAAAGGATGTGCCTACCATGCATTGTGCCGCCAACCAAGGAGACAACGGTGAAGTAGCTCTCTTCTTTGGGCTCTCTGGTACGGGTAAGACAACTTTATCTACTGATAAAGGACGTCGACTTATTGGGGATGATGAGCATGGATGGGGGATGAATGGTATTTTTAATCTTGAAGGAGGATGTTATGCTAAGACCGCAAAGCTTAACGCAAAATCCGAACCTCATATTTATCATGCTATCCGTAGGAATGCACTCTTGGAAAATGTAATGATCGATGAGACTGGTGAGGTGGATTTTAATGATGTCTCTAAAACAGAAAATGGACGTGTTTCTTATCCTATATACCATATAGATGAAGTGGTGGACGATCCTCAATCAGTTGGACATGCCAATAAGATTATTCTTCTTACCGCTGATGCTTTTGGTGTGCTTCCTCCAGTAGCCAAACTAACAGAATCACAATTCTTGTATCATTTTCTTTCTGGTTATACCTCTAAGGTCTCAGGAACAGAGCAAGGTGTCCTTAGTCCTATACCAACTTTCTCTGCTTGTTATGGAGCAGCCTTTCTTTCTCTTCATCCAATGACTTATGCTGATTTGGTATTGTCTAAGATAAGAGAAAATCACACTGCTGTCTATTTGGTTAATACAGGATGGCAAGGTGATGGAAAACGTTTTCCTCTTGCTGTAACTAGAGAGATCGTGCGTTGGATACTAAACGATACTACTCCTCTAAATAACTACGATGTACTGCCTGTCTTTGAGTTGCGTGTACCACAATCTATTCCTGGTGTTGAGTCTTCTTTTTTAGATCCTCGTAGTAACTTCGCTCATGTAGAAGAGTGGGAAGAAAGAGCACATAAATTGGCTGATGATTTTATTACTAATTTTGAGAAATATGACGATTTAGACAATTATCGATGGATTAAAAAAGGTGGCCCTCTTTCTACTATTGTATCTTAAATGATTCTTTTTGTTGATGGTTCCTATTTGGATAGAATGGTGAATATCCATATTTTTGCGACATGAATAACGCGAAATCTTTTTACACTTTAGGAGCATTAGAGATCTTCTGTCCAGATATGGATACCTCAGCAGATATTCCTCTTTTAGGTGAAGTGAGGGCTGGTTTTCCTTCTCCTGCCTCAGATTATATGGAGTTAAAGATTGATCTTAATAAAGAGTTGGTTTCTCATCCTGAAGCAACTTTTTATGCTCGTGTACGCGGATATTCCATGATTGATGCAGGATTACAGGATGGGGATGTACTTGTGATTGATCGCAGTGTAGAGGTGCAAAACAATCAAATTGCCGTCTGTTTCTTAGATGGGGAATTTACAGTCAAACGAGTGGTTAAAGAAGATGGTGCTATTTGGCTCGTTCCAGAGAATCGCAATTTTGAAAAGATATTGGTAACTGAAGAGGATCATTTTATTGTCTGGGGTGTAGTATCCTATGTGATTAAAAAGATGCTTTAGAGAACTGTTATTATGGAATATATCGGACTGATCGATTGTAATAACTTTTATGCCAGTTGTGAGCGACTTTTTAACCCTGCTCTGAATGGTAAACCCGTTGTGGTTCTCTCTAACAATGATGGTTGTGTCGTGGCACGTTCCAATGAAGCTAAAGCATTAGGAGTGCCGATGGGAGCACCCGTGTTTAAGTATCGAGAACTTCTGCAAAAACACCAAGTACAAATCTTCTCTTCTAATTATGCTCTATATGGTGATCTTAGTGCTCGTGTCATGAAAGTAATTGCTTCTGAAGCCCCTTCTATGGAGGTCTATTCTATTGATGAAGCTTTTGTTGATTTATCTAAGGTGCCAGAAGATCAGATTGCTCTTTTTTGTGATCATCTTCGTCAAAAGATCTTTAAATGGGTCGGTATTCCTGTAAGTATTGGTGTGGGAAGAACCAAAACCTTAGCGAAGGTAGCATCTGCCATTGCGAAGAAATATCCTCAGTTAAATGGTGTCCATTTCCTTAAAAATGAAGCTCTAGAAAAGAAAGCTCTACAGTGGCTTCCTATTGAGGATGTATGGGGTATTGGGCGTAAGCTTACAAAGAAATTTAAATATTATGGAGTGAATCATGCTGCTGATTTATTGCAGCTCTCTAATTACACCATACGCAAAGAAGGTGCTATTGATTCTGTTCGAGTGAAAGAGGAGTTGATGGGAAATCGTTGTTATGATATAGAGAATCAACCATCGCAAAAGAAAAGTATTGCTTCTACTCGGACTTTTTACAAGATGGTGACAGACAAAGAAGAGCTCCTCTCACGTATTGCCGACTTCTCTGTTATCTGTGGCGAAAAATTACGACGTGAAGGAACTTGTGCTTTCGAAGTGAAGGTCTTTATTGCAACCAATAGGAATAGAAAAGATTTGCCTCAATATTATCGTAGTGCGTACTATCGTTTTCTCTCTGCTACGGACAACACCATGCTAATTAGTTCAACTGTTTCTACCCTTATTGAGGAGATCTTTGTTGATGGTTATCAGTATAAAAAAGCAGGAGTGATTGTCTCTAATTTTGTTAACAAAAACGAGTTGCAGATGGATCTTTTTACTGCTGGTTCTCCTTTGGATTATGATGCTCTCTTTAAGGCGTGGGATCGTCTGAATGAAACTATGGGCAATGGAACGGTGCGTTTGGGACGCCAGAGAAAACATCTTATCTCTCAAAAAATGAGAAGCCCTCGTTATTCTACACGATGGAGTGAACTATTGCCTATAGGAACGGAAAAACAATCAGAGTAGTGCTTCTCCGTTCTTGAGATTTTTTCTTACCATTTGTTATAGTGTATTTTTTTGGGATTAAACTTATTCTTTGGTGTTTTCTCATGTGCAGGAACACCAATAGGAATTACATTTAATGGAATAATATGTGGAGGTAGTTCCAGTACTCTTCTTACAATATGAATACGGGTAATGTCAGGAAAGACAGCTGTCCATACAGCACCATATCCTAATGCTTCTACCGCTAACAATAGATTTTCTGTCGCAGCACTACAATCTTGAATCCAGAAGGATTCCTCCCAACCCTCTAGCATGTTCTTTTGATTGCCACATACTACAATGGCCAAAGGGGCAAATTTTGCCATCTTAGCATAAGGGAGTAGTGATCCTAACTCAAAAAGCAAAGAGGCGGAATCAATCACAATAAACTCCCATGGTTGTTTATTTACTGCAGTAGGTGCAGCCATTGCTGCTTGTAATATCTTTTCTATATCCTTTTGAGGAATCTTATCCTCTGTAAACGACCGAACACTTGATCTTTGTAGGATGGTGGAGAGTATCTTTTCCATATGGCGATCTGTTTTTGTCTTTATTATTCAACAGACAATAATGGATTTTTGTTTTGTGTTTTGTCGGTAAGCTATTGGGCTATAGTTGTTTTGAAATGATAAAATGATGACTTTGAAAGAGAGAGTTTAAGGTTGTTTTACTAATTAATTATCTATTGTGGAGAAAAGAAAACTTCTTGTTTGCTAGAGGTGTCTTTTGAGATAAATCGTATTATTCTGTAGGGGTGTTTATCCTATATTCGGAAAGTCATAGTATAGATAAATTCTACTCTACTTAGTTCGTAAAACCGAAATTCTAAGTAGAGTAGAAATATATTTTATTTACTATAAACTTCTTTTTTTGCTGCTTTCAATGTATTGAATAGTAGAGAAGCAATAGTCATTGGTCCAACACCACCTGGGACAGGAGTGATATGACTACATTTAGGTGCTACTTCTGCGAAATCTACATCTCCAAGAAGTTTCCATCCTGATTTTGTCTTATCTGAAGGTACACGAGTAATTCCTACGTCAATTACAGTGGCTCCCTCTTTTACCATATCTCCTTTAAGGAATTCTGCTTTACCTAAAGCGGCAATGATGATATCTGCTTCAAGACAGATCTCTTTAAGATTCTGTGTACGACTATGACAAAGGGTTACAGTAGTGTCAATGCCTTTTTGTGACATTAGAATACTCATTGGTCGACCAACAATGTTACTACGTCCAATAACAACACATTTTTTACCGCTTGTTTCGATATTATAACGAGCAATCAGTTCCATAATACCGTGTGGGGTAGCTGATACAAAACATGGTGATCCTAGTGCCAAACGTCCCATGTTTTGTGGGTGAAATCCATCCACATCTTTTCGAGGATCGATTTTTTCTGTCACTTTCTCTTCAGAAATATGGGCTGGAAGTGGCAACTGAACGATCAAACCGTCGATGTCGTCATTAAGGTTGATCTCTTCTATTTTTTGAAGTAATTCCTCTTCGCTTACAGTGTTTTCGTAACGTAGTAAAGTGGAAGTAAAACCGACTTGTTCACAAGATTTTACTTTGCTTCCAACATAGGTTTCACTCGCGCCATCATGACCTACAAGAATTGCCGCTAGATGAGGTCGTTTTTGTCCATTGGCAACCATTTTCTCTACCTCTTCTGCAATCTCCTTCTTTAAGGTTGCAGATGTTTGTTTTCCGTCTAATCGTATCATGATTCCGAATTGAGTTTGATGATATATTATTAGAATGAAGGTACAAAAAAAACAAAAGTGTTGAGGCAAATGGGACCTTAAAATAAAGAAAGGTGACGATTATTTTACAATGTACATCATAACTATTTTATTCATAAAGTTTTTTATCAGAAATAATTTTTCTCTGTGAATGAACCTTGAAGGTGAGAATAAAGAGGGTTTCTTTTTACATGATAACCCAAGATATGGAATATAAAAAAGGCTTTTACCTTCTTTTAAAGAAGATAAAAGCCTTTAGCGATGTCTGATATATCTTTTGTTATTGTCTTTGACTCATGATCACTTGGAATACATGTGCAAAGTACGCTCCGAATGCTTGATAGTGATCAAACTCCTCGAATTTTACTCCTTGTACTGGTGCTCCCTGTGATTGCATATATTCAATTGCAGTAGTCGCATTGGCAGGTGATACTAGATCATCTGCTGCACTATAGTAGATCATCATTGGAAACTTAGGAGTCCATTCCCATCTGTTATTGTCTTTGATGGCGTTCTCTAAAGCTTCGTTGCTTTCATTCTTGATTGCATTAATAAATGATGGTGTAAGCAATTTGTTTGGCTCTAATGATACTTTCATGTTTTGAAGCTCAAAAGGATTGCTCATTGACGAAATCAGTTGGTTGAATGGTGCATTCACGATTTGATCCCAAGGCATA
Organism: Prolixibacteraceae bacterium; assembly: GCA_025210775.1. Taxonomy (GTDB): domain Bacteria; phylum Bacteroidota; class Bacteroidia; order Bacteroidales; family Prolixibacteraceae; genus Halosquirtibacter. Next base: position 24,718 of record JAOARB010000009.1, read on the forward strand.
TCGATATTGTATACTTTCTTGTAACAATCTACAACCCAAAGGAAATAACGTGATGTGATTGATTCCCCTACAGTTGAAACAAACTGTTTGTTTGACAGAGTCTTATTGTATGCTCCTGAAGCAGGTGCACTCATTGTAATCACATCCGAAGTGTTCTCTTCAATGTATTTATGTAGTGCCATGGTTGCCGATCCTCCTTCAGAGTACCCTGTAATGATCATCTTCCCATTCAATGCAACTTCTTTCTCTGCTAAGAATTTTTTTGATGCTTGAATCATGTCGTATGATGCTTTGGCAAGTGTTTGTGCATGCTCGTATGGGTGCATTAGATCTTTTGAAGCACCATAGCCGATATAGTCTGGTACAACTACCGCGAAACCACAACTTGCAAGTGGTGTAGCCAACATTTTAATCTCTTTTCCAGTGTCATATTCTGATGGGGCATCACTCTCTTTCCAGATTGTTCCATGTTGATAAGAAACAAGAGTTAGGGGCATGTCTATTTTAGGAACAAGAAGAGCTCCTGAAGCTTTAACCTCTTTTCCATCATAGTTTTCTGTGGTGTATACGATACGATATACATCTACATCAGTAAGAGGTAGTTTCGATGCCATCGCATTGGTTAGAGGATTGACTTCAAGTAGAGTTTTAACCTGTGCTTTACTTACCTCTTTGATTAAAGAAGATTCTGTATATACTGCAGAGTGTCTTTCATTCTCTTTTTCGCATGAGCTAAACAACCCAATACCTAGTAATAAAATTACCAGTGGGAATGCTCTTAAGAAATTTCTTTTTGAACTATTATTTATCATCTTAACTTTTGTTATTGTTTTCAATTATGTGGAGACAAATCTAGAATATATTGATCATATAAAACAAATATAGGCTTCTGCTAGAAGCTATATAACAGCTATTTAGATGAAAAAAAGTGGACTTTTATGGTTGTTTTAGAACCCCTTGAATTGTTGGGTCTATAATTGTAAAGAGTTGTATTGTAGATGCTTGTGTTGTAGTGAGTTTGTTTGAGTTGCTTGTTTAATGTGTTGATTATTAGGGTGCTGTAGTTTTATTTCCTTTTTTTTGTACTTCAATTATCTAAAATTCCTATTGGTAAAATATGTTAAAAGTTGTTCGGTGACACTTTTTTCGGATAAATAATGGAGTAGATGTCTTATGGAAGTGAAGTAATTGTTATGATATCTTATAGGAGTTTGCCTCCGTTTCTTGTTCGTGCATTCAAGCTCAAAATGCAACTTTATTATCAATGATCATATAACCTTCTTTGTGGTCTTTTATACCTCATAATCGAATCATTTTCTTGTTTTTACAATAGGCTTTGTAATGTTGTTTTCTAGGTATTTCCTCCATGCTTTCTCCATGGTTTGTCCATGCTTTCTCCATGGTTCCTCCATCGAAAAGGGCGAATCGATGGACAAACCATGGAGGAACCATGAAGGAACCATGGACAAACCCATTATTTGGGGGGGTAGTTTTTCTATTGTTGTGCCTTTTATTTTTTATCATCAATCCGACGTTTCATTATAATATGGTGTCGCATTGATGACTTGAATGCAAGGTTGGGCTGGTTATTTTATTCTTCTTTTGGGAATACATGAGAATAATGCTATGTTTGTGCTTCACAAAGAAAGCTTTATGTTTAAATTTAATATGTATCTCGTGAAGTAAATAGCCTTTGGTTTTTTGCCATTGGTTATCCCTTAGTTGAACTCAGGCATTTTATGTCAGAGTTATTTTTACGTCTATATATTAATAATGATAAAACAAATCATACAAAGTCGGGGTTTTATTATCTTATGGAAACCGATAGAAGTGTTGCATTTATTGTTTAAATGCACATTTGAACCTGTTTTATCTCGATAAATTTAAACATTATGAGTGACAATAATATCTCCAATCGTGAACTAGAACTTATCTGTGAATATTATTCAAATCTAGAACGTCAAGGTCCTGGTAGTTCAGATGTAACACAAAAAGCACTAAGTTTTATTGATCCCTTTTCTTCAGATGCGTTAATTGCGGATATTGGATGTGGAACAGGTGGACAAACATTGGTGCTTGCCGAGAATACCCAAGGAAAGATTGCGGCAATAGACCTTTTCCCATTGTTTATCAATATCTTAAATTCCAATAGCGAAAAGAGGGGTTTTGTGGATCGCATTAAAGGGGAGGTTGCTTCCATGGATGCGCTTACTTTTAAGGATGGTTCTTTAGATCTTATTTGGTCGGAAGGAGCAATATATAATATGGGATTCGAGAATGGACTAAACCAATGGCATCGTTTTATTAAAAAAGGAGGTTACATTGCAGTGACTGAGATATCTTGGTTTACCAACGAAAGACCTAAAGAGATAGATGATTTCTGGAATAACAATTATCCTGAGATCGATACCATCTCAAATAAGATTTCGCAGATGCAGAATGCAGGATATGTTCCTGTTGCTTCTTTTATTCTTCCAGAGGAGTGTTGGACAGACAATTATTATAAGCCACAGGTTCCTGTTCAGAAAGCCTTTTTAGATAAATATAAAGGAGATACTTTTGCTAAAGAACTTATTGAAGGTCAGCTTCAAGAGGCAAAGTTGTATGAAAAGTATAAGGACTTCTATGGCTATGTTTTTTATATAGGAAAGAAGATCTAATCTTTGGATAAGCAAAAAGATTCTATGTTTTAATGTTTCTTTTTGCTTTGTTTTAGTGACATAAAAAAAGGGAAGAGGTTTGTCTTGATAACCTTTTCCCTTCTTTCTTTTTTAATTAAGATAATGCTATCGTTTAAGCATAAATTGATCGAAAGCACTCTCTTTTTTCCATAGTCCTACTCTCATATCTACATATCGTCCATCCACGATAAAGAAATGGGTGATAGGGGCAGGATGATTGTTTTGTACAAACCAGATGTATTTTTCTCCGTTGTATTCAAATTCGAAGGCTTCAGCAATATCTTTGTTTACTACTGTTCCTTTGCGTGTGGTTACCTCTATTGGAGTTAATTTTGGAGAACCATGTTCTGGATCAAAGAAAAGGGTGTGTAGTCGAACCAATCCTTTTCCTTCACATTGGGTGATCAAACGAATAGAAGGGGCTTGTTGGTTGTATTCTGATGACCACATGGCCTCTTTCTTTTGTAGTCGTACTCTTGGATCTACCCTCATATAGATATTGTGATCTTTATAAGTGGTTTTTACCATTCCTGCTGCAATATCAAGATGGTCTTCTTTGTAATTAAAATATTGGTTAAAACGATGCATCTTTTTCGATACAAACTGATCGTTTACGATCCACATTGAAGGTGCTATATATAGTATCGATCGTTTCATTGCTACGGGATCATCTAGACGTGAATAAGTCTGATTGTCTGCTTCTGCCCAAGCTCCCCAAGGCATGATCTTGACATCTTGATAAGAAGACGATGCTTCCCACTTATTAGACCAACTAGATTCGTATATGGCATTATCTAGCCCATCTACTTCGATAGTATTGTGAGCCTTGCTTGATTTGAAATACGCTCTCTCAGGAGATTCAACATAAGTATATCGTCCTCCATCCACTAGATAGTCTCTGCCATGTGCAAAGATGGTAAAATGTAAAAGATCGTCATGTCCATGACCACAATAGAGATTCTTTAGATGGAAAGACATATAAGATGCATCTGCATCCCAACTACTACGAAGGTATAGGTCACCACTATTTTCTTGATATACCGATTTGTAAGTAGGAGTAGTCCCTTTTAATCGACGTAGACGACGAAGCTCTTTTTTACTAAGATCAAAATAATTGGCATAGTCAACTCCAGAGATCTCCACACGTTTTTTTAGTAGAGGATCGTTAAATGTCACTGTTGGCTTTACCCAAATTTGTGTTAGTGGTGTATCGTCGCTATCTCCATACAATGGTTGGTTGCCATTGGGTTTCATCCATTGCAAGTTCGCAAGTGCCATCTTATGGGCAGCCGTGGTGATATGTTTAGGTAATGAGATTTTGAAACGTTGGGCTAGAAAAACCACATTCTCTAAACAATGAAGTACCTCGTTATGGTACATTGGAGATTTTTCCCATTGAACGCCATCTTCTCCAATTTGAAGATAAGCAGCATAGTTCAATCTTTCTAAAGCGTTTTTACGCCAAGTGGCTGCTTCTGGCATCTCATCAAGAAAGATAGAAGCACAAAATAGTCCATTATATTCTAATATTCCCCAATTGCTGGTTTTGGAGAAGAAAGAAAAAGAGTCATTGATATACTCAGCATGTGCTGCCAAACAAGCTTTAAATTTCTTCTTGAATTCAGGAGTTAATGCCGTACTATTCTGAAAATATTCATAGGTTTTAATCCAATTTTCACAACGAATGCCCACTTCTATGCGTCTCCAACTATTGGCCAATTCTTTGGTTTTAGTTAAAGGATTGCGCTCCATCCAGTCGCTACAATCTGCTACCCATTGTTTTGCATATTTCTCATCTTGGGTTAAGAAGTATGCACGCCCTAGATCAATCCAATATTTATGTCTGTTGAGCATGTAACACCATTCTGGATCTCCGTTAGGCATCGCTAGCCAATCGATTGCATCCTTGAATTGAAAAGGTTTATTGGTCTTCTCCATATCCCAATCGTATCGAAAGAGATACTCTTTGCGCATAACCTGATCTGCTACATCTAATGTTTTTTTTACGTCACTTGGATAAAGTGATTTGATCTGTTCGCTTTCTGATGGTTGGTGCATCAAATAGAGTGGGCTTTTCTTTTTGGCTTCTGTTGTTAAAGACAAAAACAAAAGAGCCCCACATAGCATGCCTTGGATGCATCTATTCCATATGTTGTTCATCTGTTTTGTTGATTTAGTAATATATACAGTTAAAAGTTGACATAATACGAAGAAAAACAAACTATTTATCAAAAACAAAGAAGAGGCATGTTTTAAGATTTTACGACATTTAGATTCTGTTGAGGTGATGCTGTTTCTGCTTATAAACTTAATGAGTTGATTTTCTATATCACAAGAGTTGAAAATAACATACATAATATAAAGCTTCAAACTAAACATTGTTATAGGGCATCTGTTATTATCAAAAGAATAGTTCTTTAATATAGAAGAGAGAAAAAGAAACAATAAACAATCATATTATGAGAATAGTATCATTAGCTGAATTAAACCCAAGAGAAGGAAATAAGCCTAACGTGGAGCTGCTGCTTAATACAGGCCATTCTAAGGAAATAAAAATATCGTTTACTAAAGGACAGACCATGGCTGAGCATAAAGCACCGGGAGCCATTGTTGTGATGGTATATACAGGAAAGATACAATTTGGTGTAAATGGGAAGCAACATATTCTGAATAGAGGTGATATGATCTCATTAGAACCGCAGATCGCACATGATTTAGAAGCATTGGAAGATTCCATTGTAAGGCTATCTCTTTCTTCGCATGATGATTTTACACGAGTGCAGATGTTGACAAAATAGGGCATAAAAAAAAGTGGTTAGGGACGAATCTAACCACTTTTATATGTTGTCTAAATATTTTAAAAACTAATCAGGAATTGGTTTAACAATCCTTTAAGAGCAATCTTAGATTACTCAGAAATCACTTCAAATGAGAAATCTACAACAACCTCGCGGTGAAGCTTGATTTTTGCTGAGTGAGATCCAACTTCTTTGATTGAATCTTCTTTGATAGTGATTTGCTTACGATCGATATCGAAGCCTTGAGCTTTAAGAGCTTCAGCAATTTGGATGTTGTTTACCGAACCGAAGATCTTACCAGTAGTTGAAGTCTTAGCTCCAATAGTTACTTTAAGATCTGCTAATTTAGTTGCAACAACTGATGCCTCTTCTTTCAACTTAGCTTCTTTGTGAGCGCGTTGACGTTGGTTTTCTGCCAACACCTTTTTAGCTGACTCAGTAGCCAAGATTGCTAGACCTTGAGGAATCAAGAAATTACGACCATATCCATCTTTTACAGTGATGACGTCATCTTTGCTACCCAAACGAGCAACATCTTGTTTCAAAATAATTTCCATCTTTTCTCCTTTGTTTTTGATTATTTCAACAAATCAGTTACATAAGGCAACAAAGCGATTTGACGCGCACGTTTGATAGCCTGAGACACCTTACGTTGGTACTTCAACGATGTTCCTGTAATGCGACGAGGAAGAATTTTTCCTTGCTCGTTCAAAAACTTCTTAAGAAATTCTGGATCTTTGTAATCAACATACTTGATACCATTCTTTTTGAAGCGACAGTATTTTTTCTTTTTGATCTCTACTGTTGGAGGAGTCAAATATCTGATTTCACTACTATTTTGTGCCATGACTTAGTTCTCCTTTTCTGATTTAAATTTGTTACGACGTTTCTCGCTATACTGAGCTGCATACTTTTCTAGTTTCACAGTCATGAAACGAATAACACGCTCGTCGCGTTTGAATTCAGTTTCAAACTTAGCTAGGAAGCTAGGGTCCGCCTTAAATTCAAAAAGATGATAAAATCCTGTAGACTTCTTCTGAATTGGATAAGCCAATTTCTTAAGTCCCCAGTTTTCTTCGTGGATCATCTCGCCGCCGTTATCGACAACAAGAGCACGAAATTTGTCTACCGCTTCCTTTATCTGACCTTCAGATAAAACGGGAGTAGCAATGAAAACGGTTTCGTACTGGTTAAACATGATATTAACTTTAAATGATTAATTAAAATTAACCGACACATTCTGTGTTCGGCGCCGCAAATATAACACGATTCTATCGACTGACAAACAGATAAGTGAATATTTTTAATCAAAAACATTCTTTTTAGCAAAAAAAACATCCTAATTTTGCATCCCCAAAGGAAATGTTCCTTAACATTAGGAAACACTCTTAATACAAGAATCTCTCCCCAAAATAGAGATCTTAGTATCGTAAGTAAATAACAACAATGAATCAAACAAAAGAGAATTTAAAGAAGATTTCAGGATTAGCTATCCCACTAATTCTATCACAAATAGGACAAGTGTTTGTGACGCTTGCAGACAATGCAATGGTAGGTCATGCCGGTAAAGAATATTTAGCAGCCTCTTCGTTTGCCAATAGTGTCTTTATGATGATTTTAATGTTTGGCATGGGGATTACCTTTGGTTTGACACCATTGGTTGGAAAGTCATATGGACAAAAAGAGTATGGTTATATACAGAAATTGTTTCATAACTCTATCTTCTTAAACCTGACGATTTCTGTAATCTTGATGATAGTAGGCGTCGTAGTTGGTTTATGTATGCCTTTTATGGGACAGCCAGAACATGTGGTCGCTTTGGCACAGCCCTACTATTATATTTTACTTATTTCTGTTTTGCCACTACTACATTTCTTTTCTATCAAACAGTTCGCAGAAGGAATGGAGAATACCAAATTGGCAATGATTTTAACTGTTACGGGAAACATCTTAAATATTATTGGAAACTACATCCTTATTTACGGTAAATTTGGAGCACCACAGCTCTATCTTAACGGAGCTGGAATTTCCACTCTTATTTCCCGTATTTTTATGATGGGTGGGTTTATCTATGTTTTTAAAACCAAGAGCGTATTTGAAAACTTTAGCCTCTCTTTTAGTTTTAAAGAGATAGAATGGAAAATTCAAAAGCGCTTGTTAGGTATTGGTAGTTCTATTGGATTGCAGATGCTTATCGAAGCCGTGATATTTAGTGTGGGTGCCATTATGATGGGTTGGGTTGGAGAGTTGTATCTTGCCTCTCACCAAATTGCAGTGAGTCTTTCGTATTTCACTTTTATGATTGCCAATGGTATTGCTCAGGCTACTACGATACGCATCAGCACGCTCTATGGACAGAAAGATTTGCTACAGCTTAATACTACTATCAAATTGTCTTTTATTATTACACTTTGTTACTCAACGCTTTGTTGTATAATGTTCTATGTCTTAGCCCGTCCTCTTGCTGCAATCTTTACTAATGAAATGGAGGTGATTGCAGAAGCCGCAGCTTTGATTGGAATGGCGGCGATATATCAGATATTCGATGGATTACAGGTGTTAGGTATAGGTGTGTTAAGAGGTTTTGCTGATGTGAAAAAACCAATGATTTATGCCGCTGCATCTTATCTTTTGGTAGGAATACCAGGGGGGTATATTTGTACCTTTACCCTTGGTATGGGAGCTAGAGGAATATGGGTAGGATTCATTATTGGATTAGGATCTGCGGCCGTCCTATTTTGGGCTCGTATATACAAGCGCATGAAAGTTCTAGGTGGTCAACTTGCGTGATTCTAACTTAAAAAACTACTTTTTAGTAGAATAAATTAAAAACATGTTGTAAAATTACCCCTATTAGTGTTTGTACTTTCATTTACTATTGTAGTTTTGCCACATAAATAAATTTAACCTTTTTCTTGTAAAGGAAGATAGTTATAATATACAGAAATTAGTTTATTACAATTATGACCGAAAACACCTTCTCTAGACGAATGACTCTACTCGCAATGCAAGCTGCATTAAGAGGAGGAAAAGAGATACACAAAATTTACAGACGTAATGATGTTCAGGTGGAATTCAAAGAAGACCAATCTCCTGTGACCATTGCGGACAGGAAGGCTAGTGAGGTCATATGTGACGTCCTATCCCTAACACAAATTCCTGTCTTAAGCGAAGAAGAAGTATTTCCCTCATTTGACGAACGAAAAACATGGGAGTATTTATGGATCATTGACCCTTTAGATGGCACCAAAGAGTTTATCAAAAGAAACAATGATTTTACCGTAAATATTGCTCTGATACACAAAGGCCAGCCGATTATGGGAATTATCTATATCCCAATGTCGGATGTAATCTATTTTGGAAACCATACCGATGGAGCATTTATGTGTAAGAATGCTCATAAGATGGAACCTGAAGAGATATTACAGAAAGCCTATAAAATACCAACATCGGATCAACCCGAAAAATACACTGTGGTGGGTAGTAAATCTCACATGAACAAGGACACGGAAGCGTTCTTTGAGAATATCATTAAAGAAAAAGGGGCCGATAACACCCAAATTCTTCATTGTGGTAGCTCTATTAAAATGTGTATGGTTGCCGAAGGAAAAGCCAACATCTATCCAAGATGTAGCAATATAATGGAATGGGACACGGCTGCGGGACACGCTATTTGTGAAGCTGCAGGATGTCAAGTGACCCAATTCGACGGTTCTCCTCTAACCTACAATAAAGAGGATTTTACACAACCATGGTTTGTTGTTAAACGATAATAAACCTCGTAAACCATTACAATGATACATTTTGTCTTATAGTGAGACTTTTGTATCATTGTCATTTTACTATCTTTGTGAATATAAAAAAACAGGGTATATAAAGAATGTTTGAAAGTCTTAACGAAAAATTAGAGAAATCTTTCAAATTGCTCAAGGGGCAAGGGAAGATTACCGAAATCAATATTGCAGAAACATTAAAAGAAGTGCGTCGTTCATTACTTGATGCCGATGTGAACTTCAAGATTGCAAAAGATTTTACCAATAGAGTAAAAGAGAAAGCACTAGGACAAGAAGTGCTTACTGCGGTAAAACCAGGTCAGTTGATGGTGAAGATTGTTCACGACGAGCTTGCAGCTTTGATGGGGGACAACGCAGAACCAATTAATTTGAATGACAAACCTGCAATCATCTTGATGGCTGGTCTTCAAGGATCTGGTAAAACTACTTTCTCTGGTAAATTAGCCAACCGTCTTAAACAAAAAGAAAATAAGAATCCTCTTTTAGTTGCTTGTGATATCTACCGTCCTGCGGCGATTGATCAGCTTAAAGTGGTAGGTGAGCAAATCAATGTTCCTGTTTATTCAGAGCCTGAAAATAAAAATGCGGTTAAAATTGCTGAGGCTGCACTTAAACATGCCAAAGAGAATGGTCATGATGTGGTGATTGTCGATACTGCTGGTCGTCTTGCTATTGATGAAGAGATGATGAATGAGATTGCTGCTGTTAAGAAAGCAATCAACCCTTCAGAGATTCTTTTTGTTGTCGATTCAATGACAGGTCAAGATGCTGTGAATACTGCGAAAGCCTTCAACGATAGACTAGATTTCAACGGTGTTGTTCTTACTAAGTTAGATGGTGATACTCGTGGTGGTGCTGCACTTTCTATCCGTGAGGTAGTACAAAAGCCTATCAAATTTGTAGGTACTGGAGAGAAGATGGAAGCCCTAGACGTTTTCCACCCATCTCGTATGGCTGACCGTATTCTTGGTATGGGTGATATCGTATCTCTTGTAGAGAAAGCCCAAGAACAGTTTGACGAAGAGGAAGCAAAAAAATTACAAAAGAAACTTGCTAAAGATCAATTCAACTTCAATGATTTCTTGAAACAGATTCAACAAATCAAGAAGATGGGTAATATTAAAGATCTAGCTTCTATGATTCCAGGTGTAGGTAAAGCGCTTAAAGATGTAGATATTGATGACGATGCATTCAAAGGTATCGAAGCAATTATCTATTCTATGACTCCAGAAGAGAGAGAAAATCCAACTCTTCTTAGTGGTTCTCGTCGTCGTCGTGTTGCAGATGGATCAGGTACTTCTATTCAAGAGGTAAACCGCCTTATTAAGCAATTCTCTGAAACAAGAAAGATGATGAAGATGATCTCTGGTGGAGGAAACATGAGAGGTATGATGGGTAAAATGAAAGGAATGAGAAGACGTTAGTCTTTTTCTTTCTAACCTATTTACAAAATATACTAGCCCATAAGCACGTCTTTGTTCGATGCTTATGGGTTTCTTTTTGTTTTAAAAAAATAATAGTAAAAAAAGTTTCTGCTATGTGATCCTTTCACTGTGTTAAGAATCAGAGTATTCCGTAATGAAGTCCATTCTGTGGGATCTTTTAGATGAAAAAACATGCATGTTTTATTTGCAAATAACAGAATTGATATTACTTTTGTTGTCGGGTGAGTGCTACACGACATGCTCCTACTGAAACTCCCCAGGGTCGGAAGGCAGCAAGGATAGGTGGTTGTAGCGGTGCGATGTAGTTAGCTCGCCCACTTGCCGAATTAGCTCAGTTGGCCAGAGCACGTGATTTGTAATCTCGGGGTCGTCAGTTCGAATCTGACATTCGGCTCATAAAGGATCATTATTCGTAATGATCCTTTTTTTTATGCCTATAATTTATTGTCTCCCTCCTTTAATATCTTTTTTTAGGACTTTGTTTAAAGACGTTTAAAACGTTGTTATGTGTATTAGGGTATATATTTATCATTGTCCCTTTTTATCTCTTCATTCTTCTTAAAAGCGGGATTGTTGTTGATTCGTTACTATGGATCAGCCCAGAGCAATCCTGAAAATGTAAAGCCACCAGTTTTTTATCTATACAGTGTTCTATTTGGGTCATCCTTTTGTTTATACTATTTAGAATCGTTTAAGCTTTTAGATGGTTTCCTTATATGGTTATTTTGTTATTTTTGTGTCATATATAAAACTACGATTCAAATATGAAACAAGAAGGGACCACCAAAGGCTACTCTGTTCCTAACTTAGAGCGTGCCTTAGAGATCATCGAGACATTAACTATTCATCGAAATGGATTGACTTTGACGCAATTGCAAGAATTGTTGTCATTCCCTAAGAGCTCGATCTTTCGTATTATATCTACATTGACAGAAAGAGGCTATCTTCTAAAGTCGCAGGTGGATGGTCGTTTTACCCTTTCTAAGAAATTCCTTCGTATTGGTCTGTCTACAATGAATGAGTCGAGTATTGTAGAGACGACCTTGCCTTATATGCGTGCCATTAGAGATGAACTTAATGAGACTGTTCTTTTGGGGGCTTTAATTGATAAAAAAGGGGTCATTCTTGAGCAGGTGGTAGGCAACCAAGGTTTTACATTTGTATTAACCGTCGGAAATAGTTATCAGTTGCATGCTTCTGCACCAGGTAAAGCCGTGATTGCTTTCTTGCCTATAGAGGAGCAAGAAGCAGTAATCGATACTTTCGAATGGACTCGTTTTAACGATAGAACCATCACTACAAAAAAGGAGTACCAAGAAGAACTTATATCGGTTCGAGAGCATGGATATGCTTTAGATAGAGCCGAAGAGCTAGATGGCGTTTATTGTGTTGGTGCTCCCATCTTTAATCAATATGGCTATCCTATTGCTGCCATGTGGGTGACTGCTCCGTCTGCTCGCTTAGATCTATCCCATCTATGTGAAGCAGGAGAGAAGATTAAAACCATGGCATTGGAGGTCTCCAAAATATATGGCTACGAGCATTAGAACATAACAATCCAAACTAAAATATGAAAACTATTAAACACACCATTATTCTATTGTTACTTATGGTTTCTACCATGGGGGTAGCACAACAAAGATCCGATTCGCTTGCACCTATGTCTACTGTTGCTTTAGCACAAGATATGACGCACTCGTTTCTTTATTTGGCCCAGCATGGAACTCTTTCAGTAGATAAATATTCTATCGATAAGAACACCATTGTTGATTCTTGGAATTTTGTGGATCCTCCAACAGGGATTACCATAGACCAGAATCATCTCTATGTTACCACTTCTTATGCCAAAGGAATGCTCTATCGTATCGATATAAAGAATCCATCACTTAGGGACTCTTTGTTACTCCCAATGGGGGCTTGCTCTCCTACACTGAATCGTCAAGGAGATAAGTTGGTTGTGTGTAATCGTTATGCCAACACAGTAAGCCTTATATCGCTTAAAGATTGGAAGATAAAAAAGAGTGTGCCGGTAGAACGTGAACCAAACAATGTGATTTTCTCAAAAGACGAGAAGTTACTTTTTGTAACTAACTTTCTTCCTTACCAACGTGCTGATATCGATACCGTAGCAGCTGATGTAACGGTGATAAAGAGTGCCTCAATGAAAGTGGTTAAACATATCAAACTAGCCAATGGGAGTAATGCACTAAGAGACATGACCCTCTCTGCCGATGGTCGATATGTGATGGTATCTCATAATCTTGGTCGTTTCCAAGTTCCTACCTCTCAGTTGCAACAAGGGTGGATGAATACTAGTGCACTCTCATTGATTCAGGTTGATAAACTTCAACATGTTGGAACAGTTTTGTTAGACGATCCAAATCTCGGAGCAGCTGGTACATGGGGAGTGGCCTGTAATGACGATTTACTAGTGATTACCCACTCAGGAACCCACGATATGAGTGTGATCTCTTATCCCGATTTTATTAAGAAATTTGAACAAACAAAAGATAAAGAGAGTCTGACCTACGATTTGCGTTTTATGTACACCATTCGTAAGCGTGTTCCTCTAAAAGGTAATGGGCCACGTGACCTGTTGTTAGATCATCATACCGTTTACGTCCCTACCTATTTCTCTGATATAATGAACGTATATGATACATCTACAGAAACGTTGCAATCACAAGATTTAAATCCTAACTATACTCCCTCTATTGTGCATCATGGAGAGCAACTCTTTAATGATGCCACCTACTGTCTTGAGGGATGGCAATCTTGTAATGGATGTCACCCAGGAGAGGCTCGTACTGATGGGATGAACTGGGATCTTCTTAACGATGGCGTCGGCAATCCAAAGAATTGTAAAAGCATGCTTTACTCTCATCGAACTGCACCTGCGATGATTACAGGTATTCGTCCTGATGCAGAGACTGCCGTAAGAGCAGGCTTTAGACATATCCAATTTGCGAAAGTATCGGAGAAGGAAGCCCAAGCTGTTGATGCATATCTAAAGTCATTAACTCCTCTTCCTAGTCCTTACCTACAAGATGGCAAACTTAGTAAGAAAGCGGAGCAAGGTGCCAAAATATTTAAACAACTAAACTGTCAATATTGTCATAGTGGACCTCTTTTTACCGATGGAAAGCCCCACCGTATTGGAGAAGTGGAATTTGAACAAGGATGGGATACCCCTACACTAAAGGAAGTGTGGCGAACAGGTCCTTATCTTTTTGATGGAAGAGCAAAGACCATTAAAGAGGTCTTTGAGATGCATCACCATGGAATCCAAGAGGGACAACTTAAAAAGAAAGAGTTGGAAGCATTAGTTGAATATATCCAATCGTTATAATGAATCATGATGAAAAATAATTTGATACAAAAAAATATTTATCCCCTTCTATCTGTGGTTTTGATGCTACTACTCTTCTGTTCTTGTGATAGCAATAAACCAAAGCAGATGCTTATTGCAGGCTCTGGATGGAAACAAATTGTAAAGTACGATCTTACCAACCAAAAGATATTATGGCGTCATAGTCTGGAGAAAGGAGAGGAGTGTAATGAAGTCTCTGCTTTTTCCGACGATGCGGTATTATACTCTTTTAAAAAAGGAGCAAAGGTGGTGGACTACAACCATAAAGAATTATGGCGTTATGATGCCCCTGAAGGTACGGAGCTTCAATCCGCTTCTATTACTCCTGAGGGACATATCCTTCTAGGGCAATGTGGTTCTCCTGCATTGATCATGGAATTCACCAAAGAGGGAAAGATGATCTCAAAGACGAGTTTAGATACAGGTATCTCTCGTCCCCATCGACAATTGCGAAGAGTAAGAAAGAGCCTGCAAGGCAACTATCTGGTTCCAATCTTTGGTAAAGGAGAGGTATGGGAGATCAATCCTTCGGGAGAGATTCTTCGTAAAGTATCTGTTGGAGGGGTTCCTTTTGCAGTAGTCGAACTAAACGAAAACCGCTGGATGGTCTCTTGTGGTGATGGACATTATATGTTAGAAATCGATCCCAACACAGAGAAGGTATTAAATAAAATGGCTGAAAATGAGATTGAAGAAATTCCTTTCCGTTTTGTCGCCCAATGTGTTCGCCTTTCGAATGGCAACACACTGATATGTAACTGGGGAGGACATGCTCGTAAACAGAAGACTGTGGCTACCCTTTTAGAGTTGACTCCTGATAGAAAAGTGCAGTGGAATCTTGCTCTTTCCGATTCTTTAGGGATGATCTCTTCTGTCGATCCTTTGTGGGACGAGCATTGTATGAAATAACAAACAGACCAAATAAAACACAATCAACATGAATCGTATAATTCTTAGATGGTGCTTACTTGTTGCTCTTATTACGTGCAACAGCTCCGTTTTTGCTCATGATATATCATGGAGCGATCTTTTCTTGGCTAAGAAAAAGATCTATCAAACCCAACTAAAAAAGCATCCTGTTCTTTTTAAATCTAAAGTGCTCAAGATGGAGATGAGCCAGAAGATTTCTGTGGACATCTCTAATCAATCTTCTTTGGTTCTTCAAACATGGACCACTACAGATGGAAATAAAAACGATGATGTCCTTTGGATCAATCCTGTCTTGATTAAAAATAATGGCGATAGGGTAAAGATCACCAAAGAGATGGTCGTAGATCATTATGGACGAAAACCATCATGGACAGAGAACCGATGGGGGTGGCCTTTAAAATATAACAATAAAGAGCTGAAATCGGCTTTCTATGTGAATGGAAACACCATGCAACAACTGAATATAAACAAGCAATATGTTCGTTTTGAGGCTACCGTTGCAATGGATGCTTTGGCAAAAAAAGGAAAACCTTCTGTTCAATTTATCATTGGAACATACGCACCAATAAATCATCTAAAAGAACTAAAAGAACATTATCCAATATTTACAAACCTTTGCGAACAAAGTGCCGTAGGACTTCCTTATAGTCTAAGTGTGGAGGATATTGATTATGCCCGTACTTTGGTACGTCGCATGACAAAACATCTAAATGACCCTTCTTATTTCTTATCTCAGATCGAATCGGCGAAACAGATGCCTGCCGATCAACAAGAGAAATTTCTTCTCTCTTTGGTTCCTCAGATTGATGAAGTGGACAAAACACAGAGTCAGCTTGTTTGGATTAAACCAGCTTCTATCGCCTTGGCATTAGAAGACATGTATGCCGAAAACCCTACGGAATTAAAGAAAGCACAGGAGAAATTGTCTTTTATCAAAGAGCATCTTACAGCCGTAAAAAAAGAGATCTATCGTTACGATAGTAAAGCCATTGCATTAGCCCAAAAGATTGTATCCTATCAGAGAGATCTTTTGTTACAAAACAATCTTCTGGATGGAGATAAACTATTGACTGTACGCTATCATTTCGATCCTTCTAATGCCCGTAAAGTGATGGCTCCTCAATTGGGTCTGCCTAGCAATAACTGGTCGGGACAATCTTCAAAACAAATGAAGGGGTACAACTGTGAACTAGTGGAGCTTTCAAACTTAAGATCGCAGATAAAAACCAAAACACTATATAAGCCTAAAAAAGATTATCCTATTACAGATGTACAACTTCACTGGGATGCCAACCGTATTTTGTTTACTTCGGTAAGCGAAAGAAATGCATGGGATCTTTTCGAATTAGAAAGAACCAATCCTTCTGTGAAACGTGTTACCCAAATAGAGGAAGACGATCTGGATTTCTCTGATGGTACTTACCTTCCTAATGGCAAGGTTGTGATGAATGCCACTCTCGGATATCATGGTGTACCTTGTGTTAATGGAGGCGATAAAGTGGCTAACTTAGCGCTTTACGATCCAAAGAGTAACGACCTTCGTCGACTTAATTTCGGTCAAGACAACGACTGGGACCCTGTGGTGATGAACAATGGAAAGGTAATGTATCTGCGTTGGGAATATACGGACAATACCCACTATTTCTCTCGTATCATGATGCATATGAACCCAGATGGAACCAACAAGAAAGAACTTTATGGTAGTGGTTCTTACTGGCCAAACTCTATGTTTGATGCTCAACCTATTCCAAACGATCATTCAAACAAATTTGTTGCAGTCGTATCTGGTCATCATGGCATTGCTCGTTCAGGTCGTTTGGTTATTTTCGATCCTTCGAAAGGACGCCAAGAAGATAAAGGGGTGATACAAGAATTGCTTCATAAAGATCGTAAGGTGGTACCAGAGATTGCCGATAGATTGGTAGATGGTGTATGGCCTCAATTTGTAAAACCATATCCTCTAAACGACAAATATTTCTTGGTGAATGCCAAATTAGATAAGAATGCGGTATGGGGACTTTATCTGGTGGATGTTTTTGATAACATTACACCTATTGCAATAGATCCTTCTTTAGGCTACTGTGATGTGATCCCTGTCAGAAAGAGAGAGGTGCCTCCTGTGATCCCTGAAAAGGTCAATACCGAAAAGAAAGATGCAACAGTCTATATTCAAGATATCTATGAAGGACAAGGACTAAGAGGTGTGCCACGTGGTACAGTGAAAAAGATCCGTGTCTTTGCCTATGAATATGCTTATATCAAATCGCCTTCTAACCATGCAGCACAAGGAATTCAAAGTGGATGGGACATCAAACGTCTTCTTGGTACTGTTCCTGTTGAAGAGGATGGTTCTGTGATCTTTAAGGTACCAGCCAACCTTCCTATCTCTTTGCAACCTTTAGATGAAGAAGGGGCAGCGATACAATGGATGAGAAGTTGGATGACAGCCATGCCTGGAGAATTCCTTTCATGTGTCGGGTGTCATGAGAATCAAAATACCATAGCTCGTCCTAAATTTACCATTGCTTCACGTAAGAAGCCTATGGCAATCACTCCTCCTGATGGTGGTGTACGATCGTTTACTTTCGACCTTGAAGTGCAACCAATATTAGATCGTAGATGTATTGCTTGTCATGATGGAAGCAATGCGACACCGAACTTTAAAGATCGTTCTATTGATAAAAAGATAGGATTTGGTCGTAGCTATCTTGCTCTTCATCCATACGTGCGTCGCCAAGGACCAGAAGCCGACATCCATGTGATGCAGCCAATGGAATATCATGCCAACACCAGTGATTTGATCCAGATGTTAAAGAAAGGACACCACGGAGTTACCTTGGACGACAAAGAGTGGAAAAAACTTTATAATTGGATCGACTTTAATGCTCCTTATCATGGCTCTTTTGAAAGCAATAAGTTAAATGGAGTAGATCAAGTCTGTCGACGTCAAGAACTGATGAAGAAATATAACAACACATCGGTTGATTGGAAAAAAGAATTAGACGATTACGCCAAATATCTAAATGAAAACAAGTCGGATGAGACCATCATGCCTAAAGAGAAAAAGAAGGCTCCTCTTAAGACAATGCGTCTTCGTCATTGGCCTTGGGATACACAACAAGTGAAAAATAGTGTGGCTCAAAAAGAGACCAAAACGATTACTCTAGCTGATGGTGTAAGCCTTCGTATGGTATATATTCCTAAAGGAACATATATTTCACAATACTATGATTGGAACGCAGAAGCGATGCACCAAAGAAAGGTAAAGATCAAGAAAGGCTTCTGGATGAGTGAGTCGGAGATCACCAACGAGCAATACAAGACCCTTGTCCCAGAACATGACAGTCGCTTTATTGCACAACAATGGAAAGATCATACCACTCCTGGTTATGCAGCCAACAAAGACTCTCAACCAGTTATCCGTGTAAGTTGGAATGATGCCAATAGCTTCTGTCAGATGCTATCAGAGAAATGTGGTCATAAGGTGCTATTGCCAACAGAAGAACAATGGGAATGGGCTGCACGAAGTGGCTCTGATCAACCTTTCTGGTTTGGTCAGATCAATAGTGATTTCTCTCAATATGAGAATTTTGCCGATCAGAAATTGGCCGACATGGCTGTGGTTGGAGTCAATCCACAACCAATGCGTAAAAATCATTGGCTAAGAAAGTATTTCGATTTTATACCTAGATCCCATCAAGTAGACGACAACCAGATGCTTACTGCTCCTGTAAAAACCTATCAACCTAATGGTTTTGGTCTTTATGATATGCTTGGAAACGTAGCTGAATGGACGCGTACTTCTTACTATTACTATGTGGAACCAAATAAAACAAAAGAATATAAAATTGTGAAAGGTGGCTCGTGGAGAGATAGACCAGAAAAGTCTACCGCTCAAGAACGTAACTACTACTTCCCTTGGCAAAGGGTAACAAAAGTAGGTTTCCGTGTCATTATTGAACAGTAAAAGATTAATGGGATTGCATCACCGATGTGATCCCATTATTTTTCCCCTCCTTTATAAAATTCGTATTAAAATTTCTCCATCATATAATGTGGTTTTAATTAAAAAGGGCGGACACGCGTGTTCGCCACTACGATGCATATAATCAACGTTTTACAGTAACGTAGGGGTAAACCCAATGTGTTTATCCAACCATCATGCAATACGCATTAAATCAATATTTTATGGTGTTGTGTCAAATCAAAAAGATCTATGTCCATCCTTTTAAATCCTTGCGAATCCGTGTTAAAATCCACCATCATGCAAACCAAATCCCGAAGGGATGACATATTTGTAGCAAATATTGATTCCTCCCCACCAAAACCCAGAATGGGTGACATATTTGTAGAGGACATGTTTGAAGAAGATATAATTATTGTTCCATATTTTATGATATTGTGTCAAATCAAAAAAAATCCGTGTTCATCCTTTTAAATCCGTGCGAATCCGTGTTAAAATCCACCCATCATGCAATATCCAAAAACGCATTTATGAGGCCTTTGTGATTGTTATCATATACTACATTATTACATTCTAAGGTCATTTTAGGCTTATCTCAATTTTACATCAAGTTCATATCAACTTCATATTAACTTCATATCAAGTTCACTTATACGTTATGTCAACTTTACTTTTAAATGAAGTTGATATGAACTTAATATGGCCATATAGTGCCCAAAAAATGGGGTTTATATTTATTTGAGATTAAATTAAGCCCTATTTGGCATAGGTTATCTGCTTTAGGAGCCTATTTCTAGGCTTTTGTCTATCATAATCTCTTTATTAAAATCATAAATCAACAATATATTATGTAATAACATGGATCAATAATTTCGTTCTGTAAAGGGTATAAAAAGAGTGGTTGTTTCTCCTAAATAATCTGCTGTGCTATATTAGGACTATACAATGTCATTTGATTTAATAATTAGATAGTAGCTAGTTCTGTTATTAGACAAAGGTCTGGCTATTTGTTCTTATTATTTCTATCTATCTTTGTTTTTTAAATTGAAGAGTAATGAGTACAAATGGTAAAAAAAAATGTTGCAATCCACAGCATGTTACAATAGAGTTTTACGATAAAATCTATGGATATGTTCTAAAACAAGTACAAAGTGAAGAGGTGGCGAAAGATATTACTCAAGAAGTAATGGGACGAATGGTTGATGCATATAATAATGAGAAAAATGTATTAAATATCAGAGCTTGGTTGTTTCAGGTGACTCGAAATATCATTGTAGATCGTTATCGGAAGGATGAAATTATTCAGTTTGAAGATGAATTGTCACAAACAAAAGAGGCCGAAAATGATTTTGAATTGATGGCTGAAGACTTTATTATTCCAATGATCAAGTTATTGCCAAAGGAGTATGCAACTCCTTTACAGCTAAGTGATATTGACAATTTGAAACAATCGGAAGTTGCGACAATACTCAACCTCTCACTCTCTGCGACCAAGATGCGCATACAAAGAGCAAGGAAGAAGCTTTATGAATTATTTTTAGAATGTTGTGATATTACTTACACCGAAGATGGTTCATTTGCTCATTGTTCAATAAAAAGTCACTGTAGCCCTCTTTTAGAGGAAGAGAAAAAGATGAAAAAATAAAAATAAAAAGATTCTTAAATAATTAGTATGTAAAGGGTTTCACAATTGTAACAACAATAGGTGGGACCCTTTTTATATTTTTTCTTCAAAAACTTGTGTCTTTTTTATTCTTGTTCCGACTTCCTAATTGAAAATGAAAAAAAACGATAAAAAAGGAATCGAAATGAATAAGAAAAAAAGTGTAATCGCTTCATCAATAAGCCTCCTCTCTTCTGGAGTGGTGTTTCTAGGAATTGTCGGTTGTTGTGGTCTCCCAATCTTAGCCTCTGTTTTAGCATGGGTTGGAATCGGAGCAACTCAAATAGAAGTGCTTTCAGATTATCAAAATTATTTTATTGGTATTGCAGTTTTGTCATTACTTTATGGATTTTATGTTGTTTATTTTAATCAAACAAAAAAACGATCATCGAGTAATTGTTGTGATGTCCATATTGATCAAAAGTCGGAATCTCAAAGTTGCTGTTCTCTGACGATAGAGGAAAAAACGTCTTCGAAACCAATTTCATGCTGTGACAATAACAAATCTGAATTGGTTAAAGATATTTCTTCTAGTTGTTGTAATGAAAAGGATGAAGAATCAAAGAAAGAGGAAAGTATAACTTCGTGTTGTGGTCCCAAAGAAAGCACAAATAAGTTTGCGAAAATTATGTTGTGGATTGGTGTTTTAGCACTACTATCTTGCCTTTGGGGTAAAAGACAATCTTCTTCGTCTGCACCTCAAGTAACTACCTGTTGTCCTACTCAGGTTGATAAATAGAATTTTGATTATAAGCTTATAGGATTCGATTGAAAATTTGTGTCCATTGGCTGTATTATAAACAATTTTCAAGTCTCAATTATAAAAATATAACTATGTTAAAAGATATTATCAACTTTATTCAGTACTTATTATTTGATGTAGCAGGTTTTGAAGCAACATCATTTTATTTAAATTTAAGTAAAACTTTAGGAAATTTTATTTTTATTACATTAGAGTTGTTTGTACTCTTTATCGCTATTACAGCCATTGTTGAGTATATTATGATTCATGTCAACCAAAACAAATTACAGAAGTTGTTCAAAGGGAAAGGATTGCTAGGAAATATTGCAGGAGCTATATTTGGTGCTGTAACACCTTTCTGTGCCTGTTCAACGATTCCGATGACCGTTGGTTTTTTAAATGCTAAACTTCCTTTTGGGTCAGTGATGTCGTTTCTAATCTCATCGCCTTTATTGAACCCTGTAATTGTAGCTATGCTTGCTGCAACAGTTGGTATTCAGAATGCCGTTATTTATTTTACTCTCTCTTTCGTTTTATCAGTTCTTTTCGGTTATCTACTGGAAAAGCTAGGGTTTTCTAAAGATGTAAAATCTGTGATGGTCTCAGGTGGAAAAGATACGATTATTGATGGAGTTGATACCCGAAGAAATCTGTCAATCTCAAAGAAAGTTCAAATTAGCTTAAAAGCAGGATGGTATTCATTGAAACCAATTTTAAGTTATTTGTTTATTGGTGTTGGAATTGGTTCTATGATTTATGGTTATCTTCCAGAAGGGGAAACGATTGCCCGTTATGCAGGAAATGAAAACTTATTAGCAGTTCCTTTGGCTTCAATTGTTGGAATACCCCTTTATATTCGAGCCGAAACAGCAATTCCGATCGCAATGTCACTTATTTCGAAAGGTGTTGGAATGGGAACTGCCATTGCATTGATCATTGGAGGTGCAGGAATGGCTATACCAGAAATGACAATGTTGGCAAAAATATTTAAACGCAAACTGTTGATTTCATTTATTGCCGTTATCTTTCTTGTTGCTGCTATTTCAGGATATGCATTTAATATTCTATTTTGATTTTTTAATTATAAAGATCTGAGATTAACTGACTCTTCCAGAAAAGAGATTATATTTTATCGAATAAATGTTTTATATGCTGTTTAAATAAAAGTTTGATCTTGAGTGTTATAAGGCCGTGTTTGATTCATGCAATTCCATTTTATAGATTTGTATATTTTTGTGGCTTTTTTATATAAATGACTATCATGGTTGAACAAAATTATGTTTTTTGGTATGAAAATCATAAAAATGGTGTTGGTATAAAAAAGGGAAACCATCTTTGGTTTCCCTTTTAGTGTAAATAAATGTTAATCAAATTATAAACTATACAATCAAATTATGATCATGTTACATGGAAAGAAATTACGTGTAATTGTTTTATCTATTAAGTATTGCTATCCTTTATTAAGGATCGGTAAGACTTTGTTTTTTTACTTAGATAAGATCGCTAGATGTCATTCTTATGAATTAAAAAAAACGTCTTTCGTATTCTTTTTTGGCGATTAGAAAGTTATCGTTGTTGATTGCTTTAAAATTGAAGGCTATCTCAATAGATGATTAAAATAGATTTTAGAGTTTTTCTTCTTTTGTGGAACCTAGTTAATATAGTTACCTATCCATATCCAAATAGTTCTCTTGTTTGAAAGAACTTTTGTATGATGTATTTTGTTTTATATAATAAATGAAGTTAAAACGAGATCGGGCTATTGCTCTTATGTTTATGATGAAGGCTGTAGAATGGGGATGGTTTTAATATTTATCATAACCTTTTTATGTTTCGTTCTTTTTTTTACCTTGTCGTGAAATATTAAAATTATAAAATATGTACCTACAACCTATACTTATGCGCTGTTTGGGGTTTCTAACTATTTTTTGTTCTTTGTTTGCGTGCTCTATGACACAAGATTACCAAGATTCTAGCTTTATCTCTTCAAAAAAGGTGAAGCTTACTTCGGATGTGGTTTATAAAGCTCCCGAGGGAGCAGTGGATAAACACGACGATTATATTGATGTTTCGTATCATTTTTTTGGAGGAAAAGTGGTTCGTTCTAATAGTCCAGTAGGGCCTTTCCATTATATGCATGTTCCCAAACTAGGAAAGATGGGAGAAGCAGGGGCACCCGCTTTGCCAATGCGTAATGATCTTTTTGAAATTCCATTGGATGCTACACCTAGAGTGGAGATTATCTCTGTGAAATATGTTGTATATGATAATTTGTTGATCTATCCTGCACAACCACCTGCACCAGATGTGTATGGCGCAAAAGCTCCTCCTTTTACCATTAATAAAATCCTTTATGCTTCGAATGAGTGGTTCCCTTCTCAAGTTGCTTCGATATATTCAGATCAGAAGGCAGCACAGAAACGTTACCTCAGGGTACAAGTGGTGGCAGCACAACAGCAGCCTGCATCAAAAAAACTAAGGGTGCTTTCTGAAGTGAGATACAGACTACATTTTCGCTAGGATATTATGGGAAAACAAGAACTAACGTCTTTTCTAGAAGATCATAATGTGCGTCCAACGAGTGTAAGACTTATGGTATTAGACTGTTTCTGGAGAAAAAGTGAGGCGCTTTCGTTGACAGATTTAGAAGTCATATTTGAGGATACGGATCGTTCGACACTTTTTCGTACCATTAAGCTTTTTCTTCAGAAAGATTTGATTCATGAGATTGATGCTTTAGGTAAACAGACCAAATATGCTCTTTGCGATCTAGAATGTGATCATATGCATGAGCATATTCATTTTACTTGTAGAATATGTCATCGAGCTTATTGCTTCTCGGACATCTCTATTCCTAAGCTGGCACTTCCTGAAGGTTTTGTTGCAGATCATCAAGAATATGTAGTGATGGGACGATGTCCTGAATGCTTAGAGAAGTAGTTTATGCTAGGATTATATGATGTTTAATGTATCTAGAAAAGAGTACATATTTAGTTGATCAAATCATATTAATCTATGGGTATCTACCAGTATTGGATCGGTAATTATTAATAAATAGCATATTAAAAAGCGTTTTGCAATGGGGTTGCAAAACGCTTTTTCTATATTTGTATTGAATATAATGAATCAGATGGAAAGAAAAAACGACATATTAAAGAGATGGAGCATCTACCTAGCGGGGGTATTGATGTTGCTTCATATTGTTGTTCCTCACCATCATCATTATAATGGGGTGGCAGATTATCAGCACCACATGGAACAAACACCAACAGCGCACGATATGGATATTTCGTCTGAAATATTTCATTGTGATGCTCTAGATTTGATCATTGTAAATCCTACGGATCTTCAAAATAGAGATTTCTCGATAGCTGTTGTGGTACTATCAGCTGTTCTATGGGCTTATCATGAGGATCTGCTTTCGACTTCTACTACGATAACCAAATATTTTTATACCGACACACGTCTGATTGATCGGTATCTGGTTTCTTCTTTGTCCCATAGAGGACCTCCTGCATTCTTTTCTTAATTATTATTTCCACTTAATTATTTATGCCTGCGCCACTTTCTACGTTTAGTAAAATGGTTGTTTTGTTGTAGCTAATAACATTATTTGGCAAGAGGGTTTTATTGGCTTTTTTTTACAATAGTGGCGTAGGTTTATTTTGCTTTAGAGGATAGGTATATCGTCTTCTATAGCATCGGTGGAAATAGTGAAACTTCCCCTTTGACGGTTCTTTGTAAGCTTCTGTATTGGTGGCTTTATATTGAACAAAGGGGAGTGTTTATTGCTTTAAATAGGTATGATTAAGAATGTTTTAGCAAGAAGACAATGATAGATAAAATAATATCTTTTTCCATAAAAAATAAACTCTTTATAGGGTTAATGACCGTCGCTCTTATTGTTGGTGGAATATATTCCATGTTGAATATTCCGTTGGATGCGACTCCTGATATTACGAATAATCAGGTACAAGTGATTACCGTGGCTCCAAACTTAGGAACCGAGGATATTGAGAAGTTTGTGACTTATCAAGTTGAATTGGCCATGTCTAACTTACCAGAGGTGACCGAGATTCGTTCTGTTTCTCGTTTTGGATTATCTGTGGTGACCATCGTATTCGAAGATCAAATGGGAACCTATCTTCCTCGTCAATTGGTAAGTGAGGCTTTAGGTGAAGTAAGGGAGAATATACCCAAAGGTTTTGGAGAACCTTTTATGGCTCCTATTAGTACAGGTCTAGGTGAGATCTACCAGTATACCTTGGATGTAGAACCGGGCTATGAGAAAGAGTTTACTCCTCAGAAATTAAGAACCATTCAAGATTGGATTGTCAAAAGACAAATGGCCATGACTCCAGGTGTGGTAGAAGTAAACTCTTTTGGTGGAAGTCCAAAACAGTATGAGATTGCTATCGAACCAGAGAAGATGAGAAGTCTAGGGATCTCTACTTCTGAAGTTTTTGAGGCGGTAAATAAGAATAACCAAAATACTGGAGGTGCTTATATCGAGAAGAACTATCAAGTAAATTATATCCGAGGTGAAGGACTTGCTCGCAACCTAGAGGATATACGTAATATGGTGATTCGTGTCGTAGATGGGACTCCAGTCTATGTCAGAGATATAGCAACAGTTGGTTACGGGCAAGCAATACGTTATGGTGCTTTTACTCGTAATGGTAAGGGCGAAGCAGTAGGTGGCATTATCATGATGCTTAAAGGGGCCAATTCAAATAAGGTGATCAAAGTGGTCAAAGAGCGTATGGCCCAGATACAAAAATCTCTACCTAAAGGGGTAACGATTGTACCTTTCTTGGATCGCAGTGATATGATTAAGAAGACCACTTCTACGGTGGCAGAGAACTTAGCTTTAGGTGCCTTGATTGTAATCTTTGTATTGGTGCTTATCTTGGGAAACATGCGAGGTGGTTTAATTGTGGCTTCAACTATTCCCTTAGCACTACTTTTTGCCTTTATTATGATGAAGACCTTTGGTGTATGGGCCAATCTGATGAGTCTAGGTGCTATTGATTTCGGAATTCTTATTGATGGCGCAGTCATCATTGTTGAAGCAATGATTTTCTATCTCCATGATAAAAAGATGGTTGGGCGGAAACTTTCTAAAGAAGAAAGAGATCAGATGTCGCACAAAGCATCTAGTGAGATGATGAATTCTGCTTTCTTTGGTCAGGTGATCATCATGATTGTTTTTATTCCTATCATGGTCCTTGGTGGCATTGAAGGCAAGATGTTCCGACCTATGGCATTGACATTTGGTTTTGCTGTTGTAGGAGTTTTGATCTTATGTTTGACTTATATTCCAATGATGAGTGCACTTTTCTTGAGAGCACCTAAGGATGACAAAAAAAGTTTAGGAGATAAGCTTATTATTGCCCTAGAGAATTTTTATCGACCTATCCTAGCATGGGCTCTAGGTCATACAAAAGCGATGATTGCTTCGTCTCTATCTCTATTGGTGGTGGCCATTTTAATCTTTTCTCGTATGGGAGGAGAGTTTATTCCTCAATTGGATGAAGGAAATCTGGCCATGCATATTTTGATGAAACCAGGAACTTCTTTAACAGAAGTGGTGAAGACCTCTACCAATGTAGAGAAACTTTTGATGGATAAGTTTCCTGATGAGATCCACTCGATACAAACCCGTATTGGGGTGGCTGATATTCCTACCGATCCTATGCCAATGGATATAGGGGACTGTTTTGTGATCCTAAATCCAGTAGATCAATGGAGTGCAACCAAAGATAAGGATAAGTTGGTAGAGATGTTTAAAAAAGAGGTTAGTGCCATTCCTGGAGTGAATTATGAATTCTCCCAACCTGTAGAGATGCGTTTCAATGAATTGCTTACAGGAATACGAGAAGATCTTGCCATTAAGATTTATGGTGAAGATCTAGAGGTGTTGGCACAGAAAGCAGCTCAAGTAGAGAAGTTAATTGCCAATATCCCTGGAGTAGGAGATCTACGTGCAGAAGCAACACAAGGTCTTCCTCAGATTACCATTCATTATAATAGAGAGAAGATTGCCCAATATGGATTAAATATAGAAAAGCTTAATGATCTAGTGTCGATGTCTTTCGGTGGAAAGTCGGCAGGTGTGATCTACGAAGGAGAGAAACGTTTTGATGTGGTTGTCCGATTAAATCAGAATTTTAGAAAAGACATTGAAAATATACGCAACCTGAATGTGATATTGGATGATGGACACCAAGTCCCATTAAAAGAGGTGGCTGAGGTTAATTTTAAACCAGGCCCAATGCAGATCAGTCGTGACAATACCAACCGTCGTATTTATGTAGGAGTGAATGTTAGAGGTCGTGATGTTAAATCTCTTGTGACAGACATACAAAAGAAATTGGATGCAGAATTAGAACTACCTGCAGGATATTATATTCGTTATGGAGGAGCTTTTGAAAACCTACAACGTGCTACCGATAGAATGAAGGTCGTTGTTCCTTTGGCTCTTGCCATTATCTTCTTACTTGTATATGTGGCAGTAAAATCATTTAAGCAGACATTGATGATCTATGTGGCTATTCCTTTGGCTGCAGTGGGAGGGATTATCTCACTTTACCTTAGAGGGATGCCTTTTAGTATCTCTGCAGGTGTAGGCTTTATTGTCCTCTTTGGAGTCGCTGTGATGAATGGACTTGTCCTTGTTGGAGGGTTAAATGAACTGCGATCAATGCAGAATATGAGTCTCAAAGAGGTAATCCTAAAAGGAGCGACAAGACGTATTCGACCGATTGTATTGACTGCCTCTACCGACATCTTAGGTTTTCTTCCAATGGCAGTATCAGCTTCTGCAGGAGCTGAAGTGCAACGACCTTTAGCAACGGTGGTTATTGGAGGGATGCTTTCGGCTACATTCTTGACTCTACTTGTTCTGCCTGTGTTATATCAATCGATCATGAAAAGAGAACATGCAGCCTCTAATAAGAGTCGCCATTCGGGAATGATAATGGGAGTGTTGCTTGTGATCTTCACTCTTACTTTTCTTCCTCAAAAGACCATGGCCCAGCAAGAAGTGCTCACTCTTTCAAAGGCAAAAGAAGTGACCATAGAGAACTATCCTAGGATTAAGGCAGCACGTCTACAAGTAGAGAGCGAAATAAAGATGAAAGGTGCGGCATGGGAAATGGGAAATACCTCTGTCTCTACGTCTAAGGATGAGACCAATAGTTCTTCTCCGGGCTCTGTTACCAATATCGCTATTGGCCAGTCGGATATTGATATTTTTACTGTTGGAGCAAAGAAGAGGTGGTTAAAAGCCAATGTCGCCGTAGCAGAAGCAAATTCTAACCTAGTAGAAGATCAAGTAATCTTAGAGATGACTCAAGCTTATAATACTTTGGTCTATTGTAATCAACGTGTAGCGCTTTATCAACAGCTAAATTCTATTTACAGTGATTTTGTAAAAGCTGCCGAATTGAGGTATCAAGCACAAGAAACCTCTAAACTAGACCTTCTGTCAGCTAAGGCTAAATATAAAGAGCTAGAGCTAAAGATACAACAGGTCCATGGCGATCAACAAGTAGCTTATGAGAGATTGAATCAATATATCATGGCAAAAGAACCTTTTGAGGTATCAATGGAGCAGACTCCTTCTTTTGTTTGGACCAAGGATTCAATCAATAATGCTTCTTTACATCTTGCAGAAGAACAGATTGGTCAAGCCAATCGTCAATATCAATTGACCAAATCCGCTTTTCTTCCTAAACTAAATGCCACTTATAAGAATCAAAGTGTCGATGGAACGAATGGATATTATGGTTATGAGGTGGGCATCTCTATCCCAATCTTTAACGGGCAGTCGGCTCGTACTAAAGCGGCCAAAGTTCAAAAGCAGGTGGCACAACAGAATTTTCTGACCATCAAACGAAATAATGAAACACTCTTAGCCCAAAAGCAAGTGCGTTATCAAACCTTAGAAGAGATTCAGCAATTCTATAAAAGTCAAGCAATCCCTCTTGTGGAAGAGCAGATTAGTGCAACACAACTAGCCTATATGGCAGGAGAGATTGGCTATGTTGAATTTGTTCAGAATATGGATACCAGTGTAGATACCAAAGAGAAATACTTGGGTAGTTACTTAGAGTATCTCAATATTGTGGCGGAATTGAAATTCTTAACGGGTCAGAAATAAAATATTCTATAGAGTTTTTATCTTTTAAATAGTACGATGATGAAAAATAAATATTCATATATATCTGTAGTGATGACCATGATGATGGTCTTAGTTTTGCTTTCGAGCTGTAATAGTAGTTCTCCTTCTTCTGCTACAGAGGAGGATGAAAAGGATCATGACCATCATGAAATAGTAGAAGGAATGGCTGTGCTTAATAAGGCACAACGTGAGGCTATTAATATTAAAATAGGTCCATTGTCTCCTCGTATAATGAGTGGTGTGATTAAAACCAATGGTCGTCTTAAAGTGTCACCATCACAAAAAGCAAAGATCACTTCTTATGTGGGAGGTAATGTAAATAGTATAAAAGTATTCGAAGGGGAGAAAGTGCGTAAAGGTCAAATTCTTGCTACCATCGTACATCCTGACATTATCAAGATGCAACAAGAGTTCTTGGGAGCATACAACCAATTAGACTATCTAAAGAAAGAGTTAGAAAGACAAAAACTCCTTTTTGATAACGAGGTAGGATCTGGTAAGAATTATCAAAAGATAAAGGCCGATTATAATGCTTTACTTGCTAGTTATAAAGGGAAAAAGATGCAGCTTCGTTTGTTAGGCTTTAATCCAACTCGCATAGAGAAGGGACAGATATATAGTTCATTAACCATTTATTCGCCTATCTCTGGCTACGTGAGTGATATTAATGTGAGCCTTGGTAAGTATGTAGATGCCAATTCCGAAATCTTTACTATCCTTAATACCGATGATCTTCATGCCGATCTTAATGTATATGAAAAAGATATTGCTAAAGTGCGTGAAGGGCAGAGAGTGAGATTAAAGGTTACTAGCCGTTCTTCTATTGAATTAGAGGGAGAGATATTTGCTCTCGGAAGAGAGTTGACAGGAGACTCTAAAACGATTGTCGCTCATGCTCGTCTGGATGCCATTCCAGAAGGAGTATATGTGGATAGTTATGTTTTTGGGGATATTCTAACAACCAACCAATCTACGCTTGCCGTACCAGAAAAGGCAATTGTGGAAGACGGAGGTAAGAGCTTTATCTTTGTTTTAGATCCTATAGCAACCGAAAAACTTGAAGCGCATGACAGAGAGGATGCCGAAGAAGAAGGGAAACATGATGAGGACGATCATGAAGCAGAAGAGGGGCATATGCACGAAGATAATTGGGCTTTCCGTATGGTAGAGGTCGTTCCACAGTTTACTGAGAATGGTTATGTAGCGATACAGATTGTCGAAACATTGTCTAACGATGTTCAAGTGGTGATGGATGGAACATTCTACCTCCTTTCAGATATGAAAAAAGGAGAAGCAAAACACTCTCACTAAACTAATATTTCATAGGATAATAGGTCTATCGTAAGATCCCCTTTATCCTAAATCAATTGCTTATTTGTTTGATTATTTTTATCATACCTGTTCGTAGGGGGTCTTTTTATTAAGGCTCCCTATATTTTTTCGATCCATTAAATTTGAACATCTATTCCTTGATGCTAACGGTTAACTAGGGTATCCCGTTGCTTCTATATATGGTTTTAATGCGATAAATCATTGAAGTGATTCGGCAGGTATAAAAAATAAGGAGCCCCAAATGAATAGGACTCCTTACAACCGTTTTAATCAACTATTTATGTAAATCAAATACTTCTATGAGTTATTTAATAATAAGCTTTTGAAGAATTGCTTTTCCATCTATGTAAACTCGAACAAAATAGACACCTGAAGGAAGATCAATATTTACCATATTGTCTTGACGATCTAAGATCATTGAGGCTACTTTCTCTCCTGCCATATTGATAATCTCAGCTTGTACAGGTTGCTCAACGTACTGATTCATATAGATATGAACAAACTCTTTAGATGGATTAGGATATAGTTTAAATCCGTCCACTCTGTCTGTCGCTTCTTTGTTTATCTCTTGATTATCAAATAGGTCTCTGTTTTCAAGATCACTCGATTGAACACGTATAGTGTAATCTTCTGCATTGAAATATTCAATCTTACCAGAAGCCGCAACCGTATTGTTATTCCAAGCATAAACAACTCTCATGCGAGTGTCACCTAACATTGCATTAGAAGGAACATCCATATAGATATTGAAATTTTTATTGGTACCAGTAAGACTTCCTAAATAATGTCTTTCACTTGCCTCAAAGATTCCATTGATATTCCAGTCCACCCATACATATACCCAGAATTCAGCGTTGTAATAATTATTGATGCTTACATCTAGACGATAGCTGTTACCAGGAGATACCGAAGTCCTCTGATCTGTGAAATCATTGTATCCTTTTTGACGAGTTGCACTGTTTCTGATAGTATTAAACTCTACATTGGTAATACCTGTAACTTCGTAACCAGTGATTCCTGCATACTCAACTGTATTTCCACCTTGATTGGTTCCTTCTGTAATCTCTATTGCATAGTCTTCTGCCTGACCATAGCGTAGGTCTTGACAAGGTGTAGTAATAGAATAACGATCATAATCTGCAATAACACGCATCCTTACTTTTGTTCCTACCTCGTAAGTGTTGTCTATATTGAACGATAACATTTGCGTATTTTTAACGCTATTTTTCGATCCAATGAATTCATCACTAGAGAAAGTACCATCCCCATTCTTATCGATATAAACAGCGATGTTTTCATTATATCTATTTCCTACAGTGATGCTAAGATCTACCTGTTGGTTCATACTTACTTGGAATGCTGTTTCTTGTGTATGATCTACATATCCTTGATCTTGAACTACACTTCTAGATGCAATCTCTTGTGAGCCAATTTGTACATTATAGATACCGAATCCATAATCATTACTCATATACAATGTCTTATTGGTACATGATGCTGGGGCCACCCCGTCAATGATTTGTACTGCATTAGGTAGGGTATAAGTGTTGTTGCCATAGGTATTAGTTACCGTAAGGCTAACACTGTAATTTCCTTGTTCTAGATATTTTACGACAGGGTTTGCTGAACGAATAGTCGTTCCTTCCATCATGGTAATATTAGATGATCCGAAATCCCACTCATAACTATCGACTTCACCTTGGCAATCTGCTACGAAATGTATGGTTGCCGATGTACCTACGATAGGACTATTTTCTGTCATTGTAAATCCAGCAACAGGAGCTGTAGCCGTTAGTTGGTAAGATTTGTAAAGAGGACGACAATTCGATTTACTGATGGTAACGGCAGCTTTACTTCCTGTAGTTATGGCATCAAAATGTAATGTACACTGTCCATTCTGTACTTCTCCTTTGCTGATCAATTTACCATCAATAGTTAGGGTAACCAAGGCACCTTCTTTATTGACATCCGAAACAGTAATATGATCCATTCCTGCGTCTACTGCTGTAGGCATAGTAGCTGTAATAGCTTGAGGATATGCGGTCCACATTTTCATTGCAGGATCACCAAAAAGGTGGAACAGACGATAAGTATACAATAGATACGATTGGTCTGGTGCCCATGTTTGGTTCATTCTTAAAAGACCTAAGTTAAGTACATCTCCTAATGTTGTAGTTGCATGATCAAATCCTTGTGCTGGTGGGTTATTAGCATTTGCTCCACTACCAAAAGAAGGAAGGATACCAGGATTTGGCCATATTGCTTCTACTAGACCAATTGATAAACCGTCATTAGGCCCTGACATTGAATAATAGGAAGCACCAAAGACTGCGACTGCACCAGCATCTTTTAAACGTAAGAATTTTTCAGCAAAACACTCTTTTAATGAAAACTCCCCTGTATGACAGTTGATAGAGAAAACCACAGGAAGTTTATTCCCATTGTGTAAACGACTCATTTGGCTTGTTACAAATTCAGGGTGTGCCCATCCAGATCCACCTGCATAACCATGGTCTCTATGGAACACATAGAAACGTCCATCATTAATGGCATTGGCGATATCGTCTGCATCTCCGTCCCATTTAAATCCATTCGAACGAAGTAGATCAGGTGATATTGCTTCTCCATTAGAGAAATAACCATTGTTAAAATGGGTAGGGCTATTCGCTGCATCGGTATAATAGATACGCTGTACATCATAACCTTGTTGTGTAATGTAGCTTCGAATATCCTCGCTGGTATGACAAAAACGTCTTGCTGCATATCCATCTCTTGGATTTCCACTTTGTACATCTTGGAACATCGCACAGTTAACTCCTTTTTGGTAGAAATCAGCATCGTCTACTGGATTTTTTTCGTAATTGATTACTTTATTTACGACGATATTAGCTTGTTCTACATTGGCTACTGACAAACGTCCACGTCCCATATCTGGTGTGAAATCATCCTTTCCGTCCATACATGCATAATACAAGTCACTAG
The DNA here is from genome assembly GCA_025210775.1 of Prolixibacteraceae bacterium. GTDB lineage: Bacteria > Bacteroidota > Bacteroidia > Bacteroidales > Prolixibacteraceae > Halosquirtibacter. The sequence continues at coordinate 58,604 of JAOARB010000009.1, forward strand.
AGAAAGTCTCATTATAAGGAGTCTTAAATTGCATTGATGGAACAAACTCAACATCCCCTAAAATCACATAATATTTAGGTTTTGGATTCCATTGATGGTAACGATCTGCAATCTCTTTTCTTACTTGTGCTGAAGTCCATGCTGATTTTGATATTACTTCTACTTTGTAGCCTAAACTAGCTTTCCATGCTGCTAATTTTTGTGCTGCCTTATTGAAATCAGAATGAGTGATAATGATATAATCTTTTTCATTGCCACTAGTGGCTTTTCTTCTATCTAAAGAAACTCTCTCTAGTTGTGGTGCATTAAGAATTTCAGACTTAAGAATCTCTACAGTACGTGAATCTAAAGTGGTCATTGTTTTGCGTGATCCTTTATGGAATCGATAGACCAATTTAGAATATACCCTTAGTTTTTTAGTCATAGGATTAAACTGAACAGGAGTGATTCTTACTGAAGCTATTCGTACTTCACGCATCACCTGATTCATAGAGATCTCTATGTTTTGACTAGGATAGAATGCATTTTTTTGATAAACTGCTGGATCCTTTTCAAACTTAGGATCTGGAGCACCTTGTGTATCTCTTGCAGGCTCTAAGGCAGGGTGTACCATAAAACCAGCATAATCAATATACTCTGCATCTACGATCTCCACACTTGGTTGATCATTTTTTGATAAAACAAATCGATCATTTCTCATTGGAAGGGCAGGAGCACCTATTTGGCCCAACTTACCAAATCCTTTGATGTGTAAAAATGTATAAGGATCTCCTTGAGCAACCTTATCTGACACTTCTGCTCCTTTAAAATAGTAAGTCACCTCTAGGGTGCCATCAGGAAGTTCTTTCACTTCTCGTTGTGGTAAGATGGTTTGTTCCACCTTGTCCGTACTTTTTAGGCTTTTTGTAAAAGGAAGATACCTGTTTTCCCCTTTACCAATTAGGTTTACAACCAACAATAATGTGGCTAGACAGTAAAATTTTTTCATATAAATTAATCTTAAAGTTAGCGTTGGTTAGACTATTGTTCGTATTAAAGCTAAAAAAAATATTTCAAATAATATTAACAAAAGTGTTCTTTTTTTAGTATCTGGGTTATTTGGGTTAATGAATTGAAGTGTTTTTGTATAAAAAATATAAATATGTAAGCTATAGTGATTTGTGTCATGTTTGCATTCTAAATGATACAATAGCTTCCTGTAAATGGGGTGTTTCTCATTTCTTAAAAAGTCTATTTGACACAAAAAATGAGGTGTTGAAGATTTATTATAAGTTAAAGACATTTTTTTTCAAAAAAAGTGTGTTAAAATTGCTGTTCTGCTTGTAATTAGATAGAAGCCCTCTCTCTTTTATCCCGTTTTTATCCTTTACAAAATAAAATGGTTGAATTGTAGGGGATGGAATTCAAGTGTTTATGTAGTGAATTCCATAGGTCATATAGGGGGTTCCTCCATGGTTTGTCCATGGTTTGTCCATGGTTTGTCCATCGATTTGGGGGTTTTCGATGGAGGAACCATGGAGCAACCATGAAGGAACCATGGAGAAAGTACCTTTCAATCCTAGTTTTATCGTATGTATTTTTAAGCTGAAATATTGTGTTTGTTCCTAAATAGGATATAAATAAATAGAGGTTGTAGACTGAATTGATGGAATTTTAAAGTTGACAAGTTGGTTTTACATCGTTAAAAGGTGGTGTGTCTTATTGGTTTTGTCAGTCAAAGAGGATGTGTTAATGTTTTTTTTGAAGAACGAATTGTTAGATTAATGAAAAATAGGTCTAGAGAAAAGAAGATCTTATCGTCTATTGAGATTTGTAAATTGAGATAAAAAAGGTGTGAAAGATGTAGATTCTATTTAGATTGTTGGAATGAAAGTTATTTATGGGAAGATATGATCTAATGTTTGACGGTAAAATAAACCTCTTGTCGATGAAATAAAAAAACGACATGATTTGTGTTATTGTCTACAAACCGTGTCGTTTATTAAAATATAATGAGGTGCTATGGATCGACTTAATCTAGCATAACAGTGTCAATATTTAGGTGTGCCCAATAGATATGGATATAGGTGGCTACACAATTTTTATATCGATAGATTGGTGTATCTACCTCTTTCCCTCTTGCGTTTTTTACCAAACCAATCTTAGGAATATCTTCGTGTTCAATACATTGAGAATAGTGGAATTCATGTCCTCGTATGATACTTTCGCCTAAGGTTACCTCTCGATAACCCAAATGAAGTTTCATGTTCTCCATGGTCGTATCATAATTGAAAATACCACACATATCGAATGCTTCCCCCTCTTTATTACGAATATGTTTGCCTAGATACATCATCCCTCCACATTCAGCAAAGATCTTTCCTCCCTGCTTTGCAAAGTCAAAGATGGCTTTCTTTATTTCACCATTGGCAGAGAGTTCTTTTAAAAACATCTCTGGATAGCCTCCTGCAATATAAAGTGCATCGACTTTAGGGAGCTCTTTTGAGGTTAAAGGACTAAAATAGACCACCTCATAATGACGCTTTAGGTGCTCAATATTGGCAGGATAGATAAAATTGAATGCTTCATCTTTCGCCACAGCAATTCTTTTTCTAGGCTTATCTTCGACATCCATAGAGGCTTGTTCTTGTGTGACGGGGCATACTTGCGCTGTCTTTTCTAACAAGAGATCTAGGTCAAGATGTTTAGAGACATGAGCCGCTGCTTTCTCTGCCAAACCATCAAAATCATTCTTGCTATCTATCGACAATCCAAGATGACGTGATGAGATCTGTATCTCTTCATTCGGTGGAATATATCCCAATGGGGTGACACCAGCATCTATGGCTGCCTCCTTAAGAAATTGATAATGACTTTCGGTCTTAACAAAATTAAAGATGACCCCAACGACTCGGATGTTTTTATAGAAATTCTTAAGTCCATAAAGTAGGGGCGCAGCAGAATAAGCCATCGCTTTTCCTGACATCACCAAGACTACAGGCTGGTCTAACATCTCAGCAATAGCAGCACTACTGCCTTCCATTTTTCTTGCACCATCAAAGAGTCCCATCACTCCTTCTGTAATGGTCACGTCCGCATCCGAACACTTTTCATTGTAGAGCGATCGAACATGATCGGCATTCGACATAAAAAGATCCAGATTATAACTGGTCGTTTTGGCGGCCATCGTATGATGGGTGGTATCTAGGTAATCAGGTCCTACCTTAAAAGGTTGTACTTTCTTACCCATATTATGTAGGGCTCTTAAGAGTCCAAGGGTGATGGTGGTTTTTCCACTACCACTATGTGGGGCTGCTATAACAAATGAAGATGCCATAATTTTATTGATCGTTATTTTTTTCTTAATAGCGCAAACTTCTCTGGTTTGATTCCTGCCTCTTTCATCTGTACACGAGCCATTACAAAGAATAGGTCCGATAAACGATTCAGGTAAGCTTGAATATATGCTGGTTTAGGTTCTACTTTAGAAAGGGTTACCAATCGTCTTTCTGCCGTACGTACTTTGGTACGTGCCAAATGACATTGAGCCGAGATCTGGTCACCTCCAGGAAGAAGAAAGAAGTCTTTCTCTTCCCCTAATTCCACAAGAAGTTCTTCTATCCATTGTTCACAAAAAGCAGGTCCTTGCTCAGGATGAGGCTTTGGATTCTCCTTTTTACAATTGGCAGGAGTGGCGATATGAGACATCATCAACATCATGTCTCTTTGAATCTTATAAAGATTTTCTTGCCATGCATGATCTTCTCCCAAAAGGGCTCTTAGATAACCGATATAAGAATTTGCTTCATCAAGAATACCATTGGTCTCTACTCGTAGATCATCTTTAGGTACACGATCGCCACCAAAGATTCCAGTCTCTCCTTTATCTCCTGTTTTGGTATATATTCTCATCGTTAATGCTTCTTGTTTTATTTTACTTTCATCGGTATTCCCGAAACCATTAAAGTCACGTGATCCGCTTTTTGTGCAATATACTGGTTCATCCATCCTTGTAGGTCCGTGAACTTCATCTGTATCTCATTGGTTGGATGTCCTCCTAGTCCAATTTCATTGCTAACGATAATCAGTGTTGCATCTTGCGTTATCAGTCGATCAAACTCCTCTTTTGCTAATTTCAAAGATTGATCTACATCGCTTTTAAGATCAAAAAAGAAATTGGTTAGCCATAGCGTAACACAATCAATAAGTACCACTCTTCCTGTAAGGTCGTGCTTTGATAATTCTTTTTCTTCTTCTATATTGGTCCATTCAGGTCCTCTATCTCGTTGGTGACGAAGGATACGCTCACGGTGTCCTTCATCCCAAACTCTTGAAGTGGCAAGATAAACTGGATTCGACGAAAGCGCTAGTGCCATCTCTTGTGCATGACGACTTTTTCCTGAACGTTGTCCTCCAGTGATAAAATGTATTGTTGCCATCTTTTATCTTTTAAACTCTATTTGTGCATTCTCTTTGTCTAGCATCTGGATCTCTACCACTCCACCATAATTTACCAATAGTGAGAAAGCTTTTTTTAGAGGCATCTCAAGAAGAATATGTAATATCGAACGGATCACTCCTGCATGAGTGACAATAACATAGTGGCTGTCTTCTTCCTCTTCTTTATAGCTTTTCTCAATAAATTCACTCCAGAAAGCTTTTACTCTATCGTTAAGATCGTTCATCGATTCTCCACCATGAACTTTATTGTTTAGGTAGTCTTGTCCCCACTCTTGCATCTGTTTGGCAGGGATATCACTCCATTTCTTGTTCTCCCAAGAACCGAAGTCCAATTCTTTTAAACGAGCATCTTCTGTGGTCTCTCCTCCATTGGCAGCCAAGGCTGTCGTTAGTAGTTTACAACGAACCAAAGGACTCGTGATAAATTGTGTTTGCTCGTCAATATCTACCATTTCTTTAATGGCATCTAAGTGATTCTTAAAAGTTGCATCTACATGCAAATCCGTTTGTCCGTAACAAACGCCTTCTTTTACTTCTGGTGGGGTATGTCTAACTAATGTAATTTTCATCTCTAATTTCTTCTTAATGGGCAAAATAGATGATTGCCGATAAATATATAGCGATCTCTGTTAACTGTTGGTTGGCTCCTAAACAATCGCCTGTATATCCTCCTAGCCAACACTTGAAATAGTGCCTATTATAGGCCGATACTAAGATGGGCAGTGGGAGAATAAAAAGGGCCAATTCCCACGGAATAAATATAAATGGTATCGCCGTAATCAACAAAGCGATAATGATATCTTTTATCGAGATCTGTTTGTCTCTTAAAGGTTTCGATTTTGAGCTCTCATCCATTCGTACATATTGACTGGTATAGATCATTCCAACAGAGTTAAAACGACTGTAAGTGTGACCTATGATCAAAATAATAGGAAAACTTGCAGATGGAATCTCTGATAACATCAAAAATTTGGCTCCCAACAACAAGATGATGCCAATGGCACCATAGGCACCAATGGCTGAATCTTTCATGATGGTCATGATCTTCTCTTTAGTCCATCCACCACCAAAGCCATCACATACATCCGCAAATCCATCTTCATGGAATGCTCCTGTGATAAAGATCGTGGCTGCCATACTTATAAAAACGGACAGATGATCTGAACAACCAAGATAAGAGAATAACATAAAACAGAGTGCTCCTAGTCCTCCTACGACAGCTCCTACCAGTGGGAAATATCGTGTTCCTCTCGATAGATAGGTCGCATCATATGGAAATGAAGGTACGGGAATACGTGTAAAATAGGAGAGGATCGTCCAAAACTTATTGATCTCTTGTTTCATGTCTCTAATTAATCGTGTGAGAACGCTGCTACTTTTGCTGAAGCGGTGTTGAACACTTGTGCTTCCTCGAAAGTGGTCATCTCGTTTAACATCGTTACCGATCCTTTGATGATAGGATAGCAAATTGCTGCTCCTGTTCCTTCTCCCAATCTAAAGGATAGATTTAAGATTGGATCTCCATGCATATGATCAATCATTAGGGCATGTCCTTGCTCATCCGATTGGTGTGAGAAGAATGCATAATCCAATACGTTAGGTTCTATCTCAGAGGCTGCCAATAGTGCTGATGTTGTGATAAATCCATCGGTGATCACCACCATCTTTTGTGCTGCTGCTTCTAACATACCACCACATATCGTAGCTATCTCTAATCCTCCAAATCGTGCTAAATTCTCTAATGGATTTTCCGAAATGCCATGTTTCTTCATTGCCTCTTGGATAACCCATGCTTTATGGTTGACTCCATGACTGTCTAGTCCCGATCCTGGTCCTACACATGCTTTGATGTCGGTGTTGGTATATATTGATAGTAGGGCTGATGCTGGAGTGGTATTTCCAATTCCCATTTCACCAAATCCTACTACATTCACGCCTTCTTTGGCTACTTCACGAATCATCTGACGACCGTTCTCAATTGCCTGTAGACACTCTTCCATAGTCATGGCAGGTTCATGTAACATGTTTCTTGATCCTTTTCTTACTTTGGCTTGTATCAATCGAGGATGCGGTGCAAAATCAAAATTAACTCCTGCATCGACTACTTTTAGATCAAAACCATACATGCGAGAGAATAGTCCAATGCCTCCTCCTAGTTCAAGAAAGTTTAAGCACTGTTGCCATGTCATCTTTGTTGGGCAAGGGCTCACACCCTCTTGACACACCTCATGGTCGGATGCCACAGTAAACATCGTGGGCTTAATCAGTTCTGGGGATAGGGTATCTTGTATTAAACCAATACGAAGAGCAATCTCTTCCATCTTTCCAAGCGATTTTACTGGTTTCGCTTTTTGATTTAATTTCTCTTTAAGAAGCGCTTCTTTTGCTTTAGATACACTTTGAATCTTTAGATCTAAGATTTTCATGAGATGATTATTTTACTTAATTGTATGACCAAAATAAGAATTATTGAAAGAATAAACACACGATGGTTGACACTACATGTCTTTTCTAAATCTTCTGTGGTGATCTTTTTACTGTGATCCCCAATAAATGGTTTCTCTACCATTACCCCTCCATATAGGTGAGGTCCTCCAAATTGACAAGATAGTATCCCTGCTAATGCCGACTCTGGATATCCTGCATTGGGACTGGCATGTGCTTTTCTATATTTTTTTACCGATGTGATTACTGCTGGATTTAATGTGACTAAGAACATAAGTACTGCAGTGATGCGTGCCGGGATGTAATTGACAATATCGTCTAGTTGTGCCGGGATTCGTCCGAAGCGCAAATAGCGATGGTTTTTATATCCTACCATCGAGTCGAAGGTGTTGATTAGTTTGTATCCCATCACTCCTGGTACTCCTAATACTGCATACCAGAATAGTGGGGCTACTACACCATCGCTGAGATTCTCTGATAATGTCTCTAGCGTTGCAAGCCTTACTTCTTGCTCTGTTAGTACAGAAGTGTCTCTTCCGACAATACGAGATAGTTGTGCTCTTCCAGCATCTAGTCCTTCTGTATCTAGTTTATTTATAACCGCTTTACCTTCGGCTATCAACGTTCTGTTGGCTATTCCCATCCACAACATATAAGTGGCAAAGACCAAATATAACCATGGGGAGAAAGCTTCTAAAATCATCGTGGTAAATCCTAAAACGACTACCAAAATCAGTAGATAGAAGAAGATCATCATGGCTCCCTTTTGTACTCGTAGGTTTCCATGATTCCACTGTTTTTCTCCCCATGATATCGCCTTTCCAAAATAGATAATAGGGTGAGGTATCGAAATGGGATCCCCAAAAAGATAGTCCAACACCAAAGCCATTACTGGTATTATAAATGGAATAAGCGCTACTGTATTTGTCATGATTCGAATATGTTTTTTAATGCTTCTACGATATGTCTATCTTTCTCTTCACCAAGAGCTGCAATACGTATATGATAGGGGCTGAGTCCTCTGAAATTAGAGGCATCTCGAACCAAAATACCATATTCATTTACCAACTTCTCTTTTAGCTCTTCGCTCTTTATAGGCGTTCTAAAAAGAAAGAAACCTGTCTCAGACTCTTCTACCTCTATGTTTGATATGTTCGATAGTGCGGTCTGTAGTTTGCGGCTGTTCTCTAAATATTGCTCTAAAAGAATTTGATCATATGGTGGATGATCTAAAAGATAATTGCCTGCAGTCAATGCCATACTGTTAACACTCCATGGTGGACGAATAGAATGCAATGACGCTATCGTTTCAGGAGAACTATAGACCACTCCTAAACGTAGTCCAGGAATAGCAAAGTTCTTTGTAAGACTCTGCATTACAATTAAATTGTGATGGTTGGAGCATTCGCTAACCAAAGAATGATCTTCGGCGATGAGCTCCATATAGGCCTCGTCAATAATAAAAAGAGTCTGTGGAAATGCTTTTACTTTCTCTATCAACTCTGCCTTGGTGTATATCTTTCCTGTCGGATTGTTGGGATTACATATCCAGCATAGATCGTAGTTCCCAAGATCTGTAGATGAAAACTCTTTCTCCGAGATATAACTGTTGTGATGACCAAATTGGATTGTGGCATCTTCATACTCCGAAAAGGCAGGATAGACAATAGCCGACCTCTTTTCTCTATAATGTTGGGCAATAAGATATATTGCCTCTGCTATTCCATTAAAAGCACCAATATGCTCTGAAGCCAATTGATGTTTCTGACTTAATTTCTCTATCAGACTCTCCGAAAAACATTCCGGATAACTTCCGATAGACGAGATCTTTTGACAGAGATGCTCTTTTAATGCTTTTGATGGTCCTAAGGGCCATATATTTGTACTATGGTTGGCTACCATGGTACGGGAATATCGATAACTGTCGTCTCCGTGACCGTAATGCATTTTTCTTTCTCTTTCGTGATTTAATCTATAAGCGATTGATAGATGGTGTCCATATCTAAATGGGCACGGAAATGATCTGCCAAAAGATCATACTGGCGATCTTTAAACGTGGCATAATCTTCCTCAATATTGTTTTTCTCCTCTATATACGGAGCCAATATATCTTCTATCACGACAGGATTGTCTAAGATGCCATGGATATAACTACCCCAACATCTTTCCGATTGCATTACTCCCTCTTTGCCATCTTCTTTGATATTTAGTGCTTCACACTGCGTTCCAAATGTGGAACGTCCCATATGAATCTCATATCCTTGACATGGTGTGTCGTATTGCTTATATTTAAATGTAGTCTGCTCGGTGACCTTCTCTTTGGTCATGGTGGTCTGAATATCGAGTAACCCCAATCCTGGTAGCTCTTTGATCGATCCTTCTATCCCTTCTGGGTCTAAGATGCGTTGCCCCATGATCTGATATCCACCACAGATACCTATCACTGTCTTTCCATTACGATGAGCTTTGATGATTGCTTTGGCGACCCCATTATGTTGTAGCTCTTGCAAATCGGCTAGCGTATTTTTAGATCCTGGAAGAAGGACAATATCTGCTTTGTCGATCTCCAATACATTGTTGGTGTAGTAAAGATGAACACGAGGATCTCTCTCTAATACTGCAAAATCAGTGAAATTGGCCATCTTCTCGAATAGTATCACTGCTATATTGATCTTGCCATCTTGAGCGAATTTCGATTTGTATCCTAGTGATACCGAATCTTCTTCCTCAATATAAATATCTTTAAAAGCAGGTATTACCCCAACAACAGGAACCCCTGTTAGATCTTCTAGTATCTTTCTCCCTTCGTCAAAAAGGGCAATGTCTCCACGAAATTTATTGATGATGATCCCTTTGATCTGCTTTCTCTCTTCTGGTGTTAGTAACTCAATGGAGCCATATACACTACCGAAAACACCACCTCGGTCAATGTCTGCTACCAAATAAGTGGAGGCATCGCTATAAACGGCCATCGACATATTGGTTACATCTCTGTGGCGTAGGTTTAGTTCCGAAATAGATCCTGCTCCTTCTAATACTATTGGGTTATATCTTTGCTCTAAACGATCAAAGGCTTGGTGTGCAGCATCGACCAACTGTTGTTGGTTGCCATCTCTAAAATATTGTACCGCTGAACGGTTTCCTATTGGCTTTCCATTTAAAACGATCTGCGACATCTTCTCGCCTGAAGGCTTCAGAAGAATTGGATTCATGTCAGTGTGACAATCTACTCTACAAGCCTCTGCTTGTACTGCTTGCGCTCTTCCTATTTCAAAACCATCAGGGGTGGCAAAACTATTTAATGACATGTTTTGTGCCTTGTAGGGTGCAGGAGTGTATCCATCCTGAAGAAGTATTCTACAAAGTGCTGTATTAACGATGCTTTTGCCCACATCGGAACCTGTTCCCACAAACATGATGGGTTTTAATTGTCTCTTTTTATCCACGGATCATTGTGCAAAATAGGGAAGCGAAAACGAGTCTTCTAACTTTTGATACACGACTATATAAGCACCATCGACTATAGATGAAATGCTTCTAATATGGTGTGCTATAAAAGGATAAAATAACTCTTACTCCCGAAAGTTAATTTATTTTTTCTACTAAAAAGATTCAGGTCTTCCGGCTTTCTTCTTTTCTACCTCCTTCCCATTGTATATACAACAGTGGTTCTGTATAGAAAAGTGGTAAAATAATTTTTTACCTAAGATCTACGGCTGCGGGTACAGCTTTGGTCACTTCTCATTACTTATGAGAATCCCAAATTCCCTTTATCTTTCGAGCAAAGATGCAACTTTTATTTCTTAAAAGGGACCTTTTTAATCTTTTTATCTTTTGCCTTTGGCCTTTGTTTATTCCCCTGTTGTTGTGCTTAATACTCTTTTGTGTTAATCCCAACCTTCTACATCCCTATAAATAGGGAACTTATTCAGAATTGATTTGTTATAGTACTTGTATGAATCCCATTTTATCCCTGTTTCTTGTACCCAAACAGTAATGATACAAATAAACATCTTTGTGCTTTGATATGGTGATTCTGATTTGTCTGATATGATGGACTGTTTTATTAAAAAAAATGACCCAATGAATGCCTTTAAAAAAATAATGATCGTTGTTGATAATAGTGCAAATAATAAGAAAGTGATGGCTTATGGTACTAAAATAGCTAGAGCTTTTAAGTCGGAGATTATCCTAGCCTCTGTTACTACTGAACCTGTCGATAGTATTGGTACTATCGATCTGCTTAGATTAAAAGAGCAAACTAGAGCTCTTTTTTGTGAATTTGCTTCTCCTATTTATAATAATTTTGTCCATTCTATAGTTCTGGAACTAAATGATTCTTGTGCGCTAGAGAGTTGTGCCGAAAAAGAAAATGTCGATATCCTTATTATTGGTGCTAATTTAAGCTATTGGATTGAAGATTATATGAAATGTAATACCCGTAGATATATACATAATCGTATTCAAACAGCATTAATGATAGTCCCAATGTAACTTTTTAAATAAAAATATTTATTGATTATAGGGGTTAGGCTATTTTTATACGTCTTTAGTGTATATGCTGTTTTAAGAGTAGCGCTTACATGTTGTTATACAACGAAATGAAAGTCAAAAAAATATTTATGCTTAAATACCTGAAATTAACGGTCGTTTGTTTTTTAATCTTCTCTTCTGCTCATGCACAAGTGATCAATAAGACACCTTACGATAACCTTAAACTTGGCCTGGTCCTTAGTGGTGGCGGAGCACGAGGTTTAGCTCATGTAGGCGTTCTTGAGGTGCTTGATAGTCTGGGAATACGTCCCTCTTATATTACAGGTACCAGTATGGGAAGTATCGTGGGTGGTTTGTATTCTATTGGGTATAGCGGGAAGGAAATACGTGAGATTGTAACGAAACTTGACTGGGAGCCTTTGCTTTCAGACCACCGTCCCCTTAGTGGTGTCGACTTGAAAGAAAAAGAGATCTTAGGCCGTTCAATGTTCTCTTTCTCTTTAAAAAAGAAACGTTTTCAACTCCCTTCAGGTATATTGCAAGGACATCATATTATTCGAATGCTAGATAGTCTGGTGTCCATGAAATCGGTACCTAAAGATTTTGATCAATTCCCAATTCCATTTCGTGCCATCACTACCGATCTTATGAGTGGTTCTACCTATGTCTTTGACCATGGTGAACTATCTATTGCCATGAGAGCTTCTATGGCAATACCTACTGCTTTTACTCCTGTACGTTATCAAGGAAAGGTATTGGTTGATGGGGGGGTAATCGATAATCTACCTATTGAAGAGATACGTAATATGGGGGCTGATGTAGTACTTGCTGTGAATGTTGGCTATATCGAACAACCGACGGAAGGAGATTTGAGCTCTTTGGTGGGGGTACTTAATAAAGTCTCTACCCTTTATGGTCGAAATGAAACCTTTAGAACCAAAAAGGATGCAGACTATTTACTGCAACCTAACCTAAAAGACTATAGTATTACTGCTTTTGGGAAGTCTTCTGAAATCATTCAACTCGGATATCTTGCAGCCCAACAAAAGGCGGATATTCTAGAGCAATTGCCACATAAAAGATTTACGAAATATAACGATAGTCTTATTCGTGCTCATAAGGTACTGGATATCGAATATTATGGCATCCCAGAAGAGACTGCTGAAGTCTTTAATCATAGGCTCAACTTTAAAAAAGGAGTGGAGGTAGACCAAAAAGAACTATCTCGCTGGCTCTCTATTTTAGATGCTACCGATCGGTTTCATTGGATACAATATTCTTTTGAGGAGAAAGCAGAAGGAAGTATCCTAAAACTTCATTTTAATAAAAAAGAGAGACGACAGGTTGATTTCCGGTTGGCCTACCATAACAGCTCTAAACTAGAGATGGCAATACAATATCAAGCTATCGATTCGACACTTATCAATCGTCGTTTTTTGTCTGTGTTAAACCTCTCTTCTACTCCAGACTTCCTTCTTTCATATGAGTTCTATTTTGGAGATAAAAGACATGTCGGTATTGAAAATCGTATTCTATTCGAAAATCAATATATCCCTATCTATCAAGAAAACGATCGTCTTGGGACACTTTCTTTGGTCGACCTTCGTCAAGAGGTGAATGTCAATTACTATCTCTCCCAAAATGGTCGATTACAGTTCTCTATAAAGGGAGAATTTGACCGCATGAAACCCAAAGATGGACTAAGTTTATGGGTCTTTGAGAATCAATCTATTGGACAAATCTCATTGGCTAGTCATATACGTTACACATATAATACCCTTAATCGAAGTTTTCTACCTAAAAGCGGTTGGCTCCTTGATATGGACTATAATGTAAAGATTCCTGTGGAAGTATCCGATGAAGAAGAAATTGAAAATGAACTCAACTTTGATGGCGATGATTTTGGATTCTTCTCTCAACTGAATTTTACCCTTCTAAAACCATTTGCTTTGAACAATAGATGGACTTTCACTGTAGATATGAAAGCTGGTTTATCTTTTAGTAGTATGAACTCGTTAGATCGATATATCTTAGGAGGTATACATAGTGAAGAATTTAGTCGTATCATTCCTGTTGCAGGAGTCGGTTACGGTCAATATGTGGCCAACTCCTATTATGCACTAGGAGCTTCCTTACGCTATCGTATTGGATCGGATTTCTTTGTAAGAGGAAAATGTAGCGTCCTCGGTGCCGCCGACGAACCTGTACAGTCGTTCGAGAGTGAAGCCTTTTATGTTCCTGCTATCGATGTAGGGGTAGGATATCGATCTATTTTAGGAGATATGAGCTTTAACTTTGGATACAATTTCGATGACCACCACAGTTATTGGAACATCTCTTTCTATCCTTTCAGATAAAAAGAATTCGAAGTTAACTATTGTTTAACCTTGCACTCTTTGACTCTACTAATTTTAAACTATCTTTGCAGACTTTTGTAAAAAAATAATATATGGAATTATTAGAACGTAGATCGAAGAATGTTAAAAGTGACATTCTATCAGGGTTGACGGTGGCGCTAGCTCTTGTTCCTGAGGCAGTGGCCTTTGCTTTTGTTGCTGGCGTGGATCCATTGGTCGGACTTTATGCAGCTTTTATGATTGGATTGGTTACCTCTGTTCTTGGTGGTCGTCCTGGTATGATATCAGGTGCTACAGGTGCCTTAGCTGTCGTAATGGTATCATTGGTTCGTGAAGGAAATGAAATGGGAATGCATTGGGCTACTCCAGTAGAAAATGCAGGATTATATTATCTCTTTGCTACGGTGATCCTAATGGGATTTATTCAAGTCCTTTGTGGTGTTTTTAAACTAGGTAAGTTTGTACGATTGATTCCTCATCCTGTGATGATGGGATTCGTTAACGGTCTGGCTATCGTGATCTTTATGGCCCAACTAGGTATGTTTACTACCATGGTAGATGGACAAAAAGTATGGTTAGAAGGATCTCCTCTATGGTTAATGATCGGATTGGTTGCAGCAACGATGGCAATCATCTATTTCCTTCCTAAACTTACGAAAAAAATACCAGCAGGTTTGGTGGCTATCCTTACTGTTTCTCTTGTGGTTATCTTCCAACATCTAGATGTGGCTACTGTAGGTAGTTTCGTTCGCGATAGCGGTGGTAATGGTATCAAAGGAGGTCTTCCTATTCCTCAGTTTGATGTGCTTAAGCAATTGCCATTTAGCTTGGAAACACTTTATTTTATCCTTCCATACTCTTTAATCTTGGCTGCTATCGGTCTTATTGAGTCGTTGATGACACTAAACCTTATCGATGAAATCACTGAGACTCGTGGAAATGCAAACAGAGAATGTATGGCACAAGGTACAGCAAACATCATCACTGGTATCTTTGGTGGTATGGGTGGTTGCGCAATGATTGGTCAATCGATTATCAATATTCAGAACGGAGGACGTGGTCGTCTTTCTGGTATTGTAGCAGCATTAGCACTATTGTCTTTTATCCTTTTCGGTTCAAGCTATATCGAAATGGTACCTATTGCAGCGCTAGTGGGAGTAATGTTTATGGTGGTTATTGGAACTTTCGAATGGTCTACTTTTAGAGTAATACATAAGATTCCTAAAACGGATGCTATCGTGATTATCCTAGTGACTTCACTAACGGTTATCTTCGATTTAGCTGTTGCTGTAGGAGTAGGAGTCGTAGTTTCGGCAATGGTATTTGCATGGGAAAGTGCAAAACGTATTCGTGCTCGTAAAACGATCAAAGAAGACGGTACCAAAGTGTACGAAATATGGGGACCTCTTTTCTTTGGTTCTACCTCTACCTTTATGCAGAAATTTGATGTACGTAACGATCCAGAGAAAGTAGAGATCGACTTTATCGAATCAAAAATCTCTGACCAATCGGCAGTAGAATCATTATCTACACTGGTTCAAAAATATGAAGGTTTAGGAAAAACAGTTATCCTAAAACACCTTAGTGAAGATTGTAAGCGTCTATTGATCAAAGCTAATGCACACTTCTCTACAATTATCGAAAACGATATCGATGATCCACGTTACTATGTTGTAACAGATATCATGGCAGAAGTAAAATAATCGATCTTTCAATATTTTCATTAAAACGAAAATATCAAAACATAAAAAAGAGGCTCCTCGTCATTTGAGAGAGCCTCTTTTTTTATGTTTTGTATTTTATGACTTTCGGGAGCAAAATAACAAGATACGTGGAACGTTTGTGTTTGAATTCCCTGTTATGCAATGTGGTTTTAGTTAAAAAGGGCGGACATGCGGATCTGTCTTTATAATGCATATAATCAATATCTTATGATGTCGTGTCAAACAAAAAATATCCGTGCGAATCCTTTTTTATCCGTGATTATCCACCCATCATTTAACCTTAAATATATACAATCTTATTATGTCACCCCCTTTGGAGGTTCTGTTGAAGCAATGTATTAATATGCTGTTTAATGGAAACAAAAAAGATCCCTTCAAACCCGTGTTCAAGTCCACCCATCATGCAATATTAAGCAATGCATTTGTGATATTTCAAATTAAATAAATTCAGGAATCTTATTATTCTCTACTGTAGTTAAAGAGGATGATTTCGTCACTTCAATTAAAGAGATATTCAGAACCTCTTCTAGTTTTGATATTGTCTCAAGCGTTAAATTCTCTTTCCCTTTTAATAGCTTGTTGACATATTGAGGAGAGACCCCCATTTTTTCTGCCAATATCTTTTGAGTCATACCATTTCTTTTTTTTTGCATTTTAAGTTCCTGTAGGATAAAAACCGCAATCTGAAATGATCTTTTTTGCCAACTTTTATTTTGTTGTCTTTCTGTAGCTTCTTCCAACCATCTCGATTGAGGATTGTTGGCAACTTGCTTTATTTTGGTTAAAGTATCTGTCATAATTCTATCTGTTTTGAATGATCTCTATTAACCCTTCATTATCTACAACTCCTTGTTCTATTAAGAATGCTTTACATCTACCAATATTATGCAGTTCTCTCTCTGTATGAGATCGATCTTCCATTCTTTTGGTTAACTTTATTGTTCCACCAGTGATAACATAAATATCAGATTCTATTCGAAGAGCATATATCCTAAGCCAATATTCTTGGGCCTTACTCTCATTAAGTGTGTGTATATGTGATTGTATATTATAAAGTGGTTTAAATAGTGCATTTAGTCCAATCTCACCATCTTTTCTTTCTTGATAGGCCAGATCCATTAATCTTTTCTCTAAATCCTCTGCCAATTCGTATGTTTTAAATATGGCTCCAAAGACACTATATCCATGATAATAGCCACCAATAAGATCTTTTTTGTTTTGTTCAAAAAACGATTCTAAATATTCAGGATCATTCCATGTCTTAAATAAATAAGACAATATGTCTTCTTCATTTTCAGGGTATTGGATCGCATATAATTTCTCTCCAAAGATAGGAATTAATTTCATAAAATCAACTTTTAGGTTTATTTACAACATTCCAATTGATAATGTTATCACTAAAGTTACTAAAATTAATGATGTCTTTTCGGAAGGAACTTTTCTTAAAATTAAGTTGTATTGACATAATTGTAGTCTTATGTTTTATGATGTTGAGTCAAAACAAAAATTCGATTGAATCCGTGTAAATCTTTCATCATGCAATACCAAAACGCATCTGTGATGTCATTTCTGACGCTAACTGAAAAAAATATTATATTTGTTAATATTTATCATTTTTATGATACTAATAAAATAGATAAACAGAAGCTCTAAGTTATTTGTTAGATCAACGATAAAGGGCAAATGAAAATGAATAAAGACAAACAATAAGATATTACCATGAGTATACTCAAGGATTTACCCGAACTGCTTGAAGCAGGTGTGATTAGTCATGATACT
Source organism: Prolixibacteraceae bacterium (assembly GCA_025210775.1). Taxonomy (GTDB): domain Bacteria; phylum Bacteroidota; class Bacteroidia; order Bacteroidales; family Prolixibacteraceae; genus Halosquirtibacter. The sequence continues at coordinate 75,843 of JAOARB010000009.1, forward strand.
GCCGAGCGAATTGAGCACTACTATCGAGGGAAGAGTAGTAGTAGCTCCAATAGACTACTGATGTTATATGGGCTTCTAGGTTCTATTCTTATAGGCCTAGGTCTCATATTGATCATTGCCCATAATTGGGATGAAATGTCACGCATGACCAAAAATGGAATTGCTTTAGCGCCATTGATCTTAGGACAAATAATGTGTATCTATACGTTAATAAAGAAAGAATTCAGTCAAACATGGAGAGAATGCGTTTCGACCTTTCTCTTTTTCTCTATCGGAGCATGTCTCTCGCTAATCAGTCAGATCTATCATCTGCCAGGTGATGCCCATACCTTTGTATTCTTGTGGATGATTCTTAGTTTTCCTATCATCTACCTGATGCGTTCCTCTATGGTCTCTCTGTTATACGTCATTGGAATCACCTATTATGGATGTGAAGGATATGCATACCACCACACATCGCAGCCATACACCTATTGGTTACTTCTAATACCGATGTTACCACACTACTATCAGTTATGTAAAAAAAGAGCCCTAAGTAATTTCACTACTTTCCACCATTGGGTTATTCCTATCTCCATATCTATTGTGTTAGGAACTTTTGCTGCAAGACAAGAAGAGTGGATGTATGTGGCCTATTTTGTCTTGTTTGGAGTATTCTATTTGATCGGAGAGAACCATCTATTTAAGGGACGAAAAATAAAAGCCAATGGATACCGAGTAATAGGGGCTTTAGGAACGATGGTATTACTATTTATATCCTCTTCCGATTGGTTCTGGTCTAGCCTGATGAAAAAAACATTTATTCTTAAAGACGTTCTTTTCTCTCCAGAATTTATTACCCTTATCGTATTAACTGGAATAGCAAAACTACTGCTTTTTAAACATCTCAAAAAGACCAAGATCAAAGAAGTGCAACCGACAGCGTTTCTCTTTTTGCCCTTTATTGCAACTTTTATCCTTGGAATCTTTACTCCCTTTGCACAAATATTAATCAACCTATACATCTTTATCATCGGTATTCAAACCATCCGATTAGGAGCTCGTAGAAACCATCTAGGGCTACTAAACTATGGACTGATGATTATCGTTGCATTGGTAGTATTGCGCTTTGTTGATTCACATATTGATTTTGTAATTAGAGGAATACTATTTGTACTTACAGGAATAGGATTTTTTGCCACCAACCTATGGATGCTTAAAAAAAGAAAGACCAATGAATAAAAAGAAAATAATATTATCCCTATTTATCGTTGTAGCTGCCATACAACTATACTATCCCATTAGCATGATCAACTATAACGAAAAGGTGCTTACGGAAGGTACGACCTACCTATTTAAGACGGCACCTGTTGATCCTCATGATCCATTTAGAGGTAAATATGTCGATCTGAATTTCAACGACAATTCATGTAAAGTAGGAGATGCCAGCTTTTGGGTAAGAGGCGAAAAAGTATATGCCGTTCTTACCACTGACGAAGAAGGTTTTGCCAAAATCATGTATCTAGCTAAAGAGAAACCCAAAAGCGGACTAGACTGTATCGAAGTAAAGGTGATATACACCTCTAAAAAAATCAATGAGGTAACCGTCAAATTCCCATTCTCTCGTTTCTATATGGAAGAATCGAAAGCCTATGATGCTGAAGTGATTCATCGTAAAAACCAAGCGGATACGACTAAAACAACCTATGCTGTGGTCCGCATTAAAGACGGTAAAGCTATTCTTGATGATGTTCAGATCAATGGTGAATCACTAAGAGAACTAGCCAAACAACAAAAATCCAATCCATAAAACATCTTCGAAGTCACAGATATTGTCATAAAAGCAGTACGATAAACAAAAAAGGGCGGACACGCGTGTCCGCTCTACGATGCATATAATCAGTGCTTCGTGATGTTGTGTCAAAACAAAAAGATCCGTTCTAATCTGTGCTAAATCCACCAATATTTAACCATAAAGATGTGATGTTTTATTATGTCACCCCTTCAGGGTTTCTGTTGTTGAGGGAGTTATGTCTTCTATAATTATTTCACCTCCTTTGGAGGTTCTGTTGAAGCAAAAGATGTAATAATGCATCTATGATGCCTTCGCATCTCTGCGGTTGTTTTTTAAATCCGTGGGAATACTTTTTGATCCGTTCGAATCTGTGTTTAAATCCACAATTATTTAAGCTAAATCCAGAAGGGATGACATATTTGTAGCAAATTTATTATGTCACCCCTTCAGGGTTTCTGTTGTTGAGGTCGTTGTGTTTTCTACAATTATGTCACCTCCTTTGGAGGTTCTGTTGAAGCAATAGATATAATAATGCATCTGTGATGCCTTTGCGTCTTTGCGGTTGTTTTTTTGATCCGTTCGAATTCGTGTTTAAATCCACCATTATTCAAGCTAAATCCCGAAGGGATGACATATTTGTAGTCCCATGTGTTTACCCAACCATCATGCAATACATGTTAAATTAATATTTTTTAATGTTGTGTCAAATCAAAAAAAATCCGTGTTAAAATCCACCCATCATGCAATATCCACAAACGCATCTATGATGTTTTTGCGACTTAGCGCCTTTGCGGTTCTTTTTTTGATCCGTGAAAATCCGTGTTAAAATCCACTCATTATGCAATATCCAAAAACGCATTTATGATGCGTTGTAATTGTTATCATATAATACTTTATTACATTTTATGGTCATTGTTGGCTTATATCAACTTCACATCAAGTTCATATCAACTTCATATCAACTTCATATCAACTTCATATCAACTTCATATCAACTTCATATTAACTTCATATCAAGTTCACTTATACGTTATGTCAACTTTACTTTCAAATGAAGTTGATATGAACTTAATATGGCCATATAGTGCCCAAAAAATGGGGCTTATATTTATTTGAGATTAAATTAAGCCCTATTTGGCATAGGTTATCAGCTTTAGGAGCCTATTTCGAGGCTTCTGTCTATCATAATTGTTTGTTTGGGATACCATTTGATCTGTTCAAAAGAGGCTTCTTTTTGAAAAAGTGAAGGAGAGAGGATTCCAAAAATAGAGGTTGCTTTGTGTTTCTCTCGATTACTATCATCAAGATCTTAAAACCAATTTATTTTAGGAAATAATAACCTGCCTTAAAGAAAGGTTGAAAAGAAATGAAAAGATGCAACTTGGATTTAGAAGTACGAATGTCCTACTTTATTTGCTTCTTTTTATGAGCGTGCTCTGACGAGAAAGATAAGTGTTTTATAATCTTGATTGTTTTTAAGTTAGATTGTTGAATGGTTTTTTATGATAAATCATTTGATATTAGAAATAGAGTTTATATTTTTAATCAGTGAAGATCAATCATCTTTGCCTGTCATCAAATTTAAAAGTAGTGAAATGATTTTATATGTGTGCTTTATGGTACACTATATAACTTGTTCCGCTATGTCCTTCTTTACAAACTAGTCCTATTTAGAATAGGACCAAAATATTTATATTATGGCAGAGCAACAGAAATTAGAGGCTGATGGTAAAAAAGTAGAAAAGACGTTGGTCATTGATCTACAAGATCAATATAATGCAGTGATTGAGGATGCATCGGCAATATCGAATTCTATTTATAAGGATCAGTATCGTCAAGCAGCGAAATGTACTTCTGAGATTTTATTTCATGGAAAGCAGTTAAAAGATTCATCAAAAAATATTTGTACTAAATATAAGGAACAAGATTTTAATAACATTATTGCTTTTTGTGGTGAACGAGGTACAGGAAAGACTTCTACCATGCTTAGTTATGCTCGATTATTAGAGAATATTTCTAATGAAAGTAATAAGGAATACGATAAACCCAAATCGATTTATAATTATCAATTAATAGATGTAGTTGATCCTTCTTTATTTGAAAAAAATGAAAACTTATTTGAGGTGGTTCTTGCAAAGATGTTTGCAAAGACGATGGAGAAACTAAAAAATAGACATAAGAACCGACATTTAGAGAAAGAAGGAAAAAGAAAACTTCTTGAGTGTTATTCTTCTGTATATCGAGATTTAGGTGCCATTCACCAAAAAGATGAGAATCGCTATAAAGGTGACGCATTGGAAACATTAAGTGATTTGGCTGGAGGTTCTAATTTAAGAAATAACTTTAAGGAATTAGTTGATTGTTATTTAAAGTATCATACTTCAGATAGTAGGGGTTGTAATAAAGATGAAGTTTTGGTTATCCCAATTGATGATTTTGATCTAAATACAGAATCCGCTTCAGAGATGGGAGAGCAAATTCGTAAATATTTGATGATCCCTAATGTGGTTATTTTGATGGCTGTCAATATGGAGCAGCTAACAAATGTTAAAGAACAATCTGTTCGAAATAAATTTAAGACGTTGATTGATGCTGGAAGATTATACGAAGATCCTAAAGAATTTGCGGTTAACTATCTTGTTAAGCTTATTCCGTACTCAAGACGAATTATTTTATATTCTGATAATGTATTTGTTAAAAATACGTCTATCGAATTTAAAAATTGGAAACATCGTAAACCTAAACCAAATGAAAATATAGAAGAGTTTATTTTGGAAACTATTTATGACCTTACAGGTTTAATATTTCTTCCTAAAGAAATCGGTGTGCATTTTTTGATTCCTAAAACTCTTAGACAATTAAGGGGATTTATCTACTTCTTAAATTCACTGCAACCAAATGGTACTGATAGACAGGATAAAACTATATTAAAAGATAATTTTAAACTATTTAAACAATATATATACCAGCAGTATATTCCAGATCTTCTTTCAAAAGACGAACGAGATTTGGTGGAATCGGTAATACATGCTGATGCATTTCATCAAAATAAAATTTTAATTGATGGTGTTTATGATCTATTAGAGAAAAGATATAGAAATCGTAAAGGAGTTAATGCTACTAACATTGAAACCCTTTTTTCAAATATTGATGCTAAAGATTGTCGAGATCTATTATTAAGAGATATTTATGATCCAAATAACTTCTCAGAGAACATCTCATTAAGAGATGTGCGTTATGTTTTAACTAAACTTGGAAATGTTACAAATGATTTTGATGTTACAAAATTGGTAGATTGTTTAAAGGTGCTTCTTTATTTAGAACTATATAATACGGCAGCTATAGAACAAAATGCTATGCATTTGGGAAAATTATGTGGTGAAAGCATCGTCCCTTATTTAGATAAAAAGATTATTATAAGTCAATCAATGAACTTAAGCCAATATAGCATATTTGAGCTTGATTTAGATGGTACAAACTGTCGTTTTACAACAAGAGATAATGAAACAGGTGAATATCTAGATAAAGTAAATAAGTTATATCAAGATCTTAAACCTTTTGTAAAATATGAATATAAAGTTGTAGAGAAATATATATCTGGTAAACTTACGGAAAATGGATCTAGTGGATCTGCGACTTCTTTTAAAGAATATCTTATCGAAGACCATCATGAAAGAAGAAAAATAAAACACTCATTAAGTGAGATAGAAACATTAAAAAATCAAGATTCTGGACCTTATTTACTTAACCCTAGAATTGGATTCCATTTAGATATTTGGCAAGAATATCTAAAAATAGATGATTTAGATAATCATGTATGGAAGTTAAGTTTGGATGTGATTGATTGTTTATTCGCGAATATACATCAGCTTAATGATCGATATGAACTTTCGATTCCATCAGGTGTAAATGATGAATTAAAGGATATTAAACAAGCTATATATCCATTAATAGAGAAATTTACTACTAATCTATTGAAAAATATTCAATCTCAGATTGGAAAGATCAGTTATAGAGGTGTTTTACCTTTTAATGTAGAAGAAATTACTATGGTTCTTAAAGATATTTCTTCCATTTCTTATGTTCATAATATAGATGTAAAGCATAAACAACAGTATTCGATTGAAGATATGTTAATGCGTGAAAAGGTGGTCCGAGATAGCGAAAAAAGAAAGGCAAAAGTAGAACGGTTAAAATATAATCGTCAAATAGAGGAATTACAAGAACAGTTTAATAAGGATCGAGAGGACAATAAGAATCAAATAAAGAATATCTTATTAGGTTCAGTATTTAATCAATATTCTTTTCAAATAAAGAATTTGTTCGAAAAGAGTAATGAAAATACAGTTTTACTAAAGCTATTAGAAAAAAGTTTGATAGATGAAGATATTAAAGTTATTTTAATTAATGTTATCGATGATTTTATTAGAAGTCACAAAGGAATGAGTAATCGATCAAGGGTTAAAACATTTAAAAATAAAGGGTTTATAAAGTATTATAATGATTCACTAACAAGCTATTTAAATACTAATCGAGATACCCTTTTTGAAGATGATAATATTAAAAAAAGATTCCAAGATTTGTCGTCTACTAATATTGATGTCGAAGAAAATGAAGTACTTAATTTTTTGTCAAATACCGAATCCAATCAATGAAAACATTAAGGGCATCAATAGAATTTTTCTTTCGGCAAATAGATATTGAGAAAAAGATTCAAGAGAAATATTCTGGTGCACAAATTGTGCATCGAAGAGCAAAACGTTTGATAGAATCTGTTTTAGATGATCAATTAAATCCCAATAGAAGTCATAATGTGATTGATGGGTATTCGATGGACGATTCAAAACAAATGTTTCAAAAAGTGGAAGAAGATTGGGCTAAATCTGATCGAAGTGAAGGACGAAAGTCTCATGTCTTAGGTTTGGTATATCGTTATTGTGTATATGTCTTGACATTAGAGCATAATGAGCCCACAGTACAATTTTCTGAAATGTTGCGTTGGAGGGAGTTAAGTCATTTACTTGGAGAAGATTTGTTTACTACTCTTTTTGTGGCGTATGAAGATTTGCGTTATCGTCATCAACGAAATTATTTTGACTGGGCATCGGTTATTAGTACCAATAACTTACGACTAAAAAATCTTTTAAGGAAGGGCATTGCAGAGAACCATTTTCATTTAAATGGTTCTGCTCCCCATTGCGATTTAAGTTGGATTAATTTGATGAATAACATCGTTGGGAGATCTGCTGAATTTCGTAAGTTCAAATTAGAACAAGAAAGAGATGAGAATTATGCAGTAAAAAGTGATCTTGAATTATTGGTTTGGAAAGCTGCTTATATTCGATGCATGCTTTTTGATAAAATTAAAAGTCTGGATTCAGAAAAAGAAGACCCTTGTTTTCCTTATCATTCATCTAATAGAAGATGTTGCGAAGAGAATGTGCCAAAAGATTTTTCTGGTAAAACGTCTAACGAAGAGGAGAGCGAGGATGATATCTTCTCTATTGAAGATGAAGAGAGATGGATGACTTCTGATAAAAATGAAGTAAGGTCTATTCTAACTACTTTACAAAGAAAGATTGATACGTTTAAGATGCTTTATGGCAATAGGTGTACTATAGCTAATGTTTCTGATATACCAGATTATTGTTTTGGCAAGGAGATTAAAACAAAAAATGGAGAGGCCAATGAGTTACTTACTGGTGAACGATGGTTTTTGTATCGATGTTTTAGAATGGTGGCTGCGGAAAAGAAAGAGTTCGCTCCTTATGAAGATCTTCTGTATCTATATCTTCTAATAAAACAAAAGTTTCGTGATGAAGTGATTCAACTAAATAAACAAGTAGGCTTTGCCAATTTTAGTTCTTACCAAGATAGAAAAGCTGTTTTTTTATGGAATTACAAATTATATTGGAATGCCGTTCGATCGATGGCAGTTTCTTCGTCGTTATTAAATCAACATATTAACTCATTAGAAGCTCGAATTACTCCTAGAAAGAGTTCCACTGAGATGTGTAATGAGATATCAGAATTAGATCGTGTATGTTTGGATAAATATGAAGGGGTGGACCATTTTATGGCGAGACATCAGCTAGATGATGATCTTTGGTTAAAAGATAGAGATGCTTCTCCTCTGTTCTATAATATTCACTTTATTAAGAATGAAGACGAGCAACTTAAGAATCCGTTATATAAAAAGATCGAACATATAACTGTTTGTAGACATGACCAATTACGAAAATCTTTAAAAGAGCAAGCTATAGCTTTGCTTCGGAGTAAATGGAGTACACGAGAAGAGGGAAGACGAATACAGGGAATCGATGCGGCTTCTTCTGAGTTTGCTGCTCGTCCAGAAGTGTTTGCACAAGCTTATCGTTATCTTAAATTCTGTAGGTCTTCCTATAATTACGATGACCTATTAGACTCTTTGCCTCAAAAATTGGCAGCTACATTCCATGCAGGAGAGGATTTCTATGATATTGCGGATGGTTTAAGGGCTATTGATGAGTCTATTAGATTTCTGAACCTAGATAATGGGGATCGTATTGGTCATGCTTTGGCACTTGGTATTGATGCCAAGGCTTATTATCAAAAGAAACATCACGTTATTATGATGCCCAAGCATTGGGTGTTAGATAATTATGCATGGTTGATCTCACGTATACATAAATATGACCTCTCTGAGTTTTCTGCTTTTTGTGGTTCCCTAGAACGTGAATTTGATGTATTATTCCAAGATCTATATGGAGATTTCTTAAATGAAAGAGGAAAATGGGGAGATGAATCTTCAGATGAGTATAATGATTATGTTGACGTTATTGATCATGAGCCTTTCCATATGACCCATATTACACCCACGCTTTATTTTGAGGCTTGGAAATTACGTGGTGACGATCCATATCTGTATACTACTACAGGTTTCTTCCAACGTAATAAGATGAAAACATTATGGGACGAGGCAGGAGAGAATTGTAAATATCCAACAGGAGGGTTAAAAAGAAAATCAAGATTGGTTTGTGCATTGTATCATGCCTACCACTTTGATTATAAGGTAAGGAGTAAAGGGGACAAAGTCAAGCGTCTTGATGTCTCTGATAGGTATATACAACTAATTGAAGCAATACAGAAAGCGATGCAAAAAGAGATTGCGTCACGTCATATTGCAATTGAATGTAATCCATCGTCAAACTTCCTTATTGGTACTTTTAGACGATATGATAAACACCCAATAATGAACTTCTTTAATATGGGGTTGACCTATGATCCGAAACAGTTAGACGATTGTGCTCAGCTTTGTGTATCGATAAATACTGATGATCAAGGGGTTTTTAATACCACATTAGAGAATGAGTATGCCATTATGGCAAGAGCTTTAGAGAAGATGAAAGATGAGCGTGGCAAACATATCTATAAGCCTGCACAAATCTATCAGTGGCTAGAACACATACGCGTCATGGGAATAGAAATGAGTTTCAGAAATCATAATAACAACTAATAATGAACTTAACAAAGATTCTTCCTCTTAAGGATATTTTTACAACTATACTTACTGTATCTATCACTTCGCTTTCAACTTTAGGTTTTCAGAAATCTACAGCAACTGTCATATGTTGTTCTTTGGTTATTATCCTTTGTCTTCTGTGGTGGCAATCGAAACAAAACAAAGAAAAAAGAGAGAAGTATGTAGCAGAAACATTGGCTTGTGGCTATTTTATGAATTTTATCCTTAAATTCTCTAATAATCTTTTTTTGGATAGTAAAAATCATTTTACCGTAGATGTCGATGGACAGTCAGAGGATCGATATTATGATTTTGAGGATATCGAAGTGCAAATTGTATTGGCTATCAACAAGAGTGATTTAAAAGAAAAAGCCAATAAATACAATCAACGAAAATTGTATAGGGTACAAGTTCAAAGTATCAAGGATAAAGATGCGTTTTGGTTTCGTGCAGAACTATTAGGAAACAAAATACGTATAACCGATTACCCTCGTACTCTTTTCTCTTTGGAGAATATGCATATGCTTGAGGATAAAAAGGAGTATACTGAAAGTATGTCCGCAAAACAATACACTTATTTTAACGATAAAATCAAACAACTAATAAAACAGAATGCAGAGAATAGAGTGTTGACTCAATTTGATGTTCGATTCTAATTTTAATATTCCCCCTTCAGCATACTATTATAGTTGGTATGTTGAGGGAAAAATCACAATTAAATAAACTGTCATGTCTAAAATAATAGAAGAGAAGAGTTCTTCTAATAAGTCCGTATGGGGTCAGATATCCAATATTGATAAAGGAATGTTCCTCATTACTTTGATGAATGTTATCATTCTTCAGTTTAATTTTTTGTTTCCTGAAGAGATTAAAAGTATTATCAAATCTTATTATCATTTCATCTTAGAGAATTTTAGCGCAATAATGATTATTTTAATAATCTTTGTATTAGCTTCACTTGCCATTTTCTGTTTTGTTAAATATAGCAATTCGAACAAAGAAGGAGGGAAGGATATTTTAGATTCTGATTTAAGAGTTATAAGTAGTTCGATATTGTTCTTTTTATTCTTTAACTTGACATTGATTTCATGTTCTACTTCTTTTTCGATGAATATTGTAAAAGGGGAAACTAATAGACAAGAAATTAGTCAAGATGTTGTTAAAAAGATAGAATCATCAATTTGTCCTAGAAACGAAATACCCGATTCTACTTGGGTTAGTACAACAGGTACTAATAATAATGAGTCTTCAAATTATTTCCTTCAATGTCTCCTTTTAAAACAATATAACAAATTTTTAAATAATAGTAAGACTGAAAATAATTCTTTAAAGGTCTATTGTTATCCAAATAATGCTGTTAGGACTGTGTTGATACCAGATAATAAACAGGCGAAAGATACGTTATCGCATAGCGTAAATAACAGTATTATTATTTGTAATAGTTCTAGTGTATTTGCAAAAAGAGAAGGTGTTTGTGATACATTACATTCTGAACAAAATAAGAAATCGATACATAACAATTTCATTAAAAACAACACGATTTCTTTGGTCCTTTTATTTATTCAGGTGATTTCTTTGTTTATGATATTATTTTCTGTTTTTCTGAAAAATAATAAAAATGATCAGGGGGGTGATAAGAAATGTGATGATGTTTTGATAGTTTCAATTTTTATTGCTTCAATTGCTTTTTCATTTGTATTCCCTATTGCTATACTCGCGACTGTTGGTTTATATGTTTTTGCGAAGTGGTTTATTCATAAGAAATTTGATGAATCTTTAGGATTTGGTGTATGTTTCTTTCCCGTAGTATTGATCATTATTCATGGTCTTACATTATATCTAATTCAAGGATCATCGTCATATGATTATTTAATCTCTTATGATTTGTCTAAAATATCAAGTAAATCTTTATGGGAATATATTATACCGCATATTACTGCTTGTGTTGGGTGGGTGACATTTTGGGCTTTCTGGGCACAGTTACGTGCAAATAAGATTGCGAGTATTGCAGCGCAAAAAACAAGCATCGAGAACACATTCTTTAAGATGATAGATATTCATCGAGAAAATCTTAAAGAAATAAGGTGTAGTAGAGGAAGTAGTAGGCATCGTGTGATTATAAATAAAGAAATTACTGGTGATACAAGACAACATATAGAAGAAAAGTTATATTATCCTAATCATGATGATTTTGTTGAAGGTAAAGATGCAATTAAAGAGATTTGTTCATTGATTTTTCAATGTTGGGAAAATTACAAGCCTAATATTAAAGAAAAATATGATCGAGAAAAAGATCGCATTTCAAAAATAAAGGATTTTTATATTATATATGGGGATGTTTTTGAACGAAGTGAAACAAATGATGTTTATAAGGAACGATATAATGAAAATCTTCTTAATGATGGAAATGAATGCCATTCCGCATTAGCAACTTACACCTTTCACTTGTATCGAATGGTCAAATACATCCTCAGACAGATAAGATGGCTTATATGCATATTTTACGTGGTCAGATGACTCGTGAGGAGCAAATATTTATGTTCTACAACTGGTTCGCAGGTTATCAATGTATGGATGCTTCAATTGAAAAGAAAAATGGAGCTACAACTTATCGAGCTTTTGGATTTAGTTGGCAGGAGGATCAAGATCATGCTAAGAATTCGTCTAAACCACAACAATTCTTGTCAGAGACAAAACTAATAGTATATGCAAACCTAGACTATATGATACCTGAGCTTCGTTATGTTGTTGAAAAATATAGAGACAAATGTAATAGAATAGAGTTCCATGATGATACACAGAAAGCAAGGCTAAGTGCTTCGTTGCGTAAGAATGGTTTGGAGTCAGAAGATACAAATTTCATTAATACAATTTATGATAATGGTAAACGTTTGTATCGAATATTAAAAATAGGAAACTCTAATAGTATTGATTATCCAGACAAGCAGACATTAGAAACAATTATTTCTGTATTAATAAAATAATTGAATTGATATCTGATAAAATTTTAATGGAAAAGGCTCTGCTGGTAAATTCAGTAGAGCTTTTCTCATTCTTCTTGTTTATTTGTACTCCTAAATTGACTTAACTCACGTATTACAGAATTGATAGTAACTAAATTGTTGGTATTTTAAATTTAAACGTGCATTCAAGCGATAAGTGCAACTTTTCTATCCATTTTCATAGAATAATAGACCTCGATAGGTTTTAGGTACTGGTATCTCTTACGAGGTCTATTATTCAGTTCATTTTGTATCCTTTCCAAGTCCTTTTGATTTAAATGTTCAAAAGAACTTCCTTTAGGAATATATTGTCTAATCAATCCATTTAAATTTTCATTTGCACCTCTTTCCCAAGAGTGATATGGGTGGGCAAAATAGAAGTCTATTCCCAACGATTCTGCAATGTATTTATGTTCATAGAACTCTCGATGTAATCGTGTAAATCAGACCTTTAAATGGTGTTAGAGCCTCGATTGTTTTTTCAGCTAATGCTTTCGCATTTTTCCCTTTAAGCAGTCGTATCCAACATAGACCAGTGCTTCTATCATTAATGGTTAAGATAGCACCTTTACGATTTTTTCCGATGATCGTATCAATTTCAAGATCTCCAAATCGACTCTTTTCTTCCACAATAATAGGTCTTTGTTCAATACTCACCCGATCTTCCATTTTCCCTCTAAATTCATTCTTAGAACCTCGTTTTGAATATCGCTTATGTTTGCGCCTCAGGTATTTATATAAATTTCCTCCATTCTTCTTGTCCTCCCATATAAAAAGATAAATCGTTTCGTGTGATACACATTTAACTCCATCTATATCACTTCTGCCTTTTATCTGCTCTGGACTTAAGCCTTCCTTTAGATAATGCTTGATATAGGCCTTCATTGCTTCATCTAAAACAATATGTTTATTTTTATTACGATGCCGTTCTTTGCATAAGGTATCTGCATACAAAGCGCAGTAACGTCCAGTTTTTGGGTTCAAATTCCTTTTTATCTCTCTAGAAACAACAGACTTGTCTCTATTAATTGCATTGCCTATAGATCCTTGGCTAGCTTTGGTTGCATACATCAATTCGATAATATACCTTTGCTTAATATTTAGTTGTCCCATAATGCACACTATATCTTCGTCGGTTAATGTGTAAATAATAATGGGACAAACTTAATATGTAGGAGGAGCAATCCTCCTTTTTTGTGCCCATTATTTTACCACATTAGACAACCTCTTTATTATAATATAGTGTTGCATTTATGATTTGAATGCAAGTTATTTTATGGTGTTATTGAGATTTTAATGTTGTAGTTTTGTATATATGTTTGAAAATTAAATCGTTGATTTTTTTTGTTTTCTGTGATTATATACTGTACGTCAAAAGATAGTTGTTTTGTGAATAATTAATCTATAAAATAGATGGTTTGGTCACTTGTTTTGTGCTTTTGGTCAAAAAAACACTTTTAATGTTAGATTTACTTTGGCTGAATATTATTTATTTTCTTTCTAAGAAAATAATAGTTTGAGGCAGAGAGTACAAAGTATATTGGCAAGAGCTTATATTAGAAGATTCTACGAAGAAGCGGATTTTAAAGCTTTCTGTCAGGGTAGGGAGTTTAAATTTGAATCTGCTGAAGAGAAATCTTAGATTTCTTGAGATAAGAATATGGGCAAGGAGTGTTCTGTGTAGGAACACTCCTTGTTTGGTTTAATAGAGCCCTTTTTCGGGGATACAGTAACGTATGCCTCCTTTAGGGTTTTTCATGTCCCCAGTGTAGCGGGGGATAAGGTGACAGTGAAAATGCATGATAGATTGTCCCGCAGCAATACCACAGTTCATGCCTATATTGTAGCCATCGGGTTGATGATTTAGTTCTATGAGTTCTTTGGCTTTTTCTATGGCTAAAGGTAGTGCTTCTTTCTCTTCTTTAGTTAGCTCAAAATAGTCTTTTCTGATCTCTTTGGTGATGATTAGAATATGTCCTGGAGATACTGCATATCCATCGTATATCATAAAAAATAGAGCATCTTCATAGATCCATTTTTCTTTGGGTATTTGGTAGAAATCTTTCATGTTTTTTATCGTTTCGGTTGCCACTGATGTAATGAATATTGTCGTGCAATATTATATTGTTTTTGTAAAAAGAGCCTTCTTTGATCTGTTGTTTTTCCTGTCTGATTAATTATGGTCTCAGCTAATGGGTGTTTGCTCTGTATGTAATATTCGTTTCTTTCGTGTAGCTTATAAAGATATTCTTCAGAGGGAATCCTTGCTCTTTTTTCATTGTTTGTTTTAGCATCGGTTAGTACAAGGTTCCATACTCCATTTATGTTAGCTCCTTCTTTTGTATGTTGGAGTTTATTACAATGAGGAAGAAAATGATCTACTTCACAAAGGTCTTTGTGTCCTGATATAATCGAAATCTCTTTGTTGCTATAGAAACACTTTCCTTTTTGGTAACCATTAAGAGCGTCTCTTACAGAGGTGATATCTATTCTACGCATTAATGATTTCTGAATAAAGAATGTGTCTTTGTCTATATCGGCTTCTACTTCAAGTAAAGCTGGATTTAATTTAAAGTTCCAAGCTGTTTCTACGAGATGCCACCGTGCATCTACTTCTTGTGCAAAATGATGATAGTGATATGATTTTTTTAATTTTAGCATCTCGTCAGTGATTATAAGCTTTTTCTTTCCTCTTTGAAATTCTTTATAAAAGAACGGAGAAGGGATTTGTTGCCCATTGACATTTTGAAATGCATCTATAACATATCTAAAGCCATGTCTAAGGGTTTGCTCTCTTAGTCGATCAAAGGTGAGTTGTGCTGTATTATATTGATGGCATGCTTGTAGAAAACTACTGGCATTGGAGGTTGACTGAGAAGGATTGTTTTTTATGTGAGAAACCATATATTGAGCATAAGGATCTGAAAGGTCTTCTAAAGTGATTTCAGTCTTTTCTTCTTCAATCATTTTAAGAAGACTTAATGCAAAAGCAAATTTATAGGTGGCAGTATTTTTGCCAAAAAGAATAATTGCCCTCCATTGGGATTCTAACGAAGGGTCTTCAATATGGAAATGGGTCATGGTTTGTTTTATAATTTTGTTTCTATGTATTCCACTAGTTGCCATGTTTTTATTTCAAATGCTTTGGCTACTTTTTCTAGTGTATGTAGGGTGGGTTGACGTTTGCCTCTTTCTAATAGTGAGATATAGGTTACATCTAAATCAGCCAATTCTGCCAGTCTCTCTTGGGTCATCCCATTCTCTTTCCTTAGTTGTTGCAGGTGTATACCAAAGATTTCTCTCATTAGATTTTTTTATGATTAAAATATTTCAATAGAAAAGACAAGACAACAGACTATAGTACTAGTTGTTGTCTAAGTAAATTCTATAAAAAGATGATGTTTGTCTTGTTTTGCTAGTGGCACCATTTGTTGGGGTGTCTGATGAGGTTTTGTCGGATGTATTCCGTCCCTTTCTACCTTGTTAGATTAACTAGGATAGATAGAATATAAAAGTAATAATTGTTGAGGATAATGTGGTATGGTTAAAGAGGTGTATTGATTAAATGTTACTGCTTCATCGCAAAATTTAATATGGTCTTTCTTGTATTCAAATCACTAAATGCAACAAAAAATGAAGGTCGGTTAAATATGAAATTACAAATATGTCTTCTACAATCATGTCATCCCTTCGGGATTTGGTTTGTGTCATGGTTGGATTCTAACACGGGTATCACAGATACATTTTTTGGTATTGTATGATGGGATGGGGTAACACGGATTTCCGCGTATCAAAAAGGATGGGCACGGATCTCTTTCGATTTTAAAGCCACCGCAAAGATGTGAAGGCACAAATGCATCATAGATATGTATTATGTGATGGGAAGATTTTAACTCAGATTTTTTATGTTGCTTTCTCTGGTGAGAGGGAAAGAGATTTGTAGTTGCGTTGAAGACTCAAAATATTGCATCTGCGGGCTTGTTCTCGATAACGGTAGTATTGTGTCAGAGAAATGCCTAAATAGCTTGTAAAGTAGTTTACGGGTATTTTAAAGGCATGTTTTCGTAGTACCCAACATTGCTTTTCGTTTTTTGTGTAATGACGTTGACGATATTTTGGAAATTTTTCTGGTTCTCGCTGTTGTACTTCTCTGATAAAAGCTTGTTGGTATAGCAAGGCTGTGATAGTGATAATTTTAAAGTCATGGATACGATATCTTTTATCCTATAGTA
Source organism: Prolixibacteraceae bacterium (assembly GCA_025210775.1). Classification (GTDB taxonomy): domain Bacteria; phylum Bacteroidota; class Bacteroidia; order Bacteroidales; family Prolixibacteraceae; genus Halosquirtibacter. The sequence continues at coordinate 92,352 of JAOARB010000009.1, forward strand.
GTTTGCCTTTTCTTTTGAGCTCTTTTTAGAGAGGATATGAGAAGGTGGGGTGATCTGATAATAATTTTCTTTTGCACTTCTTTGGATGAAATGTAATCTCTTTAGTTTGACGATCCTTCGGCTTAAAGTGGTCTCTGAGATCTTTAGTTTTTTGACCAGTTGCTTTTTGGTGGTTTGGTCTATTAGAAATTCTTTGTCTTGAAGCAACCAGTAGAGCTGAAGGATGTCTAAGGCTCTATGTCGATAGGCATATTCTATCAGTGTGATGGGAATAACGGAATCTTTCATTTTTTAGGTTCTTTACGTTCTTAAAGGAGTACAGATTTTGGGGTTGTTTTGTGGAACCTTGCCAGTCCAATGGGGTACTACTGTTTTTCTTTTTTGCCTTTTACGGTGTGGAAAGAGAAACGAGGAAGCCCTCTTCATCCTCTTTTAGTACCAGCGCTA
>JAOARB010000010.1 GCA_025210775.1 Prolixibacteraceae bacterium
AGGGAATTACATATTATCCCATAATGTAATCCTGATAATCAACAACCGTCTCATGTATAAGTGAAAAATCCACATCAGACCAATACTTTACATGCACATCTGATCCTTTCTTAACAAATTCAAATATTAATGAAGTTCGACCTCCATGAGGTATTGTTACTGTAACTTTGTTTTCTCCTTCCCAATGATGATATGAATTTTCATCCTCATCCGATTCTTTTGGAAAAGTCACCTCATCACATTCATGGATACTTGAACCACCAATTTTAACCCCATATAATCCAACTGCGCCTGAAGGGAACTCAAGACACATTTTATCTACAGCCTCTTCGATCGTACAGTTTTTATAAACCCTATTTACAACAAAACTATTGAAACAATTTCCTGGAAATCCTTTGATGTTAGTGTCATAAGAACTTGCTCTTTTGAAATAATAACTAAAACCTTCTCCATCAACAAGAATTACATCTCCCAAGCACCATCTGTTATAAGACAAAATTTCATAATCATTTAAACAATACATACTGTCTAATTTCATTTTTTTAAAATAATCCTGATAAGAAATTCCATCTTTACCTTCGATCTTACAATAAACCTTTCTTTTAGTAACATGATTTATTAAAGAGTCATTTCTGTATAGATAGTCTATAACTCCTGTGCGCGATAATTCTTCTTTTGGAACAGTTATCTGAATAGGCATTTTAAATAGACTATTTACAATAATGGTATCTCCTTTTATTTCAAACCAGAAATGAGTAGATATTTCTTTTCTATAATCAATCAACCCTTCCTCATAAAGTCTTCGTGCCCAACTCTTTACAAGATCATCCTGTTCTAAAACCTTATAACAAACCCATATACCGTTATAATCCTTTAAACTAATATTTTCAGAATCTGGTTTAAGCTTTCCATCTACACTTACTTTATATTTATCTTCTCCATTTTTACTAAAATGACATCCAAAAAGAGATAGCATCAAAACAACAATTAGAACAATTCTTTCGTACATTTCTATATAATTTTAGCTATATAATGATTTGATTTTAAACAGATTCCCTACACTTAAAATACTTTACCAAGCTCTTTAATTATTCATAATCGGAGCTCTTTTTTTCTTATGATATTCAAATCATAGGAACCTCATACACTCCATTATTTTATCTTATTGAATAGGCCTTATAGCTTATTTTAATTTAAAAGCTAGGTACCTGAGCTTGATCTTTATAAAAATATAAAATATCAATCTAATTTTTCAAAAATATATAATTAATAGAATATGAGACATTAAAAGCAAAAAATAAATTAAATTATTTTTAGTTTTATTATATATATTAATGTAGACATATAATAAATACAGCAATCAGGACCAATACACTAAACAAGTAACGAAATTCACCTAAAAAACTATACTACAAGCAATAAGCAAACACTAAACCTATTCAATAATACAAAGTAATATATTATTAAAGATCACAAACAAAAAATATTATTTAACACTAAACAAAACACTATCAATTATAAACACATATAACTATATGTCCATAAACATCTAGAAAAAAGAGCAATGATAAACATTAAGAACGTAGGGCATTCCTCATCTAGAAAGCTATCCGATACATCGATTATGATTTCCGCAAGAATATCAACCACTATAAAAGTTTATTAGCCTCCAACCTTTTACAAAGACTCAACAACAAACAAGAAGTAGTTAAAGCATAGCATCTTAACAAAACCTTTGTCGATAGAATCTCGTTACGTTTACCCTTGGGGTATAAATGTTAGGATTAAAGAGAAAAACAACGTTTATTGGTCTATTTTACTTTACTTAGATGCAGGGCAATATCGATAGACACTACCATAGCAATGATTTGACAATGGGTCATATAACATCAACCAGAAATGCCAAGGTCCATGCTCTTGATCTAACTTTCCCCATGACAGATTATAACGGTCATTATCAGACAAAGGCAACATGTCAGAGAAATCTGCAATACCTTCGCAATATCGGACCACTAAAAGTTGCACCCTTCGGTTGCGAATAGCAGGATCAACATGCACCTCCATTTTTAAAGCGTCATCATGGTAAGAGAGGTTGTCAACAATCAAGTATGAGACTGGGTCATGACTCATTCTTACCAAGGAACAATCAATAGATATATCTGGATAGTTGCCCACCATTGTTTCTTTGAGGAGCATCGATTTGGCACGATTGTATGCATTGTCTTTTCCTTCAGCATCTCCATAAGAGATTTTGACCAGCGACTTAAAAGAAGAGAGAAAGTTATTTGCCAGTTTCATTCGCATACGTTGTGCCAACTGCTTGACACTCTTATGATCTTTAATCGAAGGGCATTGGGATCGAACTAAAGAAACTCCTTTTCTGTTGTAAGAGACCACAGGTCCTATAAGACCTGAGATTGCATTATTTTTGATAAAAGCCATCACTAAAGAATTTAGGAACCTTCCATCCGACAATCATTAAAAAAACAAGGAAAATGATCAGGACAAAGGGCTGATTTTTAAACATTAACATTCAAGTAAAGCATAGGAAGTACCAGAAACCGCTTGCTCTCCTTTCCCATTGGGATCGATATAAAAGAGATATAAGTGAAGTCTCGAACAGCTCATTTTGGTCCCAATCTTCACTTTCGCCTCGAAGTCTGAAGCCAAAGCAAGATCAGTAAAACAACGACCACAGAAATGTTTTTCATCAAACACCAGTAGTTGCACTCGTTGTTCGCCACAAAGATCACAGCGATAAAAACGCCAACGTATAGATAAAACATCTCGATCTACAAAGGCCTTAAAGTGAACCAATGGTTTCAACTCTCCTTTAGAAATTGTTATTTTAGAATAAGCCACCTCAACACGATCCCCATCATATTTAAAAAAAGGATAGTTCAACGAAAAAGCTCGATGAAAAGAAGAAACACAAAGGTCCTTTGGAATAAATCCTTTTTTTAGGAGCGGATAGGCTACACTACAGAACATAGATGCTTTAGCAAACCGTCTTTGTTGGGCTTTACGTTTGGCACTTTTAGATGGAGCAACCGCACAAGGTAGAGATCGAACAATATTCTGATTAAAACGTCGATACCCCACCACGGGTCCTATTTTACCATAAAAGCATCCCAACAAACCATTCTTTAATTTTCCCATAAGGCAAAGATTTTATTTGAATTTCTTCAAACCTACCAACTCTACCAGTAAAAAAGTATGGTTAGGTAATAGGTGCATTCTTTTGCACTTTTTTGCATAGATAAAGAGTAATTACAGCATAAAAGAGGACCAAATAAGAAGGAGTATTGTCGCTAATCAAGGGTTATCATAGTCCCCGACTAACCTATTGACCATCAACACTCGCGGAAATATTCACGATACAATAATAAATAAGAAGGAGGAGCAACTAAAATTCAGTCCAAAAAAAGATGATCAGACCACAAGGATCCATTTCATAAATTTCATATTATAGATTCACCTCAACATAAAACGGAGCTCGGTAAATACCAAACAGTAAGATAGCACATCGACATAGCGTAATTAAGTCATATGATAGAAACCATTAATACACCCTCTCTTCACCTTCCCTATACCCAATTTCCCATTTTGGGTATAGAGAAGGTAAAGAGAAGGTCAATATTAGGTTAAGGGAATACGATCAAAGAATGTTCCAAAAAGCGCTATGGTACAAATCATAATAGAATATGGCAGCCCTCTTTTTCATTATTGGGAAAGCCGAAAATAGAGTCATTCGAACCTCCATAGAAAAAGATTTATCCATCGATCGAGGGAGCGACCACAGTGGGAAAGATGCTTTAGAAGAAGCGAGAGAATAGCATAGTCTCATAGTCATATCGGTTTGCTTATTTTCAATAAAAAGAGAAGAAAAAACAACAAGAAAGCAGCTTAGAGTAGAGATCGAATAGTTTTATGAAAAGAACACAACATTTTCAGCTTTACGATGTTGGGCTAAAGGAGTAGAAAGTTTTTTAGCCTCCTTATTTTAAAATGGTTAGCATAAAACAGAGAACAATCATCGAAGTTTAGCAAATCTTTATGTTTTACAGAAAATCGAAAAAGCCTAGCCTTATAGGGATACTTTTTTTAATATTTTTAAATAAGGAGCCAAGCAAAGCATAACAATGTTAAAAAACTCCCAAGTAATTTTCGTACTTTTGTAATGAAAGTGGATTGTGTATTTTTAATAAGATAAGATAAGATGAGCGAATATCATATTCCTGTACTATTAAACGAATGTATAGAAGGATTGAATCTAAAAGAGGGAGGAATTTATGTTGACGTAACCTTTGGAGGTGGCGGACACTCTCGAGAGATTCTAAAACAGCTTGTAGGAGGAAAACTAGTTGGTTTTGACCAAGATATAGATGCCAAAGCCAATGTTCCGAATGATGATCGCTTTATTTTTGTCAATCACAACTTCAAATATATTCAGAATTTCTTGGCCTATCATGGCATCGATAAAGTGGATGGCATCTTAGCCGATTTAGGCGTATCGTCCCACGAATTTGATGTTGCAGAGAGAGGTTTTTCTTTCCGTTTTGATGGCCAATTAGATATGCGCATGAACCAAAGTGCGAAACTATCGGCTGCAGAGATCGTAAACAACTATTCAGAAGAAGAGTTAGCTACTCTTTTTTGGAAATATGGAGAGGTAAAAAACTCCAGAAAATTGGCACGTATCATTGTAGAGAAGAGAGAAGATTCGCCTATTGATACCATCCAAAAGTTTAAGGAATTGGTGAAACCATGTACACCGAAAGCCATAGAACACAAATATCTTGCTAAAGTTTTTCAAGCATTACGTATTGAGGTCAACCAGGAGATGGAAGTTTTAGAAGAGCTCCTAAATGCGAGCACTTCGGTTCTAAAACCAGGAGGACGTTTGGTTGTGATGACCTATCATTCATTGGAAGATCGTATTGTAAAGAACATGATACGAGAAGGCAAAACGGATGGTAAAGCAGAGAAAGATTTCTATGGAAGGACATCAACACCATTCAAAGCGATCAACCGTAAAGTCATTTTGCCAACAGAAGAAGAGCAGAAGCGTAATCCACGCTCCCGTAGTGCGAAACTTCGTATCGCAGAACGAACAGAGGACTAACCCCAAATAGGCAATAGGTATGAATACAAAAAGATCAAAAAAGAGTTCTTCTATGCTCACCAAGATATTTGGAGGGGAACTTTTTTTACAACTCATACGGAGGAAATTCTTTTATATTCTTATGGGACTATGCTTGCTTTTGATGCGAATCATCTTCAGCTATAGAGACGAGCGAGTTCTGATACAGATTGACCATTTGCGTGACTCTATTGCGGTGAAAAGCATGATCTCACAAGAGTTAGAGACAGAACTACAACAGCTAGGACGTCCAAGTGAACTATTTGAGAAGATCAAAAAACAAGGATTGGAGATAGAGCAATCTAGAGATGTACCAGGAGTGATATATATAGATAAAGACACAAAATAATTTGATTTCTATTATATGGAGAAAGCAAGTCTTAAAAAGCGATTTACAATATTGGTTCTTTTTATGATGATATTCTCTCTTTTGATCATAGTGGGAGGATTTTGGAATATCTTTTCACAAATATCAGAGATAAAGAAGCTAGAGAAAAAGATCGATGCAAAAGAGCATGTGGTATATGGTGTTAGAGGTAACATTAGGGCTACAGACAGGAGTCCTCTTGCCGTCTCCATCAATCTCTATGAACTCCATATTGATTTTGGAACCGAAGGGTTTCGTCGTGCTGCCTTCAATAAGCAGTTAACCAAAATATCAAGAGAACTAAGTGGTATATTAAAAGACAAATCTGCCTATCAATACAAGATATGGCTTCAGTCGGGTCTAAGGAAAAAGCGTCGCTATTTTCCTGTTACCAAAAAAAGAATCAGCTATTCGACATTAGAGAAAGTGAGGGATATTGATTTCTTTTCACGAAGCAAATATAAGAGTGGTCTTGTCATTACCAAAAGAGCACTGCGTAGCTATCCCCTAAATTTCAAACTAGGAAGAACCATTGGTCGCCTCAACAAAGACAACCTAGACGGAGAGATCCAAGCTACGGGTAAGTATGGATTAGAGGAAGCCTACCAAGATATTTTAAAAGGAGGCAAAGGGCTTTACCGTAAAGAGAGGGCTTCAAGTGGATGGATTCAAAATCTTATTACGAAGCCTGAACCGGGAAGTGATGTCGTGACCACCATAGATATACAGATTCAAGATGCCGTAGAGAATGCTTTGGGTAATAAGGTGAAGATGACACAAGCCGATTGGGGTTCAGCCATTGTCATGGATGTAAAGACTGGAGACATCAAGGCGATATCCAATTTAGAGCTAAACAAAGATGGACATATCATCGAGGGGAAACAAAATTATGCCCTTGGTAATGCGGGAAATATCGAACCAGGTTCCACCTTTAAATTGGCATCGTTATTAACCTGTTTAGAGACAGGCAAGATAGATACAAGCACGGTCTACGACACCGAAAATGGTATTTGGCAAGTTGCCGACAGGAAAGTACGTGATAGTGACTGGCGACAAGGAGGTCATGGCAAGTTAACGGTATCGGAGATAATTCAAAAATCATCGAATGTAGGAACAGCAAAGATGGTTACAGATATATTTGGGGACAAGCCCGATAAATTTATCAACCGCCTTTACTATCTAAAACTCAATGAGCCATTCCATATCAACATCAAGGGATTAGGTAACCCTGAGATACGCCATCCTTCGCAAGGCAACTGGTGGGGAACCACTTTGGCATGGATGTCCTTTGGTTATGGACTAAAGATGACACCTTTACATATTTTGTCTCTTTATAATGCTGTTGCCAATGATGGCAAGATGATGGAACCTCGTTTAGTGGAGTCTATAGAGAATCAAAAAGATGGTATCGTAGATCAGTTTCCACCAACGGTAAGGGTCAACTCTATTGGTAGTAAAAAGAACATCAAAAAGATTCAAGATATATTAGAAGAGACTGTCGAACAAGGAACAGGAAGACGACTAAAGACAACAAAATATAATTTCTCAGGAAAGACAGGAACAGCACAGATCGCTGTCAAAGGAAAAGGATATGTATCGAGTGCTTATTATGCCTCATTTGCAGGATATTTTCCTTCAGAGAATCCGCGTTATTCTTGTATCGTAGTTATCTCCAACCCAAAACAACATGGGTATTATGGAGGACAAATTGCGGGACCAGTATTTAGAGAGATAGCAGACATGCTCTACTCCTATGATGTTAATATCCATCATAAGGAAGAGGTGGTGAAAGCGCCATTACAAAAGACAGGAATAAAAAGTTATCATGGATATCTTAAAGATATAAAAGACATATACTCATATTTAGAGATAGATACCACATTCAAAGCCACTTCTCCCCTAGTGAAAGTAAAAAAATCGGGGGATAAGATTTTATCTTATAATGAGACGATAAAAAAACAGATCATGCCTAATATAAAAGGGATGTGTGCTTCGGATGCGATGTATCTACTAGAGAATAATGGTTATCATGTTCATATCTCAGGGAAAGGGCATGTCATCAGACAGTCCATAGAAGCGGGATATAAATTAAAGAGAGGAGATCATATTTATCTCCAATTAAATTGATTTGCGATGAAAAAGAATTTAAATACATTAATTGACCAACTGGATCTTGTTCAAGTTATTGGAGACCCTGCGTCACAATCTATTGAACAAATTACACAAGATTCAAGAGATGTTTCTGAAAATGCTCTTTTTATTGCCGTAAAAGGAACAGCTTCTGATGGGCATCAATTTATTGATCAAGCGATAGCTTCAGGAGCGAAAGCCATTATTTGTGAAGAGCTACCCGACCATCCAGACGAGAAGGTGGTATGGATGGTAGTTAAAAACAGTGGACCAATGGTAGGTCTGGTGGCTTCACATTTTTATGATCATCCATCACAAAAGATGAAAATAGTAGGCGTAACAGGTACCAATGGGAAAACAACCATTGCCACCCTACTTCATGATCTTTTTCAACAGATGGGCTACTATAGTGGTCTACTCTCTACGATAGAGAATCGCATTGGCGAGACAAAATACAATTCTACACATACAACACCAGATCCGGCTCACCTACAGGAGTGGATGCACCAGATGGTAGAGGCTGGATGTAGTCACTGTTTTATGGAGGTAAGTTCACATGCCATAGACCAACATAGAATTTCAGGTATCGATTTTGATGGAGCAATCTTCACCAATATCACGCATGACCACTTAGACTATCATAAAACATTTAAGAACTATATTCAAGCAAAGAAACAGTTCTTCGATAACCTTAAGTCTGAAGCTTTTGCCTTGACTAACAAGGATGATAAAAACGGAGAGGTGATGCTTCAAAATTGTGATGCGAAGAAATATGCTTATAGTGTTCGCAGTCAAGCTAATTTTAAAGCCTCAGTCATAGAGCAGGACCTTACAGGGATGCAGTTGGTTATCGACAGGAATGAGTTATGGACTCCTTTTGTAGGGAAATTTAATGTCAGCAATCTTCTTGCCGTTTACGGTGCAGCTCTTCTTTCAGGAGAGAAAGAAGAGGAGGTATTGTCGGCCCTATCGAAATTAAAACCAATCAATGGACGACTAGAGACGATACGCTCGAACGATGGTAAGGTGGCCATCATCGATTATGCCCATACTCCTGATGCATTAGAGAATGTGTTAAAGACCATCGATGAGATCCGTACGCGTAATGAGCAAGTGATCACCGTCGTTGGATGTGGTGGCAATAGAGATAAGACCAAAAGGCCAGAGATGGCAAAGATAGCGTCCCTATATAGCGATAGAGTTATACTAACATCGGACAATCCAAGATTTGAAGATCCTGATTTAATCATTAAGGATATGAAAGAAGGAGTGCCTGCAGCGTATACAGCGAAAGTACTTTCGATCACCAATAGAGAGGAAGCGATAAGGACTTCTATTGCATTGTCCCAACCCCAAGATATCATTCTTATTGCAGGGAAAGGGCATGAAGATTATCAAATCATACAAGGAGAGAAAATCCATTTTGATGATCACGAGATTGTAAAAAAAGAATTAAACGTATAAAATCACATTACGAACAATGTTTTACCACTTATTTAAATATTTGGATCAATACGATCTTCCTGGAGCAGGGATGTTCCAGTATATCTCTTTTAGATCGTCATTGGCAGTGATCACTGCCCTTTTAATCTCTGTTATCTTTGGTAAAAAGATTATTTCCATGCTTCAGAGACAGCAGATTGGAGAAGAGATTAGAGATTTAGGGCTACAAGGTCAGATGGAGAAAAAAGGAACCCCAACAATGGGAGGAGTCATTATTCTTCTATCTATTGTCGTACCAACGATTCTCTTTGCAGATCTAACGAACACTTATATCTTGCTGATGTTAATCACTACCGTATGGCTTGGAGCTATCGGTTTTGTGGATGACTATATCAAGGTTTTTCGTAAGAATAAAGATGGTTTGGCTGGACGTTTTAAAATTGTTGGGCAGGTATCTTTAGGAATTATCGTAGCCACTACCCTATATCTATCTAAAGATGTAGTGGTCAGAGACAAGGTAATGGATGCCAACAATAAACCAGTTAAAGAGATTGTTGTAGACACGCACACAGGACTACAGACAGTAAGGACTAAAACGATAGATGTTAAGTCGACCACTACAACGATCCCATTTATCAAGAACCATGAGTTTGACTATAGTTCATTCTTCTCTTTCTTAGGCAAATACAAACAAGAAGCAGGATGGATATTCTATTTTCTTGTGATCATCTTTATTATTACAGGAGTATCTAATGGTGCCAACCTAACCGATGGATTAGATGGACTGGCCACAGGAACATCGGCGATCAGTGGGGTCACCTTTGGTATCTTGGCCTACCTTAGTGGTAACCTTATCTTCTCAGAATATTTGAACATCATGTATATCCCCAATATTGGAGAGCTAACGATATTTATCTCTGCCTTTATTGGTGCTACAATTGGTTTCTTATGGCATAACTCCTACCCGGCACAAGTCTTTATGGGAGACACAGGAAGTCTTAGTCTTGGAGGTATCATCGCAGTGATTGCCATCATACTAAGAAAAGAGCTACTACTTCCTTTTGCATGTGGTATTTTTATGGTAGAGAGTCTTTCTGTGATGATTCAAGTGTGGTATTTCAAACGTACCAAGAAGAAATATGGAGAAGGACGACGTATCTTTTTAATGTCACCATTACACCACCATTATCAAAAGAAAAATATTCCGGAATCAAAAATTGTAACTCGTTTTTGGATTATTGCAATCATCCTTGCGACCTTTACAATTGTAACGCTTAAGGTTCGATAGAATATGGAAAAGATTGTTGTTATCGGTGCAGGAGAGAGTGGTGTTGGAACTGCTATTCTTGCAAAGAAAAAAGGATATGATGTGATGGTTTCAGATTATGGAACCATCGCACCCAAATATAAAGAGGAGTTAAATGCTCACCAAATTAAATGGGAAGAGTCGGGACACTCTGAAACGCTTTTAGATGGGGTGTCGCTTGTTATTAAGAGTCCAGGGATTCCCAACACAAGTAACATCGTTTGTCAAATAATAGAACGCCAAATACCTATTGAGTCTGAGATTGAATTTGCAGGAAGATTCTATCAAGGTAAGAGCATCTGTATCACGGGGAGTAATGGTAAAACAACGACCACCTCTTTGGTCTATCATATATTAAAGAATGCGGGAGTCAATGTTGGTGTAGGTGGAAATATCGGGATCAGCTTTGCAAGACAAATAGCAGAGAAAGATTTTGACTGGTTTGTATTAGAACTAAGCAGTTTTCAACTAGAAGACATGCATCGTTTTAAGGCAGAGATATCTATCCTTCTAAATATTACACCCGACCATCTTGATCGTTATGAATATCAACTTTCAAAATATATTGATGCTAAATTTAGGGTAATACAGAATCAAGAGGCAGAGGATCTATTTATCTATTTTGGAGAAGATAAAAACATCACTGATCGTCTTGAGACCATAACCTTAAATGTCGAGAAATTCTCTTTCGGTCTAGAACAAGAGGCGCAAGAGAATGCGGGTTATTTGGAGGATCATAATATTAATGTTCAATTAAAGGGTAATACCCTATCGTTACCTATCTCGACATTGCCACTCAAAGGGAAGCACAATTGGTTGAATGTGATGGCTTCAGTAGGTGCATGTATGCAGATGGGGTTATCGAGTAGCGCTATCGAAGAAGGAGTTAAAAGTTTTGCATCTGTAGCACACAGATTAGAGCTATGTAGGACTTTGGATGGAGTGAAATATATCAACGATTCGAAAGCGACAAATATAGATGCGACGAAATATGCATTAGATGCCTTTGAACAACCTATCGTATGGATTGTAGGTGGGAAAGACAAAGGGAACGATTATACAACATTATATCCATTGGTAAAACAAAAGGTTAAATCAATCGTTTGTTTAGGAGTGGATAACTCTAAGATCGTATCAGCCTTTAAAGATTTCGATCTTCCTATTGTGGAGACCAATAAGATGGAGGATGCCGTAAGGAAAGCAAAAGAGTTGTCGACGCAAGAGGACATCGTACTGCTTTCTCCTTGTTGTGCTAGTTTTGATCTGTTTCGAAGCTATGAAGACAGGGGAGATCAGTTTAAGAAATATGTAAACAATTTGTAAGGATATGAAGAAATACTTACCAAAGCTTGCACAGTTGTTTCGTGGAGACAAAGGGATCTGGATTATTGTCGTGGCACTAAGTATGATCTCTCTTCCGGTACTACTATCTTCAGGAGGAAGATTGGCATATAATATCTATGAGGGGGCTTACCTTCAGCCAGGCATTAAGCATGCAGTCTATATTCTTGTGGGCTTTGCAATGATGGTAGGAATCATATATCTTCCCATAACTATATTTGGAAAACTCTCCCATCTTATCAACGGGATGGTGTTTGTCATGCTTCTTTTAGGACTCTTTCTATCATCAGGTAGTGAGCAGACAGGTAGGAGTCTTGAACTCGGAGGGATCAGTTTTCAGATCACCGAATTTGCGAAACTGGCACTGATCTATACCACAGCCTATTTTATTGGGACAGCACAAAGAGATGAAACAGCTAGGAATAATGCATTTTGGAAGATTATCATTGCTACGGCAGCGATAGGAGGTACCATATTTGTAGCGGATTTCTCGACCTCTTTTCTACTATGCTCAACCATATTGATCATGATGATTGTGGGAAGAATCCAGATTAAAAAGATTGCGATGTTGATCGTCTTTCTGGTTATGGGCTTTACCATATTGATCTTAATATCTGATAGTCTTCCGGTACGAGTAGGACGTATTTCGACCGTCAAGTCGAGGGTAATGGCCTATGTAAAAGGGGCAGATATTACACCAGATCACCGAATGCGACAGGTCGATTATGCGAAAGTAGCTATCGTAAGAGGCGGATTAAATGGAACAGCAGACAAAAGTTTGGTATCAAATTTCTTAAGTGCATCACATAATGACTTTGTGTATGCCATGTCTATCGAATTTGGCGGGATGGCATTAGGTGTCATTATTTGGTTGTTGTTCGTCATATTTTTTGTGCGTTGCTTTAAGATCATGATAAGATGTAAGAAGGTCTTCCCGGCCATGCTCGTTTGTGGTATTGGTACGATGTACGTACTACAAGCGTTGATTAACATCTCGGTATCTCTGAATATTATTCCTGTGACAGGACAGCCCCTTCCTTTTATCTCATTGGGAGGATCGTCAGTTCTGGCCACCTCAATAGGTGTGGGGATAATACAGAATATAGCCTATCGCTCAAAAATTGAACAAAATATGGAGCCAGAGGTTCCTTCATCTAATTCGATCATAGAAGAGGTAAGACGTATTGAAGACAAATATTCTTACTTGACAGAAGATGATGACGAACTGTATATGGAGTAACAATCCATTGCGTCTATTTAAAGAAGAAAGAAATGAAAAAAAATATAAGTGTATTAGTCAGCGGAGGAGGAACAGGAGGACATATCTTTCCTGCCATCTCTATTGCTAACGAGATAAAATCAAAATATCCTGAGGCCGACATTCTTTTTGTGGGTGCTTTAGGGAAGATGGAAATGGAGAAAGTGCCACAGGCAGGCTATCCTATCGAGGGTATTCCAGTGGTAGGTTTTCATCGTAAAGAGATATGGAGGAACCTTCTTTTTCTTCCTAAACTATTTATCTCTCTATTTAAAGCATGGAGCATTATCAAAAAACACCAACCTGATATCGTAATAGGAACAGGTGGGTTTGCTAGTGGTCCAATCTTATATTTGGCTTCATTGATGAAGAAGATTACTGTGATACAAGAACAAAACTCTTTTGCAGGGGTAACCAATAAGATATTGGGGAAACGAGCTAAAGCCATTTGTGTTGCTTACCCTAACATGGAACGTTTCTTTCCAAAAGAGAAGATCCATTTTACGGGCAATCCAATAAGACAGGTATTGCTTGCACCGAAAGAAGAGAAACCATGTAGCTGGGATATCAAACATGATAGACCTACCCTTCTTATTATCGGTGGAAGTCTTGGTGCTAGACAAGTAAATAAAGCTATCGATCTTCACACATCGGCTTTAATAGATCATGATATCAATGTGATTTGGCAGTGTGGTAAATTCTACTACGAAGAGTTAAAAGAAAAATATAGCGATAAACTGCCAAGTAATTTTCATATCGTCCCATTTATATCGGACATGAAAGAAGCATATGAAATCAGTGATCTGGTTATTTCAAGAGCAGGAGCTGGTACTATCTCGGAACTATGTGTGATGGGCAAAGCAACGATCCTTGTCCCATCTCCTAACGTAGCTGAAGATCATCAGACACATAATGCTTTGGCACTTACAGATCATAAAGCAGCTATTTTGGTCAAAGATATCGAAGCTCCAGAAAAATTGGTAGCTAAAGCACTGTCTGTAATAGAAAATAAAGAAGTCATCGCCTCTTTGGAAAAAGAGATACAACGATTTGCAAAACCTAATGCTGTAGAAGACATCGTTAAGGTTACAACTCATTTAATGGAGAAAAGAGATGAAAAATTATAACCATATATATTTTATTGGAATCGGTGGAATTGGAATGAGCGCTTTGGCTCGTTACTTTAATCACCATGGTTTTAAAGTAACAGGATACGACCGAACAGAAACAGTGTTAACCAAGACATTGGTTTCTGAAGGTATCGATATCCATTATAATGACGATCCTAGTCAGATACCAAACGATAAAGAAAAGACATTGGTCGTATTTACGCCAGCTATTCCTAGCGATATGGAAGAGCTTATTTGCGTAAAAGAGAAAGGCTATAGAGTACTTAAAAGAGCTCAAGTTTTGGGATTGATTTCTCAAAGCAAGAACTGTATTGGTATTGCAGGAACACATGGAAAGACCTCTATCACTACATTGACAGCATATATAATGCATAAAAGTAAAGTGGGATGTAGTGCCTTCTTAGGAGGAATATCAAAGAATTATGGTACCAACTACCTTCTACCAAACGAAGATAGTGATGTAATGGTGGTAGAAGCTGACGAGTTTGATAGATCGTTTTTACAGCTGTCACCAGATACGGCTCTTCTAACTTCTATGGATGCAGACCACCTAGATATCTATGGTACGGATGCAACCATTAAAGAGACTTTTGAGACCTATCTTGAGATGGTTCCAGAAGAGGGAACAGTGGTATACAAGAAAGGATTGAATATCAAACAGAAGCGTTGTAAGACGTACACCTATGCATTAGAAGATAGCAGTGCTGATTTTCATGCACAAAATATCACCATAGACCAAGGAGCTTATATCTTTGATATCCATACTCCAATGGGAACCATTGAAGGGTGTAAGTTTACATACCCAGGGAAAGTAAATCTAGAGAATTGTATCGGTGCAACAGCAGTTTCTCTTCTTAATGGGGTTACTCCGGAAGAGATAAAAGACATTATTCCTTCGTACCAAGGGGTAAAAAGAAGATTTGATGTTCAATACGAAGATTCAAAGGTCAAATATATTGATGATTATGCCCACCATCCCACAGAGATCAACGCTACATTAGATAGTATTAAAGCGTTATTTCCTGAGAAAAAGATTACAGGTATTTTTCAACCTCATCTATTCTCAAGAACACAAGATTTCTATAAGGAGTTTGGACAAAGTTTATCCAAATTGGACTCTCTTATTCTGCTAGATATCTATCCTGCAAGAGAGAAACCAATCGATGGAGTAACATCAAACCTGATTTTAACCCATTGTAATGCTATAAAAAAGAGAATTGTAGCAAAAAACGAGGTGTTAAAAGCACTAGATTCTGAACAATTTGATATCTTAGTAACACTAGGAGCTGGGGATATTGATACCTTGGTTACACCTATAAGAGAATATCTAACAAGAAATGCATAAAAAAGTCAAGACACTTATCTTTATTCTGGTTGCCTCAGCGCTATTTATTCTTTCTGTTTTACACATCAGAACGTGGATGTCGTCAGCGAGAGTAGACAATTTTAATATCGTGGTGCAAGACTCTTTAAAGCATCAATTTGTTAATTCCACCTCCATAGTCAAATTTATTGAGGTGAATAATGGAAAGGTGCTAGGAAAGAATAAAGACAGTATTAGTCTTCATGAAATCGAAAAAAAACTTAAAAACAGTAGTTATATCGATAATTGTGAGGTCTATTATACAATAACATACAACAAATTGTATGCTAGCACTGTTTTAAATGTAATTGTTGATCAAAAGGATCCAATTGTAAGAATTGTATCGAAAAAAAGAGATTTTTATATTGATGCCAATAAGAACGTAATACCCTGGTCTCCAAAGTATACGGAGAAGACGCCCATTATTACCGGAAACATTGACGTTAATTTTATAAAAAATGATCTCTTTGATCTTTGTCTATTTATTCAAAATGACCGATTTTTGAAGGCTCTAATAGATCAAATAGACATAAATAGTAAGAAAGAATTGATTCTGACTCCCAAAGTAGGAGATTTTGACATTCTTTTTGGTGCCCCAAAGAACTTTAGACGCAAGTTTAAATATTTAAAGGCGTTTTATAGACAAGTCTTGGCTAATGAGAGTTGGGGCAAATATAAACGAATCAATTTAAAGTATGAAGGACAAGTTATTTGTTCTTATTAAAAATAAATCGCTATGAACACATATCGACAACTTGAAGCAATTGTGGATATAGGAACCTCGAAAGTAGTTGTTCTTATAGGATATTTTGCGCCTGACCGTAAAGTTGAAATTGTGGGTTATGGCGAAAGTGAATCCGAAGGTATCCACAGAGGAGTCATCATGAATAGTCATGAAGCAGCTAATGCGATTAAGATGGCTATACGTATGGCCCAACAGGGTTTGGATGCACAAATAAAATCTGTTACAGTAGGAATAAATGGACATAAGCTTCATAGTACTATTGTGCCTATAGAAAAGACGCTAGATCCCCAAAAAGAGATTACCTCAGAAACGCTACAGTCTATTGTCAAAGATGCAAAGACCCAAGCGTGTCTAGGAGGAGAGATTGCATATCATGCCTCTCCCATTAGTTTTATCTTAAATGAAGAGACTTTTATCAACAATCCTATTGGATATACAGGTAAGACACTCTCTAGTAGATATCATGTTATCACAGGTCCTATGGACTATCAAAACATGGTACTAAAGACTTTTGAAATACTAAACTTACATGTTGAAAAGATTGTCGTACATCCAGCTATCCTTGGTAAATATTGTTTATCCAAAGATGAAAAAGAGATGGGTAGTGCGGTTGTCGATTTTGGATGTGGAGTTACAACAATATCTATATATTTCAAGAAACATCTCTATCACACCTCTACCATTCCTTTCGGAAGTGAAGTGGTTACCAGTGATATCAAAGAAGGTTTCCAAATTATCAATGAATATGCCGAGAGATTAAAGACCTCTCACGGTTCTATAACTAGTTTAATAACCAATAGGAATATTCAAATTACCCTACCCCAAGCGGGAGATATCAAAGAGAAAGACATCTCTATTATGGCATTGTCGGAAGTCATTGAGGCTCGTTTACAAGAGATCAATGAAGCTCTAGTTTATCAAATGGAGAAATATGATCTTATCGAAAAGATGGGTGCAGGAATAGTGATGAGTGGTGGTGGAGCAAACCTAAGAGGAATGCAAAACCTACTCTCTTTTGATACAGGTAAAGAGGTAAGGATATTTTCTTCGAATCAACTTGTAGGATCTTTTGCTAATAAGCTCAATTCACCACAGTATATC
This sequence comes from Prolixibacteraceae bacterium, assembly GCA_025210775.1. GTDB lineage: Bacteria > Bacteroidota > Bacteroidia > Bacteroidales > Prolixibacteraceae > Halosquirtibacter. Next base: position 17,328 of record JAOARB010000010.1, read on the forward strand.
ACCGCAATCAACTTGATGTGCTATACTCTGGAAAGAGCAGAGAAAGAGAAAAGACCTAAGAAAAATATAGAACAACATAGTTCGAAGAAAGAGAAAAAAGAAAAGCAAGAGAAAGAAAAAGAACAAAATAGACAGATTCCTTTCTTAAAGAAATATACTAATAGGATATTGCAATTTTTAGAAGACGACAGTGATGAACTAAACTAGAACTATTAGACTATGCAGAAGAGTTTAATGAACTTTGGATTTAAAGAAAATGAAGACTCTATAATTAAAGTAGTAGGTGTAGGAGGTGCAGGTTGTAATGCCGTAAATCATATGTACCAAAAAGGCATCACTGGAGTCAACTTTATTGTTTGTAATACGGACATACAAGCTCTGCAAAATAGTCCTATAAATCTAAAAATTCCTTTAGGTATCACCCTAACAGAAGGTCGAGGAGCTGGTAATAATCCCTCCCAAGGGAAACAAGCAGCTATCGAGAATATCGAAGATGTTAGGTTGGTATTTGAGAACTCTACTAAGATGATATTCCTTACCGCTGGTATGGGAGGAGGAACGGGTACAGGTGCCACACCTATCATTGCTCAACTCGCCAAAGAGATGGGCATTCTAACGGTGGCTGTCGTTACGATCCCATCACCTCAAGAAGGGAAAAAAAGATATGCTCAGGCACTAGAAGGTGTGGAAGAGTTACGAACACAAGTAGATAGCCTACTTGTGATTAGTAATGAAAAACTACACCGTATCTATGGTGATCTTCCGGCAAGAGCAGCCTTTAACAAAGCGGACGAAATCGTTGCCAATGCAGTGAAAGGAAGCGCTGAGATTATTACCCTTCCTGGTACGGTGAATATTGACTTTGCCGATGTAGAAACGACCATGTTGAATTCAGGCGTATTCCTAATGGGGACAGGTATCGGTAAAGGATCTAAAAGAGCTACTGATGCGACCCATGATGCCCTTCAATCTCCTCTATTGGACAGTAATGATATTCATGGTGCAAAGAATATTCTGCTCAATATCATCAATGATTCAAAGAATGAAGCCAAACTTAATGAGATTGGTATTATCATAGATACAGTACAAAAAAAGGCTGGTGATTCTGCTGAGATCATATGGGGTACAGGAGTCGATGAGACCCTCAATGGGGGCATAAGTGTAACCATAATTGCTACAGGGTTTAATAAAAACCCAAACAAAGATATCGTAAATCATAATAGAATATATCCTGAGCATAATGCCTTATATGCTTCTAAAAAAGAAGAAAATCAAGTACCTTTGTATGAAAGTCCTTTTAAACAAGAAGAGAAATCTGATCATATAGAGGAACCTGAGGCACAACCATATATAGAGGAGACTAAAGAAACCACTATTGAAAAAGAGGAGGTGTCGGAAAAAGAGAGCAATGGTAGAGCGATCTCTAGATGGTTCAAAAAGAAATTTGGACTATATAATTTTTTTGACGAAAATAATTAAGAACATTAAGGATACGTTCCTTCAATAATATATCACATGGAATTTGACTATCAAGAACATAAGAAAGAAGCAATTATAAAAGTGATTGGTGTTGGTGGCGGTGGTAGCAATGCTGTAAATCACATGTACAAAGAAGGCATCAAAGATGTTGAATTTGTTATATGTAATACAGATGCCCAAGCGCTGGAAAATAGTCGTATTCCTAAAAAGATACGATTAGGAGAGACACTTACTGAAGGTAGAGGAGCAGGAAACAAGCCTGATGTTGGAGAAGAATCTGCCCGTGAAAGTATTGAGGATATTAAAGCGGTATTAGGAGATAATACCAACATGATCTTCATTACAGCAGGTATGGGTGGTGGAACAGGTACTGGTGCTGCCCCAGTCATTGCAGAGATAGCAAAAGAACTTGGAATCTTGACTGTGGGTATTGTAACCATTCCATTCCGTAATGAAGGAAAACGTAGGATCAATCAAGCAGTAGATGGTATACGTAAATTAGAGGGTAAAGTAGATTCGTTATTGGTGATCAACAATGAACGTATCATTGACCTATATGGTGATTTCCCACTATCAGAGGCCTTTGCTAAAGCGGATGGTGTTTTGGCAACAGCAGCCAAAGGTATTGCAGAGATCATCACATTCCACGGCTATATCAACGTCGATTTTGCCGATGTGGATACCGTAATGAGAGAATCTGGTGTATCTATTATGGGATCAGGATCAGCAGAAGGAGAAAATCGTGCAATCTTGGCTATTGAAGAAGCACTAAACTCACCTCTTCTAAACAATAATAACATTAATGGAGCTCAAAATATTCTTGTAAACATCACATCTGGAGACAAGGAAGCACTGATGAGTGAGATTGGAGATGTAACCAACTACATTCAACAGAAAGCAGGTAATAATGCCGATCTTATCTGGGGTAATGGTAGAGACGACAGTTTGGGAGAAAGACTATCTGTAACTGTTATTGCAACAGGTTTTAGTCGCAGTTCCATTCCTGAGCTTCGAGAAGAAGAACCACCAGCACAGACGGTTAAAGTAGGATTAGATGAACAAGCTTATAGCAATGAGCCAAATATATTCAATCAACCTCCAATGCAGCAAGAGGTTCCTACATACCAAGGGAACAACATGCCTAATAGAGGGAATGTAAATAGAGAGAATACCATCTATCAAAAAGGTAAAAATGAAGATGCCATTCATCATCTTTATAATTTCACACCTCAACAGGAGCAAAACTATAACAACTCATATAACCCAAACAATAACATGGGAGGTTATGAGAACCAAGGTAATGCGATGAGAAGAGGTTTTGAACAAGCCAGAGATGAAGAGGTAGATCAAATTGCAAGGATGCCTGCATACAAAAGAAAACAGATGATGCAGCAACAGCAACAGCAACAAAACTTCTATAATCAGAAGCCGTCTCAAGACTATTCTCAATATCATATTGATCAAGAGAATAATGAGCCAAGAATAAACAACAATAATTCGTTTCTACATGATAATGTAGACTAATTTACACTAATTATGACAAATATATTTGATGCTGTTAGCTCTCAGATAAAAGATGCAATGAAAGCTAAAGACAAAGTTAGGTTGGAAGCATTAAGAGGAATTAAAAAAGCATTAATTGAAGCTAAAACATCTAAAACAGCAGGCGATGAGCTTTCTGATGCAGATGCACAAAAGATTATTGCTAAACTAGCCAAACAAGGTAAAGAGTCGGCAGCAATTTTTCAATCTCAAAACAGAGAAGATCTAGCAGAGACTGAATTAGCACAAGCAGCAATAATGGACGAATTTCTTCCAGCTCAATTGTCAGAAGAGAAAGTAGAAGAGATCGTGAAAGAGATTATTGCTAAGGTTGGAGCAAGCTCTATGGCAGATATGGGTAAAGTGATGGGAGTAGCAAGTAAGCAACTCGCAGGACAGGCCGATGGGAAAGTAATTTCAGGTATTGTAAAGAAATTATTAGCATAAGGTCACGACACACCGTCCTATTCTTGAGACAGTTAAAAGAAAACAATATATTTTAACCATTTTCAAGGGAAATATAAAAACTTTTTTCCATCTACAAAGCTTAACTTTGTAGATGGAAAACTGAAAATATAACCCTTAGATTATGAGCAAAAATAAAATAACGAAAGTCCTATTAGGGGTACTTTCGATCTCTATTATAATTTTATCATCTTTACTTGTTGCTTTTACGACACGATCACAAAAGCAAAACACAGTAATCCCTCCCCCAACTTATCACACGAGTAATTCTATTGCTAAAGTACAGTCTGTGCCTATACCTCCAATAGTCACATTTGCGAATGACACTCTTCCTATGGACAAGGTTTATGTACGAGAGAGTCTGGACAGAGAACTACTTGTAAACAGTTACTGGCAATCACAAACATTAATACTACTAAAGAAATCAAAAAGATATTTTTCGATCATCGATCCGATCTTAAAGAAGTATAATATCCCTGAAGATTTCCGATATCTTGCAGTAGCAGAAAGTGGACTTAATGAGTTAGCTGTATCTCCAACAAGGGCCAAAGGATTATGGCAGATCATGTCTAGTACAGGAAAAGAAAATGGATTAACCATCAACAGCTATATAGACGAAAGATACCATATTGAGAAGTCCACTATTGCAGCATGTAAATACCTCAACCACTCTTATAAGAAATTTAAGAATTGGTCACTTGTAGCAGCAAGTTACAATGCGGGAAAAAGAGGCGTATCTGAGCAGATGAAGATACAAGGTAGTGACTCCTACTACTCGCTTCTTCTGAACCCAGAGACCGGTAGATATCTTTATCGCATCATTGCATTTAAGATCATATTCAATTCACCAGAGAAGTATCATTTTTTCCTAAATGAGGGTGATTATTATCCAGAATTTAACACTTATGCTATCACAGTGAAACATAGCATAAAGAATTTTAGTACCTTTGCAAAGGAGCATGGAATTAATTATAAGGAACTTAAATATTATAATCCTTGGTTAAGAAAATCCTATCTTAAAAATCCGAAGCAAATTTCTTATCAGATATTATTACCAAAGAAATAAGAAAAATGATCTGATAGAGAATAAACCTTAATCATTGAAGATGAACACACCAATCCATTCAGAAGAAGATGGTTTTATCACCGTGACCGGGGCAAGAGAACACAACCTCAAAAACGTTGATATAAAAATTCCAAGAAACAAATTAACAGTCATCACAGGTCTTAGTGGAAGTGGGAAATCTTCCCTTGCCTTCGACACCATATATGCAGAGGGTCAAAGAAGATATATTGAGACCTTCTCTTCGTATGCCAGATCATTTTTAGGCAATATGGAGCGTCCAGATGTAGATGAGATATCGGGTCTCTCGCCTGTAATCTCTATCGAACAAAAGACGACCAATAAGAATCCTCGTTCCACTGTGGGTACGGTTACAGAGATCTATGATTTCTTACGCCTACTCTATGCTAGAGCTTCGACAGCCTACTCTTACAATACCGACGAAGAGATGGTAAAGTTTACTCCAACACAGATCCTAAATCTTGTATTGGAAACCTATAACGATCAACCATGTCTTATCCTCTCTCCTGTTGTAAAGAACAGGAAAGGTCATTACCGAGATCTTTTTGAACAAATTCTAAGAAAAGGCTTTCTACATGCAAGAGTAGATGGGAAAGTTATCTCGATCGAACATGGGATGAAGTTAGATAGATACAAGAATCACACCATTGAGATTGTTATCGATCGTTTGGTCGTAAGTGACAAAGACATGGATCGACTAAAGGCCTCTATCACGACAGCAATGAAACATGGAGAGGGAATCATGATGATCTCCAATAAAGATGGTTCGGAATATCGTTATTTCTCTAAGAATTTGATGTGTCCAACTACAGGTATTGCTTATTCAGATCCAGCACCTCATAATTTCTCTTTTAATTCACCGCAAGGAGCATGTCCTCATTGTAGTGGTATGGGAGAAATCACCAAGATAGATATTGACCTGATTATCCCCGACAAGGAGATTAGTATTCAAAAAGGAGGAATACTTCCACTTGGGACTCCAACAAAGAGTGTAATCTTCAAACAGATTGAAGGTCTTCTAAAGAAATACAATTGTGATTTCAAGACTCCTCTAAAAGAGGTTCCAGAGGAGTGTATACATAAGATCTTAAATGGAACAAACGAAAAGATTCCGATGAGTGAAGAATCTTCTTCAAGTTTCTTCAATTTGGTTCATTTCGAGGGCATTGTGAAATATATCACCATGCAAAGTGAGGATAGTAAATCCAAGAAAGCACAGAAATGGGCAAATCAATTTCAACGTCGTATCACCTGTCCAATATGTAACGGACAGCGACTAAAAAAAGAGTCCCTATATTTTAGAATTGGGGATAAGAACATTGCGGATCTTTCACAGATGAATATCTCAATGCTTTATCAATATCTTCAAGATGTTGAAAGTAAGCTAAAAAAGAACCAGAAGGTTATCGCCAAAGAGGTCTTAAAAGAGCTACTAACGAGAATTAAGTTTCTATTAGATGTAGGTCTCGACTATTTATCCCTAAATCGTTCCTCAAGGACGCTATCTGGAGGAGAATCACAAAGGATACGATTGGCAACCCAGATAGGTTCACAGTTGGTTAACGTATTATATATCCTTGATGAGCCGAGTATCGGATTACATCAAAGAGACAATCAAAAACTAATTGAGTCACTAAATAGTCTACGTAATATTGGGAACACCATTATTGTAGTTGAACACGACAAGGATATGATGCTTGAGGCTGACTATATTGTCGACATGGGTCCTAAAGCAGGTAGACATGGAGGTGAAGTGATTGCATCGGGAACACCTAAAGAGATTCTTCAGTGCGAAACGACGACAGCAAAATATCTTAATGGAGATCTAAAGATTGAACTTCCTAAAGAAAGAAGAGCTGGAAATGGTGATCATCTAATCATTAAAGGAGCCAAAGGGAATAACCTTAAAGATATCACCGTTGATTTTCCTTTAGGGAAGCTTATATGTGTGACAGGAGTATCTGGTAGTGGGAAATCATCTCTTATTAACGGAACACTTCAGCCTATATTAAGTCAACATTTCTATAGATCGGTAAAAGATCCTCTTCCTTATGACTCTATTGAGGGACTAGACCTAATTGATAAAGTAGTACAGATAGATCAGTCTCCATTAGGAAGGACTCCTCGCTCGAATCCTGCAACCTATACTGGTTTGTTTTCAGAGATTCGCTCACTATTTGCACAACTACCAGAATCGAAAGTAAGGGGATATAAACCTGGTCGATTCTCTTTCAATGTTAAAGGAGGTAGATGCGAGAAATGTAAAGGAGCAGGAATGAGAGTCATTGAGATGAATTTTCTTCCTGATGTTCTTGTTCATTGTGACGAATGTAATGGGTTAAGATACAACAGAGAAACAAGAGAGATCAGATATAAAGGAAAGTCGATAGCGGAGGTTCTTAATTTAACTATCAATCAAGCTATACCTTATTTTGAAGCTGTTCCTTCAATGAAAAAGAAACTACAGACACTTCAAGATGTTGGATTAGGATATATCACCCTTGGACAATCCTCGACCACTTTATCTGGAGGAGAATCTCAACGAGTAAAACTGGCTTCTGAACTAAGTAAAAAAGATACGGGCAAGACACTATACATACTAGATGAACCAACCACAGGACTTCATTTTGAAGACATTCGTATCCTATTACAAGTTATCAACAATTTAGTTGACAAAGGAAATACTGTGATCGTTATTGAACACAATATGGATGTAATCAAATCGGCAGACCATATCATTGATATAGGTAAAGAAGGTGGTATTGGTGGTGGTGAAGTGTTATGCACAGGAACACCAGAAGAGATATGTAAGAATAAAGAATCTTACACAGCCACTTTCCTTAAAGAAGAGATACAATAACATATACCAAACACAGCAGAGCTATAAACCATTTGTAGCTCTGTTTTGTTTTAGTCCTCTTCTACAATCGTATGAGGAATAAAGATAGAAAAACAAGAGCCTTTATCTTCTTTTGAAATTACAGAGATATCACCACGTATTAGATGCATAAAATGTTGGGATATAGACAAGCCTAAACCACTTCCACCAAAACTCTTACAATAGTTATTTGTAAACTTCCTAAATCGATCGAAGATATATGGAAGGTCATCAGTACAAATACCACAGCCTGTATCACAAATAGTCACAGTCACGCCTTTGACTTCACTTTCCAATTTAACACATATAGATCCTTCTTTGGTAAATTTCCATGCGTTATTTAGGACATTGGTTATCACACGTCTTAGAATTCTTTCATCCGAATATACAAATATGGACTCCTCTTCTAATTCAAGAGAGAAATCAATATCCAGATTGATCATCTCCTTATATTCAAACGACTTATAAACCGTTGTTAATAATGACGAGACATTAACAACATCAAAGTTAGGTGTGATAGCATTTACTTCAATGGCAGAGATATCTAATATGTCATCAATAATATTTAGCAGATAATCACCATTCTCACGCATACTTTGTTGGAAACTCAATCTTTCTTCAGAACTATAAAACTCATCATTTAGCAACTCCATAAAACCAAGAATACTGTTTAAAGGAGTACGTACTTCATGGTTCATGTTAGCAAAGAACTGACTTTTAAGCTGGTTCATCTCCTTAAGATGATTGTTTTCTAACTGAAGTTGATATTCTTTCGACCTGAAATGTGTCATATTCTTTCCTATCAAAATCGCAGAGTCTGCTTCTCCATCATCTGAGATAGATGGCAAGGCATAAAACTCAATATCGTAATTCTCTCCTTGGTAATTCACCTTTGTTTCGCTTCGAATCACATCCCCTGTATGGATTGCTCTAACAAGAATCGAATTGTCGATATTTAATGGTGAAAGGAAAACATCCTTATAAGAGGCTCCTATCAAATCAGACTTAGACTTTCTTAACATTGCAACCACCGCATCATTTGCATAAACAACACGAAGCTTCTTATCAACTTTTATGATAAGATCTGGCAAGTCATGACAACAATCTAAGTTGACCTCTTTTTTTGAAGTAATAAGCAACGTTCTATCCGCTTCAGGCACCTCATAGAATGAGATTCCCCACATAGAAAAATCAGGGAAAGGATAGACATAAACATTATATAGTCTCTCTTTGTTCTGAACATCGATTCCAATAGATACAAAAGAACACACGGTTTCATTATCAGAACAAAAAGAATTTTTTTGGTATATATCAGGGAACAGTTCAATAATATTCTTTCCGATCACATTAGACTTATCATATCCCAATAAAGACAATGCTCTATTATTAGAACTAGAAACCTTCATTCCTTGTGAAAAAGGATCTTCAGTAATCCAAAGCAATCCACTATTATAATGGTCAATAAAATCGTACAGTTTACCCTCTAAGAAACGATAAGAAGATCGTTCTTTTATTTTAGAAGTTACATCATGGAGCATTCCTTCGAGGACATAACACCCATTTTCATCCATCGAGCATTGAAGAATCTCTTGCTTAGTATAAAACAAGACATCATCATTTATCCTCCACTTTAAAAATATAGGTAATGATTCAACCAATGGATTTGCAGTAAAAGATTTAAACAGGTGAATGAAGTCGCTATCTAAATATTGTATTAATAAAGATGGTTCAAAGGAACAAGCGAGTATGCCTTTTAGAATACTATCTTCCGATTTATATTCTAATTCAATTCGTTGGCCGACACAATAAAATCTAAAATGAATTCCATCAATCTCATTAGATATCTTCTGTTCTAATTCTGTAGGGATATAATCTTTCAATCTATTTTTCAATGAAAAAAGAGTAATCAGATAATATATCTTTTGCCCATACTTCAATGCTTTTGTTCCTACTCGGTAAAGCACATCTTCTATACATAAATAGTCATAAACAGTCTCTGTTTCACAAAGAGCTTTAGGTAAGATATCAGCTACAATATGAAAAGGTTCAGGAAGAATTTGCCTTAGAAGAAGAGCCTGATCGAATTTCTCTACAAATAATTTATTCTGACGAATCAAAGACAATTGTTCGTCAATGATTATTGCAGGCAATTCATAGGCATCAAAGAGTACTTCCAGTATACTAGAATCGTCTGTAATAGCTGGATCAGATAAGTGGTCAACGGATAAACATTTCTTTGCGATTTCTGCCATATTCTAAGTCAAATTTGACAATACTAAAATAGGTGTAATAAAAAAGTAACTGTAATTTAGGTCTTAATACAATCAAATCTATTTAATAAAAGATAAGTCTGTTTTAACTCCCTTCACAATTCCATCTTTTCGTTCAAGAGTAGCCGACTCGGTATATGCATCATGTTGAAAAAACAAAGCCCAATCATTTATTTGAGCAGTATTCACAAACTCCTCTTTCTCATTCATTGCCGCTAGTGGAAACAAATCATAGGCTGCAATCCAAAGTTGTGAAACATGAGATAAAGTCGGAATAAAATCTGCAGTAAAAACAACAGATCTCTTTGGATGATGGATTACAGGTATTATCTGACCAGGGGTATGCCCATCCATATAGCATAGATCAATCTTGTTTGGCCAACATTGTTGTCCCTCTGATAATAAATGTAAACGCCCACTCTTCTCCATTAAATCCAAATCTTTCGAGTGATAAGCTGCATTCTCTCTTGGATTATTAGCACAAGCATTATCCCATTGTTTTTGGGATACATAATAATTAGCATTACGAAAGAGTTCTCCATGGACTCCACTACCGAGATCAAAAGCACCACATGAATGATCCCAATGAAGATGGGTAAAAATAACATCGGTCACCTCATCACATCCAACCCCGATATTAGCTAGAGACTGTTGTAAACATCCTTCTGCTTTCACGCCATTGTTACGGATATATTTATCTGAGAAATTCATTCCACTGCCAGCATCAATCAGAATCTTTCGATCATCAAATACGACGAGCATATTGCGCATCTGTAATTGACATCTATTGTGTTCATCTGAAGGATATGACCGACTCCACAAAGGACGAGGAATAACTCCAAATAATGCTCCTGCATCACACATAAAAGTACCACAGTCCACCTTAAAAATATCCATAGTGCTATATATTTCTTATGCAACTTCTTTAAAACCTTATCCACTTATTTCATTCCTTTAAATAAGCGAAATAAACTATTCTGAACAAAATAACATCAATATTTTTTTTTATGAAACATATATCATAAAATAATGATTTACACGATCTCTTTTTTTGGATTTTATTATTGCCCAACTATAACAATCAGTCCGGAGTAATCATAATCTTACCTTTAGATAACTTAATCGTTATAAATTTAAAAGAACACATCTAAAGTAGATTCACATGAGAAACACTACAACCAATACAATAGCCCGAAACAATCAAAGCTGCAATTTAAAAAGAAGAATATTGAAAATATAGATCATAGACTAGTATTGAAACGACAAATCACCAGCAATTCAATTTAAGGAACAAGATACTTATCATCAATAACCTATCAAATCAACTCACTTATTTACAACATATTAAAACACATTTACACCTAAACAATGAACGATGGTCGTCTATTCAAATAATAAAAATATCAGCAATATCTATTTCCATATCACCAACCCATAACTTAATAAGTAAGTATTTATGTAACAATAATATGTCCGACAGTCTTAAGTATAGATAAATCATCCACCTTTTTTATTTACTTCTTTTTGTGAACGGTATCTCTATCAGCATAAGAAAGTAAGATTAAAAACCGAAATAAAAGGTACTTTCTCCATGGTTTGTTCATGGTTCCTCCATGGTTGCTCCATCGAAAACCCCCAAATCGATGGACAAACCATGGAGGAACCATGGAGGAACCATGGAGGAACCATGGACAAACCCATAATCAATCCCTACTGAATTCTTAAGCGACAGTGTCGCATATGTACAATAAACTAATGTCACTCTTGGTTTACTCCTTGTTATATAAATAAACTTTGATAACGGTGGTTAAAACAAAAAAAAATTGTATCCAAATACCAAAGGGTTATAAGGATACAATCTTTTTATAGTATGATAAATCTCAAATATTGAGATTACTATTTCGTAACATTTTGAAGAGAGCTACACATTCTTTGATCGATATGTTTAAGTTCTTTTTTCAAAGCTGCTCTTTTCTTTAAAACAAGAGATAAGTTATACGATTTCACGACAGCATCTTTGTCATATTTCTCTAACAGTATATAGTAGTATCGTTTACCTAAGAATACAGCCTTAAGATGACGGTCCGCATGAGAAACAAAAAATCGGATAAGATCATCAGAAGCCCCATCTTTGTAAGAGACCTTTTCCCATTTAGACTCCATAAATTCAGAATGGTGGTTATCGACTGTACCTAACTCCACAGGAAATGTTTTACACGACAATTTTTTATCATACACTCTAATAGCAGTATGGTTTAATGATTTCTTGCCAATATAATTACTTGTCAGATAGATTTCACCTTTATCATTTAGGTTCACTTCGATAAAAGAACGATTCCAACTACGTTTAAGGGTTTGGCGTTTATAGACATACCACTTATTATTATCATAAGGGCGTTTTTCTATAACAAAGTCTTTTGATAGTTCTAATATCATCACCTCACAACTATCGATCTGCTTCTTTAAATGATTACATAGGTCAGTATAAACATTACCTTTCATCAGTTCCAATTGTGGAAGAACTTTGCTCGCTTTAGGATAATGCAATAATGCAGAATCCAACACAGACAATGCACCAACGGTATCACGATGCTCTAAAAGGGAAGTAGCACGATCTAATGATTGAGACGCAAGTTCATCTTGGTTAGGCCCACAAGAGAACATAAAGATTAAAACTACAAGTAATGGTAGAATAAGTATTTTTTTCATAGCGTTAATTTTTCAACGGGACAAAGCTACATCTTTAGATGCGAAACATTATTAATATCGATGTTAATTGAACACAAAATAAATAAAAAGAGAAAGGATTCAAATATTATAGGAATGACTATATTTACATAACTAAAAATGAGGTATGGTTACAATTACACAACTAGAGTATATAATCGCAGTAGATAACTACAGGCATTTTGCTACGGCAGCGGAGAAATGTTTTGTTACACAGCCTACTTTAAGTATGCAAATCAAGAAACTCGAAGAGTTTTTAGGGATAACCATCTTCGACAGATCAAAACAACCTATTATTCCTACAGATCTAGGTAAAAAGGTAATTGATCAGGCAAGAACAGTTATTAAAGAGACAAAACAGATTGATGAGATTATTAAGAATGACAAGAATGATCTATCTGGCTCTTTAAAAATAGGTATCATTCCGACATTAACACCATACCTGCTACCTCTATTTATAGGAGAATTCACGAAACAGTATCCAGAGATTCAAATTATCGTAGAAGAACTCTACACATTTGAAATTGAAAAGAAACTGAAGAAAGATGAACTTGATATTGGTATTTTGGTTACCCCACTAAAAAATAGTGACATTGAAGAGCTACCTCTCTTTTATGAAGAGATGATGGTATATACAAGCAGCAATAGCAGTATCGTACATGATGGAGAAATACATATCGGTGATATTGCGACTCCAGAACTATGGCTACTAAACGATGGACACTGCTTCAGAAATCAAGTGATCAACCTCTGTAAGATGAAACAGGGCAACAATAACAAACACCCTTTTAAGTTTGATGGAGGTTCATTAGAGACAATAATGAAGATTATTGACCGTGAAGGAGGCTTTACACTCATCCCAGAACTGGCCGGATTAGACCTTACAAAGAAAAATTCTGATAAAATATTATGTTTTTCTGACTATACTCCATTACGTGAAGTATCGATAGTTTATGCACGTCATTATACTAAAAGGAAAATTATTGATCTTATTTCAAAAAAAATTATCGAAGCTATCCCTAAGAGAATGAGAGAAAAAGAGCGTGGAACGATTGTGGAATGGAGATAATTTTTTATTTTTTGTTTTGCAGATACGAAAAAATTGTATTTCCTTTGCACCGCAATCAACAACAAAGATGGTTGCAACGCAAGCAAAGAGAGTCTTGAAAAAAAATATTTTTTTTCTTGCAGTTTTAAAAAAACAACATATCTTTGCACCGCTCTTTAAAACAAATGAAGCAAACCATTTCTTTTAAACAAAAAGAATGGCCCGTTCGTCTAGGGGTTAGGACGCCAGGTTTTCATCCTGGTAACAGGGGTTCGAATCCCCTACGGGCTACAGTTTATCACTACATTATTAGTGAGTTTGTTTAAAAATAAGGGAATGGCCCGTTCGTCTAGGGGTTAGGACGCCAGGTTTTCATCCTGGTAACAGGGGTTCGAATCCCCTACGGGCTACTTAAATTATTGAAGATAATATAAAGAAAAATGGCAAATCATAAATCAGCTTTAAAAAGAATCCGCCAGTCGGAGAAAAAAAGACTGCACAACAAATATTATGCAAAAACAATGCGTAATGCAGTTAAATCTTTACGTAACACAACAGACAAGAAAGTAGCAGAAGAGTCTCTTCCTAAAGTAGTTGCTCTTATTGACAAGCTTGCTAAAATCAATGTTATTCACAATAACAAAGCAGCAAACTTAAAATCTAAGTTGTCTTTACACGTAAATAAGCTTTAATTATAAGTTTATTTTAGAGCTTATTTAACTGATTGACTTTTTCTTACTCTATAATAAATAGAGTCCTCTAATTATAATAGGAGGCCCGTTCGTCTAGGGGTTAGGACGCCAGGTTTTCATCCTGGTAACAGGGGTTCGAATCCCCTACGGGCTACACTATACTATTTTTATGTCTTAACAAAAGGCTCTTTGAGGCCCGTTCGTCTAGGGGTTAGGACGCCAGGTTTTCATCCTGGTAACAGGGGTTCGAATCCCCTACGGGCTACGGATTCAAACATATTTTTGAATTAACTGTTTTAGGTGTAATGTTATCATTACACCTTTTTTTATGTCCAAAAATAAAACATACTCCTACTCTATCAAAGACCTCGCACTAGAGGATCGTCCCCGAGAAAAATATAGAAGTAAAGGTCCAGAGGCACTTTCAGACACTGATCTTATTGCCATACTACTGAGATCGGGCAATAATGAAGAGACTGCCATCATGCTATCTCAGCGTATCCTTCAAGCATTTGATAATGACCTTTGCAAATTAAGCTGCTGTAGTTATAAACAATTGATGGAATTCAAAGGTATTGGAGACACCAAAGCCATCACCTTAATGGCCGCATTTGAGTTAGGAAAACGCAAACATCATCGTAAAACAAAATTTACCTCTATACATAATAGTGGTGATGCAGACAAAGCTATTCGCTTTGAACTTCACGCCCTAAAACATGAAGAGTTCTGGATACTCCTATTGGATCATCAAAATAGGGTTCTAAATAAATACAAAGCTAGTCAGGGAGGATTAACCAATACTTCTGTTGATATGCGGTTAATAATAAAAGAAGCAATGATCCATTCTGCGACACAGATGATTATTGCACATAACCATCCATCAGGATCGCTATCGCCATCGAAACAAGACCTTCATATTACAGATAAAATAAAAAGAGGATTAAAAATGGTCGATATTGAGCTCCTAGATCATTTGATTATCACATATGATGATTACTTTAGTCTTGCGGACCATGGACTTATTGAATAAACATCATGACAGAGATAAACATCATAACGAAAGAGACTCACATTGTACACTCCAGATTAGCGTATGTCGTTGATTTTCTCAATACCATCTTTGATCTTACATTTAGGATTAAATCAGAAAAATCAGGTGCCTCTACAGACTCATTCAACATAATCTACAGTTCAAAAGAAGAAGAACAAGAGGACCTTTTTACCATATATGCATGTAACAAAGAGATGAGCAACCATCCTCCTTTTACAGAAGATCCATCTTTTAGACTATACCCTTCTCCAAAAGAGAAAAACTTCAGCATACAGTATGATATCTTTAAATCGATCTTCTTTATGCTTAGTAGGTGGGAAGAGTACGACAGCGAGAAAGACCATCATCAACGTTTTGGACATACCAGTTCATTCCTTTTTCAATATCACCAACTACAGACTCCTATAGTGGATTATTGGATCACGGATCTAAAAGAATCGCTACAGGAAAGATTTCATATCTCCATTGAATTAAAACAACGACAAAAGATCATCTCTACGGTAGATGTCGACACAATGTATGCATATAAACATGGGAATCTATTTCATACATGTGGCGCCTTAATTAAAAACATTATACATAGAGACTTTTCGCTGATAAAACAGAAATATAAAGTGTTAACAGGTCTAGAAGAAGACCCTTTCGACAATTTTAATATAATAAGGAAATTACATAGCGATCATAATATAAAGCCTCTTGTATTCATTCACTGCGGTGATTTCAAGAGCTATGATCGCCCAAATTCATTTAGACACGACGCTTTTAAGAAGATAGTACAACAACTAGAGGAGTTTGCTGAAATTGGGATACACCCCTCCTATCGTTCTCTAAATAATCGTGCTTTGATACAAGAAGAGATTCATAGATTGGAAGATATTATTGGCAAAAAAGTAACCAAATCAAGGTTCCATTATCTTCGATTTAACCTTCCTTCATCCTATGAAGATCTAATATCCTGTGGAATAACTGAAGATTACAGCATGGGCTACAGCCAGACAAATGGATTTAGGGCAGGAACGACTTTTGCATTTCCATTCTACAATATCAAAAATGAGTGTACACGTCCTCTTGTAATACATCCATTACACATTATGGACACCACCACACTTATGTATGAGAACATGAAGAATAGAATGAAAGTAGTGTCAGAAATAAAAAATTGTAACGGAACACTTTACTCTCTGATCCATAATAACTATCTTAAGGAAAAAGGAGAACAAAATAATCTAACGGATCTTTTTTACGCACATGAAGATTAACCTGATAAATAACAACGATATAGATAGAGATAAATGGGATGCAACCATTGACTACTCTAATATTGCGAGTCCTTGTCTTAGAACATGGTATCTAGACAAGATGTTTCCTAACTGGGAAGCTCTAGTAAATGAGGACTACTCTATGATTTTTCCTATCATTAACTCCAATGATAAGAAATACTTTTTCCCGTACGGGGGAATTATTTCAACAGGATTAGTCTATTCTGAGGATCTCAATCTTTTTATTGATGCACTACCATCACATGCGAAAGAGACAAAACTGAACCCAACAAATTGGTGGTTAAAACCAGATAAAACAAGCCGAATTACGACACATCAACTCTCTCTTGAACAGACACATGAGCTTATACATAAAAATTTCGCTAAAGAGATAGCAGAACTACAGTCGGATGGCAGAATACTGGAACTAAAAAGCATCGAAGCAATACTTAAATTTGTACGAGAAGCTCTCAAAATAGAAACGGAAGAAGATGAGGAACTATTATTACGCATCTCTAATGTCATCAAATTCTCCATTTCAAGAAACAATGGTATCGCAATTGCTCACATCGATAAGAAAAACCAAGTATCCTCACTGGTGCTATTCCTTTTTAATCAGAATTTTATTCATCTTTTTCTCTCTCTATCATTAGACAAAAAAAATAAAAACCAACTATATCAAATTATTTACGAATTTATCAAAGAGAATGACATGTCTTCTACCATTCTAGACATGCCTAATTGCGAAACAAAATTTAATCAAATTACACCAAAATTAATTGGATCTTATCATATTAATTATCAATTATTGGGAGACAAAAAATAATTACGAATTAACTTGACTACATCATTATTTATTTATTAATTTTGTCCCAAAATTACATATGGTCCATATTATTGGTGAAAAGAGTTCACTTTTTAATAATTACATTGCTGAGATTAGAGATGTCGAAATTCAAAAAGATCCACTTCGATTCAGAAGAAACCTTGAGAGAGTTGGAGAGATCATGGCTTACGAAATTAGTAAGCATTTAGACTTTAAAGACATCAATGTTCAAACTCCACTAGGAACAGCTCCTGTTTCTGTTGTTGAAAAAAATGTTGTTTTAGCTACAATCCTTAGAGCAGGTTTACCTCTTCACCAAGGATTATTAAACTCATTTGATAGAGCTGAAAATTGTTTTATCTCTGCATACAGAAAACAAGATGAAAACAACGATATATGCATTGAATTTGAATATATCGCATCTCCTTCATTAGACGACAAAATCGTTATTCTTTCAGATCCTATTCTTGCAACTGGAGCTTCAATGGAAGTTGGATACAAAGCTCTTCTAGAAAAAGGTGTACCGAAACATGTTCACATTGTTTCTGTTATTGGTAGCCAACAAGGTGTGGACTACGTAAAAGAACACCTAGGAGAAGAGAATGTAACTCTTTGGGTAGGTGCAGTAGATCCTGAATTGAATTCTAAATCATACATTGTTCCAGGACTTGGTGATGCAGGTGACCTTGCATTTGGTGAGAAAATAGATTCAAAATAAATATTTAAAAGATGAGGAGTTATCTCCTCATCTTTTTTATTTCACCTTCATCTACACACTCTCTTATTAACTCATCCATTCCTTTATTTAATTTTGGATGAACCCAATCTGGAGCAACATCTTTCAATGGCATAAGGACAAAATTTCGTTGATGCATCCGAGGATGAGGTAAGATCAAATCGATATCCTCCATTATCATTCCATCAAAATCAATCAGATCAATGTCCATAGGTCTAGAAGCATATCCTTTTCCTATACGCTTTCTTCCCAATAATGCTTCGATTTCCAATACTTCTTTCAATACCTCTTTGGCACTAAGAGATGTTGATACCTTAAGGACACAATTAACAAAATTAGTTTCGGCTTCGAACCCCCATGGTTCGGTCTCATAATACGAAGATACCGAAACAACATGCCCCACTTTGTTGTTTATCTTTTGGATAGCACTATCAATATGATGACAAACATCACCTTGATTGCCTCCCAAACTTAAATAGACGGTTGACATTATTTTTTAATTTTACATTTTGTAATTTTAAGGACAAATGTAATACCTATATGTATAACACTTATACTTTTTTGAACTAAACAACAAAAGATGAAATTTTTAAGAAATCTCCTTGCCTCAATTCTAGGGTCAATTATTGGTTTTATTTTGCTCTTCTTTATTGGCATACTAATAATTGTATCTATCGCCGTTTCTTCTTCTTCAGACAAGCCAATAGAAATTAAAGAAAACACTGTTCTTGTTTTTAAATTTGACAAGCCAATGGTGGACAGGTCTACAGATAATCCTTTCTCTAGTTTTGATCTTCCGATGTTTAATGAATATAGTTCATATGGACTGTACAATATCGTAGAAACATTAGATGCTGCCTCACAAGATCCCAAAGTAGACGGACTGTACATAGACTCTAAGATGGAATTTATGGCTCCCTATGCTACTGCAACAGAATTACGAGATGCACTTCTAAAATTCAAAGAAAGCGGTAAATTTATTTATACCTACATCGAGAACTCTACCCAAAAAGCTTACTACGTAGCCTCTATTGCCGATAGTATCATCATCAATCCAGAAGGAAGTATCTTCTTATCAGGACTAACTTCAGAGAAGGTTTATTACAAAAATGTTCTGGACAAAGCAGGAGTGAAAATACAGGTACTGAAAGGGGAAGGAAATATCTATAAATCCGCAGTTGAAAGATACTATAGATCAGAAATAAGTAAAGAAGACCGTAGACAAACACAAAAGTATCTAAATGATATATGGTCTAAAATTACACAAGATGTAACCACATCGAGAAATATAAGCACAGAAGAGTTTAATCTGTGTGCCGACTCAATGGCAACCTTTAGCAATGCTAAGAATGCTTTAAAATACAAACTTGTAGATAACTTAAAATATAAGGATCAAGTTATTAATGATCTTAAAAAGTTGACCAACAGAGATAAAGATCAAGAATTACGCACTGTTGATATCTCAAAATACGACAATAGTGATAAGAAATTAAAGAAATACCATAAGAATAAAATTGCCGTAATCTTCGCTCAAGGTGCTATTGTTGATAACACTTCTGATTTTAATGAAATCAACCCTGATAAGATTGCCAGAACAATCAGAAAAGCTCGTGAGAACGAAAACATTAAAGCGGTAGTATTCAGAGTCAATTCTCCTGGTGGTAGCGCATACGGATCGGAACAGATATGGAGAGAAGTAGAGCTAACTAAAAAAGTAAAGCCTGTTATTATTTCTATGGGTGACTATGCTGCATCTGGAGGATACTACATCTCATGTGCAGGAACTAAAATCATTGCAGACAAAAATACAATCACTGGATCTATTGGTATATACACCATCATCCCGAATGCAAAAGAATTAGTACAAAACAAAATTGGAGTAACTTTTGATTTTGTCTCAACAAATAAAAATGGAGTACCTATAAACCTTACGGAACCACTAAACCCATTCCAAAGAAGATTATTCCAAAATCGTATCAATAAAGGATATGAATTATTTGTATCAAGAGTATCAAATGGACGTAACATCCCAGTTAATAAAATAAAAGAGATCGCTAGAGGAAGAGTATGGTCTGGTGCAGAAGCTGTTAAAATTGGTCTTGTTGATGAAATCGGAGATCTACAAAGAGCAATAAAAGTAGCAGAAGAGACAGCTAAAGTTGAAGACTTCGAGGTGGTCGCTTATCCTAAAGTAAAAGATCCTTTCTCTGAACTACTGGACAAAGGAATAAAAGGTATCCAAATAAATATTGCCAAAGATGCAATAGGGAAAACAAACTACAAAATGTGGAAAGAGATCTCCAGAGTGAAAGATTTCAATGGAAATTATGCCATTCTGCCATATTATGAGACCATTCATTAACTTATTATAGCCTTTAATGCAAAAGTTCATTTGATTAAAAATCAAATGAACTTTTTTTTGAATTATCTTTTATACTTTTGGTGTATATATAATTCAACGGTCATAAAATAGGTCTAGTGAGAAAGATATTTTTAAAACCTCTATCATGGATATTTAGTATAATCACACATATAAGGAATTTTATGTTTGACTATAACATCATTAAATCCAAAGAATATCCACAACCAATAATCTCTATTGGAAACATCACTGTTGGTGGAACAGGTAAAACACCACACACAGAATATCTTATTGAACTGCTTAAAGAGAGATTTAAAATCGCCACTTTATCCAGAGGATATAAAAGAAAATCAAAAGGTTATCTTGAAGTACACTCACAATCAACAGTGAGCGATGTAGGAGACGAACCGCTCCAAATGAAAACTAAATATAGTGATATTACAGTTTGTGTTGATGAAAAAAGAGTACATGGAATCGACACTCTTCTCTCCTATGAAGAGAACGAAAGACCAGAAGTGATTCTTCTTGATGATGCTTTTCAACACAGGTATGTAACTCCAGGTCTAAACATTCTTCTTACCGACTATAATAAGTTGATCACAAGAGATGACATTCTTCCATACGGACGGTTACGTGAATCTGCAAACGAACGTTACAGAGCACAAATAATCATTGTCACTAAGTGTCCTGAATACATCAAACCGATAGAAGAACGTCTTATTATTAAGGAGCTAGACATTAAACCTTTCCAGAATCTGTTCTTTACCACCTTTAAATATGCGGATCTTCAACCTGTTTTGAATAATGCCCACACGCCTATAGAGAACCTTAAAGGTAGAGATATCATTCTCTTTACAGGAATAGCAAATCCAAAGCCTTTGGTTGAATATCTTGAGAAACAAGGAGCATGGGTTAATTCGATTAAGTTTCCTGATCACTATCAATTTAAAACATCTGACATGTTACAAATCACGCAAGTATTTGAAACATTGTCCGAGAAGTCCCCAATTATTCTTACAACAGAGAAAGATCTAATGAGAATAAAAGATATTGACGATTTACCAGAAGTGATCAAAAATAACCTATTTACTATTCCATTGAAGGTCACATTTATAGGAGAAAACAAAGACTATTTCGATAAAAAGATTTTACGCTATGTTAGCGAGAACAAAAGTAATTTCACTATTTCTTCAAGACAGAATAAATCACAAGATTGATCTTGTCCTCCTTACATCAAATTTGATGGAACCTTTAGCGTTACATCTAAGTGATTCGGATATCATAGAAATGAGTGAAATACCTAGTTTAGGTAACACAAGCAAATCCCATCTCACTGTTGGATATATTGATCAGATTCTTATTCTTGTTGTCCCAATTGACATAACGAATAACCAAGATAATATACCATTATGGGATGGTATTTGCAGTATCTACAAAGAGGAAATCCTTTTTATCGATAGAAACACAAAAGAAGGATGCACCCAGTCATATCTACTCAAGATTAAAGAATTGATCACCTCTAATGCCACAGCAATACCATTTAGAGGTCTTTATGCACCTCTTCTAGAAGAAGCGTTTATAGAAGGGAATATTCCCCTAAAAGAGGTATTATTAACAGACCATACCCTATTAAACACGGACACTAAAGACTATTTAACTATAAACACCAATACTATGGTGCTTTTAAATAGTATATTGTGGAAACATAAACAATTGGGATGTTATATTCTTGAGATTCCCCATAATAGAATTTCCCAAATTACAGATTTTTGTAAGTATATATTAACCTGTATTGCATCCTACATGAAAGTTATAAAGTAACGATAATAATTGGCAATATTTTTATTTGTTACTATAGAGCAATTATTTTAGGTCATTATTTACAATTTAAATATTATTCCACTACTTTTGTATCAAATGATAAATAAAACAACAATCATTGGATAAATAAAAAATAGTTTTAATGATATAATTACGGTCATATGAAAGTTGCAATTGTTGGAGCTAGTGGTGCTGTCGGCCAAGAGTTCTTAAGAGTATTAGAACAGAGAAATTTCCCTTTAGATGAACTTATTTTATTTGGATCAAAGAGATCTGCTGGTAAGAAATATATGTTCAAAGGTAAAGAATTAATAGTTCAAGAACTATGTCATAATGATGATTTTAAAGGTATTGATATTGCACTTACTTCTGCAGGGGCATCCGTAAGTAAAGAGTATGCTGAGACCATTACCAAGCATGGAGCAATCATGATTGACAACTCTAGCGCTTTCCGTATGGATGAAAACATCCCTCTTGTTGTACCGGAAGTAAATGGAGAGGATTGTTTAACTTACAATAGCAAGATCATTGCAAACCCAAATTGTAGTACAATACAAATGGTCGTAGCACTTAAACCAATACATGATCTTTCTGCAATCAAAAGGATTCATGTAGCGACTTATCAATCAGCAAGTGGTGCTGGTGCTTCAGCAATGCAGGAGCTAATCGATCAGACTTCACAAATAGCAAAAGGAGAAGAAGTAAAAGTCGAGCAGTTTGCCTATCAATTAGCAATGAATGTCATTCCTCATATCGATGTCTTTATGGACAACGACTACACAAAAGAGGAAATGAAGATGTATCACGAGACACAAAAGATAATGCACTCCAATATTCAAGTCAGTGCAACAGCTGTTCGTGTTCCTGTTCTAAGAGCCCATTCAGAAGCAATATGGATAGAAACAGATGAAACCCTTGAAATATCTGCCATCAATGATGCTTTCGATAAAGCAGAAGGTATTGTTCGTATGGATAATCCTGCAAACAAAGAATATCCAATGCCATTAGATCTAGCAGAAACAGATGATGTTTACGTTGGTCGAATAAGAAAAGATATTTCTAATGAAAAAGGAATAGCACTATGGGTAGTAGCCGATCAGATAAAAAAAGGAGCGGCATTAAATTCAGTTCAGATTGCAGAATACCTTATCAAAAAAGAAATAGTAAAATAATATAGAAAAACAGCACTAAATACACTACAGACTCTCTTATCACAAAAGACAGACTGTATAATAAAAAAGAAGCTAATCATTTCATTATGATTAGCTTCTTTTTTTAAATTATATTTGATCTCCTGATTCTTCATCATAGAAGTTGAACAAGAAATCATTATATGGGAAGCGCTGTACATGAATCTTTTTCACTTCATTATAAAGCAGCTTCTTAAAGTCTTCAATATTCTCTTTTTGTTTAGCAGAAATAAAGATCGCTTGGTCATTACTCTTAGCCATCCATGTCTTCTTCCACTCTTCTAAACTAATATTTTCTCTAGTAGATGGTGTTAAATCATCTTCTTCCTTAGGAGTATAACTAAAAGCATCAATCTTATTAAAAACATAGATCATCTTCTTATCTGATGCACCTATCTCTTTTAATGTCTGATCGACAACCTCAATTTGTTCTTCAAAACCTTCATGAGATATATCGATAACATGCAACAGAACATCTGCTTCTCTAGTCTCATCCAGTGTTGATTTAAATGAATCCACCAACCCGTGAGGTAACTTACGAATAAAACCAACGGTGTCGGCCAACAAGAAAGGCAAGTTCTGTACTACCACTTTTCTAACAGTAGTATCTAGTGTAGCAAACAGTTTATTTTCAGCCAAAACTTCTGACTTACTCAAAACATTCATAATGGTTGATTTACCAACATTCGTATATCCTACCAAGGCGACACGCACCAATTTGCCTCTATTCTTACGCTGTGTAGCTTTTTGTTTATCAATTTTAACCAACTCATTCTTTAGACGAGCAATCTTATCTAAAATGATACGACGGTCGGTCTCAATCTGAGTCTCTCCAGGACCTCTCATACCAATACCACCTCGTTGTCTTTCCAAGTGGGTCCACAAACGAGTCAAACGAGGAAGCATATATTGATATTGGGCAAGCTCAACCTGAGTTCTTGCACTTGCTGTTTGGGCATGATTAGCAAAGATATCCAAGATCAAATTTGTTCTATCTAGAACTTTGATCTGCAATACCTTCTCAATATTTCTTAATTGTGTAGGCGAAAGCTCATCGTCAAAAATCACAGAATCTAAGTCATGAATCTTCACAAAGTCATGTATCTCTTCTAGCTTTCCTGTTCCAACAAAAGTTGCTCTATTGGGAACCTCCATACGTTGGACAAAGCGTCCTAAGATATGGGCTCCTGCAGTTTCTGCCAAAAACGTTAACTCATCAAGATACTCTTCCACTTTAGCTTCATCTTGACTACTATTGATCAGTCCAACTACTGCAGACTTCTCTCTTTCTTCAATCTTTAATTCTTTTGATCCCATCTAGCATTCTACTATGAATGTAAAAAACCCGATCTCGTCCAAAGACAAGACCGGGAATATAATAATATCTTGAACCTGCTCTATTAATTCAATACGAAGTTAATAGGCACAGAATATGATACACGTACTGGCTTACCACGCTGCATACCTGCTTTCCATTTTGGAAGAGATTTTACCACGCGAATAGCTTCTTTATCCAAAGAAGGGTCAACACCACGAGCGATACGCACGTCTGTCACACTACCATCTTTATTTACAACAAAAGCAACGAATACTCTACCTTGAATACCATTCTCTTGCGCAATAACTGGATACTTCACAGATTTAGCAATAAATTTCAATAAAGCTGTTTGACCTCCTGGGAATTCAGGCATATCTTCAACAATATTAAATACTTGCTCTTCTACTGTCTCTTCTTCTTCTTCCACAACCTGAGCTACTTCCACTGCTGTATTCTCATCTGCTTCAGAATCTTCGATCTCCATCTCATCCTGAATGTCTTCATCATCATCCACAATAGTGATCATATCTATAATAGCCGCTGGTGGCGGTGGTGGTGGCGGTGGAGGAGGAGTTTCCTGAGTATTAGTAATCGGTATAATCTCATCTTCTACTGCTTCTTGCTTCACCTCCCCAAAACCTTCTGTTTTCTTAGGTTGGGTAGTCCAAGCAAAAAGTCGCCAAATGATAAGCAGAGAGATAGCTAGACCCAACCACACAAGGGTAGATCTTTTGCTTTCCAAATCTGCTCTGGGAGTTTTTTTGGGTTCCATAATCCTACTTTAAATTATTCTGAAACTTTTTGTATTCTTTCTTTTCGAGGGTTTAAAGATAAAAAAATAAAATTCAAAACGGATAGTTTTCTTAAATATTTTATACAGCATCTAGATGACTAAGCGATGATATTATTGTTCATTTATTGGCACATCTGACAATATTTAAGCTCCTTATCTACAACCACAACCCAATATATAACCAATTACTTACCTATTGCATAAACATCAATTTTCTCTCATAGCACTCTTTTACCTCTGCTACAAAATCAGGAGTCAATGATTTGCGATAAACCCTAATTGCACTACGATAAGTTCCATTCATTCGCAACGAGCACAATGCAGAGTCAAAACTCAACCCATCCCAATTAAGGTGAGCTTGTCGATCCAATCTTTCAAACTCTTTCCATTTCAAGAAAGATGGCAACAAGAAATAAGAATGATTATTCTCGGTATTATCGAAATAGATATTCTCAGCAACTTCACTAAGCTCAAAGAATTTTTCCACCTCAACGTTAGCTTCGAATGTCACCTCTTTATAACTTTTAATTAAAAGTTCGAAACCATATCTTTTAAACCCCTCTTGCAGTTCGATAATTTTCCCATATCCTTCGACACCACGAAGACGAACACCATATAATTTCTCATTCTCCACTTCCAATATCACTTTAACCGCATCCAGATCAATCAGTTGTGCCACCTGCATCATTTCGATCGTATGTTCAATTGAAGATAAAGGATAATTATCAGCAAACATGATATAGAAATAAAGAGGAGTATGTCCTTTTGAACTTTCCCCATAATATCCATAGAATGGGTTCACCACCTCGAATACGAGTGTTCCAGGCAGAATATTATCCACCATTACATCCAAACTTTCTCTTTTAAAAAGATTCCCGTGAAGTTCTATATTATCCATAAGCCAACTGATTTAGATTTGTCCTTTACTTACTAATATAAGAACCTTTATAAGTTCCTTTTTGTTCGAATATTAGCAGTTAATTTTTATGATAATACATAGGATAAGGATAGTTTTTCATACTTTTAGGAGGAGAACATTTTTAATGACACACAGTCTAAGATTATTATGAAACATTCTGACCAAGAATCTCTACACAAATTTCGTCCAATAAGAATTCTCTTACCCATTCTTATTGGGGTTGCTGTTGCTATATATTTAATATACAAAGAGAAGGATCAGATTTCTCAATTTACATTTACACTGAATGGATGTCTATTTATTTTAGCTGCAATAGGCTTGATGTTATGTAGGGATATTGGATATATGATTCGTATTCGCATATTATCCAACAAACAGCTCTCATGGTTTCAGTGCATCAAAATCACATTTCTTTGGGAATTTGCATCAGCCATCACCCCCACTGCTATCGGAGGGACGGGAGTCGCAGTCTTCTTTCTTCACCATGAAAAGATATCATGGGCAGAGAGTACCACGATCGTTATGGCGACCAGTTTTTTAGACGAACTCTTTTTCGCACTTAGTTTTCCTGTATTAATTCTCACCATAGGTTGGGAGAATCTATTTACGCAATACAATCAAACCAGCTTTGTAAATAACCTTGTTTGGTTTGCCATTGCAGGATACACGATAAAACTTTGTTACATTATATTTGTTTCCTATGCCCTCTTTTTCAACCCAAAACTATTTAAACGTATCATTGTTGGAATATCCACTCTCCCATTTATTCGCAAGTGGAAAAGAGATGCGATAGCATATGGTGACGAATTTATTCTTGCATCAAAGAATCTACAGCACAAGAAGCCTTCTTTTTGGATTAGTTCCTTTTTGGCAACAGCAGGTTCTTGGATTTCCAGATATTGGACTGCCAACCTCATCATTCTTGGGGTAACCATCTCCACTGTTACACCAAACCCTGAGATTTTCGATTTTATGAATCAAATGATCATCTTTGCACGTCAATTGATCATGTGGATTATGATGATGGTAATGCCTAGTCCTGGAGGAGCAGGATTCTCTGAATTCTTATTCTCTAAATACATGATTGATTTTGTTCCATTAGGATATGAAAATATGGTATCTCTTATATGGAGAGCCATCAGCTACTACCCATATCTATTGATTGGGTCCGTTCTTTTTCCTATCTGGCTAAGAAACAAGATATTAAAAAAGAAATGATTAAAATAGAGAAGATATACATTAAGGAGATTGGGACCGTTACACTTCGTAAAGCAAGCACGACCAAAAACTTTCGTCTAACAGTAAAGAACAACGGAGAAATACTTGTTGGTACCCCTCTTAGAACAAGAGATAAGGAGATTATGGAGCTTATCCTCTCTAAGAAAGAGTGGATACTAAAAAGTATAAACAAGCAAGAGAACAAACAGCCGAAAAAGATTCCTAACAGCCTTAGTATTCTTGGTAAGGCATACCATATACGTCTTTCCGAGACAGATAAACCACAATTGGCAGAAGAAGGGAACGACACCATCCTATATCTACCTAAGACGGCAACAGAAGAGCGTATTGAAGATATGAAAGAACATTTCTACGCTTCTGTCATAAGGATGGAAGCCAAGAACATTCTTCCATCACGACTGTTTGAATGGAGTAAGAAACTAGATCTTCCCTACAACGCATGTCGAATAAAGAACAACAAAACCAATTGGGGAAGCTGTTCAGCAAAAGGAAACATCAATCTTAACATGCACCTTATCAAATTACCCGAACATCTGATGGATATGGTGCTTGTACATGAACTAATGCATACCATTATTCCGAATCACGGAGATGATTTCCAAAAAGCCATGGGAAAGATTTTTCCCAATATCAAGCAGTTAAACAAAGAGATGAAAAAATACCACCCACACACATGGGGACAACCCATTTAAAGAGACAGACAATGAAGTGGACCGAACTTATATGTGATACACGATTAGGATTAGAGAATAGAAAGATCGAAAAGATAGATCACCGTTCTCAATTTCAAAGAGACCATGACCGAATCATTTTCTCACCTACCTTCCGAAGGCTACAAAACAAAACACAAGTATTTCCTCTTCCTGGTTCTATCTTTGTACACAACCGACTTACCCATAGCCTAGAAGTGTCTACTGTAGGAAGAACCTTAGGGGCCATGCTCTCCTCTGAACTAATAAAAAAGGAAGAGTTATCATGGGAAAAAGCAAGTGAAATTGGAGCCATCGTTGGTTCAGCATGTCTGGCACACGATCTAGGAAACCCTCCTTTTGGTCATTCTGGAGAACATGCCATTTCCGATTTCTTCAAGAACCACTATGGACAAAAATACAAGGAATTATTTACCACAGAACAATGGAATGATTTTATTCAATTTGATGGGAATGCCAATGCTTTCCGACTACTATCAAATCAATTCATAGGAAGACGTGAAGGAGGCTTTGCACTGACCTACTCCACTTTGGCATCTATCGTAAAATATCCTTACGAATCGACATACACCAACAAACAAAAGTTTGGGTTCTTTCAAGACCAGAAAGAGACTTACATCAAGATTGCCAATCTTCTCGGGATACCCAAAGCGAATGGCAAGTACGTCAGACATCCATTGGTATATCTAGTAGAAGCAGCCGACGACATCTGTTACCAGATAATGGACATAGAAGATGCATTTAAAATTGGGATACTTACCTACGAAAGGGTGGAAGAGTTTCTACTCCCTTTTCATCTTAAGGACAAGAATATATCGAACATAAACAAAACCTTAACCTCCATAGAAGACAAAAACGAGAAAGTGTCCTATCTTAGGTCTATCACTATTGGCAAACTGACCAACGAATGCTTTGACCAATTTATGGCGCACTACTCAAATATAATGGAGGGGATACATCAAACGCCACTGATCAAGACGATATCTCAAGGATCTATCCAATGTTTAGAGAAGATTCATGAGGTATCAACCAAAGAGATCTATATGCATAGAGATGTCGTCGAGATACAAATTGCAGGTCATAAAATCATCACCTCTCTTCTAGATCGATTCATACGAGCATTAGAAACCAAAGATGAGCCATACGCTAAGAATATGCTCTCTCTCATCCCTAAACAATACGACATAAACAACCCCGACACATACAAACAAATATTGGCTATTGTTGATTATGTATCGGGGATGACCGACGTATATGCTTTGGAATTATATCGTAGAATGGAAGGAATCTCAGTACCTGCCTTCTACTAAAACTCCAACCCTATTAAATGAAGCGTTAGATCTGTTTCTTCAACAATTTAACATTGTTCTTTAAACGTTCTATCTCTTCATTTTTCTTCACGATCTGCCCTTTTAAAGAAGCCACCGTCTTCGATAGTTTAGCACTTTGATCTTTCAACGTCTTCACTTTATCGTCATTCGAATTGATCTTTTGATTCAAAAGAGTCAATTTATCCTTTTCATTATTTAAAGCATATTTCACTTCAATAAGCTCACTAGATTTGGCCTCTAGGTCTTTCTTTAACAAAGTCAACTGCTCCTTATATCTATCTAATTTTTTATCAAGAGACCCAATCTTATCACTTAACTGACGGTTCTCATTCTTGTAAGAATACAATTGATCCTCCAGTTCTCCACTCAATTTCTGATTCTCTTGGGCTTTCTTAGTCATCTTTTCAGAGACTTCGTCTACTTTAGACAACATCTGAACATTACTATACTCTAGATCTTCTCTAATCTTATCAAACTCAGCTGTTCTATTCTTAAGTTCTTTTTGAGTAGAAGAAAGTTCTTTCTTTAGAGAAACGACACGTTGATCGCTCTTTTTCTTTCTGCTTTCTAATTCAACATACTTCTTCTTCGAAACACATGAAGCAAAAGCTACAGCTATAATCCCGCAATATAAAATTAACCTATGACACATAATCTACGCTTCTCCTATTTAAGTTTGTAATAGTATCTACAAGAATAACTTACAATACCCTTTATAACAAAGGTAACAAATATAAATACGATTTTTCAAATCATTTATTATAATAAAACTCTGCTTTCTTCAAAAATAGATCTCCCTATATTTGCCAAACCAACACCAGTATCACACACAATATCTGACAATTACATCACCCACACCATCAGATTAAGACATAAAAAAAAGGCCACCTCAATAAGGCAGCCTTGGTATATATTTTGTAATCGAACCCATTAAGATTAGGAGACAATGATCTTGATGATAAATACTATTGCAAGTATCCCCATAGACAAAGTAACCTCCTTCTTACGTCCTGTTAATAACTTGATAAACACATAAGAGATCACCCCCATCATAATTCCATTCACAATAGAATAAGTCAATGGCATTAGCATAAAAGTAAAATATGCAGGGATCGCTTCCGTAAAATCTTTAAAATTCAGTTTCGAGATCTCTCCTAACATCATTACCCCAACAATAAACAACGCTGGCGTAGTAGCAGCAGCAGGAACCATTAGGAATAGTGGAGACAACAACAATGCAACCAACAAAAATACCGCACTAGTGATAGAAGTCAATCCTGTTCGTCCTCCTTCAGCAATACCAGCAGCACTTTCCGAAACAGTAGTAACAGTGGAAACCCCCAGAAGAGCCCCACATACAGTAGCTATTGAATCTGCAGTCAGTCCTTGTTTAAGATTCTTTATCTCTCCATTCTCATCCACCATATTGGCACTATTAGAAACACCCACCAAAGTACCAATCGTATCGAACATATCAATAAATAGGAATGCAAACAATACCACCAAGATGTTTAAAATCTTATCAAAACTCTCAATCCAACTAAAGTCCAAATGAAAAGCAATAGGTGTGATAGATGGAATAGAAAAACTCCAATCCTTAGGAGGCTCTGTGACACCTAAAGGAAGACCTATCAACGTACAGAAAATCATTCCTATCAAGATCGCCCCAGGAACTTTCTTAACATATAATGCACCTGTTACAATAATACCTATAATTGCAACCATTGCAGATGGCGAAGTTAAATCACCCAAAGTAACCAACGTTGCATCGCTATTTACAACAATCCCAGCTCCTTTTAAACCAATCATGGTGATAAACATACCAACACCAACCGTAATCCCTTGTCTTACAGTGAATGGAATTGCACCAATAATTTTCTCTCTTACATTGATCAGAGTTAGAAAGATAAAGAACAATCCTTCTAAAAATATTGCCGTCAAAGCCACTTCCCAATGGTAGCCCATACCAATACAAACTGTAAAGGCAAAGAAAGCTGTAGTCCCCATCCCGGGAGCCAAAGCATATGGAAGATTGGCAACCAACGCCATTAGAAGTGTACCGATAACTGAAGTAAGCACTGTTGCTGTAAACAAAGCTCCTTTATCCATCCCCGTTGCCGACAACATATTTGGCGCAACCGACAATATATACGCCATCGTCATGAAAGTTGTTATTCCCGCAAGAATCTCGTTTCTTACGCTTGTCCCGTTTTCTTTAAGCTTAAAGAGTGTCTCAAGCATTTTCTGTTAGATTTTAAAGTGGCAGTATGTAACTTTCCCCTTGTGTGTTAATAAAAAAATTGGGGCAAAAGTAATACTTTTATCATGATAAATAAACCTCCTTCTGCTCCCACACCTAAAAGCCACTTACGAATCTCTAAAATCAATCATTCTAGACACCAAAAACAAAACATACCTTCAAAGAAAAGTGCCCATAAAACACACGCTATCAACACCGTTACCCCCACTTCACTCAAATAGGTAAAAATCCAACACGGTTATAATTTTATGTTTTATTAAGAATTACAATCACTCATAATAGCCCTAATAAAGTCTCTTAAGTCCATACCTGACGACATAACGACACACCAAATAAAAACCATTACAGGATATTATTCCTCCTTTCCACACAAAGTCCACAAAAGATATAGATGTTACCTTTTATGCCACTCCTCTTTAATGATTTGCCTTAAGATCAATTCATGTATAAGAAGTAAAAAAAACATCAATGCCTAAAACCGAACGGAAGTCTATAGAAATAGATAGGAAATTACATTTATTGCTTGAATGAACATTCTAAACAAAGACATTTTATAGAACAAACACTATTAGAAACAATTATTTAACATTGCTTAATTTTAATATAAAACTTAGCCTATATCATTTAAGATCAACAATTTACTACAATGACAAACTAAATAATTATTATTCACTAAATTTATCAGCAAACAAGTATATAAAACTTAAAGATGTAGGTATTGTCTGTTTCTTTAACATTAATAATATACTTAACCATAAAAATCCATCTTATGCTTATTATAATGAAGACTACACAGAAATCAGCTACAGATACTTACAAGCTAGAATGATATACTTTGGAATACAATTGGACCTAAACAATATTTAAATCCAATCTAAAGAATTACAGCATGTATTTTCTTTTACACAAAAGAATACATGCTGATTATTATACACAGCTATAGTTTCATTCTTATACAACGTGTAAACAAAACAAACCTCTAAAAGTGCAATATATTACACTTTTCAAGACCAAAATAGTTGCATTCGTCAGTAAAAAGCCCCAAAAGTGCAATATAATGCACTTTGAGATGCATTTATTATATTACTCTAATCCTCAACACCAAAGAAATGCCATCAAAGTAGAGAACTTAAAGGTACTTCCTGCATGGTTTGTCCATGGTTGCTCCATGGTTCCTCCATCGAAAACCCCCAAATCGATGGACAAACCATGGACGAACCATGGACGAACCATGGACGAACCATGGAGGAACCATGGACAAACCCTTTATTTGACCTATGGAAATCTTCACTGAAAAAGGTATAAAAATGGGAATATCAAGATTCTTGTAAATCAGAAATCAAGCAAGAAATGGATTCTAGATAAAATTCCAAGAGGGCGGATCTATTGGTTTACTCCTGTCCTTTGAATAGAGTGATTTTCGTATTCTTAGGGAAGAGATGAGGCAATGTAAGAAGGCCATTCCTGTTATTGAGGAGCAAACAATGAGAGACGATCGACCAAAAGAATCGAAGAAGAAAAATAATATTAAATGATTTTCTCTGTTATTACTATAAGAGCTAAGAAATGGTAAGGGAAAGCAAAAGATCTTATGGAAATAGGACATTGCAAATAAGGGAAATAGAAACATCAACAATTCATAAATTCTTTTTTACCAGAAACGATTCTCTTTTAACTTTCGTAGACTCTTTGTAAATTTATCAAAAATTAAATTTTAAGTTCCATCTAATTATATTGGCACTATGCAAAAAATAATAACCCTGTTTACGGCAATGATTTTTTCTTTTTCACTACTAGCACAGGAAGCAAGAAATATACATGGAGTTGTAATCAATGCAGAGACACAAGAACCTATTCCATACGCTAATCTTGGAATAGAAGGTACTTTTGTAGGAGGTGCTAGTGATGAAAATGGAGAATTCAATTTCAATGTAAACAAAGACTATTTTGGAAAAGAGATCACCGTTTCTGCCATCGGTTATTTCAGCATAACCATACCATGGAATGCAACAAATAGCGAAGCTGCTTTAAAAGTAAAGCTTAAAGAGCAAACGTTCTCTATTGATGTTGTCGATATTCAGGCTCAATCATTGGTCCTTTATCGCATTCTTAAAGTTGCAGGAAAGAACATGCATAAATATTATATCAACGAACCTTATAGCATGTCGGCCCATTATGAATTTCAGAACAACTCTCAAACTACAATAAGTCATCAAACATCGGTATCCTATACCGACAATAAAGGGTATCAACCTCTAGCTGATTCGGTGTTGTTTAAAAACTATGGTTATTCTATCTCTAGTGTAAAAGCGAACAAAAAAGAGGATCCTTCTCTTAACAATCATGCTGTATATATCAACGATCTTTTGAAACTCGATCTTGGCAAATGGAACAGAGGAATCTTTAATCCTAACCTTCTAAGAGACTTTAAACTTTCTAAGAGTGACGAACAAACAACAGATGGGCAAAAAACTATTATTGTAGATTATGAGTTAATGAACCCATCTTTTGAAATCACATTCGATCCTTATACAACCGAATATAAGGGAAGAGTTTATATCAATATGGAAGATACGACAATTGTCAAAAATGAGGTATGGGCACAAGCTTCTAACTTCTCGTCTTTATCGTATAATCATTTTACGAAAAGATCGACAAAGAAGCCGAATCACTATTATATCTCTAGCACCTATCATAAAACAGGAGATAAATACTTTCTTGAGTCGATACAATTCTCTCGACAAACAGACGAAGAGACTCCTGCGACAACCAAAGCTAACCTACATGTAACACAGGTATCTAAGGGAATCAAAAGACCTATCAACAATAAAGTATTTTATTGGTGGAAATAAATGCTAAGAGAAACGATATTTGCATATAACAACAAAAAAGCTTCTTTGTTAATATAACATAATACATCATTAAAAATGTTTACTATATTTGTGATTGAATTATCATCACCAAGAAGCTGCCATTCATGATTAATAATATTGCCACACGATATATAGTCCTCCTATTACTCGCTGTAATAGGAGTTTCTTGTCGCACCAATTACAGTCAAACGAAGAACAAGACTCCTAAATTCTCGAGAGTCAAATCTCAGCATGTAAAACATACCAATAAAAGAGGAACAGTAGAGACCAATACAAAAAGAATCTACAACAAAGAAGGTAAATTGACTCGTGCAAACACCTATGATCTGCAGGATTCATTGATATACTACAAACTTTACTACTACAATGTCAACGGACAGATACAAGATATCATAACCTACTCAAGGAATTGTGTGAATAAAAAACTATATGTGGTTGAAAAGATGATCCTCTTTGAATACAACGAGAAACAGCAACAGATAGAAAAGATTGTTACAGGTATTGATAATAGCCAGAACAAAAATATTCGATACTATTACAACGATTTAGGGCAATTGTCCAAAGCTAAGATATACCACAAAAACATTTTAGGTAGAATCGTCTCCTTTAACTACAATAAAGATGGGCTTTTAACGACCAAATTAACGCATTGTGTGGCCTCTAACCATAGATATAGAACAGAGTATTCATACATCACAGGAACGCTCACAAATGAAACCACATACAATAAAAGAGGTAAGATTATCTCTTGCAAGAACCTGTACTATAATACGATCAACGAAAAGATTCTTGAAGAGGAACACTTCTATTGTACAAAAAGAAAAGGAACCATTACAAGACATTTTAATTACGAAGTAACAAGATAGCCTACCCTTACTTCATTGTCCCCAAGAAATCTTATATAGGTTCTAAAGAGACCTCCTCTTTTTGAATCAATGGCTATATATCTTTTTGTGTAACAAATAGAAGACTACCGATACTAATATATTGTAGATAATTAAGATTACTATTAACATTAAAACCAATATAAGATGAAAAAATTACTATTTGTACTATGCACAGTCTTACTTATTTCTTCATGTAGTAAGAAAGAGAACAACGACCAAACTGATCCTTTACGTGGAGTTGCTACTTTTACAGTGAACAATGTGGATAAATCATTCACTAAAGCCAATAATTTTAACGAAGGAGTTCTTGCTCTTGCGAACTCAAAAGAAGAGATGATTGCACTTTTCTTCCCAAAACCGACAGACAAAACAACCTTCCCTATCACCTACAATTTAGACTCAGAAGATCTTGTTACAGCCACTTATACCCTAGGAGAAAAGACATATAATGCAACGAATGGAGTTCTAGGCATAGGCAAAATAGGACAGCTAGAGATTACCGTCACAAGTTATGATGGGACAAGAATATCAGGTACTTTCATGTTGACATTAGTAAACAAAGACAAAAGTGACGATGTGATTAAAATTACCAAAGGTAAATTTGAGAAGATCCCAAATTTAATGGAAGCCATAAAGAACTAATAATTGAAAATAGCAGCTCTTATTCAGAATAGAGAGCTGCTATTTTTTTAATTGAATTTATTAGAAACAAAAAAAGCTACTCAATATTGAGTAGCTTTTTTGCGTTGACCCACCAAGGCTCGAACTTGGACTCTTCTGAACCAAAATCAGATGTGTTGCCAATTACACCATAGGTCAATCTTTCAGTGAACGTCTCTTGTTTTAAGACGTTGCAAATATAAAATCCTTTTTATTATTTTCAAAATTTTTTCTTTAAAAAGTTCCCATTAAATGGGATCTAAATAAAAAATCAACAATAAGAAGAACTTTATTGTTGACCCACCAGGGCTCGAACCTGGACTCTTCTGAACCAAAATCAGATGTGTTGCCAATTACACCATAGGTCAATCTCTGTTTGTCTCTTTGTTTAAGACGGGTGCAAATGTACGTTCTTTTTTTTATTATGCAAACATTTCAGAAAAAAAGTAGCAGAAAAAAATCATAAAACTATCTTTGTATTTGCATCGTTCAAATAGAAATATCCAAATATGACGAAACATAGAAACACCCTAATTGGCTGGGGACTATTCACTTTATCATTTATTGTATACATGCTATCCTTAGCTAAAACAGTTAGTTTTTGGGATTGTGGAGAATTCCTCTCAGCTGCATACAAATTACAGATAGGACATCCTCCTGGAGCTCCTCTTTATTTAATGATCGCTAGAATATTTTCAGCATTTGCTCCCAACGCTAAGATTGCAACGATTTTAATTAACGCTGTTTCGGCTATTGCAAGTGCTGCAACCGTCATGTTTCTATATTGGACCATTGTTCTGCTATTAAAACCAGTATACACCAAACAGAGATGGAATGAGAATTTGATCTCTATTGGAGCAGCCATAGGTGCACTGACCTTTGCTTTCACTGACAGCTTCTGGTTTTCGGCAGTAGAAGCGGAAGTGTATGCCCTCTCGTCATTCTTCACGGCAGTCGTATTTTGGGCTATCTTAAAATGGAGAGAAGAGACCGATTCTATATATTCGAGATGGATACTTTTAATTTTCTACCTGCTAGGCCTCTCTATTGGGGTACATCTTTTAAATCTATTGGCAATACCAGCAATTGTGTTTGTCATTTACCATCACAAATGGAAAGTCAACAATAAGAACTCTCTTCTTGCACTAGGCGTCTCTGGTGCTCTAGTGGTAGCGATCAATTATGGGATCATACCTGGTATTCCATGGCTTATCTCACGACTAGAACTGATAGCCGTTAATAGTCTACATCTACCACAACATACAGGTATCTTTCTATTCTTTGGAGCCTTTCTTATCTCATTGATTTTTCTTAATCGTTATAGCATATCTAGAGGGAAGCAACTACTTAATCTGATCACCAATAGTACGGCACTGCTTATCATTGGTTACGGTTGCTATGCGATGGTAGTGATTCGAACCAATTCCAATCCCCCGCTAAACGAGAATGCACCGAAAGACATGTTCCGTCTTCAAGAGTATCTGAATAGAGAGCAATATGGTGATCGTCCCCTTTTCTATGGAAATTACTATACAGCTCCAGTGGTAGGACAGAAATCGAAAGGAACGAAATATTTCTATGATCAAGGGAAATACAAGAAACAAAAAGGAGCGATGGCTCCCATCTATGATAAACGTTTTAATACGTTCTTTCCTCGCATGTATAGTTCAAGAGGACAACATCCTGAAGTCTATCAATCATGGACAGGAGAGAATGGAAGTTGGTTAAACACAAAAACAGGAGGTCTTAACCAAAAGATCTACAAGCCTAGTTTTGTCGATAATTTCACCTTTTTCACCACCTATCAGTTGGGGAACATGTATTTCCGTTACTTTATGTGGAACTTTGCCGGAAGGCAGAACGACAAACAAGGTTATGGAGATATTCTTAATGGCAACTGGATAAGTGGTATCAAGTCTTTAGATCATGTGATGGTGGGAGACAGTAGTAAACGTCCCGACTACCCAGAATCGAGAAAAGGAGAAAACACCTATCTTTTCTTACCTCTAATCTTAGGCCTTATAGGTTTGTATATACAGATGACCACCTCCAATAAAGAGATGAAAGATTTCACCCCTTTGGTGCTTCTTTTTATCTCCACAGGGATAGCCATTGTCATCTATCTAAATCAAACACCAATACAGGCAAGAGAAAGGGATTATGCCTATGTCGGGTCTTTCTATACTTTTGCAATATGGATTGGACTTGGTGCATTCTATTTACTTAAAGGGATCACAAAGAAAAAGCAAAGTACCATCTTGCTAGGAATATGTTCACTGATGCTTTTGGTTGCACTTCCGGGAAGAATGTTACAACAAAATTGGGACGATCATGATCGTTCTGACAGAATGCTTGCACAAAACCTGTCGTCTAATATCTTAACCCCATTAGAGAAAAATGGCATTCTTTTCACTTATGGGGATAACGATACTTTCCCTCTTTGGTATACGCAAGAGGTTAGAAACGAACGCACCGATATAAGGATATGCAATACGAGCCTTTTGTCTGCAAACTGGTATATAAAACAGATGCAGCAACAAAAGTATGACTCCCCTGCCCTACCTATCCATTTAAACAAAGGACAGAAAGTGGAGAACATTAGAGAATATATTCCTGTTTTGGATAACCTTAAAAAGCCTTTTGAGATCAAACAGCTAATCCTATTCTGGATAGGATCTAAAGACATTCGTACGAAGGTAAAAACACGATCAGGAGAAAAGATCGATTATATTCCATCTAAGACCATCGCTCTTCCAGTCACTAAAGAGGTCGTTAGAAGTGGATTTCTTAAAGGTCAATTAAAGAATAAAACCATTAAGGATACCCTCTTTATTCCTCTAAAAGGAAGTGGTATATTCAAAAGTGATCTGATGCTTCTAAATATGTTGGCACATTACCAATGGGATCGTCCTATCTCATTTGATCCCAGCGCCCTAGAAGGAATTCACATTGACCTTACCGATTTTGTTCGATTTGATGGGCTTACTTATACTCTTATTCCTTATGAGTTTAAGAAAACAGAAGGGCTAATTGGGGAGATCAATACAGAGCGTTCGATGCAAACGCTTAAGGACTATCAATGGGAACAACTTGGAGACAAGAAGGTATTTTGGGATGAGACATCACTAAGAACATTGAAATCGGCAAAGGTGAAGAATGCTTATACCAATACTTTGGTGCAGATGTTAGCAGAGAAGGAGACAACAAAAGCAAAAGAACTGTTTTCTATATACGAAGGCTATGCTAGCTACACTCCTGGTTTTATCAACAAAGAGGATCTTCCTCTTGCGACACTGTTGCTTAAAAACAAGATGACTAAAGAAGGAGAAAAACTTCTATCTTCCATCTTTAACGAGGCCTATCAGTGGACCATATTCTACACCACGCTACCAGAGTATCTTGCCAACAGTTACAGTAGTCGTATTCAATCTCAAATCAGCATTCTGTCTCAATGTATTAAGATTTCGAAAGAGTCTGGATGTGATAAAGGATACCAACAAAAGTTGGATGATCAATTAAAACATCTGATCCAACTACTGGAGTAACCACAAGAAACAAGAGAGAGAAAAGAATTAAAAAGAAAAACGGCTACCTCATGGAGAGATAGCCGTTTTTGTTTCTCGTTAAGAGAAGAAACTCTATTTGGCTAATCTACGATAGTAAGCGGCCGAATTTTTATTATTTAATCGTGCATATACATTTGAAATATATAGTGCTATTTTTTTCTCTTTCTTAACCTTATAGACAGATTTAAGCTTGCCTAACGCATAGCGATAGTTCTTACCACTTTGTTTTAACTGCTTTAGAAGCGTTGCGTAGTTCTTTCGTGTCTTGTTTCGGTTATAGGTTGCCATCGATCTCTTGTAGTGATCTTCTGCCCTATTATATGCATCTAGCGCCAAAGTACGTTTGGCATCATAATCATTAGGAGAAAGCTTTATTACCTTTTTAGCAGTGACTATAGCCTCTTTGTCTTTCCCTAGCTTGTTGTTTAAAGTTAAATAGCCTTGTAGTCCCTCTAAAGATTGACGAAAAGAATCGCTTTGCTTACTCCATAGAGAATCGGCTTTCTCATATAGCTCGGCTTCGATATTAATCAGAAAATACCTTTCTAACTTTGATTTTGCATATTCTGAATCCGAAGATTTCATTAAGTCGTTAAGAACCCTCATCTCTTTAGAAAGGTTATCTTCCGACTTATAAAGGTCTGCCAAATTACTTAACATCTCATTGTCATAAGATCCTAAAGAGTAGGCCATACCGAGATACTTCATCGCCTTATCGCTGTCTTTTAACTGAAAAGCAGACTTACCAGCCATCAAATAAGTTTCGATAGGTACCTCTTTCCCATCCTTGCCCTGCAAAGCAAGTAAAGCCTCTGCTGCGGAAAGAGATTCGGCATAATTCCCAGCGGTATAGGACGAACTATAACTCTTCTGAAGTCCCTGAATAGGAGAACATTGTATTAAAGAAAATACCATCATTATGGATACACTCCACAATAAGAATAGTCTATTGTTTATAATGTTTTTCATCGTTTCATTTTTACTTTGCATTGTTGCAAATCAACTTAGAAAAATGGGATATACAAAACATTCGTAAAAAGATTATAGAAAAAAAACTCTTTTTGAGATGATTAGACATAGAAGTCGATTTTTTAAAACACGTTCATCAATAAATTTTTTTATTTTCGTGGTGGCATAGTTTCCTAATGTTGGAGACACCTAAATCTTTGTATATTAAAATTCCATCATACTTTATTGAAATAAAATGAAGCAATACAAATTTTACAATAAGATCATCGGTTGGATTGTCTTTGCTATTGCAGCAATAGTCTATCTGATGACTATCGAGCCCACAGCCAGTTTCTGGGATTGTGGAGAGTTCATTACGACCTCATATAAACTAGAAGTAGGACACCCTCCTGGGGCTCCATTCTTTTTATTGCTAGGACGTTTCTTCTCTATATTTGCTTCAGATCCTTCAAAGGTTGCAATGATGGTCAACTCATTGTCCGCCTTGGCTAGTGCTTTTACCATCTTATTCCTATTCTGGAGTATCACCCATCTTGCTAAGAACTTAGTGGTAGGGAAAGAAGAGACTCCTTCTTTAGGTCATATGATTGCTATCTTTGGTTCGGGTGCTGTAGGTGCGCTTGCTTATACATTCTCAGACACATTCTGGTTTTCAGCGGTAGAGGGAGAAGTATATGCTACCTCCTCACTTTTTACGGCCATTGTTTTCTGGGCAATACTGAAATGGGAAAACGAAGCAGACGATCCTCATTCCAACAGATGGCTTGTATTTATTGCCTATATGATTGGTCTGTCTATCGGTGTTCACCTTCTTAACCTTCTAGCAATACCTGCGATTGGTTTGGTCTATTACTTCAGAAAGTATAAACCTACATGGAAAGGTGCGATAATTGCTTTGATTGTTTCTACCATTATTCTCGGAACCATCATGTGGGGTATCATTCCTGGGGTGATCAAATTTGCAAGTTGGTTTGAACTGTTTGCAGTGAACTCACTAGGTCTTCCTTTCAATAGTGGTGTCATTATCTACTCTATTCTATTGATTCTAGGGTTAGTATATGGAATTCATTATACAACAAAAAAAGAGATGCCTTGGAGAAATCTTGTGGTGGTATCGACAACCGTAATCATCATTGGTTATTTCTCTTATGCTATGATTGTTATCCGTTCTTCGGCTAATCCTCCAATGGATCAGAACAATCCGAATAATGTATTCTCTCTTTTAGATTACCTTAACCGTGAACAGTATGGTGATCGTCCTTTGGCCTATGGTGCTTACTATAATACGCCATTAGATGAGAACAATCCTTACAACGAAGCGAAACCTAGTTACATTCAGAAAGAGGGCAAATACAAGAAAGTGAAAGTACGCCAAACACCGAACTATCAAAGTATCGGTTGTACTGTATTTCCTCGTATGTATAGTAGTCAGTCAGCCCATGTTAAGGAGTATAAGAAATGGGCCAACATCAAAGGAACTTCGATCACTGTGGTTGGAGATAGAGGCGAGCGTCAAAGAATAATGAAGCCAACGTTTGGAGAGAACCTTACGTTCTTCTTTAAGTATCAAGTAAACTACATGTACTTGAGATATTTTATGTGGAACTTTAGTGGGCGACAAAATGATATCCAAGGACACGGAGATGTGATCAGAGGAAACTGGATCTCAGGTATTCCTTTTATCGATAATATTAGATTAGGAGATCAGTCACAACTACCTAAAATATGGAAAGAGAACAGAGGACGCAATCAATATTATATGCTTCCATTTCTTCTTGGTTTGTTAGGTATGTTCTTTCAATATAATCGTAGCAAGAAAGGGAAATACGACTTTGCTATTGTGATGATGCTGTTTATCATGACTGGTCTAGCGATCGTTGTATATCTAAACCAGACTCCTCTGCAACCTCGTGAAAGAGACTATGCGTATGCAGGTTCTTTTTATGCCTTTGCTATTTGGATCGGATTAGGGGTACTAGGGCTTATTGATATTCTTAAAAGAATAGCTCCATACAAAGTCAGTGCAATTATTGCGACCCTTGCTTCTCTGATCCTAGTACCAGGTATTATGGCGTCTGAGAACTGGGATGATCATGATCGTTCTAACCGTTATACTTGTAGAAGTACGGGATATAACTATCTAAATACGTGTGATCCAAATGGAATTATCTTCACCAATGGAGATAACGACACATTCCCTCTTTGGTATGCACAAGACGTAGAAGGTATTCGTACGGATATGCGTGTTTGTAACTTGAGTTATTTACAAACAGATTGGTATATCGATCAGATGAAACGTCAAGCTTATGAGTCGAAACCTCTTCCAATTACATTTACGAAGGATCAATATGTACTAGGAACAAACGACTATTGCTATGTATACGAACATCCTTCATTTAAAGACAAACGTTTAGAGCTAAGAGACGTTATTGACAGTTTTATTAAGTCTACAAACAAAGCAACGAAACTTCAAGATAATATTGCTTTCTTCCCAACACGTAAATTAAAAGTTACGATTGACAAAGAGCAAGTTATCAAGAGTGGTCTTGTAGCACGTAAGGATTCGGATAAAATCGTTCCGGTTATCAATATCGACTTAAAATCAAATATCATTACCAAAGA
Source organism: Prolixibacteraceae bacterium (assembly GCA_025210775.1). Taxonomy (GTDB): domain Bacteria; phylum Bacteroidota; class Bacteroidia; order Bacteroidales; family Prolixibacteraceae; genus Halosquirtibacter. The sequence goes on from JAOARB010000010.1 coordinate 60,905, forward strand.
CCAGTTAATCCTTCTTGATATGATTGCACATACCGATTGGACTCGTCCTTTCTATTTCGCGATCACTGTAGGTAGTGATAAATACTTAGGTCTTCAGAGATATTTTAGAACAGAAGGTTTTGCATATCGTTTGGTTCCATTGAAAAATGAGAATGTAAACAGTGACCCAGAAGAAGTAAGCATGGTAAACATTGACAAGATGTACCATAATATGATGGAGAAATTCGATTGGGGTAACATGCAAGATCCTAAAGTCTATCTGGATGAGAACAATTCTCGTATGGCAATGAACATCAGAAATAGTTTTATTAGACTTGCTGAAGCTCTACTACAAGATAGCTTGAAGATGAACAATTCTATCAACGTTGGAAGTGAGACTCCTCAGTTAGACAACAGAATGAAGGCAATCAAAGTATTAAATCGTTGTGAGGAAGTTGCACCATCATCTAAAATCACTTATGACTATTTTGGTCTATTGATGGCACAAGCTTATTTCAAAGCGAATGATCGTGAAGCTGCAGTTCGCATCTTTAAAGAGATGTTAAACAACTATTCGGGACAATTGAACTTCTATCTTCAACTTTCTAAAGGAGAAAAGATGGTCATTCAAAATGATATCCGTAGAGCATTATATATACTAAAAGAGATGAGCGATACTTGTGCTAAATACCAAGAAACTCAACTCCAGAAATCGATAGATACAGTCTTTGAAACGTCAATTCAGAGATTGTAGCAACCTTATTTCACAAAAAACAAAAGACTCCCTTTCGTCCTAAAGAATGGGAGTCTTTTGGTATTCATAAATAACTCTAAATAATCACAACAAATTGTTTTTTTGGCAGAAGAGGGCATTTTCTATATCTTTGTACCCAATAATTGAATTGTCAGAACAGTCTATTTATAGGATTATTTAAGTGAAATTGATCTAAATTTATGCTTCAGCACTAAATAAAGATCGGTTGTGAAGGTTTCTTTGTGCGACCTTATATTTTGTGTATGAAACTAAAGTTACAAGTACATTTGCCAGAAACATTAACCAAATGGTTTCCTGAAGCCATATGGAGAATGGACGAAACAGAGAAAAGTTGTTATCTAACTTTTGATGATGGCCCCATCCCAGAGATCACCCCATGGGTGTTAGATCTTTTGGCTCAATACAATATCAAAGCGACCTTCTTTGTTGTAGGAGAAAATGTTCATAAATATCCGGAGATCTATCACAGAATAATAGAAGAAGGACATGCCGTAGGGAATCACACCTACAATCACTTACAAGGATTAAAAACACCCAATAAAGAATTCTATCAAAATATTGAGAAGACAGATAGACTTATTGGTTCCAATCTATTTAGACCACCTCATGGTCTTGTAAAACGATCACAATATCGTTATCTAAAACAGAAATATAAGCTAATCATGTGGGATGTCATCAGTTGTGATTACAACCGTAACATCTCTAAAATGGAAGTACTGAGAAATGTACTCGATTTTGTACGTCCAGGTAGTATTATCACTTTCCATGATTCGATCAAATCAGAAGAGAACTTAAAATATGCCCTTCCTTTAGCAATTCAAGCATTGCAAGGCGAAGGTTATGAGTTTAAAAAGATTGAATTTCCAAAGATCAGACCTCTATATATCAAGCCCAACATCGAAATTGTGGAGCGCATACGTGAGAAAATACGACGTATCTCCAAAGGAGCATAAAAAGACAGCATAATATTACATTGTAAACTCTGTGTAAACAATTTTAAAAGCATCTCTATTTCTATACGGAAACTCTCAATTAAAGCTAATTTTGTAACAAACAATGATCCTAAACCAGTCATTGTAATATTCACAAAATCCTAATTTCAACTTTATAATGAGAATCTTAGTTATAGGCTCCGGAGGTAGAGAACATGCTATTGGCTGGAAAATCGCTCAAGACGAGAAGAGAGAGAACATCTTTTTTCTTCCAGGAAATGCAGGAACAGCACAAATAGGCCAAAATATTGATGGTGATGTAATGGACTTTGTACACATCAAAGAGAGTTGTATTGCCAATAATATAGAGATGGTGGTTGTTGGACCAGAGAATCCTCTATGTGCAGGAATATATGACCTGTTTAAGACAGATGAAGCATTAAAGAATATTGCGCTTATTGGCCCATCAAGAGAAGGTGCACAATTGGAAGGAAGCAAAGATTTTGCTAAAGCATTTATGGCAAAATATGATATTCCAACGGCACAATACCAAACCTTCACCTCAGATTCCATTGAAGAAGGAAAAGCTTTTATGAAGACCTTAGCTCCACCATACGTATTAAAAGCGGATGGTCCTGCAGCAGGAAAAGGAGTAGTAATCTTAGATACTTACGAACAAGCATCACAAGAACTAGAAGAGATGCTTAATGGTAAGTTTGGAGAAGCATCATCAAAAGTAGTTATCGAAGAGTTCCTTTCAGGTATCGAATGTTCGGTATTTGTTCTAACAGATGGAAAAAACTACAAGATTCTTCCTGTCGCAAAAGACTACAAACGTATTGGAGAAGGAGATACTGGACTAAATACGGGTGGTATGGGCGCAATCTCACCAGTACCATTTGCTGATGAAGTCTTTATGTCAAAAGTAAAAGAACGAGTAGTACTTCCAACACTACACGGAATAGAACAAGAGAATATTGACTATAAAGGTTTTATCTTTATTGGACTTATCAGTGTCAAAGGCGAACCATTTGTAATTGAATACAATGTACGCTTGGGAGATCCTGAAACAGAAGCAATCATGCTTCGTATTGAGAGTAGTCTTGTGGATCTTTTTAAAGGTGTTGCCAATCAAAACTTAGATGAAGTTGACTATAAAGAGAGTAAACAGACCTCTGCAACAGTGATGTTGGTATCTCAAGGTTATCCTGAGAAATATGAAAAAGGGAAAGCCATCACTTTCGAAACAGATAAAGATTACGATGGAGCGGTATTCCATGCGGGAACAAAACAACAAGACGATCAGATTGTAACCAATGGAGGACGTGTTATTTCGGTAAGTGCAAAAGGAGACAATATTCCTGAAGTACTAAAGAAAGCATACCAACAAGTAGATAAAATTTCCTTTGAAGGAAAATTCTATCGCAAAGATCTTGGATTCGATCTATAGTTTTATAATCTTCGTATTGCCACTTTTCGAGTAGTAATAAACATTAGAAAAGTGGCAATATAAGGATTCTAAAAACAAATATTTTACATAGCTATGTTGCTCACGATACTTAAGACAGACCGTTTATCTAATACGATATTATTACTTCTTACAACGATCTTATTATGGGTAGCAGCCTGGCTCGATCCAGTGGCATTCTACTTCTTCCCAGGAGAATCATCAATGCCACTATTTCACTATTTTGACAATCTTTTTCCATTAAAAGGCAGTATAGGAGTAGCAATCTGCGGTACAATCATGACACTGGTCAATGCAACGTTGGTTCATCTACTCAATTCAAAGTATCTCTTTATGAAGACAAGGAGCTACTTACCTAGTTTCTTATATATCGTATTTACTAGTTCAGTAAAGGAGTACGACACTTTTCTTCCCTCACAATTTGCTGCGACTCTATTTATTGGAGGTATCTTTTATATCTTCAGGACCTACCAGTCACCCAAAGCGATAAGTGATATCTTTAAAGCATCTATCATGCTTTCATTGGCATCGTTATTTTATCTTCCAGCAATATTATTTATTCCAATTGTTTGGGTAGCTGTATTTATTCTTAGACAGAAATTTAACTGGAGACACGTTGTAATCCCAATTATCGGAGTATTACTTCCATGGTATGTATGTGGTTCGATTTATTATCTAAACGATCATTTCTACTCACTGGAGAACATCTTAATGTTGAATATGTCGAGTCACAATGAGTTTCTTTCTCATAATGCTATTATTTATCAACAAGGTATTGTAGTGACCTTATTTGTAATATGGGGGATATTAAGTGTTATGAAGCGTTATGGTCTTAAGAAAGAGGCTTCTAGAAAATACCTGAATATCATGATATGGACGGTACTATGTTCTATCGTTATATATATCACCATCCATACTTGTTCTTACGAATTGATAACAATTACGGCTATACCACTAGCCTATTTAACGGCACATATTTTCCAGTTTTCGAAAGATAATTTTTGGTATAACCTACTCTTCGTTCTATTTATTGCCGTCATTGTAGGCTCTCCGTATTTACACATAATCACATTATAATATATCCTAATGAGTAGTTCTAAATGGAATCCCAATATCCCTACTCTAGCGATCTATGGGATACAAGATTGTATAGATAGCGAATATCCCGGTTTTATCCATGACCATAACATGGTTCTTTTCAACCAAGGTAAAGTGGAAAAACTGGTTCAATTAGAGAGGATTACAAGGAATAAAAGAGACAACAAATTACATCAACATATCATCCCTCTACTTAGAGAGGAGAAATTGATTGGCAAAGAGCTGGATATTGTGTTTGTAGATCACGAGATCGGACGTGCTTTTATTAGTAGTGATGGGCAAATACGTTTTGAGGCACCACTTCGTAATCAACTCGATTGTAGGCCAGAAGAAGGATACCTAAGGTGGTTTGACACTAAGAATAAAGGTTGGGTATTAAACCATGAGATGGCTCATATTGCAACGACTTTACCATTTTGTGGGACATGGAAAGAAAACAGTCTTCTACTTCATTATGATGGTGGTGCAAGTTGCTCTAATTTTAGTGCATGGCACTATAAAAATGGGAAACTAACACTAGTGGATGCCCATTGGAAGAATAAAAGAATTACCTCTCTTCATAATGCCAATGCTTTGACTTTTGCCATCGTAGGAGCCAAAAGATTTGATCAGAATTCTGTACCAGGAAAGATCATGGGATTTGGATCTTTTGGGGAAGATATACCAGAGATACGACAATGGTTAAAAAGAAACGACTTCTTTCAGAATATCTGGACCTCTAAAAACATTTTCTTCAAAAAAGCCAAAGAGGAGATGGGAGTAGATCTTCATCACTTTGATCTTAAAGACCATTTTATACAAAATATTGCAGCTTCCATTCAAGCAGAGTTTGAGGAACAGCTATTTAAAGATCTATACCATTATAAAGAGATAACCAAAGCCGAACACCTATACTATTCAGGAGGTTGTGCACTAAATATTAAGGCCAACTCGAGGATCGTTGAATCGGGAATATTTAAAGAGGTGGTCATTCCTCCATGTTGTGAAGACTCTGGTCTTGCCCTCGGTGCAGGTGCATGGATAGAATTTCTGAAACATGGTAAAGTAGAAAAACATTCTCCCTATCTTAACAATTGGAATCTTTCTGATGCACACCATGAATACCCACAAGAGGTAGTCGAAGAGGTGGCAAAAAGATTAAATCAGAATCAAGTTCTAGCTACATGTATTGGGAACGGTGAGGTTGGTCCCAGAGCATTAGGAAACAGAAGTATCATAGCCAAAGCCAGCTCAAAAGAGTTAGCACAGAAAGTGAGTGAATATCACAAAAAAAGAGAATGGTATAGGCCCATAGCACCAATAATGTTAAAACGAAATGCAGAGAAAGTTATAAACACCACCATGAATCCTCTTTCTCAATACATGCTATTAGATTATGAAGTAAAAGAAGCATATCGTTCCATGATGGCCGGTGTAGTACATGTAGACAACACCTCTAGAATACAAACAATAGAAAAGAGAGAACAGAACCCATTTTTATATGATCTTCTTAATATGATGGAAAAGAAATATGGAGAGATTGCCTTAATCAACACCTCCTTCAATATCCAAGGAGAACCGATTGTGAATACTTTTGAACAATCGCTTGTTTCTGCAAAAAGACTCGAAATCGATGGGGTTATAGGGAAAGGTCGACTAACGTTAATTGATCTTTAAGAATAGTTTTTTTTAGCCTCCCCCCTATTTTAGACACCTATATTTTCTTAATTTTATAGTGCCTTTTAACCAAAACACCTTGTCTTTTCAACACATTGTTTGGAAAACGACTACTAGTAATGACCACAGCCCCCAAAACCTTGCTGTGGTCATTCCTTTTTTACCTCCTCTTTTGATTACAAATCACAACCATATCCATACAAAAATCAATATATTTTTAAAAAAAGTGTCTTTTTGATGTAACTATTACTATTCTATTACGTCTTATTAGATGTAAGACCAAAATTAATTTGATCAAGAGAAAAGATGCTAATACTAAAAAATATTCATAAGTCATATCCCACTGGTGACACGAAACTTCATGTCTTAAAAGGGATCGATCTACATATAACAGAAGGTGAATTTGTATCTATTATGGGTTCATCAGGTTCTGGAAAATCGACATTACTGAATGTACTCGGAATCTTAGATAATTACGACGAAGGCGAGTATTATCTTAATAAAACCCTAGCAAAAGATATGACAGAGAACCAAGCGGCAGGATTTAGAAACCACACCATTGGTTTCGTATTCCAATCCTTCAACCTAATATCTTTTAAAACTGCATTAGAGAATGTTGCACTTCCATTATACTATCAAGGAGTAAAAAGGAGAAAAAGAAACGAGATTGCCCTTAGCTACTTGGAGAAGGTAGGACTAGACCCATGGGCAGACCATTATCCTAACCAACTATCTGGAGGACAAAAACAAAGGGTAGCCATTGCTCGTGCATTGATCACTTCTCCTAAAATCATATTAGCGGATGAACCTACAGGAGCACTAGATACAAAAACATCTTACGAGGTGATGGACTTATTAAAAGAGATCAATGACCAAGGTATTACCGTGATCATCGTTACCCACGAGCAAGATATCGCAGACAAAACAAGAAAAGTGATTCATCTAAAAGATGGATTAATTGAGAGAATTCACGAGAATAGCTTTGAACCTCAAGAACGATAATACATGAAATCACTTTTTGATATAGAAGTATGGTATGAAATCTTCATAACCATTAAAAAGAACAAGCTACGCTCCTTTCTTACGAGTTTCTCCATAGCCTGGGGTATATTTATGCTAATGATACTCCTGGGATCTGGTAATGGACTTCAAAATGGAGCCAAAAAGGAATTCCAGGGTGATGCACTAAATACCATATGGGTCTGGACAAGAACGACAAGCAAAGCCTATGATGGATATCCCAAAGGAAGAAGAATAAAACTTCAAAATGAAGATTTCCATATCATAAAAAACGAGATTGCGAATATTGACCAATTATCTGCAAACTACTATATGGGGGCAACACCCTTTGCATATAAAAATGAGACGGGTAGTTATTCTATCTTTTGTTGTTACCCAGCAACCAAAACAATCGACAAGATTGACATGTTAGAAGGTCGATTTCTTAACGATCTTGACATTAAGTTAAAAAGGAAAGTAATTGTCATCTCAAAGAAAGTAAAAGAGAGTCTTTTCAAAAGAGAGAATGCCCTTTCTAAATATATTATCATTAAAAATGTACCATTTAAAGTAGTAGGTGTAGCTGATGATAAAAATGACGAAACATCTCCAATGATTCCTTTTACAACATATCAATCTATTTTCCAGAAGACCAATAGAATTCATAACTTAAGCCTTACAACCAAGCAGATATCCTTGGCTGAATCTGAAACCCTAGAACAGGAGATACGAAATAGAATGGCACACAAGCACCATTTCGATCCTACAGACACCAGAGCATTGGGAACCTATAATAACTATGCGTCGTTCCAAAGAACAATGAAGATATTTATTGGCATAAAACTCTTTATATGGTTAATCGGTTTTGGAACATTAATGGCTGGTATCGTAGGTGTTAGTAATATTATGCTGATTATCGTCAAAGAAAGAACCAAAGAGATCGGAATACGTAAAGCACTTGGAGCGAAACCGTTCAGTATTATTGCATTGATACTTCAAGAATCTATTTTCCTGACCATTACAGCAGGATTTATTGGAATGTTATTCGGAGCAGGAACCATGAAATTAGTGCAACTAATTATGGAATCGATGCAAGTAGATAGCTCCTTCTTTGTAGACCCTACAGTCGATATGAGGGTTGCTATTAGTGCAACAATAATGCTTGTGATTGCAGGACTCATTGCTGGATATATTCCAGCAAGAAAAGCTGCTAAAGTAAGTCCAATAGAAGCCTTACGATACGAATAAACATCAATCTAGAAAAAAGAAACTATGTTCGATATAGACAAATGGAAAGAGATATGGGCCGTTCTATCACGAAATAAGCTCAGAACATTCCTAACTGCATTCGGTGTATTCTGGGGAGTCTTTATGCTTGTTATTATGCTTGGTGCAGGTTACGGATTTGAGAAAGGCATATTTGGCCAGATTGATGGAGTAGCTACCAATTCCGCTTTTATGTGGAGCCAAAATACGACTGAAGCACATGACGGATTCAAGAAAGGAAGATCTTGGAATATAGAGATTAATGATATTGAGGTAATCTCAAAAAAGGTATCCAACTTAAAATATATTGCACCACGTATTGGACTGTATAAGAAGTTTAAAGATGGGATGAATATCTACTATCAAGATAAGAAAGGAAACTACTCTGTCAACGGAGACTACCCTGTCTATCAAAATATTGATCCTTTTCTAATCTTGTCTGGTCGCCATATCAACAAATTTGACATCAATGAAAAAAGAAAAGTATGTGTCATAGGTAAAACCGTAGCAGAAGACCTGTTTGGAAAGCAAGAGAGCCCACTAGGGAAATACGTCAATATCGTTGGGGTCTACTTTAGAGTCATCGGAGTTGTAGATGCAGTATCACAGATGGGATTAGGAGGACGTAAAGATAAATCTATTTATATCCCTTTTACAACCTTGCAACTAGCATATAACCTAGGGGTAAATGTAAATTTCTTTATTCTAACAGCAAAAGATGGAGTAGATGTCTCTTCTGTAAGTAAAGAGATCGCTTCGATCCTAAGGAAAAGACATAATATATCACCAACAGATGAAACAGCCGTTGGCTCTTTCAATCTTCAGAAAGAGATCCAGAAATTCGAAGGACTTCTGGGGGGGGTAAAATTACTTATATGGATTGTAGGTATAGGAACGCTACTAGCTGGAGCTATTGGCATCAGTAATATTATGCTGGTGGTCGTAAAAGAACGTACCCAAGAGATCGGAATACGAAGAGCTTTAGGTGCAAGAACATATCAGATATCATCACAATTAATTTTAGAAAGTGCAACGATTACAGCTATTGCTGGAGTATTGGGAATTATGTTTGGAACCTTTGTCTTATCATTAATTGGTATGGTATTAGCCAATAGTCCAGACAGCTCATTCCTAGCAAATATGGTAATTGACTTTAAATTAGCCATAATGTCATTAACCATCATTATTATCACAGGTATCCTTGCTGGAATAATACCTGCCCAAAGGGCACTATCCATCAAGCCAATAGAAGCATTAAGAACAGAATAAAACGATTATTAGACCATATTATGAAAAAAGTATTCAAGATAATTATCATCATCGCAGTCCTTGCTAGTGTTATTGGAACATTTGCTTACATATATCAGAAGTCTCAACCTAAAGAGGTAGCTTATGAGATCCTTGATGTAAAGAATGACACAATCGTTGTTAGTACTATAGCAACAGGGGCTGTAGTACCGAAGAAAGAGATCGCAATCAAACCGCAGATCGCAGGTATTATCAGTAAGATATACGTTGAAGCAGGAGACACTGTTAAACAAGGACAGATCATTGCTAAAGTAAAGATTATTCCAGATATGGTTAATCTAAACAATGCCAAATCGAGAATTAAGAAAGCACAGATTCAATTGGAATCTAGTCAAAACAATTACAATAGAAATGAGACTTTATTCAAAAAAGGAGTAATCTCTGAAGCTACTTTCATTGAATCAAAACGTAGTTATGATGCCTCTAAAGAGGAGTTGAAAGCATCTAAGGATAATCTGGATCTAATTAAGGAGGGAGTAACCAAATCAACTTCAAATCAAACCAATACACTTATCCGCTCAACCATTGATGGGATGGTGCTTGATGTACCTGTTAAAGAGGGAAATTCTGTAATCCAAAGTAACTCCTTTAATGATGGTACAACCATTGCACTTATTGCAGATATGCAAGATATGATCTTTGAAGGTAATATAGACGAGACTGAGGTAGGTAAGATTAAGATTGGTATGCCAATGGAATTGACTATTGGAGCAATGAATCAAGAGAAATATGATGCTACCATTACACATATTGCGCCAAAAGGAACTAACGATGGAGGTGCAGTACAATTCAAGATTAAAGGAGCAGTAAAGCTTGCAGTAGACCAATTTATCCGTGCAGGGTACAGTGCAAATGCGAAGATTGAAGTGGAAAGAAAAGAAAATGTATTGTCTATTCCAGAATCGACAATCTTCTTCGAAAATGATTCAAGTTTCATATGGACTGCCAAAGATAAAAAGGGAGAATATGAGAAACAATATGTGGAGCTAGGATTGTCTGATGGTATCAATGTTGAAGTAACTGAAGGGGTAACCAAAGAGACAAAAGTTAGAGGAAATAAGAAATAATCTCATAAAAGAAGCATAAACTATTTCCACAAAAAAGAAGACAAAATGAAGAATAAACCTATATACTTATTGCCGATAGTGTTTTTGTTCTCTCTATCACTTTCTGCACAAGAAAAACAAAAAGATAGATGGGACCTGACTCACTGTATTGAGTATGCAATACAAAACAACAGTAGCATTCAGAAGCAAAGGTTAGATATTGATATTTCAAGTAATAATTACGAGAGTTATAAACTATCTAAACTGCCTTCTGTTTCATCTGATATAAATAATACGACCTCATGGGGACGTACATTGTCGAATGATAACACCTATATAAATAAAAACTCAAATTCGACAACATTTAATGTTAACGCAAGGGTTAAACTGTTTCAAGGTGGTGCTCTAAAAAATCAAATACGTCGATCGAAATACGATCATGATTACCAAGGTGATATACTAAAAGTTAAAGAGTCAAACCTATCCCTTCAAGTAACTGAGGCTTATCTAAATATATTGGTTGCCAAAGAGATGGTAAATCTGGCAAAAGAGCAAATTGAGATTACTGAAAAGCAGATCACCATTACAAAGATTAAAGTAGAAGAAGGATTGATTGATAAAGGCCCGTTATTAGAGCTAAAGACACAATTAGCAAACAATGAAACGGAAAAGATCAATGCTCAAAACAACCTAGAATTAAGACAACTTGAGTTGGCACAACTTCTAGAATTAGAAAATCCATCTGTTCTAAATATTCAGATTCCGAAGTTGGCCTTATTAAACTCTGAGATGCAACTAAATGAGGTAACCAATTATTATACAACAGCTCTCGATCTAAGACCAGAGATCCAAGCAGCTAAAACAATGATAAAAAGAGGTGAGGTCAACACCAAAGCAGCAAAAGGAGAATTATATCCAACGATTTCTGCAGGTGCAAACTACTCTAATGGTTACTATTACTATAAAGGTGAAAAGAACACAGGGTTTTCTGATCAAATGCAAGCCAATGGGCGTGAAAACGTTAGTCTAGGTGTATCAATCCCTATTTTCAATGGGAAAAGAGCTAAAAACGCCTATAAGAACGCAAAAATACAAGAACAGAAATCTAAGATCGATTTGATCCAAGCTGAAAAAGATCTTCGTAAAACAATTACCAATGCTCTGACACAAGCCAAAGGGGCACACCAGAAATATACGGCAGCGTCTACGCAAGTGAAAATGAGTAAAGAATCGTTCTATTTCGCAGATCAGAAATTTAATGCTGGTGCAATGAATATCTACGATTATAATCAAGCAAAGAATAGCTTTATAAGAGCGAAATCACAAAAAATACAATCTAAATATGAGTTCATCTTTAGAACAAAGATGCTTGACTTCTATGTAGGCAAAGAACTTAAGTTCTGAATTCTTAACACATTACAGAGTTGTTGTTGGGGCAGTAGTTTATCTACTGCCTTTTTTGTTTCTATAAATCAAAGCCTAGAATCTAACCAAGATATAAAGTCAATTCCCTATATCAATACCAAGATATAAGAAGAAGATCAAAACATATCCATAAAAGACATAAAGGCAACGCTTCTATCCATGATCCCCCTATTGATCCCTGCTTCATAGCCCCCAAATAAGCCATTTCTACTCATAATTTAAACATCTATAGAACATCACAAAAAGGTTACTTAATAAACCCTTTCTCCATGGTTTGTTCATGGTTGCTCCATGGTTCCTCCACCGATTACCCCATTATCGATGGACAAACCATGGACGAACCATGGAGGAACCCCCTATTTAAAAGGTACAGATCTTGCATTTTGATATCGTATCAAGACAGTGTATAGACTCACTATTTTGCTTTAAAAGAGAACCATAAGATGATAATAAGATCCACATATGGGTAAAGACAAAAGAAAGCGGATTAGGTCGTATAGGGAGCAAAAAAAAGAGAGTAGATCTGATGATCACTCCCTTTATGTCGAATAAAAATAAATCGCTTAATTAAAAGAAATAGCTTGATCTTCTTCGATAAGATCTTCTTCGTTTCTTTGAAGGGATATCGTAACTAATCATAAATTCGTGAGTACTAGGAAAGCTATTGGTGTCTTCTAGTGCAGTCATATCATATGAGTATCCTAGTCTGATTTCCTCAGTGACATCATACTGCATGCTCATACCGAAAGAATTCCCTGTTCTATACATGATCCCAGCAGTAAAATTCTCATAGAATGTACCAAATACATGAAGATCAGCCGCTAAGTTGGAGCTTCTAATATAGCGGATTGTACTTCCTACTTTCATTGTAATATCTCTATCTACTTCAAATTTATAAGCTCCTAAAAGATAGATATGAAGCATATCTTTATTGATAGAGGTACGAGAAACTTCTTCAACAGAAACTTTATTCTCTATTAACTTAGGTATAGAAAGACCCACAATATAGTCTTTAGCACGAAACATAACTCCTAAACCAATATTAGGGAGGAATTCTGAATTAAGATCGTTCATAAAAGCAGGATCGTCTTGATTCTCTCCAATTCCTTGGATATTGGCATAAAATAGATTGAATCCTGCAGAGATACCAAAGCTCAAATACTTTCCTCTACGAGGATCAATATCCAAATGATAGGCATAGTCTCCATATAGCCCGACCTGCGTAATTGGGCCATAGCTATCATAAAGCATACGACCACCAATTCCCATTTGTCCATCAAGATAAGGCATGGTAAAAGCAAGAGACGAAGTTGTAGGTGCACCATCAAAACCAGTCCATTGGTGTCTAGTCAACAACTTAATATTCATTGCTTCTTGTACTCCAACATAGGATGGATTTATGGTAGCCAGATTATTTAAATACTGGCTATACAAAGGATCCTGTTGGGCTTTTGTTCGAATTGAGAACATGCAGATTAGTAGGAGTATTAGGAACGAAGTGCGTCCTTCTTTCCACATACGATATATCTTATCACAGTGTATCATCTTTTCTTAGATCAACATTATTTGCTTATGTATATGTACCCTTTCTTAGTTGAATAATTGTCAGTCTTCAAGATATAGTAATAAGTTCCTGAAGGTACAACATTCCCTTTACTCATTCCTTCGGTGGCTATTCCATCCCACCATGAAGTCTCGCCATCCAATCCATATCGATTACTCTTGTAAACCAGATCCCCCCATCTGTTATAGATATGAATTTCAGATTGTTCACAGAATTGAACTGCTTTGACTACAAAGCGATCATTAATACCATCTCCGTTTGGAGAGAACCCACGAACGACTTGAAGTTCTCCAGCACGTATCATGATGCGGACGTACTCAGTGGAACAATTTCCTTGTAGGTCACAAATTTCATATTCAAACAAATCTTCTCCAATATAATTATCCTCTGGTATATATTTTATCAAACCTTTAGAAACCAGTGTTGCGGTACCATGTAACGGTGGAGTTAATACTTTCAATGAAAGAGTATCCATGTCGTTATCTAAATCATAGTCGTTAGTCAACACTTTAAAGTCAATAAACAAACGCTCTTTTGTAATACCAATATCTTCTTTGGTAATCGGAGCTGTACCATCTTGTTCAACCACGTAATCAAGGACATCTACACATCCATTACGGTCCATTACTTTCAATCGATAAGTCCCCGCTTTGCGTACAATCAGTTTAGAAGGATCACTATTATCCACATGCCCATAATCTTGAGCATTAGGATCTGTATTACTCCAATAATAAACCAAATGACTTCCCTCACTAGCAATGGCATCAAGTAGTACCCAAGAATCAAACTTAATCTTGTTTGGTCCTTTGACGATAGCACGAGGAGCTGGGTCAAAATTGATTATCTTCTCTACCTGCTCAGAAGCACCATACTTATCTGTAATCTTTAACCATACTTTGGTAGATTCCGTAGCACTATGTTTTCTAAAAGTAGGTTTTGCAATATATGGATTGTCAAAATGTATCTTTGGTCCCCACTCATACGATAAACGTTCTCCAGTAGAACGTGAACCATCTAACTGTAATGTGGACTTACAACTTCCAATAAAATCTTTTCCTGTTATCTTGGCTTCTAGAACAATACCTACTTTAATCACCATTTTAGTGATCTCTCCAGGGCAGCTATTCTCACCTTGGGCAGGCACAACACTTAATTCATAAGTACCTTCTTGATTAAAAAGGATTAATTCTGAAGTGGCAGATTGAGACTTTACAGTATAGCTCATAGGAGCACCTTCCAATGTTTTTATTAACCATTGGTAAGTATACGATGGATCATCAATCGATGCTTTAAAACGGTGCACCGACCCTCTATTAATAGTTACATCAGGAGTGATCGATTGACTTCGAACAACCCCTAGTGTAACTACCATAAGGCAGAAAAAGGTCCATATTTTTATACTAATCAGTCTCAAGAATATTATTTTTTAAGAATTTATTCCATTATAATTTTACCAGCACGTGGTCGTTTCTTCTGTAAGAAGTCAATATTTTTTTGATCTTCTACAATCCTAATAGCCAAACCATTACTTGTCTGTGCATTGACTAAAACAATAGAATAGCGATGGTCCTCATCTAGGTCATTAATCTTTAGATTTAGACCCATCGCTTCATCATCTCTGTCTATCATTATATCTTGTACACCCATATCCTTATTGTCTTTAAATACTTGTATCGAAAGACGTAAAGGAAAATACCTGTCGTATGTAGATGATTGCTTCTCAATCTCTTTTTCTATCGTCAGATCCAATGGTAAAGGATCTCCAATAGAAGTAGCACAAGCCTCTTGGTTCGTATTAGCAAAACCTAAAGTCATGTTATTAGGAAGAATCTTCAGTATCAATATTCTAGTATTGGTACAACCTCCTAACTCAGAGTTCACTCTCAATACAAAATCACCAGGTTTCTTGAATACACAAGATACAGCTGAAAAGTGAGCAGGGCCCACAAATGCAGCAGCATCATTAGAAGAAGCAAGGGTAGTCAAACTATAATCGGAATATAACAACCAGTTATAGTTGCTCCCCAACACCTCTTCTACGCTAAAACTATGAATCTCCCCTTCGACTAAGCGATAACTCTCCTGCCCCATTACAGAGAATGGAGCAAAACAACAACACCACATCAAAAAGAGAAATGCCTTATGTCGGAAAGTTTGAGTCATATTATAGCTTAATGAGTATATAGATTTTTAATTATTCAAATGTAATTCCACTGATTGCGTGACGCTTAACTGTAGCACCATCTTTATCATTCGTATTGTCAGATTCAGCAACTGTTTGACCAACGATCTTTTGCGCAGTCAACATAAGTGCTGGCGTAATCTGTGCAACATTGTTTGTAGAGTTATCATACTTCTTAGTATTCTCAACTGTAGCTGTAAGAAGGATATCTGCTGCATCTCCTGTACCTGTTACAGTATAAGTTTCATCTCCATTGTCAACGATGTTAACACCTGCTTTAGCAGTAGCAAGATTTGCCAACCTAACATCTGCAAGAGCTTCTAGACTAACTACAGTAGACCAACCATTTGTAGCTCCAACACCATCAATTGTCAAATTATAACCTACAGAAGCACTACCATGGTTATAAACAACGTTTCCGCCTTCGATAGATGGAGTAACTTGGTTTGTATAACAAATTGGATCTTTAGTAACTGCCGCAATCATCATATCAAATGTACTTGCAGTAATCGTTACTGGTAAAATACGTAGGTTTTTACATCCACCTATTTCATCTTCTACTTGTACATAGTAAATATCATTAGCATTCAAAGTTGAAGCCCAGTCAATAGTTACTGTTTTTGTTGCTTCTCCTGCTAATGTTACATCAGCAGCATTTGCATCAACCAATTTTCCAGTACCATCATCAACTTTAACAGACCATGAATATGCATGTCCTGGGACTTCAGTCACCTTATATTTATGTTTCGCTCCTGGGAAAGGATTATCCCCTGTTGATTGAGCGTAAGATGCTATGCTAGCTACTGCTAGCACCATCATACTTAGTAAAATTCTTTTCATTATATATAGCTATTTGGTTTTATTTAAAAGTAATATCAGAAGTGTTTGGAAGACCTTTGATTGTTCCACCAACTTTAGATCCAAGATCGTTAGCTGTTACTACAGTAGTTCCTTCTGTTACAGTAGATGCTGTGACACTAAGCATATTTGTTACATCTAAATCTATTGGCAAAGCTTTATAAGTAACCGTTACAGTAACTTTATCTCCTGCAACTGCAGTTACAGATGTTCCTGTTAGTGTACCTGTACTCAATGTAATTTCAGGAGCAGTAGTATATGCAGCACCTTCAACTGTTGGCTCATTTAATAGATCAAATGCCCAAGTACCTGTTGTTACATTTTCTCTTGTAATATCATATGTAAAAATCAAATCTTGAGTATCACCTTGTACATGAACATTTCCAGACTCAGGATTACAACCTAGTGTTGTTGTGTTTGCAACGATTACGTTAAACGTGTTGCTTGCAAGAGTAATAGGAAGTTCTCTTACAGAAGCACATCCTCCAGCTGTTTCAACAAATCTAAGAGTATAGTCTCCATCAGTTAACCCAGTATAGTCAATAACAATATTTTGTTTGTCCGTTACTGTTATATTGCTAGAAACATCAGTGTTGTCCGCTTTCTTAAGGGTCCATACTCCTGCGTTAGCAGCATTCTCCATGGTAATAGAATAGTTATATTTACCACCAATCATAGGTTTACTACCGTCAGTTAAACTTTGTGCATTAACACCCAAAGCCAGCGTAAAAAGGAATAAAATAAATGTTAGCTTCTTCATCATAATTGTTTGTATTTCGATCAACTACTTAAATAAATTAATATCTTATATTACTTGGTCTTGGTGAACGATTAACTGTAATATTATATACAGGTATTGATGTTTCAGAACTACTATAACCGTCACTTGCAATGAAATAGACTCTATACACTCCTGGTACCAATTCAGAAGGTGCTTGGTCAATATCTTTCGCTTCTACAACATCCCCACTCTCATTCACAATCTTATAACTCTTTGTTACTGTATCTCCAGTATCAACATCATTTACATTTACACCTGAAAAATCAAATACACCTCCAGCATTCCATCTTCCACTTGTCTCATCCGCACATTCATTCCGATCAACAGTGGCAAGACCCCAGAAATATGGTTTGTTGTTTAATCTCACATAAATTCTAGAAACCACTCCACTACAATGAGTTGCATTACTTGCATCTACACTTGTTTGTGTAACATCCACAAAACCACTATTTCGATAAGGATCTGTACTCCACTTAACACGTACAGTAGATATTCGAGAAGTAGTTAAAGTTTCTGTTTTATGAATCCAACCCGAAGATTCACTTATTCCTCCATCAATAGTCCATTGAATTCTATCATTCTTATAATCTTCCACGCCAAGATCATAATTAGTCGATGCTTCAATAGAGAACTCTTTTGTTTCTCCTTTGTTACATACTAAAGGATTTTCTCTTGATCCTAATTGACCAGCAGGCAATGTATTTATGGAGCCAGATGTTTGACCCAAAACAATCCCAGAGAAGCACATCACTCCTCCTAATAGAATAGGTCTTATATATTTCATCAATCTGTCTCTCATAATTAGATATAAGTAATCTTTAACTCTGTTTTTAATAAAAATTGTGGGATTAATAAATCAGATATGTTTATCTCTTCACAACACAAACATAGGATATAGAAGTTTATCTTACAAGTAGATTAAGACACACTACTCTTAATTTACAATAAACATTTTTTTTAGGCAATAACAACTTATTCTGTCCTATCACGGGGAATAAGTAGGACAAAACTAAAAAAATGCTGTCATAATAAGACATTTCACTTTTTTAAAGATTGTCACCATTTTTAAACTCTATGTCATATATAAATAATAAGAAATCAGATAAAAAAAACACAAAGGATCACTATTCACAACACTCAAATACAACACAAAAATCACATTTAAAACAACTGAATAACAACAACTTAAAAGACAACAAATACAAACAGCAAATGACAACACAAAACATCAAGAATTAGATATGACAAAAGAAATAAAAAAATATGTCATACTATTTTTACAATTAAATGAAAGTAAAATCAGTCATTACGTAATATGACAGCTAATCCTTTACAGGTAAGAAAAGGCTCGATTTAGAGACAGAAAATCACTATGTTAATAAATTGTTAATTTTACTAAAGAAAAGTATTTTCAACAAAATAGAGTAGAAAACATAATATTTCTCATTTACCCATACACACAATTATTGGCAAGTATCGATACATTTATCGATATAATTCTTGTAATATTTTGACAGAAGAAAGGTTGTAACGAATGGTTAAAATTAAGTTAAGCACCAACACCACCATTGTGTGGTAAAGATACAAAAAAAGAGGGACCCAACCTATGGCATCCCCCTTATGAATTCACATGTAAAATATTGTTTATTTCGATTTCAATACCACGAATGGTACTAGCATCTCCTCCATTGATACGCCTCCATGTTGAAAAGTATCATAATATGTAGCCGAAAATTGGCTAAAGTTATTTTTGTAAACGAAATAATCCCCAGGCTTACCAAAGATATACTTGGTAGATACTTGTGGGTGTGGCAAACCTACTTCTACTGGTTTACTGATCTCGAAGACATTTTTAGATGGATATTTTAGATTTCTCCCCAACTTATATCGAAGGTTCGTATTGGTATTCTTCTCACCTTGTATCTTTACGGCATTCTTAACACGTGTCGTCCCATGATCCGAAGTCAATACGATATGAATATCTTCAGAAGACAATTTCTCAAGAAGTTCAAGTAATTGTGAATGTTCAAACCAGCTACGAGCAAGAGAACGGAATGCAGCCTCATCTGCGGCCAACTCCTTTATCATCTCCATGTCTGTTCGTGCATGCGAGATCATGTCGATAAAATTGATTACAAGAACAGAGAAATCAGATTGAACAATCTTTGAATAATGATCTAAAACTTTCCCTCCTGAAGTGGCATTAGAAGCTTTAATAAACTGTACACTCTCTTTACGACGAGAACGTTCAAACTGCTTTACAAGAAGGGTTTCTTCATGGAGATTTTTAAATCCACTTTCATCTTCTCCAACCCAACAATCAGGATACATTGAAGCTATACGCTCTGGGGTTAATCCAGCAAACAAACTATTTCTAGCATACATAGTAGCCGTAGGCAGAATACTACAACACACCTCCTCTTTAATCAAAGAATAGCGCTCAAGTATCATCTCTTTAATTGCCAACCAATGATCAAATCTCAAATTATCAACCACCAGCAGAAACACCTTCTTCGATTGATCCAACAAAGGGAAAACTCCTTTAGATATGGCATTTACAGAGTTAAGTGAGAAATTCTCGATCCCATCTTCATGCCAATCACAGTAGTTACGTTGAACGAACTTAAAGAACTCTTGGTTTGCCTCTTTCTTTTGCATCGAAAGGATTTCATCCATTGTGTTATCCCCACTCTCTGAAAGTTCCACTTCCCATTTCTCTAGTTTCACGAAAAGTTGTTTCCAATCTTCCATAGAGACACACATATTGATCTCTTGAGAGAGTTGCATAAAAGATTGTCTATAATCGGTAGTCAGCTTCTGTTTTACCAATCGTCGATTATCAAACACTTTCTTAAGACACAGAAGTATCTGAGCAGGACGCACAGGCTTAATAAGGTAATCTGCGATTCTTGAACCAATGGCTTCCTCCATCACATTCTCTTCCTCACTTTTTGTAACCATCACCACAGGAAGAGAATCATCATATTCTTTTATTAAAGGCAAAGTTTGAAGTCCAGTAATACCTGGCATATGCTCATCTAAGAACACAATATCAAAGCTATTTTCTTTGATCATATCCACAGCATCATGCCCATTCGTTGCCACATCCACATCATATCCTTTAGATGTCAAGAATATAATATGAGGTTTTAGCATCTCGATCTCATCATCTACCCATAATATCTTCATACTAATAATTTTATTAATGTATTATTATACAACCAGACAGCCTCAAACCTCATTGCAATAATTACTTCACAACAGGCATCTTGTTTTTTCTATAGAATAATCGATATTGATCTATCTTTTTATTCCTTAGCAAACGTCTTAGGTTTTCATCAGAGATAATCATCACCTCCTCAACAGAAGGTACAATACTTTTCTTAAATCGATCCAATTCAGCAATCTGGCTCAAATAGTTTGTCGCCTTCTCTAGGTTAGACAAGCCTGTTACGACAACAAAAGTGTTAGAGCTATTAAAATCCTCTACTTGTACTTTATATCCACGTTGTTTTAGATCCTTAATATGAACAAACATCAACTGTTGTCTCACCTTATTGATCCTACGAGTATCTTTCGTTGTCATAAAGATAATCGCATGTTGTATATCTTCTCTATCTGTAAAAAGATCCTCAGCCATATCAACGTGGACAACCTCTTCTTTAGGTTCAACAACCTCTTTATCTAAAGGAACATCCGAAGCAACTTCTTCTTTTGTTGTAGAGACATTACTTTCCACTTTCTTCAACTCATTATCAGGTGTAACAGATGACGCAACTGGCTGAGACTCATTTTTCTCTATAGCCTCACTACTCTTGTTTGTTCCGACAGCAGTAGTCACTACTGCTGTTTTAGTCGTCTGCTTACTAGCATCTACGATGTCACCAGTATCCACTTCAACAAAAGTACCCGAAGTAACAGGATTACTCTTCTGTTGCTTCATATTCTTAATCAATAGCATTGGATCTTCTATCGTTTCACCGCTCACTTCACTTCCAATATATGGCGAGATGTTGGCAATAAAGAATTTCTGATATTCTAAAGAGCTCTTATCTTCCTTAACAGTTCTAAAGTTTTTAGACGTAATAACATAGTTTGAATATTTACGTCCATTCAGCGAAGCAAAGACACGTCTTTGATGGGTAATTGTTTCAAAATAAACTTTAGCATAATCTTTATCCGATAAAGCTCTCACCACAATCATTACTTCATGATCATTCAACTTCTCGATATCCACATCAAAATCATCCTCTGGGAAGAAATCAATATTAAAATGAGCAATATCAAAACGTAGTCTATTAAGATCCACTGGTAATCCTGCATTTAACTCCAGAACATAATAATAGAAAGTATCTGCTGTCTTCTCGAACTTCTGATTAATAAATTCAGAACTACTCATATCAGCCACCTCTTTATTCTGGATTTCTGAATGGATATATCCATTTTTAACCATGGTAGCAAAATCTTTCAGCGACTGTTCTTTCACCAATGCTTCCAATTTATTTACCCTCTCCATCAATGGTGAAGTAGGATATTTAACCTTATAATCTTTGATTAATCTCTCCAAAGTAAGACTACCCTTGGTTGCCCCTAAAGAGACCATCTCAACATAAGCAACTTTAGGGATAAGAGTCGTATCCTGAGGACTCCTCATGATCTCCGAACTCAATGCAAGCGAAGTATTATAATCACCATTTCGCATTGCTTCTAAAGCCTCTCCATATTTCTGATCTTGGACTCTTTGCTTCTCTGCAATCTGTTCAAACGAAGAAGGATCACGTAGATACATCGCAATACGACTATCCCCATAATCATTTAATATTCTATTTCTATATCTATTTGCTTCAGCTGTACGACCTGCTTTATAGGCTATATCATAAGCATAAAACAACACGGTCAACTTAAGTTGTGGATCTGAAGTTTTTCTTAAATAAAGGTCAAACATTTCCAATGAAGCATCAATATCATGTAGGTCTTCACCATAAATTCGTGCAGCATTATAGGCAGCATTACAGATTTTCTTATTCGAAACAACAAACATTGAATCATTGCGAGGAATATCTTTAGTATAATACTCCGCATCCATAGGAGTCAACACTTTGGTTTTCTCTTTCTTATCTGGATCCATATCCTCTCCAGTCTCCTCCTCATCGCCATTTAACGAAGAGAAATCCCCCTCAATTTTAGACTTATTCGAACGTCTCCAATTATCAGACAATACACGCTTGCCCCAAATCTGTCTAAAGTTTGCTTTTCCTGTTGCTACAGTCGATGGATTATAAAAATACCACCTTCCTGAAGCACTAGAACGATCTTGAGAACTATTCTGGTTCATGCTCATCTGAGCATTATTTCTAAAGAATGAATTATCCAGATCGTCTTGTTGTTCTTGCTGTTTTCTCAGTTCCTCTTCTCTTTTTCTCTTTCGCTCAACCTTTATCCATTCTTTAATCTTACCATCCAACACATCCTTAGGAAGGGCAGCCAACTGTTGCAAACTATCCTGCACCTCAATCACCTCCAAGTTTGAAGTCAAAGCGGTCAAGAATTTCGCACGTTTTTTTATCTCAATAGCATTAGGATAGCTTTCGGGTATTACAGTCACCGCAGTATCATAATAGCTTTGACTTTCTCGATATTTCTTAACATCAAAGAAGATATCAGCCAGACGCAAAGAAGACTCCACTCGTTGGGTTGGGTTCGCTTCAGAATAGGTTACTGATTTCTTATAATAATCGATAGCTATAGAGCTCTCTTGTTTTTCCCAATAAATGTTTCCTAACGCATAATAGATACGATCTTGAAAATCTTCATTCTTCTCATCACGTAACATACGCCCCAAGATACGCTTCGACTTATCCAAATCTCGACTTCCTTGGTTCAATTCATAGATTCCTATTTTCGCATAGAAAGTCATTCTATAAGGGGTATTCAACCCTAACACTTTCTTATAATTCTCTACTGCCTTCTCTTTTTGATCCATAGAAGCATAGAGCTGACCAAGTAAAAAACGATACCTACGACGATCCGGACCTTTCATCGAATATTTTAAAGCATTCTCCAGACGGGCAATCGCTTGTCCATAATTGTCATGTTTAATATGATAATCAGCCCATAAAAGCCCAATATCTCTTTTTACTCTTTTAGAGATCTGCTTTGTTGCCTCTAGCTTATGCAATAAAACAATGGCCTCCTCCTCTTCATCTTGAGAAAAATAAGATCTAGAGATCCATAGCTTCGCCTCACTAAGCACTTCACTATATGGATATTTTTGTAGAAGCACTTGAAATACAAACTGAGCATCTTCGATTTTGCCACTACAATATAGAGCCTGCCCCTTTAGTAGGTAAGCATTATCCACCCAATCGTTCCACTCTCCTCGCTTCATAAATTGGGCATCACCACTTCCTTTTTTAGGTTTCACTTTTATTGAATGCTCCTTTACCAGCTTATCACACTTAGCTATTGCCTTACTAAAGCTACCAGAACCAGCTCCTCTTGCCTCAGGGATATCCTCAATAAAAACAGGTAAAGGAATACTATAATCTAGCACATATTGAGACTTCACTTTTTCCATTCCTTTCTCATAAGCACTCTTGCCATTAAAAAAGACATTATAATGAGAAGTCATATTCTGAAACCTCCTAGACAAAGCCGTATTACGAGTTGTTCCACAGCTATATAGAAGAACAAAAAGACCTAATAGAAAAAAGACGTATGTATATCGAAACTTATTTTTAAACATATAGTGTATGCGTTACCTCTTCGGAATTAATCATGATACTCATAAAAATAAACTACTAAAATACCACTTTATTGTTTTTCCATTGCGAAAGAATAACAACATTCTAATGAATATCAAACGATAAAGATTTGTAAACTACATTACATCGGAAAATAATGCTTTTTGACGTCTATTTCCCTAATATTTATAATTTTGTAGTTCTTAAAAGTAATTGTCAAAGATATGGACAGCAAATTTGTCATTTATAATACTCGCTCTCGTAAGAAAGAGACATTCCAACCAATCAATGAAGGACTTGTTGGAATGTATGTTTGTGGACCAACCGTTTACGGTGACGCTCACCTAGGTCATGCTAGACCTGCCATCACATTCGACATTCTATTCAGATATCTAAAACATCTTGAATATAAAGTTAGATACGTTAGAAATATTACTGACGTTGGACACCTTGTCAACGATGGCGATGAAGGTGAAGATAAGATTGCAAAAAAAGCAAAGCTTGATGCTCTTGAACCTATGGAAGTGGTACAACAATATACCAATAGCTACCATAAGAACATGAACGATCTTAACGTGCTACCTCCTAGCATCGAACCTACTGCTACAGGACACATCATTGAGCAGATTGCTGTGGTAAAGCAATTAATCGACAATGGCTATGCATACGAAAGCCAAGGATCGGTCTATTTTGATGTTCGTAAATATGCGGCAGATCATAACTACGGTGAACTATCTGGTAGAAAGATCGAGGACATGCTTGTAAACACCCGTACCTTAGATGGACAGGGAGAAAAAAGATTTGGATTAGACTTCGCTCTATGGAAGAATGCACAACCTGAACATATCATGAAATGGCCTTCTCCTTGGGGAATGGGATTTCCTGGATGGCACACAGAGTGTACTGCCATGAGTGCAAAATATCTTGGAAAGAGATTTGATATTCACGGAGGAGGAATGGACCTTATGTTCCCTCACCATGAAGCAGAGATGGCACAAGCAAAAGCATGCTATGGTCACGACAATGTAAACTATTGGATGCACAACAACATGGTTACCATCAACGGACAGAAGATGGGAAAATCATTGGGCAACTTCATTACATTAGATCAACTTTTCGAAGGAACACATGAATTGCTAGAACAAGCATACGATCCTATGACCATCCGCTTTTTCATTTTGCAAGCACACTACAGAAGTCCATTAGATTTCTCTAACACAGCATTGCAAGCAGCCGAAAAAGGATACCAAAGATTGATGCAAGCGATCCAAAACATCGATAGCCTAACGCCATCGAAACAGTCTACTGTAGACATCAAAGGATTACAAGATAAGTGTTACGAAGCGATCAATGACGATCTAAACACACCTATTTTGATTGCCCATCTTTTTGAGGGAGTAAAAACAATCAACCTTATCAAAGAAGGAAATCAAAAAGCAACAGAAGAAGATATTCAACAACTTAAGGATCTATTCCAAAACATGGCAATCAACATCCTTGGGTTAAGAGACTGCGTAGAAGGAGACCAACAAGCAGACGTTCTTTCTGGTGTCATGGATCTTCTTCTAGAGATCAGAGCAGAAGCCAAAGCCAATAAAGACTGGGGTACTTCAGACAAGATCCGAGACCAACTAAAAGAAGCAGGACTTGCTATTAAAGACACAAAAGATGGAGCCGAATGGCATCTATTATAAAACTAAAAAGAGGCGATAAAAAATTATTATCGCCTCTTTTCTTATTTCAAAAACATATCAAATAGATCTCTTCCTCAACGAAAAGAATTTCGTCCACTTCGAGATTACATATTACCTATTTCTCTTTGTAATTCGACCCATTGTTCCTCTTCTAGGTGTGCTCCTGTAACTGCAATCACTTTAGAAGCCAATAGAGCCCCCATAAAGCCACATCTATCCAAAGACAAGCCTACAGCATATCCATATAGAAATCCGGCAGCAAAGAAGTCGCCAGCACCTGTTGTGTCAATAACATGATTTGACAACGTAGGGATATGGTAACATTGGTCGCCTTGTTTTACGTAAGCGCCTTCAGAACCCACTTTTACAACCACAATATCCACCATCTTACCAATATACTCTAATGCCTCCTTTGGTCCTTTACCAACAAAAGCTTTCGCTTCCTCTTCGTTAGCAAACACAATATCCACGTACGACTCAACCAAATCGTGTAGTAGATCCAAATTTTCCTCTACCACATTATAGCTTGCCAAGTCAATAGCAACCTTTAGACCTAACTTATGTGCCATAATTGCTGCTGCTCTAATCAGCTCATGATTCTGCACCAAATAACCCTCGATCATAAAAATATCGTACCCTTGAAAATATTTAGGATCGATATCTTCCGAATTTAATGCCAACGCAGCACCAAGGTGGGTTGCAAAAGTTCTTTCCCCATCTGGAGTAACCAAAGAGATAGCCACCCCTGTCGACAACGATGTTTTTTTAAGATACAATTCGACATCATTTGAAGTAAGAGAGCTTGAAAAGAACGAACCAAAATGATCATTTCCTACCGAGCCAATAAACCCCGTTCCTATTCCCATAGATGCCAAAGCACCGATAACATTAGAGACGGAGCCACCAGAAGTAATTTTTTTTGAATTTTTTTTTGTTTCCCTCTGTATCTCCTCCGACTGTTCCATATCCACAAGGGTCATACTTCCCTTCATTAAATTAAATCTCTGTAATACAGCAGGATCCAACAACAAGGTTATCTCATCGACTAAAGCATTTCCTATTCCGATCACCTTGCATTGCTTCTTTTGATTCATCTTGTTCAAATATTTTTATCCATTTTTTTTGCAAATATATTTCAGATTTCGGAAAAAGCTATTACATTTGCCACGCAATTGAGAAAAACATGAGCCTTTAACGAAAGGATAAACTCACTACTCAATGGCACTGTTTCACTCCCTAGTAGCTCAGTTGGTTAGAGCGGCGGACTGTTAATCCGTAGGTCGTAGGTTCAAGTCCTACCTGGGGAGCTTTAAAGCCGAAGATATTTTTATCTTTGGCTTTTTTTATGCCCAATATTCTGCCACACCATAAAGCATAAAGATACAACACCGAACAAAGCCTAAATAATCTATTTTAAGGCATTCTAACAGCATTAATCCACAACAGAACCCACAGCAAAAAGATAACGCTAAAACACCCCTTAAATAGACTTCCAGAGAGTTTTTTTCTCCTTTGTGAATAACAACCTCACCCTAAAAATTCAAAACATGCTATTTCCCAAAAGACAAAGCCCCCAACAATCCTGATCTTTAAAACCAGATGAATAAAAACAGGACTAAAAAAACAATCTCCAAATCACTATATAACTCATTAATTGACTACAAAATCCATTACAATATATCTACAATCATCGTAACCAAACAATAACCTAAGCTTCAAAACAAAACACAACATCTTATAAACCATTATATTACACAAACAATACTCATTTTTAGTTGGTACATCTTCTTAACAACACAAAAACATGTTTTACAACACCTTTATTACTCTGATGGATTTCATATCTTTGCTAATACAATAACAATAAGTTTATTCCACAAAAGGCTGTTTTACTAGATAGAACATCTCTTTTTATTCCGCATTCTTCAGAAAACAAAAACATATCGTCCACAAGTAGACGTATGTTTCTCTATCATACATAGACCAGTAAATTAGTTACATTATTATCACATATTTCATGAAGAACAGAATCTATACATTAGTTGTTCTTTGCTGCATTGCGTTCTCCGCTTTTGCAAACAAGAACAATACGCCAGTAGACTACGTAAATCCATTAGTTGGAAGTGACTCCGATTTTTCATTATCAAATGGAAATACCTATCCAGCTATTGCTTTACCATGGGGAATGAACTTTTGGACACCACAAACAGGTCCAATGGGCGATGGGTGGACTTATGCATACAACACAAAAAAGATAAGAGGTTTTAAACAAACACACCAACCAAGTCCTTGGATTAACGACTATGCTGCTTTCTCTATCTTTCCTGAGACAGGAGATCTTAAACTTCTAGGAAAAGATCGTGCAGCTTGGTTTTCTCACAAAGCAGAGATCTCAAAGCCAAATTACTATAGTGTATATTTGGCAGACTATGATGTAACCACAGAAATCACACCAACAGAAAGAGGGGCACAATTCCGTTTTACCTTTCCTAAAACAGACCAAGCCCACATCTTAGTAGATGGATTCTTTAAAGGATCTTATATAAAGATCTTTCCTAAAGAGAGAAAAGTGATTGGTTACTGTAGAAACAACAGTGGTGGAGTACCTGAAAATTTCCACAACTACTTTGTTATCTATTTTGATAAAGATTTTAAGACTGTAGGTACATGGAATGCTACAAAGTCTAAAGAGCCTGTGGCGCATTACGCACCAAACGGAACAGAAGAAGAAGGATATCATGTGGGAGCCGTTCTTACTTTCGAAACCAAAGAAGGAGAACAAGTTCATGCCAAAGTAGCATCTTCTTTCATTAGCTACGAACAAGCAGAGCTAAACCTAAAAAGAGAGATCGGAAAAGACTCTTTTGACAAGACCCACCACAAAGCAACGTTAGCTTGGAACAAAGAGCTATCAAAAATTAAAGTAGAAGGTGGCACAACCGACCAGTATCGCACGTTCTATACAGCGCTTTACAGAACCATGCTCTTCCCTCGTAAATTTTACGAGATCAATTCAAAAGACGAGATCGTACACTATAGCCCATATAACGGGAAAGTAGAAAAAGGATATATGTTTACTGACAATGGATTCTGGGACACATTTAGAGCCGTATTCCCATTCTTCACATTGATGTATCCTGAATTGGATAGCCAAATTATGGCGGGACTAGTAAACACCTACAAAGAGAGTGGATGGCTTCCTGAATGGGCCAGCCCAGGTCATAGAGACTGTATGATTGGCTCAAATTCGGCTGCCATTATCACCGATGCCTACCTTAAAGGTATCCGTGGTTACGATATCGAAACACTATACGAAGCGATCATCAAAAACACCAAGAGCAAAGGACCATTAAACTCAGTAGGAAGATACGGTGCCGAAGACTACAACAAATATGGATACGTACCATACGATTCTGGAGTCAATGAGAACGCAGCTCGTTCATTAGAATATTCTTATAACGACTGGTGTATTTATGAACTGAGCAAAGCCTTAGACAAACCACAAGAGCAAGTAGATCTATTTGCCAAAAGAGCAAAGAATTACCAGTTGCTTTTCAATCCAGAAACAGGATTTATGTCTGGTAAAAACAAAGATGGTTCATGGTCTAATGCACGTCCAGACAAATGGGGAGATGCATTTACAGAAGGTTCTGCATGGCACTACACATGGTCCGTATTCCACGATCCTCAAGGTCTAGCCAACCTATATGGAAGTAGAGAAAAGATGGCACAACGTTTAGACGAAGTATTCACCTCTGCCCCTACTTTTGACGAGTCATACTATGGTTTCCAGATACACGAGATCACAGAGATGCTTATCGCAGATATGGGACAGTATGCACATGGAAACCAACCTATCCAGCATGCGATCTATCTATACAACTGGTTAGGACAACCATGGAAAGCACAATATTGGACACGCAAAGTGATGGATAAGCTATACACTCCTAATGCAGATGGACTATGTGGCGACGAAGATAACGGACAAACATCTGCATGGTATGTTTTCTCTGCGATGGGCTTCTATCCAGTAGCTCCAGGAACAGGAGAATATGCTTTAGGATCTCCACTGTTCAAGAAAATCACTTTAACACTAGAGAATGGCAAAAAGTTTGTAATCCAAGCCGATCAGAACAACGATCAAAATGTATACATCCAGAATGCCAATCTTAACGGATCGACACACCTTAAGAACTATATAACACACAAACAAATCACACAAGGAGGAAAACTTACTTTCAGAATGGGTAACAAACCAAATAAGAAAAGAGGTACCAAGGTATCTACTTTCCCATACTCATTCTCAAATAAGAAATAATCCACATTTGACTAATTTCGAATAGATAAGGGAACCGAGCCATTGGTTCCCTTTTTTTACCACTACTCCCTTAATACAAGCCATTCACCCAAACAGTAAACATGGTTTCATTAAGGGAAAAGAGGAGATACATCACTTGTTTAGAGGCAGAACACGAGTGATTGTCTCCTCCTATTTTTTATCCCCCACGCCAAAACAGATCAACAAAATATTCCCTTCCACCTAACCTCAACCCTTCTTACCGTACAGGAACTAATATTTCTCTATCCAGCCGATCTGAATAACCACTTCTAAACAAACCAACCTCCCAATCTCTCTAAAGCATCAACATAATCCATACTTTAACGTTATGCTATTTTTTAACACACAAACCAGATATCCCTAAAAGAAAAAGATGTTTATATCCTATTATTATCTATATTTGTGATAAATAATTACGAGAGGTATGACGCAAGCAAGAAATTCAAGAAAAAGAATCGTTGCAGGAGCTATAATGCTACTGTACTTCTTTTCTGTGTGGTTTGCTCACCTGTCCCACTCCAACTTCCACTGTCATGACGGCGAAGAACAAGACGCTCACAGCTCATGTCACATCACGGTTTGTCATCACAACCACTTCCAACAGGAAAGTAACAAAGAGTGGAAAGCGACCTCTCATCTATGTAAATGGTTCAAATATTTACATCCACAACTTCACACATCAGCCACAACGATTGGTGAAGTCAAAGAGGTATGCTGGACAGTTACAGCACCACCCATTATCTTTTCTCCTTCAAAAAGGATAGAATATATTCAACTTCATCGGGGGCCTCCTTGTTGTTACAATACATCATTCACACATTTGATTTAGTAACAACAGAAAATATTCAAAATGAATAAATTAACATACTTATTAACAATCATATTATTTATGATTGAGGGAGCATATGCCCAAAAAACAGTCACAATAAAAGACCATCATACACAGGAATCTATTCCATATGTTGCACTATACAATCCAGAGAACCGTCAAGGATTGGTAGCAGACGAAAATGGACAGATCACCTTCCCTGAGAGTGCCATCCATAGCAAGATGCAGCTCTCTTCTATTGGCTACGAATCAAAAATGATTCTAGTAAAAGAGGTAATAGACGGAAGCACCATCTATCTGAACCCAACCCATCTAAAGATCGACGAAGTAGTGATCTCTGGAACCTCTCCATCACTACAAAAGCAGGAGGTGATGAATGTAGAATACCTAAAGCTTAAAAACAGCGCTTTAAGCAACTCTCTATCTGAAACCATCTCTTCTGTACCAGGAGTACAACAAGTAACCACTGGTACAGCCATCGGTAAACCGACCATTCGAGGCCTTTCAGGTACACGAGTAGCCGTATTTACCCATGGGATAAGACTAGAAAACCAACAGTGGGGAGCAGAACACGGGCTAGGATTAGATGCCACAGGAATAGAAGGAGCAGAAGTAATCAAAGGTCCAGCCAGTCTTCTATACGGAAGCGATGCACTAGGAGGCGTACTCTATCTTGTAGACGATCGTTTTGTACCAAGCAATCAGACCCATATCGAAGTAGGCAACACCTATAATACCAACACCCAAGGCATCGACAACTACGGTAAGATCTACTGGAGTAAAGACCGATGGAGCATCAATGTGAGTGGAAGCCATCGCAACCATAAAGATTATAAAGATGGAGATGGGAACATCATTACCAACACCCGATTTCACACTACCGATTTCAAATCGAAGGTAGGATATAGAAGCAAATTTTGGAACACAACCCTTTCCTACAACCATCTAGACGAGAAATATGGCATCAACGAAGATGGCGATATCGGAGGCGACCGTTCACGCTCAATGATGGCTCCATACCAACCGATAAAAACAGACATCCTTAGTAGTGAAAACATCTTCTATCTCCCATCCTCAAAAATCAAACTTACCCTAGGCTATATCTCTAACGAAAGAAAAGAGATCGAAGGAGAAGAACACCATCATCACGAAGAAGGTGATGAGCACCATCATCATGACGAAGGAGAAGTTCATGAAGACGAGGAACACCACGAGGAGGAAGAAGAAGGAGAACATGTAGGATTACAGATGCTACTACGCACCTACTCTTATAACGCTCAATGGATCAAAGAATTTGAAAACAACAACCAATGGATCGTAGGTAGCCAAGGCGTATTCAAAAGAAATGAGAACCATTCAGACGAACAGCTAATCCCTAATACCGATTCTAGAAATGTAGGACTATTCACCACCTACAACTGGAAACTAACCGATCATGCCAACCTCCTTCTTGGTGGTAGATACGATCTACAAAACATAAACAGCACCCTAGAAGATGGGACACAAAAAGATAGAGACTATGCAGCCTTCTCTTTCTCTGCAGGACTAAACTGGTATTTAACAGAGAAGTTATCCATCAAAACCAATCTATCCTCAGGCTATCGTGCACCGAACATCTATGAGCTAGCAAGTAACGGATCACACCCATCAGCCAACAGATACGAGATAGGAAATGAAGAGCTTAAAAAAGAACAAGCCCTTCAGCTAGACATCGCAACAGAATATAGAGGGGAACATTTTGGATGGTATATCAACCCATTTATTAACAGAATACAAAACTATATCTATCTATCCCCAACAGGAGAAAAGAAAGAATCGCTAAAAGTCTACCAATACAAACAAAACGATGCTGTGCTATATGGTGGAGAAGCTGGGATACACTACCATCCCCACCAAATCCATTGGATGCACCTTAACTCAGACCTAAGCATGGTATACAGCCAAGACAATGATGGCAATGCAATCGCATTAACACCAGCCACTAGAATCTTGACCAAACTATCTTTCGATATTCCAACATCCCCAAAACAACCGTTGCAAATCTTCGGTCAATACGACCACTCTTTTGCACAAAACAGGGTAGCGGATTACGAAACCAAAACACCGAGCTATGGACTAGTAAACTTAGGGATCTCTGGAGCCTATCGTTTCTCTACTCATTTTGCTATCAACTACGAGTTAAAAGCAAACAACGTGCTAGACAAAACATACGCTTCCCACCTATCTAGATACAAAGACCTTGGCATAAACAACCTAGGACGCTCTGTAGTATTAGGAATCAATTTCCCTATAGACCTATAAATTAAATTTCAATTCGAAATATTAATTCTACGACAAGGGGCCACTACGGTCCCTTGTTTTTTGCTATACCATAAAAAGAGAAGAAATCTAGCCCCAGTAAATTTTTGTCACCTATAAATCTTATCCATCAAATAATCAATATACTGATATAAAGAATCTAATGTTATTTTAGAAAAAGCAATAATAACCAACATTTTCTTTAAAGTTAAACCAAACGATTTCGGGAACAACAATCCATTATATCCTACAAAAAAGCAACCAATATAATCACCCTCTCATAAAACTGTATTGCAATTTTTAATATGATTGCAAGATCAAATTTACAAAGACACATATTTTGAACTAACAAACACTGAGCTTACAAAACAATTAACATTGCAAACCTTTAATAACATAAACTAACTTTTTTATACAAAAAACCATCATTACATCACTGCTTTAACTATATTGCACATAAATTTTAATTTAAATACAATGCAATATCCTAACATTCTAACCCCCAAAATATGTTTTTTGTTGACTTTTATTGTTTTCACAATGAATGCATTTTCTCAAATAGAGATTAAAGGCAATATCTTAACAGAAGAACATCAACCTATTCAGTTTGCGAATGTAGTCCTTAGAAAGAACAATAAAATAATAGAGTATGCAATATCAGATATTGAAGGTAAATTTAAAATTGAGTCAGAAAAAAAAGACAGTCTAGAATTAGAAATCAGTTATATAGGATACCATAAATATACTAGATCAATATCTCACTCAGAAGAACTAAAAGATCTAGTTCTAGAAACCAACAATGTACTTAAAGAGGTAACTGTAAATAAACATAGAAAAATCGTTGAAAAGAAAGTAGACCGCATTATTTTAAACGTGCAGGGTATCAACACCGTCATTGGTGCCTCTTCCATTGATGTACTAAAAGTAGCACCACGAATACGTGTTGACGATCAAAACATCACAATGATTGGTAAAGACCATGTTTTGGTAATGATTAATGATCGAAAAATTAAAATGTCAGGACAAGAACTGGTAAACTACCTTCAACAACTTCCAAGCAAAGAGATCAAGTCTATTGAAGTTATCACCACTCCCCCCTCAAAGTATAAAGCACAAGGAAACGATGGAATGATAAATATTGTCACCCATAAAGTCAAAAAAGACTATTGGAATTTAACGCCTTCAGGATTCTACGAACAAGCAAAGAAAGGAAGTTATGGACTATCAAGCTCCTTTAACCTTAGAAAAAGGAAAACCGCTTTAACCCTCTATGGTAGCACCAATAACTACACTAGAGAACCTAATGCATATGATAAATACTATTTACCAGAAGGTCAATCCGAAGAAAGGAATAAAAAAAGAAATAAATCCAACATAGGCAATATTCGTGCGAGTCTAACACATGCTCTTTCCGACCAATGGGAACTAGGATTAGATCTAACCTATGGCTGTAATAGATACAATAACACATCTTATCTTGAATCTATATTCTCTCCTAAATCAAATCCTGTAACAACAACCAACAATAAGAGCACTTCTGAAAGAGATCAGGAATATTTTACCTCAACACTCTATTCCAAAATTAAGTTAGATAGTCTAGGGAAAAAACTATCTATCGATCTAGATTATTTAAAGACAGAGAATCCAAGCATTTATGATTTCTACAACTCCGATCCTTCACAAGTAAAATCAGCACAGAATATGTCTGTTAACTTAAAGAACTACCAAGGAAAGATTGATCTAGAACTTCCTATTGCAACAGGAGATCTATCTATTGGGACGTCTTATTCTCATTCAGAAACCACAAATGAATATGCATTCAAGATCTACCCAACAACGATCATGGCCCCTAATAAAGACCTATTTCTTTTTGATGAATCGACCTTTGCCACCTATATCTCAGCCAGCCTTTATATTTCAGAAACTATAGAAACACAGATAGGTACTCGAGTCGAAAGAAACTATAGACACTTTAGTTCAAATCAAATTAAAGAGGATAAGACATATAACCAATGGCAATTATTCCCGACACTTTATCTTACCTATTTCCCAAATGACAACCAAGAAATCTCATTAAGCTATAATAAACGTATTAGAAGGCCACTGTTTACCCTTCTGAATCCATATAAAAAGCAGACAAATGAATATTCATACTATCAAGGCAATCCCAATCTTAAACCACAACTAGTAGATAATATCGAGATAAATCATATATATAAAAACAATTTAAGTAGTTCGATATACTACACTCACACGCATGATGGCTCATCAATGTACCTAATGATGAATCCAGACAATTACACAAAAGTATGGACACCTATAAACTACTACACGTTACATGAGGTAGGGATATCAGAAGGAATCTCATATAACTACTTTAAAATCTTTGAGTCGTATTTCATGCTAGACCTATATTGGAGCAAACTTGTAAGTCACCGCCCACAACTAATATCTGACATAGAGGGCTATGGTGGAGCAATGAATATTGATACCACAATCAAATTTAATAAAAAACTAAGTTGTAATATTAATGTCGACTATGCTTTCCCTAGCACCTATGCCAGTACCAAGAACCGTTCTTGTCTTACCATAGATATGGGCATCCAGGCATATCTTATCAAGAAAAAACTCCTTCTAAGAGCAACATATTCTGATATGTTTAGAACCAACAAACAAAAGTTTGACAAATACTCAAACACAGTGAACTCATATCATGAATATTATGCCGATGCACAAAGATTAAATCTACGATTAAGTTACTTTATTGGTAGCCATAAGGTAAGAGGAGTGAGAAAGAAAACCAATTCATACAAAATAAAAGGAAGAGCTCTTGCGACTGAAGAATAAATTAATGTAGACAAAAGTCAACATACTTAAGTATTTGTTTTAAAATTTCGGCACTTCGACATAGCCTAGAGCATAAAAAATCTAATAAATACAGCAGGAATAACTTACAAGTAATCCTACTGTATTTATTAGATTGAATAAGAACTATCTATGATGGTATAAACTTCCGCCATCACAAAAAAAGGAAGTATAAAAAATATACAGGCAAATAGAGATTTCATAATAGTTAGATTTTGGTTTTAATATTTATGCTACGGGATCGTAAAAACATAAAATGCCTCTTCAAAAAGAAGATATATTAAAATTAGTGAAAATAAATCAACAAAAGCAAATAACACCCAACAAAAACAACTTAAACAACAGATTATAAGCGCAAAAGAGGCAGCCCTAAAAGGACCACTTCCAAACAAACCTAAAAAGATAATTATGTCATCCATATTTGCGGATTCTGTTGAAGCAGTAGATGAAATAATGCAGCTGTGATTCAAACGACAAATAAAAATGGCAGACACATGGATCTGCACCCTACGATGGATAAAACACTGATTATTAAATATGTATGCAAATAAAAAAGATCTATGCCCACACTTTTTAATCTGTATTAAATGCCAATTATAACGCAAACCAAATTTCGAAGGGAAGGGATGATATGGTTTTAATTTTAGATATTGTCTTACTTTCTCAACATACATTGTTTCATTGCATTAAACAGTAAGATTCTAGCCAAAAAGTTATTCGTGAAAAGTTATATAAAAATGATATACCTAATTCTCACATAAGAAAACATCTAACATAGTAATCTCTAATTATGTGTGTTTTATTTGACTTAAAACTAGATAATCAACAAAAGAGAAGAATTTTATACCAGTTTTTAAATAACATTGACTTAAATCAAAGAATGATTGCTTAGATGTTTTTAAGTAAATACCATTGAAATATTTTATTGATTCGACAGATTATTGATTCTTAAGTACGTGTTACAAAACGTTAATCTTTACAAGTCCATATGGTGTCTTTTCTTTCTTTAGGATGACTACAACACCACATATTCGGATTATCTACAGAACGATGATAAGCAAAGAATGCTATACAATCTTTGCTACAATCTCTATTCCTTCCAGTTCCATCTCCATATATTTCATGCTTTTTATCCTCTCTGTGATCAATGTAATATTCAGTACAAGCAGTTTTTTCGAAAAACAAAATAAAAAACAGGTTAACATCTGTATTTTCACATATAATAGAGTCTGTAGCTAAAAAACTTTTTGTATACAAATAGTCATTGATTAGGCTATCAATAATTAATTTATTCTTAGGCAGATTATCTATTAAAAGATATTCTCTGAGTATAAATTTAGATAAATCGCCTCTTTGTGAAACTCCAGTCTTACTCTTAATTCTAGACACCTTAGGTACTTTTTCTTCAGTGAATGTACAGGAAGACAAAATACCTAAAACTAATAGTAATAAAATGTACTTCATTATTAAAATTATAAACTTTTTAATTCTGTTAAATTCTCTCTTTTATGATTACGTTCGATTTTTCCTTCATTTATGTTACCCTGAAATTCTTTGGTAAATGTCATTTTAGTTATAAATGGTTTGTAACCTCTTAGGTGTTGTAATGTAAACCAAGCAGCAAAAGCTTCCTTCGCTATAGGAATTGTATTAGGAATATCTTCAATATCTGTAATATCAAGACCAAAGTGATCCCATAAAGTCACTTCATAACTTAGACTATAATTATCTTTGTCAAACTGAATTCCTAACACATACACTTCTGTTGCCCAAATATCATTTAAAGCTATTGTTTCACCCTTTATAGTATCTAATAACGAACCAAATGTTGGTTTTGCAAACTTGCGTCCTTTAGCAGTTGTTTTCCCTCTATACCCCCTTTCATCATAGTTCATATCTATTTGCATTTCTATAATCTCTGATAATTTCCCTTTGCTTGTTTTTATTTGTTCGGCAATAAAGTCTTCTAAATTTGAACAATATTCCAAGGTAGCTTTATGGTTTGCTATATCTTCTGTTAATACAGGATCTTCATAAATACCTCCTTCATTTCGTTTGAATTTGGCAATCATTCGTTTTATATTTCCTTCAAGATTACCATAGGAGTAACATAATGTAGCCCACTTTTCAAATGATTTAAAAATATTTTCATCACTTGTGTCCCAAAACATTAAATTACCTTCATGATAATCTTTAATATCATTACCTGATGCCTCAAAAACCCAATTTTTGATTAGCCAAGCTCTGGCATTATATATTCTTTCTTTTGAATATATAGCTTTGGGAAAACTAGCCTTATCAAACTTAAGAGCAATTTCCATCATTTTTGCATTGTTTTGAATATCAATATCTCTTTGAACATTAGCAAAATAGTCAGACCCCTCTGATGGAATTGAATAATTAAAAGGTTTATCAAATGGATTTTCTCTTAAACTTTCAATATTTGCAAAAACAGCATGCTTTTCAATATCAAAACCATTTTCAACATATTCCTTTTTAAATCGCTCTACAGATTCTAAATTATAAACATTGTCTATGGTTTTATTTGCAACTCCTTTACCATAAGTTAAATCTTCTGCAATATTTGTTCCTGATCTATTTAGCCCTGGAACTTTAAATCTGTCTACACAGAATGGGAAAGAAACAACTGGTACTTCAATACTAACTTTTTCTACTGGATTCGCTACGTATGCAAAAATTCTTATTTTTTTTGATTTCTTGGCTTTGTATTTAAAACAAATAACTTTCTCTTCATCTAAATATGGGTTTTCTTTCTTTTTATATTCCAAGTCAACAATATCTCCATCGTCAATTTTTTCTGCCCACCATATATGTTTTATTGGTTTAAGTGTTGATTTTTGAAATTCAGTAGCCTTAAAAATATACTCTTGTCCTTCTATCATTTCTTCAACTAGCCTACCATTCTCGTTAAAAGGGCCTTCAATTTTTCTTACCAAAGGTTTTTGTATTTTCAACGAAGCACTTTTACATGTCTTATCATTCATAGGTTCTCCTTTAATGCTTACCGTAACAGTAAGAGTACCATATTCTTCTTTATTCCTTGGCGGATTTTCTTTTTCTAGCATTTGGATTTTATTATCACCCATAACTTTATTGTTTTCAATATGATTGTTTAATATTTTGTAACGTTGGTTATATACAATACATCTTAGTAATAGCTAATCGCAGAAACAGATACGATATATAAACAAGTGTAGTGTACAGTTTAATCTATACTTTCATCTTTAATGTATTAAAACTTGCATTTGTCAGTTGAATAATCGAATTGATGTCATATAAAATTTCAAACAAGAAATCACACACAAGTAGAGAATATGAGTAAAACCCATTTCATCGAATAAG
Organism: Prolixibacteraceae bacterium; assembly: GCA_025210775.1. Classification (GTDB taxonomy): domain Bacteria; phylum Bacteroidota; class Bacteroidia; order Bacteroidales; family Prolixibacteraceae; genus Halosquirtibacter. The sequence continues at coordinate 100,373 of JAOARB010000010.1, forward strand.
ATTACACACACTTTACTAAATAAAGAGGTTAAATAGTAGCAATAGGGACATGACAAATATAATTATATTTCACCTTATCGATTATCAAACATTAACATAATTACACATTTTAATACAAACAAATCTTTTCTTTAATGCAATAATGTCTCACATAGGGGATTGGAATCCGTTGATACTGTAGATACGATAATGCATCTTTGATGTATTATCGTATCTTTTTAATCAAAAATCTTACTCGTCCCTTTTTAATCGGTGTTAAAGCATCATCACGAAATTCCCTAAAACGTATCATAAATGATTGTGATATAGAAATCAAATTCCGATGGGATGACATGATTATATTGCCATTATGCAATATTCAATAAATCGACAAAACGAAATAAAAAGGGCAGACACATAGGTCTGCACCCTACTTCACATTGAATCAACGTTTTATAACCAAGCCATTTTCTGATGTGGGGATTGTTGAAGCAAAAACACGCTTGTGCTATTTGTGCGGAAATTCGATATGAAAAGGAAGATGTTTTACATAGGTTAAATAAAGGGTTTGTCCATGGTTCCTCCATGGTTCCTCCATGGTTTGTCCATCGATTTGGGGGTTTTCGATGGAGGAACCATGGACAAACCATGGAGGAACCATGAAGGAAGTACCTATGAAAGCACTATTTTTCGGGTATTTTTTTTGTTGGAGACACTGTCTTATAAAGAGGACGTTTATTATTCCTTAAGAAGAACGTAAAAATGGTTTTAAAGATGGGATAATATGGTGTAAAGCGAAGAGTTTAAAGAGTTCGATAGGGATGGTCTAAAGGGGGGTGTTTATGTGGTAGGAAGAGGAGAAAAGAGGGAAAGGGAAGAAAACGCATAAGGTTATCAACAATGTTTATAAACAACATAATAAATTAAAAATAAAGTGATTACTTTAGAACAATAGATCCTATAGAGAAGTTATTCACAAGGTAGATTTGAGCAAGTCATATCTTTCCTTAATTTTGTTTTAGTTACCCTATTCAAACGATGATGACAAAAAGAAAAAGCATTCTACTTATATCCTACTATTGGCCACCATGTGGAGGGGTTGCCATCTTTAGACCTTTGATGATGGCCAAGCACCTACAGAAGATGGGATGGGATGTCACTGTATATACAGCGAAAGATGCCTTTTATCCTAGCTATGATCATGAGGTGGAGATTCCCTATGGCATTAAGATTCTACGAGGAAAGATATGGGAGCCTTATCGCATCTTTAAGACTTTTGCTGGACGTAAGAAGGAGGACAGTGCCAACCCAGTCTATGTGAGAGATAAGAAATTTTCGTGGAAAGACCAGCTGGCTATTTGGATACGAGGGAATCTTTTTATCCCTGATGCCCGTCGTTTTTGGATCGAACCATCGATAAAGAGGTTGTGTCGACATCTTGAGCATTCGCCAGTGGATGCGATTATCTCGACAGGACCGCCACACTCTAGTAACATGATTGGTCTTGGGGTAAGCCAGAAATGCAACCTTCCCCTATTGGTCGATTTTCAAGATCCATGGACACAGGTGGATTATTATAAGATGCTAAAGATCTCTGGCTGGGCAGACAAGCAGCATAAGAAGATGGAACAAAGGCTTTTTGAGGGAGCCAGTGCCATAACGATTGCGAGTCCTAGTTGGGCTAAGGATCTGGAAGAGATAGGGGCAAAAAATGTTACCCCTCTTTTGCTTGGATATGAAGAGGCTGAATTTGAAGGTCTAAAGAAAGAGAAAGAGAAATTCCGTATCGTGCATGCTGGCATATTGGGCTATGATAGAGCCCCTATAACGCTTGTCGATGTGTTGGCCGACCTTTGTAAGGCAAACAAAGATTTTCAGTCCTCTTTGGAGGTGGTCTTTGCTGGGGTGGTCGATGTGGGTCTTCAAGAGTATATCATCCATAGAGGCATTGTTGATAAGGTTGATTTCACGGGTAATGTCACGAAGAAGGAGGCGTTGCAATACAATATGAATGCTGCGATCCAACTGCTTCCTTTGAACAAAGCGGACAATGTCAAAGGACGTATCCCTGGGAAATTATATGAGAATCTAAGGAGTGGCAACCCTATATTGTGTCTGGGACCTAAAGATAGTGATGTGGGTAATATTATCGAGTCATGCCATGCTGGGGTAACGGTGGATTATGATGATGCAGAGAAGATAAAATCATTTATCATTGAGAAATTCCACCAATGGAAAGAGGGTCATGAGAAAGAGATTGATCCTTTGGTGAGGAGTTTTGATGTGGCCAAGCAGATGGAGAAATTATCGACCCTATTAAATCAAATTTGTTAATTCTGAATATGCGACTAAAAGCAGATATAAAACTTTCGAAACAGATAAAAAACTGGATACAGACATTATGTATCCGCCCTTGTTTATGGCTGGCCTATACCTTCCTTCATCTTTTCTCTATCAAGAGAAAAAATAGGGTTGCTGTTTTTATTATCGAGAGACATTTTTTTGATAATACCAAAGCATTGGCTCCTGTGATCTCGGAGGAAAAAGACTTGGAAGTGGCTTTTATCGTTAAACACCCATCGGTGAGACAGGAGATGGAAAGAGAAGGCTATCGTGTCTATAAGATGCATGGCTTTGCCGCCTTGCGTTTCTTTTTGACTTCTTCGTTGGTGATCTTTTCTTACGGCAGTAGTTTTATTGAGATGTTTCCCTATTTTATCTCTCCTCGATGGCAGATCGTGGCTTTTATGGGACATGGCATCCCCGTGAAAGCATTGAGCCGTTTGGTGCCTAAATACCAACATTATGGAAACCACCTGCTTCTTCAAAGTTATACCCATGCCTTGTGTAGTGGTAAACCAGAATCGGAAACGTTATGCAAAGCGCATGATATTCCTATCGAGGATACTTGGATCACAGGAATGCCTCGGACCGATCGTTTGATGACATTGGTGGAGGAGCCTGAAAAGAGGGTAAGGTCGATTGATAAGGGGGATAAAAAAGCGATTCTTTATGCTCCTACGTGGCGTGCCTATGGTAAGACGGATTTCTTCCCTTTTGAGGATCATGACATTAAGAAGGTGCAACAGTGGCTTGAAGCCCATGATGCAATTCTCTATTTTAGGGTTCATAAGGAGGACCTTCACCTAAATAGGGATCTGTTTGAGAAGATGGATGGCAGCGATTCGTTTAGGATGGTGAACCAAGATTTTGAACCTGATGTGGTGGAGATCCTTCCTCAGTTTGATGTGCTGATATCGGATTTCTCGGCGATGATCACCGATTTTCTTCCACTGAACAGACCAATGGTGTTTATCCCTTATGATTATGATGTTTATAGTGAACAGGTGGGATTCCTTTTTCCATATGAGACCATGACTCCGGGCGAAGTGGTGGATACAGAGAAGGCTTTTCTGGAAGCTCTGGCTGAAGCGTTGAGTAATCCATCGAAATATGATGATGAACGTATGCAGTTGTGTGATCACCTTTATGATTTTGTGGATAGAAAATCGTCTTTAAGGGTGGTGGCTGAAATCAAAAAAGCCATTTTTAAAAATAATGCATAATTAGTCAGCATCACAGATGCGTTTGTGGGGTATTGCATAACGTGAGATTTTAATAAGGATTTAAAAGGCATCAAGATATATCGTATTATTTATTGATTTGACAGAATCCCGAAGGGATGACATATTTGTAGAAGACATAGTTATAGAAGAAATAATTGTAGAAGAATCCATGTATTTCCCAATCATCATGCGATATATAATTAGTGTATTAAAATCATGTATATCAACAAAATACAATTATGTCACCCCTTCGGGGTTTAGGGGGATATAGAGAACTGTTTTGCTACAAATATATCACCCACGTTGTGGGTTTTGTTGAAGCAATAATTTTTAATCCCAATGTGATATTTCATCAATATAACGTGTATTCAAACAATATAAAACGTAGCCATCATGCTATGCAAACCGAATCCCGAAGGGATGACATATTTGTAGAAAACATAGTTATAGAAGACATAAAACGTTGATTATTGCATGGTGCGGATTATTTGCGATAGGTTTTCCACCATTCGAGAAGGATCTTATGGTTGCCTATTCCCATGATCAATAAGAAGAGCGTACTTCGGAAGATCATATCTACAATCCAATAATCAGATACTGGATAAGGGAGGATCTTGGCTATATAGATCGCTACGGCGGTAGTGAGAGCCAATCCTACGATAGATAGGTCTAGGGGTTGGATCTGCCACTTAAAATAGATAAACAGAGCCCTTAATAGCAATACTACGGCATTAGAGAAGAGGGTTGCTATGGCTGCCCCTTCTATTCCCCATAGAGGGATAAAGAGGATGTTGGTAACTACAACCAATACCATCAATAGGAGCTGAAAGAAAGCCTGTACTTTATAGTATATCGAGTTGGCAAGCAATACGGCTCCTTGACCTGACACCATCTCTAATAGGTTGGAAAAGCCTATAATAGCGATAACGGTCATACCAGTGGCATAGGTCGGTGGAAGGATCTTGGCTATATTATCTAGATTGATTGCCATCCCTCCAAATAGAACGCCTCCCATCAGGAACTGGTATAATGCACTTTTACGGTAGGTCGTTTCGATCAGGGTAAGGTCGTTATTTCGCCATGCATCGGAGATCACTGAGGCACCAATCTTCTTTAGGGCACGTGCTGGCAGTAGCACCATGGTACCGAAATAGAAGGCAATAGAGTAGATTCCATTTTGTTCGAGGCCGAGAAAAGAGGTGACCATATATTTGTCGATATTGACAATGGCGATACCGCTAAACCCAGATACAATACCAAAGAAAGAGACATAGAACATCTCTTTTTTTAGACGTGGGGTAAGAAAACGAAAGTCGGGTTTAAAACGTATCTTCTCTTTGGTAACCAAGAGATAGAGAAGCCCCACAAACGGCACTCCCAGAATGGCTACATAGAGAAAAATAAAAAGGTCGAAAGAGAGCACTCCAAAGAAATAGGTTGCCAATAGGACCAAGTTTAAAAGACGTACCACCACCTCTTTAAGGAATGTTCCGATCACGGCATTATAGAGCAGTCGATACAAGACATCCAACGAATTGAAGGCCATTAGAAAGAGTACCAAAGGGATGACGTAGTTTAGGTTGTCGACCAACAGTGGGGACTTATCGCTATTTTGTGCGATCAATAGATCGTTGCCCCCCATAAGCATGATAAAGAGCCATAAAAGAAAACCACAGGAGGTCACCAGAAAGATAATAAAAGGATAGCCATGGTGGTGGTTCTTCTCGGAGCGGAAATAGGGAAACATTCTTGTGGTTACGGCATCGAAACCTAGAGAGGCAAATTGAGCACTGATCGTAGCAATGGCTACCAATACATTCACCAATCCCACTTGCTCGGTAGAGAAGAGTCGAGGCATGATGATCGTTACATTAAGGAACGCAATAAATGCCCCTACAAACGACCAGAAAGATCCTTTTATTGTCTGTTTTTCAATTATTCCCATAAACGACGCTATTGCTCTTCTGTGTTAAAAATTAAAATGTAACCTTAATGAAAAAATCCCTACCTATATGGAACAATATAGATCAGAATTGGATCATAAAAACAGCAAAAATAGGATGCTTTTGATAAAAATACGAAACAATGGCAAAGGAAACATCGTGATCCATTATAAAAACATTATTTTTGTAGGTAAGTCAATTTTGAAGTTTACAATATGAAAGATATCAACTGGAAGAAAATAGGTACCATCCTAGGTATTATTGGATTGTTTTTAGTGGTTACATATACCTACTTTTCGCCTCTGTTAGAGGGAAGAGCATTGCAACAACACGACCATGATACTTATATGGGCATGTCTTCCGAAATACGTTCCTATCGAGCTACTCACGATAAGGAGGCCCTTTGGAATAATCGTATGTTTGGCGGAATGCCTTCCTATCTTAGTGGAACCAGATATCCTGGGAACAAATTGGCATATATTGATTCGTTACTTCGAGTGGGGCCTGTACCGGGGAGTAGTGTCTTTTTAACTTTCATCGGTTTCTTCTTTTTGATGATGGTCTGTGGCCTCTCTCCTTGGATAAGCATGATTGCCAGTTTGGCTTTTGGCTTCTCCTCCTTCTATTTTATCATTCTAGGGGCAGGACACAACACCAAAGCACTAGCGATCTCTTATATGGCTCCTGTTCTTGCAGGGGTGTTGCTTTCTTTCAAAGGAAAGAGATGGCTTGGTGGTGCCATTCTTGGAGTTGCCTTAGGTTTAGAGTTAAGGGCAGGGCATCCACAGATGACCTACTATCTTTTCCTTATGGTGATGATCTATGGTCTGGTAGAGTTGTACTACCATATCAAAGAGAAAAAGAGTGTAGACTATTTTAAAAATATTGCGGTACTCTCTCTTTTTGCGATACTGGCAGTAGGTTCGAATGCCTCTAGTTTGTCGTCTACTTTCGAATATAGTCCTTATTCGATAAGAGGTAAATCGACATTAAAAACGGACGATCCAACGCGTAAAGAAGGGTTAGACAAAAAATATATCTTCGACTACAGTTATGATGTAAGTGAAGCATTTACCGCTTTTATTCCTCGACTTAAAGGAGGGGGAATGAGCGAACCACTAGATAGAGACAGCCATCTATATCAGAAGATTGCTCAGAGACAGGGAGCAGGAACGGCCAAACAGATATGTAAAAATGTACCTCTCTATTGGGGTAGCCAACCTATTGTTAGTGGTCCTTTCTATTTTGGGGCTGTACTATGTTTCTTGGCTATTTTTGGCATGTTCTTTATCAAAGGAAGATTAAAATGGTGGTTAAGCCTTACCATCCTAGTCTCTTTCCTATTGTCTTTAGGAAAACACTTCCCTTTGTTGAGTGACATGATGGTCAACTACTTCCCTATGTATAATAAATTTAGGGATGTAAAGAATATTGTGATCATACAGAACTTGGCGATGGCGATGTTAGGTACTTTTGCGGTATGGCAACTGTCGCAAAGAAAAGCATCGGATAAAGATTTTATGGATGCACTAAAATATAGTGTCGGTGTGACTGGAGGTATCGCCCTTCTATTGACTATCATCCCTAGCCTATCAGGTAGTTTTGTGGGTAGTGTGGATGGTCAGCTACAACAGATGGGATGGCCTTCAGATTGGATCCAAGCACTACAAGAAGATCGAATGGCTATCGTGAGAACAGATGCTTTTCGTTCGCTCCTGTTTGTCTTAGTGGCAGCAGCTACGATGTGGGCTTTCTGGAAGAAAAAGGTAAGAGCGGAATTGGCCCTTGGCGTATGGTTGATCTGCATCATGGTAGACATGTGGCCACACAATAAGAAATATCTAAACAACGATCAGTTTGTAAGTAAGAGAAAAGTAGAGAAGCCTTACCAACCAACCAAGGCAGATCAATATATCCTAAAGGACAAATCATTAGATTACCGTGTGTTAAACATGTCGGTAAGTACTTTTAACGATGCGAGTACCTCTTTCTTCCACAACTCTATCGGTGGATACCATGGGGCGAAGATGCGTCGTTATCAAGATCTTATTGAGCATCAGATTTCGGGAGAGATCCAACAGTTGCAGACCAAGTTTGGATCCATCAAGTCGGAAAGCGATTTGGCGACTCTTTTTGATGGTACTTCGGTATTGAATATGCTGAACACCAAATATCTGATCTATTCACCAAAGGCAATGCCTCTAACCAATAGAGCTGCATTGGGGAACGCTTGGTTTGTGGATAAAATCCATTGGGTAGAGGACGACAACCAAGAGATGGAGCAGCTAGGAAAAGTAGCACTATCGCATACGGTGTTGATAAACAAATCAGCCCAAGAGGAGATAAAAGAGATCTCACCGGTGAAGATAGAGAAAGAAGAAATGATCAAGATGACACAATACGATCCTAATATTCTAAGTTATATCTGTCATAGTAAAGAGGAGCGTATGGCTGTATTCTCTGAGATATACTATCCTAAGGGATGGAAAGCTTATGTGGATGGAAAAGAGGTAGCGATCTATCGTGTCAACTATCTTTTGCGAGGAATTAAGGTTGCAAAAGGAGACCATCAAATTCAATTTGTCTTCCACCCTCAGACCTATTTTATGGGTGAGGTTGTTTCGTTGATATGTTCTATCCTCTTGTTGATGCTGTTGGCAGTGATAGGATATGTATGTTGGAAGAAAAGAGAAGAGAAATCACTAAAGACGAATGTTTAAGTAGGTTCAGATATGGGAAGGAACAACTCAAAGACAAGAAAGAATTACAGAACCTATTTTACGGTTATCTGTAGCAATAGTCTTATTCTATTTCTACTCGGTGTGATGAGCATTCTGTACTATAATGCCCATCAGGCTTCAAAACAGGTGTATGAGAGCTTCGGGATGACCCTGCTTATCTCTGATGACATACCTGACGATCAGCTAAAGGAGAGTATAGAAGAGTGGAAAACATTGACCCAGATAAAGGATGCACAGATAATCACCAAAGAGAGCTCTGCCCATAGTATCAAACAGACGTTTGGGAGAGATGCTTTTGATGTCATTGGATATAACCCAATGAAGAGAATGGTGGATATCACCCTTCATGCAAAGTATGCCAAGAAGGGAAATAATGAGGAGTTGATAAACTACTTTAAGGGCATGTCTTATGTGCAGAAAGTGCACTATCACAAAGAGGTTCTAAATTCAATACGAAAGAACTTAAAGAAGATCACTACCCTACTGATTATACTAGGGATTATCTTTATTGTCATCTTTGTCACCTTACTAAAAAACACCATACAGGTGTCGCTAAACAGCAAGAGAGAGCTGATACGTAACATGCGACTTGTAGGGGCTTCGAATCGTTTCATTAGAAGTCCTTTCCTGAAAGAAGCCTTTTGGATAGGATTTATTGGAGCCTCGATCGCCTTGGTCATGATTGTTGCTTTTATTTTTATAACACAAAGACGTCTGTATGACTCAATGAATACAGGTGGGATCATAGAAAAGATGGCGTTTGCGCTATCGGTCTATCTATTGGGAATAGGACTGTCTGTAATCACTACAAGAATTAAACTGTACTCTTTTCTTAAAGCCAAAGAGGATATATTTTATTATTAAATTTTGAAAGATGAAAGAGGATAAAAACAAGTTCGCATTGGAGCCTGCGAACTATAAACTACTACTTATCGGAATAGGAATTATCATTCTAGGCTTTGTATTAATGAGTGGAGGTGGTTCTGAAGATCCTAATGTTTTTGATGAAAGTATCTTTAGTTTCCGAAGAATTACTTTGGCACCGGTAGTCGTGCTATTTGGGTTTCTATTTGAAATCTATGCCATTATGTACAAACCTAAAAACAAATAAATAGTTCAATGGATCATATTCAAGCATTTCTATTAGGATTACTTCAAGGTTTAACCGAATTCCTTCCAGTAAGCTCTAGTGGACACCTCGCTTTGGGAAGTCATTTCCTTGGAATTGAAGAAGAAAACAACCTGCTTTTTACTGTTGCGGTGCATGGTGCCACAGTACTTAGTACGATCGTTGTATTTAGAAAAGATATTTGGGATCTTTTAAAAGCATTATTCTCTTTTAAATGGAACGAAGAGACCCAGTATATTGCAAAACTGATCATCTCTATGGTCCCTATTGGACTAGCGGGTGTATTCTTTAAAGAGGACATCGAAAGTCTTTTTGATGGCAACATTGTTTTTGTTGGAGGGATGCTCCTTCTTACAGCAATATTGCTCTCTTTTACCTTCTTCTTTAAGAATAAAAACAACAAAGAGGTGGGATTTAAAGATGCCATCATCATTGGTATTGCACAAGCTTGTGCTGTTGTGCCTGGTATCTCTCGATCGGGATCGACAATAGCCACAGGACTACTACTAGGAGATAAGAAAGAATCTGTAGCTAAATTCTCATTCTTAATGGTGCTTGCTCCGATCATCGGTGCCAACCTTTTAGAAGTCGTAGGAGGAGATCTTACAGCCTCTTCTTCGGTATCGGTATCAGTCCTTATCACAGGCTTTGTTACGGCTTTTGTATCAGGTCTTTTGGCCTGTAAATGGATGATCAATATCGTGAAGAAAGGGAAGCTGATATATTTCGCAATTTATTGTGCAATTATCGGATTAATTTCTATCTTTGTGGGCTGATTTTCAAACGTTTATTTTTATTAAATAATCATCTAAAGAGAGGATTTCTAGACGAGTGAAGGAACTGGATTCATTTGATTTTAAGAACGGAGAAGTTCTTATTTTTGATAAACCCTTAGAGTGGACCTCATTTAATGTGGTCGGTAAGATTAGATATAAAGTTTGTCGTTACCTTGGGATTAAGAAACTTAAAGTGGGACATGCTGGGACACTAGATCCAATGGCAACAGGGCTAATGGTGTTGTGTACAGGAAAGGCCACAAAGAAGATAGAACAACTACAAGGGACCGAAAAAGAATATATTGCTGATTTAAAATTAGGAGCAACGACTCCTTCTTTTGATATTGAAACGGAAGAGGATGCACAATTCCCTACAGAACATATAGATCTAAAATCTGTAGAAGAGACATTACTACAATTTATTGGTGAGATAGATCAAATTCCTCCCATATTTTCTGCTGTAAAGGTAAACGGTCGTAGAGCCTATGACATGGCACGAAAAGGAGAAGAGGTAGAGTTAAGGTCTAAAAAAATCACCATAAAAGAGATCGAAGTTTTAGATTTTAAAGAACAACATCTTAAATTACGTGTTGTTTGTGGTAAAGGGACTTATATCCGTTCTCTTGCAAGAGATATTGGTAGCGCTCTCAATAGCGGTGCATATCTGACTGGTTTACGAAGAACACGTGTTGGAGAGTTTAGTGTAGATAAAGCCTACACAATAGAATCATTCTGCGACATGATAGACCAGGCAATGGAGCAAAAGAAAAAAGAAGAGTAAAATAAGTTAGGATTTTCGTTACGCATAATAAAAAGAGTCTTCTATGAAGCTGTCAAAATTTAAATACAAATTACCAACAGAATTAATTGCAACTCACCCAGCATACAATAGAGACGAATCTCGTCTTCTTGTTTTGGATAGAGAAAGTGGTAAGATAGAGCACAAAGTATTCAAGGATGTTCTTGACTATTTTGATAATAAAGACGTGATGGTTTTCAACAACACGAAAGTGTTTCCTGCACGCCTTTATGGTAATAAAGAAAAAACTGGAGCTCAAATTGAAGTGTTCTTGCTTAGAGAACTAAACAGAGAACAGAGATTGTGGGATGTTCTAGTAGATCCAGCAAGAAAGATTCGTATTGGTAACAAACTATACTTTGGCGACAACGACATGATGGTAGCCGAAGTAATTGACAATACGACTTCTCGTGGTAGAACACTTCGTTTCTTATATGATGGCCCATACGACGAATTCAAAGAGGCACTTTATAATCTTGGAGAGACTCCTCTACCAAAATTAATTGGCCGTCCTGTAGAAGAAGATGATGCAGATCGTTACCAAACAATCTATGCTAAACACGAAGGTGCCGTAGCTGCTCCAACAGCAGGTCTTCACTTTAGTAGAGAGTTGATGAAACGTCTTGAAATCAAAGGCATTGATTTTGCAGAAGTAACATTGCATGTTGGATTAGGAAACTTCCGTACTGTGGATGTAGAAGATCTAACAAAACATAAGATGGATTCAGAGCAGATCTGGATCGAAGACAAAGCAGTGGAAACAGTCAATACTGCAAAGAAAAATAAACAAAGAATATGTGCTGTTGGAACAACAGTAATGCGTACTCTTGAATCATCAGTATCCACTGTTGGAATGTTAAAACCATACGAAGGATGGACCAATAAGTTTATCTTCCCTCCTTATGATTTCCAAGTGGCGAACAGTATGATTTCTAATTTCCACCTACCACTAAGTACACTACTAATGATGGTTAGTGCATTTGGAGGTTACGATGCGGTGATGGAAGCTTATCAAGTTGCCATTAAAGAGGAGTATCGTTTTGGAACTTACGGAGATGCAATGTTGATTATCTAATGTTAACTGCATGAAAATATAAAGAGACACTTACTACATATAGGTTAGAGGTGTCTCTTTTTTGATTGAATATATAAAACACACCATTAGCTTTATTGAAATATCATGAAAACTTTAAAACTCCCCTTTCTTGTTTTTCTTATAAGTCTAACTTTCATTCTGTCGAGTTGTGACACCCAATATTTTCACAACTACAACTTCTCTAATGCCACATCTAATAAGATTAAGCTAACGACCTTTATAAAAGGTACCTCTACGGATATCGTTATCGATGCTGGAGCTAAAAGCACATTAAAGAGCTATACCGATAAGTCTACGGATATAGAGAAAGCTACGATAGTAAATCTTTATGACTCTGTATTTGTGTATAAAGAAGATGACAATCAGCTTCTTCTTAAATGGACCAAAGAGGCAGATCTTTCTAAGGATAAAAACTATAAGAATATCTACTTTGAAGAGGACTGGACCTATGTTATTGATAAGAATTCAGCAGAATTTACCATCAGTGATGAAGATGTGAACAGTTACAACGCAGGCAGCTAGGGATAGCTCCTATCAAAATATTTATAGGAAAAGCTGTTACTATCGTAGCAGCTTTTTTTATTGCTCTATTTTATGGAGATAAAAAAAGAGAGATGTTTCTAGAACACCTCTCCTTATATATCTCTTTACAGAATATGGATTACTTCAACTTAGAATAAAGTTTAGTAAAACTAATCTCATCTGCGATCATGTGCTTTAATTTGCTGATCTCGATACGTTCTTGTTCCATTGTATCACGGTGACGGATAGTAACAGTATTGTCTTCTAATGTCTGGTGATCCACTGTTACACAGAAAGGAGTACCTACAGCATCCTGACGACGGTAACGTTTACCAATAGAATCTTTCTCATCATATTGACAGTTGAAATCAAATTTCATGCTATCAATAATCTCACGAGCTTTATCAGGAAGACCATCTTTCTTCACAAGAGGCATCACTGCAAGTTTTGTTGGTGCTAAAGGTGCTGGAAGACGCAATACTACACGAGTATCTTTCTTACCGTTGGCTCCTTCTAACTCCTCTTCACAATAGGATGCAGCCATCACTTGTAAGAACATTCTATCTACCCCAATAGAAGTTTCTACAACATAAGGTACATAAGACTCCCCTAATTCTGGATCGAAATATTGGATCTTCTTACCTGAATATTCTTGGTGTTGCTTAAGATCGAAGTCTGTTCTTGAGTGGATACCCTCTACTTCTTTAAAACCAAATGGGAAACGGTACTCTACATCTACTGCAGCATTAGCGTAGTGAGCCAATTTCTCATGAACATGGAAACGATAGTTATCATCACCAAAACCAAGAGCTTTGTGCCAGCTCATACGAGTCTCTTTCCATTTATCAAACCAATCTAGTTCGGTTCCTGGTTTAACGAAGAATTGCATCTCCATTTGTTCGAACTCACGCATACGGAAGATAAATTGTCTTGCAACAATCTCATTACGGAATGCTTTACCAATCTGAGCAATACCGAAAGGTAGTTTCATACGACCAGTCTTCTGCACGTTAAGGTAGTTTACAAAAATACCTTGAGCAGTTTCAGGACGAAGATAAACAGTGTTTGCTCCTTCTGCTGTAGACCCCATCTCAGTAGAGAACATTAGATTAAACTGACGTACATCCGTCCAGTTGCATGTTCCTGAAATAGGACAAACTATTTTGTAATCAATAATAATCTGACGAATTTCTTCAAGATCATTTGCATTCAATGCATCCGAAAAACGTTTATGTAATACATCGATTTTTTCTTGATTTGCCAATACACGAGGATTCGTTTTAAGGAATTCAGCTTTATCAAAAGCTTCACCAAAACGTTTTGCTCCCTTTGTTACTTCTTTTTCAATCTTAGTCTCAAATTTTGCAATTTGATCTTCAATCAAAACATCCGCACGATATCTCTTTTTAGAATCTTTATTGTCAACCAAAGGGTCATTAAAAGCATCTACGTGACCTGAAGCTTTCCAAATAGTTGGGTGCATAAATATTGCAGAATCAAGGCCGACTACATTCTCATGTAATTTAACCATTGAATCCCACCAGTATTTCTTGATGTTATTCTTCAATTCTACTCCATTTTGACCATAGTCATAAACGGCACCTAATCCATCATAAATCTCGCTGGATTGGAATACGTAACCATACTCTTTACAATGAGCAACAAGTTTCTTAAAAATATCTTCTTGAGCCATAAGATGTTCTATATTTATATTTTTGCACAAAAGTAATGATTTTATTCATTACTGATGATTTATGTTGGACATAATCCCTTCAATAAAAATTAGCATGTATTAAAGATACACACTAATCGACTTCTTCGAAATCTACATACTCACCTTTGTCTTTGATAGAGCCTTTCTTATTGGTAGATTTCTTTTTATCAATGGTTACATCACCCTCTTTCTGTTTCTCTTCTGGACGAGGATTTCCTTGTTGGAAACCTCCCATTTTCTCCATTGCTTTACGTTGTACCCACTTCATTAAGTAGGGAGAAAGCACCTGAAACAATAGTTTCACCCCATAATATACCAATAGGATGATACATACTGTTCTTATAAAATTAAATATTCCCAGTAATATCAATGGTTTCATTCTGAATACTATAAATTCGATAAACAAAGACGATATCATGATATGCGATATCGTCTGCAAGATACGAATTATTTAATATAGTTGATGTTAAGCAGTTCTTAATACTAAATATCAAGATCCATAAATGAGTCACTACCAAACTTATTCATTCCAAGTATAATATTCAATCCAAATCGACAAGAAGCCCCGTGCATATCTGACGGCCTAAAGATAGGTAGAATATTATCTGTGGCCACATAAAACTGTACAGGTCCAACACGAGTAGCAAGTCCTAAACCTACATTGTCAAAAGAACCTTCAACATACGAATAACTAGTCGATACATTCAACCATTCTGAAACAATCGTTCCAGCAGATAAGGTAGTAGAGAATTGTGGTTTCCACTCCTGAAAACGCACTCTCGAGATAGAGCCTAAAGTAAGCCACCAGTTAGGACGATATCCTACAGAGAAATAAGCTTTGGCCGGTAGTACTGACTTAAAACTGCCTTGGTCTGGATAGAAATTAAACGATGACATCAAAGAGTCCTTTATCGATTTAAACGCTTTTGAAGGATCTTCATATCCAGGAGCACTCTCATTAAACCCATTAGATATATCTACACCAGTATATTTAAATGAGCCATCTTGTTTGAATGTATTCACATTACTATTCCAATGAATAAATCCTAAATCCACGATACTAAATCCCAAGATCAATTCATGGTTATATTTATACTCAATACCAAGATCTATTGCACCACCGAAATTACTAAAGTTTGTAAAGTAGGCTGTATTAAATTTTGGGAGAGAAACACCATGTAAATACTTCATAGGATCGCCATTAGCATCCTTCCTTCTTTCATCCTCAGCAATAGTATATTCTAAAGGACCAGCACCATAAAGGTTACCATGAGGTTCCACTTCAAGTAAAGTGCCATCCGTTTTGGTACGTACATCAAAACTAAGATCTTCTGTTTTCATTGCAGACAATCCGAACAATAGTTTCGCTCTAAATCCTATAATAATTTGGTCATTATATCCTCTAGAGAAACCCAAAGCCAATTGATTAAATTGATAAGCCTCTAAACCAATATTTTTCGAATTCAGAACCTGCATATTATTCTCCAAAGATACAGGAGTATCAAAGGCACCATTACCTTTATACAAGATAGACATCAAATCCTTATTGAAAGAACCATAAGCAATGTTACGCGTAGAATAGTCGAACATAAACACGTTCTCTCCTACCCTAAAACCGAAGTCTAAAAGACTTACAGAGCTTTCTTGATATATGTAATTATAATCATCCAAAGCATTATAGAAAGAGGCCATATCCAATACTAATGAATCTTTTCTCACGCCAGTTCCCTTCCTAAAGATATCCGAATAACGGATACCATTGGTTCGTGCACCAACATCGACACGTCCCAAGATAGGTATACCAACATATCCAATTCCAGTATATGGATAGTGTGCTGGATTAAAATCGCCTGCTTGAGGAACACCATCCATAAAATACAACGTCAACTCTTGACCATGAGCCTTTTTAGTCCCAACAGACATGATATACAGAAAGAACAATGCCATCGGGAGCCCTCTTCTTCTCATTCGTGACATCATTGAAAAAAATATATTTTGCATTATAAATCCCCACTTTTAACGCTCACAACGGAACATATACCTAAATTCAAATCTAAATAATCTTCACTATGAACCACGACATTTAATAGTTTTGTACCATCGGATCTTTTGGTATCAAAGACCGTTCTTACAATAAACGAATCAGCATTTTTAATTGCATCAATTTGATCTTGATCCAATTCGCATTCTAAAGCACCTTTTGTCGAACTACTCTGGCGATGTGTTGGATCCAGTGATTCACTATCAATTTCAGGAATTTTCAGTTTCCCCAAAATGATTTTAACCGTTGCGTCCTCTTGTTTGCCCTCTTTATTTGTTATCTGATGAGTAAACACCTGATCATTTTCTTTATCATAAGGGATCAACTCCAGTTGTAGTGACATTGGGATACTATTTTCGTATCGACCAATAAGTTTTAGCTTATGTAGCCTATCAAAATTATAAGATGATTCAAAACCAATAGTATCCAAGATCGCTGTTTTAGCCGTTCTAAAATAGAACGGTAGTTTCAGTTCCAGATCACAATTCAACTTACTATTGGGTAGAATAAAATTGGGATTTGAAGGAGAAACACGATTCAGTCTAGGAGTCATATTCGCACGATAATCACCAGAGATCTCAATAGCCTCAAAAGGCTGAGATATAAATATCGACTTCAATAAATTCGACCCTAAATTGGTTCCTGAATCTGAGATATAATCATAACTATCTTCTAAAGCACCATCTTCAGAAGACGCTGAACTTTTTATATAGGAATTAATCTCATCCGTATCCATTGGATCTTTACCATCAAAATAAACAGACAACATAGAACTGATCTGGAAAGGAGAACCAAAACCATTACGATAATAGAGTTTCATAAAAGCGGGCACCTGCTCATCAATGATAAACGCCATCGCATCTCCCTCAATTCGACTCCAGAAAGAAGACGTGATATTAACCTTTTTCTTTGGCAATCGCTTCTGAGCATACCCCAAATCGGCTTCCACCTTACGATGTACCATATCTTTAAAAGCCAATTGCATTGTAAAATCGACCCCACGCAAATCTGTTCGGGTAGAATTGATATGATCCATCTCAATAAAACCATCAATAGTCAACTTATTACCACGATTAGCAGAGATAAAATCGAGTACCACGTTAGTATAGCTTCTATCCAATTGCCCCATCCCATCTTTTATGTTCAACTCAAATGTTAAAGGATCTGAACCGACCAAAGATTTTCCTAAAGTAATCTTCATCCACCCATCAAATGAAACCTCATTGGATGCTATCAATACTTCCAGACCTAATTTATCAAGGAATGATTTATATATTTCTATTTCATCAGTATCTGTTGAATTAAAATCCACATCAATCACCTGACTGAAAGGCAAAGCTCCTATTGCAACCAATTCGGCATCTGTAGGAGAAACCACTCCCGAAGGGAAAGGAATAACCACCTTTCTAGACCTTGCATCGACACGTTCGGGAAAAGCAAACTCATCCCCTAAATTGAAATCAACAATATTCTTTTGAAGATATTTAAAATAGAGTGTCCCGTCTTCTGCTGTAGTAAATGAAAAACTTTCATCTGTAGGATTCTCAATAAGATTCGCTATAGACACTTTTGCATGCAATAACGGAGTCGAAATCGTTGGATCCCAATTCTCTGTTCCTGCAAAAGAATCGAAATCAAACAAGGAGGTATCACACGAAACTAAACTTATGCAAACTAAGAATATACCAAGCAGTGTACTCTTTTTGTTTTTTCTCATATCAAATTTAATCAAACATTTTAAAGACCAACATTATTATTTGTTAGTTGACTTCATATTTAAAAACATTACAGTTATCGTCGCCAGATATTAGATCAAGTTTCTTATTATCGTATCCATGTTTACCTATGACGAAATTGTATTTTCCATACAGTGGAAAGCCAGACATTTCAGAGCCATCTTCATTAATCCAATGAATTTTTCTTTCCGAGCCCCCTAATATACCGATTTTCATATTATTAGGAGAAATATGGATCACTTTTACTTTAGTAGGATCACTATTTGGAATACGTTTTTGCCATTTTAATACTCCAAACTTATCAAATACACTTGTCTTATTATGATCAACATAAATATATTCACTTTTTCCATCTAAATCGATATCTTCCTTAATAAATTTATGAGAATTTGACATTTGTGTAACTTCTTGTTTACGAATACTTCCATCAAAGAAGAGGCGATACACCATTCCATCATTAGAAGTAGTAACCAAATGAGAGCTTAGATTAGAAATATCCTCTTCCAAATAGAATCGGTTATTCTTAGACTTATTAAAATAGAAGACACCATTATTTCGGATACGTCCACGACGATCCACTAGATAGCTCTTTTCGCTATCCGAGTAGATAATATAATCTTTCTTACCCACTTCAAAATGTTGTACTATCCCTACGATATCGGAAGACAAGCTTTGGGTAGACCATCCCGAAATCTCCTTTCCATTCTTATTTAGAACAACAATATCTTTCCCTTTCACTGGCACAAAAATGCGGACATTCTGTCTATTATCATAATAGAACACCGACAATTCATTCACGGCATCATGTTTTAAAGAAACAGGATAACCATCAACATCATGGCCTTCTCTATCCAACGTATAAACGGAGTGTTTGGTATTAAACATGTATTGAACCTTCTTATTTCTATACAGGTCCACCTCTTTAATCTCTCCCATAATAGGGCCATCCAAAGGATAAGACCACAATCTTTTCCCTTCAAGAGAAAACATATAGAGTTTATTTTTAACGTCCTGAACCAATATTCTATAACCATCCTTCACCGTATGATCTTTTACAGAGAAGATTCGTCCACTATATTTGTCATCCAATTTAGCGGTCCAAACTTTAGATGGTTCATCACAATATTCAGGGTCAAATGTCAGGCGTCCTTCATGAATCAAGACCCCATCTTCGAAATACATGGACCATCCCATAGAAGTAAATTTCATCAGTGTTTGGTCTTCAACTTCCAGCCAATGGTAGGTGTCTCTATGGATATTAGAACGCCAAAAAGGGATAAATTTTCTAGGGCGCATATACATACTAAATATGCCATATGGATTAGAAGAGCGACGATAAGTCTTATAAGATTCTGTATCAACCAATTTCGCTTTTTGTCCAAACTCCTTTACCAAGTTAAACAAAGCCTCTTCAGAAGAAGAAAATAGCATAAAGCTGTTATAAAAACAGTAATACTTGGTATCGACAGAACCAAAAAGATAACCCAAGACATGACGACTAAACTGAGGATCAGGAGAACGATAGATTTTTAAATCCTTACCCTTAGACAGCTTATAAATCTTTGCAGAAGCATTAAACTTCTTCTTTCCTAGGATCTTTTCCATCTTAAGGGCAATGGAATTCATATACGATTTTGAGGCATTGACATTATTAATATCGAGCCAGAAGAATCTATTATGTTGTTGATTTAAACTATTCGATTGGGTATAAAGGATTCCAAATTCCTGCCCTAAGATTTTATAGAATATCTCGAAAGGTTCGAAACCATATTTTTTCTTTACTGCAACCTGCTTAATATGCAACTGATCATAACGATGATTCTTAATCAGATATCTTTTATAATTCTTTCGGAACAGCTCTTTATCACTAATACGAACAGAAGAGATATAAGAGGTCGAACGAGGAAGTTCTCTGATCATTAACGAACGGGATGGTGTCTGTCCCACAATCACCGACATTAGATCTCTTTTATTAGATTCCTCCATCGAATAACCATCAAGATAGATCGCTTGATTTTCAATACGAATACCCAACTGTGAGGCTTTAGCAAAATGCTTTGTTTTTACGACCCCTTTCTTAAAAGCTCCACAAAAAGCCATCGATATAAGCTCATTGGTACTTTTATGGTTCAGGAAGATCTTCACATCTCTATTATGCGTCGACTTCGCAAATAGAGGTTGGAAGACTGACTCATTATAATGATCCTCTTGGATCAACTGCCTAATCATTTGCTCTAGAAAGATATCATAATCTGAAAAGATAAAAACACCATGATTGAAAGATAAATACACAATCGGTTCTCCCAAAGGAGATCGTATGACCCATACGGGATAACTATCATAACGCTTTTTCTCCAAAACAAGATTCGATCGTCTAATGGCTGAACGCAATATATCCTTCACCATCTTCAGTTCTGTTATCGATTCAAAAGCAAAAGTACCTTGAATAGAGACATCCGAAGCACCAACTTTATTTAAAGAAAGAAGAAGCGGACGACCTTTAAAAAGTCCCCTAGCGGATTTGTTATGTATCAACAAAGAGTCGACCAATCGAACTTTATCATCCATCTGCTTTCCTCCCGGAAGTTTTGCAAAAGAATTCCAAAGTTCACTATCACTTAATTTCCCAGAAAAACCTAACGTATTTCCGACACGAATAATGATAGGAGAAGAGTTAGGAAGTGCATTAAAGGCATTCGTTCCTATAAACTGATTTGCTTGTTTAAAGACAAACCAGTTAATAATCAAGCTAACAATGACTAATACACCAACTAAACCTAAGCTCCTTTTATTCATTTTATATTAAATAGTAATTTATTTCTTTATAACTCTTAACCCATGCACTTTACCTTTGGCATCTACAATTTTAACAATATATATACCAGAAGGTTGTGATATTTTTATACGAAGTTCTCCCCCTTCATATGCTCTCATTCCATGTGTAACAACAGATCCCAATACAGAATAAACGTCAAAGGTAACTTTTCCTTGTGGAAGACCCTTAATTTTGATCTCTTCAGTAAATGGATTTTCTACTACTACGACATTATTCTTACGATTTTGTTTTATTGCAGTTGCTTTTTGACCAATAGTCAATACAACCGGATAGTGATCGGATGTATTATATATCGCTTGCTTCAAACTCTCTGGATAATCAATTGCATCCAGATTATCGTTGCTATCAGGAAGATCCGTAATCGCTTTGTTAAAATGTTTTCCATCTTGCCCTACAACATCGTAAGAATCGATAACATATTTCCAGAATGCCTGACCATCTTTTGTTTTTGAGTCACATAAGATAAAATCAAAACGATCATCCGAACCACCAGAAACGGCACATCCTGTATAAGCACTATGAGTCGATTGGGTATGATAAAGACTATAGTTTTCATTATTATGCCAATAACCTTCTTGCGAAACAGGATCTTTAAAATAAACACCACCTCTATTAGAATCGGTCATGGACTGATAAGCCGCTTCACTTGCTTTATAAAAATTAAGGTCCCCAACAATAAAAACGTTTTCATCCCATCCCAAGGCATCGATTTTGTTCATTACTTTAGTAATCTGCGATGCTCTTGTCGTTTCATTTTTAGGCTCATCTCCTGCTTTCAAATGAAGAAGTACAATATGAATAAAGGCAGTATCATTGGGCGCTCTTAACGTATTTTCTTTAGAATATAATTTATAGAAATTGGCATTTCTTTCATAACTTCCCATAACCATGGACTCCACTGATGAAAGTCCAAGCTTATCCGAATTGTAGTATAGTTGATTCACCAAATAGGTCCCAACCATTTTTGCTGCAACAAAAGAAGTACGTCCATTTTGGTTTAATGCATTATCCAAGAGATAGTCTACATCTTGCTGCTCGGCATCCATCTCATTACATGTAAAGATATCTGGTTTAACATAGTCAAAAATCTGCTTTAAGCCATCGGTCTTTACATTGACATTGTTACTCTGGTCAGTACATTGATAGACATTCTTCCCATAATAGAGAACATTATGATGTAACAACTTAATCTGCTCTTGACCAAAGGCAGAAGCTGTAAAAGACAAAGCAAGAATAAATAAGATATATTTAGCTCTTACCATTTTATGAAAATCATAGTAGAGTTTTACCATGCATTTTGAATTTAAGTTAAACCTATATTACAAAAATACATAATCCTTACCATAGTCAACCGCCCATAAACCATAAAATACATCATGGTTAAAGATACTTTTACAGCAGAAGATAAATATATAAAAGAAAGGAACCTATCGTTGTCGATCGATTTTCTCTACGGTCACCACTTTCCAAACCATCTTATTCATTCTTGGGTCCATGTCATAAACCAACGACAGTTCAACATACATCCCCTGTTCTAGTTTGAATTTAGACATCATATGAGGAGGAATAAAACAGTCATAAACAAAACCAAAGGACTCTCCTATTTTTTGTTGAACACGACCAGATACGGTTTTAAATATCGACCCTGGAGGCAACGTCTTTGAAGCTTCCACATAGCATAACTCTGGATTCTTCTTTGGATTCTCAATAAGAATGGCACGCAACCAATCTCCCACTTTCACCTTGAATGGAGCTTTATTCATAGGGAATACCACTCTCTGGTTTACACCGTAAATCAACCCTATCACTTTTGATTTAAAATCTACCCATGAGACGATCCCAACATAAGAAGGATAGTCCGACCAAAGCCATCTATCAGCATCACTGGCCCATTGATTAATCACTTCTTTAGCCACCACAGAAGAACAAGGAAGTGCCGTTTCACGTATTACCTCCAATCTATTTAAACGAGAGGTAGCAATAGAAGATGGTACATCTTGTAGAAGAACATAAGACATCCATGAAGCCACATTGTCTCCCGAATGAATGGAGATCACTTCAGCTATTTGTGCACCGATATTCCATTTGGTCGTTCTCGACATAGAACAGTTATAGGCACGACACAAACAGGCCAAAACCGTTTCTGAATGATCTAACTTTTGATGATAATTAGCCAACAATTCCCATCCCCAATAAAGACCAATATTCTTACGTACAAATCTTTTTTGGTTCTCTACCCCCTCTTTCAAACGATCTTGTTTTTGATAGATCTGAAAAAGAGAAATAGCCAAACTCATAAATCTAGGAGAATGATCCAACTGTTTACATAAACGGTCCGTCCAAGAATACCCTAGCTCCTTAGTAACTTCGCTACTCATCAATAAAGCTTTACTACAGCTCTGATAGAATCGTTCAACCAAACAGCGAGAGGAATTATCATCCTGCAAATAAGCCTCTTTAGCTATTCCCATATCTTCCCACCAATCAAGAACCTGAATTAAGAACAGCGTAGGATTCTTTTTCTGTAATTTCAAGACTGTTTTCACAAAAGAAGTAACAAGATCCTCATGCTGACGAAGAGGAAGCAAAGAGACTTGATCAAAGATCAATCGAATTTCATTTCTTTTAGAAGTAGTGTGACCCTCCATAGGAGTATTAAAAAAACGAGTCACCTTACGCATCAGAGTTTTCCACACAACCACCTCACTAGATGGAACACCCAACGCAACGACTTTCTGCAAATATTCATAAAACACAGAGAAAGTGTTCATCGCAAGCTCCATCTGATCTAGATAAACCTTTACAACACTTTTCTTCACTTCCAATGCTTCCAATTCCTCAGATGGAAGTTCAGATATTATCTCTAATGCCTTAGCAAAATCTTTCGTTTCTCGTGCTCTATCTATTTCAAGCGATCGCTCCATAGTCATACTCTTAGCTTCATAAAAAAGAGATAAATGGTATATCTCTTCTTCAAAATAAAATCAAATAAGAATACAAAATTAACTATTCTTTTTTAACGCAAAAGATATCCCTCTCTATTCGTCCATTTTTTATTAAGAAATTAAAGAGAAAGCTTTATATTCTATTTAAGGTAGATACCAACACCGACACCCCATTTGCTCGTAGTATTATAGGTCAACGAGACATTTACAAACAGCACATGAAGAGAACACATCGCTCCATATTGGAATTTCTCTTGATTATAATAGCTGTCGCCATACCCGGCAAGGCCAGCAAAGGTCACGGTATTCAAAAACTGATAGCCACAAACACCATACAATGACCCTTTCGATAATGCGGAAATATCTCCTTCGGAAGGAGAGCAATTTTCACCCTGTATTCCATAGACCATTTGATTTACATCATAACCCAGTGCTCTTAGCGATCGGTTAAAAGTACCAATAGAATTGATATATTCTAATGAGAATTCATACGTCTCTCTTTCTTGAGAAGGGACACGTTTTGCCTCTGATTGAAAAACAGTCATCATCAAACAGATAAACATTACTGAGAAGATCTTTTTATTAATCATAGCATGATTATATTAAGGGGAAATAAACTATACAAACACATTCACTCGATCTCTCTTGTTCATATTTCATCTAGAAGAAGATCGTACTTAAATGCTCAAGTATCTACCGACTCTTCTTTCTAGATGATAATATGAAATACACTCCACAACACGTTTCTTTTTCAAAACTATGCTTCAACTGTGCAACCATTCTGCATTGTTTTTAAAAAACAATAACAACAACCTACAGAGTAAACATATTTCAATTTAACGCGGAGTACTAAAACAACACCTAACACATTTATTATCAAACAATTTAAACACAAACTAACAGATAAAATATCGTTTGTGTCATTTAATATAAATAGTTGTTATTACTACATTTAAGATTTAAAATTGTTCAATGATAAACTTCAAAACAGACTGGTTAGAGAATATAAATAAAAGACAAAACAGGCGTAGAATGGAGGTATTTGGGATATATAATGATTCTCATTTTTACACTATCTAAATTGATATGATACAAACATAGATCTATTTATGAAAGTATTATCCATCGTTAAATCATCGAAATAGACTCGATCTAAAGAAAACATCAAAACACTCATAATAAAGAAGATAAAACAGTCATACGCAACAATACTTTTTCATATTTATGTAAATTTCCACAAACAAATACCCCCTTCTGCCATAAAACCGACACCATCTCATAAAGGATAGAATTATAGAAAAAACAAAAAAGGGACTATAAAGCCTGTAGCCTTATAATCCCCTTTATATTTGATCGTATCAGATCGCTACCCTATTAACAAAGGCTCTCTTCTAATACCTCTTTCTTTTCCATTTCTGCTCTATATTGGCAAATATCTTCGATCGTCAATACACACATCTCATGTGCCATCGCAAAATCGATAATCTCTGGCAAACGTGCCATCGTACCATCTTCATTGGTAACTTCACTTAGAACAGCACTATCTCCAAGACCAGCCAAACGAACAATATCGATACTTCCTTCCGTATGACCACGACGTTCAAAGACGCCATTGGCTTTTGCTCTCAAAGGAAAAACATGTCCAGGACGAGCTAGGTCTTCTGGTTGTGCTCCTTCTTTGATTGCTGTACGAATAGTCGTAATTCTATCGGCAGCAGAAACCCCAGTAGTCACCCCTTCTCTAGCTTCGATACTAACAGTAAAAGCCGTTTGGTTCTTACTATTGTTATTTTGAACCATAGGAGGAAGATTCAATTCTTGACATTTCTGATCTGTCAAACACAAACAGACAATACCACTACAAGCACGAATCATAAGAGCCATATCGGCCACACTCATCTGAGAAGCAGCATAGATAATGTCTCCCTCATTTTCACGATCTTCATCATCTACCAAAAGAATACCTTTGCCTTCTTGTAGATCTTTTATTGCACGCTCTACTCTTTCTTTTGAAGAGACTCCAAAGCTTGTAATATCTTTTTCTGACATAACTTATGAAATAAAAAAAATAAATGAAAATCCTCAAGGCAAGATATAATGCTACACAAAAATGCAACATCTTCTATTACGGAAGTGTACTATAATGAAAGCACATACATATTTTCTTCTCTCATCCAGACTTTAACTGTCGGTATTGGAATTTCACCAATTCAGCCCTAACAAAAAAGTGCTTTTGTTAGAGGTCGTGGACTATCACCACCGGTAAGGAATTACACCTTGCCCCGAAGAATGTTTTACTGACATCAAAGGTATAAAAAAAGGCAGTACGTTATCCTCCTATTGCACTTTTTGTAATTATTTAAAATAAAAAAGCCTTTAATGTCAACGCATTAAAGGCTTTATATATTTAGAACTTATTCTAACTATTGTCCATCATTCACCTGAGAGGCATCCACTATCTTATATAGTTTATCTGCTCTTCTAACTTTAGCATCGATAGGCATAGAGAACAGTTGTCCTTTCTCTACTTTCTGAACAGGCTCTAGCTCAAAGCGAAGCTCTTTTACAGTCGTTTTAACCACTCCTGTCGTAGGACCTGTAATAAGAATCTCATCTCCCACTTCAAGCGTTCCTGATTGAAGCAAGAACTCCCCTACTTTTAGTTTTCCAAAATAGTTGGTTGTTTTACCTGCAATCACTTTCTTCTTGGTTGCTTTGGAACCATATTTATGTGACCATTCACCAAGACGTTGTCCTAGATAGTAACCATTCCAGAAACCTCTATTGAAAACCTCCGAAAGACGAGCATCCCAAGAAGCGATCTTCTCTTCAGTAAAATCGTTATCGAAATAAGCTTCGATAGCTTCCTTATAACAAGTAACAGCAGTATCCACATATTCAGCAGAACGTGCTCTACCTTCAATCTTTAAAACAGTCACTCCAGAATCTAAAACTTTATTAAGGAAATGAATTGTTTTCAAATCTTTAGGCGACATAATATATTCATTATCCACCTCTAGCTCTTCCCCAGTAAGTTTATCCGTTACGATATACGAACGACGACACACTTGGCTACAAGCACCACGATTTGCTGAAGATTGTTTCTCATGAAGACTTAAATAGCATTTTCCAGAAACAGCCATACATAAAGCACCATGAACAAACATCTCAATTCGGATAAGTTCACCATTAGGGCCACGCAAATCATCTTCAATAATGCGGTCGTGGATATATTTCACACGATCCATAGATACTTCTCTTGCCAACACAACCACATCAGCAAAATTAGCATAGAATTTCACTGCTTGATAGTTGGTGATGTTCACCTGAGTCGAGATATGCACTTCCATATCTAGGTCACGACAAAGTTGAATTACCCCCATATCTGCAGCAATAATCGCAGAAACACCTGCTCTCTTTGCAGTCTCGATAATCTCCTTAATCTTTTCGAACTCCTCGTCAAAAATCACTGTGTTAACAGTCAAATATGTCTTTACATTTGCCTCTTCACAACGACGTACAATCTCTTTAAGATCTTCAAGAGTAAAATTAAAAGAAGAACGAGAACGCATATTTAGCTTCTCTACACCAAAGTATACTGAACCAGCACCTGCTTTAATAGCTGCCATCAAAGACTCATACGAGCCTACGGGAGCCATTATCTCTATATCTCTTTTTTCCATTATAATACCATATCTATTCGGGGCACAAATCTACATCTTTTAGGGCAAACTACATATAAATCAAACCTAAAACTCTTTTTCTTTTCAGAAATAGAGTTATAAAAAGAAAGACAAAAAGAGAACCAGCTCTTCTTGTCTTCGACATTGAATAGAAAATAACAGTTTAGATTTCAAATCAATATTGCTTATTTAAAATCATAAACAAGACCTATATTGATCTGATGCTTTCCTGTCTCAGAAATATGATTAGGGAATGCTATTTCAAATGGATTGGGTGTCATTCTATAACCTAGAGTAACATAGCCATTTTTCATCACTTTCACTTTAGTACCAAGTTCTATTGAGAATGCATAGTTTCTCAGATTCTTTAAATCATCTTGTGTATAATTCGGTTCCCTTCCTGCAAAAGAACTATTCACGTCAGACAATAGCGCATCAAAAGAAACACCACCATAAAACTGAAACAATGAATTCGCCGACCACAACAAGTGGACAGGAATATTCAAAGAGTGAACACTATTTGCCGATACCCCAACATAATTGAATGCATTCAGATTACTTGAACCGTAACTACTATTGAAGTTCTCTTGATAGGTTCTTGCAATATTATAGCCAACCCCTTCTCTAAGGGTTAATTTATCATTCACCGATTGATTAAAGAAAAATCTAAAATAGAATCCAGGAACAATCTTATTGTCAAAATCGTTATTCCCATTCATTGTACTCTTAGATAAGTTTAGTGTCGTTCCACTTTCAATAGATACAAATGTTTTTTTCTCTTGTGCATAAAGCGAAGCACATGACAAGACACCAACCAAAGCAATTAATAAAATCTTTTTCATAATATGATTCATTTTTATCTCCTTGTAATCTTACTTACTCGTAATAAATGCAGCTCTCGACTTCAAGCTAATTCCATGAGTAGCACACTTATTCCCCTACGAGGAGTAAATTTTAATGGACTAAATAGGCAAAATGATAGGTTCAATTTGATAATCCACTACTTTTAGGTTATTGTTATTTGTGCGGCAAATGTAAAAACAATAATTAACTTTATTATTCATTTATTAATTTTTACTACTATGAATATTCAGATTTTACAAGGCTTTGAGGGGGCCGAACAAGCAACAGGGCTGGCAGTGATAATAGATGTATTCAGAGCATTCTCTTTTGCATGTTATGCTGTAAACAACGGAGCCAAAAGGGTTTATCCTATTGATAAGATTGAAACAGTAAACGAGATGAGTCAAAAGATTTCAGACTCTATCCGATGTGGGGAACGTCATGAAAAAAAAGTTCCAGAATTTGATTTTGGCAACTCTCCCACCCATATTTTAGAGGAGAATTTTGAAGGTAAAACCATCTTGCATACCACCAGTTCAGGAACACAAGGAATCTTCTTAAGCAAAAATGCTGATGAGAGAATCACAGGAAGTTTTGTAAATGCTGAAGCCATCATTAAATACATCAAACAAAAGAATCCTGAAACATTATCTCTAGTATGTATGGGATATGAGGGGCTAAAAGAAGCTGACGAAGACACATTCTTTGCGGAGTATATCAAAGGACGTCTTCTTGGTGAAACCCCTTCTTTTGAAGAGATGGTCGAGAAATTAAGAGTAGGATCAGGAAAACGACTATTAGATCCTGCAAAACAATCTTTCTCTCCTAGGATGGATTTTGATCTTTGTTTAAGCCTTAACCGTTTCCCATTTGTTCTAAAGGTGGAACAAGACGAATTTGGATTTTATCTAAAAAGAGTGGATATTGAATCCTAAATAAATAAAAAACCAAAATCTAATTCACTGATTATGACGAAATATAATTTCGATACTCTATTAGACAGGAAAGGGACGAACTGTCTAAAATATGATGCCTTAAATCTCTTTTTTGGATCGGAAGAGCTACAACCATTTTGGGTTGCCGACACCGATTTTGAGACTCCTGAATTTATCATGGAGCCATTAAAAAAACGTCTTAATCACCCTGCTCTAGGGTATACCTTTCGTCCCGATCATTTCTTTGATGTCATCCGAGAATGGCAACAAAAACGTCACCAATGGGAAATAAAGAATGCTTGGATCACCACTACTCCAGGGGTGGTTTCTGCCATTAGCAATGCCATCTTGGCCTTTACCAAGGAGAAAGATTCTATTATTGTTCAATCTCCCGTCTATTTCCCATTTTTCCATACCATTAATGGACTAGATCGCACCTTGTCTAACAATCCATTAAAAAGAGTCGGGAACAGATATGAAATGGACCTCGAACATTTTGAACAACTAGCCAAAGAGGGAGCCAAAATGTTTATCCTTTGTAATCCCCACAATCCGGGAGGAATGGTGTGGAGCAAAGAGACTCTGCTTAAAGTGGGAGAGCTATGTGTTAAATATGATATCCTCATTGTTTCGGATGAGATCCATTCCGATCTTATCTTTGAAGAACATCGACATATTCCTATCGCTTCGATCAACAAAGAGATCGCCAATAGGACATTTACACTTATGGCTCCTAGTAAGACTTTTAATATCGCGGGATTGTCCACTTCTTTTGTGGTCTGCTCTAACCCTAAACTACGTAGTAAGTTTGATAAGATGCTTAACACTCTGCATATACATGGAGGCAACCTTATTGGTAATATTGCTTGCGAGGCAGCCTATCAGAATGGAGATACTTGGCTTGACGAACTGATGGCCTATCTCAAGAGAAACAGGGATGAAGCAATAGCTCTTCTTCGTAAAGAACTACCACAATTAGAGATCTTTGTTCCAGAAGCAACCTACCTTCTATGGCTCGATTTTAGTCACTACGGTAACGAAAAAGAAGTGGAAACAAGATTAAAAGAAGGAGCTAAAATTGCCCTAAACAAAGGAAGTACTTTCGGTGAGGGAGGTGAAGGATTCTTTAGATTCAACTACGGATGTCCTCATCAAGTGATGATGGAAGGACTCCAAAAACTCATCACGGAATTTAAAGAATAATACTACGACAAAACAAAAGCAAAGAATCTAATCATCCCCATGGATCATTAAATTCTTTGCTTTTTACTTTCTCTTTATCTCATCTCGAAAATAAAGAGATTATCTTATTACCCTTTGAGTAAGGTCAATATTAAACGTCTCTTTTAAATAGAGATAGTGCTACATTTCTTAGAGGCTCTTTCTTATCCGAAGAGACAGAAATCTGATCTAAAGAAGCCAAAGCACGATCAAAATAGTCTTGTTGAAGCTTTTCGGCCTTCGTTCTGATATCCACATGATCATAAATAGCTCTTACGGCATTCACCTTCTCTTCTCTGTTGAAAGTCTCTTTCGAGATCCACTCTAGTAAACTCTGCTTGTCTTCCGTTGAAACATCTTTCAATGTTTGTAGCAGAAGATAAGTCTTTTTGTTTGCTACGATATCGCCACCAATCTCCTTACCGAATGTTTTAGGATTACCATAAACATCTAGGATATCGTCTTGGATCTGGAAACTAACGCCTACCTGAATACCGAAATCATAAATCAAATCGGCATCCTTATCAGATGCACCTGCTACCAAAGCCCCTATTTTTAATGAAGCTGCTAGAAGCACTGCTGTTTTTAGACGAATCATCTCAAGATAAGCCGCCACTTCAACATCATCTTGTTGCTCAAAATCCATATCGTACTGCTGTCCTTCACACACCTCTAATGCTGTTTGTGTAAACACAGGAACCACCTTAGCTTGCACTTCTGGAGAGAGCTTATGGAAATATTGATATGCACAAATCATCATCGCATCTCCAGAGAGAATCGCAGTATTCTCGTCATACTTTTTATGGACCGTATCTTTCCCTCTTCGAAGATCCGCATCATCCATTATATCATCATGAAGAAGAGTGAAGTTATGGAATACTTCCATTCCTAAAGCAGCATCAATACCCTCTGGGGTGATACTAGAGAACATCTCCATTGCCATCAGAAATAGTCGTGGACGGAAACGCTTTCCTCCATTTCTTAAGGCATACGCTATAGGTGCATATAGATGATTCGGACTTCTTTCTTCTAAAGAAATAATCTCTTTTTCTATACGCTCTTCTACTATCTTTTGAATCTCTTCTATTCTATTCATGACGAAATATTTTTCTACTCTTTTTCTGCTTCTTCCACTTCTGTATTCTCTCTCTTAATCTCTAATAGATCGATCTCGATATCCATCTCTTCATCGAAGATGTCCAATAATGGTTCATCAAAATACTTAGTTGTAGCAAATGACTGAAGACCCATTAATAGAGCAGGAAGAAGAATAAGATTCGAAAACAGTGCAAAAAGTAAGGTTAAAGAAACCAGAATACCTAAGGCCACAGTTCCTCCAAAACTAGAGAAACTAAAGATCCCAAACCCAAAGAATAAAACTAGAGAAGTATAGATCATACTAACGCCAGTCTCTCTTAGTGCAAGAATCACGGATTGACCAATATTCCAATTTGTATACTTAAGCTCCTGACGATATTTCGCCAAGAAGTGTATGGTATCATCGACCGATATCCCAAAGGCAATACTAAAAACAAGGATTGTAGAAGCCTTAATAGGAATAGAGAAATATCCCATGATGGCTGCAGTTACAATCAATGGAATCATGTTTGGTATCAACGACAAGATGACCATTCTACGGCTATTAAACATTAATGCCATAAATATAGAGATCAATAATATCGCTAAACCTAAAGATTGAAATAAACTGCGAACCAAATATTGTGTTCCTTTAGTGAAGACCACACTTGACCCAGTTACAGTTACATCAAACTTCTCTTTTGGGAAATATCTATGGGCAATGGTATCAACTCTATTTTCCAATTCTAACATTCTGTCCGTCCCAATATCTTTCACACGAAAACTCACACGTGCTTTACTCTTGGATTCATCCATAAATGCATGAATCTGGGATTCATCTCCTCCACCACCTTGTGCATAGCTAAGGATAAAAGAACGCTCATAACGACTTGGCAACATATAGTATTTCTCATTGCCATTATAGTAAGCCTGCTTGGCATATTTAAACAAAGGAACAATAGAAAGTGACTTAGATAGCTCTGGCATCTTCTCTAATGTACTTTGAAATTTATCTAGTTTGGCAAGTGTAGAACCACTAATGATTTGGCCTTTCTTTTTCGATTCAATAGAGATCTCAAGAGGCATCAATCCTTTAAAATTGGATTCAAAGAATTTTAGATCCACATATATAGGGTTGTCTGTTTGGATGTCGTCCACCATATAACCAGTACTCTTCATCTTTGTGATTCCGAAAATACCAACAGCAATGATCACCGCAGCAATAATATAGACTTGTCTACGATAGTTAAGCGTGATAATTACCAAACGATCAATCACCCCGTTCATCACCTTCCTATTTAGATGTCGTGTATCTTTCGGTCTTGGTGGATTCATAAAGCTAAATCCAACAGGAATGACAATCAACGAAATCATAAAAATAAATAGAATGTTTAGCGAAGCCACCAAACCAAATTCTTTTAGAATATCTGAAGAGGTAACCAAGAATGTGGCAAACCCTGAAGCCGTCGTTATATTGGTCAATAACGTCGCATTACCAATCTTCATGATGGTTCTTTGTA
Organism: Prolixibacteraceae bacterium; assembly: GCA_025210775.1. GTDB lineage: Bacteria > Bacteroidota > Bacteroidia > Bacteroidales > Prolixibacteraceae > Halosquirtibacter. The sequence continues at coordinate 133,475 of JAOARB010000010.1, forward strand.
AAGACTTTACCTTGTTACCATGACTGATGTATTCATTGTGATATTTATTAATCAAGAAGATACAGTTTGGTACCCCAATCACAATCAATAGTGGCGGTATCATTCCTGTCAAAAGCGTGATCTTATATCCCAATAGAGACATCGTACCAACGGTCCATATCACACCAATAACCACCACCAACAGTGGGAACAACACTTGCCTAAATGTCTTAAAGAAAATAAACAAGATCAAGACAACAACAGCCAGTGCAAACAAGATGAATAAAAAGAACTCTTTCTTAATCTGCTGTGAAGTCATTACTCGAATATATGGCATACCTGAATAATGTAGCTTATCGCCTGTTGTAGACTCATACTGTTGACAAATATCTAATATGTCATTGACCATCACCTCACGCTTAGGCGAAGACATCACCTCTTTATCGACCGTCACAGCCATCATGTATACCGAAGAGGTGTCGTTGTATAGCTGACCTTTATAGAAAGGCAACGATTTAGCAATTGCGGCCAAAGAATCTACTTGGGCTTGAGAAGTGAGTTCTTCTGGGAAGATCTTATGTATATCAAAAGATTTTTTCTCTGTATTCTTGACCAAGGAGTAAATATCTCCCATCGATAGGGTCTTTAAAACGCCAGGGACTTTCTCTAAGTCACTCCCCATCTTACGCCATTGTTTCAAATGACCAAGCTCGAAGAAATTGGTGTCTTGTACTCCCAACACAATTACATCGGCACCCGCACCAAAGGTTTCAATAAACTTCTGGTTCTCTTTATAAACAGTATCCTTTTCGGGAAGTAATGCTGCATATTCATACGATAGCTGAATATTCCTGCCTTGGTATCCCATAAAAGCAGTCACTACTAACAACAACACCGACAAAAGTACTCGGTTCTTTAATATAAAACGGGCGATTTTTCTCCACATAATTGTTTGATAAATATAGGATGGCAAAATTACGTTTTTTTTATAGAGAATGAAATATATTCAACTAACGAAGCAAACTACTTTATGAAAATCACAAAAAACTTCTTTTTAATAAATATTCATAACTGACATAAGTTGTTAGAGATGCTCTTAATAAACAAAACGCACAGAATAAAGAATCCTCCTGATACCTCACTCCAACCTATTCTCATAAAATCGTTAGTCGAACATCGATGATTCGGTATCAAACCTAAAAAAGAGAACACTATCGTAAAAGGTTACCTCAATATAACACCCATTAAAATCAAAGTAGACTACACACCAAACAGCTACATAATATTATTTAGATCCATAACGCCTTAATTTTAATCTAATATCAACTTTACTACACCTTCATATCAACTTCATATCAACTTCATATCATGTTCATATATACGTTATGTCAAGTTTACTCTAGAATGAAGTTGATATAAAGTTGATATGAAGATAATCTGGCCGACTAATGGGAGTCATATTGACCTATAGTTAATTTATGCATTATTTGGGCGGGGCCATCATATCCTATGACCACAATTGAACAAACTATGGAACATAAAGATTTAAAGGTTCCCTTTTCTTATTCTTCTGACAATCATAATTTAAACATCATCATACAAGCGTATTCCAGATAAGTTCTCTATTTCCTCAATTTAAAGAGCAATAAAAAACACCAATAAAAAGCAGAATCCAATATTACATGCTCTCTATTATTCGCATCTTTTAAAAGGAACCAATCCATAAAATATTATATCGAACCACGAAGTGATTCTCATTTGTAAAAAAGACTGAATAAGAGTTATTGGAACTAAAATAATAGGAACCTGTTTTTCTTCATAAAGAGTACTCCCTAGCAATAATCAACAAGGAAAGGCTATAGCCATAATAATTTTATGTATCCCAATGTTAACATTACTGGAAATTAACATTATCATTAGTTAAATTATTGATCAAATAATGTCATAAAAAAGATAATTTTTCTATTGTATTGTGTATAATAAAATTACATTTGCGATCGAGAAATAATATAGTAGAAAACATTATCACAATGAATTACGGACTATTAGAAGTAATGACGCTTATCGGCTCTCTAGGTCTTTTCCTATATGGGATGAAACTGATGAGTGAATCATTACAAAAGGTTGCAGGCAACAAGATGCGTGACATCCTAGCCTCCATGACATCGAATCGAATTAAAGGTGTTCTTACAGGAATTCTTATTACTTCCCTTGTACAATCTTCTTCAGCAACGACTGTAATGGTTGTAAGTTTTGTTAATGCAGGACTTCTTACTTTACAACAGTCTATTGGAGTGATTATGGGGGCAAACATCGGTACCACTGTGACTGCATGGATCATCTCATTCTTAGGCTTTAAAGTCAGCATGAGCACCATTTCATTGCCTCTTATCGGTATCGCTCTTCCTTTGCTTTTCTCATCAAAAAGATCAAGAAAATCTTGGGGTGAGTTAATTATTGGGTTTGCTCTTCTTTTTATTGGGTTAGACTTCCTTAAAGACTCTGTTCCTGACATTAAATCGAATCCTCAGATGTTAGAATTCCTTAAGGATTTTAACCATCCTACCATGGGATCGATAATGATGTTTATGTTCATCGGAACAGTGCTCACCATCTTGATTCAATCTTCTAGTGCCGCAATGGCCTTAACGTTGGTAATGTGTAACGAAGGATGGATCTCTTTCGAACTCGCCACAGCAATGGTTCTGGGACAAAACATTGGTACAACAATTACTGCGAATCTAGCAGCAATGGTGGCCAATGCATCGGCCAAAAGAGCTGCAAGAGCCCATTTGATATTTAACGTACTGGGGGTACTTCTCGCACTGGTTTTGTTTAACCCATCAATGGACGTTCTTGATTATATTATTCGTACATTGGGACATACATCTCCTTTCCCACAAGCTGGTGAATCAGTTGAAGCTGCACAACATGCCATGCCAATCGCACTTTCGATCTATCATACCATGTTTAACATTCTTAATACGGTGATTTTAATCTGGTTCACGAAATTGATTGCAAAGATTGTAATCAAGCTTACTCCTTTAAAGGATAATGAAGAAGAAGAATTCCACCTTAAACACATTAAGACTGGCCTTCTTTCTACTCCAGAAGCTTCACTATACGTTGCAAAACAAGAAATGGTACACTATGGCGAGTTGACACAAAAGATGTTTAACCACCTTCAGAAACTGTACAAAGAGGATAAAGACAAAGGCTATTCAAAACGTCTATCTAAGATCGAGAAGTACGAAGATTCTTGCGATACGATGGAGCTTGAGATTGCTACATTCTTGACTAAAGTGAGTGAGACAAAACTTACACAAAGAAGTAGTGAGGTCATTAGTGCATATTACAAAGCAATAGATAATATCGAGAGTGTTGCAGATTCGTGTAATACTATCGCACACCATATCGATAGAAAAAGAAGTCTTAAATTGGAATTCCCTGAAGGAGTTGAAAAGAAACTTCATATCATGTCAGGTTATCTTGCCGATGCAATCAATGTAATGATCAAGAACATTTCTTCCGATGACAGTGTGAGCTATGAAGAAGCTCTATCTATCGAAAGAGAAATCGATAACTATAGAAATATTCTTAAATCAGATCACCTTATCAATCTGGAGAATAAAGTATACGATTATCAGATCGGTATCATTTACAACGACATCTTCTCTGAATACGAGAAAATGGGAGACTACATTATCAATGTAACTCAATCTCTTAAAGCAGTGAAATAAACTTGCTGCTTTAATAACAAAAACCCCACTACGGTTCCATCCATAGTGGGGTTTTTATTTATATAAAAAAGGGGAAGCATAATACCAGCTACCCCCCCTGTGTCGATCGAAAAGTGTTCTACTAAATTAGTAGACTATATCCACTTCTTTTAAAAAGAAGCTTACTTACTTTGCATTGGTATTCTTATTCGAAACAGCCTCCTTTGTAGAAGACATTTTACAACTACCAGTAAAGATAGCTCCTGGCTCTACAGATAGTTTAACCATATTGATATCGCCATATACTTTAGCGCTTTTTTGTAGACAAACAAGCTCTGAAGCGATAACAGTACCCTCTACTAGTCCTGAGATATCAGCTATTTTACATTCGATGCGCCCCTTGATCTTGGCATTCCCACCAAGAACGACTTTCCCTTTAGATACTAAGTTACCTTCTAAGGTTCCATCAAAACGAATATCACCTATTGACTCAATATCACCAACGATTTTCGTGTCTGGTGTTAAAGTATTTAGAGCAGCACTTTCGAATTGATTATTCTTTGCCATTGTACTCGTATTTTTTGATTTTGAAAATATTGCCATAGTGGGGTTCAATTTACAAAAAGTGAAACGACTAAAAAAACATTATATGTATATAATGGGCAGTAAATTAGTCGAAAAGCGAAGATTCACAAAAGAATATTAATTAAAAGAGCAAAAAAAAATCCCTAAGAGGGATTTTTTCTTTCAAGCTGAAGAAAGAAATCTCTCTCTTTCCTTAGATTGCCATATCTTTTTCAATTGCTAACTTCCCGCGATAGTGACCACACTCTCCACATACAGTGTGATATTTCACAGCAGCGCCACAGTTTGAACAAGATGCGATTGTCGCAGGAGTCGCTTTATAATGCGTTCTACGCTTATCTCTCCTAGATTTCGATGTTTTGCTCTTTGGATGTGCCATTTTTCTAAACTTTAATCTTTATTATCAAATATCTTCTTTAATTCATTCCAACGTGGATCAATTTCCTCTTCCAACTCCTCTTCTTCTTCTTCCGAATCGTCTTCTAAATCATATTGTCCATTCAAACTTTCAATTCTGTCAAGCATCTCTGGATCACACATTGAATCGCCATTCTCATCATCTGGATGAATGTGTCTAAATGGTAAAGCCAATGCAGTAAATTCATAGACTAATTGAGCAAATTCTATTTCATAATCATCTGGATCAACATAGATAATATCATCATCCATATTGTCTTTCGGGCTTCCAGTTTTCACAAAAAGAGATGCCTCATTCTTAACATCTTGGTTGTACTCTTCTAAACACCTATCACATACAACTCGGACCTTCCCTTCTAAGTCAAAAGTTAATGTCATTAAGTTAGTTCTCTTTTCGAAAATTACTTTACACAAAACAGAACCACCTAAAATATCTCCTTCTTTAAAAAAAGAGAAGAAACGATCATCCAAAAGAAACTCATATTCATGAATTCCTTCTTTCAATCCTGAAAATACGATCTTATATGTTGATAAATATCTCAAACCAAATTATTAAAAGCAGGGCAAAAGTATAAAAAAATGCAGAATCAAAGAAAAAAAAAACAATACTTTTCTCCTCTTTTTTAGCTTTTTGTGAAATTATCCATTCTTTTAGATGTTATTATTGACATCTAAAATTTGAATAATGCCCAAAGATACGAATATAAATGAAATACAGAAGGTAAATGGAAACTATATCTTTAGACTCACTCTAAATACAGATCCTTGATTTTCAACGCTTTTTATTAGACGTATTCGACCATGATGATACTCCTCTACAATACGACGTGCTAAAGATAAACCTAGGCCCCAACCTCGTGGCTTAGTAGAGAAGCCTGTTTTGAAGATTTTGTTCTGCAGTTTAGGTGAGATACCTTTTCCTGTGTCCGATATCTCAACATAAACGAATCCTTTTTCTTCTCCATAAGTGATATGGATCTCGCCTTCCCCATCCATTGAATCGAGTGCATTCTTGATTAGATTCTCAAAAACCCAACCTAGCAATATCTTATTCATAGGGATAATCCAAGGGTTCTCTACCTCTGGATGAAAGAACTTAATTTTCTTTGGAGCCCTTGGTTGAAAATAGGATATACGATCATTCATTAATGTCACTAATGAATATTCTTCCATGGTAGGAAGTGAACCGATCATGGAGAATCTCTCTGCAATGTATGAAAGGTGCTTTACATCTTTTCGCATCTCTCCAACCATCATAGGATCTTCCATCTCTAATTCTAATAGATCTAACCACGCTTGTAGAGCACTTATAGGTGTTCCTAGTTGATGGGCTGTCTCTTTAGCCAATCCAACCCACAATAGGTTCTTTTCCATGGCGTTCTGTCGACGATAGAACCACCATAAAAATAGGAATAGAAAACCTACCAGTATAATCTGTACATAGGGAAAGAAACGTAGGCGTTTGAGCCATATAGAATCGTCATAATAGATATAATTCTTTTTGTCTCCTGTTAATTTTATCTCGATGGGTGCATAATGCAATTTCATCTGCTCTAATGGAGCTTCCAATTTAGATAAGGGCTCTCCATCTTTAATTACATTCCTAGAAGTCACGACCTTTCCCATCTCATCGAGTACAATTAGTGGGATAGATTCATTATTCTGAATTATATCTATTATAAACGAGTAGTTGTTGTCAAAAGAGAAAGAGGTATTCGATAAAAGACGTGTCGCCCCTGCTATATTCAGAACTTTCTGGTGCTCTTCTTTTTTTAGTTTCTCAACTAATACTTGAGTAAACCATAGAGTCCCAAAACCAGTTGTTAAAGACAATAACAATATAAGCAAGTTAAACAATCGTCTATTTCTCATTATCAAACACTATTTCTTTAATATTTCTTCTATTTTATGAACAATACCATCTGTGTCAAAACCTGCTAGTTTATAGAGATCTGGTTGCGTTCCATGTTCTATAAACTTATCTGGTACTCCCAAACGATGTATTCTTCCTGTGAAGTCAAGATCTGATAACTCCTCCCATATGGCAGTACCAAAACCACCTTTAATGACACCGTCTTCAACAGTAATCACATCGGTATAACCCGCCTCTACTACTTCCTTAAGAATATCTATATCTAATGGCTTTACATATCGCATATCGTAATGAGATATCTCAATCCCATGACGTGATTGGATCTTATCTAGTGCTTCTGTGACAAAATTACCAGGATGCCCAATGGATAAAACAACAACCTTTGAATTATCACCATTACGCAATTGTCTACCAACACCTGGTTTAACTTTAGTCATCTTATTTTGCCACTCGACTTTTACTCCTTTGCCTCGTGGATAACGGATGCTTACAGGACCATAACCTGCATCTTGATAAGTATACATCATATCCCTTAATTCCCACTCATCCATTGGAGCTGCAACGGTCATATTAGGTATGATTCTTAAACAAGCTAAATCAAAGACACCATGATGTGTGGCTCCATCTGCTCCTACAAATCCCCCTCTATCCCAAAAGAAGGTTACATCTAGATTCTGTAAAGCGACGTCATGGATAATCTGATCGTAAGCTCTTTGCATGAAAGAGGAGTAAATATTACAGAATGGCATGTGTCCTTCACAAGCAAGACCTGCTGCAAATGTTACGGCATGTTGCTCTGCGATACCAACATCGAAACTCCTTTCTGGGAATTCCTTCATCATCTTATTTAATGAACATCCTGTAGGCATGGCTGGAGTAATTCCAACAATCTTCTCATTGTCTTTTGCTAACTCTACAATGGTTTCACCAAAAACATCCTGATATTTAATCGGCTCTTTTTGATTCTCTATATTCGGATTCTTTATAACAACCCCTGTTTCTGTGTCAAACTTACCCGGTGCTGCATGCCAACGTGTTTGGTCTTCTTCTGCTGGCTTGAATCCTTTTCCTTTTTTTGTTATTACATGAAGTAGTTTCGGGCCTTTTATCTTCTTTAAATCCTTTAATATTCGAACCATATTCTCCGTATCATGACCGTCAATTGGTCCAAAATACCTGAAATTAAGTCCCTCAAAAAGATTGCTATTTTTTAATAACATGGATTTAAGTCCCGACTGTGTCTGGTGAACAATTTTTCTTGCTTTCGGACCAAGACTATTCATCGATCCTAGCAGGTTCCAAACATCATTACGCAATTTATTATAGGCTGACGAAGTACTCATATTAACTAAGTACTGACTAAGTCCTCCTACATTAGGATCGATGGCCATATGGTTGTCGTTCAATACAACCAATATGTCTGACTTTGTGATCGCTGCATTATTTAGTCCTTCAAAGGCCATCCCTCCAGTCATAGAACCATCTCCAATGACTGCTACAACTTTTCGATCTTCTTTATCTAATGAGTTGGCTACAGACATACCTAAACCAGCTGAAATAGAAGTAGAAGAGTGACCAACACCAAAAGAATCGTATTCGCTTTCACTTCTATTTGGGAAACCACTAAGTCCCCCAAATTTACGATTCGTATGAAATTGATCTCGTCTTCCTGTTAGTATTTTATGGCCGTAAGCCTGATGTCCTACATCCCAGATCAAACGATCTTTTGGGGTATTGTACACATAGTGTAATGCAACAGTTAACTCCACAACACCTAGGTTTGCACCTAGATGACCCGGATTCTCTGCATTTGCCTTAAGAATAAATTCTCGTAGTTCTTTACAGACCTCTCCCAGATCTTCCATATCTAACTTACGTAGATCTTCAGGGCTATCGATCTTATATAATATATCTCTCTCCAATTTCGTATCTAATTTATCAGAAAACTATTGGAAGATTACTCAATATACACAACCTTCCACTTGTGGTAATTTATTCATAAATTACCATACAAAACTAATCTATTTTAATCATTTCTCTCAATTACTTCTAGGATTCTATTCTTGCTCTCTCTCTTTAACCCTCTGAAATACACTGAAAATATATAAAATTTAATCTAAAATATACATTATGATCGTATTTATACCGATTTCAATCTAATTTGTTTGGACAATAATATAAATTTGCAACAAACATAATTAAAGGGGTATCTTATGAAATTCATTTTGAAGAAATTTATCTACAGCCTAAGTTTTTTAATACTAATGTCTTCTTGCTATTCTAAGAAGGTCTATAATGACCTACAATCTAAGTATGACAAAGAAGTCGAGGATAATAAAACGAATACACGTAAACTTCAAGACAAAGAAGTTGCTATTGCAGAACTTAAGTTTAATCAAGACGAAGACGCAAAAAAGATTAAGAAATTATCGAAAGATACAACTAGACTTTATTGGGAAAACCGTAATCTGTCTCTTGAGAATGAATCTAATCAAAAGCGTATTGAGCAATATCGTGCACAAATAAAGGAGATTCAAACAGGTACGAATTCTCAAATTGACCAATACCTTAATCAATTCGAACATCTTAATAAAACTTTGGAAACAAAAGAGAGAGCGATCAGAATTGAAAAGTTGAAAGTCGAACAAAAAGGTAATGAGGTGGTACGTATGAGACAACTTATTGCTAAACAGAAAGACATTCAAAGTAATATTAAGATCCAACTTGCAGATGCACTGCTTGGTTATATTGACAATGGAATCACTATTAAGAACCAACAAGGACGTGTTTTCGTCTCTTTTGAAGAAAAACTTCTATTCAAAATAGGTGAATATACTATCGATAGTACGGGAACAGATGCAATCAAAAAACTAACTGAGGTTCTTGCAAAGAATAAAGATATCCAAATTATCGTTGAAGGTCATACCGATGATATGACAATCAAAAAGGATAGCAAGTATAAAGATAACTGGGATCTAAGTGTTCTAAGGTCAACATCTGTGGTTCGTGAGATATTGAAGAATAATAATATCGACCCTAAGCGTGTTACTGCTGCTGGAAGAAGTAAATTCTTCCCAATCGAAAATGAGAAAACACCTGAAGCTCGTCAAAGAAACAGAAGGACTGAAATTATTCTAGCTCCAAATCTTGAGAAACTATTCGAAATCATTGATGATAAATAAAATAAATAAGGATATCTTACTGATTAAGATATCCTTATTTTTTATCTTGACGTTGTCTATTTACTCATAAATGTGTCTATCGATATTGGGGCCTTACCTCCATAACGATAAATATTTTTTAGCCCTAACTTCTTTAACCTCTCCTTGGCCATTGCATAATTACGCAATAAATGATCTTGGGTATGTGTATCCGATCCTATTGTAAATTTGACTCCTTCTTTTATTAATATTGATGTAATCTCATCACTTGGGAAAAAGTCCTTACAAGGCCTACTATAACCACTTGTATTATACTCTACCATAATATCTTTATCTACCAATAGACGTGCAATCTTATAATACAGTTCACTAAGATCCTTACTTGAAACATAGTTATATTTCTTTATTAGATCCAAATGAGACATCGTGGTAAACATTCCTGAATTAATGGCTTTGATTAATGTATCATAATACTTCTCATACAAAGTGTCGATACTGTATTTCTCATAGATAGGATGCTTTGGATCACTATCAAAATTATCTCCATCAACAAAATGTATAGATCCCATTAAATAATCAAATGGGTATTTTGATAATATCACTTTGGTCTCTTCTTCTTTCTCTGGATAATAATCAACCTCAAGACCTAATAATATTGAGATTCGATCTTTGAACTCTTCCTTTAAAGATAATACTTCTTCTACTAATGCTGGTAAAGCTTCTTCTGAAGCAGTCCAGTCGTTAGGATAGATCCCGTAATGATCGGTAAAACCTATCTCTGAAACACCTTGGTCTATTGCCAAATTAACAATATCTCTATGACTACAATTCCCATCAGAATATTTTGTATGTATGTGATAGTCTATAATCATTTCTTCTTCTCTTTTATTAGTAAAGGTGTTACTGAAATCGTCTTTACATATAATTCTCCACCTTGATTAAATAATATCAGTTTAGATGCTTTATTCATATACTCTAAGGCAATACTCATCACTTTCGTTCCATGATCGTAGTAGAAGTCAAGAAAACCATTATCTATAACAGCCATAACATGGGAAGACTCCTTTTTTGGCTTTACGGCCATCTCTCCTCCTGTACATTGATAGATATTTTGCTTTTTATAATACCTTAACTCATAACCTTCATGCTTAGAACCAACTTTAAATACAAAACCATAAGAACTGACATTGTCATATTCTAACTCTCCTTCTAAAATATAAGCACTGCCAAACTTACCACCTAAAAGGTTCTTTCCTAAACCAGGAATAAGCTTCTTATCTTTTTTCTCTAATGCTTTCCCCTCTGAAATTCCATCTAAAAAAGGAGTGAAAACTAATTTATCAGAGACCAACTTTATCTCTTTTGCCGAAGTCAATCTTATAGATGAATCACTTCCTTTATAGTTGTCACTGTGGATACCTCCACAAATAATCGTCTTCCCATCTTTATTTAAACATAGTGTCTGGGTATATCCTCCACCATAATCTAACCTCTTATATTCTATATTTTTCTCGTCAATGGCCTTACTTAAATCAATATTTGAATACCTATCTCTAACAAACAATATCTCTTCATCTGTTTCAGAGACTCTAGATATAAATTCTGGTCTACATGAACTTCCTGTTAAAGTAAACTCATGCTTCCATTCATTTAGATCCTTTGAGACGAATACTTCTAGTTTCGATTGCTTTGTATCTGTTAATAATAATATCCACTTAGACACTTTATTACTCCACTTTAAATGCGGATATTGAATATTTGCTAAGTCGGTGTCTGGAATATTAAATTTTATATCCGTTTGCTCCCACTTATTAGCAACCAAACGTTTTAATCCTATCTCATTATTATGAATATTCAATAAATATGACTCTTGCTCTTTTCCAATCTTACCTGCTAAATCATTAAAAACACCCCAAGTTATTTTTCCACTAACGGAAAATGGTGAATCATCTAACTTTTGTGTTTCCCATTTCATCATATCACTTGAAACAGCATGACTCATAACACAAGCTTTATCTCCCTTCTCAGATAACTCTTCGGTATAAAACAAATGGTATTCATTATTGAAATATATAAGACCAGTGTATTCAATTACCTTATTAGGATTATTGAAATGAAATAGACTCTTAGATAAATCATCTGGTGTTTTAGCTTTTGTAAGACCTCCTGTTATTGCCATATACAAGAAAAGAGAAAAAAAAAGAACTACACGATTCATATTAATTTACATTTAATGATGATATAATTATTACTTTAAAGTAACAAAGAATTATTCATTTACCAATAACGCATTTTTGTAAAAGAGATTAATACTGAAAAACATATCATCATATATATCAAACTATAACTTCTCACCTTAATCTGTTCCCAAAGGGCAATAGTTGCGGGAAGAGGTTCCTCTTCCCAACATTCAAGAATAAGTATAGTGCATCAGTATCTCCAGTTATATTTCAGAAAAGTATAGACATAAAAAAAGGTTCAACTCTTTCGAATTGAACCTTTACTAAAACGGCGGCGACCTACTCTCCCACATCTCTGCAGTACCATCGGCGCTATAGGGCTTAACTTACTCTGTTCCCAAAGGG
>JAOARB010000011.1 GCA_025210775.1 Prolixibacteraceae bacterium
AAAGCCAACAGATTGATCCCTCTAGGATTCTATCCTGAGGCAGTGAAACAGACCAGCTATAATGCTGCTTTTTCTCACAACTTCCCTCATATTGATTTTGATGGAGAGGTGTTGAAAGTGGATTTCCCAAAATTGATGGTTTCTAACGGAACGATGGATGATTTGATTGATCTTTCTGCTGTTAGAGATTCTGACCAGATGGTGGTGATAACTTGGACTCCTGTAGTGGGTGAGGTAGCAAAGCGTTGTGGTGTACATTTCCTTGTGCTCTCTGATGACATGGAATATTCAGCTGTCCTTACCAATGTTGTTACTGCCGATAAAGGCTCTGCTTCGTTTAGAGTTTCTAAGAAACTTGCTTCTGGTAAGATTCACATCTACGCTTTCTACACCAACGATCTAGATGAAGGTAGTGATGCCATTTCTGATTGTGCTTATGCTTTGGTGGAAGCATAGTCTCGTTCCTTGTATTTTTTAGGTTAAAAATGATTTATGGTTTGGAGGTGGTCTTATTGGGACTGCCTCCTTTTCTTGGCATCACAGATTCGTTTTAAATTGCTGGAAGTACAAAGAGGTTTAAAAACGAATTGTATTAAAAAGAATCGGTTCGTATTACGAATATATTTTGGAGTTTAAAGCTTGGGGAATATATGGGGCATGCTTTTATAATATTATGAGATATTGAGTGATGTTTATTCTTGATGTATAGTTTTTTTATTAAAGCGTTTGCGGTATTCTCCTGGTGTTACCCCATATTTCTTCTTAAAATGTCTAATAAGGTGACTTTCATCTGTGAAACCTAGCTGATGAGATATCTCTGAGATGGTGAAATCACTTAAACGAATTCTATTTTCGGCAAGGGTTGTTCTATACTGTTGGATATATTTCTGTAATGATTGACCGATATGATTTTTAAAGAAGATGCTAATATAGTTCTTTGACATATTGAGATGTTCGGCTATTACCTCCATTCTCATTAGCTCTGGGTCATAGATATGGTAGCGTATATAGGTAAGCAGCTCATTGATCTTTTTTTTGTTTGCTTCCATCTGAATCTGTTTGTCACAATACAGGTTACATATGTTTCTGGCAATAATACTAAGAATGATATTCACTGCATCTGCAATAATTTCACCACTGTAGTTACGTGGGTGATGATGTTCTTCAATAATCATGTCCACAATATCAAAAATGCGCTCTTTATCCTTGTCTGCATATTTAATGTCACCCGGAGCTAAGTTGGGATTAAATAGAATAGATTCTATCCTTTGCATCCATTTTGCTTTCTCTTGTATATTTCCATCTTTCTTAAATAGTAGTTCTGTAAATTTCAAGTAGCAAAAAGAGGTTCTTTTTTCAATGGTAAAGTAATGAGTATCGTTGGGTGAGATTAGAAAGAGATCATTTTCCTGATATTGGAAAGGAATGTTATTGATGATATGTTTGCCTACTCCCTTCTTAATCAAGATGATTTCAAAATGATCATGATTGTGTGGAGGATAGTTCCAGATGTCTGCTTCGAACTCTGTTATAACGAACGGAATATGTTGCTTGAATGTTGGCATGATGTAAATATACAATTTAATAATGGATTTGTACAATATGTACTTGAATTTCTGCTTTAACTTTGTTGCATAGAAAAACAAACAACTTTTAATTATCATTTAGAGAAAGTATAATGAGTTAGATATCATTGACCTTCTGGAGAAAAAAGATAGCAATGGAAAACAAAAATTACACAGCTTACTTCTTGGCAAGACTTACCATGGGAGTAAATATAATGATCCATGGATTGGTTCGGTTGCCTAAGATCGATGTCTTTCAAGGATGGATAGTGGAGCAATTTCATGATTCTATACTTCCATTATTTGTTGTAAAAACGATGGGACTTACACTTCCTTTTGTTGAGTCACTGATTGGTCTATTGATTGTTTTAGGGATAGCAACACGAAAGTCATTAGTTGCTGGCGCAATATTAATTCTTCTGCTTATTACAGGGTCCGCACTTATTGAGCATTGGGAATGGGTAGGCTTTCAAATGATCTATGCGCTGTATTATTTCTTTCTTTTGATTTATATCGATCAGAATTACTATTCTGTTGATCGTTTGTTGAAACCAAAGTTTAATCATTAACCCTTATTAATTATGAAGAATCGTTATACGTTATTTGTGCTGTTATTATTGTTTCCAGCATTTATTTATGCACAGAAGAAAGAGATTAAGAAAAGCTATTGGCCTAATGGAGCACGATTGGTTATAAGTGTTTCGATGCAATTTGAAACGGGAGGACAACCTGAAGGTGCAGAGAGTCCTTTCTCTGGTAATCCCCTTCCTAAGAATGTACCTGATTTACCTGCCGATAGTTGGTTCCGTTATGGGGCCAAAGAGGGAATATATCGCATGCTTGATTTATGGGATAGGTATAATATTAAGGTTACATCTCATGTGGTTGGTGAAGCAGCAAAGAAGTACCCTGATGTGGCTAAGGCTATTGCTGATAGAGGACATGAAGTTGCTGCCCATGGTATTGCATGGAGTGATCAGTGGAATTTGTCATATAAAGAAGAGACCAAATTTGTTAAAGATGGTGTGGATCTAGTGGAGAGAATTACAGGCCAACGAGCTGTTGGTTATAATGCCAATTGGTTGAGAAGAAGTGTCAATACATTAAAGGTGTTGCAGGATTTAGATTTTTTATATCATATTGATGATGTAAGCCACGATGAGCCATTTGTAACTATGGTACGTAATAAGAAGTTTGTGGTGATACCTTATACTTTAAGAAATAATGATATTGTCAATATCGCTGGTAAGAATTGGAGTCCTGATCAGTTTCTAGCACAGTTGAAGGCTGAGTTCGATCAACTTTATAAAGAGGGTGCAACAAGAAGACGTATGATGTCGATTAGTTTGCATGATCGTATTGGAGGAACACCTGCGATGGTTAAAGTTATGGGGGATTTTATTGCATACACACAACAGTTTGGGGGAGTCGAATATATGAGAAAAAAAGATATTGCTCTTTTGATTAGAGACGATCCAAATACCCCAGTAGATAATTCCGAAAGGAAGTATAACCAGTAGTTTTAGATATGTAAAAAATGAACATTATAATGACTCTTCTTGTCTGTTAATTATAAATGAGATGTTGAATCTTATTGTTAATATTTAATTACTCAATTTGATTTATATTATGAATAAAGATATGATACTAAAGGCTTTTCAATTTCGTCATGCCTGCAAAGAGTTTGATGCTACAAAAAAAATCAAGGATGAAGATTTTGAGTTTATTTTAGAGACCGCGAGATTATCTCCAAGTTCTTTTGGTTTCGAACCATGGCATTTTATTGTTGTTCAAGATCCTTCTTTGCGTGAGCAATTGAAAGATGGCGCTTGGGGAGCAAAATTAAAGTTAGATACGGCAAGTCATTTCATTCTTGGTTTAACTATGAAGAAAAGTTACATGAGATATGATAGTCCCTATCTTCAGTCGTTTATGAAAGAGGTTCAGAAACTTCCTAATGATGTGATTGATGCAAAGAGTGGGTTTTTTAAAGATTTTCAACTGTCTGACTTTAATTTGATAGAAGAGAGAGAGGTTTATGATTGGGCATCGAAACAGTGTTATATTGCTTTGGGTAATATGATGACTTCGGCTGCATTAATAGGTATTGATTCTTGTCCTATTGAAGGTTTTAATATTGAAAAAACGGAACAGCTGTTGGCGAAAGAATTTGGTGTAGATATGGATAAATATGGCTTATCTTACATGTTGGCATTAGGATATCGAAAAGTCGACCAGCCGATAAAAACAAGAAGAGAGCTAGAAGAAATTGTTACTTGGTATTAAAAAATAAGTGAATGAAAAAACATCTTTTTACATCCTATAGGTTAGGAGACCATTTGTTAGATAATCGTTTTGTAATGGCTCCGATGACACGTTCAAGAAGTACACAACCTGGAGATATTCCTAATTCACTTATGGCTGAATATTATGAACAACGAAGTTCTGCAGGTTTAATTATTACAGAAGCATCACAAGTGTCTTTACAAGGTAAAGGGTATGCTCGAACTCCTGGAATATATACAAAAGAACAGATCGATGGTTGGAAGAAAACAACCGATAAAGTACATAAGAAAGGGGCTAAAATATTTCTACAACTATGGCATGTGGGAAGGGTAAGTTCGTCGCTCGTAAATGGATTGGTGCCTATTGCTCCTTCTGCATTAGAGGCTCAAGATACTTCGGTTTATATTTTTGAAGATTCTGTAGAGAAAGATGCTACATTCGTACCTGTGGATATCCCACGAGCGATGAGTATTCATGATATAGATAACGTGGTTAAGGAATTTGCGCAAGGTGCAAAGAATGCAATAGACGCTGGGTTTGATGGAGTCGAAATACATGGTGCTAATGGGTATCTTATAGATCAATTTCTACGAAGTAATTCTAATCATAGACTTGATGAGTATGGTTTGACAAAGCAGGGGCGTGTACGACTGCTTTTGAGAATAACAGAAGCGGTGATTAAAGAAATTGGTAGTGATCGAACTGGAGTGAGGCTCTCTCCATTTATTCGCTTTAAAGATATGGATGATCCTGAGATTTTAGATACAACCATGTTGGCAGCTCAAGAACTTAATAAGCTTGATGTAGCATATTTGCATCTCTGTGAAGCCGATTGGGATGATGCCCCAAAGATTTCAACCGAGTTTAGAACAGAATTACGTAGTACATTTTCAAACACAATAATTGCAACTGGGAATAAAACACCCGAGGAAGGAGGAGAATTAATTAGAGATAATTTGGTTGATTTGATAGGCTTTGGTCGTATGTTTTTAACTAATCCTGATTATCCTAAGCGTGTTTCTGTTAATGCTTCAATGAATGAAATATCTGATACGCATACCCTCTTTGGAGGTGGAACTAAAGTTGGTTATACTGATTATCCTTTTCTCGATGAGAAATAAAGTCTCTTTGATCAAATAATAGGGTAGGCAATTTAGTCTACCCTCTTTTGACTACAAGTATTTAAGATTCTTCGTTTTCACTGATATTTGAGGTAGCCTCAAGCAAGACTACCTCTTGGGATTCATAAAGGGACATCTTTTACCTAATGGGTATAATCTAATATGCGAATCTCTTTTCCTAGTTTTTTTGTTACCGCTTCTTTTATCTTTTGGGCATTGGGACATGGAAAACCAATGGGATTTCCTTTGGTGATACATGATGCAAATGCAATAATTTCAGCACCTCTTTCGACCATCATCATGGCTCTGCTTACTGCTTTTTTTCCAGGACATCCTCCACAAGTAACAAATCCAATGATTTCTGCTGGGCCAGTCTCTTTAAATGCAAAGGTTCCTTTTTTAGCTACAATAAAATCGGCCGTTCCTGGGCACATATCTTCTGTTTGTTGGCATCTAATGATTCCTACTTTCATCTTTTTAATAATTTAAGGTGTTCTTTTTTATGAAATATATGTATAAGATGATGGTGTATTGTTTTTTGAACAATCATGATTTACGGATTCTATTTATGGAAACCGTAGATCTTTTGTTTATGATTGTCTATGTAGATGTAAATAAGGTCATCACCCTGTTTTGTTGTGATAAGATAAAAGGCCTTCTCTTTGGTTTCATTTTTCCACCAAGAAGGAAGTGATATACCATTAACATCCTTTGTTTTGAGAGTGACATTTGTTTGGTAAGTTTTTATCAGTGTCAAATCTTCTTTTGTATACGTTGAGGCAAAGATATAGGTGTTAAGATCTAGATTGTTCTTTACATATATATTGGTCATGGATGGCATGATCAGAGCAGATGGAATCCATCCTTTCTCAAAGAAATTAGACTCTTGTGCTTGTTGGTAGTTGGTAAATCGACTTTCTTTTTGATCACTTAGAATACATGAAGATAACATGCTTCCTGTAATTATTAGAAGAGAAAGAATTGTTCTTTTCATTGTTTTGAGTCTTTATTTGGATTAAAAAATTATTGTGTTGTTTCTGACTCAAAATAGTGTTTTTACTTATCTATTACAAGATTCTTAATGATCCTTATAATATCTTCTTTTAGGATTGAAAGCTGGTGAAAAGAAAATGAATTAGTTTTCATTGTGTAATGAAAGGTAATTCATGATTTAGATTATTACAAGTAGAAAGAATAATATAGAAGTTATTAAAAGAAGCTGTAATGGAGTTATTGATACTTTAGATGTTGTTATCGCATCTTTTGATGATCCGTTTTTATAATATTCCCCCTTTAAGAGGGGGAATAAGTGTTGTGTCTATTTGTTTATCGTAGCTTTGTTTTTTAGCCAAAAGAGTGTCTTTCCTTGGTTGTTATTTTTGCTTTCATGAATGGCTTGTTGGTAATCTTTTAGTGAATACTTGCCACCTATCTCGATCTCGAAATTGGGCTGAATAATTAACGATATTATCTCTTCCCAAAGGATACATCGTTCGGTATTGTCTTTACTATTCAACCAGTGGTCGATGCCAAAACCTTTGATCGTTAGATTCTTAAATATGATATCTGTATTGTGGTATGATGTTGCATCTTTGCTATATAATCCATAGTGGATAATTTGACTAAATGGAGAGAGAGTCTTGATTATCTTTGTGGTTATTTCTCCTCCTACAGCATCAAGTAGGCAGGCAGTCTCATCTGTTTGAATGACTTCTTTAATTTCTTGTATAAGATGGTCATTGTCTACTAATACATGTGTAGCACCGAGTTGAATAAGCCTCTCTTTTTCGTTATTCGTACGTAGAATAGGAAGTGTTTTTATGCCCTTTCTTTTAGCAAATTGAATGATAAGTTTAGATATATTCGATCCTCCTGCAGTAAGTATAATCCATTGATCTCTTTTGGCTTTAGATTCTTCAATTAAGGCCCAAGCAGTAAGAGGATTGAGGGATAATAGTGCGGCCTTTTCAAGAGGGAAATTAGATGGAAGTGAGATGACTTTATCTTTAGGTATGGTGGCATATTCGGCCCAGATATTCTTATGTCTAAAAGCGACCAAGGTATTTATAGGAAAATTATTATCTCCACCATTCTCTATAACAATTCCTGCCCCTTCAAATCCAGCTATTTGAGGAAATGAAGGTTGTAGACGGTATTGTTTTTCGATAAACATAAAGTCTGCTGGATTGATAGGAGAAGCGAGAACTTTAATTGTTAGCTCATCTTGTAATGGTGTCGGGATATCTGTTTTTTTATAAGAGAGCACTTGGCTAGCATCTCCCTTTTGTTCAAAAGATAGTGAATACATGAATCCTTTTTTTAGTGCTAAATCTATCGTGTTGATTATTTTTCTCTTTCAGCTACTACTTCTTTTAGGGCAATAGTTCCGTTAAGTGCTGCAGGAAAACCTGCATATACACTCATTAGAAGCATGATCTCGGCAATCTCTTCTTGGGTTACGCCTATATTGAGTGCAGCGTGGATATGTACTTTTAGTTGTGGGAGTGCTGTACCCATGGCGGTAAGAGCTGCTACTACAGTCATCTCTTTGATCGGATTGCTTAGTGTTTTACGGTTGTAGATGTCTCCGAATGGATATGCTATCGTATAGTGTGCCAAGTCAGGAGATATTTCCTTAAGACTCTCAATAACATTGACTCCTGCTTTGCCGTCAATTTCTAGTAGATTTTCCCATCCTCTATTAAATCTGTCTGTCTTTTCCATCTGGTAAGTGTTTATGTTTGATAGGCGAAGGTTTTCACCTTTTTTTGATGGGGTAAAAGTAGAGATGAAGGCTGAGATAGAAGTAGGACTTTTGGGGGTATTACAGGTACTTTTGTTCTCTAAATAGAGATGGGGAAATGCCTACCTTTTGTTTAAATATACGGGCAAAGTATGAATTGTCTTCAAAACCTAACTTAAAAGAAATCTCTTTGATTGAATCTTCAGAAAAATATAATAAGCGTTTGGCTTCCGTTATTTTTAGTTCTAAGATAAATGCTTTGGGACTTTTCCCACATCTTTTTTTACAGGTAGAGGTAAGAAGCTCTGGCGATATGGAGAGTCTATTTGCATATTCTTTGGTTGTTATGTTTTTTGAAAGTGTTTGGTTGATTATTTCCGAAAATTGTACAATTATCTTATTCTCTGGTTCAAAGCACTGATTAGATCGATGAGTTCGATATAGATGAATACATATATAGTTGATTCCAGTTTTCACAATTTTTTCTCTTAAAGAGTCATTTTGTTTATAATCATAGAGAAGGGTCTTGAAAGTGTTTTGTAGAAAATGCAGAAGCACACCTTCTATATCGATATAAGGTAGACAAAAGAGCGGGAGCAATGAACGATCAATAATATGTTTGTCACATACAATTATAAAACCTTTGGTGTCATGAGAATAGGACCAGTTATGTATTTGGTTGGGTTTGACTAGAAAGAGGCGATGTGGTATTATCTGATGCTCTTCAAAATCGATAACGTTAATACCTGTTCCTTTGGTAAACCATACTAATGAATAGAAATTATGTCGGTGTGGCCATTCAATGTCGGGATCCTCAGTTCCTTCAAAGGTGCCCACATATAGTGAGTGCTTAAAATTAGAATCGAGAATAATATCTTGTATTGTGTATTCCTTAATCATGAATCTACGAGAAAATATCGAATTATATGTTTGTGTAAAGATATTCGAAACGATTCAAGTAGCAAAAGATGTCATATCTGAAATATAAGTATCGAATGAGGACATTCTTTTAAGTTAAGGTATTGGGGGATAGATGTAAAAAAATAGGGCGCTGTCTGCATTTTGTTGAAAATGTGTCGTGACGGTAAGTACGATGCAGAAGTGCCCTATCTAAGAATGTTTATGTGTTTATTGTATGTTGTATTTCTTTTCCACAACTGTTCTGTGAGGGTATGGTATTTCAATACCTTCTCTATCGAAACGTTTTTTTACAGATTCATTAAGATCGCAGGATAATGCAAAAGCCTCATCGTTGTTTCGACACCAAACATAAGCTCTAATCTTTACAGAGAAATCACCGAGTGCAATAATGCGAAGGAGTATCATTGGTGTGTCTGATAATTTTTCCTGTTTTGTACGATTATCGATACTCATAGGGTGATTGATCGCTTCGTCAGTGATAATTTGTTTTGCGAGATCAATATTGGATTCGTAGCTTATATCAAATTCAACAAATTTATGAACCAATTGATCAATGATATTACTATTGACAATCGTTTCATCATCTATAATAGAGTTAGGGATAATGATTCTTCTGTTTTCGTAATTACGAATAATGGTATGTCTAAGAGTAATTTCTTCGACAACACCTTTGTATGTCTTATTTACTTCAATCACGTCTTTTACTCTAAAAGGACGAAATATCAAGATAAATATCCCACTGATTATATTACTAAAAGCTTTTTGCGATGCAAAACCAATAACAGCGGCTAATACTCCAGCTCCAGCAAATAGGGCTTTACTTAAACTCTTAAGAGAAGGGGTGATATAGAATATGGCAATCAGTCCCGCTCCATATAATACAAAGGTTAGAGAGTTCTTAATAAAAGAAAAGTTTGTCGGGTCGACATTTACTTTTACCGATTCCCTTTTGATAAACAATCCTAATAGTTTCCTCAATATAAACGATATTATATACACAGAAACAATGATGACGGCTACTTTTATCCAATATGTCCAATCCATAAAACCGATTTTTTGGGTTAATACTCCATTTTATTGCCCTATAGGTTTCGATCTCGTTCTAAAATAACAAGAAAAACCATGTTGGGACCTCTTTGATTATATCGATATGTTGTTGATATAACTTGATAGACAGAATCATAACAGATAGATCCTCTTTTTTGTTTAATTGAAATAGAGGTAAGACAATTACAAAAAAGAAGAGACGACAATAATAGAAAGCTTCCCCTAGAATATGATATGTGTATGAAGAGTCGGATACTTTAGATAAATGTTTATTGAGTGATGATATTAATCAGCAAAGGCAGGGAAGAATAGGGACTTCTTCACCTGCCTTTTTTGCATGAACCACGTTTAATACGATCGTGTTTGTTTGACTATGTTCAGATGTATCTTATATTTTTAGACCAGATAGGAGTGACCATATACCAGCACATAAGGATATAGAGATGCACAACACTTGGAAAAAACGAATAGATACTTTTGTGGAAAGTTTTTGTCCAAGAATCGTTCCTATGATAAGGATAGGGAATGAGATAAAAAATATTCTCCATACTTCAGCTGTAATCATTCCACTTAAAAAATATCCTAGTAGTGCTACCGAAGAAGTGAGTACACTAAACCTTGCAAAATGAAGTCGAAACTCATGATTAGAGAATTGCATTGAGGTAAGGAAAAGAACGAGTGGAGGACCACTGACTGATAGTGCACCTCCAAGGAAACCAGCTGTGGTTCCTGCTATTATCTGAGCTCTTTTGGGATATTTGATCTTAAAACGAAACCCTGAGAGAAAAAGAATTGAGAGTAAAACAAAGATTACACCTACAATAACTTTTAGAGTAGAAACATTTAGTGTACGCAATAAGAGTACGCCAGGAATAATTCCTATAATGCCAGCCATGATAAGCCAGTGGTTGGAATGTTTACTTTTCTCTGTTCTAGTAGTAAAAACAATTTGAGCACTGGTAAGCACATTACACAAGGTAAGGGCTGGCACCAAGATCATTGGGGAGTAGAAGTTTAACAGTATAGGGAAAGCCATTAGCGAGAAGCCAAAGCTGGTCATCCCTTTAAGTAAACTTGCTCCCGCAATAACAAGACAAAGGATAAGGATAGTGTGATGCATATCTCAGAGTTTTAGAGATTAATGAACATGGTTTAAAACAATATATAATGAAACGCTAATAAGTATGATCCATAGAATGATTCCCATCCACAAAGGTTTGGTTCCTTGTTTTTGTATCAACCCTTTATTGATGCCTAGTCCGGTAAGGAAGATAGCATATAGCATCATCTTTTTCCCTCCCCAGTAAAGGTGGTCGAAAGTCGTTTGCCATTGAGGGAAAAGCTCCACTAGAAGGATAGCTGCAATAAAGAAAAGAATAAAAACAGGCCATGCTTTCTTTTTCTTTCCTTCTATAGAATCCTCCGTATTTTTGTCTCTTTGCATAAATACAATGCCAATAGTTAGAGGAACGATCCAAAGAGCACGAGCACATTTAAGCATGGTTCCAAATTGAAGGGCTTGATCTCCATAGCTACTGCATGCTCCTACTACAGAGGTCGTATCATGGATTGCCAAGGCACTAAAATATCCAAACTGATGTTGTGTTAGTCCAAGTTGGTGACCAATATATGGGAATATCAATAGGGCTATAGAGTTTAGAAGAAAGATAACACCTAAGGCGATAGAGATGTTTTGGGTCTTAGCATTGGTTGCCGATGCAGCAGCAGCAATGGCACTACCTCCACAAATAGAGGTCCCACAAGAGATCAAAAATCCAAGTTGGTTATCTACTCCTAATAGTTTGCCGATAACTTTACCTAATGTAAGGGCTATGGTAATGGTGATGGCAGTAAAGATAAAACCCTCTTTCGAAACTTGTATCATGGGAGCTAGATGCATCCCAAATCCCATCATCACAACGGAATATTTTAGTAGATTGGATGCCGAAACAACATTAGGAACATGTTGTTTTAGAGAAGGGATATTCCCTACAATAATTCCGATAATCAAAGCAAAGGCTGCCTCAAAATGGGGGATAAGGAAAAGAATAGGAATGGCAACCACGATATATCGTAGTAAGTTCGATGGTTGTCTTTTTGAGGATAAAATGGTTACATTCATAGTCCCTGTTGTTTGTTTAAATTTATAATACAAATGTAGTGGGACTATGAATGCAAGTCAAATACTAAATAATTATAGGTTATAACTAAAAGTTATAATTAAGGGTAAACTCAATAAAATGATCAATCAATCTTCTGGATTCTCCTTTACGTGTAACAATACGGAAAACACGATCAAACTTAATCTCTTCGCAAGGTAATATCTTAAGATAGTTCCATTTTAATTCATTTTGTATGGCTTGATAAGAGACAATACCTATTCCCTCAAATTCTTTAAGATAATGTTTCATCGCTTCGGTACTTCCGAGGTGCATACGTATATTAAGATCCTCCATCTGTATTTGGTGGTCTTTAAAACGATGCTCTATAACTTCAAGTGTTCCTGATCCAATCTCTCTTACGATTAAAGGATATTTTTTGAGCTTCTCTAGTGTCAACTGTTCTTTTTCCACAATGGTTTTCATCCCAGTGATAATTACCAACTCATCGTCCATCCAATATTTATAGTTAAGGTCAGAGCGAGTAGAGTGGTTTTCCACAAAAGCAATATCAATATGATTGTTATGAAGCATCTCTAGTATGTGGAACGAGTTACTGTTAACCAAACTGATACGCACGTTAGGGTAGCGCTGGTGAAATTTAGCAATGATAGGAGGCAATACGTATTGTGCTATGGTAGAACTACCTCCAATGCGTAATACCCCTTGGGTCTTATTGTTTCTTTGTTGAAGCTCATATCCCAAGGTGTCTTCTATTTCATGCATTGCGAGATAGTGTTTCTGCACAATATATCCTTCATCCGTAAGAGCAATACGATTGCCTTTTCTCTCGAACAGTGTTGTTTCGAGAGATTCTTCCAGTAGCTTGATATGTTTTGTTACAGCGGGCTGACTAATATGTAGCTCTTCTGCCGCTTTAGTGAAATTAAGTTGACGAGCTACCGATAGAAAAACTATGCTTCTAAAATCCATAGAGAGATGAAATTAAAATTAGTCTTTACCAAAAATACCTTTGATATTTCTCCAGAACCCTTTTCTCTTCTTTTTCTTCTTCTTCTTTGGTTCTTTTTGTTGAGGCACTTCCTCAAGTTTTTGAGTATCTTTCTTCGATTTGATAAAACCAAAGTCGACACGGAACCATGGTTTCTTTTTCTTTCCTGTTAGAGAGAACATATCCATCTCCCCATTTTCTCTAATAAACTTACGAGAAGGAGCATTAAATTGTCGACGATATTGGTATTTTAATACTCTATGGGTTGCCAGTTTTCTAAAGAAACGTCCAACAATAGGCAAGGCAAGATAGGCCCCTTGTCCGTATCTAATAGTTCGGAAGTGAATCTTTGGATTGTTGGCACCTACCCATGCACCTGTAACAAGATTTGGGCAATAACCCATAAACCAACCATCTGCACCATTTTGCGTTGTTCCTGTTTTCCCTGCCAATTCCATTCTAAGACCGTAGCGAGAACGAAGAGATCGTCCTGTACCACTATCGACCACAGCTTTAAGGAAATGGTTCATGATGGCAGCTGTTTCTGTTTTCAATACACGTCGAGGAATCTCAGTGTCTATGGTACGAATGGTGTTTCCGTTGGCATCCTCAATCTTTGAAAGAATACGTGCAGGAGCATACATCCCATTATTGGCAAAAGTGGTATACGCTGAAGTTAGTTCTAATAGAGAACAATCGGCAGCACCTAGAGCCAAAGAAGGAACATGAGGCAAACGTTCGTTTATTCCCATGCCATGCACTAGGTTGATAAGATTCTCGACCCCTGTTTCCATCATCACTTTCACCGCAACGGTATTTACCGAATGAGCCAAAGCCCCTTGCATTGAGTAGTAGCCTTCATAATGATTCTCTGCATTACGAGGGGTCCAGTTGCTATATTTAGCATAGGTCTCTTGAGAGTTGCTAATATAACGACCAGGATCTACCCCTTTTTCTAGTGCCGCAGCATAGACAAAAGGTTTAAACGTAGAGCCTACTTGCCTAGATGATTTCACATGATCGTATGGGTAATATTTATAGTTTGGTCCTCCAACCCAAGCTTTGATCTCCGATGTTTGAGGATCGATAGCAAGAAAGCTAGGGTGTAGTAGTTGGATTGAATTTTTTACGGAATCCATAGGAGATATTTTCACCTCTTTGATTCCTTCGTAGGTGAATTGCTGTGTTGGAACAGGAGTCTGGAAGATCTTTTGTATCTCAGTATCGCTCGCTTTTCTCTTTTTAAGTTTTCTATAACGAGCAGAACTACGTATTGCTTTCCCTACAATAGAGGTGTCTCGTCCCCATGGGTTTCGTCCCTTCCAATGTTTCTCAAATGTCTTTTGAACATTTTTCATATGATCTATTACAGACTCTTCAGCCATCTCTTGCATGCGACTGTCGATGGTTGTATAGATCTTCAGACCATCGGTATATAGGTTATATGGTTTCCCATTGGCTTTGATTTCTGAAGCCAAGTATTTAATGGTTTGAATACGTATCTCATGTTTAAAATAGCCCCCAAGTTCTGTAATGATAGGAGTGTCGTCTAGATTAAGTTCGATCTTCTGTTCTGAAAGTTTCTCGTATTTCTTTTGAGATAGGTAATCATATTTCACCATCTGCTTAAGTACCACGTTTTTACGAGAAAAAGCATGATCTGGATATATCCTAGGGTTATAATATGTGTTGGCTTTTAACATTCCAATCATCACTGCCGATTCGTTTATCGAAAGATTTTTGGCTTTTTTACTAAAGAAATGTTGTGATGCCGTTTCGATACCATAAGTATTATCTCCAAAAGGAACGGTATTTAGATATAGCGTAAGAATCTCTTGTTTATTATTTATTTGCTCTAGACGATAGGCAGTAAATGCCTCTTTGATCTTATTTACGGGCATAGAAAGAATCCAATGATTCTCGCGTCCATAGACGTTTTTGGCTATCTGTTGACTTAAAGTACTACCACCTCCGGCATTATGCTGTTGAAGAATAATTGTTTTAAAGAAGACCCTTAAAAGAGCCATTTCATCGATACCTTCATGTTCATAGAAACGTGCATCCTCGGTAGCTACAAGTGCATTGATAATGCTAGGTGAAATTTCATTATAGCTAACGTTACTTCTATTTTGAAGGTAGATGCGTCCAATCATTCGATTGTCTGCACTATATATTTCAGAGGCAATAGGATTCTTTATCTCTTGCAACTCCTCGTATGATGGCAAAGGACCAAAAATACCCATATAGATGCTAAAGACAAATCCAATGGCTCCCAATATGGCTAAGGTGATGAACGATACAGCGAATACTATCCACTGTTTAATGGTAATTTTTGATAATTTTTTTTTAAGATCAGAAGGGTGTAACATATATATTACGTAATGAGTTTAAGAATTTTTATAATAGGTAATTCGCTGCGAAGTTAAAAAAAAAGTGAATAGTGACCCTTGAAAAATAACTTAAATATTAAACTACGGGGGCCTTTCATCTGTTGACTATTAAAATGAAAATAGATTAAGTATGACAATGATAGGCAAAACGATTGCTGTTTCTGGTGCCTCTGGATTTATTGGTAGACATCTATGTGAAGCGTTAGAAAAGGATCATCGTGTGATTAAGATCTCTCGTAAAGTACTTCTTTATGATAGAGATACATTAGATGTAATTCTTTCGGGATGTGATGTAGTGATCAATCTCAATGGGGCTTCTATATTAAAACGTTGGACACGTAGTTACAAAGAAACGATGTGGTATAGTCGCATAGATACGACTCGTTGTTTAAGGGAATCGTTAAATCGAATCTCATTAGCCGATGACAGAGAGAGGGTTTTTATCTCTACTTCTGCTGTGGGGATATATCCTCCAGGAGGACCTTATAAAGAGAGTGACGACACTTCTGGTCCTCGCTTCTTACAACGATTATGTAGGGAGTGGGAACAAGAGGCAATGTATCCTGCCTCACCTACTGTACGTACCGTAATCTTCCGTTTAAGTAGTGTCGCTTCTGTTAAATATGGATTTTTTGCATCTATTTTAAGATTGGCACGATTACGTGTTTTTGTGTCTATGATAGACAAAAAGAATCCTTTACCAATGATCGTTTTGGGAGATTTAATTAGGTCTTATTCGTGGGCTATATCTCATCCAAATATCCGTGGGGTATACAATATGTCGATGCCAGAACAGAATAGACAACAGAATTTGTATATTAAGTTACAGCGAGTTAATGGCCCAATGTTGCATATTGTGATGCCTGATTTTCTTATACGATTAGTGATGGGAGATGGGGTTGCGATATTTAGTGACACCGCATCTGTAGAAACAAAAAAATGGGAAGAGACAGGGTTTGAATATATTTATACAAAAATTGACAATTGTCTAAATAGTATCTAATGTGAGTTATTTCATCTTTTCAATCTTTGGTAATGCGAATTATAAAATGCACTTTTGTGCCCCCATATAATGACTTTTATCTCAGTATTGTATGAATAGATTTATTAAGAGTATGCCAAAAGCAGAGCTTCACCTTCATATTGAAGGGACTTTGGAGCCTGAGTTGATGTTTGAGTTGTCTAAGCGTAATGGAGTATCCTTGAGGTATGATAGTGTAGAGAGTTTACGTAAAGCGTACGACTTTAATAACCTTCAAGATTTCCTAGATCTTTATTATGAGGGGGCCAATGTGCTTCTTCACGAACAAGATTTTTATGATCTTACCATGGCATATCTTAAGAGAGTCCATGAAGATAATGTTATCCATGTTGAAATGTTCTTTGATCCTCAGACCCACACTGTTAGAGGTGTTGAGATGAAAACTATCGTTTATGGTATTCACAAAGCTTTGGTGGATGCAAAAGAGCAGATGGGGATAACTTTTGTTTTGATTCCTAGTTTCTTACGTCACCTAAGTGAAGAAGAAGCTTTAGATACTTGGGAACAATTAAAACCATATCTATCTTATTTTGGTGCCATTGGTCTAGATAGTTCCGAAAGAGGAAATCCTCCAACGAAATTCCAGAATGTTTTTGCGAAAGTAAAAGAGGCTGGGTTAAAAGTGGTAGCCCATGCAGGAGAAGAAGGACCAGTTGATTATGTTTGGGATGCGATAGATACATTAAAAGTCGATCGTATTGACCATGGTAATAGATCCATAGAAGATCCTTCGTTATTAAACAAGATCAAGCAGGAAGGATTGGCATTAACCATGTGTCCTCTATCTAATTTAAGTCTTAAAGTGGTCTCTGATCTTGGAGATCATCCTCTTCTTTCTTTGATGGATAAAGGAATTTGTGTTACGATTAATTCAGATGATCCAGCATATTTTGGAGGATATCTAGCAGAGAACTATCTACAGATGAGCAATGCCTTGGATCTTACGCAATCTCAAGTAGTTCAATTAGCAAGAAATAGCTTTGAGGCTTCTTTTGTTGATGATGAAACAAAAGAAAAGTGGTATAGCCAACTGGATCAATACGTCCAAAGCTACAAATAATATTCATAACCCAATAGAAAGTAATGACTCCCATCTTTGAACTTATTCATTGATGGGAGTTATTGTATGTTTACTTTAGTGTCGAAATAATAAAGGAGGTTATCTCTTCTACCATAGAAGGGGATATTGGACGTTGAGGATCGTTATATGAACTATGATTGAGTTTGATATCGTCACCAACCTCTTTCAATACATGGTTCATTCCTTTGATTATTTTAATCTCAGCCAGCTTATTTGCTTGTTGTAAATGTTTCGCATCATTGATGCTATTTTGAAGATCTTTATCCCCATTCACAATCAAGATAGGAGAAGTAATTTTCTCAACCTCTTTGATGGGGTTATAATTAAACCACGAAATCAAGAAAGGTTGTATTGATGGGCGAAATAGCGAACGAAGAGTGATAGGAACTTCTACATTCTGTTCTCCTTTTTTAAGTTTTTCTAGTATGTTGAGAGCCTCTTGCTGTAATTGTTTTTGGGTAAGAGCCTCTAATTGTTTCTTGATAATTTGGTCTCCTGTTTTTGATGCTCCACTAATAGAAACATAACCTGATACATCAGATCTGTTGCATGCTGCTGCCCCTACGAGTGCTCCTTGACTATAACCAATAACGTATATATATTTGTATTTTTTCCGTTTCTGAAGATATTTAATACATGAAAGGGCATCATCGATAAAGTCAGAGAAATGAAGATCACTTTCATTGGCTAGGTTGTAGGTGCTTCTACCAATACCCCTTTTGTCGTAGCGCAAAGATGTAATGTCTTTCTTTGCTAGCGATCGTGCTAGCTGGTATAAACAGTTGGATTGTGTAAATCGAGAATTGCCATTTCGATCAGTAGCTCCTGCACCTGAGATGATAAGCACAACCATACCTCTTTTTGCATGGTTTGGAACCATTAACGAGCCTTGAAGTTTGATGTCTTTTGAAGGAATAGTGACATCTTTATCTATAAAGTCAGAAGCATAGGTTTGTGCCTCTAGTAGAGAACAAACAATACAAATGATAATCGAATATAAAAGTACATGTGATTTCATTGTGGTAAGCTATTTGATAATCTAAACAGAGAGCGATCTCAATTGTTTATCAACATCCAATATCTTCCTATAATGATCAGTACTTTTCCCTAAAATAAACATCAGGAGACTATCGCTGATTGGCTTTATCTATATTTACAATTTAATGATTCAAATAAGATCTATATTCTTGAGATATAACTAACAAAAACGATAGATAATTATAAGGGATGACACAAAGATTATAATGTCATCCCTTTAAGTTCTTGTTGTTAAATAGATTCTGTCTTTACATTAATACCTCCATATCAAGGTTCATTTAAAACAAAAGCAGATGTTCGATATCAAAATATGTTTTGTTATCTATTCCCCATACATGAATGAGATTAGCATATCATTCTTCTGTAAACAGATAGAGTTTTAGTCGCTCTAGTTTACTTTTACCATCTTAAAGTATTGAGAAAGAATCTCTTTTGCTTTGACTAGTTGTTCTGGAGTATTTTCTTTAACCTCTTTCAGTTGGTATTCCCATCCAAGAGCTTCCCATTTGTGTACACCTAGCTGATGGTAGGGTTGGATCTCTATTCTTTCGATGGTCTTAAAGTCTTTAAAATAGGCTCCCAGCTGATGTAGATATTCTGGTTGGTCGGTCCATCCAGGAACAAGAACATAACGTAACCACATCGGTTTACCTGAAGCTTCTCTATGTTGAGCAAATCGAAGTGGGTAGGTTACATCGTGTCCACCAGTAATCTTTCTATGCCATTCGTTGTCGATATGTTTGATATCTAGCATCACTAGATCCGCATATTCATCGATCAATGTCTTGGCGTAACTATTTAACACCCTTCCATTGGTGTCCACATTGGTGTGTATCCCTTCTTCTTTTAACCTTTTAAAAAGAGGAATCAACTCCTTGCTGTGTATTAGTGGTTCTCCTCCTGAAATGGTTACTCCTCCTTCTTTCCCAAAATAACCTTTCATATTGACTGCACGACGAACAAGATCTTCGATGTCATGAGAACTCCCTTTGTCCATTGGAATTGTATCTGGATTATGACAGTACAAACATTTGAATTTACATCCTTGTGTAAAAATCACCATTCTTACGCCAGGACCATCATGTGTCCCGAAACTCTCGATGGAATGTACTGGTAAAGAGCTCATATTATAGTCTGTTTAGTGGTCTTAAAAAATGAAAGAGAGCCATTGTTCAATAATGTAACAATGGACTCTCTTTGAATTATATCTTAGACTTTTTGCTAAGCCAAGCGTTTTTACATCTTATCGTGGAAAGAACGAGAGATTACCTCTTGTTGTTGCTCTCTTGAAAGACGAGTAAAGTTTACAGCATAACCTGAAACACGAATAGTCAACTGTGGATACTCTTCTGGATTCTCCATTGCATCAAGAAGGGTTTCTCTGTTCAACACATTCACATTTAAGTGGTGTGCATCACGTCCGAAATAACCGTCAAGTGTTGCTACAAGATTGGCAATACGATCTTCTCTTTCTGCTCCCAATGATTTAGGAACAATACTGAAAGTATTTGAGATTCCATCTTGTGAATCTTTATAATCGATCTTTGCTACCGAGTTTAGTGAAGCAATTGCTCCGTGGGTATCTCTACCGTGCATTGGATTCGCTCCTGGTGCAAAAGGTACTCCAGCTGCTCTACCATCTGGTGTCGCTCCTGTTTTCTTACCATACACTACATTGGAAGTGATGGTTAGAACAGAAAGTGTAGGCTCTGCATTTTTATATACTTTCAATGCTTTAAGCTCATTATTGAAATGATTAACCACTTTTCTAGCGATATCATCTACACGATCGTCATCGTTACCATATTTAGGGAATTCACCTTCAATCTCGAAATCTACTGTCAATCCCTCTTCGTTACGAATAGGTTTTACTTTAGTGTGTTTGATAGCAGAAAGAGAATCGGCTACGATTGAAAGTCCTGCGATACCATAAGCGATATTGATGCGAGGATCTGTATCAACCAATGCCATTTGAGACTTCTCATAATAGTATCTGTCGTGCATGTAGTGGATGATATTCATCGACTCATTATATACACGAGCTACGGTATGCATTGCAATTTTGAAGTTCTCAATTACTTGATCGTAATCTAGGTAATCGCCTTCAAGATCTTTGATGCCAGGAACCATCAATGTATTGGTGTTCTCACAACGTCCCCCATTGATTGCCAAAAGTAGAGTCTTAGCCAAGTTAGTTCTAGCTCCAAAGAACTGGATATGCTTACCAATTTCTTGGAATGAAACACAACAAGCAATACCATAGTCATCAGAACAACGGTTCTCACGCATAAGATCGTCATTCTCATATTGGATAGAAGAAGTATCAATCGATACTTTAGAACAGAAATCTTTAAATCCTTGAGGAAGATCTTTAGACCAAAGAATAGTAATGTTTGGCTCTGGTGATGGTCCTAGGTTGTAAAGAGTCTGTAGAAATCTAAATGAAGTCTTTGTTACTTTTGTTCTTCCGTCAGCCAACATTCCACCAATAGATTCTGTTACCCATGTAGGATCCCCAGCAAAGATTTGCTCGTAAGCATCCATTCTTAGGTGACGAACCATACGTAGTTTCATTACAAACTGGTCGATAAGTTCTTGTGATTCACTCTCTGTGATCGTTCCATTATCTAAATCTCTTTGGATAAAGATATCAAGGAAAGAAGAAACATTACCTAGAGACATGGCCGCACCATCTTGTTCTTTAACCGCAGCCAAATAACCCATATAAGTCCATTGAACAGCCTCTTGTGCATTTTGTGCAGGACGGTTCAACTCAAGACCATAACGGTTACCCATTTCGATCATCTCTTTTAGAGCTTTGATCTGCTCGGCAACCTCTTCTCTTAGACGAATACGATCGTCATTCATAGGTCCTGTCAATCCATCAAGATCTTTTAGCTTGTTCTCGATTAATGTATCGATACCATAAAGTGCCAAACGACGATAGTCACCAATAACACGACCACGTGCATAATTATCTGGAAGACCAGTAAGGAAACCTAATGATCTATATTTTCTGATCTCTTTAGTATAAACATCAAAAACACCATCATTATGTGTCTTTGCATATTTAGTGAAGATCTCTGTAACTTTTGGGTCTACCTTTAGTCCGTGTTCTGAAACAGCTTTGGCTACAACATTGTAACCACCATAAGGCTTCATTGCACGCTTTAGAAGCATGTCTGTTTGTAATCCAACAATAACCTCATCCTCTTTTTGAATATATCCAGCTCCAAATGCATTGATGGTTGAGATAATCTCTGTGTCAATGGCTCTAACACCATTATTTTGAAGCTCTTCCTTCAATGCTGCTCTACATATATCCCATAATCTCTTAGTGCGATCAGTTGCACCTTCAAGAAAAGAGTCGTCTCCTTCGTACGGGTTAATATTTTGAATTACAAAATCTCTAACATTAATGGATTGGCTCCATTGTCCGTCTTTAAATTCTCTATTAGACATATTTAAAGTAGTA
Source organism: Prolixibacteraceae bacterium (assembly GCA_025210775.1). Lineage (GTDB taxonomy): Bacteria > Bacteroidota > Bacteroidia > Bacteroidales > Prolixibacteraceae > Halosquirtibacter. The sequence goes on from JAOARB010000011.1 coordinate 21,821, forward strand.
TAGTTGTATATTATATGTTGTTTTTTTAATCAATACAAAACTATATTATTTATATTTGATTTGAATAAAGATTCCTTTCTAAATAAGGATTTTTTCCTCTTTATTAACGTAACAATAACAAATATCCTACTCTATTGTTTATCTTTTAAACATTCTAGATAAAAATTCAAATGTTAGAACCGTCCGCGGGGTGATTGGTTTAGACCTGTTCAATTATTTACTCCATATGTCTCTGTTTATAATAATGAGATGAAGATTACATATCCCATCTGTCCTTGCTTAAATTGCCAATTAAGTGTCTCTAATTACAATCTTATTCGGAAGAAATACAAGTTCTACTATTGGTAAATAAGTGAGATTTTACAGATCTATTAATGATGGTTTGATAGGGGGTTCCTCCATGGTTCCTCCATGGTTTGTCCATGGTTTGTCCATCGATTTAGGTGTTTTCGATGGAGGAACCATGGAGCAACCATGAACAAACCATGGACAACGGATGTCGAAAATTACTTTTTGAGAAGACATTTTTTTTAGTGAACAAGCCTTCGTTTATACTATAAATTGTATATTTAATACAGAAAACCTTTAGCACCTAGTGTGTTAACCCTTACAAATGTCTTTTTTATATGCTTAACCACAATAATAATAATCGTATTGATGGGCTTGATTTGTACCATGCTTTTAAGAATGGTACAGAGGAACTGTCCCATTCTGTAGAGGAGATTAATAAAATAAATGTTTTTCCAGTTCAAGACTCAGATACAGGCACGAATTTATATGCTACAGTAAAAAGTATTTTAGATGATACTTTTTGGAGTAATGATTTAAAACGAACCATCAAGAATATTTCTTCTTCTGCTGTAACCAATGCCAAAGGTAATTCAGGTTCAATATTGGCACTCTATTTGCGAGGATTTGAGAAAGCGATGGTTGCCTATTCTGAACTGACACTTTCAACTCTTGCCGATGCTTTGGGCTCTGCATACCTCTATGTTCATCGATCAATGAATAATCCACAAGAGGGTACCATCATCACTCTAATGCGAGTATGGTCGGAATATCTTCGTGAAATATCTCGTTCACATTCCGTAACGCTAAAAGAGGCTCTGCTCTCTTCTATCCCTATTCTTCGTCAATGTTTAGAGGAAACAAAGGCTCAGTTAGATATTCTTTCTAAAGTGAATGTTGTTGATGCTGGTGCTTTGGGCTTTGTTTGTTTGATTGAAGGAATGCTAAAACCCTATAAAAAAGGTCGTAGCCGAAGATATTTACCTTCCAAGAATATGGTTCTTAATGATCTTCATGATATTACAGCACCTGTCTTTCGTTACTGTTATGAGGTGAATGTGAAATCACAGAATCTTTCGGATGAAATGATACGAAAACAATTAGAACAATGGGGAAATTCGGTTATCTGTATGTCTGATGGTGAGCTGCTGCATGTTCATATACATACCGATAGTCCGATGGTGATCTCTAACTATTTGTCTTCGAAAGGAAAGATTGAGAAGGTGAAAGTAGATGACCTAAAACAACAATATTATTTTTCACAATTAGAAAAAGAACCTATTGCACTGGTGGTAGATTCTGCTTGTGATCTACCCAAAGAGATAATAGATAGATACCATATTTATCAAATCGCTTTACCAATGGAGATTAATGGTAATCAGCACCTAGATAGTTTGACCATTAATGGAGATATCCTTTATGATGATATGAAGCATCAAGGGGCTACATGCTATAGTTCTCAAGTGGGGCAGGGGATGTTTGAGTCTTATTATCAGTGGTTACTTGAAAAGTACGACCATGTTATCTCTTTACATATTACAAGGAATTTTAGTGGTACTTTCGATAATGCTCTTAGGGCAGCAAAAGAGGTGGACGGCAAGTCTCATCCTCATATTGATATTTGGGATAGTGCGACGCTATCTTCTGCATATGGTATGATTGTCGAGGCTTTGGCAAAACAAATAGAAGAAGGAAAGTCGATTGATTTTCTTCGTTCTTTTTTCGAAAGTTATCGTTCTAAGGTGGACATATGGGTTTCTGTACGATCTTTAGATGCAATGGTGAAAAGTGGAAGGGTGTCGTCGAAAGTCCATTATTGGGTCGATATCTTGGGGATACATCCTGTCATTTCTATGAATAATGATGGAAAGGCCGCTTTTGGTGGTGTTGCATTTGGATTCCATCGTTGTCTTAAAAAGATCGTAAGAAAGGTTTCTTATCGAAAGGTTAAACGGTTCCAAGTAGTCCATGTGGATGCCAGTTATGATGCCCAACGTTTAGAAAAGCAATTGTCCGATAAACTCAAAATAAACTTTTTGCCTAGCAGAAGTGTTACTCCTGTAATAGGTGTATATGCAGGACTCGGCGCTGTGGGTGTTGCAGTTGAATATGAATAAAAAATTATATAATGGTTTTTGAATTAAGAATATTTCTAGAATTGATGATCGTAGCATTATTGTCGTGGTCGTTTAGTTTACGTATTCGTAGAGTTGACTTTGTGGACGTGTTATGGGGACTCTCTTTTGTATATGTAGCCATTAGGTCTTATTTCAACAATTTCTCGACGGGATGGCTCTCATTGATGTTCTTATTTATGGTGACGCTATGGGGCGTTCGATTGGCAATATATTTGTTGGTGCGTATGAAAGGAACGGAGGATAAAAGATATCAAGCTTTTCGAATCAAATATGGAATAGAACGCTATAGATGGATTAGTCTTTTCCATACTTTTGTACTCCAAATGTTGTTGGTGTTTGTTGTTTCTACCACTTTGAGGGAGTTTTTTTCGGCACCACCGAACGACTCGATTATTGGTCATCTTTTTTTGTCTTTGGGTATCTTGCTATGGGTTGTCGGATTTCTTTATGAGAGTATTGCCGATTATCAATTATATCAGTTTAAACAACGTTCCTCTGGAATCTGCAAAAGAGGTTTGTGGGCCTATTCTCGTCATCCCAATTATTTTGGGGAATTCCTTCTTTGGTGGGGATATAGTTTGATGGCTTTTAGTCGTGGATCGATTTTCTCTTTGGTTGGAGGTCTTGTGATGACTTTCTTACTCTTACATGTCTCAGGTGTTCCGATGTTAGAGAAAAGCATGAAAGAGAAGAAAGGTTTTGATCAGTACCAAAAGGATATCCCTTCTTTTCTTCCTCGTTTGAGTAAAAACAACAACAAATAAAATTCTTATGAATCATTTCTTTATTTATTATATCCTTGCTTTTTTTATCGGCTCTATTCCTTCTGGATTATGGTTAACCAAAGCTTTTTATGGTTTTGATATTCGCAAAAAAGGAAGTGGCAATATAGGCTCTACCAATGTTGGACGTTTTACTTCAAGACAATTGGCTCTATTGGTGCAGATATGTGATATGTTGAAAGGCCTAATTCCTGTTGCATTTGTGATGTATGTTTATGGTTCGGGACATGTGAATAGTTATCGTATTGCTTTTGTTCCTGTTTTAGGGCATTGCTTCTCCATCTTTGCTGGCTTTAAAGGAGGCAAAGGAGTGAATACCTCTATTGGAGCATATGTTTTGCTAAATCCAATCTCTACTATTATCGGTATCGCTGTCTATTTTATCATCAAACGTTTGACACATTATGTTTCGATGGGCTCTATGGCGATGAGTGCAAGCTGGGTGATTTCTTCTGTTATTATCTATTCAAACCCCCATCAAGCCCTTCTGGCTTTTGTCCTTTGCATTATAATTGTTCTGCGTCATCGCGAAAATATTACCCGATTGATGAAAGGAGTGGAGCCAAAAACGACTAATATGATGAAATAAACACACTTCAAAAATTCAGTTTTGTGTATTTATTGTACAAAAATGTGTTTTTTAGATTTCTTTATTATTTGTGCAAAGTCATATTTTGTATCATTGTTAAATAAATAAAAAGAGTCGTTCTTCGCCTACCCCCGGATTAGCTCTAATCAGGCGATAGACTCTTTTTATCTTTTGTAAGACGATAGAACAATGTAAAACACAAAATATACCATGCAAAAATATTCTTTTTTAAAGCGAGCATTGTTAGCATCACTTCTATGTTCGTTCTCGCTTTTCTCTAATGGTGTGTCTGCCGATAATGTATCGAAGGATATTAACATCATTCATCAGCGTGTATTAAATGAAGCGATCCATTACCCTCAAGCAAAGATAGAGATTGCCTCTACCATAAAGAAGATAAAGAAAAGTGGAGAGATTAAAGGTCAGAAATGTGATGCCGCTACTTTTAGATCGTTTATCTTGCCTTTGGTTCAACAATGGTATCATACTCCAAATAGTATATCTACAAAACAAAAACAACGTATCTCTGCTGCGGTAGGTTATTGGTGTGACCACCATATTATCTCTTCAAATTGGACCAAAAGAGCTTTCGAAGAACCTCGTATGGCTTCTGTTGTAGGTCTTTTATTAGAAGCAATTGACGCAAAAGCAGAGAAGGATAATATTCAGAAGCTTGCTATCATAACAGAAGGATCTTTTGGTAGTCGTGTGAATACCGACACTTTCCAAGGTGCCAATATTGGATATCGTTTAGATGGTATGTTTGGTTACGTAGCGCTGAAGAAGAGTGTGGAGGCGCTAGAGGTGATGTCTGATAACATTAATTTTACAACAAATCCTCACAACCAAGGTATTGGTTTGCAGTCGGATTACTCTTGGTGGCAACATAACGGGGGTACGGGACAGAACTATTGGATTGGTTATGGAACTAGCTGGTTAGGAGATATTCTGGATTATGGACAAAGAACCAAAGGAACGCAATGGGAATTGTCTATTTACTCATTAAATCAGATTCAAGATGCGATTCTTAATGCCTTAAGTTTCCATTACTATAGAAATTTTTCTGATTTCCATGTTTTGGGAAGACATACAACCAAAAAAGGAAGTTCGAATCAACCTCGCCATCTTGTGCAGATGATTCATAAACTTCAAGAGATTGGTGGAGACCGTCTTTCTAGAGCTGCAGAATTGACGGAGATTGCAGATAATCTTACGAATGTAAATTACCCTTTTGCTTCGAAGTATTTCTATAATAGTGATCTAATGATCTATAGAGAGCAACGCTATTTTACGTCTCTTAAGATGCGTTCTAATAGAACAACAGGACCAGAGAGTGGTAATGGTAATGGACAAATGAACTACCATTTTGGTGATGGTACTTTCTTTATTGTAAGAGATGGAAAAGAGTATAATGATGTTAAAATAGGTTTGGATTTCCAGAATCTTCCTGGAACGACAGCTGAAACTAACAAAGGTGCCTCTCTTCCTCTGGTAGATTGGGGAAGAAACAATACAAGTGAAAATCAATATGCTGGAGGACTAACAAATGGTTATCAGGCTATTGCTGCTTTCCAACAACATAGAACCAATGACTATTCGAATGTTTTAGCTAATAAGGCTTATTTCTACGAGAAGGATCAAATACTTTTTGCTGGAAATGCTATTCGTAAAAAGCAATCTTCTGAAAATGAGATTATCACTAATATCAACCAGACACGTTGGAGTAGTGATATCTTGGCTTATATCAATGGCGAGAAGATGACCTTTAAAAAAGGGGAAGAGATAAAGAGAACATTTAAAATAAAGACCGTCAGCTGGTTTCTTCAAGATTCGGTTGGATATCTGATCACTCCTAACAAAGGAGAAGAAGTTGAGGTGAGATTGGAAGCAATGAAACGTTCAGGGGACTGGAATACTTTGGATAAGGTATACAAAAAAGGAGATACACAAAGTGTGGATGTCTTCTCTCTGTCTATTGTAAATACCAAAAACGATCATTATAACTATACTATCTTCCCATCTATCGTTCCTTTGGATATGATGGCACAAGTGACTGAAACATCTCTTCAGTTGGTTGCCAATAACGAAACAGTACAAGCGGTTTATAGTAGCCATAGAAACCAAGCACAAGTGGTTTTCTATAAGGCAGGTAGTGTGACTCTTCCTACGGGACTTACGCTTGAAGCTAATAAGCCTGTTATCTTTACTTGTAGAGAAGAAGAGAATGGTATCCGTATTGTGGCTGCCGATCCACTTCAATCGCAAAGTCAGGTTTTTATTACTGTCAATAGAGAGATGAAGCCAACGCTTTTTGCTTTACCTACAAATGAGGCTATGAAATTTAAGTTGGAGATCCCTCTAAATATGGGCGATTGGGCTGGTAAATCAGCTAAACGTTTTTATCCTTTTGCTAAACAGACTAAAGAGAAACAATGGAAAAAGATTCATGCTGCTTCATTTGAAGATGGAAAGCAATGGGTTGTAGAACAATATAAAGGTGGTGATGTCACTTTCTCTAACGGAGAGATGGAGATTGTTGATGAGAGAGGATGCACTATCTGGTATAAAAAAGAGCTGGAAGGGAATATCGCTATCGAATATGATGCTACGGTGATTTCTAATGGGGGCAAACATGACAGGGTAAGTGATTTAAACTGTTTCTGGATGGCTCAGGATCCAAGACAGACTACCGACTTTTTTCATACTACCCCAAAAAGAGAAGGGAAGTTTTATGACTATAATGAGATGAAACTATACTATGTAGGTTACGGTGGTCACTATAATTCTCGTTCTCGTTTTAGAAAGTATTCTGCGAATTTCGATCGTCCAATGCCTTTAGAGTATGATTATCGTACTAAAGAATACCATATCGTACCAAACCAAAATATCACCATTCGTATTGAGGTGTGTGGTCATTGGGTACGATACAAAAGAAATGGAGAATTGGTGTATGAAATGTACGACCCTTCTCCATTGACTAAAGGTTATTTCGGTTTTCGTACCGTTAATAATCATATGAAAGTCACTCGTTTTGAAGTTTTTTCTTTAATGTAAATAGTGTTAATATTTTCTTTAAAGGGCTAGAGGGTAAATCTCTAGCCCTTTTATTTGGTACAATAATCTGATATTGTTGGTAAGAGATAGAAGAGATCTATTTTGATACTGGGTCTTTTTCTTATTTATTGCATATCAATCTCTTCTGCAGCAACCTCTCTGGTATGAAAGCTCTCAAGAAAAGGAGCACAAAAAGGCGATAGCTCACTGCTCATCCCACTATAGGTTAACACCAAACGATGTTTGGCTCTTGTAATGGCAACATATAAAAGTCTTGCTGATTCGGCTTTTGCCTTTTCATCCTTTCGCTCAAAGCGATTGGGAAAATTCTGATTAGAAACACATGGCACAATAACATTATCAAATTCCAGTCCTTTGGCTTTGTATATGGTCGAAATCAATAGATTTTCTTTACCATAATAAAGATCCACTTCCTTACAGTTCTTATAGAAAGGAACCCATTCTGCCAGAGTTTTCGACAGAGGTTGTTCTTCTTTTTTCTCTACCATATATTCGATGTGACTGATCCATTTAGTGATATCTAAATTGGTGTCTATCCATTTCCCTTGTCCCAGCAATCCTTCAATTAGTTGGATAAATGCCATAGGTTTTTGCTCTAGCTCTTTGAGTTGTTTGTATATAGGAATAAATTTGATATTAAAGGCTTTACGTATTTTCTGATAATAGTTGGAATCAAATAGTTGTTGTGCCTCTTTTACCACTACTTGGGTTCTTTCTTTAGTGAAAAGTACAAGATTACATGTGGCTACCACATCATCCATGGCGTTATGGCTATTCTCTCCTTCGATAGAGAAACGTTCTAGTAATGCCTCTAAACGATAGGAACGTTCTTGTGGATAGAGTTTCCGACATAATACCAAAGTATCCATTACATCCCATTCCGGTATCTTTATATTGGTGTGTCGTAATAGATTTAGTCGAAGCATCTCTATGTCGAAGGGGGCATTGTGAGCGATGACTGTAGCGCCTTCTCCTACGAATGCAACAAACGCTTTTAATACCACGTCGGCCGCTTCCCCTTTTTCTTTTAATACCTCAGGAGTAATATGGTGGATCTCTTGTGTCTCGGCTAGAGAACGAGAGGTTTGAATGTATCTATTAAAACGTCTTTGTTCTTTTCCTCCAACCATCTCTATTGCTGCAATCTGAATGATATCATCTTGCATAGGATCCCTTCCAGTTGTTTCTGTATCGAATACGATGAGTCTCTGCTCTCTTATTGCTTTATCATATCGTACGACAGCCAACGCTTCAAAGGATTGGTTTAGTTCATCGGGAGTCATACCGCAATCTTGAAGGTCTTTGATAAACCTTCTTGCATGTTTTAGTGACAGTCCTGATACTGTCTTTGAAAGAAGGCGACTCCAAGAGACATAATCAATAGGATCAATCAATACGGATAGTAATGCCAAAAGATCTTTTATCTCTTTGCGAGCAAAGAAGTCAATACCAGAAATCATAAAATGAGGAGTCTGGCTTTTAGTCATCAGTTGTCCATAAGCTGTTGCTTCTCTATTGGTCTTTACTAATATCGCTGTTTGATTGAGCGGTTGTTTTAAACACCAAGGGATGATTTGAGTCGAAATATATTGCCTCTCAAAATGTTCACTTGCCATGATCTTACGTATCGATTTAGCCATCACAGGTGGGGGAGTGCTTTTTTCAGATATTGAGTCTTGTGCGTTAAATGCTTTCTCCATATTCTGTTGAAGAAAAGCATTGTACTCGCGTTGAAGGTAGTCTGGCGATCTAAAATTAACTGAGAGTGGATGTATCTTTCCTCCTTTACTTATACTCTCCTGTATTTTATTACTGAATATATGTGATTTGGCTCCCATAAATGAGAATATAGACTGTGAGGGATCGCCAAAATAGAGACGGGTGCTCCCTTGTGATATCTTCTCTACTATCTCCCATTGCAACGGATTTAGATCTTGCACTTCATCGACTTCTAACCAAGGGAAATGAGCCATCTTAAGATTAGAGATATCTCCACATAAGTGGGTGTAACTAAGATTTAAAATATCTTCAAAATCTAGTAGATGGTAGTGCTCCTTAAGAGTGGCATATTTTTCACAAATAAGCTCTATTTGTTTGTGGTTCTTATTGGATATAAAACGTTTCATTGAACGATTACGTAATCGCTCCTCAATGCCTAAAGTCTGTTGGTGTATCCATGAGTTGATACCTATCAGATCCATTGGGGTGATGGGCTTATGATTATAGCCTGTGTCATAACGTGGTGTTCCAACTTCCTCCATGATCTCTTGAAATAGAAGTTGCTGGTCTTCCCCATCAATAATCTGTTTATGTCGAGAGATAAGCTGATTGGAAAAAAGAAAATGACTACAATAGTGATGGATGTTTCCTACAAATACTTTTGTGTTAGGGTAGTAGCTCTCTATTCTCTCTTTCATCCCTAAAGCGGCACGGTTGGTAAAAGTAAGACAGATAATGTCTTCTGCCTTTTTGCCTTCTTGCAGAAGACGATAGATCCATTGTGATAATAACTCTGTTTTTCCCGATCCTGGTGGAGCAATAATAAAATGATCCCCTTGTCGAATATTAACAACTTCTTCTTGTTCCTGCGTAAGTTGGATAGTATTTTTCATAACCATATATTCCGTGCCTGATATTTCTATTATTAAAGATAGAAAAAAAAATGCTATAGCACTATGTGCAGGGGGATCATAAAGAAATGGTGCTATCGATATCTCGTTTTTTTATTAGTATAATTTCACAAAATGAATAAGATAAATATAAAAAGGTAGACAGATGGGGTGTTCAATAAAGTAGGGTGAAACAGTTGCGTTTTTCAGGAGATAATATCTAGAAAATAATTACAATAGATGGATGATTCTTTGACCTTATGTTTTATTATTCTCTTTAATGAAATAAAAGAAACCATCTCGTTAATAAAAGAGGCTACCTCTGATGAGATAGCCTCCAAACATAATCAAATAGTCTATAAATAGATCTTTTTAGCACCAATCTCACCATTGCTAAAATGTACTTTTAGCAAGAACACTCCTCTGTCGAAGTGGTGTAAGTCAGCTTGATATCCCGTGGTGCTAAGTTGCTGAATCAATTGTCCTTGTAGATTATATAGTTGCACTGATTTTAATTTTTTTTTACTCACGATGGTCGAATGACCTCCTTGTTTGATCACACGTAGTTCTGATAATGCTTTTGATTTCCTTACGCTAGTTGCATCTGATGCGGTACTTCCAGATGAGATTACTGTCGTTACAGGTTTACCTGCATGATGTCCTTGTGATAGATTTAATTGAACCGATTCGTTACTGAAAGTATGATCCCATAGTGTCCCATCTAATGTTAGGTTGATGCTTGTCAATGATGAACTCATCGTTGGGTCGTTCGCTGTCACTACAATGTTTCCATCTTTTTCTTCTAAAAGAAGTACTGCTGGATGATCGGTTGTAATCGTTAGTGTTCCAGTATTAAGTTTTTTGCTTGTTTTATGGAAAACGATACCCATAATTTTATCGGTAGGATTCTCTGCTGCTTGTATCTCTAAACTGTTATCCAGAACCTGAATAGGGGAGTTTGTGAAAGCTTGATCTGCCGTTTGGTTACCACTATAGACAATATATGCATATGTTCCATCCGTTACATTTCGACCATGGTTGATATACATATGGAATAGGTCTGTATGACTCTCCATATCCGTACGTTTGCGGTTTTTATAGTTTAGAGCAGCCCAATTGGTTGCTTTATTGGCAGTTGTCAATACTACTTCACCTGTAGTCCATTGTGGAAGAACAGCATATGCAAATTTACCCGTTTGTGCAGCACCAAAAAGATGTGTATTGTTGGTGTTAAACGAATAGTTCTGAGATGTAGAACTTGTTTGGATCGGATGGTTGTCTTCCCATATTTGGTGTTGTCCTTCCCATGCTGTTTGTTCTATGGTAGTCCATATCTCTCCCTCTTTAGAGGTGTTCATGTTATCGATGTTCGATCCCAGTGCAAGCATATAGTCTCCAAAGATAAAATAGGATTTAAATGCTCGTACCCCATAAATAAAAGGATTCGGATCATTCGGATCGTAACTAATTCCATCTAGTTTCTTAGAGGCATCCATAATCTGTAACTCATAACCAGCAACGGCATTACTTCCTCCATGAGTGGCTCCACCGGCGAAGTTCTTTTTACTACAATATCCTCTCCAGTTGGTTACAGGTACCATTGGATCTACATTCTGACGAGTCGTTGTTCCTGGTAATGACGATAGATTCCATGCCCCTAATGAACGATAGTGCTCGTTACCATCTTTTAGGAAAAGTGTCATTCCTAAATCGGTAAAGAAATTAAATGCATCGGCTTGATCTGGAGCCGACTCTGTTCCGTCTGCTCTTACGGATGCTGTATTAATAAAGATATAACTCTGGTCGTTCTTTTTGATAAGGTCATCGTTGTTGTAGAACCAACGTGTTCCTTTATATTCGCCATCTTGTCTTGAAGGCATATCGATGATATTGTTTGCTGCTGTAGATTGGAAGTCATTAAGTTCAGCCAGCTCCTCGGCAGTAAAGAAATTGGTCCATTTACTTAATAGTTTCTTTACAAGATTCTTGGATTTAATGGTTTGTGCAACGGTGTTGCTGTATTCCATTCCTGCTCTTCCTAGTCCTAATGGAAGGAAACCTTTATAGTAGTACCAAGAGCTACCTCTTAAGTAATTAAATAGCGCTTCTTTGTTGCTCGCTGTAAGTCCTTGTTCCCATGCTGTCCCTTGGAAGTATTCTAAGATGTTTAAGGCAGCGATACTCCCATCGATAGGATAACCCCACACGATACTTTGTTGTCCATGACCCCATCCTGCTCCATCAGCTGTGATTCCTTCACTCCAGAAATCTTGGTCTTTGGTGTTTTGGGCTACTGAAGATAAAGCATTTTGTGATACTGTTGAAAGGACATCCAACATAGGGATAGAATTCATTGCTACCGCTGTTGGAAGAAGAGAACGATAAGCTAGTGCGTTTCCTCCTACCCACCATACATGGTTGCGGAATCTCTCTACACTAACGACATTATTATCTGTTGCGTCGTTACGGAATGGTTGGGTCCAACATTGGAAACTTAGGTCTTTAAGCATGGTGTTTACTTGAGCCAGTGTCACATCACTGTTGGTTCCTTGTTCTGAGGCCTCCATTAAGTCGTATAGACAAAAGTAGCTATTGACTGCAGAAGTCGGAATAGAGAAACAACTTTCGTGAAATCGTCCTGCTGATATAGAACCTCTTTTTTTTTCAATATCTCCATAAAATAAGATGGCCTTGTATAACTTCGGAAGTACATCTTGTATTTCTTGGTTTGTAATTCTTTTTTTCTTAATTGCTTCTGCAATTCTCCATACTCGTAACATGGCTGGTTTGGTCAAACTGCTGACCTTCTTTTGTGCCGTTGAGTATTGATTGTAATATTTCTGGTTTGAAATGATGTCATTCTCTAATGTAGAGAAATCAGAGAAATGTCCATTGTCTTGTAGTGTCGAAAGACAAGTAGCAAGGTCTGTTGCTTTTTTTAGTTCATAGCCTCTATATGAATGGTTAGAGAAATAGGCTCTTAGATTTTGTAAATCTTTTTGCTTGGTTTGTGTGTAACCATTGTGTGACACCAGACTGAGTGTCAAGAGTAACACCATTAAGTAAAACTGTTTCATATTCGTTTGTCTTTTGTGTTAGTTTATTGATGGTGCTAAGATCCTTAATATTATTTCGGACTTATGGCTCTATCGTCCGTTTTATGGTGACCTTTTTTGTATAAAGTTAGACTTTTGTCTGTTTTATTCCCTTTGTTATATTAATATGTTGATAATGAGTGTGATTTATTTGTAATTCTATTATCTGATTAACGCTTAAGAGAAAAGAGGATAAATAGGGGGTGTTTTTGTTTTTAATTATCCTAGGTGTTAGATTGATTGTGATAGTAATCCATTGATATTGAGAGTATAAAACTCTTGTGTTGTTGATGGAAGAATAAATAGGGAAATTGGGGCTTGATCCTTTCCAATAGAAGTGGCTTCGTCTTTTTAAAAAGAAGATGAAAAGAGAAAATATATTTTATTGTTCAGTAGAAGTTGTTGTATAACAACTTTTTGGGACTTCCTGTTTTGATAAATATCATAAATAGATTCAACTATATGATGTATTTTGATGATAGGAAAATAAATCAAATCAAATCTATTGGAATATGAGGAGTTATTATATCAATAATCAGCACCAGAAAGAGGGGGTGCATGAAGTACATACAGCCGAATGTCCATTTTTACCTAACAGTATGAATCGAAGATATATCGGTGCATTTAAAAGTGTGGATATGGCTTTAGAGAATGCTTCCAATGTTTATGCTAGCGTTGAAGGATGTAAATATTGTTGTGAGAAGCAACAAAAGTAATAACGGTAAATAACATTAAGAAAGGAGGCGCTGTCTTCATGTTTTAGTATAAAAAAGATAAGCCAATCAAATTGAAACTTTGATTGGCTTATCTTTTTTGTGCCTTTATTGGACTTTGTCTATAAAGAATATTGTGTGTAATTAGATTTTCCTCATCCTATGATTATTTCTTAAGCATTAGTGATTTTATTGTTGTTGTAACAAACTTTGCTCTTATTAAGTTTTTTGTGAAAAAACTATTTTTTTTCGATGTAAAGAGTGGAAAAATAAGGATTAAATTGAAAATAGCAGAAGAGGAACATTAAAAAGAAATAATCCTTTTGCCTCTTCCACTATTTTACGGTATTGATGTGGTGTGTCTTATTCTGTAAACAACTGAATAATAGTGGTTAAGTCTTGGATGTTCTAATGTAAGGTGCTTTGGTTGTTGGATTATGATTCCTACACTTATTTGTGCAGTGTGAATATAGAGTATTATTTTATGATAATAACATTATGTGTACATTAAAAAGGATAATAAGCTGGATTATGCGTATAGTAAGGATGGATTCTTAGCCTTAAATAGCCCATTCTAATTATACCATGTGGTATTGGTATATTGGATAGTTAAAAGTGTTATACGTGGAGGGTAAGGAGAGAGGATGATATAATATTAAGGGGACATAAGGTAATAGTGCTTATGCCCCCTTAGATCTCTTTGTTTGGTTATTTAAGAGTTTAGAATAATGTATACGATAGGAATAAGGACTCCCGCAAGAAGATACCACTTGCCTTTACCTTTTATACCATTCTTTTTAGGTACCATCAATAATCCAGAGATAGCAAAAAAGATAAGTGAAATGGCAAAAAAATCTCCCATCCATGACCAACCATGTAGTTTATTATAATGGAGCTTATTGATCCAATAGATAAAAGCATGTTTGGTGCTTGTTTGATATTCAAGTTCTCCATTCTTACGGTTATACATTCCAATACCACCATTAATATAGAGACGCATAAGGGTCTCGTCAATAATGGTGATTTTACGCAATGTAAGGTCTTCATTTTTTGTTTTCCAAATATCGGTCAGCTCCTCCTTGCTTAAGTTGGAGCTTAGTTGAATATGATGATGTTCTGTAGTGTATGCCGGATCTTTCCCATTCATGTGGTTCAGTAACATTCCTGAGATGGCATACACAAGTGTGATACCTACCATAAGAAAGCCTAGATCTCGGTGTATCACTCGCATCCAATATTTGACGTTGATTTTCATTCTTTAGGTTATTGTATTGATTCGTAGTCTTCCCCTTGAATGTAATAGATGGCATAATAATCAGAATTATGCTCTTTCATCCAATTACGCATTTTAGTGATGTTGTTGTTCTCGGCAGCACAAGATTCTGCAGAACCATCTTCTTGATGACTCTTCTCTTGTAGTTGATGCTCGTAGTTGTCAATATATTCTTTGGTTAACCTACGTTCTTTTACAAAACCTGTAACGATGATTTCAGAACCAACAAGCTCTTGGTTGAATCCTTTGATTTTACCTGCAGCCTCTACACGGATGGTTACTTTCTCGTCGTCTCCAGCAAGGAAGCATCTACGTCCTGAATGTTTACATGTGTGAAGTACATTTCCTTTGACTTGGATCTCTTGATCTACTAGTTTATCCGCAGACTCCATTAGACTCTCAACGCTATATACTTTTGATGCTTTTGCATGATGGCTGTCGCAACATGCCGTTTTTGCGCTTGTTGTTGTTTCTGTTTGGTTGGTCTTTTTGTTTGTATTACAAGCAATAGTTAAAAGGGCCAATAAAGCAATAGGTAACAATTTGATTTTCATAATTCTTATGTTTGAATTTTTAACAATTAAAATATACTCAATATTTATAGCTTACGCAATAACAGTGAAGAAATAACACCGGGTATTCCAGTCAAAAGAATAACAAGATAGGCGATCCCTTTTTTCTTCTTTCTTCGTTTTATATCAATAGCAATAAAAAGCACCAATATGAATGCACATAGAGCTATACTCCATATATTACCGAAATAGAATCTAGGATATCTATATGCAGAATTATAAGCCTCAAAATGGATACGAAGAGGGAAGACATATTGATGGTATTTATCCCAAGTATCCTCACTTCTTTGTCGGTGCATTGTTCTTACTATCTTCAGGTCATGGCTATCTACTGCATAGTAGTCCCTCCCTTGGTCGTTGGTAATTTGTACGGTCCAATAAAGTGGGTTTGCCATAATAAGCATCTGCTCTTTTTGTGTATCCACTTTAAAAGGCAGCTTTTGTAGTTTGTATTTATCTGTTGTAATAAGGTAGACCTGATTTTGGTTATCAAAAAGGAAACCGTAGAAATTACGATTGCCTATTTCGTACATCATAAAATGAACAACCTGGATATCTCTAGCTTCTTTTACTTCTCGTATAAATGGTTTGCTATTAACCATCTTCATATGAAACAAATGGTTCTGTGCATCTAAGATGAAATACCCTTCATCGTAAGGTTTTCTTGTTGTTGGATTACCATAACAATGGGAGACAGGGAAGGTAATCCCTTTTTTCTTTAGTGCTTGAGCAAAATAGTCACTTTTATCTTCGTTGACCTTATTGCTTTCGACATCAATAAATTCAATTCCATTTTTAATGCGAAATAGATCGTCGGACATCTCTAATTTCACTCTTCCAGTATAGGCTTCTAAAAGAGGATATAGGGGGATCTCTGGTGTATCAATATCTTTAGGATTATAGCGAAGATAAAAACCATCTTGGCGGATACTCCTCATCGTAATAGGATAGCCGTGAATTGAATCAGGCATCCTTCCTGTTGAAAGCATCTGTCGATAGTAGAAAAGTGGCATAATAGAATCGAACTGCTCTTCTGTATAATGGTTGTTCGATTCATCTTTGCGTACCATCTCCTCTTTAGATAGATGTTCGGTGGAGCAAAATTCTTCTCTTATTGAGCTAAAGTAGGTGAAAGGGTAGTGTTCTTTTTTCTCCATTGCGGTCTGTATCGTTTCGGGTACAATCCAACATAGTAGAAGTGTAAGCACTACCAGCCATATATTATTTATTATCTGTTTATATCTGTTCATAATGAGTCTATTCTTTGTGTTGTTTATTAAGCTTGTTTTCCTTCTTTAAATCGTATGGTGGCGTAAAAAATGGAAGCCCCAATAAGCCCCAATAGAACGATATGAAGGGGCATCATATCTACCATGGCTTGAGAGGCTGAAGGGTATAAAAATAGATGATTTAGAAGGAACCATATTGCCAAAACAATGGTACGTCCTTTCCACGTTGGTTCTATTGCAATCCATGCCATAGCTAGATAAGATAGATAACCTGCTCCTATCCATGGTAGTATGGCTAGAGTCCAAGCTTTTAAGATCTCTATCGCAAAATGTTGAGATAAAATGATCATTGTTGTTCCAATAGAGAGTATAAACGATAAGGTTAATATTCCCAATCCATAACCGATCATATAACCGATCATTTTATGTCTTGCAATGGGCAAATGAAGGGTCAGTTTAAGTCGTTTGTGTAATAACTCTGGAATCATTTGAAATAGGCTTAAAACAATTCCAATGGCTACAGGAACATATTTAAACCCTCCCACAAGAGTATAATCTTTTTGAATAATCATTTCCCACAACGACATGGTCCCATTATAGCGAAATGCATGAAAGATATTCATCACCTCATAGCATGTGTAAGCGGTTAAGGCAATAAAAATACCGATGACCACCCACCTTGTTTTTATCCATTCTTTTAATAGTATCGATCGAATCATCTTTGTTTAATATTTTCCTGTTAAACCAATAAAAGCATCTTCTAAAGAGAGCTTATCTTCTTCTATTATAGGGGTATTCCCTATTTTGTGTTGTAGGATTTGAGCCAACTCTTCTTTGTTTAAGAAGGAGTAAGTCTCTATATGATCTCTTCTTTTTTCGGTAGAATAGAACGCTTCAGAAGAGAAAAGAGAAAGGGGTAACTCCTTTGGTAGTTTATATCTTTTAAATCCCTCCATGATCTCCTTTGTTGGCTTATGTAGCAGTAATCTACCATAATCCATGATCATACAATCGTCGATAAGATATTCCATGTCTTGAATGATATGGGACGTAAGAAAGATGGTCTTATCTTCTTGTTGTGCATAATCTTTTAGATATTCTACAAACAGACGACGATATCCTGGATCTAACCCCATAGAGAAGTCATCTAGAATAAGCAGTTCTGGGTCTTGTGCCAGTAAAAGACCTAAAGCCACCTGTGATCGTTGACCACATGACATGGTACTGATCTTCTGTTTAGGTCCCACCTTTAAGTGTTGGATTAGATTCCAGTAAGCCTCCGACTTCCAATTCGGAAAGAAAGGTGCATAATATTTCTCTATCTGGTGGATATTAAAAAAGTCGTGCTGTATGTGCCCTTCCAGTAGTAGGCCTATACGAGAGATGTTCTTTGTGGACATATTCTGCATCGATTCACCGAAGATCTTACAGTTCCCTGATCGAGGTTTCAGATAACCAGTAAGGATATTGATAATGGTCGTTTTACCTGTGCCATTCTTTCCTAGAAGGCCCAGTATTTTGCCTTTCTCTACTTGAAAATTGATATCTTGGTAGATCAGTCGTTCCCCATAGTAATGGGTAATATGATTGCATTCAATGATGGGTTGCATGGTGTTATATCTATTTGTTTATAGTTTTAATCCGAGTGTGATATTCATATTATGATAGACCTCTGTCGTGTACCATAATGAGGGGGTTAGCTCTAAGAATAGAAGCTTGTTGTTTTTTATTTTATGCCCATACATAAGATGTAATGTATAGAGCCCATAATCGGCTTCAACCTTCTTTTGAGTCCTCTCTAAATAAGTAGGTATCCTGTTGGGAATAGGAGATATCTGGCTCTCTTTAGAGAGGACTTTTCTCCATTGACCTCCTAAAGACCAACTCCATTGCCATTGTGATTTATCATATTCTCTTTTAATATGGATGCGAGGCAATAGATACTTTTGTTGAAGAAGGTCTTTGGGATAAAGACGCTCTATCTTATTTTGCTCTATGCCAAGTGTCGCATCTATAAACCAACGATGATGGTTTTGTTCTATCCTAAGTTGTGAATTTATCCCAGCATAATAACGAGAGGATTGATATTTCTCTGATTCACTTAGAAAAACATAGTCCCAAGTGTTGTTCTCTTTATCTATAACCGTGTATTCGTAAATTCGTTCTGTCCCTCTATTCTCACTTGCATTTAAATGGATTATATTTCTCCATCTAAGTTTTCCTTGTGAGACGATGTAGCCTAGTTCTAATTTATAGGTGTTGGTAGCATAGCTATATGGTGTAATGGCTATCCTACTACTAACATCTATCTTTTCCTTATAGAGTCGGATATTACCAAAGAGAGGGTTACGGTGAAGTGTATGAAAGAAAAGGTCATACTGGGTAAAGTTTCCCTGATAATTCCTATAATAATAACCTTCTATTTTGGTATGAGGTTGATCGTATGTTCCCAATCCGTTTACAGAAAAGAACTTGTCGTCACGTGTAGGGGTAAAGTTTTTGATATTACAGTCTTGTTTGTATCTCCCATAATGGGTCGTTGCCCCCACCTGTATCTTATCATCAAAAGTATATGCTGCAGAAACACCAATATTCAGATCTGTCAGTGTATTATTAGGCCTAGGGTCCGTACGTTGATAGCTAGAGGATAGAACATATCCACCTTCTATCCCTAAAGTGAATTGCTTTATGTTTTTCGCCATCCCTCCTTTGATATGGTAACGTTCCTGATATTGGTCTCCTCCAATAGTATCGGTCACTTGATAAGGACCTAAGCGTGAAGGGGAAGCAAGTAAACTTCCTTGTTTGTTCTTTCTTTGTTCAAAAAGATAGGATGCTTCTCCCCAGTAGGTGAGCGATGACGTAGAGATCACTTGTGAAGTGGTGAAGCCAGATTGTATAATCTGTTCTCCTTCTTGAAAATCAAGCTCCGAGGGGACGGAGCTGATATGGTGGAAGAAAGCGACTTCTCCCTTTTTGTTCATGGAATAGTATTGCATTGCAGAAGGATTCCTGAATGTATCATATTGATACTCTTCAGAAGAATTCTTCACTGTTGTCTGTCCTAACGAAGTAAAACTAGAGAGATAGAGTAGCGTTATCTCAATGACGAATATTTTGTTGAAGCAATGCATGATTATCTTATTTTGGTTATAGCGCATTTAAATATCTACACACAAGGAGAACCCCTGTGTGTAGAATATGAATTATTTAGTTGCTTGTATGAATGGAGTCGGATGATTTAATATCTCGAAATCTTCAGCTGAATTATTTGTGTCTTTATATACTGTTCTTGTGCCAACCATTGCTTTTACTTTACGACGGAATGATTTCCCTTTTGTTGGCCCTGTGATATAGGCATAACTTAGATCCAGAGATGGGTCTAATGCTTTACTCTGTAATTTACCTTCCTGTGATAATTCTACAGCATCTAACACATATTCATTTTTAACCAATACTCCTTTGATACGAGTAGATCCAGGTCTTAGCTCCAAATGACTGTCAACATAAGTCTGCAATTCCTCATCTACTTGAAAAATCACATAGGAACGGTTGGTTTGCATGGATGCCACCCAGATAGTAGGAGAGTATGCGTAGTTCTTTATAAGGTTAGGTACTTCTGGTACGTCTACATCGAAACTTCCATCATACCATTCAAACTGTGCTTGTGAAAGGTCAACAGAATTGGCATTATCTGGAATATGGTTGATGCCTCTTGATGCAATGACAATACTCTGTCCTGGCTCTACCATATAATCTGTTGTCTCAGGAATAGAATAAACGGTCTGAAGTGCTACATATTCTGCTGTATTGCCCCATTGGTTTTCTGGGAAAACAGATACATGGTTCGATTCTCCAATAGCGAGACCTTTCGCGTTAAGTGGTTTGTCTGAATTATTGTAGATCTCAAAGAATTGATCGTAGTAATAAGTTCTCTTAGAATCTGTAATAGGAGTACCTGAAATGTAAATCTCTTTAATTACCCAACCAGCACTGTTTATCGAAACATTTAGTGCTAAGTTAATATTTACAGTATTCCCTGTTATTCTAAGGTTCTCTTCTGTACCTACGATGTTGACATTTTTCTTAAATGAGCCATCTCCAATAGAGACTTTTAGTTCTCTTTCTTGTGTCGTCTCAATATTATATATTCCTTCTTCAAGGTTGAGGATTGCCAATCCTGTATTGTCTGTTATAGCGTTTTTCTCTATACCATTGTTCTTATTGGTAGCTTTTATTGTAATCCCAGTAAGATCTTGATCTTGCATCTCTTCAGGAAGTTGCACTTGTACTTTAAGTTCTGTGATTGCTACAACAGCATCGTCTTTCTTACATGAAAAGACCGAAAGTGTTAATATAATTCCCAAAAGGAAGCGTGACATTTGCGTTTTCATTTAGATATATTTAAAATTTGTATTTAAGTTCCGCACCAAAGCTTGGTGTACTGTAACGACTTACTTTTACTCCAGTCGTCGAGATATAATCTTTTTCTATATTGAATATTCTATTGGCATAAAAAGAACATTGAAGGTTCTTTCCAATCTCTTTTGTGAGCCTTAGATGGATATGGGTTTCCCATGGAACCCTTCTCTCTTTGAAGGTGTTACCGTTATAATGCTCTATTAAGTTTCGTAATTTCACATCCTGCTCTTCTTTCTCAGTATAGGGCCTTTCGACACCATCATAACCAATGTAAGTTTCTGGTATCCCATCATGAAATAGTTTTTGTGATGTATTGTATACACGTGTTCCTATTCTGGTGGTGAATATCATCCCTACTTTAGGAAGGTGTGTATTTAGAAAGACATTACAGTTGAGCATTTTATAGATGCTGTTCTCAAAACCGTATAGTATCCCATAGTAGTTCTGTTCATATAATGAGTTAAAAGAGACTGTATGGCTGTTGTACTTCGGATTACGGTTGTAATATTCTGTTTTAAATCAAGCTCCATTGAATTGTACCGTAGTCTTTAATGCATTGATCTTTCCCAATAACACGCTCCACTCTATCCCTTTTTTGATCTTCTCTTTGTTGTTATTATATGAAGAGACTAGATAGTTTGCTGGTGCTACCATCTGAGCAAAATCATCCAAGCTAGGTTTCGTCGTAAGGGCCTCCGGATTCGGTATCGATCCCGGTATATATATGGTTACCTCTTCAAAATGAGGGGTACTAAAGGAGCTAAAACTGTTCGTGTTTTTTTCATAGAATGCCGTCGCCTTCCATCTTGTTTTACCAATATGAATATCTATTCCTACCTCTGTCTTAAGATTGGTAGAAACATCCAGCTGATAGTTGTTCGGATCGATACGTTTGTTCCATACTTGTACTCTTCTTGTCTCAGGGTTTTGAGTATAGAAGTTTAGTGTCTGATGCTGAAAGTAAAGGTCATTGGCATAAAGCTGACTCATCGTTGGTAACTTAGAAACCATTCCTATACCTCCATTGATCTTAAAGATGGTAGGAGTATTTTCTATTTTCCCTTTCCATAATGTGATGTTCCCATTCCATCTTGGCGACCAAACAATCTTGTCTGAAAGAAGGTGTTTGCTATCCATCCCTAGAGGTTTGGTGACTCTCATTCCAAGACTATGTTTGGTTTTTAAACCAAATAGAGAAAATGAAAATTGATCTTCTGCAAAAAATGAAATATGTTGATATGCTGGGATATCTTTAAAAGCTCTAGGATATGCTACTGTATAGTTTCTCGACTTCGCTACATGTGGAGGTCGATTAAGGTCATATTTTTCTCCATCTCCAATGTTCTTATTGTAGTTATATTCACCACCAACAGACCATAGGTGCTTTGATTGTCCAACAGTGTGCTCTAAAGCCAAATTTATCTTTCCTTGAAGATATAAAGGTTGATCATCTATCTCTAGATATGAACTATAACGAGCAGGAAGATAGCTCCCCTCGACACTTCCCTCTTGGGTAGATGGCGAGATTGGAGTAGCCGAACCAATGATCTCTTTTTGACGCCTCAGATGGTTGTTTTTATAATCGGTATTGATACTCCATGAGAGCTCCTTCCATACTTTATCTTTAAACTTCTTATTGTTTCCAATGCTAAACAGGATATTGGTAAATTGCTTTTTCTCAAAATCACCTTTCCCTTCCATTACTTCAAGATCTACTCTCTCTTTATCTATTGAGCGAACGGTAGATAGATCAATATGGAAGGTATTACTACTGTTGGATGTGGATCTTTTCTGTGTCCATTTATTTTTTACTCCTACTCGTTGAAAACCATTCAACGTACTACGAGGATCATTGTTGCTTTGAATAAATTCTCCTCCTATGTTCCATGTCCAAGACGAGGATAGTCTTAATCCTTTTTGTAGAGACAACAGCTTACTGTTAGGATTGGCCTTTAAACGTGCCGAAAAAGGCGTTGTACCTCTTTTCTCATGAATAATAATGGCTCCTTCGGTTAAATCACCATATTGGGCTGATGGTACTCCTTTGATTACCTCCACCGACTCAATCTGATCGGTAGAGATATTACGCATATCTATACCTGCATTGACCGTACTTCCTTTGATGTTAATGCTCTTTGATGAAAGAAAACTGGCATCATTAGATTGTGCTGCCCCATTGATATAAAAAGCCGTTCCCAATGAACTATTGTTGTCGTATGCAGCCTCTCTTAATGAGATCAAATTAGGGGAAGAGAGATTCTCATCTTTCTGAAGATTCCCTGGTAATAGCTGTAATATGTCGGTAAAACTAGAAGCTTGAATATGATCAATGGCCATCCTCTGGATCTCTGTAGCTGATCCTTTCTCTTTTTCTATACCATTTACTTGTACTTCTTGAATTCTAAAACTATGTCTCTTAAGATCTATTAGATGTGTCTTTCTTGAGATGACCAGTGTAGTATCTAATGTTTCATATCCCATACACCTTATAACCAATCTTTGGCTGTTTGATGGAAGCTTAGAAAACTCAAAGGTACCTTGGGCATCTGAGTATGCGCCATAACTGCTAGCTCCTAGATATACAGTCGCAAAAGGAATAGGCTTTTGATTTTGATGGTCTACTATTTGACCTTTAAGTGTAAGGAAAATACGATTCTGTGCTGTGATGAATAGTGCTTGAGACATCAACAACAGAATAAAAAATACTCTCTTGATTCGTATCATCTCTATTTTTGGTTATTAATTTTATGTATTGCAAAAATAGAGGGATATAAAGGCTTTGTAAATCCCCAAAAATGGCGATTTAGTAAAGCTGTAATCTTAGTAAATGTTTCTGGGTGACAATTATTGTCTATTTAGAAAAATATGATAGAGCAAAAATGGAGGAATGCTTGTTTATAAGCATTTTAGATAGTAAGGGGACTATGATAAGAAAGAGGGAGTATAAATAAGCGGAAATAACCAAATTACCATGGTCATAGCAAAAGTGAATATTGTCATTTGAAAAGAATAATGCTATCCCCATAAATGAGGATAGCATTGCCCTTTTTTAGATTTGTTTCTGAATCCATTTTCGAGCATTGACAAAGGCTTCTACCCATGCAGTTACTTCATCCCCTTTTCTTTCTTGAGGATAATGTCCCCATTGCCATGGGTAAATAGATCTTTCTAAGTGAGGCATCATCGCTAGATGTCTACCATCTTTAGATGCGATTGCTGCTGTATCAAAGTCTGATCCGTTAGGGTTGGCAGGATATTCGTGAGAGCTATAAGTCATCGCGATACCTTCTGCTTTTTGTTTATTACTAAATGTGAATTTACCTTCTCCGTGTGCAATCCAGATACCTAGTGTCATTCCTTCTAGACTCTTAAGCATGATGGAGTTATTGGTAGGTATATCTACATTTACGAAATTAGATTCGAACTTATGTGAATTATTGTGTTCCATGGTCACCGTAGTTTGTGAATCTCCTTGATAGATCAAATCTAATGCGACCATCAACTGACATCCGTTACAAACTCCAAGACTCATGGTGTCTTTACGCTTATAGAAATTGCTTAATGCTTGTTGTGCTTTAGGATTGTATTTAAATGCTCCTGCCCATCCTTTGGCTGACCCAAGAACATCTGAATTTGAGAATCCACCACAGAAAACAATAAAGTTAACGTCTTCTAAGGTCTCTCTTCCTTCAATAAGGTCGGTCATATGCACATCTTTTACATCAAAACCAGCTAGATGTAAACTCCATGCCATCTCACGCTCTCCATTGACTCCCTTTTCACGAATGATAGCTGCTTTAATACCGCTACGCTCTTTTCTACTAGGAATAAGGTCCAAACTACTGTATGTGCCTTCAAAAGCATTGAAATTGTACTTTAACGCTTGGTGCTTATAGTTCTCATAACGAGATGTTGCACACGCTGGACCACTTTGTTTTTGGTCTAAGTTATAAGATGGACGGTACCAAGTATCTCTTAGCTGATCAATATCTAGTGCTAGAGGTGTTTGGTTGTCTGCAATCTGTAATGTTCTTGCTGAAGATGGTTGACCAATACGTTGGAATGATAGACCTAATGCAGATGCTTTTTTCTCGAAAGCTTCTGTATTATTCGCTTGAATAACTACTGCTGGGTTTTCAGCAAATAGTGCATGAACAAGATCTTCTGCATTTAGCTCACTAAGATCAATATTCATTCCTCCATTACGGTTCGCAAAGTTCATCTCTAGTAGGGTAGTGATCAATCCTCCTGATCCAACATCGTGACCCGATGCAATCTCTCCCTCTGCGATCAACTTCTGAAGTGCATCAAATTGGGTTGCAAAGAATTTACTGTCGCTTACCGTTGGAACGTCGTTACCTAGTTTGCTGTTGATCTGTGCAAAAGCCGATCCTCCTAGTACCATCGCATGTTTCGTAAAGTCGATATAGTAGATTGCTTTCGAAGCATCTTGGTCTACTACTGGCTCAACGATTTTCTTTACATCTTCTACCTCACCTGACGCAGAGATGATAACCGTTCCAGGAGCATATACCACATCGTCTTTGTATTTCTGTGTCATCGACAATGAATCTTTCCCTGTAGGGATATTAATGCCTAGATCACATGCAAACTGACTTGCAGCCTCTACTGCGTTATATAGACGAGCATTCTCTCCTTTGTTTTTCGCAGGCCACATCCAATTGGCACTCAAAGAGATACTCTTTAGTCCATGTGTTAGCGGTGCCCATACAATATTAGTTAGGGACTCTGCAATGGAAAGTACCGATCCTTTAGCCGAATCAATAAGTGCAGCACTAGAAGCATGTCCTAATGATGTTGCAATACCTCTATGTCCTTGGAAATCTTGTGCTATAGCTCCTAGGTTGTTTAGTGGCAACTGGATCTCTCCAGCACATTGCTGCTTGGCAATCTTACCTGTTACCGAACGGTCTACTTTGTTGGTTAACCAATCTTTACAAGCCACTGCTTCAAGAGAAAGAACTTCTTTGATATATTCGGTTACTTTCTCCGCTTCGTAATTTACAGGAGCAAAAACTCTCTTCTCTGTCTTATCCTCAAGGATAGTCTTAGGTGAACTTCCAAAGAAGTGTTTTAGATCTAAGTCGATAGGAGACTTTTGCTCTTTTTTGCTTTCGAAAACAAAACGATCATCACCAGTAGTCTCTCCAATCTCGTAGATAGGAGTTCTCTCTCTTTTGGCAATACGTTCAATCTTCTCTATATTCTCTTTTGAAGTAACAAAACCAATACGCTCTTGCGATTCGTTACCACAAATCTCTTTTAATGATAATGTTGGATCCCCTACAGGTAGATTATCCATATCGATGCGTCCTCCTGTCTCTTCTACTAGTTCCGATAGACAGTTAAGGTGTCCTCCTGCACCATGATCATGCACGGTAGAGATAGGGTTATTATCCTCTTCTGCCAAAGCACGGATCGTGTTATATGTTCTCTTCTGCATCTCAGGATTGGCTCTCTGAACCGCATTTAGCTCGATAGAAGATGAGAAATTACCTGTATCTACTGAGGATACAGCTCCTCCTCCCATACCAATACGGTAGTTGTCCCCACCAATAAGTACGACAGCATCTCCTGTTTTAGGCGTCTCTTTGATGGCATCTTTCTTGTTTGCAAGACCAATACCACCTGCAAGCATAATCACTTTGTCATAACCATATTTCTTATCCTCCTCGAAATGCTCAAAAGTCATTAACGATCCATTGATAAGTGGTTGTCCAAATTTATTCCCGAAATCACTCGCTCCATTGGATGCTTTGATCAAGATCTCTTCTGGTGTTTGATACAACCATGGACGTGGTGCTTTGTCTTCTTCCCAACGTTTGCCTTCTTCGTTACGAGGGTAAGAGGTCATATATACTGCCGTACCTGCAATAGGAAGCGATCCTTTACCACCAGCAATACGGTCACGAATCTCTCCACCTGTTCCTGTCGCAGCACCATTAAAAGGCTCTACTGTTGTAGGGAAGTTATGTGTCTCCGCTTTTAGCGAAAGAACCGTATCGATCTCTTTAATCTGGTAAAAATCTGGCTTATCGTGAGTGATAGGTGCAAACTGCTCTGTCGTACTACCATCTGTAAATGAACAGTTGTCCTTATAGGCTGAAACAATCGTATTAGGATTGGTCTTCGAAGTCTTCTTAATCAGTTGGAATAGGGTAGATGGCTTTTCTTCTCCGTCAATAATAAACGTTCCGTTGAAAATCTTGTGTCTACAGTGCTCTGAGTTTACTTGAGCGAACCCATATACTTCACTGTCTGTAAGCTTGCGTCCGATCTCTTTTGATACTTGTTTTAAGTAATCAATCTCTTCTTTGCTTAAAGCCAGTCCCTCTTTTTCGTTGTAAGCATCCATATCGTCGATATATAATATCGGATCAGGTTGCTTGTTAATAGTGAATAACTCTTGGTCTAGCTTCTTGTATTCTCTTTGAAGCATTGGATCATGGGTCGCTTCGGTATCGTTTACAGGAAAAAATTCCTCGATTCTCTGGATGCCTTCAATACCCATGTTTTGGGTGATCTCTACAGCATTGGTACTCCATGGTGTGATCATCTCTTTACGAGGGCCAATAAATACGCCTTCAAGAGTGTCATGATCTAGGAGTTGGGCGTCTCCAAACAACCATGTTAGCTTTTCAATTGTATCAGAACCTAACTGCTGGACTGTGTCCACTGCTAGAATACTCTGCTTTCCTTCGAAGAATAAAATCATTTTTGGGTCAATTTTATATTGTATTAGAAACTTCTTAAATCAAAGTTTACCTCGGTACAGATCTATATAATAAAAATACAAAGATCTTGGGTTTTGGTTTCGAGATATGCAAATATATTATTCTCTTTTATCACAATATAAGAAATGCTCTTTTCCCTATCCGAAAAATAGGTAAGATAATATATACTTAATAAACCCTTTTTAAAGATCTTTTTGTCCGATGTTCGTTTCTTTTTATGCCTCGAAACTTCCCTTATAATCGATGTTTTTTTGCCCAAAATCCTTTCTCTATCATATCCAGATATATAGCATATGACATATGTCAGTTTTACTCTTCCGAACCTCCCATTTCTCTATTCAAAACCGATCTTTCTCCTTATATCTGTTGTTTTAATGTAATGAAGGAAGATCGATTTAAATGCTTTGTGTCATCAATACATTATACAACTCCAATCCTAAAGGGATGACATGACTGTAGCCATGTGTTTGTTTCGTTTTTTATGCAATGCTCATTAAATCAATATTATATAGTATTTAAATAATGTTTTCCCAATCATTGGGAGAAAATAAAAATAAATCATACCTTTGTATTATAAGGTTAACAAAATGATAGAATTACTGAATAAGGTTGATAATATTCAACTTGTGCAAGAGTTTATAGATGAAGCGAAAGAAAGAATCTCTAATGGTGTCGATATAACTTTTACAAAAAAAGCTAATGCTGAACTAGAAGATCTAATGCTTGAGTATGATATCTCGGTTGCAGATATTGAGTATACCATATTAAACCTTACACCAGAAAACTATTATAGAGGTATTGACCCTTCTGGTAATGCCGATTTTAATGTATGTGCATTCCGTGCTTTTATTGGTAGTGATAATATTGAGATATACTTAAAATATGGGCTTGAGTCGGACGGTTTGCAAATACTTGTTTTTTCTAATCATATTCCTGATTTTCCCATGAACCAGCCATTTAAAAATTAGAAGGTATGAAAGCAAAAAAAGTGTTAACAAGAAAAAATAAGCCTACGAATGAATTATATGAAACTGTAAAAAAGAATTTTAAAGGCTTAGAACTATCATATGTTGAAGCTTATTACTTGGATTATGAAGTAGATGAAAATACGGGGATTGTAAATAAAGAAAAACTCGTTAAACATTATACTAAAAATCAAGTTAGCCGTAATATGAAAGCGTTAAAAAGCGTTTACCTTATTGAAAAAGGAGCTGCTGCACCTGAAGAGATAATTAATTTTAGAACGAAGTATCGTATTGCTGCGTCAACACTAAGTGTAATTTTAGGATTTAGTAAAAATACGATATCTAATATTGAGAACGAAGGGGTAACATCTTTGGCTAGCGGTAGGTTAATTAAAATGTGCTTGAATAACTTGGATATAATGTCGTATTACGTTAGAATCTGTGATTCTATTGATAAACAAAAAAAGGAAGAAATTTCACTAAAACTAATGCAACAAGGAATATAGAGTTGTTTGTTCACAATTTAACAAAAAGAGCAGTTGTTTAGAAAGAAAACAATTGCTCTTTTTTTTGTCCAAATCATAAAGTAACAATTACGAACAAGACGATATATGATGAACGTTTTAGTGTCTTTTTTCATTGATTTATTATTCTATTAAACTAATTGATGCTTTTAATTGTTTAGTATTCACTGTTTAACGAATAATCATATTCAATAAAACTTAAAAGGGGGAGATCTCTTAAGTTAATTCATCTCTTAACTGGTCTCGTTTAGTATTAAACAAAAATCTTAGTATTAATAAAAAAACAAATCATGAAAAAATTTAGGTTATTATCTTTTGCGGTCTTACTCGTTGCTTGTTCTGTTTTTATATATTCTTGTGACGATGACGACGATGATATTCCAGTAGCTGGAAATCTAAGCTTAAATATTACAGGATTACAAGATCTTGGTGATAATTATTTGTATGAAGGGTGGATTATCGTTAAAGGTAAAGCCATCACAACAGGTACTTTCTCTGTTAATGATAAAGGGGAGTTGTCTAAAACTTCTTTTACCATTGCAACAGAGAACTTAATTAACGCTTCTGCCTTTGTTTTGACTATCGAACCTTCTCCAGATCCAGATCCTGCACCAAGTAAAGTCCATATAATTGCTGGGGATATAAAAGATGGAAAAGCGACCTTGACTGTCGGTCATAGTTCCGCTCTTGGAGATGATTTTACTGAAGCTACAGGTAAATATTTATTGGCGACACCAACAGACGCCCTTTCTAATAATGAACTTAGTGGTATTTGGTTTGAAGATAACAGTGGAAGTAGTGTTGTTGCTGGTTTAACTTTACCTACCCTTCCTGAAGGATGGGAATATGAAGGCTGGGTAGTGATTGATGGGAAACCTGTTACTACTGGTAAATTCCTAAAAGCAAATGAAGCGGACCAGTTTAATGGTTATAGTGGAACACTACCCGCTCCAAGTTATCCAGGGGAAGACTTTTTGCAGAATGCTCCTGAAGGCCTAACATTCCCATTAGACTTATCTGGTCAAAAAGCTGTTATTTCTGTTGAACCTAAGCCAGACAATAGTGCTGATCCTTTCGTTCTTAAGCCATTGTTAGGAGATATTCCTGAAAATGCCGTTGATAGAACTACTTATACTATGGGTAATAATGCAGAAAATACCAACCCAACAGGAACATTAACTTATACGATTAAATAAATTTAGTTCATTAAGTTAGATTTGAAAAAGCAAAAGGAGGTCAGCCATGGCTTCCTTTTTGTTTGTAAAGGACGGTTGTTGCTTATTATGCATTTCTCTTATTGTCGTTATATTGCTTTAAGAATCAGTGTTATTTCCACCTCTTGGAAGGTTTCTTCTCTTTTGTAATAGGGTTGAAATAATGGTAGCCGATATAACTGTAACTTACATCACAATGGAATAACCTTATGAAATTCTCTGCAACATACCCTACGTTGTTGTAATACATGTGTCTGTAGTAATTGTATAAAATACCTCCTCGATAGCTATCAAATAATGCATAATTTCGCTATAAATTTATTTTAAGGACACTTCAACTTTACATCAACTTCATATCAACTTCATATCAAGTTCACTTATACGTTATGTCAACTTTACTCTAGAATGATGTTAATATGAACTTGATATGGCTGTAATATTGCCTGCCAATGGCGGTTATCTTGACTTATAGTTAATGTGAGTGCTATTTGATAGCTGTTTTCTGCTAAAATACCCAATATATTATAGTTTTTCGCCTGTGTGTGAATTAGAATACACTTCTTTTTAATCAAAAATATCATCCAAACCATCATTTTTGTATTCAGATTATAAATGCACACTATATCTTGGTCGGTTAATGTGTAAATAATAATGGGACAAACTTAATATTTAGGAGGAGCAATCCTCCTTTTTTGTGCCCATTATTTCACCTCATTAGACAACCTCTTTATTATAATATAGTGTTGCATTTATGATTTGAATGCAAGACTGAATAGTATCGAAATAATAAATTACAAATGTTAATTCAAGTTTGTTCTGCGTTGTATTTCTATTATATCTAAGTTGTCTTGTAATTTTTAATAATATCTTCTAATTTTGTTGCTAAAATGATGGGTATTCATTGTTTATGTTATTTTTTAGTAATCTAAATATAACCAGTACTTTCAAATGAAGAACTATCGATCTCTTTTTATGGACAATCTTGATAAGTGCAATAAATTAACAAAATAAAAACTAATGAAAGAAGAAACTCCTCATATAAGCCTTTCTATTGCGATGCAAGAGTT
Organism: Prolixibacteraceae bacterium; assembly: GCA_025210775.1. Lineage (GTDB taxonomy): Bacteria > Bacteroidota > Bacteroidia > Bacteroidales > Prolixibacteraceae > Halosquirtibacter. The sequence goes on from JAOARB010000011.1 coordinate 53,131, forward strand.
ATTTAGAAAAGCAAATAAATTAGTCTATTGTTCATATGGGATTCAGATCTTTCTTTTTTTTATGAATATGGTACTTATTTTTCTACATCTTGAAGACTCTAATGTATTTATATGGTTTTTGTTTTCTTTTCCATTAGCGACAATAATTGCTACTTTGTGTATTATGCATCGTTCACGGAAATTGTATGAACTAGGGGAATGTGCTCGAAAGATGGATATGATAGTTCGGATTTTTCCGAATGTAAGTTATAAGATAAGAAGATCATATTTACTCTCTGAATTGCCTCCAGAAGTATTTGCAAAGGCTCGAGAAAATCCAGATGTATTAACTAGTTATGAATCACGTAAGCTAGATAAGTATGGGATATTAATTGAAAATGTGCAACAGAATAGTTTTTTTACTTCTCAAATAATGTATTCTTATTCAAGAATGATATTAGGTGTTATTCTAGTTATTATCTTTCTTATCTCTCTTTCTATTATTGGTGTTTTATTTATTCTATCTGAGAGTAGTGCTGATAACCTTCTAACACAAAATGTTTCGCGATGTTTGGCATTGTTGATTAATCTTATTTTTGCATTGAATATTATTGATCATTATTTGTTGTTTAATAAAAAATCAAAAGAGCTGAAGAGAATTGATGAGGACCTTGAAAAAATAAAAGATAATCCACAAGAAGACGATATAATTACTTCTTTTACGGAATATAATTGTATTTTATACGATTCCCTCCCTTGCCCAGATTTTGTTTATAATATAGTTAAAGATAAATTAAATACAATTTGGAATAATAGGATTAATAATGGAAGTAATTAAATACAATAAGGCATTTTTATATTTCTTAAATATGGTTTCTGATGCGAATATTAAATGGGCATTAACTGGTTCATATAGACTGTTTTTGGAGAATAATCAGAATTTTAAAGGTACTGATATTGATGTCATAACTGATCTTGAAGGAGCAAAATTAATGAAATTAATTTTTAAGGAAAATACAATCACTGATTTTGAATATTCGGGATTGAATGGTATTCATTCTTATTTCGGTCAATTGTTAATAAACAATGTGGTCTTTGATGTTATGAGTGATGTCAAAAATAGAGTTAATGGGAAGTGGTACAGCATACCAAATCTTAGTAATATTCATTATATTATGGTTGGAAACTTTAATGTGCCAGTCGTACCTCTATTATCAGAGTTAGAGTTGTGTATATATTTAGATCAAAGGGAAAAAATATATCAAATCGAAGAAATTATGAAATATAGAGTGTTAAGATGAAAGATAAACTAGAGTACCTAGAGAACGAACGTATTTTATTGTGGAAAGAAATAGAAATCTTAAAGGTTGAATTAAGTAAATCTTCGGATGATTATTTGAAAGATTCTCGTCAAGATTCTCGTAAAACCTCAGAATTTCGAAATAAAAGTGAAAAAGCAAAGATTACAGCTGAGGATTATCTAAATCAGATTGTATATTATAAGAATCAAATTGAGGGGTTTGTTAATGATTTCAAGAATAACCTTGTAGAATCAAATAATAGATTAATAAGTGTTAACGAATTAATACAGAGCTCTGATAAAGAATTATTATACTTTAAAGGTCGAGTTGAGAATGTTTCTAACATTTTAGATACTATTGAACGTTATTTTGAAGAACATCCTGACTTACATGAAGAGATAAAATTGTTTGAGAAAAAGAATGTGGATCTAGATACAATTTATAGTAAATCACAAGTTATACAAAATTCAATTTTTAAGATAAAAAAAGAAGTTGAAGATGTTAGGTATGGTTTGTTTGGTTTTGTTGAAGAGGATGAAAATGGCAATGAGATTGAACATAAAGGAACAGTTTTAGAGTTAGAGAATGCATATGATTCCTTAAAAGAATCTGAGTCGCAATTAAATAATAAGATTAAGTCATCGATTACAAAATGTAATAATGATTTTGAAGAATTTAAAGAAGAAAAGAATAATGATTTTAAAAATGTATTAAAGAGATGGAATGATGATGCAACTCAGGCAAAAAGTAAGATAGATAAATTATTGCCTGATGCATTGACGGCAGGGTTAAGTCATGCATATTCAGAAAAGAAGAAAGAAGAGGAGGTTAAAGAGACTAAATTACAAAAACAGTTTAGAAATGGTATTTGGATGATGATATGCGTATCTTTAATACCGTTTGGTGTAAGTATTCATTCTTTGCTTAATGATGTCTCTTTGATTGGAGTAATTGAAAGATTACCACGTTTAACTTTAGCTATTTTGCCTCTTTATATTCCTGTTATGTGGATTACTTATTCAGCTAATCGTAAGCTGAATCTAACTAAAAGACTGATAGAGGAATATTCACATAAAGAGTCTTTGAGTAAAACTTTTGAGGGTTTATCAAAACAGATATCTCAACTAGAAGATGATTTAATGAGTCGTGAGTTGAGAAATAAGTTGTTATACAACTTATTAGAAGTAAGTTCTGAAAATCCAGGGAAGTTAATGTCTGATTATAATAAAGCAGATCATCCTGTTATGGATGTACTTGAAAAGAGTGTTAAACTTGCTAATGCTGTTGATAAAATTAATAGGATTCCAGGCTTTAGTAAAATAAGTGAACTTTTACAGAAGCGATCACTTAATCTTCTCATAGATGAAGAAGATAAAGTTGATAAAGGAATTTCTGCTATAACAGAAGAAAGTACGAAGGCTGAGTGAATCTAATTATACACGGCTTGTTCATAAGATTAAGCAGCAATGAACTTGTTTATCATCTTAGGTGTATAGACAAGTTCTTCTCTTAAAATATTAAGATTTCCTGTATTCTTAATATTTGATAAACCACTATAAATAGGCAACAAAATAGAAGATCTCGTTTTTTGTAATCCATGATTTATAGATCTAAATTTATCCTTTCCAATATTGACATCTCTAATACGATTCATTATCTCAATTTTACAATGTCCTCTTATTACATCCGCTATTTCTGCATTTTTGCCAATATAATTTGTGATATAATACCGTGTTTCTTTACGTTCTGTTCCATTTTTTAGATTGTAACTTTAATCATATTGTATATACCACTCTCAGACCATCACGGTTCTAAAATATCCATATTGATTGGATGAATTTCATAGCTACGAGTATTAATACGCCCGTGAGACTTTTCTGTGTCAATAATAATTTTTTCTGTCTTTATGTTGTTTGATATATAAACCAAATCATTCATAAGATGCTTTTGATTCGCTTTTATTTGTGTCAAGTAAAAACGATTGTTTTGTTCTATTTCTGTCAATAATCCTACTGAATTATGCAATGCATCAAGTGTGATTTTAGATCCTTATGGAAGATCACAAATACGCTCTCTAACGACATTCTTTCCACTCTCGTTTGTTCCATCTTAGAACCCCAATAAACGTTGAAGATTACTATTAGTGTTTATTGCATAAACTATACTCAATTCTCTAGTTTTATGTTTCTTAGAATCAATACTGCCTCTTAATTTTTTACCATCAACAGCATGCCAGTCACAACTTTCATTTTCTTTGTGTTGTATCCACAAAAACTATTTATAATCAAAATCCGATATAACTGAATTCGACTAATCCAACTATCAATATCCTTGTGTAAGTAAATGCACAAATGAGCATTGTGACGTTCCATATTACGATGTGTTTTGCTTAGACTTAAATGGTCATAACTGAGTAGTATTGAAACAATCAACAACGTTATCACAAACGCTAATTCTATTATCTATCAGGTTCTCTTGTAACCCTTGATATCGTGTTGTAACAATAGAACTTTCGATAGGAGTGATGTCTCAAATATTATCGTACGAATTTATCTATAGGACTTATATGGAGGTAAGGTCAGATGGATGTTGAAATAAATAATGAATTTATTGGGGTTCTGTAAAACCTTTTGGCTTTTGATTTGTATACCTACAAGATCATAAAGGGGATAAAGTGCAAAAAGACGGATCTTTTCTAACTGCGCTCATTGGGCTTTGAGGTAGTTAGAATAAGAATCCGTCTTTGCTATTTAGGGTTATAAGCTTTTGAATGTTCTATTTAGAAGGAATTCAATAAGATCTTTATTCTGGTTGCAGACTTTTTAATGCCTCATCAAATTGTTTGTAGATTCGATCTTGGGTTACGCCCATTTTAACCAATTCTTTTTCTACTGATTCATTGGCACCGGTAAAGATGTATTGAATGTTTTTCCCATGAAGTTCGTGTACGGCTTCATATAGATGGTGTGCACCAGTGGCATCGATGAATGGTACGTGACGCATTCGTATAATCAATGTTTTTGTTTCTGGCAGTACTTCTTTGATTAGATTACAGTAGTTACGTGCTGAACCGAAGAAGAATGGGCCACTAATCTCGTAAGCTTTGACTCCTTTAGGTAGTGGCTGGTCGTTGTCTAGAATATCTTGATCAACTTCATGTTGAAGTCCCATATGGTCGGACATACGTTTCATGAATAGGATAGCTGAAAGTACCATACCTACTTCGATAGCAACAGTAAGGTCGATAAGTACCGTTAGGAAGAAAGTAGATAGAAGAACAAGTACATCAAAGAAAGAGGAGTGTAGAATGCCTTTAAATGCTCTCCATTCGCTCATGTTGTAGGATACCACAATAAGAATACCTGCAAGAGATGACATTGGAATCCATTTAACCCATTGTCCAAAGAAAAGCATGATAAGTAGAAGTGTGATGGCATGAACGACACCTGCGATAGGGGTACGTCCTCCATTTTTTACGTTGGTAGCTGTTCTTGCAATGGCTCCTGTTGCTGGAATACCTCCAAAGAAAGGTACCATGATGTTGGCGATACCTTGTCCAATAAGCTCTGTGTTAGAGCGGTGGTTTCCTCCAATCATACCATCAGAAACGACTGCCGAAAGAAGCGATTCGATGGCTCCTAGAAGGGCAATAGTGATGGCTGGTTGGATATAGTTGTGTAACGAACTTAACTCTACCACAGGTATATGAATCGAGATATTACTAGGAATAGATCCATATACACTTTCGATTGTTGTAACAGGAAGATTGGCCACTTTTACTACGATGGTGGAGATTAAGATGGCGATAAATGATCCTGGGATTTTAGGAATCCATTTCGAGCTATATACTGAGGCAAGAATAGAAAATAGTGTGATGCCAATGGCATAATAGTTTGCTGATGAGAGGTGGGTGAAATAGAAGCCCCATTTGGTAATAAAGTCAGAAGGGATGCTGTCTACTTGTAGTCCTAGTGCATCTTTGATTTGAGTTGAGAAGATCACAAGGGCAATACCACTGGTAAAACCAACAACTAAAGGGTGGGGGATATATTTTAAAAGTGTTCCTAGTCGGAATAGTCCAAAAAGAATTAGGAATACTCCTGCCATGATAGTAGAGATCATCAATCCATCTAAACCATATTTTTGGATAATCCCTACTACAATAACAATGAAAGCTCCAGTAGGTCCGCCAATTTGTACTCTACTGCCACCAAAAAGTGCGATAACCAATCCTGCAATTACCGCAGTGATTAGACCTTTTTCTGGTGATACTCCCGATGCTACTGCAAAAGCAATAGAAAGAGGAAGAGCAACAATACCAACAATGATACCTGCAAGGATATCTTGTGTCAACTTCTGTTTCCCATACCCTAACTTAAGCGTACTCCAAAGTTTAGGATAAAAAATATGATTCTTCATACTAGAAATAAAATTTTGATGTGTGTCGGTCATTACGACCATAATAATCCCGAACCTTCAGAAGCGAAGGTTAAAAGTGAAGTGTATTGAATGTAAGTCACGAAGAGAGCAAAAATGATTGCCCTACTCCCCTCATAAAAAATATATTCATCGGGATATGTTCTTTCTTAAAAACGCTGCAAAGGTATTCTTTTTTCTCTGTTTAAAAACATGTTTTTTGTTCTGGTTTATAATTGAATTTATTTTATGATATAGAGGATTCAGTGAATCAGAGGATTAATAGTGTCTTTATTCTGTGTCTAAATTAGCTATGTGATATGGTATTCATCATTAACATTAAATGTTAATCTTGATTGATTGTTGTGATGTGAGAAAAAATGACTTATATTTGTGTTGATTTAAGGAAATGAGGTCTTCCTATTTAACCGCTTTTTAAGCTAATGACTTCTGTGTTTTACAATTTTGATATTAATTACACAGAAAAGTTATGCTTTCTATTGATTGTATACATTTAAACTTTTTTATTGGACTTTTCTTTTCAGTTTCTTTTTGGAGATTGAATGTTGGTTTCTTTTGTGGAAATTTGTTAATGATTTCTTCTACTCTTCTGTGCAATTATTTTCATCAAACTTCTGATTATTCTTATTTCAATTTTTTAGGAGAGACCCTAAATGCGTTGATTTTGTCTTTTTATAGACTTCAGGAATAAGAAGTTGTATGTCATTATAATGAGATAGTATTTAAAAAATAAACATCTTTTCAAACAGTTTGTTTGTTGAGTATAAATCATTGTGTAAAATTTAGTCATATGAGAATCAGACAATTGAGAGCACAAGAAGTGCTTGATAGTAGAGGTAATCCAACAGTAGAAACTGAAGTCGTATTAGAAAATGGTATTTATGAAAGTGCAATCGTTCCTTCTGGTGCTTCTACAGGAGAAAGAGAAGCGTGTGAATTAAGAGATAATGACCCTAATAGATATGGTGGTAAAGGAGTCTTAAATGCGGTAAGGAATGTAAATACCATAATAGCTGATTGTGTTTGTGGAGTCGGTATTCAAAGTCAAGCTGACTTGGACTATAAGATGATTGAGCTTGATGGTACTCCGAATAAATCTAGATTAGGTGCAAATGCAATATTATCAGTATCTCTTGCTTTTGCTAAAGCGGTAGCAAAAAGTAATGGACAGTCTCTTTTTGAATCTATTTCTGAAGAGAATTTATTTACATTACCTGTTCCATGTATGAATGTTATCAATGGTGGTGTTCATGCTGATAATAATGTAGATTTTCAAGAGTTTATGATTGCGCCTCATCATGCAACTGATTTTCAAACTGCTATTCGTATGGGTATTGAGACGTTCCATTGTTTAAAGAAAGTGCTTAAGTCGAAAGGATATGTTACTTCTGTTGGTGATGAAGGAGGTTTTGCCCCAAATTTAAATTCAAATGAAGAGGCTATTGAAGTCATTCTTGAAGCTATTCATTGTGCTGGTTATAAGCCTGGAGAAGATATCTCTATTTGTATTGATCCTGCAAGTAGTGAAATGTGGAAGGATGGAAAATATCATTTCTTTAAATCAGATGGTTCTTATAAAACTTCAGAGCAAATGGTGGCTTTATGGGAGGAATGGATTGATAAATATCCTATTGTATTACTTGAAGATGGAATGGCTGAAAATGATTGGGATGGTTGGCAGTTGTTAACTCAAAAGTTGGGTGATAAAGTTGAATTGGTCGGTGACGATATTTTTTGTACCAATCCTAAGATTCTTCAAGAGGGTATAGATAAGAACGTTGGAAACTCTATTTTAATTAAATTAAATCAGATTGGTACTCTTACAGAAACTTTAGAAACCATTAAGTTAGCATATGACAATAATTACAATTGTTTTATTTCACATCGTTCTGGTGAAACAGAGGATACTACGATTGCCGATCTAACTGTTGCTGTTGGTGCAGGTCATCTAAAAACAGGTTCAGGATGTAGAAGTGAAAGGGTATCTAAATTTAATCGATTAATGCGTATTGAACGACAACTAGGAGATCGGGCACGTTTTATGGGAGTAAAGACTTTTAAGAATAGATAAAACTAGATGATAAAGGGCTTTCTTGTCCTTGCTTATTGTTTCTATTCCTAATAGTTTTTATTAGTAATTTGATATACTTGGTCTATGTCATATCTACAAGGAAATCAGTGGTTTTTGTGGAGTTTGTGGAAAGCTATTTCTGATTTAATAGATATTAAAAATGATATTGGACGTGTACATATCGTGATTGTTTATTGGAGTGAAAATGTTACTCTTTTGTTTGTAAAATAGTTTCTCTATTATGTTAATATCGGTTGATTGACAAATGTTTTGTCTACTTTTATTTTTGTTTAGAATGTAATATTCATTGAACAATAGTAGTGTTGTTTGCCTTTCATTAAAAGAAACATATTTATTGGAAAAAATTATGAAAAAGATTGTACCTGTTTTCGTTGCTTTAATTCTGTTTATGGCTTCTTGTAGTACAGAAGACAAAGAAATTATTCCAGAAATCCCGACAAAGGGAACTATTGAGGGATCTGTTAATTTGTATGATGAAAAGACTGGCCCATTAGATAATTCTGGAATGAAAGTTACGGTTGAAGGTTTGACTCCAAAGATATCTACACTAACCGATGAGGAGGGACGTTATAGATTAGAAGAGGTCCCTTTTGGTACATATACATTGGTTTTTGAGAAAGAAGGATATGGTACTTATAAAAGATTTAATATCAAGCATGCTGTTAGCGAGTCTAGTACATTTGTTCTTAATGCTCCTTCTTTGGGACAGAAGAGTTCTACAAAGATTACTAAAGTAGAAGCAACAGTTTCTGGAGAAGATGTTACTCTTTCTGTAACTACTGAGACTAATTCAAATATTTCTAACCCTCTTTATGTACGTTATTTTATGTCTACTTCTGCAACTGTAAGTAGTGAGGATTATATGTTTGATTCAGAGACTTTATGGATAGCAATTAATCCTAAAGAATTTACATGGTCTCGTTCTGTTTTAGAAGAGCGAGGTTTTACTTCTGGGCAAACGGTTTATGTTCGTGTATATGGAAACTCTTTCTGGAGTAATGAGTATATTGATGTAGATTTGAATAAGAAGATCTTTCCAAACTTGAACAAGAATACCGTTTCGGCTGTTTCATTTGTAGTACCATAATGGAATTAGTATTAGGTTAGATATAGTTGGAACTTTTGATTTTTTAATCAATTGGCTCTCCAACAGAAGGTTTACAAGAACCTTATTTGAGTTAAATTTGGTTGAAGCCCTTAGTTTTACTGAGGGCTTTTTTGTATCGTCTATCATATGATCATTAAAAGTGCATCTCGATGGTTTTTACTATCTTGTAGAATTCATGTGAGTTCTGTTGGAAAGAAGACATCTTTTTTTGAGAACAAGCCTTTTTCATTAAACAAATAATACAAAAAAATTGCCTTATGATGATGAGAGAGTTACGGTTGTCTAATTTAGAAAATTATGGCTATTGGTTGTTACCAATTCATAGTTATCACCTGTTAAATGGTCCTTATTTTAAAAAGAGGAATAAAGCAGAGGTAGATGAATATGTATCTACCCTCCGAAAGCGTTTGTTGAAGGGGGAGATGATGGAAGATAGAAGGTGTATATGTAATGAAAAGGATGAAGTAATTGGGGAAGTTAGCTGGTATTGGAAATCAGAAGAGACACAATGGATGGAGATCGGTATTGTGTTGTTTGATGAAAAATATTGGGGTAAAGGCATTGGCTTCGAAGCTCTTAAATGGTGGATAGATCATCTGTTTGAAAAATATGATTTCCTTGTTCGTATAGGATTGACTACTTGGTCTGGAAATAATGGTATGATGAGATTGTCTGAGAAATTGGGAATGCAAAAAGAAGCCCAGTATCGAAAGGCTCGAATTGTTAATGGAGAGTATTATGATTCGATAAGCTATGGAATATTAAAAGAGGAGTGGCAAACATTAGATCTATAGTGATAAAGAGAAAAGGTTGAAGTTAGGTCCAAAATGTCGGAAAGAGGGATGAACTATTTTGTAGCATGGTTGTATTTGAAATATATGCGGTCGCTATTTTTTGAATGTACGGCTGTTTTTAACCTAAAACTTAGAAGAAATGAAAAGGGTACGTTTAGAATTGGATTATATCGAAATTCAACGACGAAGAAAACGTTGGAACTTGTATTTTATTATTGCTACAGAAGATCCTTTAAATCCGAATAAGACGGTGATGACTATTGCGCCTTCTCACACTATTCGCCTGCATCCATCAGATGATAATCGTATTGATTTTGAACCGAAAGGGAGTGATGACAATCTTAATGGAATGTCTATATTGGAGTGTGAAATGCCTCAAGATTTTTCTATTAAAGCACGTTTGTGGGTGATCCAATGTCGAGATAAAGCACGTGATTTAGGCGAAGTACTAAAAAGCATAAGTGGATCGGCTAAAGTAGACTCAACTGTAACTTCTCTTTTAGGAGGGGCATTGCCATGGTTTACTGTTGCCAAATCAATCGTAGCTATTGGTGGTGTGGTTGGTGAATTCTTTAAGCATTCAAAAGATGCGAAGAAAGGTTTTGTGAGTATGGATCAAAGTTTCTCTAAAGATGAGCAGGAAGATGGAGAATTCGATCGTTACAATCGATTGGTTGGTTTTGGTGAAGTGGGATGGACTTGGGTAGTAGAATAATAACCACTATACTTTGATTTTCGTATTATTAAATAAAAAAGTAGGAGAAAGAATTAACTTCTCCTACTTTTTTATTTAATTATGGAAATCGAATGATGACTTTGTCTAACTCACCTGTAAAATTAAAAGGAGTTCCTTCATAAGCTGGATCAACTTGTGTTCCGAGGTCACAACCTACATCAAAAGTCTCTGCGAGAGAGTACGTTGAGATATGTGTAGTTGGAAAATAACGTTCATCTTGTTTTTTACCATTAACATATAGTGCCCCTGTTCCTGGCCATGGTTTAATCTCTCCTGGTTTCAATTTAGATTTATCTAATGTAAATGAGAATTTAAGCTCTGTTTTACCTTTAGGAAGACGTTTGGATACCAAATGATGGTGAACCCCATCAAGGAAGTTATAGTCGTAATGAAGTTTTCTATTCTTGATATACATTGTGTAACCTCCAGTCATACCACCACATGCAACGATAACGCCTTGCTCATCGCCTTTAAGATTGATGGTCGTTTCAATTGTATGTGTAGCTCCTTTCACTGGTGCAGAAGCTTTCTCTGCAATACGAATGGCTCCTGGTGCATAGTATACAAACTCTTTTTTGTCACCAAAAAGAATTTTATTGATTCTTGCATTTCTTCCAACCATATCATCAAAAAGAGGATATACATTATTTTTCCATGCTTCTTCATCAAAGATTTTTTTCAATTCTTCTAATTTCTCAGGATATTTATCGGCAAGGTTGGTGCTTTCAGAGAAGTCTTCAGCAACATGATATAGTTCCCATACATCTTTCTCGAAATCACCTCTTAGATTGGTATTCCAAGGCATTCTATTGGCATGGAGTGTTACGGCTTTCCATCCATCTACCCATATGGCACGATTACCAAACATTTCGTAGTACTGACGTTTTTTAGCATTAGGAGCTTTGGCATTATCAAAAGAGTAGTTCATAGGAACACCCGTGAGATCCATCTGTTTTACTCCGTGATACTCTTCTGGCTTTTCAATCTTGGCTGCTTCAAGGATAGTTGGTGCAATATCACTAATGTGATGATATTGGTTTCTTACTTCTCCTTTGGCTTTGATTCCATTAGGCCAATGTATAACAAGTGCATCATGTTGTCCACCTCTATGAGAGCTTTGTTTGAAATAAGGGAAAGGAGTGTTCCCTGCCATAGCCCATCCTGCATGATAGTGAGGGTAGGTGTCCCATTGTCCCCATCTAGGTAGATGTTTTAGGTTTGCTTCTAGTGGTGTAGCAAGACCATTTAATACATAGGTCTCGTTAAAAGTACCTGCAAGACCACCTTCTCCACTGGCTCCATTGTCGGCAGTAACAAAGATGAGTGTATTGTCGTATTCCCCAATACGTTTAAGGGTTTCAACGATACGTCCTATTTGGAAATCGACATGTTCCATTTGTGCAGCAAATACTTCCATTTGTCGTGCATAAAGCTTTTTCTCTTTAGCAGATAAGCTGTTCCAAGCAGGTATTTCAGGAATGCGTGCAGACAATTTAGTGTTTTGAGGAATGATACCTAACTCTTTTTGTCTTTTAATGATTTGCTCTCTTGCTTTATCCCATCCCATGTCAAATTTGCCTTTGTATTTATTTAAATATGAATCTGGTGCATGGTGTGGAGAGTGCATCGAACCTGAAGCCCAAAGCATCATAAATGGAAGCTCCTTCTCTAATGACTTATGCCCTGTGATATACTGTATGGCTCTATCTGCAAGATCTTTATCTAGATGTTCTGATTTACGGTAAGGTTCAGGATGGTGGTCGTTCCACATTACTGGTATAAATTGATGAACATCGGCTGCCATAAAACAGTATGCATGTGCAAATCCTTCATTGCTAGGCCAACAGTTAAATGGACCTGTTTGTGACACCTCGTATAAAGGAGTATGGTCCCATTTACCTAAGGCATAGTTGATATAGCCTTCTTTTTCAAGATAATTGGCTACAGATTTAGCCGATGGTGGAACAATAGCGTTGTATCCAGGAAATCCCATTGCTGTTAGAGCGTGACTACCTAATCCAATTTTGTGAGGATTACGACCTGCCATTAATGTGGCCCTTGAAGGCGAACATAGAGAAGTGGTATGGAAATTATTATAACGTAGTCCTTCATCTGCTAACTTGTCGATGTTGGGTGTGTGAATAAGACCTCCAAAAGAGGAGTATTGTGCAAAACCAACATCATCTAATAGAAATATAATTACGTTTGGAGCTCCTTTGGGTGGTCTTTTCTTTTCTGGCCACCACTCTTCGGACTCTTGGTATGTTCTACCAATTTTCCCTTTAAATTCTTGTCCGTATTTCTCCATATCATTTGCCGTCTTTGTTCTTTCACCTTTAGACGTTTGAGGTGCTTTCTGACATGCAATGAATCCTAAGAGAATTAAGGCGATAAGAGAAAGATTAAGGAATTTCTTTTTCATGTTGAAATGTTTTGGTTTGTAAATAGGATATAAATAAAAAAGTAAGTTGTTGGTGAGGTACTTATCTTCTTTTAAGATGAGAGGATTAAGGGGATGGACGTGCTTGATAAGGATGGATATTTCTGTTATATGGTTCTATATCTCTTGTTAATCTTAGCATTCCTATTTTGCTTAAGATAGCTTTAAAATGATCATATCTATTATGGATCAATTCGGTTATTCTTATAGAACGGGAAATATATTTCATATCTAAAACCAGTAATGGAATATTGTCATATGCTTAAGTAAACAAAACGAGATATGATAAGGTTTAGAAGTGTTGTGATTTAAGATGTTAAGGGTGATGTTTGTTTAGATTCTCCATTGGAAGTAAAAAATTTTTTTTGTGTGTTTCCAATCCTCTTGGTTTTATTGTTCCATGTTTTTAAACAGCATCTTATTCGATGATTAGCGTTGGAGTTATAGAAATAAAAAGCCCCATAAGTTTAGATTTCTTATGGGGCTTTTTATTTAAAAAAGAATTTCTTTTTAGTGTTTGGTTGCAATTAAATGTTTGATATTATGATTTTGCATCACTTCTTTAACTTGTTCTAATTTTTCCATTTCTGGGAACAGCTCAAAGAAGAGGTTGTCTATAGCATTACGATCGATAGAAATAGCTCTTTCAAGATACTTATAACCATAGTTGTATTGGCTGTCGATAAAAGCGTATCCAGCTAAAGCATAACACAGCTCAGCATCATTTTGGATAAATGCAGAAGAACGTTTTAGTGTATCTACAGCCATCGCTGTTTGGTCGTAATGATGATAGAATGCAGCCATCTCTGCCCACACTTCTGGTTCCTTAGGAGTAAGAAAAATTGCTTTCTCGAAAGCATATTCTCCCTCTTCATAATGATTAAGCATCAATGCTACTTTTCCAATAGATATCCAATAGTCGGAGATATCAGGATTAATCTTAACTGTCTGTTTTAGAAATGTCATACACTGGTCGTACTCTTCTGTTAAGAGTAGAATTAGAGCACCGCCGTACCAAGCACTGTCATTTTCGGCGTTGATCTTGATGGCTTCTTTGTAGGTATGAATTGCAGATTCGTAGTCTCTCTTGTTAAAGAAACAATCAGCAAGGTAGCAATAAGCTTCGTCTGATTCAGGATCTAGCTCTAAATACGCTTTATAAGCTTCTATGGCATCATCATAGTTTAATTGATTGGCCAAGATATTGGCCTTATTAAAAAGAGCAGAGGTGTGTTTTTCGTTAATTGCAAGAGCATAGTCATAAGCTTCCAAAGCTTCATCTGCTTTTTCTAAATGGTTTAACGCAATACCTAAATTAAACCAGACAGAAGTATTGTAAGGATCGATTTCAAGATAATGCTTGTAAGCCCATACCGCTTTTTTGTAATTCTCGATCTTATCGTAACAATAAGCAAGATCGTAAATAGCATTGATATTCTGGTTATTCTTGCGTATTGCACCTCTAAAAAAGGTGATGGCACTTTCATAATCAAATACCTGTTCATAAGCATAGCCAATATTGAATAGAATTTCATCAATATGTTCACTTTCACACGTTAATGCTTGATCAAAATAGGATTTTGCTTTAGAAGTGTTGTTGTTGTTAAGATACCCTGTTCCTATAAGATAATATAGTTCGGCATTTGTTGGTTCAAACATTAAACAGTGTTGCGCCAGTTCTATTGCTTCGTTAATTCTGCCAAGGTTAAAAATAATCTGTGATTTTTTTATCCAAAGAGATACTGAACTTTCATGTTGTTTTATGGCATATTCATTAATACGAAGAGCATTTGAGAGTTGATCTTTTTGAATAAAGAAGTCTATATATCCTTCATATTGATCCACGTCAAAGTAGATCGATTCTCCTTGATTGAGATGTCGGATCAATTCTTTGGCTTCTTGTTCTGAAGCACCTGGTTGATTGTCATAGTTGGTTTCTTGTTCCATGCTCTATCATTTTTACACATGCAAACCATAAAAATAGACACTCCTTTTGTTTTTGGTATGTTACAGAAATATTACATTGAATAGTTCAATGAACCAATTACAAAGAAGGAATGTCTACATTACAGTTAAATGTTAAAAAAATCCCCTTTTATGTGTTCAAATATAGGCAGAACGTTTTGTTTTCCAATAAAAAAAGAAAAAAAACTACAATTGATGTTCTACTCTTAAAAGGTCGTTTACTTCTTTTACTGGAGAGAATGAATTTAAGGGAACTTCTACAAAAATAGTGTTCCAATTGGCCATTGCACCATTCCATAATCCAGGTAGTTCAAGTGCCTTTAAAGGTTTTCCATTTTTCGACTTTTCAGAGATAAACCCAGTATTTGGATCGATGAATTGTTTTAAATCGAATGATTCTCCTTTAAAATCTTTGGTGTAGCATACCAAGTCTACAGGGTTGAAATGTGTAGATTTGTTAACATATGATTGCTGTTCTGAATTGTTATGATCAATCTGACTGCTCTCAACTATTTGTAACGAGCAAATATTTTTATTGTTCATAGCCCAAAAAGGTCCTCCTCCTGGTTCTCCTTCATTTTTTACCATACCACACACCCTAATTGGGCGGTTAAGTATTTGTAGAAGTGCTTGACATTTTTCTTCAAAACTGAAGGTTAAATACGAAGAAGACATTAAAACTGACAAGTTATTCTTTACATATTCTTCAAGTTCGGTAAGTTGGTCTTGTGAGATTTGTTGATTTTGAATTTTGTCAATCCAACTAAAGATGGTGTCTTTTTCTTTTAGAAGAACACCTGCAATCACCTGTTTATAGAAAATGGTATCTTGAGCTTTCGTTCCTAACGTTACATTGTCAATATTTTTTATAAAGATAACTTCAGCTTCTAGGTCGTTAAGGTTTTCAATCAAAGCACCATGACCTCCTGGGCGGAAAAGATAATTACCATCTTCATTAATAAATGGAGTATTATCTGGATTTACAGCAATGGTATCCGTAGATTTCTTTTGTGTGGAAAATGTAATTTGGAATGAAACGCCATATTTAGTCTCGAAATATTTCACGCTTTTGGCTGCCAATTGTTTAAACAACTGAAGGTGTTCTGGACTAACCGTAAAGTGAAGATGGCACTCTTGCTTGTCGTTTTGAGCATATTTTACTGCTTCATAAAGGTGTTCTTCTAAAGGTGTTCTTACACAGTCATTGTATTTATGAAATGCAAGCAATCCTTTAGGTAGGTGTCCATAATTTAAACCTTCTTCTGTTAAAAGTGTATTCAGAATATTTAATGCTTCCTTATTTGTAATGGTCTCAGTGACAACTTTTGTTATCTCTGGAGCTATGGTGGTTAGATCTTTATAGAAAGCAAAATGTTTCAGATGGCGAACAAAATTACGAGTTTTCGAGTCTGCTTTGTAATCGAATTTAGCATCTTCAAATTCAGCCTGCTCTAGTTGGCTTTTTAATTCAAAAAGATGTTTAAACATACGTGTTGCAGCACCTGAAGCGGGGACAAATTTAAGTATCTCTGTTCCATTAGCGATAGCTTGTTTTAAATAGTTGATATGCTCTCTTTCCTCTTCTTTGTTATATTTACGAATGCCTTCACCAATCGTCGCACTATTGATTAGTTGTATTGAAGGAAATCCATTCTCAAATTGTTGAAGTTGTGTTTTTATTTTTTCAGAAGAGATATCTGTTTTGTTAGTAAGTTCGTTTGTCATCATTGTTCATAGAATTTGTTCGAGTATGAAATTAGAAAAAAAGGCAATGAAGACCAACGATTACATGATAAATATTATGTGAAAATATGATTTTTGACCATGCTTTTAAACACAAATTGGTTTCTTATCTTTGTAACCAAATATAAAGGAATTGAAATCAATGGATAATACATATAGCTGGGGACACGAAAAAAGGTATAATGATTTTTCGACCCATTTCAAACGTCTTTTTGATCGAAGGGTACAAAAAGTCTCTATTGATGCTGGTTTTACTTGCCCCAATAGAGATGGGAGTAAAGCCAGAGGAGGATGTACTTATTGTAACAATACAACATTTACCCCTTCTTATACCAATCTAAAAGTTTCTGTGACGACACAGATAGATCAAGGAGTGGCTTTTTTCAAAAAGAAATATAAGGCAATATCTTTTTTAGCTTATTTTCAGGCCTATTCAAATACTTATGCTCCTTTAGATATCTTAAAGAAGTTATATGAAGAGGCATTGGCTCATCCTGATGTGATAGGACTCGTGATTGCAACACGTCCAGACTGTTTAACGGATGAGGTGTTAGATTATTTAGAGTCATTGTCAAAAGATTATTATATCATGGTAGAACTAGGGGTCGAGTCGACAAATGACAAGACACTAGAGTTTATCAATAGAGGACATACGCATGAAGAAAGTGTTCGTGCCATTACGGAGCTACACCATAGAGGTATTCATAACTGTATCCATACCATATTGGGACTTCCTGGAGAAGGTAAAGAGCTTATCCTAGAGCAGGCGCGTGTCGTTTCTGAGTTGCCTATTGAGAATTTGAAATTACACCAATTACAGATTCATAAAGGAACCAAGATGTATCGTCAATATCGAGATAATCCAGAGACTTTCTCTCTGTATAGTGCGGAAGAGTATATGGATTTAGTGGTTGCTTATCTAGAATTGCTTGATCCACGTATTATTGTAGAGCGTTTTATTAGTACTGCTCCACCAGAATTGTTGGTCGCACCAAAATGGGGACTAAAGAACTTTGAGTTTGTTGCCAAACTAGAGAAGAAATTAGAACAACTTGATACTTATCAAGGACGTCTGTTTAAAAAATAACATCGTTAGAAATTTATATCAAAAGGAGGGGACACATTATTGTTTTTCCCTCCTTTTTTTGTGCTTTGGAGTCTTTCTTAGATTTTATTTTTAAGATAAAGGTACACGGAAACAATGACGCAAAAAGGCAAGGTGATTGTTGTTGTGAATTGTCCAAATCCATAACTATCATGGTTTAAATAGAGCTCAACTATACCTGTAAAGATAAAAATAGGGTATAACCATATAAACATGCCTTTAGCTTCATTTTGTATGTTTTTAACCATAAATAATGGAGCTAAGAGTGTTATCGATGTGATGATTAAACTACCTAACTCAAAGATTATTGTATTCTCATGAGAAAGTTGATTGGTTGACTGGATTAGTTTAACAACTCCGTAGATGATAAGTATTGTACTTAAGATCCCACCAATTTTAATTGCAGAAATATTTCCTTTCATATCATTGTATTTAGATGTGTTTCAATACTTCACACCATATTGATCTGTTCGAAATAAGATAAGATGTGAAATTTTTCGTTTGCAATATATAAATAAAATCCTTATGTTTGACTTAGTCAAGTATAAAGATGTTTAAAGCAATTGTATTATGAGTGATAATATTGTATCTACGATAAGAGGTTTTAATAGAGAATATTTAAATAGGTTAAGAATATTTGACACCAATTTTAATACCTCATTTACTGTAACAGAGACACGTTTATTGTATGAGGTGAGCCTAACAAACAATGCAACATTAAAAGATTTATGTGATAAGTTGCATTTAGATTTAGGATATGGCTCTAGAGTAATAAAAAAATTCGTAGAAAAAGGATATATAATCAAGAAGGCGGACCCCAAGGATAAAAGGACGTCATTTTTGAGTCTTTCCGATGAAGGCAAAAGCGTAGTAGAAGAGATTAATGGTGTAGAGAATCAACGAATAGATGAGCTGTTTGAACAAACAACTCCTGATCAAAAAGCATTGTTCTCACATCTATTGGCTGATGCTCTTAATATCATTGCTCCTTCTTCTGAAAAAGTTTTGCCTGTAATTCGTACACATAAACCAGGTGACTTAGGGATGATTACTCATTTTCATGGTAAATATTATGCCGATAATTATGGGTATTCAGAAGTGTTTGAAGCATTAGTTGCAAAAGATTTTTCGGAATATATTTTGGAATTTGATAAAAAGAAAGATGTGTTTTATGTTGTTGAATTTCAGGGTAAAGTGGTCGGTTCTTTGGCATTGCAGCATAGAAGTAATGTGTCAGCACAACTTAGATTCTTTTATTTAGACCCATCTCTACGTGGTAAAGGAGTTGGAAAAGCATTAATGAATCAGGTTTTAGATTTTGCAAAAAGGACAAAATACAAACATTTAAACCTTTGGACACATAAAGGTCTAGATAGTGCTCATGCTTTGTATAAGAAATTTGGTTTTGTTCAAGTGGAGACCAAAACACATTCTTTATGGAAGGACGGAATTGAAGAGCAGTTATGGGAAAAACATTTTGAATAATAATATTATAGAGAGTTTATTTTTCTACTATTGTTGTACATGAACTTAAAACAAAGTGTTGTTAGTCGAATCATAAATAAACTCTCTTAATTTAGGGTGCCATATTATTTTTGACATCCTTTATTTTTTTAGATAGGTTTCGTTTTAAAAAGTAATAAATAAATTTGAGAAGTCATTTATATCTGGATTAATATAAACAGCTCCACTAATTAGTATATTGGATTTTACTACAAAAAGAAGCCAGCTAGACTTTATTTTTTATTGCCTTTTTCAGTAAAGAATCCAAACAGGTCAAATAAAGGGTTTGTCCATGGACGAACCATGGACGAAGTACCTTTGAATCCTGTTTTTAATTGCTACATAAATCATAGAACAGAACTCTTTTTATTCTATGGGACTGGAGGATGTTAAGAGATGTTTTTTAGGTATATATATCGTGATGTGCGGATAAATATATTTGATTATCTTCTTTTTAATGACTTCTAATTGATGGTACACAGTCCTCTAAAGCAACATTTTTTATTTGTTTGGTTTAGGGCTTCTACCATATATATATCTTGATTGTTTTCCTTTTTTTGTTCAACACAGAGTTCTAATGTATCTCCCCAGTTTGCCTCTTTGACATATTCTATGGTGATGGATTTTATTTGTCCATTCTCTAAGACTTCCTTATCAATACACTGTAATAGCCAGTCAAAATATCTGGTGTTATTGGCATGTTGGTTCATATCGACATCGCTATACCCCACTTTAATAAGCTCTTTTAATATCGCATGTTCTAATTTTATTTTCTGTTCAAAGAAAGATGCTTTGTTGTCTTTTATCAAACTAGGGATCTTAATTTTTAGCGAAGAAGGGCGTACTGGTCTTCTTTTTTCTTCACTTACCAATAGCCACCCAGAGCTGCCTTTACAAATAACTTTTCCCTCTTTGATAAATTCAAAGTCTCTTCTGAAAAGAAGCCCTTCAAACTCGACAGGCCATGTTCTGACTTCATATTTATCTTCCCATAATAGAGGTTCCATGATTTGCATCTCTATGCGTGAAAGCACCCAAAAGATCCCTTCAGCTTTTAATGCTTCATAGCCTACACCTAGCTCTTCTGCATGATGCATTGCAGCCTCTTGGAAAAGTCGGACCATTGATGATGGGCGCATTTGACTTTTAAAGTCTATTTGAAACGATTTTACATCGTGGTGTCTGGTGTATATTAAATCCATAATTTGCGTTTGTTGCTGTTCCTAATACTTTATTGGGCTATAAATGTAGTGCTTTTTGACAATAGTTAACCATGTCCCTTTTTATGTTTCACTTTCTTTGTCGTGAATCGTATTTTTTATTTTTCCATTTTTGGTTTGATAATAATGTCATTTCGAGGATGTAAGTGGGTTAATCTTTTGTTATTTATAGAACATGTTACGTTATACACATGTTAAATAGAAAAAAGAGTTGGTGCTATTAATATTTTAGTTCGTATATTTACGAACTAAAAGAAGTAAGTTTAGATGAGAAGAAACGTAAAAGGATTGTTCGAAGGAATTGGTGGATTGATTGCACTTGCTTTACCGATGGTGGGGTCCCAACTTCTGCAACTAACCTATAACTTTATCGATATGATATGGGTTGGTAGGCTAGGAGGGGATGCTGTGGCAGCAGTAGGATCTGCAGGTTTTTTCCTCAATCTAGGTTGGGCTTTGGCTTCAATTATCACCGTGGGAGTAAATGTGAAGTTAGCACATTCTATCGGAGCAAGAGAGGAGTTACACTCCAAACAAATAGCTAAAGGTGGATTATTAGGAATGATTATTCTTGCTTCTTTCTTCTCTGTTGTGATGGGAGGAAATGCTACCTATTGGATCTCTATGTTTAATATTGAAAGCCAATGGGTTAATGATGCCGCTTCCATATATCTGTCTATCGGTGCTTGGGGTGCAGTGGTCACCTTTTTAAACCTCTTGTTTATAAGTGTGTTAAATAGTTATAAGCAGACTAAAAGTGCGTTTAAGATCAACTCGATAGGTTTTGTGCTGAATATTATATTAGATCCGATATTGATTTTTGGAATGGGATTAGGTGTTAAAGGAGCTATTATTGCGACATTGATATCAAAATTAGTTACCCTATTCTTTTTAGCTCGCATGGTCTATCTTCAAGGATATTTAAAAGTGTCTATTAAACATGTCGGTGTTTCGACACTAAGAAGCATAGTAAAGATAGGGTTTCCGACTTCTGTTCAGAGAATCATTTTTGGTTTAATATATATTGTAATGGGGCGTTTTATTGCCTCTTTTGGTTCAGATGCCATTGCCATACAAAAGATAGGTATCCAAATAGAGTCGATTACATTTACTTTGGTTGCAGGAGTTTCACAAGCTTCTACAATTATCGTAGGACAACTTTATGGGGCCAAGAACTATAGAGAGATCAAACGTACTTATAAGCAAGCCTTGACTATTTCTAGTAGTGTTGGCTTGATATTAATGTTGATCTTTATTCTTGTGCCCGAATATCTTATTCGGATTTTTGTTGATGATCCGATGATTATTGAAGGAGGAATATGGTATTTAAGAATTATAGCGCTTTCTCAGATCTTTATGACCTCAGAGATGATTGGTATGGGGACTCTAAATGGATTAGGACTTACTTTTATTCCTCCAATCAACAGCGTTATTTTGACTTCATTAAGAATACCATTGGCCTACTATTTGGCATTTGTTGTCCCTGTAGGTTTAACGGGTATTTGGTGGAGTATCTCGATTACGAGTATACTTAAAGGAATAGTGTTAACAATGATGGTCTATTATATATATCGAAAAAAAATAAAGCCTAATGAAGCAGTGGTTACAGACAATAACTAAAGATGCACCTAGCCTTCTTATGCAAGGTCTATTTGGTCTTGAAAAAGAAGCTTTACGTGTAAAAGAAGATGGCATGTTATCGTTGTCTTCTCATCCTAAATCTTTAGGAGATAAATCTACACATCCTTTTATTACAACAGATTTTTCGGAAAGTCAGATAGAGTTGATCTCTCCTCCATTGCCTTCTTTGGAGCAGGCTCATGGTTTTATACGTACGTTGCAGGATATTGTATATGAGAATATTGGAGATGAATATATGTGGACTCAAAGCCTTCCTTCTCTTTTACCTGATTCTAAATATATTCCTATTGCCAAGTTTACGGGGGACTATTCTGGAAAGCAAGATTATAGAGAGTATCTTTTAGCAACTTATGGTCCAGAGATGCAGACTTTTTCTGGAGTGCATTTTAATTTCTCTTTTCCAGATTCGATATGGTCGTGGAAAGGTATTGATGTTGTTTCTCCTGAACAGGTTTATATGAGAATGCTTCGTAATTTTATGCGCTATCGTTGGGTATTGGTGTGGTTATTTGGAGCTAGCCCTATTGCTGATGGATCGTTAAAAGTGCAGAAACTCTCTTCTGATGGGAAGAAACTAATTCATCCAGAGTGTTTCGAAGGTGTTAGTCTTCGATCTGGTAAATTAGGCTACCGTAACCATCAGTTTATTCCTTTGGATTACTCGTCTTGGAAGAATTTCCAACATTCTATTGATGAAAATATAGAGAAAGGGAATTTGATTGGACCTCAAGAGTTATACCAACCGATAAGAATAAAGACCAAAGAATCGAATCCTGACCAGATTAGCCATATAGAAGTACGTCTGTTGGATTTGGATCCATATGAGTATACAGGTATCTCTTTGGATACACTTCGTTTTGTTCACCTTTTTTTGATCTATATGGTGTGGATTGAAGAGACCGAATCATTGGATATTACAAGACAGAAAGAGATTCAAAATTTCCAAGATTGGGTGTGCTGTCACGGCTTGATGGAAGAATCTACCATACCTAATGACGATACCGTGTTATTGAAAGATATGGTTAAATCGTTTGTTCGTAGAATGAGCTTTGATTTAGATCGTTTAGGTTTGTCTATCCCTGATGACTATCTACAGGTGTTAAATAAAGTGGAGTCGATGGCTTTATTCCCTAATAATAGGGTCGTTGCAAAACTAGTGAAAGACATACAAGATAAAGGCTTTGTTGATTTCCATATGTCTCTAGCAAAGGACTATAAAAAAGCTTCCTTAGAAAAAGGGTATCGTTTTCATGGTTTAGAGGACATGGAACTCTCTACACAGCTACTATTAAAAGCTGCACTTCATAGAGGTGTTTCGTTTGAGATGATGGATAGAAAAGAGAATTTCGTTCGTCTTTTTAATCCAGAGAAGGAGAGTTATGTGGTGCAAGCCACCAAAACAGAACTGGATCGTTATAATGTTATTCTGATGATGGAAAATAAGACGGTTACCAAGAAAGTTCTGGCCCCCCATAATATTGCGGTACCCAAAGGGGATACTTTTTTCTCTAAACAAGAGGCGCTTTCTCACTTTACTTTTTATCAGGATTACAAAGTGGTGGTCAAACCTCAGTCTACCAATTTTGGTTTGGGAATTACCATCCTGCATTCAACCTTCTCAAGGGAAGATTACATTCAAGCATTAGATCTTGCATTTAGTTATGATCAAACTGTTTTGGTTGAACATTTCGTGGAGGGTGAGGAGTATCGTTTTTTCCTTATTAATGATCGTGTTGAGGGAATATTAAAGCGAATACCTGCTAATGTGGTAGGAGATGGAATACACACTATTGCTCAACTAGTGGAGATCAAGAATGAAGATCCTTTAAGGGGACAGGGATATCGTACTCCATTAGAGAAATTAAAATTAGGAGATGAAGAACGTTTTTTCTTAAAACAAACAGGGCATAGTCCTTTGGATGTACCCCAAAAGAATCAACAAGTTTTTTTGCGAGAAAATTCAAATATTAGTACTGGTGGTGATAGTCTGGATTATACCGATAAGATCCATTCATCTTATTTCGATATAGCACAAAAGGCATCAAAAGCGATGGGAGTAGCCATAACGGGTCTGGATATGATGATCCAAGATATTACTGCTCCTGCAACTCCGGATAATTACAGTATTATCGAGATGAATTTTAATCCTGCTATTCATATTCATTGTTACCCTTATATTGGCAAGAATAGAAGGCTGAATGAGAAAATATTGGATGCTTTGGGTTTTTAAATATATTGAGAAATAGGATTGTTAATATTAGATGAATTGAGATTAGGATATTGTTCCGTTGGTAACGATCGTCGAATATCACACATCAATATAAAATATAGAGTTGGAGAAAATTGTTTCCTCCAACTCTAATTTCTACTGCTCTTCTGGTTCTTGATACAATAATATTGATTCGATATAATCTTCTAAGACATCTTTAGGAAGAGCTCCTTGTAGCATCTGTGGTTTAGATTCCATAGGAATAAAAAGCAACGATGGTACAGATTGAATTCTGAAAAGAACACTTAATTCTTTCTCTTCTTCAATGTCTACTTTATAGATACATATCTCTTCTTGGTAAGCTTGAGCAAGATCTTCTATTATTTGAGCAATAGCCTTACATGTACTACACCATTCAGCAAAGAAATAGATAATAGCTGGTTTGTCTCCAGCGTATTCCCACTCTTTCTTTTGTGTGTAATCCATAATTGATCGCTTAAAAAGATCTTGGTTTAATATTACTGTTTTTTGATCCATATAAAAGATATTGTGGTTGGGTTTTTTGAAGAACAAATCTAATATTGAGATGTTCTCTATTTTATAATAAATTATAGTCTGTTGACCATAATGTGTAAAAATAGCCTATTTTTCCCAACTATCCCCTGTATACAACTCTTTAACGCTACAGCTTTCTTTTAATTTATCTATAACTATCTGAGAAGTACAGTGCATAGGAGCTAAAATAATATTGGGATATTTTTTTATTCGTACAATGGTACGATCTAAGTCGTTATTTATTTCTTTTAAATGTAGACCTCCAATAATGGATAGAATTCGATCATCTTTGGTTACTTCTATTGCATAATCCATCAAATTATTTAGTCCTGAATGATTGCAACCTGTAATGATATGTATCCCTTCTTTTTCTTTTATTACTACAGCGCTGTCATCGGGAACAAAATCTGCCGTACCTTCTTTAAGATGAAAAGAAGTGGTTTTGGACTCAAAAGGACAATTTCTTGGAATTTCTCCTAGAAATACGGTTTGGTTATTGATCCATAGTGGAGATTGGGTAAGTTTTAGATTAAAACGTTCTTCTAATGCTCTCCTGTCTAGTTTTAGCCCAATATAGGAATCGTCTCTATTGCGATAGCGATCCAGGAAGATATCTTTGTGGCCAATTAGTGTACCTCCAGAGATGTATTCTAATCCATTACCATGGTCCCAGTGTCCATGACTTAATATTTTGGTCGCTGCTTTAAGGTCGATATTACATTTTTTAGCATTACGAAGAAAATGATCACTCGCCCCTGTGTCGAACAAAAAAGAGTGTTCTTCTGTTTCAATATACATTGATAAACCGTGTTCGGTAAGCCACCCTTCTTTGGGCTTGTTTTCACTGAGTATGGTGATTTTCATGTTAAAATTTTATTAATAAATGGAAATTATTGGCAATAAAGATAGATGTGTTGTAAAACATATTTAATGCAAACGTTTGTGAAAACGTGTGCATAGAGTTCATTAGAAATTTATGTTGTCCAATTCATGATATGTTTATAGATTGCTTTCGTTTTCGATTAGAACCATAGTAAAATTAAATATTTAATGATGAATATAAAAGCTCTATTATCGTTTTCTATTCTAGGTTTGTCATTATACAGCTGTCAACCAAAGACAGAGGTGAAGCAACCAGAGAAACCCCAAAAAGCTGTTGTGTATCAGGTGTTCACACGTTTATTTGGAAACAAAAATACAACCAACAAACCTTGGGGGACTAAGGAAGAAAATGGGGTAGGTAAATTCAATGATTTTACAGATAAGGCTCTTGAAGAATTACATGATCTTGGAATCACTCACATGTGGTACACTGGTGTTCCTCATCACGCACTAATCGGAGACTATACCAAATATGGTATTTCTAATGACGATCCAGATGTAGTAAAGGGTAGAGCAGGTTCTCCTTATGCAGTGAAAGATTATTACAATGTCAATCCTGATATGGCAGTAGATCCTAGCAAACGCTTGGAAGAGTTTGAAGCCTTGATTGCAAGAACTCATAAGCATGGAATGAAAGTGGTTATTGATATCATTCCTAACCACGTGGCTCGTAACTATCATAGTGTGGTTTTCCCAGAAAGAGATTTTGGTGCAAAAGACGATACTACAGTGGTTTTTAATGTAGATAATAACTACTACTATATTCCTGGTTCATCATTCCAAGTGCCAACAGCTAAAAATGACTATAAACCACTAGGTGGAGAGAAACACCCACTAGCAGATGGTAAATTTGAAGAGTCTCCAGCGAAATGGACTGGTAATGGTTCTAGAAAAGCACAACCTGATTTCAACGATTGGTATGAAACAGTGAAAATTAACTATGGTATCTCTCCAGAAGGGAAAAAGATGTTCCCATCTCTACCAGAAGGATCAGATACGTTGGATTACCGTCAACACTTTGCTTTCTGGAAAGATAAGAAAGTGCCAGACTCTTGGACTAAATTCAAAGACATTACAATGTATTGGTTAGACAAGGGTGTAGACGGATTCAGATATGATATGGCAGAAATGGTTCCTGTTGAATTCTGGAGCTATTTGAACTCAAATATTAAGATGAAAAATCCTAAAGCCTTTATTATGGCTGAGGTATATCAACCAAAACTATATAGAGATTACATCTTTAAAGGTAAAATGGATTATTTGTATGACAAAGTAGCAATGTACGATACATTGAAACATGTAATGCAAGGTCATGGTGATGCTAGAAATATTGCGGGGGTAATGGAAAGCACAATGGATATTGAGCACCATATGCTTCATTTCTTAGAAAACCATGATGAGCAACGTATTGCTTCTCCTGAGTTTGCAGGAGATGCTCAAAAAGGAATACCAGCAATGATTGTGTCAACTACAATTGGTACTTCTCCTACCATGATTTATTATGCTCAGGAGGTTGGGGAACCGGGCAAAGAAAATGGAGGATTTGGAACACATTCAAGATCTTCGATCTTTGATTATGTTGGGGTGCCAAATCATCAAAGATGGATGAATGATGGTAAGTTTGATGGAGGAAAATTGTCTCAGAAAGAGAAAGGTTTAAGAGATTTCTATAAGCGCATTCTAAACTTCTCTAAAAGAAGTGAAGCTCTTATGGGTAAATATCAAGATCTTTCGAAATTTAATGATGCAATGGGGAATCCTTACATGAACAAACTATTTATCCATGCGAGATGGGCTAAAAACGAAAAGTTGGTTATCTTATCTAACTTCTCAGAAAAAGCCCTTGATAAAGTTAAAGTGCATATCCCTCTTTCTCTTGTTCAAGAGTGGGGTGGAAAAGATGCTCCTATGGTCTTTAAGGATGAATTAGGACATGATGTATCTTATACTCTACATGTTGATGAAAAGGACGCATTTATTATTGTTGATATACCAGCTTTAGATGGATATATTCTATCCGTAAAGTAGTTATTAGTTGTTTTAATAGTTTGGTTAACGCCCTTCTTGTATAAGAAGGGCGTTCCTTTTTTTATTGGTTCTGGTTTCTTCTATAATCAAATAGTTCCTTCTATATGGTGGGTATGATGAATAATCTTAATATGTATTCTTGTTGTTTATTAATGTAATGCCTGCAAGCACCTTGTCAGCGTGTTCTCTCGTTTATAATTTTGTATTGATTTATTGGATTCTCATTGATGCTTAGGTAAGCATATGAAACTACAATCGTGTCACCTTTTGTCTATTCCAGATGGGAGAGAATATCCGTTTGCTATAATCATATCATTTCTCTGTGACTTGGTTGGTAGTATGAATACTTACAAATAAGATTTTTTACATATATTTCTATTAGAATAATCATAAAGGGCAGTGGTAGCATAGATACATGATCTATAGTTTTCATTACTCTTTTTTATATCAAAAACAAAGGCTGTCCTTAAAAAGAACAGCCTCGATTTACTTGTGCGCTTATTTCATGTGAGCTACTAAAAATAGAAGATCTTCTTTAACAAAGAGAGAACGTATATATTGTTAAAAGAAGCAACTGATTATTGTATTTTCACTAAGAACAAATGTACTACTTTGTGCTCTTTCCCTCTTATGTTTCTGTCTTTTTGTCTATCAGCCCACTTTTACTTTTGTTGAATGAAGTTATAATGGTGTTTTTTGTGGTGATTTAATGTGTTGATAATGTTGGTATTGTGTGTTTGTGTTTTTTGTTAGTTTTAGAGTTTTTGTTCTCTTGTCAGAAAGTGTTATAAATTTGTTTAAAAACTCTATCGAAACGGATTCAACCTATCTAAATGGTAAAAAAGAATCTTAAAAGCGATAGCTTGATGTGCTTTTGTAATATTACAGTAGTGAATTCAGGAATAAAACAATAACCAATTAAATATTATGAAAGCACAACAACATCTATTAAGAAATGTGATAGTTGGTGCAGCTATAGGACTATTGTCTTATGCTGGCCCTACTATGGCTGCAAAGAAATTGGCAGTAAAGACTGATATAATTGCACAAAAGATTTCATTTGAAAATAAAAGTGATCTTCTTTCTTGGCAACCAACCAAAGGAACTGTTACATTAAGTGGTAATCATCAAAAGGATGGTCGTCGTTCAATGTTATGGCAATGGAAACGCAAAGATGATTTGGTCGTTTCTAACCTTTCTGGATTACAAAGAGCCGTGTCTGAATATAAAGGAGGACAACCTGAAAAATTTGAACCTGCATTTTATAAAAAAGGAATGTATGGTGGAATTAAATTGTGGATATACCAGGATCAAGTACATAAAGGAGAGATCCTTTGTTCTTTAGGTGATGGTAAGAAAGGTGCAAAAAAGAACCCTAAATATCGTTTTAAACTAAACCTAGATTTTACAGGATGGAGAGCCGTATGGGTCCAGTTTGAAGAAGATGCTAAGGTTAGCGACTATAAAGGGGATGGTAAAGTGAACACTTTGGTTTTCTCTCCACAAAATGGTGAATCAAAAGGAAAACTGTATATCGATCATGTTCAATTGATGGATTTTGTTTCTTATAAGCGACATTCTGATATGATCTTTCAAAACAAAAAGAAAGCTGTACGATCAGATACTTATGAGATCTATAGTGCATACCAAAAATATCTAGCCTTGGATCAAGATAAAGGTGGTGCTATTGATGCTACTTCTTTTAAAAAGGTGGAGGATCGTTTGGAATATCTTATCCTTGGAGATCAGAAACAAGATTGGAAACGTCGCTATGGAAAGATCAAAAAGAGTTTGGATTCTAAAGTGAATGCAGCAAATAAATTCTATGAAAAATTAAATATCCGTGAGTCTAAAGGACATATCCAAGGAACCTCTCTTTTTACTTGTCGTGACGAACAAGGGGAGAAAAATGGATATAATTACCAACGAGTGATTGAATCGACTCTTTTCCCATTGGCTTTTGACTATCGTTATACCCAAAATAACGATTCTAAAGAGAAAGTATTAAAGATCTACCGTTATCTTGCTGATCAAGGGTGGGCTGCAGGAAGTGCAGCTGGTACTTTAGATCATGTGATCCGATTAAATGGATTTGCTGTCTCTGCGTTTTTGATGAGAAATGAATTGTCTGAAAAACAACGAGATGAGATTCAAGCTTGTTTGGCATGGCACACTCGTATTGGTAATATCTTAGATCTAGATCTATCTCAGGGAGAAAATACTGATCTTGTTCGTGGTGGAGCCCTACCTAAGTTGATCTCTATTCTTTTAATGAAAGATGGTGCTCGTAAGCAACGATTAATGGAAGATTACATTAGTTATTTGGAACACGTGTCTTCTGTATCTCCTGGATATGCCGATACTTTTAAACCAGATCTTTCTGTTTATCATCATAGAGGAACCTATTTAAATTCTTACGGTATTCAGACATTGAATACAGTCTCTATGTTGGGTTGGTTGATGGACGATACTTCTTTTGCTTTAGCTGAAGATAGAAAAGAATTTATAAAAAAAGTTCTTTATCGCCAAAGCGATATTGCTTATGGAATATATCTAAATATGGGAGTATGTGGACGTTTCCCTTATAAAAATACTGCTTTGGATCGCTACCTTATCTCTGCTTATGCTTTTATGTCGATGCAAGATCAAAAAGTGAAAGATCCTAAACTTGCTGCCCGTTTTAATGAGATCTATTCTCTATCGAAACCAACAGAAGTGTTTGGTATGTTGTTTCCACAATTGACTTATTCTGGTACTCTTGGTACTTTGTCTCTATTGTCGTTGGCACATCAGCAGATGGGAGATAAGTTTCTTGCTCGTGAAGGACAGAACATCTCTATGCCTTTCTCTAGTTTGTCTGTACAGCGTCGTAATAACTGGTTCTTTGCTGTCAAAGGATACAATGCTTATGTTTGGGATTATGAGACAGGACATAAAGGTGAAAATAATTTAGGTCGCTATTTAAGCTTTGGTTCTATCTTGGCACTAAAAGGAGATCCTCGCAATGCGATGAATAGAGCTGGTATTGATCAAAACAAAGGGTTTCACTGGGCTTATCTTCCTGGTGCAACAACCAAAGCACTTCCTATAGAGAAAGTATATCATGTAAATAAGCCTACAAGTAAATATAAAGAAGGATACCACCGTAGTTTTGCACAAACCACTTTTGCTTCTGGACTATCAGCACAAGGGAAGAATGGTATCTACGCAATGGAACTGCGTGATGATGTGGGACCAGATAAAGACAAGTCTCTTTTTGATGACTCTTTTAGAGCTCGTAAGTCTTACTTCTTTTTTGATGATCAAATTGTATGTTTGGGATCTAATATCACCAATAGCGATGCACGTTACTCTACCATTACTACCCTTTTCCAGACGAACCTTCAAGGCAAAGAGTTAAGTGAAGCATTGCCATGGGTCAATGGAAAACAAGTCGCACAAAAGATGCCTTCTCAAAATAGTTTTCAAGGAGCGGTAATTTCTGATATTCAGGATATTCAATATGTGGTGGCAAAAGATTCAGATCCTGTTGTAGTGGACTATAGTGACCAAAAATCACTACAGAATGTGAAAGGGAAATATAATCCTATCTCTACACCTCATGCTAAAGCATGGATTGATCATGGTAAAGCACCAAAGAATGGAAAGTATTGTTATACCATGTTGATGAATCAAACAAAAAAAGAAGCTGCTACATACGCACAGAATGTCCCATATCAGATTATGGAACAAGATAAGGTGGCCCATATCGTGTACCACAAGACCAAAGGTACTTATGCTTTTGCTATCTTTGATCAAAATAAATATACAGCGCATGGAAAGCTTATATCGGTAAACAGACCATTGATGGCTTATCTTCAAGAAACACCAAATCGTATGATGTTGACAGTGGCTAATCCAGATGCGAACTTAGCTAAATGGAATCACAACATGTCTTTTATGCCTAATTCGATTGTTCATGCTAATGCAACGGCACAAATAGTAGAGTTAAAATTAGAAGGCAAATGGAAACTAGAGGGGGTTTCTGATGAAGTAATCTCAATGATATTTGATAATGAAGGTAATACAGTCATCAAATTGTTGACTAAGAATGCCAAGAGTATCGATATTCCTTTACATCGCTATAACATTAAGTGGTAAAAAAGCATGAAGAGACTTATTCTTATTATGACCTTTGTTTTGACTGCTCCCCTTTTGTGGGGGCAGCCTATGCCTAAGTTTCATAAGAAACTGGTATACCAATGTCGTTTCTCCAATCCTGAAGATCTAGACCAGTGGGTTATGGAAGGACCAGGGGAGGCAATCGTACGAAAAGGTAAACTGGTGCTCCGTCCCAAGTACCAAAAAGTGGTGGACGATTACTTTGCAGCCAAAGGTCAAGTATTTGACGGACGTGTAGTAGGGTATTATAAACCGTTAGAAGAGGCAATGAAAAAAGATGTTGGGGAAAAGATCTCTGACTACTATTATGATGGTGCCTTTAGAGGTGGACATATGGTCTTTTGGAATAAGTTTAAGACCCCCGATAATTATATCTTAGAATGTGATTTTCGTGCACTTTCTCCTCATGCTCTGCATATGTTGATGTTTAGTTGTACGGGTATGGCAGATCAGTCTGTTTTTGATTCAAACTTAAAACCTCGTTGTGGGGTTGCTGCTCAATATACAAAGGGAGATTTAAAGAATTATCGTATCTCATTCTTTGCTCCTTTTAGAGGTACATCTCATATGCGCAAATGTCCCGGACGAGTGTTGACTGTAAAAGGAACTGATTTGACGTTACATAAGCCTAAAAAGAAACACCATCTGAAGGTGGTCAAATATAAGAGTAAGATCTGGTGGTATATCGATCGCAAACTATGCTTTAGTTATGACGATATAGCCGAAGAAGGTCCTCTGGGTGGAGGACAAACAGCTATTCGATTGATGGCTCCTGCCATTGGTGAATACGATAATTACCGAATCTATGAGATACTAAAGTAACTTAAATAATTATTTATTTTACTTAATTTTATGTATATTGAGATTCATAAATAAAGATCATATTTATTTAATTCTGTATTATATTATACTCTGTTATTTTGTGATGCATATAATATTTTGCTGGTTTTTATAAGCTTGTCACATACTACAAAGTATTCTTTCTTTCCGACCGTTGTATTGAAAAATACAACGGTTGTTTAGGTTTTAGCCCTCCCTTCTTATACTCTCTACTATTTTCTTTATTACACTCCCAAGTCTTAATTTAGTGTTGCATTTATGATTTGAAGGTAAAAAGCAACTGCAAAGATGCTAAAGTTCCCGAGATGTCATCAAGAATCATTTTGTTCTGATCCTTTGTTTAAATATTTTGATAATGAAAGGAGACGTAATGTGTTTTGTGTTATCCATTCAGATAAGAGTATTTTCTTATCCCCTGTAATGTGTATTGTTCATTTTTATATATTGTGATAATATTTTTATCATTTTTCTGTCTTTAATAAAGCTGTCTTTATTCTGTTATATGTCGTTTGTGAAATATTATCTTCCCTTTTTTGTTGTTTGTAAGTGTCTGTAGTTTAGTGTGTCTATATCGATATGTGCTAATGGTGTTTGTGTGTGTCTTTGTTTGGTTATGTAAAATAATGTCTTTAAATGTTAATATTTTGATTATGTTTATTAATATTGTAGTTGATTTATAATCACATGTGTGTGTTTATAAAAGGATGTGTTATTAATTGTACTAACCAATGCAATTGAAGATAGATTGAATTAAGGAGAGGAGTGTGGAGTAGGGAAAGAAGGTGAATGGAACGAGAAGCATTGTCTATGTTGAGTTGTAAATTACTTACGAATCAAACTATATATAAAATTAATTAGGGAATGATGTTAAAGAAGTTAATGGCATTATGCTTTTTACAACTGTTCTGTTGCTTTGCCTTAGAAGCACAAAATAAGCTTGATGGCTATGTTATGGATCTAGATCGTGTTGCCATTTCAAATGCAACGATAGAATTAATGAAAGATAATTTAGTGATTGATATAACTCAATCTGATTCTTTGGGGTATTTCTTATTTAATGATGTTGCCAAAGCAGATTATACTTGTTTTGTACATCATATCAACTACAATCCACGATTTAGGGTCGCAAAGATGGAGAAGCGAGACGTTACTCATATTCATAAGATTGTTTTAATTGAGAGATCCTATCAAATAAAGGAGATTAATGTCTCCCAAAGTCGAAATAGTAAGAGTGAAGATTATGGTCGTTTTTGTTATCATATCCCTAAAGAGATACGTAATATTTCGACAAATCTTTTTGAAATGTTACGATATGTGCCTAATGTTCAATCTAATATATATGAGCGTACTTTGGCTGTAGATGGTAGTAATAATGTTTATCTTGAGGTTGATGGAATTGCTAGAGATGGTAATTATTTGTCCTCTCTTTCTGCATCAGATGTCGTTAGAGTGGAGGTAATGGAGAATCCGACAGGACGTTACCAAAATAAAAATGTGGATGCAGTAATTAATATTGTTACCAAAGGAGGTTCAAGAGGTTATTCCTGTTATCTAGGAGGCAAATTATCGGACCATTATTCTAATAGGTCTTTTTATGGAGGGGCACAATACAGATGGTCCGCTTTAACCGTTCGCGCAAATATCAGGAATAATGTTTATGACGAAGCAGAACATAAAGACCAGAGAGTAATTAGTCGACATATAGGTAACCATATTTTTAAGGTAGAAAAAGAAAGTGATGAATACGCATATGATGATCAACGACAGAGTTACTCTTTAGGAGTAGATTATAGATTCTCGGATCGATCTATATTGGTTTTTGATTTAAAGGGTGATAAAAATGACTTCTCAACAAATAGACAATTATGTGGTCTCTATTCATATGATGGAAATATAGAGAACAAGAGTCGTATTGAAGCGAAGAATGATAGTGAATTTAAGAATAAAAGTTATTCACTGAGTTATAACCGAATACGTGAAAATGGGTATCTTAATTTAAGTGCCGATTATAATAACTATTCTTCGAGTTATTTAAACGATTATAAGGAAACATTTCCCTCTTTCTTGTACTACTACTGGCATACTTTTGATAATGATAAGAGATTAGGTAATCTTTATTTTGATTATGGTAGCAAACTAAGTGATATTGGGCTTTGGGAGTTTGGTGGCAGTTTCCGATCTGAAAGAATAGATTTGTTTCGTCGTTATGATAAGAATGATGAGATAAAATCATCAAACATAGATACAGACTTATTTACGGCCTATTGGACTCTTTCTAAATTTCATTTTATCGGTTGTCAACATGAGATGGGATTAGAAGTAGATTACTCTAATGTTCGTGTGGAGAATACTCCTCGTAAGGGATCTTGGTTTTTGTTGCCACATCTAACTTCTGTGTTTGATTTTAATCCATACCATCGATTAACTTTTCATTATCGACTGTTTCGTAAGATGCCTCAAGTCACCATGCTTAATCCTTATCTTCGTCTTTATGATGGGGAGAAAGCAATATTTGGAAATCCTTTCTTAGATCCATATTATCTAAACTCTTTAGATCTTCAATATCGCTTTAAAAAGAATAATTTCTATTTTAAATTAGAAGGGGGGTTAAAACAGAGCAATCATTTTCTCGCTTTAGAAAAAGAGACAATCATAAAAAATAGGACTATTCATTTTAAGTATAATGATGTGGGTAAATACCTAAATTACTATTCTGAATTCCAATTTGGTTTAAATATTGCTAAATGGTGGAGATCTAATGGAACGATATCAATTGGAAAGACAGAATACAACGATAAGCGTATCGATCGTAGTTTAGTGTCTGTGGGATTTGATTACGAAAATATCTTTTCATTTAATAATGTAGGTGTACATTTGAATATTCATAAATATCCAGATTGTCTTGTTTCTACGATGGTGTCAAAAAACCCGATTAAGTGCTCTTGTTTTGTACAATGGAAGATGAATTCTATGGTCTCTTTTAATGGTGGCATACGTTATCTTTTCCCTTGGAAGAAATCATATGTTGTTGAAAATGATGATTATGACGAACATTACAATAAACGTATACAAGATCGATATCACTTGCTATATTTAGGAATGGATATCTCTTTAGGAAAAGGTAACACTCGAGTAAGCCGTAAGATTAGAACTTATGGAAATTATGAAGATGCACAGATAAAAGATAAGCATTAAGTGTAAGATATCTTTGTTGGTTATTCAAGGTTAACCTTTTAATTGTGAGTCTAAAACATGTTGTTGTTCCAGCCCTATAGATAATGAGTGAATCTTGTTAAATAAAGAAAAAATAGAGCTGTGTATGAAAAAAAAGAGATCTCTGTAGCCTGTTGTTTGTAATATATCTATTACAGAAAAAGACTTATATTATTGAAGTTCTATTTATCCTTTTTAGTGTTTGTCTAAAAAGATTATGGTTTAATTAAGTTGGTTGTTGTTAAAAAGTAGATCATGATAGAAAATATTCAATATCATATTGTCTTTGGTGATAGTGCTGCAGGATCTCTAAGATATTATCTTGGGCAATTAAAGAAGTTAAATTCCTCAATGGTAATCACTATTAGGGATGATTTTTCTGTAGGACCTTTGTTGAATTACGATACGGTTGAGGGGGAAAACGATCGTATGAATTGGTGGTCTGAAATTGTTGGGGCATGTCATGTAGAGGGGGATAAGTCGTACTGGCGTAACCTCCTTTCTTTTAAGAAGTTGTTGGAAGTAATAAAAAGAGATGATCGTGTGCTCTTATGGTACGGTACAAACAGTTTTGATTTGGTTGGTGTATCATATCTCGCTTCGTTACTTCGTAATAATGGTGATAATATCTTTGGTGTCAATGTGTCAAAAGAAGAAAACGCTATTATTGATTCTCTTGGATATATCCCATATAGTGTGGCACAGATCCCTCCAGAATTGTTTGATCGCTTTATTCCATCTATAGTTCCTATTGACATTGATCAATGGAGTAATTTTAAACGTTCGTGGAAACATCTTCTGAAAGAAGGTATGATGACCAGAGTTATAGAAAACGGATCTTTACATACCTATGGTGAAGACTACTATGATCCATTGATATTGTCTTTGGCTCCTACTGATTTCGTCGTTGCAGCTCGAGTTGTAGGTGAAGTACTTGGTAGATCTTCTCAGATGGTTAGTGATCTTTATATCGATTGGCGTATACGTCAGTTATTAAAAGCAGGTAAGCTGAAGTCTAAAGGACCGCTTATTTCTATGCGTGATTTCTCAATAAAAAGAATTGATCGGGATTAAATGTTTTTTTTGCCTTATTATCTTGAATGGATGTGGTATTGTTTAGTGGTAGCCATCTAAAGAGAAATGTGTATTTTTCTTCTTAGATGGCTTTAGGTTTAGAGTGTATTTTGATAGCGAGAAAGCAGTTTTGGGTAGTGTTTATCTGTATCTCCTATTTGGTCTCTTTTCTTTTTCATTTGTACTTTTAAAGAATCGATTACATTTTTATATTTTGGATTACGATATTGGTTGTGCATTTCATGAGGATCATTCTCTAGATCATAGAATTCCCATGCTGCTGGTGTGTTTGGATGTCCAAAACTATGGGTGTCAAGGTTTAGTCCATAGTAGAATACCAATTTATATCTTTCGGTACGAACTCCAAAGTGTGCAGGGGTCATGTCTCTGTGCATCCAATAGCGATAGTAGAGAAGGTTTTCCCATTTCGCATTTTTGTTCTTTAAGATAGGACGAATACTTTTCCCTTGCATATAAGATGGTGCTGTAATACCACAAAAGTCTAGAATGGAGGGTGCAAAGTCTACATTGGCCACCACTTGACTTCGTTTTTGGTTGGCTTTGAAATGTTTCGGCCAACGAATAAGGAAAGGCATACGAATACCTTCCTCAAAGATCCATCGTTTATCTAAATATTGATGTTCTCCTAAAAACATACCTTGATCAGAAGTATAAATGACAATGGTATTTTCAGCAAGATTATTTTGTTCTAAGTAATCCAAAATATTTCCTACACCATCATCAACAGAACGTACACATCTTAGGTAATCTTTTAGATATTTTTGATAGGTGGCACGAATTCTACCTTGTTCTGTCGTGTCGTTTGCTACTAACTTTCCTGTTGGCCACTCTTTGTAATTGTGTACAGTAGAAATTTTCATTTGTCCTGTCATGCGACGATATAGACGATGAAGATCGTTTTGTTTTCTAATGGTTATAGGTGCACGATGTTTTTTGTTTTCAAACAATGATGGTGGCTCAGGTATGGACACGTCTTTAAAAAGATCTTTGTATTTTGGGTCATATTCCCAAAGTGCATGAGGTGCTTTTTGATGTACCATTAAAAGAAATGGTTCTTTGGTGTTTCTTTTTTTTAGCCACTCTAAAGACATTTGGGTGATGATGTTGGTTACATACCCTTTTTTTTGAACCATTTCTCTTTTGTCGTATGGGGTATTGCAGTCTACTCCCTTGGTCTTAAATTCTGGATCGAAGTAGTGGCCTTGACTAGGAAGGACTTGCCATTGATCGAAGCCTTGTGGTTCAGAATGGAGGTGCCATTTACCAAAGATGGCTGTTTGGTATCCGTTTTGTTGAAGAATCTGAGCCAATCCTTCTTGTTTTGGATGATAAGTATCTTTCAGTGTTTTTACTCCGTTAATATGGCTGTATTGTCCCGATAGAAGGGTTGCTCTACTAGGAGTGCAAATTGCGTTGGTTGAGAAACAGTTTTCTAAAATTATACCTTGGTTGGCGATACGATCGATATTTGGAGTTGGAGCAACTTTTGCAAGGTGAGATCCATAGGCTGAGATGGCATTGGCTGCATGGTCATCAGCCATGATAATTAGAACATTGGGTCTTTGTATTTCTTTTTTTGTACATGAGGCTAAAGTAAGGGCTGCAGTGGTCCAGATGCCTAGTTTACTGATATATCTATTCATGATGTTGATTTTTGTTTTCCCACCTTACAGAAGAAAATGTAAGGTGGGATAGATCCTATTGCTGAGAAGAAGAGGATATTCTTCCTGGTGCTCTACTGTTTAGGTCAAGATCTTTTTGAAAGCGTACAATCTCTTTCATTAGTTCTTTTACAAGCTGAGGATGATTGGCTGCAAGGTTATTAGACTCTTGTGGGTCTTTTTTGATATCATAAAGAGCGATATCAGTGTATCCTCCCATATTGTCTTGGGTTCCTGGCAGACCATCTTTGCCTACTTCCCCAGGGATACGATAATAGTGTGCTTTGTGGAGTTTCCATTTGCCTCTACGCACAGCTTGGACCTCTTTCTTATTTACAAAGAAAAAGCAGTCGTAAGGTGTTGCTACGTGTTCTTCGCTGGTCAGTAAAGGCCAAATGTTTTTACCATCTATAGGGTTCATTCTTGGAAAATGTGCATCGGTAATATCCATGATGGTAGGCAAGATGTCCATTGCAGTGATCATTTCATTGTTCACTTTTCCTGAAGGAATGGTTCCGGGCATAGAGACGATAAATGGCACTTTGTGACCTCCGCCATATACTGTTCCTTTTCCTTCTCTGAGTCCTCCTGCATTGCCAGCATGATTGCCGTATGTGAGCCAAGGACCATTATCGGAGGAAAACATCACTAGAGTGTTTTCCTCGAGTTTTAGTTTTTTTAGGGTCTTTATAATCTCTCCTACAGACCAATCTATCTCCATCATCACATCTCCATACATGCCATTTTTTGATTTTCCTCTAAACTTATTTGATACCCCTAGTGGTACGTGAGGTTGAGAATATGGAAGGTAAAGAAAAAATGGTTCTTCTTGGTTCTTCTTAATAAAGTCAACAGCTTTTTCTGTAAATCGTGTAGTCATTTGATTTACATCTGGATTATACTCTATGATTTTCTCGTTTTCATATAGTGGCAGTGGAGGATAGTTGTGGTTCGGTTTAGGATGATGTGGCCACATATCCATCGAATAGGGGATGCCATAAAACTCAGTAAAACCATGTCTGTTAGGCATAAATTCTAGGTGATGACCGAGATGCCATTTCCCAAACATTCCTGTATGATAGCCATGTTGTTTTAGAAGATCGGCAATGGTGATTTCCGAAGAGCTAAGTCCACGATTGGCATTGTCGTCTACCACGCTTTCAAGTCCTACCCTTTGAGGATAGCATCCCGTTAGAAGAGAAGCTCGAGAAGGAGTACATGATGCTGCTGCAACATAAAAAGAGGTAAACAGTGTTCCTTGTTTAGCCAAACGATCAAGGTTGGGGGTTTCATTAACTTTAGAACCATAGGCTGCAATATCCCCAATACCCATATCGTCGGCAAAAAGGATGATGATATTTGGACGCTGGTTGGTTCTTTTGACCTGTTTCTTTGCCATTAGAGGCTGCGTCATGGCAGCTCCTAGTAGGATTGTTTTTCCTAAGTTTGAAATATTCATATTAGATATGCTTATTGGTATAGTGGTTGGTTGTTGATAAGTTTAAGGTATCTAACCATAGCTTCTACATAATAGTAGTCACCATAGCTTAGAGATCCATTGACTTCACTCCCTCCCATATAATTACCTGTAGTATGTTTGATAGCGAAGTTTTTGTTGGTACCTACTTGTGCTAGGTAATCAGAAGAAGAGAGCGTTTTTAGGATAGATTCTGCTACTTGAAAGTATTTCTCTTTGTTGTTTTGACTATATTGACTTAGTTCTAGAAATCCTGAAGCCATGATGGCAGCTGCTGAAGCATCTCTCATGGATGGGTTTTTAGGTGATGCATAGTCCCAAAAAGGGATATAGTCTTTCGGCATATTGGGATTGTTAAGTAGAAAGGAGGCAATATGCTCAGCGAAATCAAGATATTTTGGATCTTTTGTTTCTCTAAACATCAAAGTGAATCCATATAATCCCCAACTTTGACCTCTACTCCATGCTGCTACTTTTGGATCGCAAAAACCATTATTCCAATCCATCTTTCTAAAATTACCCGTTTCTGGATCATAATCCACCACATGTGGACAAGAGTAGTCCTTTCTGTAATGATATTTCATGGTTTGGTTGGCATGTTCTAATGCTATATCCTTGAAAGATTCGTCTCCAGAGAGTTTGTAGGCTTCGTAAATAAGCTCTAAATTCATCATGTTGTCAATGATTACTGGGTATTTCCAATCTCTTTTTTCGTTTGGATTCCATGACATAATGGTCTTGGTCTTTTTATTATACCTTGTGCAAAGAGATTTGGCTGCTTGGATAATCACTTTCTTATATTGCTCGTTGTTGGTCAGTAGCCATCCATTACCGTAACTACAATATACACGGAATCCTACATCATGATCGTCTGTGTTATATTGTTCTTTATCTAGTAGTTCTGTCGCCTGTTGTGCTTTTTTTGCCCACTCTTGGTTTCCTGTGTATTCGTATAGATACCATAGTGAACCTGGGTAGAATCCACTGGTCCAATCTCTTGAAGGCTTTAATCCTCTTTCAGTTGAACGTGGTGTCTTGCCTGTCTTAAGTACATCTACTAGCATGTTATCAGCATGCCCTTCGAATGTTTTAAATGCCTCTTGTACCCATTGTGGTCTATTTTTGAATGGGGAAGTATCTGTTGTATTCTCTTTCTTTGTTGTGGTAGAACAAGCTGCCAGTAATAACACCAGAAGCAAGCTACATAGATTCGTTTTTCTCATAATTTTATTTTCTGTTTTCTTATTTCAATTCCAATACAATTAGATATGGCAAAACTAAGGATCCCGAACCAAGGGATATATCATGAATGGTTTTTTCCTATTTTATGAGGTGTGGAAGATTTTAAAAATGTTGAATCAATTTACACATATGTTTAATTGACTTGTTTTGAACAGCTGTAGACCCTCTTGTGTAGGTAATTATGTATCATTGTAGGTAAGATTGTAGAACATCATATCCATTTTCATTGGATGTGATTCCATGATCATTAACTAATGAAAACTATTAATTAAACTGCATTGCAGTTGCTTAAAACTGTTTTTTTATGAAGAGGCTTTTTACAGGGATAGTATGTTTACTTATCTCTTCTTTTACACTACAAGCACAAGTGTCTAACCGCACATTAAAGAAGGAATTCAAATATGAGAAGGTGAGCTCCTATGATTTGGAAAAATGGGATTTCTATGGAAACGGCAAAGGGGTACGTGATGTC
The DNA here is from genome assembly GCA_025210775.1 of Prolixibacteraceae bacterium. Classification (GTDB taxonomy): domain Bacteria; phylum Bacteroidota; class Bacteroidia; order Bacteroidales; family Prolixibacteraceae; genus Halosquirtibacter. Next base: position 95,030 of record JAOARB010000011.1, read on the forward strand.
CATAAACAATTTTGTTTGGCTGAAGCGGAAGGTTCTAAAGGTGTCGTTTTGGTTAGCCCTAAGAGTTATGGAAAGGATGTGATTGTTCGCTATGATGCGGTCCCGTTAACTTCAAGTACAGTTTTGGTGATGATGCTTGCGACATCTGATCATGGTAATAAAGATGGGAAATTAACTATTCCTGATAATTATGATGGAGCTTTAAGCTTTTGGAATAACAATGTGGATGGTTACTTTTTTGCATATCATAATTTGGCTCATAATTACACTCCATTTGTAAGAAGAAGTCCTAAGGTAAGTAAAACATTTATGGCTTATGCTAAAGAAAATGTGATGAGTCCAGGAAAGTGCTCTCATGTTGAAATTGGTAAAGTGGGTGGTAAGCTATGGATGAAAGTAGATGGCAAACTGTTATACAGTGTGGAAGACAAAGATCCGTACCAAAAAGGGAAAATCGTTTTTAGAACAAGAGGTACGTTATGGTTTAAAGCATCTACTTTAATTAAGAATGTGGAAATATTCTCTAGAGATTAATCGATCTCTATATGTGTGGATATGCTATACAGAATCCTTCTAGAGATTTTTTTGCAAGGTTAAGGGAGTGATATGTAGGTTATTGTGTTTTGGCTGATCTCTTTATTAAATATATTCACGACTTCGTTTTTATAGGTTGTAATAGATAATTGATTTTTTTTGAGAAAAAGATGCATTCTGCTGTAACAATTTTGTAATAAAAGCGTCTAATGACTATATAAGGATGATCCTACTTATTGTGAAATACCTTTTACTGGAGTATTTTATTTTTAATTGTAGGATTAACCAAAACTAATTTCTGTTTTCATATTGATTTCGTTAACTGGTAGGAGAATCTTTCTGGAACTTTTGTATTATTCTCCTTATTATACCATATAGCAAGTAGTACTCCTATTTTTTTATAAGATAAAGGAGTCTACTGCTGTTGGTAATTTCTTCACTTCTATTATATCTTTTCTGGTTTTATTTTACATATATGTTTTGTAAATCATTGGTTGTGAATATGTAAATCACTATTTTTATTCAATGCAGTTTTTTTTCTGTTGTCGGTCTCTATAAAATATCTTTTAGTGTCATCTTTTTATAGAGGTATAAACCTAAAACATAACCTATGTCAAAAAGTAAAAATGCAATGATCCGTTACCGTGTATTAGATCGTTGCTTTAGGAATTCTTTGCGAAAGTTCTTTATATCTGACTTAATAGCGGAATGCAGTCGTGTGTTAAGTGATTCTGGACGGAAGCGTATAACTGTTTCAAAAAGGCAGATCTATAATGATATTTCCTATATGGAGAGTGATCAGGGTTGGAATATCGATTTATTGAGAAAATGCGATGGAAAGAAGGTCTATTTTAGATATCGAGATCCAGCGTTTTCGATTGATCACTGTTCCCTTTCTGACAAAGAAACCCAACTATTATCAGATGTATTACGTTTACTCGATAGTTTTAAAGGTATTGAATCTTTTTCATGGTTAAAAGAGACTATCGCTCGTCTAAGAATAGAATTTATTCAAGGAAACCGACAGCATCAATATATCTGTTTCGAAGATAACCCTTATATGATTGGACTTGATAAGTTGGGTGAAATTTATCAATATGTATGCAATAAGAATGTGTTGCAGATAAAGTATCATGGGTTCCGTGAAGAGGGTGAGCAAGAGTGGATTATTCACCCTCATTTTCTTAAACAATTTAATTTTAGATGGTTTCTTTTAGGATATAGTGAGGAGTTAGGTATGATTGTCAATATCCCTTTAGATCGTATCATTTCCGTTTCTCCGATGGTAAAAAAAGCTCTTTCTCCAATATTTAGCTATCGAGATTATTTTGAAAATATTATCGGAGTTACATATTCTGATAATATTCAACTGCAAAAAGTGGTGGTTGAGGTATGTAAAGATCTTATCCCATTTATTGAAAGCAAACCATTGCATGTTTCCCAAGTTATCAAAGAATATGGTAAAGAGTGGAATAGGGTAGAACTTTTTTTAATTATAAATTATGAACTTCGATCACTATTGTTATCATATGGAATGGCTATTCGTGTTGTATCACCACAGACACTAGTTGATGAGATCCAAGACGAAGTCAATCGGATTCAATCCTATTATTTGTAATATATAGCAAATCATCGTTGTTTGATATCTGACGTGTAAAGAGGATATAGAAACAACGATGATAATAGTTGTAGTATTTCTTATTTTAGAATAAGTTCTTTAATGAGTTGTGGTGATAATATTGTTCTGCTTCCAGATCTAAGATCGTTTATATATTCAATAAAGTTATTGTCTATCCCCATATTAAGATAGTAGTAGTTGTGCCTCTCTGAATAGAATTTTTCTGTATCTCCGATGATTAGACTCTGTTGATTTGATTTAGTGGTGATGATAATGGTACATGATTCTTCTGCCATTCGTTTTTCTCCTCCAAGAAAGATATCTATACCACATCCTATAATGACGCCATGTTTGGGAATATATGTACTTAGACCTAATTGTCTTACCGCTTTCCCTAAAAGGATTCCTTGTTGGGGAGCTAAGCTTCCAGGTATTGTGTCAAGCTGTAGAACTTTTACATTAGGGTGTCTTTGAATTGTTTGTTCAAAATCTTTAACCGAGTGATGATTGATGTAGCCTTTTAGGCATAATGTGTCTGAGTGTAATTCCTTAAGATTAAATGTCAATCCTTGATTGAAGATGTCGCAAACGATGTGTTGCCCCAGCTTTGTTTTGATGAATGTGTGTGAAAAGATGGATACTATGATTATCATTGTGATAGATATTACCCATAGACCCAAAAAAGCTTTTTTAACCATTTTGTTTGAATATTTGTTGTTGTTTGGTCTATAGGTATATCTAATGCCCATTAATATTACATATGTGAGACTGTTTTTTTGTTTTTAATAACTCTTTTTTATGTTTAATTACACTTTATAGGCGAAGCCTGTTCCTTAAATTTGAAATTCTCAAGTTCTTCTTGGGTGAAAATTTGATCTGACGAGGCAATTCCAATACAATATTCATCTTTGTTGGGTGTAATTGTGAAGACCAACCCATATTGTTCTTGTAGTGGGTAGTTGAATCCTCCACTAGAAACCAAATTGGGATGTTGCTCTACAGAGGTTAGCCTTCCGTGGTTACTAATATAGCAATGGTGTTTTTGACTTATCTTTATAAATGGCTTAAGTAGCTCTTCTTTGACTTTGTTTTTGGTAATTACACATGATAAATGGTAAGATGCTCTTGAATAATGGAACTCTTTGAATGTGTCTACAGCTTGGTGTATGATTTTACATTTATCTTCTGTAGATTGCTTTTTATGTAATTTTACAGAAATACTACTTACACAGTTTCCTAGATTGGTGTTTTCTCTTTCTCTAATATTCCATGGAATAGATATGGCAATATGGTTATCCGTTTGATGTCCTTTTTTAGATAGGAAAAGATCCGAAATTATTGCACAAATAATGGTGTTTGAAGAGTATTTATTGTGATATTTTTCGAATTGATCTTTCTGGATATATAGGTGTTTAAAGAGTACCTTAGATGGTTGATCTTGTTGGTATATTTTTTTAATTACGTTCTTATTTCCTGTGATTTTACTACTTCGGAAAGTATGCTTGGCTAATGCTTGAAAATAGTATAATGAGTTGAAGTTTTTGTTTTGCGTTTTTAGTTTTTCTAGCATCTGTTGGTCATCTAACCATTCGTCTTCTACAGAGTCGATGGCTTTGTTCTCGTAACAATCCCAGAAGTGTTTTACCATTTGATGCCCTGTAAATCCATCATAATATATATGGTTGTGTAAAAACAAAAGTAGACTATTATTGCTATTGTTGATGTTGACCAGAATAAAAGGAGCTTCTTTTGATTTTATGATATAGTCGTTTGAGTAGTTAGTCATAAAATGATCAACTTCTTTTTCTAGGTCTTTGTTATGGGTGGTGTAGTTGAAATATATGGTCTCAAAATGTGTTGACTTATAATGATATTGACCATTTTCTTCAACCATATAATGTTGAAGCCTTTTATGTGCTTGGTAGACCTTTTGGATTGATCTTTCTAAGTCTTTGTGTTCAAAAAGTGTATTATATTTCCAAAATTGGTAGAAATATTGATAAGGATTTCTTTTATTAAGCTCATATTTAATCTTATCTAAGAAATGTACTCTCATGATATGTTTACTCCTCTTATGTGATTGATTTATAATCAGATTGTTGTTTGTTTTGATACTCTGCTTGAGTGAATGTTTTATATTCTGTTTTGGAAATATAACGAAATTATGTAAATATCCTTTCTCGTGACTTATGCTCTTTTATTTATAAATGCATTGATTGGGTTATTCGGTATTGAAGAAGAGAATTCTTATTGTGTTGAGGGGTAATTGTTGAAGATTGAGTAGGAGTGAGATGGAAGAAAGATAATATAAAACTATACTGTCTTTATTGGTGAGGTTAATAGTTCGGTCTCTTTATTTGGGATATTCTTTTAAAATGATTTTTGTGATACTACTTCGAAGGGGGGTAAAAACACAGTAGTGTATTTTTGCTCTTCATATACACTACTGTGAAAATGTGATTTAACGTAATTCTTGTGTTATTGTATTATCTCAACAATATCGGATGTATACTTGCTTAGGTTTTTAATTTTAATAGATTGGATTTGTTTGAATGGTGGCATCATGTAAAGATGATTTTTTGTAATTGATGTTATCTTTTGTCCATCTTTGGTCTCTATGGTAAGAGCCACTTTTAGATCTTTTCCTTTAAATAGAAGATATCTACAATTTTTCTTGTTGGTGATTGTAATTTCTTCTTGTTCTGTTAATGTATAGAAACTTTGTAAATCAAGATCTTGATATTTGGACTTCATGTCTGTTATAGGCTCTTGAAATATTATTTTTAGCTCTAACAATCTTATTGCTTGCGATTGGGTTGATTGATTTTCAATGGTTATCTGTTTTATCGGATGTTTTGGTTGGTGTACTCCATTAATAATTCCTTCTTTTAACTCCCTCTTTTTCCCTTTGTTGTCAATATAGTACAAAGATAAGTTTTTATATTGTGTGTCTAGATTGAGTTTTATTTGTTCGATCCTTTCAGGTCTTAGAAATGTTATAGACATATTCTCATGTGCTGCCATGTTTGTGATCTCTAGCTTCTTGTTGAAATTAATGCTTTGCGCATTATATTTGTATGGAAGATTACGAAATGGACGACTTGAATAGATGAGGAATGCGAAAGGTTCTTTTTTATTAATAAAGATGTCATAAACCTTAATGCTTGTACTTTTACTTTCCTCCAGTGCTTTGTATCTTATATATCTTGCTTTTTGTGGTTTACCCTCATATTGCACAAGAGATTTTGTGAATACTTTATCAGAGAGTGGTTGCCATTTTTGTTTGTCTAGTGAAAACTCAATAATTCCTTTGGTGATATGGTCACGTCCTGAGGATTGGTAGATATCGATACTTGTTATTTCCATCTCTTTTTGTAAATCGATGCCAATATAATCTCCTTTGGATATCTCTTTGTTAAATATGTAACTCGTGTTAATGTCTGCATCAAATAGATTCTCACTTCCTTCGCTAATTGGACAATAACCAAATAATGTAGGAGCTTTTATTGGTTCTTTTGATAGCTGATTTAGAAGTTTTGTTTCAAGTTTATAGGTCTGTTTTTTAAGATATGGCAATAGAGAAGAACCTCCTACCTCTACACCTCTTCCTTTATTGTATTGTTGGTTTATTTGGATTACCTTTTCTTGGTATTTTTGTGCCGTAAGCATTTGGTTCCATGCTTTAGCTGTGTTTTCATTTTTAATAGATTGAGCTATTTCGTTTAGGCTGGTTCCCCATAGCCCCATCCATCTAAATTGTTGTATCCATGGGAGGATTTCATCCAATAATGATTGATTTGATACACAGTATTCAATTTTGTTGGCTGATTCTACTATTTGTTTGAATAAAAGGTCAAGCTTCTTGTGATCTTCATTGCTTGCTAATCTCTTAAAATTGCTTGCTTCTTTGCCTGTTTTCCATCCCCATGAGGAGTTGGCATCGATATTGAAATCAGCAAAAAATTTGTATGCTTTAGGTGCTTCAGGAATAAGTGTGTCAATGGCTTGGTTCCATGATTTTATAGCATCAAAAGCTTCTATGTTCCAACAGTATTTGGCTACACTAAAAAGAGAGATCATCGATGCTTCTGAGAATTCCATCGGGTTGGATACAAATCCTCCCATTGATTTAGGTTCTTTGTTTTCTAACCCATAACAAGGACCTAATAGTAAGTTATGTGTACAGTAGTCACTAACTGGATAGTTCCACCATACATATGCAGATCTTTTTATGCGAGAGTTAACCCACTGAAGACTGGCATTGGTGATATCTCCTACCACATTGTCTCCTGTCCACATTATTGCTACTTCAGGGTATAGAAGCTTCCCTAGGGTTGCAAGATATCCATCAGGTGATGGATTAGCCCACTGTTTTGTGTAATCCGTAGGACACATGATTAGTGGTATCAGATCGTGATGTTTTTTATAAAAGTGATCTATGATGTGGTTCAGTAGTGATGCTTGATTCTTTGGATCAGTGCCTATCCCAGAGATGTCGTCAAAAAATACAGCATAGCCACGTACTCCGAGTTGGTACATCTGTTCAAACTTGTCTATTAACGCTTGCCTATCTTCATTGTTCCATTGAATGTCTTTACCTGGATGTATCGCCCATATAAAATCTACACGATTCTCTTTTGCTGTTGCAGCAAGCCTCTCAATCTCTTTTGCTGCTTTGGTTGGATATGGTTTTCTCCAATTTGGGGAACTATGGTATGGATCGTCTTTAGGACCATAGATATAGGTGTTTAGTCTGTTTTGTCCATAGAATTCTAATTGTCTTTTGCGATCGTTAAAACTCCATGGTGTACCGTAAAATCCTTCAACAATACCTCGGTGCTTAATGTCAGGATAGTCAATAATATCGATGTTGGTTGCATTTTGATCGACCAATTGGTCTAGTGTTTGTAATGCATAATGCAAAGCTCTATCATCGTGTCCTATTATCTCTATTTTATTGGCTGTGATGGTTATTCTATAGGCCCCTGATATTTGAGGTATTTCTTTTGATTGTTTCCTAAAGGTTCTTTCAGAAGTGTATCCAATAACTACTTTCTGTTTTGCACGTTTTTCTTTATGAGGGAAGAGTAGATATAATTTCTGAAGATGATCAGGTGCTACCTTCCCTTTTAGATGAATGGAATAGTTTCCTTGATAATTAAAGGTTTTGACTGGATTCGTAGATATTTGATGAATGTGATGTGGTTGTGGTGTTAAATTCCATTTTGGACTCGCATATAGCGTGGTGCTTAGGAATATAAACAATAGAATTGAAATGGTTCTCATAGCTCTTTTGTGTGTTTACTAAAAGTTTATTGTGTGTTTTAATTTGATTGCTATTGTCTATCGCTTCAATGTTTGTTTATTGGAGCTTTGGTTTGAAAGTGAAATTACAAAAAAACTAAATAAACGGGAAGGTGTGTAGCTTTAGTTTGATGTTGCTAGTTAACAATGGCAGAGTGTATCTTTTTGATAATAGGGGAGTTGGTCTTATGTAATGATTGAAGAGAAATTATAGTGTGTAGTGATATTGTTAGGTGCTATTTCTCTTTTGTTATCGAAAAGAGTATGGTTGATATGAACCATGGTATGAAAATCTCTTGTTTTGTAGAAGCGTTTTGGGGTTTATGTCTTGAGGTGGTCGTTTTTTAATAATAAAGGGTTCTTGGGAAAAGATGTGATTTTGTCTTTCATAATACAATGAAGATAAAATCCTTTCTAGTCCTATAGAACCCTTTCTTTATCTACGGCAAAAACGAGGTTTGCAAGGTATTTATTTATTTTGATAAATAAAATGAATATGGTTTCACGATGTCATAAAAATCTAAAAGAAAATGAAGTGTATATTGTTTTTTTATAAAATTAAGAAATCAACAGTTTCCCCTCTTTGTGTGTCAATATGAGGGCTTGTTGTAGCGTTCGTTTTTTTCTTTGATGTGCTGTTTGTTGTCTTAATACATGCTTTGAAATACCGTATAAAAATAGAATGGATTTGTTCTTTACTGTCCGATTAAATGAGAAAGTTTGGAATGGATTTTATCTAAGTTCGTAAATGTATGGATGTTTATTCTTTTCATCTGTCACAATCTAATTGAGCTGATAACTATTGAACTTTAGGGTTTTGAGATCTTATCTCAGGTTTAAAATAGTCATAAATGGGGATTGTAAATTATGAACGAATGATGTTCTTTTGATTATAATTATTTATAAAAATATGTAAGATAGATTGATCTTTAAGAATGTAACTCGAATCGCATTTAATTTGAAGAGAAATAGATATGCTTAAAGAAAAAAGAATGACTATATGATAGAAGATATTGTTAAGATTGTGATTGTATGTGCAGAGAATGCTTTTCTGCAAGTAGGAGTCTTTGTTGGTGCTGTTTTATTACTGTTTGGTTTTATTAATTACAAAAGGCAAGGTGGCTTTGTTAAATCTTTAGAGGAGTCTAAAAGATGGCAACCCATTTGGGGCTCATTATTAGGATTATCACCTGGTTGTGGTGGTGCAATATTTGTTATGCCTCTTTACTTAAAGGGAAGTGTCACTTTTGGAACGGTGATTGCTACCCTTATTGCAACAATGGGGGATTCCGCTTTTGTGCTCATTACAACACTTCCTAAGACTTATCTGTTGGTCTCTATTATATCTTTGGTCGTTGCAATCTTTTCTGGCTATTGGGTCGATTATTTGAAGATTGATAAACATTTTAAAGGACGTAGTCGCAAGTTGATGGCAACTCTTGAAAAGGAGTCGTTGTCTCATGATATACAAGAGTCTGATTTGGTGGCTAAGGGGTATCATCCTTCTAATATGAACCATATTGGACATATTGAAGGCGATGCAATTGATATCTTGCTTCACCATAAGGAGGGAGAGGAAGAGAAAGAGAAAACTTCTTTGTGGGCTTATCATTTTACACACCATTATGCTTATAAGTTTTTTTGGACACTAACAACTATTGGGTTGCTTCTAGGAATAGCTTTGCTTTTTCAGGTTAATATCAATGAATTTCTTATCCCTAACATAGGTACTGTTATTGGTATTATCGGGACTCTTTTTTCTGTTGTATATGTTTTTATAAACAAGAAAATTGTAAAAAATGATAGTCATGCAGAGGAGGAGAGTAAAATATTCTCTTTAAAAGAGACATTAATACATAACGCTGAAGATACGGCGTTTGTAAATACATGGGTCTTTATAGCTTATGTGATTTATGAGGTGGTTGTATATTTCCTTGGTGGAGAAGTGGTGATTAGTGGATGGATGACAGCTGTAGGATTCGGTTCTGTAATCGTGGGGGCTTGTATTGGTTTGATTCCTGGTTGTGGTCCACAAATTATTTTTGTGACTCTTTTTACTAAAGGAATGGTGCCTTTTGCTGCTCTTCTTGCTAATGCAATATCTCAAGATGGAGATGCTTTGTTTCCACTTTTAGCTATAGATAAAAAATCATCACTTATCGCAACTGTCGTTACTACTATTCCTGCTTTGATTATTGGCTTACTAGTATATTTTATTTTTTAATATTATTCCAATTGTAGTGATTTTAACCTCCAAGAACTTATTCTTATTTGACGACGAATTTTACATAAATCTTTAATCGTTGGTATTCTACCTATCCTCTTATGGTGTGGAAATTTTTAGTTATATTTACTATAGTTATTGTCAATAAAATAGATTCGCTAAATAAAATTTAATGATGCAAAATTCTACTATTACCATTGTTTTTCTTGTTGTTTATGTCGTCGGTATTATTGTTGTAGGAATTTGTAATCGGAATAGTCAAAATAGTGAAGATTATTTCTTGGCTTCTAGGGGGTTGCCCTCTTGGTTGTTAGCAGTGACATTTATTGCCTCTTGGTGGGGAGGAGGTTCTGCAATTGATCTAGTTGATCATGCCTATAATAATGGATTAAGTTCTTTCTGGATTTATGGTGTTCCTGTATTGATTGCTACTTTTATGATGTTTCTTTTGTCTAAAGCAATACGTAATATTGGTACTATATCTCAACCTCAGCTTTTGGAGAAGAGATATAATTCGACAGTATCGCTCTTATTAACTGTCTTTATCGTTATATTTATGATTATAGGATCTGCTGTTCAGGTTATTGTTGTAGGACATTTTTTTCACTCTTTTTTTGATGTCAGTTACAGTTTGGGGGCTTTTATTGGAGTTGCAATTGTTTTGATATATTCTCTCTTTGGTGGATTCAAAGGTGTTGTGCTTACCGATTTGTTACAATTTGTATTTTTTTTATTTACTAGTGTGTTTTTGTGTGTTGTCGCATATAAAAAATCAGGTGGAATGAATGTCGTGGCAACCCATGCGGTATTAAATGGCAAAGAGGGCTTTACCTCTTTCTGGGCTCATGTTTCTGATAATCTGGCTTACGTGATTACTTTTGGAACTTCTTGGGTGATACAGGCTAATATTTGGCAACGAATATCTGCTGCAAAGAATGGTTCTTCTGCTCGTAAGATGATGATGATTAGTTTTGTTGTCTTTATCCCTTTGTATTTGATGGTTACTTTTACAGGAATGTATAGTTCTGTCTTTTATTCTTCTCTTCCAAGTGGTGGGATTGTTCCTGATATGGTTAAAAATATAACTAATCCAGTCCTTGGAGCTTTGATATTTGTTGGTCTTTGTTCTGCAATTATGTCTACTATGGATTCCTTGATTAATACAGGTGCTTTATCTTTAACCATTGATATTTACGGTAAATACATCCAACCTAACGCAACTTCAAAACAGAATGTACGAGTGGGACGCTATTCTACTTTTATTATTGGGATTATTGCGTTGTTTATTGCATTGAAAATAGAATCAGTGTTGACCATCTCTTGGATTGGTTCAGATTTCCTAACTACAGGTGCTTTTATTCCTATTGTACTTGCATTTGTTTGGAAAAAAGGAAGTACAAGGGCTGCCATTGTCTCTATGCTCTGGGGATTGTTCTTCTCTACATATAACTTACTTGTAGCTCTTGGAGTGTCTCTTCCTGTTGCTTGGAAGATTGCTTCTGTAGAACAAGCTTTAATTGGTGTAGCTGTGTCTTTATTCCTTTATTTCGTATTCTCCTATCTTTCCCCTGATAAAGAAAGCAAAGGAGAGACATTCTTGGAACAAATTAAGGGAAATGAATAATATTGAAAAAGAGACCTCATTTAATGAGGCCTCCTATGATTAAAATTATAATGCTTTAAGTGTTTTAGTTATCTCCACCAATTTATCTTTAAGATCGATATGGTGGTTTCCGATAAAGAAACCATTTTCGTCGATGTATTGAGCATTTTTCATTTCACCAAAGACTTCGTAGTTGTAGTATTTGATTACTTCATTTTTTGTGAAGTCTCCCGCTACTATTGGTCTTACGTCCACCCCTTTTGAGATTAATGCGTTTAGTACATCTTTTCTTTTAAGTTTTGATTCAGGTCTTAGTATAATTGAGAATCCAAACCAACTACTTTCTCCAACTTCTTTTTGAATAATAAAGTTTCTGTTGTCTTTCATCTCATTGACAAATACTTCAGCATTGGCTCTCCTTTCTTTAATGAAATTGTCCAATTTCTTTAATTGAACTTTACCAATGGCTCCGCTCATCTCAATAGGTCTTACATTGTATCCAGGGAGTACAAATTTAAATGACTCTTTGAATGGATCATCATCTTTTTTCCCTGTGACCATGTTTTCTTTCGGAAGATTCCTTGTCCATCCATGTGCTCTAAGACTTAGAAGGATGTGATACAATTCTTTGTCATCAGTTGTGATAACTCCTCCTTCCATTGTTGAAATATGGTGACTAAAAAAACAACTATAGGTACCCATTATACCCCAAGTTCCTGTTTTTTTATTATTTAGACTTGCCCCCATTGACTCACAGTTGTCTTCTAATAAAAGAATATTTTTCCCTTCGATAACTTTATTTAGTTCGACGTAATCTAACGGATTCCCAAGTAGATTTACTGCAAGGATAAGTCTAGTTTTATCTGTAATGGCTGCTTTAACCTGATCAAGTGAAAGGTTTAGTGTCTCAATATCAATATCCACAAATTTTACTTTAAGGCCATATTGTTGTAGTGGATGATAGGTTGTAGACCAAGATACAGAAGGTACGATTACTTCATCTCCAGCCTTAAGAGGATTATCTTTTTTGTAAAAAAGAGCTGCAACAGCAAGTAGATTAGCTGAAGAACCTGAGTTAACCATTACAGAGTATTCGGTTCCAAAATAGTTTGAAAACATAGATTCAAACTCTTGAACATTTTTGCCCATAGAATACATCCCTGATTCGATAACACTTTGGATGGCTTCAATTTCTTGGTCATCCCATGATGAGGTTGCTAAAGGATAGTTAATCATTGCTAATGCTTTTGTAATATTTATATGTTTCTTTAATACCTTCATTTAATGAAAATGAAGGCTTCCAACCTAATTGCTCAAGACGTTGGACATCTACTAGTTTTTGTTTCATGCCTTCAGGTTTGCTTAAATCGTGAGTGAAAGATCCTTTGAATCCCACTATATTTGCAATTTCTTGATAGTATTCATTAATAGAATAATCAAAACCTAATCCAACATTCATTAAGTCTGGCATTTTGTCAAAGTTTGCTACACAATACCAAATACTATCTGCAAGATCTCCTGCATACATGAATTCTCTTCGAGCAAGCCCACTTCCCCAAATTTCTACTGATTCTTCATCGTTTTCTACAGCTTTATCAATCTTCTTGATGACAGCCGGAATCATATGAGAATTCTTTTCCCCAAATTTATCCCATTTGCCATAAAGATTGCAAGGAATAATTGTTTTGTAATTGAAGGATGGATCTTCTCTTTTTATATATTCGCAATATCTAAGAGCATAGATTTTTGCAAGAGCATATCCTTCGTTTGTTGGTTCAAGTTCTCCTTTTAAAATTTTATCCTCTGTAAGAGGATTCTTTGCATCTTTAGGATAGATGCAAGAGCTACCTAAATTTATAAATTTCTTTATATTGCCTTGATAACATGACGTTATTAGATTGTGACCAATCTGATTGTTCTCAGCTAAGAACTTTATAGGATTTGCTATGTTTGCTTGTATTCCTCCAACTACTCCCGCAGCATGTATGACCAGATCTGGTTGGTTGTCTAAGATGTATTTTTGTGTCGTTGAAAAGTCTAGAAGATTTAGTGTCTTTGAGCTGGGAGTTAGCAGTTGTACTCCTTCTGGACACCTGTCTTTAAGATTTCTCCCTACCAAACCATTGGCTCCTGTAATTAATACTTTCATCTTATTCAAAATAGTTTAATGTTACGTATCCACCTTCTTTTAGATAAGATTCTTTTTTAAACAATTTTACATCACTAAGCATCATATCTTCGATCAGATGAGGTAGGTCATATTCTGGCTCCCAATTTAAAAGTTTTTTGCATTTTGATGCATCACCAATTAATAATTCTACTTCTGTAGGTCGGAAATACGAAGGATCTACACTTACTATGGTTTCTTGCTTTGCAACTCTGTCTTTGATCGCAGGAAGATATTTTTTACCAACACGTTCGATAAAAAGTTGCTCGTCTATAGCAATAAGTTTTCCTACTTCATTGACTCCTTCTCCTTCGAATTGGATATTAAAACCTATTTCTTTTCCTGCCATTGTAATAAAGTCTCTAATAGAGGTGGTAATGCCAGTTGCTATCACAAAATCTGAAGGTTTCTCTTGTTGGAGAATTGCGTGCATAGCACGAACATAATCTTTAGCATGACCCCAGTCTCGTTTTGATGAAAGATTGCCCATGTATACCTGCTCTTGCATATTTAATGCAATACGACTTAATGCTCTTGTAACTTTTCTTGTAACAAAAGTTTCTCCTCTCATAGGAGATTCATGGTTGAATAATATACCATTAGAAGCATGCATACCGTAAGCTTCTCTATAATTAACGGTAATCCAATATGCGTATAGTTTCGCAACAGCATATGGCGAACGAGGATAGAATGGAGTTGTTTCTTTTTGAGGTACCTCTTGTACTAAACCGTAAAGTTCTGATGTCGATGCTTGATAGATTCGAGTTTTCTTTTCTAACCCTAATAAACGTACGGCTTCAAGTATTCTTAGAGTCCCAATACCATCTGCATTGGCAACATATTCTGGCATGTCAAAAGAAACTTTGACATGACTCATAGCAGCCAAATTATATATCTCATCTGGCTGTGTAAGTTGTATGATTTTGGTGATATTCATTGAATCAGTCATGTCCCCATAATGAAGAATAAAGTTTCTGTCTTCAATGTGTGGATCTTGATATAAATGATCTATACGGTCAGTGTTGATTAAGGAAGTGCGTCTTTTAATTCCATGAACAATATATCCTTGTTTTAATAGATATTCAGCTAAGTAACCACCATCTTGTCCTGTTACTCCTGTAATAAGCGCTATTTTTTGTTTCATCGTTACTCTTTTATGATAATTTCGTGATTCTACGAGTAGATTAAATCTAATCGTAATAATTTTTTGTCTCTTTATGCATTTTTAAAACGCAACCAGTTTTCAGGTATATATATGTCACTCGCTCTAGAAGGGTCTGTCCACCAATCTTTAGGTGCTATTACTGTTGCATTAGGGTTGAGAAAGGCTCCCCACCAACTAAATGTACTGTTTGCAATTACTACTCCATCTGTATGAGTCATTAGTATCAGGTCTTCATAACTGTTCATCCCAGTATTCCAGTCAATGAAGACGTTTTCTTCGTTAGTTCCAAATGTCTCTTTACACCAAGAAATATCATTTGAGAAGAAAAAGAAAACAGTGTTTTTGTCGATCTCTTTAAAGTATTCTATTGCCTTTTCATAGTATCCTTTTTCACAGTGAGCATATCTATTGACATTTTGCGAAGCTAGATAGTCTCCTCTACGAATATGTAATGCAACAATTTTTTTGCCTTTAAATTGATCTAACAATTCTTGGTTTTTGTGACTTAGTTGAGGTTTAAATTGAAATATCTTTTTATAATCAACAGAGGAATCAATCTTCATATGCTTTGCAGCTTGCCAGTAACCGTCAAAATATGCAGGATCTTTACAGAAGTCTTTATCAAAGTTTTCATGTTTAATTATTGTACATGGATTCTTCTTTAAGTGCCAATTGATTAATCTTCTTTTTCTTTTAGTCTCTTTATCCTTTGTTAATGCAAGTTCTTTCTTTGTTGAATGCGTGATAGTTTCAATGTCAATATCGAAAAGGTTAGAAAGTTCATACCCATTGTGTAATTCGTATGTGTCAAATTCAGTGATGTCGATTTTGACCTTCCCAAACTTTTGTTGTAGTTGTACCGCCAATGCATATTGAAACATTTGATTGCCTAAACCACCTATAATGTTAACTATTCTCATCTCTTTATTACCTATTTTCAATAAAGTTTATCTGCTTTATTATTGTAAATAAACTCTAGGTTGTTGTTATTCTATAAGTCACCTTAATGTACGATAAAATTACAAATATATTATTGTTCTGTTCTTTCATCGTTTTGGCATTTAGTGACAAATATAATGATTAACTGTCATTATATGTATAGTGACATTAATTCATTATGTACTATCTAAATCGGAAATATTTCGTTTTGATAAGAAAATATTAAAAAATAACGAGTTAATTCTTGTGCATGTTTTAACCAATTTTAATTGCTGTTTTGTGGAGATCAAAGTTATAGTAAGACAATAGAAATTGTTTCTTAAAATAAAATGTGTTTCTTTTGCCTTTGATTGAGTAAATTCGATAATCCTTGTGGTTATTATTTGAAGAAGTAGTAAGAGTTTTTGATGAAGAACAAGAGAGAATTACCCTTAGATGCACTAAGAGGCATTGCAGCACTGTCAGTGCTTTTTTACCATTATACAACAAGGTATAAT
Source organism: Prolixibacteraceae bacterium (assembly GCA_025210775.1). Lineage (GTDB taxonomy): Bacteria > Bacteroidota > Bacteroidia > Bacteroidales > Prolixibacteraceae > Halosquirtibacter. The sequence goes on from JAOARB010000011.1 coordinate 111,081, forward strand.
GAATTTTTTGGAAGTGTATCTATCGTTAATATTGTATTAGGATGGCTTGGAGTCCCATTTTTTTTTATTTTAAGTGGATATGTTATTCATCTTACTGTGGATAAATGTGGAACGTCTTCGGAATTTCTCAAAAGACGTTTTGTTCGTCTTTTCCCTACTTATTGGTTATGTCTTTTGTGTTCACTCATTTTTTATTTCATCTATACTCCCTTTGATATGTTTCAATTTTTTAATTTGGGATGGCAAGATGTATTGGTTAACCTTACGATGGTTGCTGAATGGTTGAAGTTTAATAATGTTGATGGGGCATATTGGTCTTTATTGCCAGAATTGGTATTCTATTTCATTTTTGCAATCATTATTTTTCTTGAAAAAATAGAATCTTTTGAACGATATTTTATTATTATATTTTCAATGGTTTTTATTGATGCGATTTTTTCTGTTCCTCTTTTCCGTTGGGGAGTGTCGTCTCGTTATATTTTATTATTTATGATGGGGATATCATTCTATCGAATTAAGAATAAAAAAATTAAACCCTTATTAGGATATTCTATTATTTTGACTTCTTTCCCTTTGAGTTGTTATATGTATAGTTTGGTGACTACTACACCAATAAAAATAATTGCATTCATTTGGGTACTAATAATTCTATTGTTTACATTGTATATTAATGGATATATTGAATTTCTTGGTAGAAGTAGAGTTTTGGTTTGGTTGGGTAGTGTTTCTTATGCTTTGTATTTGTTACATCAGAATATTGGATATGGTGTGATTTTTTATTTTGACAAAGAGTTCGGAATGCGTGATCTTGGAATTTGTTTTGCTTTGATTTTTACTCTCTTTTTAGCTTATTTAATTACTAAATATTTAGAACCTTTTGTTGCAAGACCGTTAAAACGTATTGTGTTAAGAAAAGGATGATAATCTAGTTAAACGTATTTATTGACTAGCCGTTTTTTAACAATGTATGCGGAAATGGATTTGCACCATTTTTCTGGATAAAAGGCTAAGCCACTTCTTGATTACACATTTTCATAAACTCTACAGGAGTTTTGTATGTGAGTACAGAGTGTATTCGTTCTTGGTTATATCAAACTTCTAAAAATTGAAATATTTCTGTTTTTGCTTGAGAAATTGAGTAATATTGTTTATAATCAATCATTTCTAACTTAATTATTTTAAAGAAATTCTCTTCAACAACATTATCCCAATAATTCCCTTTTCTACTCATACTTTGAATAACATTACCTGGCGTTAATTCTTTTGGGAGATCATTGGAAACATATTGTGAACCTTGACCTGAGTGAAATAACATATTTTTAATTGGTTTACGATTTCGTTTAGCCATTTTCCAAGCCTTCATGACAGTATTTTCAGCAGTCATATACTCTGACATAGGCTATCCTATTATGGCATGATCAAAAAGATCCATTATCGTTGTTAAACACAGCCAACCTTGTTCTGTTGGCACATAAGTTAGATCTGATACCCAGACTTTATTTTTCGCATTTGTTTTGAACTTTTTATCTAGATAATTGGGAACTACTCTATTTCCATGATCAGAACCCTTTGTTTGTGGCTTATAACTCTTACAAATACAGCTTTTAATTCATTCTTTTTTCATGATGTGAGCGACTCTGTTTTGTGATGTAATTTTACCATTTCGATTCAACACAGAAGCTATTTTATGGCTACCATATCGCTTTTTAGATTGGTTATACTCTTTCAAAACTAGTTTCGTATCCTTCTTCCAAGCAATTTATCTTTTCGATGGAATATTTATATATATATATATATATAATGCAGAACTATTTATGTCCAATGTTTTACACATACACTCGACAGAAAACGTAGCACTGTTTTTTGATACAAATTCGTAGATTATCTGTCGTTCTTGGAGAATGTGTTGATTGCTTTTTTTAAGATATCTCGCTCCATCTTTACTCGATTCAACTCTTTCTCTAACTGTGCAATTCTTGCTTCTTTATCTGTTTGAACAGGATTTCCATTACCCTGAAAGGAGTTCTTTCCATATTTATGAAATTCTCTAACCCAACGTCTAACAATATGAGCATCTATATCATTCTCTTCTGCTACAGATTTAGCATCTTTACCACTGTCTACTAAATTGACGATCATTAATTTAAATTCTCTGTCGTAACTCTTTCTTTTTCGTATATCCATGATACAAATTTACTGATTTTTTTGTAAGACGGGCTTAATCTTATATCCGCACAAATGTACAACATCCATTGGAACATGTAAAAGGAATTACGGATTAAACAATTTTAGGGCAATACGAAAAAAGACTAGCGAAAGCTGAATTAGGAATGATATGCCTAATTTTTAACCTAAGAAAACTTCTAAGAAAGTTTTCTTGTGTCTATACTCAAGTGATGACCGTTTTCTTTGATTTAAGACAAAATTATGAACAAAGGGAAGGTTGTTATACCTGCTTACAATAATAATGACTTAAATCAAAAAATGGTCGTTAAAATGTTTTTTAGTAACTCCTATAATAATAGTGTTGTCGTTATCACTAATGTTTAGAATGATCTTTTATCGTCTAATGTATATTTGTATTTCTATTGTTATTAGAATTTATTTCCTGTGTTATTATGTTCATAAGTGTATTGGTTTTATGATGTGTTTGATTAAGTATATCCTATTTAATGGTGATTATTGGCTCTTTAAAAACTTGTAGTCCTTTTGAGTCTTTTATTCTAATGTTTGTATTTTCTATAAAATAGTTCGATTTTTGATAAAAAGAGGATTATTTTATATTTTAGGGTATAATAATGTGTTTTATTTAACAATAAGCAGGTTAAAAAGTGTTTAATTTGTGGAGCCTTAAAAAAATAATCAATCCATAACGGGAGGTAGTCCTTTTATGATGTCTTAAGTATAATAAGTTATATGGGGGGAGTAGATATCATATGACTATCTCCTTTGGATTTGAAATTTTAATGGGGTAATTGTTGTGTTATTAAATAAAATATAGGCATTCTGGTGAAGATTTTTCTTTTAAAAGAGGAGGTCTTATTGATTTAAGGTCTGTTGTGCCAAGATTAAAAAGGGGAAATATGACTAAATTAAAGGTTATTGTAATTGGTTTGTTATCAATTTTGAGTGTCTCGTCAGTAAAGGGGCAAGATAATTTCAAGGTACCATTTGATAATTTCTATTTGAATATTGATGGGCGTGTAGAATATCAAAATAGTTCTATAAAAAATGGAGGTTCTACTCAGAAGAGTATGGGGTTCTATACAAGAAGTTTGATTTTGCAGACTGATTTTGAGATTTATAAAGGATTGAGTGCTTTTTATCGACAGGAGTTTGCTGGTTATATAAATGGGGGTGATGGTCTAGCAAATCATATAAATATGCTAGGATTGAGATATAGGTATAATAATTGGACTTTTGTCGCGGGAAAACAAGCACTTGTAAATGGAGCTTATGAGTGCTTTTATTTGCCTGGTGATGTTTACGAATATAGTGATATGAATAATGGGTTTCCTGTATGGCAAACAGGTTTGACAGTAGCTCATCATTTTGGTAAGCAAGAATTTGGTGTTCAGATGGTCAATGGTTTAGATGGATCGCCAAATTTGATGAGTGCTTCAGATCGACTTTATTACAATTTCTATTGGTGTGGTAATTTAATGGATGGAAAGATCTTGACTCGTTTTAACTTTGGTAGTCATTATGAGAAAGGTGTTTCACGTTACACTACAGAGCTTGGACTTCATTGGACTTTAGGGCGTTTGATTATGGATAGTGATATTGGTTATGTTCATGGATTGACTGGGCTTCTTCCTAAAGAAGTGTCAATAATGTCTGCACCATTGCAATGTCAATATTCTTTTACACATATTCGTCCAGGGTTTAAATATATTCCTAGTTACGTAAAAAATGATACGAATGAACCGTTTCGATTTATGTCGGCAAAGAAGGAAGGGTTTAGACAGCAGTTGTTGTTGTTTGTCGATTATTTCCCTTGGGAGAAAAAGAATTTCCACTTGTTTTGTTTAGGTTCTATTCTTGCTGATGGCGAATATGCAGGACCAATACTTTCAAGTAATAATGAGGCGTTGTTTCGTTTTCGTGCAGGAATAAAATTTGGTTTTGATCTTTTTTCGAAAGTACATTAATAATAAATAGTTGATTTCAAGAGAAGAGAAGCAGACTTCGGTCTTGATCGATTGTCTTTCTCTTCTCTATTTTATGTCTAATTAGTGGAAAGCTTATTTGAGTTTTATAATTTCTACGTTTGTTCATGTGTTTAGAAGTATTTTCGTACTGTTAGATCGATTTTTATCGATTAAATATGGTTTGTGTTAATTTAAATGTGTGTTGCATTCGTTACAACTAACGGTCCTTTTGCTTAGGTAAAGGGGATACTTCTTATATTAAAAAGATTTATTTATAGGTTAGAGACAGATAGCTCGACCATCTGCTGGATTATAGTTTACTATATGAAGGTTAGATGGTCTTTTTATTTCTGTTGTTTTACATCATTACACAACCTCTTTTGAATCAATATCTTATTGTTTTTATGATTTAAATACAAGTAATTTTAGGTTTATTTTTTCTTTTATATAATGTTTGTAGGATTGTTTCTTTATGCTTAATAATCTGTCTTTGTTGTTGAGTAAAAAGAAACCTCTACCCAAAAGAATCGAAAGAGTAGAGGTTGTTGTTATATAAATTTAGGATATTAGTAAGGGGAGTGTTAATAGTAGGATAGCTAGTAAGAAACAAATAGAAAAATATCCAATTAAGAATTTATTGCTCTTTTTCATCTTTAAAATTTTTATTCTGTTGATAATTATTAAATCGTTTCTCTATTTCCATCATCGGAATATTACATAATTCCATTCTGTGAAAAAGGAGTGGTAGTTCTTTTTCGTAGAACTCATATTTGATCTTGTCTATGATAATTTTACGAGCTTCTTGCGAAACAAAATATCCAATACCTCTTTTGTTATAGATAATGTTTCTTCCCATCAATTCGCTAAAGCTATTGGTAATGGTGTTGGGATTTACTTCTAGTTCTATGGCAAAGCGACGTACAGATGGAATCTTTTCGTTGGCTTCCCATGTTCCTTCTAGTATTTTACTTTCTATAAGATCGCAAATCTGTAAGTATATTGCTTTATGATTGTCAAAATTCATTTAGTATACCTCCTTTTCTTTTATCTTTAGATATATAGGATAGTACAGAATCGCGTTAGTGCAAGCCATAGCCATCATTATATAGTTCATATTAGCTTTAATGAATTCAGGAAATTGACGAACATCAAGATGAAAAATTCTTTCTGCATAGAAATTACTAACCATTGTAGTCATGGTCTCTGCATCACCATAGGCTCCTTGCACAATTGTAAGTATAACAAAAAATGAAAGAGACGTCAGTACGTGATAGCACAAAATGGTTTTTAAAAACGCATGCCTTTTAAAGAAGACACTACCAAGTAAGAATTTAATATGCATAGAAAAGATGTAGACTACGCTTATTGCTGTAACATTCTTGAACCAATAGTATACATCATTTACTCCATGATATTCTATTTCAAATAATTGCTTTGTAATTGAATAAAAAATTGGTGAGAAGATTGCGAAGATTAAGAAAGTTAGTACTGACCATGAGATGAATGATTTTGTGATTATTACAATAAATCTTTCTAGGTGAGATACTGGAGTTGCCAAATAAGGAATGGCAGTGGTTGTTTTCGAAAACATCTTAAAACTTCTGATGGTAAGGATCAAAACACCTAATCCCCAGATAAGGTAGAAAAATATGCTGGTAAGTATATTTACATGATCTAACTGTTCAATTCCTAATCCCCATACGATTAGTAAGCCTGTAGCTAATAAAATACTAATGGTGGCAGGAATGGACAACCATAATTTCTTTTTATTTACTTGATATTCAAGAAAAAATAGACTCTTTAGCCTTGATAATTGTATTTTATTATTCATCTTAGTTTAATTCGTTGGTTAGTAATTCTTTTTTTTCAGACACCATTGCAGTGAAGAAGAATTCAAAATCGATAGGATCGGATATCTTTTCTTCTTGAAACCTTTCAATACATTGCACTCCACCTAGAGATTCTTGGTAGAATAAAACATCCTTTGGGACCATATCCAATGACTTATATGTGTGAAAATTAAATTTAGATTCTAGTTCATGTACACTGATGTTACATTGTAGCTCTCCCTCTTGAAGAATGATAATTGGGTCCATTAAGTTGAACAAATCTCTTACCTGATGTGATGAAATAATAAACAACTTGTTGTCGTCAACTGAAGAAGCGATCAATTGTCTAAAGATCCTTTTTGATGGAATATCTAAACCATTTGTTGGTTCATCCATAATCATCAATGAGCAATTAGTTGCAAGAGCAAACGAGATGATCAACTTCTTTTTTTGTCCAAATGAAAATTGATTGATTCCTTTGTTTAACTCTTGTGTAAGACCAAATGCTTCAATATTTGATTGAAATTGATTCATGTCAAATTTTGGATAGAATCTCTTATAGCAGTTTACAAATTGTAATAATTTGATTTCTGGCAATTCCATTTCCTCCGGAATAAAGTAAATGTCTTCAAGAAATGACGGAACACGTTCGAAAGGAGTATGGTTGTTAACTTTGACTTCTCCAGTGTGTGGTGAAATCAATCCTCCTATTATTTTGAGTAATGTAGACTTTCCTGATCCATTTCCACCTAATAGTCCATATATGTTACCTGACTTAAGGCTTAAGTCTAGTCCATTAAATAAGGATGCTGTTGGACGATACTTAAAATGAAGATTTTTAATTTTTATCATAGTATACTGTGTTAGTTGAATAGTACACTACAAACATATCTTATTTCTGCTTTAGTTCCAAATTTTTATATTAAACAACATACAATATGGTCTTAGTATTATTGATGTCTTTTGTAGAACAATGATTGATCTCAACTTTTTAGGGATTATTATTGTTCATATACAATAGATATTAAATTATAGAGTTATTGATGTTAGATTATGCAACTGTGTTAACAAGGTAGTTGTGAAAGAATAAGATTTAAATAATTGATTTGTTATGTTATGTTAAAAATGAGGTGTTTGATCTTTTTGTTTTCTTTTTTGATCTTTAAAAGACTTGGGTCAAAGTTGTGAATTTAGTGATAATCAATTCTTAACGAATGGTTGGGAAGTCATTGAAAGGTGAATTCTTGTAGATGTTAAATGATAACATTCTTATTGTTCCTAAAAGAATTTACCTATTTTACTATAATTTTTATACTTTTACTGCGCAAATCGTATCTGATCTTATTTTCAGTATGAAAAATTAATCTATAATCTATGAGTGTTGTGTTAATTCATGTTGTGACCATCTTAGTTTCACTTTTTGTGACGATGGTGTGTATTCCTACTTTGGTGGTTATATCCAAAGAAAAGAAGCTGTTTGATGAACCTAACGGAAGATCTGCTGCAGCAGTGGTAGTCCCTACTTTAGGTGGTTTGGCAGTCTATTTAGGTTTTGTCGTCAGTCTAACTATATCTCATAGTTGGATCTCAACACCTAATCTTGCTCTAATATTTGGTTGTTTAACCATGATGTTATTCCTTGGTTTAAAGGATGATATCTTAGTTTTGTCTCCAAGTAAGAAACTAGTAGTTCAACTTTTTGTTGCTGCACTTCTTGTAGTTGCTGGAGATTTTCGATTTACTTCCTTTCATGGCTTTTTGGGCATTGATATAATTCCCTATTGGGCTAGTTTCTTAGTGTCTGTTTTTGCTTGTATTGTAATTATCAACGCATTCAATTTGATTGATGGTATTGATGGATTAGCATCTGGTTTATCTATTATTATTTCTGCAACTTTCGGAGCATGGTTTGCTATTAATGGAAGAGTAGGTTATAGTTTATATTGTTTTAGTTTGGTTGGTGCTTTAGTTGGATTCTTTTATTTCAATTTTAAAGGTGGAAAGAATAAAATCTTTATGGGAGATACGGGGTCTATGTTAATAGGTACAATAATGTACATTTTTGTGGTAGTATTCAACCAAATGAACTTGTCTCCAGAAAATTTGACCTATGCTGTTTCTTCTGCACCTGCAATATCTTTTGGGATTCTTATTTATCCGTTGTATGATGTGTTAAGAGTGTTTACGATTCGTGCTATACATAAGAAATCTCCAATGAGTCCCGATAAAAATCATATTCATCATAGAATGCTAGCATTGGGACTTACACATCATAAAGCGACTGCCATTATTATTTCATTTAATATTGTTTTTATTATTTCTGTCTTTGCTTTACATGGCTTAGGTAATGAACTATTGATGCTTTATATATTAGTTGTCTTTGCATCTGCTTCGATGATTCCATCATTAATTATTGATAGAAAAGAGCTTGTGAGTCCTGATGATCCTTTCCAAACTGTGGTTGTTCCTCCTGGACTTAAGAAAAAGAGACCTACAGAGAACTGTGTTGTGAAAAAGAAAAAAGCGAAGAAGAGAGAAAAAGTTCTAGAATATTAGTTCGTTGTTTAATCTACGAACATTACAATTTTAATTACTCTTTTTAGAGGGATAACTATTGTAGTTTGAAGAAAGGATAACACCCACAGAAGGTGTTATCCTTTTTTTATTCAATCACTTAATATTATGGGTTATTTACTTCTATGAATATCCACATCTTTTCGTGAGAAAAAATGATCTACTTCCATATTCATTTGTTCTTTTTCCCTTTTTTTTCTTAAGTCTAACTGTTATGCTTTTTATTTTCGTATTTAAGATTAATCTAATATGTTATATAATTATTCTATTATGTAGTTTAGGTGTGTTAATTCTGTTATAGAATGTAATTGTACTTCAGCCTTTTGTTTCTAGTTAGATACGATACATCATAATAAATGGGATTTGTGAGCTATAAAACGATTTTGTTGAGAGGAATAATTATGTATATTTACAACCATTTCCATTATAAAATATGTGAATCTTTACTATTCGTTAAACAAGATGTATTGTAGAGATCACAATATCAACAAAAATTATATTTTATGAGTAATGTCTTAGACAAACAGAAGATCGATCTTTCTTCTTCTAGCAGTATCGGCAGTGCTTTAGACTACTTTTTGGATGCGACCACACACAAAAAGTTTGTTCTAGGTGACGAAAGTTATCAATCTCTTTTCTTTGACCAAGAGGGTAATCCTTTTGTGTATGAGAACATCCCTGATTTGGAGCGAATGAAGCTTGTAATGAATATGGGAGAGTGTACTTTTGGAAAATCTGCCATTGAGTACGATTATATTCGTTTTTCTGAAACGTTGGTTTTCGATGCTGCACTTCAATTTCCAGAGCTTAAAGAGAAAGTGGTAGAAGTTGCCAAAGCAATTGTTTCCCTTTCAATTGAGTTTAACGACACCTATGATCTTTGGATCGATGAGTTCCACACTTTTGGTCTTCATATGCTATTTGTTTTGGCTTTGAATGATCCAAATTACATCTATCTTATTGCACAATATATTATCCCTTATTGGGATGATGAACATGCTCAAACATCCTTCCAGCAGCTATTACACTTTGTTAGTTTGTATGGCTATAGTAATCCACATGTATTAAAAGCGATTGCAAACAGCTATAATGATTACCAGTTAATGGTGCTTTGTTCTCAAGAATTAGACTGCTACGAAATAGAAGAGGAGTCTTTGTTTTGGAAACATTGTAAAGCGAATACTAAAGATTTTGAATATATATGTTCTGAATTTGTAAAACATATCAAAGCTTATCCACCTCATCTGTCAGATGTAGGTGAGGAGGAGAGTCTTGCTGATTGGTTTATACACTCTATTTTCGGATTCTATCCTGGAGAAGAACAAGGTCAAACTCCTTATGAGGATACTGTCTTTGAAACCAAATTCTGGGAGCTGAAGAAAGAAGTGGATGCTTTTATGGAAGGTGTCGAGCGTAAAAATCTTTATTTCCGTGATCGTGATGATGACGACGATGATGACGATGATTGGGACAATATAGCACACAATAGAGAATTCTTTTTAAAGGGATTTGATAATGGAGAAACAGTATTACGTTTTATAGAGACAGGAGCTAATCCAGAGGTTCTTGATACTATCGAACCTTGTTCTTTACGTCAGCTATGTACCGATAGAAATCTTTCGATGCTTAAACGTATCAACTATTTCGGTGAGGAGCTTGATGAGATGATCGATCATTTCTTTGAATCTTATTATGAAGAGGATGCCCATATCGAAGGAATGAATTATGTGGTTAATGGAGAAGACCCTTCGGGTGTTTCTCAATGTCTTCGTATGTTAGATGTTTTATTCCGTCTTCGTGGAAAGAAACCTTTTGATACCTATTTAACTCAAAGGGTATGTGATTATTATAAAATGATATCGAACGAACAGTTTGACTCGCGTTATGTTGATATCAATGATTACGATAGTTATCTTAAAGTGGTTGTCAGTACACTCCATCCTGTTTGGACCGATGCTATGTCTATTGACAATCTAGAGCGTGTTTATCGTCTTTATAAACAATCTCCAGATTCATGGGAGAAGGTGCTTGCTGATTTGCGTCTAGTGAAGCGTGATGATATTGAACAAGAACTTCTACGCTACTCTATGGAGGTGCAGAATAACTCTTTAGCCAAAGGATCTGAGCTTCTTTCTATGGCTTATATATGTTATAAAGAAGGTGGCTTGATGGCACCAAAACATCTTCGTCCTTTAATAGATTATTTTAATGATCGTTTTTGGCCTCTTTTCGAATACCATATGTTTGATGACGGTTTCCTTTATAATATGGATGAGGGCATTGAAGAGAGACAAAAAGAAGTAGTGGCAATGATTCGTAATTATTGTGAAGGTCCAAAAATGCCACCACCTCCGCCCAAAGCTATCTTGATGAAGCTAATGACTGGTGGCCCTGATAGTTTAACTCCTGAAGAGAAAGAGATTTTCGAAGCTGCTAAAAAGGAGGCGATGAACCAATCGAAACCTGCAGATAAAGAGGCTGTTCTTGACGCTATTAAAGAATATTGTTGCTCTTCTGAAAACCCAAGAGATATTGCTCATGTGGCTATTTTCTCTGAAGATGAGTTCTCTATGTTGCTGTCTGCTTCACTTTATAGTTACAATGCTTTCCCTGGAAACGTAAGTGCACCTTTTGTTCGCTTAGTTAATCTATTTGTTGAATTGGCTCCAGTGAAGACCCTACACCAGCTCTTTAAATCTTTTATACCTGGTCGTTATTTTAACCGTAACTATACTACAAGTCATTGGGTTGAGTTTATTGATCTATTAGAGAAGATCAAAGTACCGAAAAAATATATCCTTGCTTGGGAGATATACGAAACAAAATATACCCTTCGAGAAAACGAGGAAGATCGTGATACTTTCTTTAATACTTATAAATATCTTGTGGAAGATTTCGCTTATGCGGATAAATATGAGGAGACCTCTAGCTTTGCTCTAGCAAGAGAAAAATCACGCAAAGAGGCTCTTAAAGAAACCATCTCTCTTCTGGATCTTGATACACGAAGGGAATTCCTTTCTCAGGTAAATGAACTTGTTCCTTGTCAGCAATATTTAGATATCATTAATGAAGATATGGAACTAGATTTTGCAAACTTCGTTCGTGGTATCATTTTGTATGACAACCCTGAATGGAACAGAACAGATGAAGAGAAAGAACAAGTAGCTAAAGAACGTGCATATTTTGTTGATGTGATTAAGCGCTACATCTTCGAAACGGGAGATTTCTCTCAAATCGAAAATGAATTGATGCCTCGTACTTTAGAATATATTCCTGGAGATATTGATACCGTGATATGGACTTTTACTGAAGAACAGCGACATAGAGCATTGTATATGTTGGCTCGCTTAGGTCATTTAAATCGTCTTTACGACTATCTACGCGAGTGGGATGAACGTGAAGATGCATCTATGATTGACGACTTCTGTAATCTGCTTTTAAAGCTTGAATTAGGTCGTCCTTTTGTGGTTCGTTTCTTGGTTACTTACCATCTAAAATTTGTAAATAATGGATATGAGGATAATGCGTTTGGAGGTGAACTAAATGATCGCTATCCTGCTCTTCATTTTATTGATGATTTTAGTGAGATTACTGCCAAAGATATCTCTGTTCTTTTAAAAGGAATAAAGAAGCGTGTTGATCTAACTCCTAATGTTCTTCAGTTGTTAGGGTCAGATAACCAACGTGTCCAGTGGGATGCTGCTGATCTGATTACTGCTGATTTCGATCAACGATTTGCGATGTACCCTCATCTGTTTGCAGAGGTGATCGCCGAGAATAACGATGCTAAAAAGGAAATATTACAACGTATTGTAAGCAATGCAACACCTTCACTTTGTGTCGATAAACTAAAAGAAATGTTATCTTAAACCTATCCATTTTAGATATATTTTAGCTTAAAGGAGTGACACTACGGTGTTGCTCCTTTTTTCTTCCCTTCATATTCGTTTTACGTGCTTTAAGCCTCAAAAACCCTGTTATCTATTTATTTTAATGTATTATATTTTACTATATAATTATTTGATTAATAGTAGTGTAGTGTTTGTTGTGAAATTCGTTTTAAACCTTTGTTGAACTATTGGAAATTTGTTTTGTTCCCTATGTAGATAAAATAAAACAATAACAAAAAGCTTCTATTCTTATGTTTTATCAGTCCTGATGAAACAAGGAGGGAAGAACAATCTAACGGTTTGCTTAAAATTACGTAATGTGTTGGTAATGACGGTTTCAATATTACTATCATTCTTTAATGATATCGTGTAATGTAGGACATGGTTGGTGTGGTTGATAATTATTTTAAGTAGATATGGATTAAAAACCATAACTAAAATGAAAAAGCTGCTATTCTTTTTACTGGCTTTTCTCTATATTAACATCATCAGTGCCCAACCTCTTTTTCGAGGATTGGTATACGATATGCCGCGTAAGAAAGCCTATAAAGAATATAAAAGACATCGTAGTGATTATATAAATATACGTATGGACCAAGGAATTGTATGGTCAGTATATAAACACAATATGTCTATCTGTCATGGCAAACTAAAAGGACTTATGTTGGTGCCTCGATCGACCTCTATAGGGATGTCTCATGTAATGGGAAAAGAATATCTTGACAAATCTTTTCAATTTCTTATCAATAGAGGTTACACTATTTGGCGTGAACCCAAAAATTGGAATGATCCTTTGTATTTTAATCGTAATAATGCTTCTGGGATTGTTTTGGTAAGCCCATCAAAACATACAACGGTTGAGCTTCGTCCTACCTATATTGCTTCAACCAATAACTTTACTATTACACTGATGATTAACACCTTTAGAAATTATATTGATGAAGGTAAAAATCGTTATAGTTATAAGAGAAAAAAAGATGATACAGGCTTTTAGTATTCCTTGTAGGTCAATTAAGTGTGTCAATTTTAAATTATCTATTATCATTTCTTAATCAACCTTTTTCTTTCTGATGTGAAATTAATCCTGAATAGATAATATTAATGTGAAAAATGTCGAGATTAGAGAGCTAAATCAACTACCTCCATTATTTACACTTATAGTTTTAGCAATGATTATGTCTATAATTGGACTATTTTTGATACGTAGTTTAGACGTATCACCTTAACCCTTTCTTTACCTTCTCTTAACCTTCCCAATACCCAAAATGGGGTTGTGGGTATAGGGAGGGTTAAGAGAAGGTAAATATTCGGTATACATAATATGTTTTAAACACGATTTAAAGCTGCTTAGGCACAGTTTCATTTGAAACTGAAACAGTCTTATAAAGTGTCTATGAGTTGTTTATTTGACATTATCCAAAGAGAGTGTAAAATTTATCTTATCTCACTGTTCAAGGAAGAGTACAGACATTAAAACAAGTTTTTGGATATGATTTTAAGAACAATTATTCTTCGTGTGGAGAGTGTAAAGGATAAAGTCGTTTTTTTGTGGAAGTACTTTTTTATGGACATGCTCTGATAGATTTTTTAAAGTGATAAATATATTTGCTGATATTTATTATTCTAGTCGAATCGATAAAAAAGTTGTATTTATCGTTTGAATGCACGAAGAAATCTATCTATATTTAGTCTGTTCAAACTAGAGTTTCACATAACTATCTTATTCTATTCACTTTTATGAAAAGGCAACTATTTAAATTTATTGATAGTCTGTTATTCAGCACCTATTTCATCCGATTGTTTACTTTGTTGCTTGTTATTTTAGGATCAATTGACTTCATCTTTGCCATACATCAACCTCACGTAATTAATTTTACCCGAGAACAATATAATGCTTACAGTAAAAATTGGTCTGTTTCACATTCTGATCAAGGTATGATTTATGTCGGAAACGATGTGGGACTTCTCCAATTTGATGGTATTAATTGGAAATTATATGCTTTGCCCAATGGGAGAAAAGTTCGTTCTGTTTTCGTTGGTAATGATCAGAAGATATATACTGGCTCCTATGAAGAATTTGGTTATTGGGAGAAAGATAAGGTCGGTCAACTACACTATACCTCTTTAAGTGATTCTCTTGTTGGTTTTGAATTGCATAACGAAGAGATTTGGAAGATTACGCAGGATGATAAGGGAAAAGTGTATTTCCAATCTTTTTCTGTTGTCTTTACTCTTGACAAAGGGAAGATACACCATAATAGATTGGAAAATTCTATCTTGTTTTTACTGGAGGCAAGAGATAAAACGATAGCTCAGGTTACTCGTCATAATTTGGTGGAGTTTAAAGATGACCAATTTACAGAGATCCCTCATAGTGGATTTATGAATCAGGCCTTTACACGAGTTTTTTTGCCGTATCAGAAGGAAGATTTTTTATTGGGTTCCATTGAAAAAGGGTTAACGATTTGGAGTGATGGAAAGTTCAAAGAATGGCATTGCCCTGCCCAGGATAGCCTTAAAGGAAAAGAGATTAATAGGGGCATTTTTGATGGACAGAATTATTATATAGGAACGATCCAGGATGGTATTTATGTGATTAATGAGTCTGGAGAGGTTTTGATCCACCTAAACACACAAAATTATCTGGAGAGTAATACTGTATTAGGAATGGATTTAGACCATCAGGGAAGATTGTGGGTTGCCATGAATAAAGGGATTTCCTGTATTGATTTTAATTACCCATTACATTTTGTCACAGAGCGGAAACAGAATATTGGAGTAGTTAATACTTCTGCTTTTTATGATGGAAACCTATATTTGGGAACGAATCAGGGGGTGTATAAGTGCACTAATATTGGCAACGATATTTCAAAACTAAAATTGAATGACTTTGTCTTATTGCCTGGTAGTGGTGGACATGTATGGTCTCTTCAGGTTGTTGATGGACAGTTATTATGTGGACACAATACGGGTTCTTTTCGAATTGAAAAGGATAAAATGATTCGTATTTCAAGAATTGGTGGTGGGTATAATTTTAAGAAGTTTGTTGTTAAAGGACAGGAACTTTTAATTCAGAGTACTTATACTTCATTAATATTGTTTCGAAAAGATGAAAAAGGTCTATGGTCTTTTTTTAGACGATTACGTGGATTTCAAGAACCTTCTCGTTTCATTGCCGTTGATCCTTTTGGAAATATCTGGGTAAATCACTTTCATAAGAAAGAGATTTACAAGATGCGTTTGGGAGAAAACTTTAGATCTCCTCTTGAAGTACAGAAATATGGAAAAAATAAAGGTCTTCCTGCTGATTTAGGATTTCATGTATTCGAATTCTATAAGCGTATTGTATTTACATCAACAGAGGGAATCTTCACTTATGATGATTTAAAGGATACCATTGTTCCATATAATAGATTGAATGATGTTCTTGGAGAATTTAGTCGAGCAGACCGAATTCTAAAAGGTAATGGAGATGGGTATTGGTTTGTTACTTCTCAAAAGATTGCTTATTTTAAAAAGAAGAATGACACTTTTGTAAAAAAGATGGAGTGTCTACTTAATGA
This sequence comes from Prolixibacteraceae bacterium, assembly GCA_025210775.1. Taxonomy (GTDB): domain Bacteria; phylum Bacteroidota; class Bacteroidia; order Bacteroidales; family Prolixibacteraceae; genus Halosquirtibacter. Next base: position 127,088 of record JAOARB010000011.1, read on the forward strand.
TTACAATAGACGATTGGTTGAGGGAAGTGAGAATATTATCCCAGTTCGAAAGGAGGAAACATTAATTTGTTTGGAAAATGGTTATGCTGTTCTAAAGGGAGATTCTATTATTCGTGATAATTCAGACTCTTCAATTTTCTTTAGTATGGTTAAGAGTAGTTCTCAAACTACAGAAGAAAAGTTAATGTGTCTTGATGACCGGGGGGAAGAGCCTAAAATTCCTTATTTGGGAAATTTTATTGCATTTCACTATTCATCATTGGTTTCTCCTGGTAAGCCTATTCTTTTTCAAACTTATTTACAGGGTTTAGATAAAGAATGGTCCGTTTTATCATCACAAACAAGTAAAGAGTATTTTCGATTGCCTTGGGGAAAATATGTTCTCAAGGTAAAAGGTCAAGATGAGTTTGGCCATCATTTAGCTGAAATATCATATCCATTTCAAATTTTACCTCCATGGTATGCTACAAAGTTGGCGATTGTATTATTTCTGTTGATTTCTTTATTGTTTGTTGTTGTTACACCTCTAGGAATTCGAATGTACTATCGAAAACAAAGAGCAACTTATCAAAGAGAGCAAGATCGCCTTCTAATGGAAAAGCAAGAAGAGGAGCGTTTGAGAGCAGAGCGTAATTTAATCAAGTATCGTAACCAAAGCTTGCGTAATGAGCTTTCTCATAAGAGTAGTGAATTGGCTAATTCTACGATGTCTATCATTAGGAAAAATAACGTTTTGTTGGATGTAAAAACGGAAATACTGAAACAAAAAGAGGTGTTGAAGCAAAGATATCCAGACAAGTATCTTGAGAAAGTGATTAAACTGATTGATGAGAATATTGACAATCAAGATGACTGGGAGATCTTTGAAAAGCATTTTGACCGTGCCCACGTTGATTTTTTTAACCGACTGAAAGATGATTATCCAAAACTTACGCCTAATGATTTGCGTTTATGCGCCTATTTAAAGATGAACTTAACGACTAAGGAGATTGCGCCTTTAATGAATATCTCGCCACGAAGCGTTGAAGTACATCGTTATAGACTTCGTAAGAAACTAGATTTCTCTTCAAGTGATAACTTAAATGAATTCATGATTCAATTTTAAGTCTTCCATTACTTGTCGATATGAAATATGTTTGATTTGTTTAAGCATAAGTTTTTTTTACGGAAAAAGATGTTGAGTGTATTTTTATCATGCTCTCGTGAACGTTTATATCTTTTCTGTGATTCTATATCATTGTATTTTACAGTCTCGGGCTTTTGATTGTCTTGTTTGTCTCTTTCAGTTATGTTGAGGACCATCATTATATTTTTCCCAAATCTTAAATTGTTTGTAAAAGCTCAACCAACATCATTTTAAGTTTTATTGTTTATTCCTTTCTCTTAATCCACAATCAGGAATAATTTAATAAGAACATAACGTGTCTATACAATATTCGTTACTCTAACTCCTCTCACTTGTATTTTTCGTAAATTCTTCATGCTTCTTATATATACTAATATAGATCTTAGACTTATCTATTAGATAGATCAATGTGGCTATATCTTTATCTCCGTCATGATCTGATTTTGCATATAATATGTATCAAATGATCTTTCTGAAATCTTCTTCTTTATCCAAGACTCTATTATTTGTCTTTCAAGTTTCCTTAGTTATTATTGGCTAATAAGTTGAATTCCTAACTAAATAGATGATATCTTCTTATAAGAGAAGAATAATGGAGAAATAGATTTATTTTCTTTAATCTTGAATGTTATAAAAATACAATCCTAATAGGTTGATAGACAGTTGTTAAGAGTTGCTTGTATAGGTGGTATATAGTTTGTTTTTTCGTCATAAATGATTTATGCAATTTGTATAGTGGTCGTTTTTTTTGCCAGAAGTGAGATGCCCGTAATTTTGTTATCAGTAATTCCTAATCTAGGAATAACCAATAAAAACTAAATTTATTTTGTATGAAAAGACTACTATTACTATCTCTTCTTTTTATTGGTCTGGGTGTTTCGACTTATGCCCAGAAATCGATAAATATAAGTGGAAGAGTTACCGAGGCTGGTTCGGATTTTCCGATTCCGGGGGTAACGGTACAGGTTAAGGGAACTACTTCGGGTAGTACTACTGATATGAATGGAAAGTATAATATAGAAGCATCTGCTAATGATATTATTCTGTTTCGATTCATTGGAATGGAAAGTCAAGAAATAAGAGTGGGTGACCGTTCCATTATTGATGTTGAATTAAAAGTAGAACAACTTGGACTCGATGAAATTGTTGTAATTGGCTATGGTATGCAGCGAAAAAGTGATATTACTGGAGCTGTATCTTCAGTGAAAGGTAAAGATCTTGCAAAAACATCTACTTTGAATGTTGGTAGTGCCATTAGTGGTAAAGTTGCCGGTGTTCAAGTGACAAGTTCTAATGGAGCTCCAGGATCTTCCCCAGTAATTCGAATTCGTGGTGTTGGGACTCTGAATAATTCTGCTCCTATTTATGTGGTTGATGGTTTAATCGTTTCTGATATTAATTTCCTAAATCCAACCGATATCGCTTCTTTAGAAGTCTTAAAGGATGCATCGGCAACTGCAATATATGGATCACGTGGTGCCAATGGGGTGATCATGATTTCTACAAAGAAAGGTAAAGCAGGTAAGACTAAGATTAATTTTAACAGCCAAGTAAGTATTTCAAAGGTTAGTAATACTATCGATATGGTGTCGGCATCTGATTATGCGATGTTACGTAATGAATCATCACTTAATTCAGGGAATCCGGCTCCTTATGAGGATCCTAACCAATTTGGGGAAGGAACAGATTGGTTTAATGAAATCTATTCTACCGCAATTTCTCAAAATTATCAGGTCTCTGCTAGTGGAGGAAATAAAAATATGAAATACCATCTTAGTGCAGCTTTTGAGAATCAGGAAGGTATTGTTGAAAAAACAGATTTAGAAAGAATTACTTTAAGAGCGAATAATGAATATACGTTGACAAAGTCTGTTAAGATAGGTCATAACATTAGTTTTATAAAAACAGATAAACATGGGGGACCCGACCCAACACAAGCCGCTTATCGTACTCCAGGTATTTTTAGCCCTTTTCAAGAAGATGGATCTTTTACTGAAATTGTTGATGGAAGTAACCCTTTGGTAAGTACTTACTACAATAATTCATTGTTCCATTCAGAAAGATTGGTGGGGAATTTCTATGGAGAGGTTAATTTAGGGGATTTTGTTTTTCGCTCTTCTTATGGATTCGAGAAAAAAGATAATTTTACTCGCAACTATATTCCTAAGTATGAAGCTAATGCTTCACAGTCGACCAATGAGTCTAAATTAATAAAATCAAATCTTCGCTTTAGATCTTACATATGGGATAATACGATTAATTATTTCAAGGATTTCAAGGATCATCATTTTGATGCCATGGCAGGTATATCTGTTCAGGATACTTATAGTGAAACATTAAAAGGAGCAGCAACTGACATCCCTAACAATAGAAATTTGTGGTATTTAGATGCTACTTTCGATTCGGAAAGTTATGCTCTAGAGAATCCTGCTACAAGTAGATCTTATTTGTCATATATGTTTCGTATGAATTACTCGTATTTGGATCGATACCTGATGACAGCAACTTATAGAATAGATGGGTCCTCAAAATTTAGCGAAGATAATCGTTATGCCCATTTCCCATCTATAGCCTTAGGATGGAGAGCAAGTCAGGAGGAGTTCCTAAAAAATAATGAGTATATCAGTAACTTGAAATTTAGAGCAAGTTATGGTATTATTGGTAATGATAAGATCGGAGATTATGCTTCGATACAGTATCTTTCTACTACGGAATCGATCGGTGGGAATCAATCGGGTATTGTTGCTATTGTTGGTGGTAACGAAGATATCGCTCAAGGTGCAACATTGACCAAGCTTGCTGATCCTACCATTGTTTGGGAGGAAACAAGCCAAACAGATATTGGTATGGAAATAGGCTTCTTAGACAATAAGCTATCTGCAGAGTTCGATTACTACAGAAGAGAAACAGATGATATTTTGATTGCCGTACCTATCCCATCGTATTTTGGGACTCGTGCTGATCCTGTTGTAAATGCAGCTAGAGTTTTGAATGATGGTTTTGAAGTTGTTATGCGTTGGGAAGATAGAAAGAATGATTTCTCTTATGGTGTCAGTGCAAACTTGACTACAATAAACAACGAAGTGAAGGAGTTAGCGAATGGACGATCTTTCTTGTCAGGTAGTGTCGATTCTCAATCTTTTACACGCACCTCTGTTGGAAATCCTATTGGAGCTTTTTATGGATATAAAGTTGATGGAGTCTTTCAAAATGAGGATGAATTAGCAAATTATCCTGTTTATGGAGGAGAACTGCCAGGAGATCTTCGATTCAAAGATTTAAATAATGATGGTGTTATTACTGAAGATGATCAAACTGTAATAGGGTCACCGATACCTGATTTTACTTTTGGAGCAAACTTCCATTGTGAATATAAAGGATTTGATTTCTCTCTTGATTTGCAGGGTGTGGTAGGTAATGAGATTGCCAATGGTAAATTACGTAAAAGATGGAAGTCTAGCTATAATTACGAAGCATCAGCATTGGATAGATGGAATGGAGAAGGTACCAGCTATACAAATCCTCGTTTGAGTGATGTTGATACTCATAATGAAAAGATGTCTGATTACTGGTTGGAAGATGGTTCTTACCTTCGAATTAGAAACATCCAGTTGGGATACTCTTTGCCAAAATCTATAATTAAGAAATTGTCTGTAAGCCATTTGAGGACATATGTGAGTGTTACAGATCTGTACACTTTTACTAATTACTCTGGTTTTACTCCAGATATTGGAGGATCAAATGTTATGACCAATGGAATTGATATGGCAACTTATCCATTGCCAACGACTGTAACTTTTGGCTTAAACATAACTTTCTAAAGATTCGAATAATGAAAAATAGTATTATTATATCACTTTTGTTGTTGGGTTTGGGATTCTCTTCTTGTGAAAATTATCTTGACAAACAACCTTTGGGAGATCTGTCTCCTGAAAACTACTATTCAACTGCCGAAGGGGCTGAAGCAGGAGTGAATGCGGCCTATAGTTATCTTCGTCATTATGATCTTGTTGGCTTACCTTTTATTGCAGTGGGCGATATTGCCTCTGATGATGCCGATCACGGAAATAAGAATAATAAAGCCTCGATGGAGTTTAATGAATTTACTTTTTCTTCAAGTTCGAGTTTAATGAATAATTGGTTTTCTGGACAATATGTTTTGATTGGACGTGCAAATATTGTAATCAATTCTGAATCGGAATTTAATTTCTCAGAAGACCTTCAGAAAAGAATATTAGCTGAAGCGAAATTTATGAGAGCGTATGGCTATTTTAATCTGGTTAAATCTTTTGGTGGAGTTCCTAAAATTACAGTTCTTCCTGAGTTGGATGGTGATTTTATCCCAAGAGCATCGACAGAAGAAATTTGGAAATTGATTGATGAAGACCTTGAGTATGCTATTGAGTATCTTCCAGAGAGATCTGGCTATTCTTCTGCTAATTTAGGTAGAGTTACAAAAGGTGCTGCACGAGGTTTATTAGCTAGAGCCTATTTGTTTAGAAACGACTTCCCAAATGTGGAAAAATATGCCATGGAAATTATCAATTCTGGAGAGTATTCACTTTTCCCTGATTATGAGGGTATTTTTACATACGATGGTGAGAATTGTTCTGAATCGGTATTTGAGATTCAGGCAACGCGTTCGGAAAGTGGAAATAAAACAGGAACAGATAAATACAACACTGTTCAAGGATCAAAAGCCAAATATTGGGATGAGGAAAAAGGTGTGTTTATTAATAATCAAGGACTAGGATGGGGAATTAACTCTCCTTCAGATGATTTGGAAGCTGCTTATGAAACTGGGGACCCAAGAAAAGAAGCGACAATTGCTTATGTGGGAGATACCTTATATGATGGACGTACTATTGTCGTTCGTAATTCTAAAAACCATGCTTTAAAATATAATCAGAAAGGCATTCTACCTTTATTTTACGATGGCTCAAATGATAAAGTCCTTAGTGGTGGTGGAGGTGCCAATAATCCTGCAAATGTGAGAATTATTCGTTATGCGGATGTGCTTTTGATGGCTGCTGAGGCTTTGAATGAAAATGGCAAAAGTGGTGAAGCTCTTCCTTATTTAAATATGGTACGTGAGAGAGCCAGAGGTGGTAATGTTGACATTCTTCCTGATGTTACTACATCAGATGTTACAGAACTTCGCTATGCTATTTGGCATGAACGCCGTGTTGAACTAGCAATGGAACAGCATCGCTATTGGGATATTCTTCGTCAAGGTAGAGCTCCGAAATTGCTTCAAGCATTGGGAAAAAGTTATGTGGCAGGAAAACATGAACTATTACCTATACCACAGGTTGATATTGATGCTACAGAAGGAGTTATAACTCAAAACCCTGGATATTAATTGATCGGAAAGTGCAGACTGGGAAACCAGTTTGCTTCTCCTTTATACCCAAAACATTATTCTTATAATTTTTACTACGTAGAATGGTGCTTGATTAGCATGATTTACCCGTGAATAAAGGCATCCCAAGTGATACAGATTTGCTTATAGGGAATCTTATATCCTTTATTTTCTGGAAGTTAAGAGTGTAATGTTTTGGTAGCTAGTGTTTTAGTTGTTTGTTCTAATGTGATTGAACTGAAAACCTGTAATGTGTCCATAAGAACTCATTTAATTAACAAATAAGAAATGAATTTTTCCAGAAATTATATAAAAGGATGGGGAATAATGAGAGGTGTACTCGGAGTAAGCTTGTTATCCTCTTCCCCTTTACTTGCTCAGGAGATAGAAAAACCCAATATCATCTTTATTATGGCAGATGACCATGCTAATCGTGCTATTAGTGCCTATGGGGATAGCATAAACAGCACTCCTAATATTGATAGAATTGCCAATGAGGGGGTTCTTTTTCGTAATAATTTTTGTGCCAACTCAATTTGTGGCCCCAGTCGTGCAAGTATCCTTACAGGCCAGCATAGTCATAAAAATGGAGTGACTGGTAATGCTTCTAAATGGAATGGGAAGCAGACTCTTCTTCCTCGCATCATGAAAGAGGCAGGTTATAATACTGCGCTAATTGGTAAATGGCATTTGAATTCAAATCCTGGTGATGAGTTTGATTATTGGAAAATTCTAATGGGAGCGGGAAGACAGGGGTTTTATTATAATCCTGATTTTGTGACTAGTGAAGGAAAAACGGTAATGATGAAAGGCTATTCTACGGATTTGGTTACCGACGAAGCTTTAGGTTGGCTGAATAACAAACGTGATAAGAAAAAGCCATTTATGTTGTTTGTGCAGTATAAGGCTCCCCATGTGCCAAGAATGCCTGAGTTTAGATTTATGGATCGCTATGTGAATGATACTATTCCTGAGCCGAAAACTCTTTTCGATGATTATGAAAGTAGGTCTTCCTACTTGAAAAAGGCTAATATGAAGATAGGACATCGTATCAAAACATTGCCTTTACTGGAAGACCATGATCCTAGTGAGAATATTTATTACGCCAGAATGACCAGAGAGCAACTGGTGAAATGGCACAGCTTTAAGGATCCTGAGACCAAACATATTCTGAAACTAAAACAAGAAGGTAAATTGGTTGGGAAAGAAAAGAAACGATTGGCTTATCAAATGTTTATTAAAGATTATCTCCGCTGTATTGATGGGGTTGATGAGAATGTAGGTCGATTACTTGCCTGGCTAGATCAGCATCAAAAGATAAAGGATAATACTATTATTGTATACAGTTCTGACCAGAGTTATTTTACTGGACAACATGGTTGGGCAGAGAAACGGTTTATGTATGAAGATGGTATGAGAATGCCTCTGATGATGCGTTGGCCAAAGAAGATTAAGGCTGGAACTGAAGTAAAGGAGTTGGTACAGAATATCGACTTTGCCCCTAGTTTCTTGAATATGGCTGGTGTGGAAATTCCAGATCATATGCAAGGGGAATCTGTTCTGAAGTTGGTCAGTGGTGAAAAGAATCCTAAGTGGAGAAAGTCTTTGTACTATCATTATTATGATCATGGAAAACATAATGTACCTCGACATGAAGGGGTGAGAAGTGATCGATATAAGTTAATCCACTACTATACGGATGATGTGTGGGAATTCTATGACTTAAAGACGGATGTTGATGAGCTGCATAATCAGTATAGAAATGGTAGTTATAAAAAGGAAATTAAAAAGTTGAAAAAAGAACTTTATCGACTTCGTAATCAATATGAAGTTCCTGACAATCATTTCAAAGCGCCCTATGTGAGTGTGGGATATCATAAAAAATAAGAGACTTATCCTTGATTAAAGAATTGTATTAACACAAATTATATGAATTTAAATAAACTAGCAAGTACCCTTTGGTGCTCAGCAGGAGCAATTACTCTTTTGTCAGGTTGCAATACTAAGGTGAAAGAGACAGAGACTCAACAACCGAATATCGTCTACATAATGGCAGATGATCATGCCGTACAGGCTATTAGTGCTTTCAATCATCCATTGGCGAAACTCGCTCCAACACCGAATATTGACCGTATAGCAGAAAGTGGTGCGATTTTTACAAACTCTTTTTGTACTAATTCCATTTGTGGCCCAAGCCGTGCTGTAATTCTGACTGGAAAATTCAGTCATGTGAATGGGTTTATGCAAAATCGTGGTGGAAAGTTTGATGGTAGTCAGCCAACTTTTCCTAAGTACCTACAAAAGAAAGGTTACGAAACTGCGATGATTGGAAAATGGCATCTAAACTGTGAACCTACTGGGTTTGATTATTGGAATGTATTGAGCGATCAGGGAGAATATTATAATCCTGATTTTACGGAGAATGGGAAAAGGGAAATGAAGCATGGTTATGTAACCGACTTGATTACTGATTTTACCTTGAACTGGCTTGATAAGAAGCGTGATAAGAAAAAACCTTTTATGTTGATGATGCATCATAAAGCTCCTCATCGAAATTGGTTGCCTGCCGAAAGACACTATAACTTGTACGATTCGGTGGAGTTTCCATTACCAGAAACATACTTTGATGATTATGATGGTCGACGTGCTGCTGCCGAACAGGAGATGAATATTTATCGCGATATGTACGAGGGGCATGATCTAAAGATGACCATAGCCAAGGGGAGTGATAGCCTTCGTTATGATCGTTGGCCACATTTGTTCCAAAGAATGACTCCAGAACAAATGGCAACTTTCAGAAAGGCTTACCGAAAGAAAAATGATGATTTTCATGATCAAAATCTTTCAGGAAAGGAATTGGCAAAATGGAAATTTCAGCGCTATATGCAGGATTATTTGGCAACCATAAAGTCTGTCGATGAAAGTGTGGGAAGAGTTCTGGATTATTTGGAAAAGAATGGTTTGGCTGAGAATACGATTGTTGTTTACACTTCTGATCAGGGCTTCTATTTAGGAGAGCATGGATGGTTCGATAAACGTTTTATGTATGAGGAATCTTTCCGTATGCCTTTATTGGTTATGTATCCCAAAGGGATCAAAGCCGGAACAAAAGTGACAGAGCTAGTGCAGAATGTTGATTATGCTCCAACGATACTCGACTATTGTGGTGTGAATATTCCAGAGGATATGCAGGGGCGTTCATTCCGTCCTTTGCTTGAAGGCCAAAGGGTAGATGATTGGAGATCATCCATGTATTACCATTTCTACGAGCATCCTGGTTTTCATATGGTCAAACGACATATCGGTGTGAGAACAGATCGTTATAAGCTGATTCATTTTTATAACGATATTGATACATGGGAACTGTATGATCTACAGGAAGATCCGCATGAGCTTGAGAATCTGTATGGAAAGAATGGTTATGAGAAATTGACAGCCAAATTAAAGGTGGAGTTGGAGAGTCTACGTGATCAATATGGTGACACCGATCCTCTGATCATGAAAAGTCAGAAGAAAGAACGTAAGAAAAACAAAAAGGTAAAGGCTTAGCTTTTTTCGTCTGTATTAAGATGAATCCCACAGGGAATAAGATCGTTTGTGATATCGTTTGCTTTGGGATTCATTTTGTATAAAAACGCTGATTGTTTGAAAGAAACACCTAATATAAAAATCATGAATGTAACGAATAGATTTTTCCTAAGTACTGCTGTCGGAATGTGTGTGAGCACTCTTTGGGCTGTTAACCCTTCTCCGAAAATCAAAGTGACAAAGCCAGAAAAACCTAATGTGATATTGATTATGGCTGATGATTTGGGATATGCCGGTTTAAGTTGTTTTGGCGGAAAAGGAATTGCTACCCCTGAACTTGATTGTTTGGCTCAGCATGGAGTTAAATTTACCAATTTTTATGCCAACAGTACGGTTTGTTCGCCTACTCGTGTAGCATTGCTCTCTGGCAGATATCAGCAACGAGTAGGACTAGACCATATCTATTTTCATTGCGAAAAGGATGTGGGGTTTGACCCCAAAACGAATCCCTCTTTGCCTGTGATTATGAAAGAGGCAGGATATAAAACAGGAGTATTTGGCAAATGGCATTTAGGTTCAGGAACCGATTATCAACCTATGGCTCATGGTTTTGATGAATTTACTGGATTTCTTGATGGAAATATTGATTTTGTTTCAAAACACAATACAGAGAGTGAGGTGGATTGGTTTGTTCATAATAAACCATCTAATCAGAAAGGATATGTGACTACTTTGTTGAATAATGCAGTGGTTGACTTTATTGAGAAGGAACATAAAAACCCATTTTTTATATATATGCCTGAAGCAGCTGTGCATTGTCCTATGCAAGGTCCAGATGATATTCCTTTACGAACAGACGATTTCTATACTTATACAGTTCAGGGGCAGTTGCCCAAAGAAGAGTATATGCGCAGATATTCTGAAATGGTTTCATCAATGGACAAAGGTGTTGGCCGAATAATGAAGGTTTTGAGAAAGTATGATTTGGAAGAGAATACCTTGATCATATTCACCTCTGATAATGGAGGGGAGAGAACAGGAATGAAGTATGGAAAAGTAAATGGAGATCATCGTGGACATAAATCTACTATGTACGAAGGTGGTCTGAAAGTGCCTGCGATCTTTTATTGGAAAGGCAAATTTACTGGTGGTCTGTTGAATAATCAAGTGGCTTTAAGTATGGATATTTTACCTACTATTCTGGATCTTGTAGGTATAGAATATAAGGGAACTGATCCGTTCGATGGAAAAAGTTTAGCCTCTTCACTTCTAGAAAACAAACCTATAGGTGAAAGAGACCTGTTCTGGATGCATACGGAAAGACTGGTGATGAGAAGAGGTGATATGAAATTGATTCGCCAAAATAAAGGGGTGGAATTCTATAATTTGGCAATTGATAAGCTGGAACAAAATAATCTTGCAGAGAAGGAAGAATATAAAGAATTAGTGGAAGAGATGATTGCTGCAAGTGATAAATGGCAAAGGGAAACAGCTACTGGTTTTCCTGCTCAAAGGGAAATAGGGGTGAGAGTTAAAACACCTTGGCCTTGTAAGCGTGATTTGGAATCTTTCAATAAAGGGAAAAAATATGAATGGATTAATGGAAAGGCGGTTATCCGCTAGAGATAACAATCATGTGTCAACTTTAAATAAAGCATAAAAATGAATCTATTTGGAAAGTTTATGATAGGAAGCTCTCTGTTGATAAGTCTTAATAGTTCTTGTGTCCAATCTACTGACAAGGAATCTAAGATTTATCAAAATACAAAAGAGCTAAGTTGGGGAATGCTTGCTGAAAAAGACCAGCTATTTTTAGATATGGTGCAGAAAAAAGCCTTTGACTATTTCTGGGATGGCTTTGATGAAAATACGGGACTCATTGGAGATCCAGACAAAGGTAAAAGAACTAGTGTTGCGACCTCTGGGTTTGGGTTATCAGCCTACTGCGTGGGGATAAAACGAGGATGGGTGACTCGCGAAGAGGTTTATCGTAGGGTATTGATAACACTTAATTCCTATCATAAAGATCCAAATAACATTAACGATTTTTGTGTAGAGGGAATCTATGGTTTCTTTTATCATTTTATTAATGTCGAAACAGGTCAGCGTCATGGCAAGTGTGAGGTTTCTACCATTGATACAGCCATTCTAATGGCAGGAATCCTTCATGTTATGGAAGTATTTAAAGGAACAGAAGTGGAAGAACTGGCTAAGAAGATTTACTTACGTGCCCAATGGGATAAGTTTATTGACAAAAAGGGTGTTTTAACTGGTGGATGGAAACCCGAAGAAGGTATTATAGGGCATTATAAAGGTTATAATGAATACAGTATGGTTTACCTGTTGGGAATGGGATCGCCTTCTTATCCAATCTCTGCTTCAAGTTGGGATGTTTACTTTAGTGGGAACGGAGGTGTTTTTATCAAACCTTATAAGGACATTGGTGCTTTCCTTACTCCAGGTGGTCTTATGCAGCCTCATGCTTATCTGTACCAATTCCCTGCTTGCTGGTATGATTTCAAAGGGAAAGAGGACCATTATATTAACCATTGGGACAATGCAGTAAATGCACTAAAGGCAAACAAACGATATACCAATAGTTGGGGTGCCGTTTATGACTACCCTGAAGAATTGTGGGGTTGGACAGCTTGTGCCGGACGTGATGGATATATAGGTTTCTCAAAACCTTACAATGGAACATTGGCTCCATCTGCGGTGGTAGCTTCCCTTCCTTTTTTGCCTGAAGAGTCCTTGCGTGCAGCCAAATACATGTATGAAAAGTATGGTGATAGGATCTTTGGAAAATATGGCTTTGTGGATTCATTTAATCCAATGCAAGATTGGTATGATGATGGCTTTCTAGGTATCGACAAAGGAAATGAAGTGTTGATGATAGAAAATTTCCGATCAGGTTTGATGTGGAAAGAATTTATGCAAAACAAATATGTGATCGTTGGTGTGCAAAAAGCAAAGATGAGAAATATTTAAGATCGGTTCATAATAACACAATGAATGGTTTAAAGAAAAGAATGACAATAGATATACTATCGTAAGAATATAAATAACTTATTGAATTTATAGTATGAGAATGAATAAAATTATATTGTTTCTATGGGGAATAGTTATTCAGGTTCCTCTTATTGCACAGAATAATAAAATGGATCAATTTATCGATGATTTGATGGATAAGATGACCCTGCAAGAGAAATTAGGTCAGTTGAACTTGTCTTCTGGCGTTGGAGACCTAAAAGTGATTACAGAAGGAGAAGGACGTGCCGACTTTATACGTCAGGGATTGATTGGTGCATCGCAAGGAAGAAAGAGCCAAGAAATTGCTGTGAAAGAGTCTCGTCTGGGAATTCCGTTACTCGCTGGTAAGGATGTTATTCATGGTCATACAACCACTTTCCCTATCCCCTTGGCAATGTCCTGTATGTGGGATCTGGCACTGATAGAAAAACATGCGCGGATAGCTGCCGAGGAATCTTCTGTTTTGGGAATCAATTGGACCTATTCGCCTATGGTAGATATTTCTCGTGATCCACGTTGGGGACGATGTGCTGAAGGTGCAGGTGAGGATACTTGGTATGGATCACAAGTAGCTAAAGCTTATGTAAAAGGATACCAAGGTGATGATTTATCGAAGCCAAATACTATTATGGCTTGTGTAAAACACTTTGCGCTTTATGGTGCTTCGGAAGCTGGACGTGATTATAATACGGTGGATATGAGTCGTCAAATGATGTTTCAAGATTTTTTACCTCCTTATAAGGCAGCCTTTGATGCAGGTGCGGGATCTGCAATGAGCTCGTTTAACCTTGTAGATGGAATTCCTGCAACAGGAAATAAATGGTTAATGACAGATCTTTTGCGTACCCAATGGGGTTTTGATGGTTTTGTTGTGACTGACTTTACAGCCATTAATGAGATGATTCATCATGGAATGGGAAATCTTGAAGAAGTGTCTGTCCAAGCTATCAAAGCAGGAATCGATATGGATATGGTTGGTCAAGGCTTTATAGGAACTCTTTCAAAATCAGTAAAGAACGGAAAGGTAAGCATGGAATATATAGATATTGCTTGCCGTAGAGTATTAGAAGCAAAATATAAATTGGGACTTTTCGAAAAACCATTCCAGTATTTTAATCCTAAAAAAGCAAAGAAAATTGTCCTTTCTGATGAGCATCTGGCTGAGGCACGAAATATTGCCAAACGTTCCATTGTACTACTTAAAAACGAGGATCAAATCCTTCCTTTAAAAAAGAAGGGATGTATCGCAGTTGTTGGACCATTGGCCGATTCTAAAATGGATATGTTAGGAACATGGGCTGGTACCCGAAAAGATAAAAAGATTGTTACTATTTTAAAAGGTATAAAAAATGTTGGACATAAAGCTGAAGTCTTATATGCCAAAGGTTCTTATGCTACAGAAGATCCATTTTTATTGAATAGAAACAAAAAGAAAAAAGATTACATCATACAAACTGCAGAAGAAAGCGCTAAGATGCTTGACGAAGCAATAAAAACTGCAAAAAAGGCTGATGTGATTGTTGCCGTATTAGGGGAACCACGTGCTTGGTCGGGTGAGGCTGCTAGTCGTGCCGATATTGGTATTCCTGAATGTCAGAAGAGATTGCTTAGGGCCATGTTAGCAACAGGTAAGCCTGTGGTATTAGTCCTTTCAAACGGTCGTCCTATGACTCTTAGATGGGAAGATGCAAATGTAAATGCAATTCTTGAAACTTGGCATTTAGGTACTGAAGCTGGGAATGCTATTGCTGATGTCCTTTTTGGCGATTATAATCCTTCGGGGAAAATTACAGCAACTTTTCCTGTTTCAGTAGGTCAGATTCCAATTTATTATAATCATAAAAAAACAGGTAGACCTATTATTGAAGATTTTAAGTTTACATCAAAGTATCTTGATATTCCCAATGAACCTTTATACCCATTTGGCTATGGACTTAGCTATACAACTTTCCAATATTCGGATATTAAACTTGACAAAAATAAGATGGGTTTAAACGACACCATAACAGCTACTGTTAGTGTGAAGAATATAGGGAAATTAGATGGAGAAGAAGTGGTTCAAATGTATATTAACGATCCATCAGCCAGTATTTCCCGTCCAGTGAAAGAACTCAAAGGATTTGAAAAAGTGATGATCAAAAAAGGCGAGACGGCTATTATTAGCTTTAAAATCACTGCAAAGGAACTTGCTTTTTACCGTAGGGGTCTATCCTATGGTGTTGAGGCCGGAGATTTTAATCTTTATATAGGAACAAACAGTTCTAATGTAAAAGAGTCGAAGTTTTACTTAAGTGAAAGTGCAGATATTGTGAACTAAA
The DNA here is from genome assembly GCA_025210775.1 of Prolixibacteraceae bacterium. Lineage (GTDB taxonomy): Bacteria > Bacteroidota > Bacteroidia > Bacteroidales > Prolixibacteraceae > Halosquirtibacter. The sequence continues at coordinate 142,452 of JAOARB010000011.1, forward strand.
TTTTCTCAAATATAGTGTTGAACGAATAGTTTTAGTTTAATTGTTGGAAGGAGAGGCTTAAAGGCATCTCCTTCTTTTATATCAGATGAAGATTCTGTCCTTTTTGTATGTGCATTATTGATTCTCTTGTTCTTGATCTTAGGTATTCTAATATTATCTTTTGAAGCATAGTTGTATGGAAGAAGTTATACGAATGTATTTCTTCTGAGAGCTATTCCATATTACTAAAAGAGGATAATTATGTGTATGCGGTATTATAATAAAGATGTTTTTTGCTTTATCAGTGATCCAACATAGGTCAAACATTTGACAAAAATAAGTAAAAAAAGGGTGTTTTTTACTTAAATGATGGTACCTAAACATTTGGATTTACATAAAAAAAGCGATTAAAAAAACCGTGTTGGTTTTCTTAATCGCTTTATTATTAGGTATTTATCTGATTGTGTGTGTCTCTAAAGAGAACCTACACAAGATAAGCTCTAATTAAGTATTCATCGCACCACATGTGTTTTTCTTTATTTTATAACCTTTTGATATATAGTTTGTTGTGGTGGTTGTTTGACCTTGGGGTTTAACATAGGTCAAACAAATTGAAAAATGTTAAATTTTAGTTTATTGAAGTGTTATTTGCTGTAATTTCTGTTTTTAGCACTAAAAAGAAGGGAAAGTTCTCTAAGTATGATAATTCAAAGATAACAGTTTTAAAACAATAAAAGGGAGCACAAGCTCCCTTTTATTAAATCTCAAAATTGGCTGTAATTACCTCCGTTTTTCTTTTGGCATTCTTTCCCGATCCATGATTAACACTCACACGTTGGATAATCTCTTTTTGATACCATCCGTGTTCCTGGACAAACTTATTAAGGACTTCCG
>JAOARB010000012.1 GCA_025210775.1 Prolixibacteraceae bacterium
ATAAAAAAGTCGAAATGTGGGGAGAGCAGGATTCGAACCTACGAAGTCGTAAGACAGCAGAGTTACAGTCTGCCCCAGTTGGCCGCTTTGGTATCTCCCCAACAAATAAATTAAATTCAAAAAGAACTGAGCCGAATGTCAGATTCGAACTGACGACCCCGAGATTACAAATCACGTGCTCTGGCCAACTGAGCTAATTCGGCAGGTGGGTAAGCTAACTACATCGCACCGCTACGACCACCTATCCTTGCTGCCTTCCGACCCTGGGGAGTTTCAGTGGGAGCATGTCGTGTAGCACTTACCCAGCGACAAAAGTAGAAAAAATAGATACGCCACCAAATCTTTTTTTTAATTTTCCTTAGGCAATATGGCTCTTTTTAATGGGAATGATCTAGAGAACAAGATCTTAATACAAAGAAAAAAAATTCATTTTTTTTCTTTGTATCTGAAGAGAAGTTGAGTGATCGCTATTTTTGTATCTTTGTATGTAGTATCGAATAATTAAAAAACAAGTAATAATACATGACTACAACAAGAAAAAGTTTTCTATATAATGTGATGATGTACGCCATTGTTATGGGGGGTATGTTAGTTTTGGTGGACCTTTTGGGGTATCTATTGGGGGCTTATAATGGTTTTTTGTCTCAATCCCTTTCTTTGGTAATCTATATTTATTGTTTATACTTTTTTTGTACAAAGTATAGAGAAGAGCACCAGAATGGTTTTATCACGTATTGGCAAAGTGTCTTTTTTATTACTGGCTTATCTTTTTTTGCTTCTATGATATTGGGGTTGTTTACCTATATTTTGATGAAATATATAGATCCAGATCTATTTCATCACTTGATGGAAGAGATTGAAAGTAATTATGTGATGATTTTTGATCAGAATGAAGGTGTTTTAAGTAACCAAATGCAAGAGACATTGATTGAAAATGTACGCAAAATACGCCCTATGGATTTATGGTCAAGTAAAATGTCAAGTTATCTTATTGGAGGTTTCTTTGTTGCATTAATAATGTCTTTCTTTACTAGAAGAATAAATACGGATCCTTTTCATGAAATTAACTAATCAGACTATGGCATTGCAATTATCTATTGTTGTTCCTTTATATAATGAGGACGAATCTTTGCGTGAATTAGATAAATGGATAAAGGAGGTTGCTCAAAAAGAGAATCTTTCTTATGAAGTGATCTATGTTAACGATGGTAGTAACGATCGTTCGTGGGAGGTTATTGAATCTTTAGCTCAAGAAAACCCTAATGTTAGAGCTATTTCTTTTAGTCGTAATTATGGTAAATCTGCTGCCCTTTTTGCTGGATTTGATATGGCCGAAGGAGAAGTGGTGATTACCATGGATGCCGACCTTCAGGATAGTCCAGAGGAGATTCCTTCTTTACGTAAGATGATTGTCGAGGAGAACTATGATTTAGTCTCAGGGTGGAAGAGGAAACGTTATGACCCAATTTCCAAAACACTCCCAAGTAAACTGTTTAATGGAGTTGCTTCTTGGCTTTCTGGAATCAAACTGCATGACTTTAATTGTGGTTTGAAGGCCTATAAAAAGGATGTGGTAAAGAATATTGAGGTGTATGGAGAGATGCATCGCTATATTCCTATTCTTGCGAGAGAAGCTGGATTCTATAATATCGGAGAAAAAGTAGTGCAACATCAAGCCCGTAAATATGGGGTGACCAAATTTGGTTTAAATAGATTCATCAATGGTTTTTTAGATCTATTGTCGATTCATTTCATGACCAAGTTTGGAAAGAAGCCCATGCATTTCTTTGGTGCTTTAGGTTCTGTGATGTTCTTTGTTGGAGTACTTAGTGCACTCTATGTTGGGGGATCGAAGTTGTGGTATGTGTTTCAGAATATTCCAGCTGAACGTGTAACTTCAAATCCATATTTCTATTTGTCTTTGGGGGCTATCCTTTTAGGAACACAGTTGTTTTTGGCTGGTTTCTTAGGAGAACTGATCTCAAGAAATAGTACCGAACGTAATTTTTACAAGATATCTAAGATGATTAGGGAGAAAGAATAATCCTTAAATGATTTATTTATATAAGTTGAAAAACGGTTTACATGAGTCTTTATGTAAACCGTTTTTTTGTGATCATATTTTCTTATTGCCAATCTTAGCGAATTCAATAGGTCAAATAAAGGGTTCCTCCATGGTTTGTCCATGGTTCGTCCATGGTTCCTCCATCGAAAAGGCGAAATCGGTGGACAAACCATGGAGCAACCATGGACGAACCATGGAGGAAGTACCTTTTAATACAGTATTAATCATGTGGAATTTTTAGATCCTTTCTTTAGAGAAGTAGTGTGGTCTCATGTGTTGTTTGTATGGAGCGGTATATCTGAGATGGATGGTGAAGAAAATGCAAATAGATTGAGGGTAGCATTTGTTGGTGGTTTAAAGATGGGAAGCAATTTTTTTATCGCATAAATTGTGAGAGCTACTCCTGTGTATAAATAGTAGTGAATTGGTTCTTTAATTTCTGTTTGAAGCCTTCTGTTGAAGTTCTAAGTATGTGGTGAGGGATAGGTAAAATTGAGGTGTCAGACGTTTCTGTTTCGTTTGTCTTGTTTTGAAGAAGTGAGTCTATAAGAAAGTATAATGTTGAATTGCAATTGTAGTAATCTTACAGTCTTATTTCTTAAATAGGTTTTGTGTTTTGGTGTATTTAATTGTGATGTTATCGGAGGTATTAAAAACAAAAAAGGAACATCTTTTAAAAGATATTCCTTTCGTAGCGAGAGGCGGGCTTGAACCGCCGACCTCAGGATTATGAATCCTGCGCTCTAACCAGCTGAGCTACCTCGCCATAATGAGGTGAAATGTAAATTTAAAAATCTGTAGCGAGAGGCGGGCTTGAACCGCCGACCTCAGGATTATGAATCCTGCGCTCTAACCAGCTGAGCTACCTCGCCATCATTTCACTTGCACAGGAGGAGAGGCTCGAACTCCCGACACCTGGTTTTGGAGACCAGTGCTCTACCAACTGAGCTACACCTGTGTTTGCGGAGAGAGAGGGATTCGAACCCCCGGTACCTCGCGGTACAATGGTTTTCAAGACCACCGCATTCGACCACTCTGCCATCTCTCCGTGATTGCGATGCAAATGTATGACAAAAAATTGTTTTTGCAATAGTAAAAGTAATAAAAAAAGATGCTGTTAGATGGGCTTTGTTTCTATATGCTTGAAAATCATTGTTAGAACGGTCGTGAAAAAAATCATTTTTTTTGAAACTTTTTTTCGTTCATGTGATAAAAAGAGGGTGGAGGTGTGTTTTTATGTAAAATGATCAGGTGGGAGTTTGTGTGGATGGTGGCTCTGTTTTGATTTTTGGGGATGCGATCTGTGGTATGTGAGGGTATTGTTGTGTGACTAAATTAATGTCTGGTGTTGTGAGAAGGGGTTGGTTTAAATAAAAAAAAGCACCAAAAGAGAAGGTTAGTCTCTTTTGTGCTTTTTAGTGTAAGGAATGTCATACTCTTTTTAATATTGTCCTTTCGTTAGGGAAAGGAGAGTTGACAAATAATTAGGTTGAAAGGAATGAGGCATTCTTCTTTTCGTGTGTTTTAAATACAAAAGTAAATATAATTACTCATGTGTAGGGGGTGACTGTTTTAACTAATGGTTAAAGGTTTTGTTATTTGATGATCATCTTCGGTGTATTGAAGAATATAGGTTCCTTTTGCAAAATCTCTAAGTTTGCTCTCGATATGAGAGATGGGGTTTTTTAAAGATTTGCGAGCCTTTTGTTCAACAAATATGGTTTCACCGTTCAGATTTAACACTTTTAGTTTCATAGTTTCTAATGTTGGGGGATACATTTTAATTTAAATAGACTGTGAAAGCCTGTTACTAGCTTTCGGTTACAAATGAAGTTATTTGGTTTTGAATGGGGAAAATTAATTGATAAAACGGCGATTTTGTAGGATGAACCTTAAAAAATGTAGGGGTATAAAAAAAGAAGACCTATAAAATAGATCTTCTTTTAAGGAAGGGTGGATGATGGGATTTGAACCCACGACCCCTGGAACCACAATCCAGTGCTCTAACCAACTGAGCTACAACCACCGTGTATTTCTTGTTTTGCGGTTGCAAATATAGCAAAATGCAATCCTTCTTTCCAATAGTTTTTGATGTTTTTTTAAATGTTTTTTTCTTTAGGCTTTCTAACTACTTGTTTATGAATTGAACAGCACTTTTATTTTTTTTGACAAAAATCGCGTGAACATCGACTAAATGCGGAAAAATGGGCGAGGATAATTATTTGGGAAAAGGAATTTCGTTGTTATACGATTAAAAATTATGACATATTCATACTCGCTTTTCATATAGAATTGTAAATTTGGGAACATTCTTGCCTTATGGGTGATTTATGAAGGCATGTAATGTGAAGCATTAATAAAATTAAAAGAAGTAGATGGACTTTTTACTAGATAATCCAGAAGTTGAAAAGATATACCAAGAGATTGTGCGCATGATCGTGCCTCTTAAAAATGGAATTGTATCCGATTCTATGAAAACCAGAGGAATCAAATATAAAGTGAATTTAGGAGCGTCAACATTAAGCTTGTTAGATCTTTCAAAACGATATAGCAAAAATCATCTTTTGGCACTTAAGTTATGGAATAAAGGGTGGAGAGAGACAATGATCTTGGCAGCGATGTTAGAAGAACCTAAACTTGCCTCTTCGGACCAATTAGATTATTGGGTGAAAAGTTTCGAAAACATTGAGATTGCAGAGCAGATGTGCCTTCACTTGCTAGTGAATGTAGATAGTGCTTTTGATAAAGCAAAAGATTGGGCTTTAGGAAAGAAACAAACAGTGAAATACACTGGTATTTTATTGATGGGACGATTGGCTCTTGTTGATAAAAACGCATCTAACGATGATTTTGAATCTTTCTTTGAGGTGTTGCCTCCACTGTCTAAAGATGCTTCATTGCAATTTGTGCTAAAACGAACTTTGATTCAAATAGGGAAACGTAACCGTTTGTTAAATGAAATTACGTTGATGCATTTAAAACATCTATTAACCATTGATAGTGATGTGTCGCAAGGTATGGCGAATGAAGTGATTGAGGAGCTTAGTAGCCCTTATATCCAAGATTATTTGCCTGACTAGAAACATGCACCGTCGCTGTTAAATTTAGAACCCCAAACCTTATGCAAATTCTTAAAGTAAACACTTCTTCTGAAAGAAAGAAGTTTTTGAAACTACCTTACACCATCTATTGTGATGATCCTTCATGGACGCCTCCTTTAGATAAAATGATTACTTCTGTATTTAATCCGAAACAGAATGATTTCTATAGTCACGGCGATGCGATGCGTTGGATTGTTGAGGATAAGGGCAAATGTGTAGGTCGTATTGCTGCTTTTTATGACACCAAAAAAGCCTATACATTTGCTCAACCTACTGGAGGAGTTGGTTTTTTTGAATCAATAGATGATTTCTCTGTCGCTAAACTGCTTTTTGATACTGCCAAAGCATGGCTTCAAGAACAGGGGATGGAAGCAATGGATGGACCTGTTAACTTTGGTGAGAACATGATTCACTGGGGGCTTCTAGTGGATGGTTTCCATGACCAAACTTTTGGTATCCCTTATCATGCTCCCTATTACGAGTCGTTGTTTAGAGAATATGGTTTCTCTACCTATTTCGAGCAATATTGCTATCGAATGGATATAGCCAATGGCTTACATCCTCGTTTGATGAAGATAGCCAATTGGATTGCTCGTCGTCCTGGATATCATTTTGAACATCTCTCTTTTGATAACTTAGAGAAGTATATGGGAGATTTTATGACCATATATGCTAAGGCATGGAAAGCTCACGATAATTTTAAAGGTATCGATCCCAAAGAATTAAAGAAGATAGGAACGTTTTTGAAGCGTTTGGCGGATGAACAATATTTTTGGTTCGCTTATCACGAAGGAAATCCTATTGCTTTTTTTGCGATGATTCCAGATTGGAATCAGATCCTTAAGCATTTAAATGGCAAGATAAATCTTATTTCTGTTTTAAAATTCTTATATTTGCGCAGGAAAAAAACAATTACCCGTGCTCGCTGCTTTGTAATGGGAGTGGTACCAGAGTTTCAAGGTTCAGGGGTTGAGTCTGCTATTTTTGCTCAATTGGAGAAAGTATTAGATAAGCAACCTTGGATGAAAGAGTTGGAATTCTCATGGGTTGGCGATTTTAATCCCAAAATGGAGCTCTTGTATCAATCCGTTGGTGGACATAAAAGTTCAACACTTTTGACAATGCGACATTTATTTGATCCATCAAAGCCTTTTGAAAGGGCACCGATTTTACATGAATCGATGGTGGAAAAAGCCAAAGGAAGTAAGAAATAGTTTAATTTTAAACTTTTGATGCTCTTAAATTTGGAGTTGTGGATACAATAAGTATCTTTGCAAACCGTTCGTAAAAGTAAGAATATCAAAGATAATAGATAGAGATGAAACAAGGAATACACCCAGAAAATTACAGACAAGTTTGTTTCAAAGACATGTCTAACGGTGAAACTTTCATCACAAAATCGACTGTTGAGACGAAAGATGCAATCGAAATTGATGGAGTTGAATACCCTCTAGTGAAACTAGAAATTTCTAGTGCTTCACACCCTTTCTATACAGGTAAAATGAAACTTGTAGATACAGCAGGACGTGTTGACAAGTTCATGAATAAGTATAAGAAACATCTTGCCAAGAAATAATTCTTAGAATTATATCTTGAGAAAATATTAAAAGCTTCATCTTACGATGAGGCTTTTTTTATGATCTAATAGTTTATAGTTGTTGAAGAATCTGTTTGTGTCACACTACCACACTTATTTCCTACCCTTTTGCTTTATTGGGTAATCTTTGGCACAACTATTGACTTATTCTTTATGCCTCATTTTATTAAGGGATGAGATGGACATCTTGTCATAATTGCCATATTTACATATCATTTATAGACGTTTTGTCATTAATTTATTGAGTAGTAACAAAAATAAGATATACCAAAGATGGGAGAAGACTATATACCTATCATTGCAGATGGAAACGAATCCGATTTAGCAGCAGTGCATATGCCTGATGCTTTACCGATATTGCCGCTACGCAATACCGTATTGTTTCCTGGCGTGGTGATGCCAATTACCGTAGGACGCCAAAAGTCTCTACAATTGATTCGCGAAGCCTATGCCGACAATAAATTGATCGGTACTATAGCTCAGAAAGAAGGACGAGTGGAGAATCCTACTAAGGATGATTTATATCAAATAGGAACCATGGCTGAGATTCTTAAGATTCTTGAAATGCCTGATGGTTCTACTTCGGTTGTAATCCAAGGAAAGCGCCGATTCCGTACATTAGATATGTTCCAAGAGGATCCTTATTTTAGAGCTTTGGTAGTGCCTTCCCAAGAAGAGACACCAGATACACACTCTCGTGAATTTGATGCCGTAATAAGTACGCTTAAGGAATTAGCTGGTAAGATTGTTGCTGGTGGTGGAAGTAATGTTCCTAGCGAAGCACAATTTGCACTAAAAAATATTGAGAATGCAACGTTCTTGATCAACTTTCTATGTAATAATTCAAATATTACTTGTGAAGAGCGTCAAGATTTGTTGGAACTAGATAGTATCCGCAGTCGTGGTGGTAAATTGATTACTTACCTTGTTAAAGAGGTTCAGGTGATCGAACTAAAACAAGATATTCAGAACAAAGTGAAGTCTGATATGGACCAACAGCAACGTGAATATCTGTTACACCAACAGATGAAGACCATCCAAGATGAGTTAGGAGGAAATCCTCTTGAACAAGAGATCGAGGAGTTCAAAGAGCGTGCAGCTGAAAAGAAATGGTCAGATGAGATTGCTGAGATCTTCAATAAAGAGTTAGAAAAACTTCAACGTTTGAATCCTGCTGCTGGGGAATATTCTATCCAGTCAGGATATGTGGAGATGCTTCTAGATCTTCCTTGGGGAGAATGTTCTGAAGATAATTTCAATATGGATCATGCCCAAGAGGTTCTTGATTCGGATCATTATGGTCTTGAGAAAGTGAAAGATCGTATTCTTGAGCATTTGGCTGTATTGAAACTAAAAGGAGATATGAAGTCTCCGATCCTATGTCTTTTCGGCCCTCCAGGTGTCGGTAAAACGTCTTTAGGAAAATCTATTGCTAAATCTCTAGGCCGCGAATATGTTCGTATGAGTCTTGGTGGTTTGCATGATGAGTCTGAGATCCGTGGTCACCGTCGTACTTACATTGGGGCAATGCCAGGACGTATTGTTCAAAACATTAAGAAAGCAGGAACATCGAATCCTGTATTTATCTTAGATGAGATTGATAAGATCTCTAGCGATTTCCATGGTGATCCTGCTTCTGCGTTATTGGAAGTTCTAGATCCAGAGCAGAATGCTACTTTCCATGACAACTATTTAGATATTGATTATGATCTATCTAAAGTGATGTTTATCGCTACAGCCAACTCTTTGAGTTCTCTACATCCTGCCCTTCGTGATCGTATGGAACTAATTGATGTTAGTGGTTATTTGGTAGAAGAGAAGATTGAGATCGTAAAACGTCACCTTCTTCCTCGTCAGATCGAAAACCATGGTCTGAAAGATGAAGATATTGTTATTGAGGATAAAGCTATTGAGGCAATTATCGATCAATATACTAGAGAATCGGGTGTCCGTCTTTTGGATAAGATGATTGCGAAACTTTGTCGTCGTATTGCTAAGAAAGTTGCTTTTGGTAACGATTACAACAAAACGATTAAAGTCACTGAGTTAAAAGAGTATTTAGGTACACCAATATATACTAAAGAACTTTATGAAGGAAACGACTATGCTGGTGTCGTTACTGGATTAGCTTGGACTGCTGTAGGTGGTGAGATTCTTTATATCGAAACAAGTATCAACCAAGGAAATGGTAAGCTTACCCTTACTGGTAACTTAGGTGATGTGATGAAAGAGTCTGCCATGATTGCTCTTCAATATCTTCGTTCTCATGCAGAGCAGTTGGATATTGATCCTACTCTCTTTGATAAATGGAATGTCCATGTTCACGTTCCAGAAGGAGCAATTCCTAAAGATGGACCTTCTGCTGGTATTACTATGGCAACTGCTTTGGCTTCTAGCTTTACACAACGTAAGGTGAAGAAAAACATTGCCATGACAGGAGAGATCACACTTCGTGGAAAAGTACTTCCTGTAGGTGGTATCAAAGAGAAGATACTTGCAGCCAAACGTTCTGGAGTGAAAGAAATTATCCTTTCAGAAGATAACAGAAAAGATATTGAGGATATTAAGGAACTATATATCCAAGGAGTGAAATTCCACTATGTACGCAATATCTCGGATGTATTGTCTATTGCATTGTTAAAAACAAAAGTAGACAATCCAATTACACTTAAAGTAAAAGAGTAGTTTGACTAGATAATACTTATTCTACATATTTAAAAGGCTATTGGGAATGACCAATAGCCTTTTTTGTTTAAACAAACGCAAGATTAGATCTACTTTCTAAAAGGATCTAGTTGCGGATGGGTCATGGTTGGAATAAACTCTGTGATCTCATAGGAAGCAACCTTATTAATGTGGAATGGATCTTCTGATACGATCTGATCCAACGCTTCTCTTGTCTCTACATCCATAAGAATAACTCCTCCTGTACGTGGCACTTTCCTTCCGGATGCCAAGAAGTGTTTCAGATCATAATGTTTCTTTAGATATTCAATATGTGCTTCTAGATGCTTCTCTACCTCTGTAATAGGAGCGATATAGTTTAATGATACGATAAACATAGCAATAGGATTATTTAAAATATGATTGTAGAAAGTTAAGTAAGAAAAATATCATTCAAATAGCCAGATTCATTTTTTTGTGATAAAATTCGCTATTCTCTTAAGAAAAACAAAATCACTGCAACTTTTTATCCCTGTTTCTGTTTGTCTAAATGGAGAGTTCCTTTATGGATGCTTTCTTTTTGAGCTATTTCTTTTTATTATATTCTGGAATAAAAGAAATATGATTTTTTCTTTTTGTAATTTGTTTTCTCTAGGTTATGAAATCACTTATTACTTGCGAGGTAATAAGGATGAAACAATGGATGAGAAATATATTATTTCTAATAGATTAAGTATCTAGATTTTTCTACGTATTATGTTTCCCCCTTTCTTTTCTAAGAGAGGGGGTTCTTTTTATAGTGTCCATAAAACAAATGCTTCGTCTCTTTATTCTTCTATGAAAAATAGATAACTTGAGATTTCAGAATTAAATCGTAACGAACATGGAGATTACCATAGAGCAAAAAGAACAGATCAAAAGATTAAAGTCTTTAAAAAATATTGGAGACAACCTTGCATTAATGTTGATTGAGAATGAGATAGAGACACAAGAGAAACTTATCCAGTTAGGCAGTTATAAAGCATGGGAAAGGTTGATGTTAAAAGAGGGAGAATATCCTTGTTTAAATAAGCTGTATGCACTTGAGGGAGCTATTGAAGATCTACGCTGGCATGATCTTCCTAAAGAGAGAAAAGAGGCTTTAAAGCACGAGTATCATCTTTTTGTTCAAGAACGAGAAAATAGATAACCCTTATTTCCCAGAAAAGATACTCGTTTGATTATCTATACAATCAAATCAAATAAGAAGAGGCTACCGGTGAATGGCAGCCTCTAAAAACATCTTACTTTGATATACTATGATTTGTTTTCGATTAATCTGATCTCTTCTATGTTATAAATATTCTTGAAATATCAGTTTGTCTATCACATTAAATAAAAGAGTCTTAACTAATCATATTTAAAAGTAAGGGTCTAACGACAAGGATATGTTGTGGTTTCTATTATGTTACTAACAGATAGAATATACTATTTCGAATGGTTTACTCTTTGCCCCTACTCTTTATTTTACGATGTTTATATTTTTTATAAAGCAGCCAATGCAGCTTCGTAATTTGGTTCGTCTGTAATTTCAGAAACATACTCTACGAAAGATACTACACCCTCTTCGTTCACAACTACTGTACCTCTAGCCAAAAGACGTAGTTCATCTACTAGGAAACCATATTTTGTTCCAAAGTCTACATCTCTATGATCTGAAAGGGTAACGATATTATCTAGTCCTTCGGTAGCACAAAAACGTCCTTGTGCAAATGGAAGGTCACAAGAGATAGACAATACTACAGCATTCTCTAGTTTACTTGCAGCCTCATTGAATTTTCTATTTTGTGCTTGACAAACTCCTGTATCGATAGATGGGTAAACAGCGATAACTACTTTCTGACCTTTAAAATCAGATAATTTAGCTGGAGTAAGATCACCACGTAATACATTAAAATCAGGAGCTACATCACCCACTTTAACTTGATTTCCTACTAATGTTACTGCATTTCCTGCAAAAGTTACCAATTCTTTATTCTTAATCATAATTTCTTAATTTTTCTATTTCTCCATTTCTAAGATAGAATAGAGAAGGTTATTTGGTTTTAAAATATTTTCCCCATAGTAATAACAACAATCTAAAAATGATGTTTAGAAAAGTAGTTATTAAAATGAATTTTATCAGTCTGTTGTTCTTTACGTTCAAAAGACCTTTATTCTTTTCTCTCTCGACTTTCTATACGTCAAAACAACTAAAATGTTTTGGAAAAACAATAATAAAAGACAAAAAAGTATTTTGTCTTTTGTTGTGTTATTTATATTCTTCAGATATAGAGGGGATTAGTGTTGCAAAAAAAATGAATAGATCTTGCAATTTTTGTTATTAGAAACTTTAAAATAGGGGTGTTTTAATAAAATGTGGTATAGAAAAACACTTAAAAAAGAAATTGTTAATCGATGGGAATAGAGGTGTCACTATTTAATCTCTGTCGCATTTATGATTGTACTACTTAGGGCACAACTGAGGGATCAGTTCTTTCTTTTGATCTCTTATTTGTTATTTAATGATTTCCTTTTATATCGCTGATATACAACTTATAATGACCGTTGATTTATTCAGATATAAGCAGCCTATTTATTTGCTATAGAACTATATCGTTAACATTGTGGTAACATCGTTTGAGCTTTAACAAAATTATATGTTTGAAGTTTTAAGATGATAAAGTCTTTTGTCTTTTTAGTCATAAAAGAGCCTATACTCCTTTATTATTATATATGGCCTATTGATATCCCTTTAATCTTATCCTTAATCCCTACCCTTTGATGCTTTTTTTAGATCAATTTGAATAAAAGAGATATTAATCGTTATCTCTTCTTTAAAATAAATCTCTCTACATTTGTGATAGGTTGCACAGCAATACCCTGTTTGTCTTTTTGCTTTAAAAAAGGCGGGTAGGTTAGGTTTTGTTTTAATGCAATAGGTTTAAAATGAGACCGTTGTTGTCTTTATTATTAATTCATTATACACTCTATTATTATGGAATGTGACTGTAAGATTTTCAGAAAGTTAAAAGAAAAATTGTATGAGAAGAAGTTTAATCGCCTTGACTTTGATAGTCTTGGTAAGTTTGCAGGTTGTGCACGCTCAGACACGCGCAATCAGCGGGAGGGTTATATCGAAACATGACCAACAACCTATCCCTGGCGCATCGATTATCGTTGCGAACACTAATTTAGGTACCATCACCGATTTTGATGGTTATTTCCAACTACATGTCCCTCAGGATGGGGACTCTCTAATTGTTCGTTTTATTGGCATGAAGTCACTTGCTCTTGCCATCTCGGATCAGAAGAACTACCCGATCGAACTAGAGGAAGATAGAGTAGCAGTAGACGAAGTGGTTGTGACAGCTCTCGGAGTCTCTCGCGAAAAGAAAGCCCTTGGCTATTCCGTTCAGAATGTCAGTGGGGATGAGGTCAACAAAACCTCCCAATCCAACATGGTATCCATGCTTTCAGGAAAAGTGGCAGGAGTACAAGTATCTGGTTCTCCCAGTGCACTTGGTGGTTCTAGCCGTATCTTGATCAGAGGAGCCAACTCCATTACCGGGGAAAACCAACCACTATTTGTAGTAGATGGTGTCCCTATCGACAACACCAGCTATAGCGACAGCAATACACGTCCAGGAGGAAGTGGCTTCGACTATGGAAATATGGCCCAAGATATCAATCCCGACGATATCGCTTCTGTGTCCGTTCTTAAAGGACCATCCGCAGCCGCACTGTACGGATCTAGAGCAGCCAATGGTGTGATCATGATTACCACCAAAAAAGGATCTTCTAAAAACAAAGGTTTAGGCATTCAAGTCAGTTCTAGTGTCTCTATCGAAAAAGTCAATCGTCTGCCTCGTCTTCAAAGAGACTATGGTGGAGGAGGTCTAAGTAATTTCGATAAGATGGAGATCAACGGAAAGGAATATAATGCCGTAGCATATCATGTCGACGAAAGCTGGGGCCCCAAGTTTGATCCCAACACAGAAGTCTTGCATTGGGATGCATTAAACAAAAACGATGCCCAAAACTATTTGGTTACACGTCCTTGGGTGGCTCCTAAGAACGACATAGATAAATTCTTTGAAACAGGGGTTACCTACAACAACTCGGTGTCTCTTTCTGGTGCCGATGAAAAGAGCCAGTTTCGTATTGCCTTGACAGGTGTCAATAGCGACGGGTTTCTACCCAATTCAGAGTTAGACAAATATACGGTCTCTTTCAATGGTGCTACCCAGATTAGCGATCCATTGCGCATTAGTGCGGGTGCATCTTACACCAACACCAAAGCTTTAGGGCGACCTGTCACAGGATATAGTTCCAACAATGTGATGCTACAGATCACCCAATGGGGACAGCGTCAGCTGGACTACGAACGTCTACGAAATTATAAAAATGAGGATGGTACCCATAATCCATGGAACCGTACCTCTCCAACGAATGCACGTCCAAAATATATCAATAATCCCTATTGGATTCGTAATGAGAATTACACCGAAGATGAGCGCAATCGTCTGATAGGGAATGTTGGGCTTACTTACTCCCCAATAGAAGGTATGAGTGCTTCGTTAAAAGCCTATCATGATTCTTATGTTTTCCAGAATTCCGAAAGAATGGCCGTAGGATCTCGAAATACAGCCTACTATTCGGAAGGAGTGAGACAATCGAGAGAGAACAACTACGAGTTTACGCTTAATGTGGACCGAGCACTCTCTCCCGACCTCCATTTCCAATCTTTATTAGGGGGAAACATACGTAAGAATCATTTCTATCAGAGTTACAGTTCTACACAGAATGGTTTGTTTATACCCAACCTTTACACTACAGAGAACTCTGTCGATCCACAACTTGTTAAGGATTACGAAAGACACCGTTTGGGCTACAGTCTGTTCGGAAGCATCAACTTAGGTTACAAGAATACGTTTTATCTTGATGCTACCTTCCGTAACGATTGGTCGTCAACGCTACCCAAATCAAACCGTTCCTATTTCTATCCATCGCTTAATGCCAGTGTGGTACTATCCGAGCTTTCTGCTTTAAAAGAGTTTTCATGGATCTCTTTCCTAAAACTTAGAGGCGGATGGGCAAAAGTAGGTAACGACACCGATCCATATGTTCTAGAGGAAACCTATGTTTCCAATCCTCCGAACTTCAAAGGGATTGCGAAATACAGTGTGCCCGACATCTTAGCCAACAGTAAGCTTAAGTCTGAAACCACCTACTCCACTGAACTAGGTATGGAGGGAGCTTTCTTTAAAGGACGTCTTGGTTTCGATCTTACGCTCTACTCTAATAGAACCAAAGATTTGATCACCAATGTTGCCTTGTCTGGAGCCACTGGTTACACCCATATGATCGACAATGCTGGGGAGATGACCAACAAAGGGATAGAGTGGATGATCCAAGCGACCCCTATTAAGACCAAAGATCTATCATGGAATGTGTCGGTTAATTTTGCTAAGAATGTCAATAAACTAGTCCAACTAAAAGAGGGAATCAACAACTATCAGATGGGGGTAGCACCACAGAATGTTACCATCAATGCTTTTGTTGGATCTTCTTATGGAGCCATCATGGGAAGCAATTTCGTATACGACCAAGATGGAAACAAAGTGGTTGGTACCGATGGTCGTTATCTTGAGAGTGCAACACCAGAGATTATCGGGCATATGCTTCCCGACTATAACATGGGAATCTCTAACACCATTGAATACAAGAATATCTCCCTTTCTGCTTTGATTGATATCCAGAAAGGAGGTCAGTACTATTCTATCTCTAACCTATTCGGGATGTCTTCAGGAATGCTTGAAGAGACAGTCTATCAGAATGGTGTCGATATTCGCCAACACGGAGTGACACTTGATGCTGTATACGGTCGTCTTAACAACCAAGGAGTGGTCGAATATCTAAACCAAGAGGGAGATGTAAGTACGGTGCCAGTAAAAAACAGTACCTCTATCTCGGCTCGTCGTTATGGAAAAGACTTTAGGTACGGTCCCGATGTGCAAAACATCTTTGATGCCTCTTATATCAAACTAAGGGAAGTCACTTTGAGCTACCGTTTCCCTAATCGTATGACGGGATGGTTCCAAAATGTGACCCTCTCTCTATATGGGCGCAACCTTTATGCTTGGGGACTCGACAACCCAAATATCGATCCTGAACAAACCGTTACTTCTGCCAGTAATGTACAAGGAGTTGAGGGAGGAGCATTGCCATCGACAGCCAATTATGGCGTAAATATCAAATTCAACCTGTAACCTGTTGAATCGAAATTATTTACCATTTATAGAAATCTTACACCATGACAAAAAAAACTATATATATACTATTCATCTCTCTTCTGTCTATTATGACAGCTTGTGAGAATGCTTTGACTGAAACCAATATCAATCCAAATCAGCCAAAGGAAGTGCCGGTATCCACGCTTATGATCAATGCACAAAGTAGTTTGATTGATCACATTAGAGATGAGTCCTATTCGGGACGTATGGCCCTTACTTGGGTACAGTATTGGACCCAGTCCAACTATACCAATGAAGACCGTTACCTTTTTAGTGACAACACCAACGCCGAAAGATGGACTGAGATCTATCTCGACCTGATGGATCTACAAGCGATCGCAAAATTAAATAGCGATCCGAAGACTAAAGCCAAAGCGGCATTATATGGGAACAATGACAACCAGATTGCCGTAGCACGTATTCTCTCTTCGTGGACCTTTATGCTCCTTACAGAGACTTATGGTCCTATCCCTTATGCTTCTTATGGCTCAAAGAATGCTACATTCGAAGCCTTAGAAGCCAAGACGTATCAGTTGAATCCAATCTATGCCGATCCTCAAGATATCTATCTAGATATTCTTAAGGAGCTAAGAGAAGCTGCTGATATGATCAACGAAGGAGAGCCTGCTTTCACCCAAGGGGACAACATCTATAACGGTGATGCTTCTAAATGGAAGAAATTGGCCAACTCTTTGATCTTAAGAGGTGCGTTGAGAATACGCAAAGCACTGCCAGAGAAGGCCAATGCTGCTATAGAGAAGGCGATCCAAAGTGGAGTGATGACCAGCAATCAAGATAATGCAATCTTTATTAGCGACAATATCGCAGCTAATGCGGCTCCATTCTATCGAGCTTTTGTCATATCTAAAAGGTCTGACTTTACGGTGGCTAAACCATTTATCGATCTACTAAAAGGAGAGGTAGGTCCTTTCTCTGCTGTCGATCCTCGTCTATATTATTATGCCGCACCATATCAAGCCGTGGCTTTTGCTTCCTCTGGGGATCAAGTGACACGAGGTGATTTTATTCCCAAAGAAGGAGAGAGGCTAGGAGAAGGACGTTTCTCTACCGATTTTTATATCGGCATGCCTTACGGTTTAGAAAGTGAATACACCTCTAAGATTGGGGTGGAGGCTACTTCTTTACCTAATGCACCTATTACAGCTACTTTTGGCAATCCATTTATGGATTATGCTGAGCTCTCTTTTATTCTTTCCGAATTGAATGGATGGGATAACGATCACTATAGGCAAGGAGTTCGTGCTTCACTCGAAAGATGGGGAGTAGCACCACGATATATCGATGAATATTTAGCCCAGCTACCACCTGCATCAGAGGAAACGGTGTTAACGCAAAAATATATTGCACTATACATGCAGCCCTTTAATGCATGGGCTGAATATCGTCGTACGGGATATCCTAAAACCCTAATCAAACCAGGTGAAGTATCTTTTATAGACACCAAAGGTATTCTAAATGAGTCGCCTGATGCACCATTAGGGAAAAAATATCTTTTTCACTCATTAGTAGATGATCTCCAAGACGATCTACCCGCTCGTTTGAGGTATTCAAACAAAGAACCTCTTTTTAATCCTCGTGGCTACCAAAAAGGAGTCCAGCTTCTTGGAGGTAGCGACAAGATGAGTACCAAACTGTGGTGGGATATAGATTAACAATCTTTACCTATTCCACCCGCGTAGGCTTAATGCCTTCACTCTATATGTTACATTTTGATTCGGCCTGCTTCCCTCTCGAAGCAGGCCTTTTTTACTGTTTTACCCTATATCCGAAAAGACTATTCTTGTGTCGCAATAATTATGCCTTCTACAATTATGCCTTCTACAATTGTGTATTCTACAATTGTGTCACCCCTTTGGGGATTCTGTTGAAACAATGTATCAGATATGTTATTTGTGGAAACAAAAAATATCCGTGTTAAAATTCCTCATTATGCAATATTCAAATACGCATCTATGATGCCTTTGTGTCTTCCCGTCTTAGCGGTTATTTTAAAAATAAATATCCGTGCAAATCCGTGTTAAAATTCCCCATTATTCAATATCCAAATACGCATCAGTGATGCCTTTGGGGATTCTATTGAAGCAATAAATGTTACGATATAATGTAATTAAAACGATGAAAACGAACATGATAAATAAAAAAGGGCAGACACATGGGTCTGCACCCTACGATGGTTAATGTGTTGTGTTTCAATTGTATGTGTTGATAGAATCAACAATAAAAAATATCCGTGTTGATCCTTTTATATCCGTGCAAATCCGTGTTTAAATCTCCCATTATGCAATACGATGCATTGAAACAAAAAAGATCCGTGCAAATCCGTGTTTAAATTCTCTCAGAAATAAAAAAATATTGTTTAAGCTCTTAGAAAACAGCTATCAAATAATACTAAGCTTTATCATAAGACCATATGAGCCCAATTGCTCGGTTAGGTCATGGTTATAATAACTTCATATCAACTTCATTTTAGAGTCAAGTTGACATAACGCATAAGTGAAGTTGATATGAAGTTAATATGAAGTTGAAGTAAAGATGATGTAGTTTTATAATAACAATAAAATGAATTTATAATAATTGGGGTATGACTTTAAGAACTGTTTGGTCATTATTATATGTTTGATTTGTTTATGTTGATTCCTGCTTGTTGATCGTTTTAACTTTGTTCTGAATTGTTTTTGTTTTATAGAAATAGCAAAATAATAATATAGTCTCTATTTGCTAAATTAATGCGTTTAACATATTTTTGCAATATAATCTAATTTGTATATCAATGCGAATGTGTCGTATTGGTCACTGATAAATGAGCTATTTTCCTTATAAACATTGATTTGAATTGTTCCATAGATTGGTAGCTCCAAAGTGTCTTTTTAGCTTTTGTTTATATAGCATTATTTATATCTGGTGTTATATGATGATGGTTATATTTTCTTATTACACAATTTCATGTCTATGTATAGAATAAAACTAGAAGTGAATGGTAACGAACGTCAGGTTAATAATTTAGACTACGAATATTTTTGTCCTGTAGAGATTGACACGATACGTTATCGAAAATTTTTGCAAAAGAATTTCCCATATAATATAGATGATTATCTAAAATATCGTTATGAAGAGGTTCCCTCTTTGGAAGTAAATGATTCCGATAGAGATATCCAATGGAAATGTAAAAACAAAGTAACTTCCCCTTACTATAGGGATCGTTTGTTTTTTGCTGACGATATAAGAGATCCATTTGAAAAAGATAAAACAAAGTCAAACTATTATTATGAATTAGGTTTGGCTCGCTATGATGCCGGCCTAGATAAAGGCTTAGCCCCTAATTATAGAGATCTTTACGATCGTCTCGTTCGTCCTTTGGAGGATACTACTGGCAGAATATTTAATCAACTTATGGGAGGACAGTTCTATCTTACCTTAGATAGTAGTGATAACGATGACTTTTTCTATGGCTGGATGTTTTCTGAACAGATGCATCAAGGTCAGATTACACTTACCGATGAACAGTACCAAGGTTTTAAAATAGAATTCTGGGACTGTTATTGTGTGGGTATAAAGGAGGTGATGTGTTCTGATGATCAAAGCAGCATGCAAATGACTCTGCGTCTTTCTCCTGCGATTACTCGTAACAGAAAGAGAAAACATATGAAGTCTTGGAAAATTACCGAGATAAAAGATGAAGCTGTTGCTGCTTCTTCGTCTTCTCAAAAAATGCCTAAAGAGAAACCATGTCTAAAAGAGCTTTATTGGACTGATTTAGATGGAAATCGTTTAAAAGAACCAATGGAAGGAATGAACATATTGGTGGTTAATAGTATCAATAGTGTTGGTAAGAAAGTGGTTCTTAACTTAAAAAACCCTTGGTATGACTTTAAATATAATGATCTCTTCTTGGAAGACGATATTATTGATGGTTATACCATTACATCTAATAGTGATCGATTAGAGATCGAAGCATTCTAACCTAAATAATACAATCGCTTTATGTCAACATCCATGAGTGTGGCCTTCACTGATACCCCTAATAATAAGGTATATGGAAAAACACCAGCAAAAGAACCTGTAGTAGACATATTACTTCTACCTGAAACTGGAGAGGTCATTTTTCTATTCAAATCAGATAATGAACTTCTGAATAAAGGGGAGAAAAAAGGAGATAAAATCATCCATTATCTTGGAGATAATATTATTGATGAAATTGCCAATGCGAAGTTTGATTCAAATGAAGAAAGGATCGCTGCGATTCGTGATGCTTTTCTCTCTAAAGATGACGATCAAAAAGAAAAAAGTAGTGAGGAAGGAAGTGATCTAACTCCTTGGCCTAAAGATTATAAAAAGTCAATGCTCTATACCGAATGTGTTAGTTTGGTGAAGAAAGAGTCGACTATGGTGGCCAAGAAGTTTCTTGAAAAGGTTAAAAATAAATATATCAGTCGTGCAAAAAAGAATGGATTAAAAGAATCTAGTATCAAATGTTTATTCCAAATGTTTGATAATGTGATTGAAGGAGAAGACCTGTTCAAAGATTGTAAGATAACTGTTAAAAAAGAAATAAAACATAAGAAAGAAAAGAAGATATTAGATGTTAAGGTAGATAGAAAGTTGAAAGCAAAAATGTTTGAGATATGCTACCCTAAAACATATAAAAAAGTAAAAGAATGTTTAGATCCTAAGAACGATAAACTTACCGATCAGCAAAAAAAGCGTCTTCTTAAACATAGTGTCAATTTAATTCGCTCGATCGAATTCCCTGATGTGATAGAGAAATTTATCGCTAGTCTCGACTATTCTATTGTTAAAGAGTGGGAAAAAACTTATGCTTTTGTCAAAGGTAAAAGAGATTTTAATAAAGAAGAAGATAAAAAGCATATAATTGAATTGCTCGAAAAGAAACCTTTTTCTCAAGATCATGCACATAAGGTGGTTCGTGAAATTAAAGACTTATGGAGAAAAGGAAAGGATGATCATGAATTTGATAAAAAATTCGGTTTATTAATTGCGAATGACTTATTTAAATTCGAAAATTATAGAACTAAGCTTAAGAAGATTGTTAAAGATGAACCTGTCCCACCGAATGTTTTTACAGCAGGGGTCGAATATGCTTTATTGCGATTTACAACCAAAGCACAAGCTAAATTTGAAAGCAATATTTTGGAAGGGAAATTAGCCAAAGGTTCTTTTAAATCCGAAACAAAAGCGGCATTGGCTGAAGGGAAAGCCAATGCTAACTTCTATTTTCCAAATGAAAATGGGCATCATGCGATGTTGAAAGTGGCAAAGCGTATTGAAAAGATTAATTGGGAAAAAATACCAGTACAAGATTTTAGTGACCAATATCCTGCGAATTTCTTTTTTGATTGTTCTTTTGTCGCTCCCCATACTGCCCACGGGTTGATTATGCAATTCTACCATCTAAATAAATATAACCCGTGTGAAACCAAATTAATCGGTCTAGATATAATTGGTCATACGGATGCCGTTGGAAGTAACCAATACAATATAAAGCTTGGACAAAGACGTGCAGATGCTGCTTTTGCTTTTTTGAGTGAAGACTATGTTGGACTTTATCATCTTATAGAAAAAGGAGAATGGACCCAAGATCATATTGAATTTATGCAGGCTGTGGTGAATCTAAATGACACCCTATATGGCTCCCCATATGTTGGTAATCTGGATAAAAGAGATATAGAATGCGAAAATGTAAGACAGAATAGTAGGTTAAATATAGATTTTTCCAATGAAGTGGAAATACGTCGCTATTTATTGGAAGATTTAATCTTTCCTAATGATAATATTGTTGGAATAATAGAGAACTCTAATTTGAAAAGATTTAGAGATTTTCATATATATCTTAAAACTTATTATCCTGAATATCGTAAACTATCACAACAATCGATTAAGAAACTTCCGCTCTATTCTTTTGCCACGACATCTATGATTATGGGTAAAAACAAAGACTATTTATTAAGCCTCTGTTATGCTTACCAAAAAGCAATTACTCATCGATATAAGTTTATTATGGATAATCTAGTTCAATTTCGATATGGCGTTATTAGTAAGGGAGAAGAGGAGTTGCTAGTTGATACACAATATAGGAATAAAGAGAATAGGAGGGTTGTTCTAAAAGGTTATAAACTTCAAGCCCAAACAACTTATTCTAGTGTAAATGTTACAAAACTTGATTTTGGTTATTTCCGAATGGACCTGACTGGGTCAATCAGTGGCTTTGCTGGGGCCAATGTTTTGCTGTCTGGAGATATTAACGTTGGTGTGAATACTGAAGCATTATTGGTTCAAGGGTTGAAAAAAGATAAGAAAAAGAAATCCAATAAACCTGATGAATCCAAAAAGCCTATCGAAGAAAAAGAAAACAACAGATGTGTTGAATATGAGCTTTTTGATAAAAGTTATAGCAAGGGGGTTAAGAATAAAAATAAAGAGGAGGATGATTCTGATCAATTGATTAATGCTCATGCGAAAGGGAAAGTGGATGCTTTCGCTGGGATTAAAGTGGAGGCTGGTTTAAAAGCGATCTTACAATGGAATGCAGAAAAAATTGTAAATCATAAGTGTAAGGAACTTGGCGATGTTGGTGTTGCTGTAAATGGTAGTGTTGGTATTGGATTAACGGGTGAGTTTAAGATAGGATATGATCCGACAAGTGGTCGTTTTACTATCAAAGCTTCTGCATCTGCTACCCTTGCTGCTGGCTATGGAATGACGGCCGAATTTTCAGTTGGACTGGAAGGACTTTTTGAGTTGGTAAAGTATATCTATAAACAACTTAAAAAGAACGACTTTAATTTTGTGGATCTATTCGAAACAACAAAAGATGGGAAAAATGTCTATATGATTTTTGTGGCATGGCAGGTTAAGATGCTACAAGAGGGTGTCGATCTTGCAGTGGATGCCGCCCATGCTGTTAAAGGAATGGCTACTGAAATTACGATTAAAGCTCAGGAAATTTTAGATGAGACCGGTCAATTAATTAAGAATTGGAATGAAGCAAAACAAAAGAAAGAACAAATATTAAACCTTTTATTTATGATAAAAAATGGAGTAGAGGTATTGTCTTATTTGACTCCTGAAGTAAAAGGGCGTATTCTATATTTTTTAGTACAGCATCGTATCAGTTATATCGATGATCTTATGTATCTGGATTTAAATTATAAAAGTGAGGATGCTGCTTTAAAAATTATTGAAAACTGTATCGTAAGTAAGCGTGATTGGCAAGAGACCTTTGAGCATTTGGCTGTTAATGCGAAAAAAGACGGTGAAATGGCCAAGCCTTATGTGGAGATAAAAAACAAAGCAAAGGACAAAACTTTAAATGAAATTGCCAAAGATCAACTCTTGTTATCGCAAAATGAGATCTGGTTAAAGACCCATCTTCTAAATGACCTTGAAGATTGGGAAAGGGTAATAAAGAAGAAAAATGAATTATGGGAACAGCAATAAGGTGAATTGTTTAATTGTCAATACTAATTGTCCATAAATTCGCATTAAACCAATGACTAATAGTTATGAATTTAAAGCTAAATATCGCATCTAAAATTAATGAGTTAAAAATAATCTTTATGAATATAAAAATTGTGTTTGTCGTATTATGTTCTATTTTATTTTGTACCTCTTGTGCTCAAATAAGCAAGGAGGATAAAGAGTGGATAATCAAAAAATCATTAACGGATCTGGTCTATGTAAAAGGAGGAACCTTTATGCTAGGAGATGTGGGGTATACCGACAGCTTGGGTGTCCATCAATATTTTGCCCATCATTCAAGTGCGTTGCCAGTCCATCAAGTGACGCTAGATAGTTACTCAATAGGAAAGTTAGAGGTTACTTATAAAGAGTTTGATCTTTTTTGTAAAGCAACAGGACGTGACCTGGTCGGAGACCCATCGTCAAGAGAGTTAGCCATGTATTTTAGACCGGAACTATCAGCTTCTCAATTAACATGGGATCATGCGATGGCTTATTGTGAATGGCTAAGTAAACTTACCGGTTTGCCATTTAATTTGGCAACAAATGCACAATGGGAATATGCAGCCCGAAATAGAGGGAAAGCCGTAGGATATGCAACAGACAATGGATTATTGGAGAGGGGGCGTAATTTAAAAAGTGATTATTATCAAACATTTGTAGACAATCCGCCCCCAGGAAGTTATCCTCCAAATCCATTAGGTCTTTATGATATGAGTGGAAGTTGGCCAGAATGGGTTCGAGATGGCTATGTACCATATTTAAAATGGAATGAAGAAAATCCTTTGGTAGATACAGAATTCCATAGTATTACCATTCGAGGATTTAATTGGGATGTTTATAATCGAGGTTATCGGGATCGTAGTTGTGATGGAGCAGGAGTTTGTATCCGGTTTGTGGTGAATAAAAAAGAGGCTATCGATGTTAAAAAAGTATTAAAACGTTTGGGTATTACTGCCCCAAGCGAAGAGGAGATAGCCCATTTTA
>JAOARB010000013.1 GCA_025210775.1 Prolixibacteraceae bacterium
AAAGCCAACAGATTGATCCCTCTAGGATTCTATCCTGAGGCAGTGAAACAGACCAGCTATAATGCTGCTTTTTCTCACAACTTCCCTCATATTGATTTTGATGGAGAGGTGTTGAAAGTGGATTTCCCAAAATTGATGGTTGCTAATGGAACGATGGATGATTTGATTGATCTTTCTGCTGTTAGAGATTCTGATCAGATGGTGATGATGACTTGGACTCCTGTAGAGGGTGAGGTAGCAAAACATTGTGGTGTACATTTTCTTGTGCTCTCTGATGACATGGAATATTCAGCTGTCCTTACCAATGTTGCTACTGCCGACAAAGGCTCTGCTTCGTATAGAGTTTCTAAGAAACTTGCTTCTGGTAAGATCCACATCTACGCTTTCTATACTAACGATTTAGATGAAGGTAGTGATGCTATTTCTGATTGTGCTTATGCTTTAGTGGAAGCATAGTTTCGTGCCTTTTATTTTTTTAGGTCTGTTTGGAGGTGGTCCTTTTAGGGCTGCCTCTTTTTATGAAAATGATCTTTTTTGCCATAACGGCTCATTTTTCCAGTCATAAGGAAAACCCATTGCGCTTGTATCAATATTCGGAAATTTATTCAATAGGTCAAAGAATTTATTAGGTATTGTATGCTTGGGATTAATAGAATTCATCAGATATATAATCATTGATAAAACAAAATATGTTCTATCGTTAGGAATATTTGTATTTGATAACCATTGTCCTCTTGTGGAGCGGGGAACCAAGGGTTGAATTCTCATCACTCTGTTCCACAAACGAGAATGATGTGCACAAACATTCCTTAGATAAACAATACTATGTAGCCAAGATACTAAAACTCTATCTTTAATATTAAAATATGCGGCAATATCCCTCTTGTTTTTGCCTGGAGAAAGGTTGCTATATATATTACTTAAAACACCAAAGGATACAACTTCACACATCATCCAACTAGGAGGTAATGAATCACTGTATTTTGATTGAAATGCCTTTATGAATTGTTCATCGCTACGCTGATATTCGCCACCTATTTTAGATAGTGTATCGGCATGTTTAATTGGATTTCTGAAATTGTTGGTTTCTTGATACCAATATGTCCCTCTGCTATGAGAAAGCACATATATCATTTTTGCACGTATAGCGACTTCAATTTTTTCTAACTCACGAAGAACTAATAAACGAAGTTCTCTATCAAATTTGTAGATATTAAAAGCGGTTTCAAATGATGAATCTGGTTTGAATTTATGGTTTTGTTTATCAACCAACATAGGATACCAATAACCACTCAAACGATAATAACTTATTGCTTCTAAAAGATGCAAAGCTTTATCTTCATCATTAACATGTAAACCTCTGTCTTTTAATTGTTGGAGTTGCTCGGCATAGGTGAGTGCCGGCTTATTATATGGCACTTTATTCATAGGTATATAAAAAAAGCTCACCCTGAGCGCGCTGTTCTACGGGAAGCGGGGTAAGCATGTTGCTACAAATATAAGCAAATACTTAATTGCTTGTATGTATTTTTGTTCTTTTTCACATTAACAAGAACTAAGAATTAAAAAATCAATCTGTCGTTGTCGGTTAAAAATTCATCTTTCTTTCTAATAAATGGGTTATACCATTCCGCTTTTTGTTTTGGCTCTCTTAGTCCCCAAAACAACTGGAGTATTTTTCTATTATTGAGAGGTTATTGGTTTTGAATTCAATAGAGCACTAAAGTGATAGGGGAATAAGATGGGGATTATTGGATTAATTAGATCTGGCTTATTTCTGGTTCTATGTCGTTTTAGACGATTTAGTGAGATGTCTTAATAAAATGAATTCTAGTAAGGTTTAAACACAAAAATCCCTCTAGTCTATCTTTGGATAGGCTAGAGGGATTTTTTGTGAAGTAGGTATGGGATTATTTTCCGATACAGAAATTTTTAAAGATATTACCTAAGACTTCGTCGGTGTTGATGGCTCCTGTGATCTCTCCTAGGTAGTGCATACATTCTCGTATGTCTTGGGATACGAAATCGTTAGAGATGCCGTTATGGATGCCTGCGATGACACGGTCGATCGCTTCTCCTGCTTTTACTAGTGCTTCGTAGTGTCTTGCGTTAGAGACAATAACATCTTGTGTGTTAAGGTTGGCTACATTGGATACTTCTAATAGTAGTTCTCTTAGTTGTGAGATGTTTTTTTGTTCTTTGGCAGAGATAAAACAGATGTCTTCGTTGCGTTCTAATGGTAGATCGGCAAGAAGGGCATCGATGGCTTTTTTGCCTGCTACGTCTGCTTTGTTTCCAACGATGATCACCTCTTGATGGTCTTGTATCTTTTCGCGTACCTCTTCTAGGCGTGCGATATTTTCTTTTAATGATCGTGAAAGGTCAATCATGTATAGTACCACCTGTGCTTGTTGTAGCTTTTGGAATGTACGTTCGATACCTAGACTTTCGATCTTATCTTTGGTGTTGCGGATACCTGCGGTGTCGATAAAACGGAAACTTACCCCTTCGATGTTGATCACATCTTCGATGACATCACGTGTGGTTCCTTCGATGTCTGAAACAATTGCTTTCTCTTCGTTTAGTAGCGCATTAAGTAGGGTTGACTTTCCTACGTTGGTCTCTCCAATGATGGCTACAGGTACTCCGTTTTTGATGGCGTTACCAAGAGAGAAAGAACCAGCTAGGTCTTGGATCATCTCCGAGATGTTGGTGGCTAGGTTCGTTAACTGCGTACGGTCGGCAAACTCTACCTCTTCCTCGCTAAAGTCTAGCTCTAGTTCGATAAGTGAGACGATCTGTAGTAGTTCGTTACGAAGGTTCATCAACTCTTTAGAGAAGCCTCCTTTCATTTGGTTCATGGCCATCTTGTGGGCCGCAGCAGAGTCTGAAGCGATAAGGTCGGCAACGGCTTCTGCTTGACTTAGGTCCATCTTGCCATTAAGGAATGCTCTTTGGGTGTATTCTCCTGGGTTGGCAATACGAGCTCCTTTTTTCATCAGTAGCTGAAGAATGGTTTGTTGGATATATTGTGATCCGTGGCATGAGATCTCTACCACATCTTCGCCTGTGAAAGAGTGTGGTGCACGAAAGATGGATACCACCACTTCATCAATAATCTTGTCATTTTCTTTGATGGTACCAAAATGCAAGGTGTTGGCTTTTTGGTCTACCAATCGTTTCCCTTCTTTGGGAGAGTTAAAAACTTTATCGGCAATAGGTAGTGCTTCGGCACCAGAAAGGCGAAGGACTGCAATACCTCCGACACCAGGTGCAGTACTAATCGCACATATAGTAGATTGATCGATCATAATCTGTATTGTTAACGTTCCATAATGCTTTTAATGAAGGGGCGTTTCCCTATAGGCTTTAAAAGCAGGGGGCAAAGATAAGCATTTATCTTTTTATAATCAGAAATATGCTTTTCTTCTCTATAAGAAATGTTCGTTGAAGGCTTTATAGAGATACTCTTTTTTATCTATTTTTTTGTGAACAGAACATTAAATTTATCCTTTGATCATCATTTCTTCTCTAGGATATTGGAGTTCAGTATCCTAATGATCTTAGGAGAATTGTGGGAAATAAAAAATATAGAAAAGAATAGAATTATCGTTTTAAAAATAAAAAAGCCTTCCTATCTTTGTGTTGAGTTTATGGTACTTTAGTGCTTTAGTAAAGCATGGAAGTTTAAAAGGGAATCCTGTGACTGACAGTAGTTTAGTCGGAATTCAGGAGCTGTTCCCGCAGCTGTAATCTTTCTATTCCTTAGATTGTAAGGAATAACATTCAAGATGTGTAACCCACTGTCTTCTATAGGAAGATGGGAAGGGATTTTGAATGATGAAAGTGAGCCAGAAGACCTGCCATATGAACTTGTATCCGTAGCTTTCGGGAGAAAAGCAAAGGTGCATAAGTGTTTCTTATTTCTTCCCAAGAAGGAAGAGGTGTGGAAAGTGAACTTCTGTATTCCCTCCGAGAGCTGTGTTTTTTATTTATTCATAAAATACAGCAAAAAATCATGAATTTTGAGATTATCAAACGAGATGGTACATGTCGACCATTTGATACCCAAAAGATCGTTAAAGCTATTCATGCTTGTCTTGAGTCTTTAAATAGAGAAGATGCAGGTCAGAAGGCTTTGCAGTATGCCGAGAAAGTGGTAAACAATTTATCGACAGACAAGCAAGTGACTGTAGAGCTTGTGCAAGACCAAGTGGAGAAGATATTGATGGATGCGGGGGAGTATGATGCCATGAAATCTTTTATGATCTACCGTTACCAGCATCAGAAGATGCGTTCGGTGAAAGATATTTTCTCTAACACTGAGATGGTGGATAATTACTTGGGAGTGAAAGACTGGAGGGTTAAAGAGAGTGCCAACTCTTCTTATTCTCTTCAGGGACTGAATCAACATATTTCTACTTTGGTGAGCTCGCAATATTGGCTACAGGAGATCTATCCTCCAGAGATATCGCAAGCACATGAGAATGGAGCAATACATATCCATGACCTTGGTTTTCTAAGTGTTTATTGTGTGGGATGGGATCTTGAGGACTTGATACTTACTGGTTTTAAGGGGGTAGATGGGAAGATTGAGAGTGATCCTGCCAAACATTTTCGTACGCTTTTAGGTCAGATAGTTAATTTCTTTTATACCATGCAAGGGGAGGCTGCAGGAGCACAAGCATTCTCTAATTTTGATACTCTGGTAGCTCCTTTTATTCGTTATGACCAGTTGGGTTATGAGGAGGTAAAGCAGGCTATCCAAGAGTTTTTGTATAATGTCAATGTGCCTACTAGGGTTGGTTTTCAAACTCCTTTTACGAATGTGACAATGGACCTAGTGATCCCTAGCCATTTTGAGGATCGTCATGTGGTCGTTGGCGGTATTGTACGAGAGGATTGTTATGGTGACTTCCAGAAAGAGGTGGACATGTTTAATAAAGCTTTCGCTGAGGTGATGGTGGAAGGGGATGCCAAAGGAAATGTTTTCTCTTTCCCTATCCCGACCTATAATATTACTTCTGATTTTGATTGGAACAACCCTAGCTATAAGCCCATCTGGGAGATGACCTATAAGTATGGTATTCCTTATTTCTCTAATTTTGTGAATTCGGATCTTGATCCAGAGGATGTGCGTAGCATGTGTTGCCGTCTGCGATTGGATAAGAGGGAGTTGCAAAAAAGAGGTGGAGGATTGTTTGGTGCTAACCCTTTGACTGGTTCTGTAGGGGTGGTGACTGTTAACCTTCCACAATTGGGACACCTGGCTTATGATAAGCATGATTTCTTTCATCGTCTAACGCAAGCGATGGAGCTAGCTAAAGAGAGTCTGGAGATCAAACGTAAGGTGATTGAACGCTTTACTGAGCAGGGGCTTTATCCATATTCTAAATTTTATCTGAGACATCTTTACCAACGTGATAAAGCATATTGGAATAACCACTTTTCAACGATTGGTATTATTGGTATGAATGAGTGTTTGATGAATCTTATGCAAGAGTCTATTGTGTCTCCTGAAGGTCATGCTTTTGCACTTGAAGTGATGGATTTTATGCGTGATAAGTTGGAGGATTTCCAAGAGGAGCCAGGCCATATCTATAATCTGGAGGCTACTCCTGGTGAGGGTACTTGCTATCGTCTAGCTCGTATTGATACTTCTCTTTTTGAGAATGTGGCGGTAGCCAACCATCAAGCATACCTTGAGGGGGCGGAACCTTATTATACCAATTCTACTCATGTCCCTGTTGATTTTAGTTCGGATCTGTTTGAGGTGTTGGACCTTCAGGAGCCTTTACAGGTGAAATATACTGGGGGTACGGTGTTTCATACTTTTGTGGGGGAGAAACAGTTGAATGAAGAGTCTGTGAAACGTTGGCTTCAGAAAGTGACTCAGAATTATAAGTTGCCTTATATTACTCTTTCGCCTACGTTCTCTGTGTGTCCTACCCATGGTTATCTTTATGGTGAAGTCAAACATTGTCCTAAATGTGCGAAGAAAGGGAAGGTGGTCGATTGTACTGTTTATTCTCGTATTGTAGGATATCTGCGTCCTGTAAATCAGTGGAACAATGGGAAACAAGCAGAGTATCATGATCGTCTTCTTTTTGATAAGACAAAGAGATCCGCAATGGTAATGGAGGAGTAGATGATGGATGGTATTGTAGAACAGTGTATCCCTTTGGGTGGTTTTCTTCCATGTACGATGGTGGACTATCCTTCTCATATCTCTTCGATGCTATTTACTAGTGGTTGTAATATGAAGTGTCATTATTGTCATAACAGTGCATTGATAATCTGCCGTTCGTGTACTGTGAAAGATAAGGAAAAATGGGACGAGATGATTGCTTATTTATTGCGCCATCAGAAGATGATTGATGCGGTGGTGGTTAGTGGAGGAGAACCAACGATCCATGCTGATCTTCCTATGATGATTCGTAAGATAAAATCGATGGGATTTAAAGTGAAGTTGGATACCAATGGTACGAACCCTGTGATGGTGGAACGTCTGATAAAGGAAAAACAGATTGATTATGTGGCGATGGATATTAAAGCACCGTTGGTCTGGGAGCGTTATAGGGAGATTGTTGGAAAACAGTTTACTCAAGAACAGATGGATGGAGTGATAAAGACGATCTCTATCTTACGTTATTATGATGTTGAGCATGAGTTTCGTACTACACTTTCTCCTCGATTGTCTAAAGAGGATATCTGGGCTATGATGTCTGCTATTCATGGGAAATATTGGTTGCAGCCTTTGGATGGTGATATGGATAGCTGTGGCTTTCTTTTTGATGAGAAGGAGGTAGAACTGGCAAAGAGCCGTTATCATGTGGATCTACAATATAGAACCTAACGATTATATATATAATGTGTGTTTTTGGAAGTCGTTTTGGTGGTAGAAACGATTTCTGATTATTCTTGATCAAGTATGTTGGAGGAGCTACCTTGGGGGTAGCTTCTCTTTTTGGCTTTAATGGGTTGTATTTGGTGATGGGAGGCATCACGAATGCTTGTATGATGGAAATTTAAACACAGATTTTCGCGGATTAAAAAGGATTGACACGGATCTTTTTGATTTTTAAATCACCGCAAAAGACGTGAAGGTATCACTGATCCATTATTCAATTTATTGCATCAACAGAACCCCTATTGGGGGTGACATATTTGTAGAAACAACACACACATTCTCCTCTCTAAACCCTGAAGGGGTGACACAAATATAATTCCATGAGGTTATACAATTATGTCACCCCTTCAGGGTTTAGTTATTGAGGAGTCAATGTCTTCTACAAATATGTCATCCCTTCGGGATTTAGTTTGCATGATGGTAGGCATTATGGATGTTCTATTGTGTATTGCATGATGGGAATTTAAACACAGATTTTCGCGGATAAAAAAGGATTGACACGGATCTTTTTAATTTTCAAATCACCGCAAAAGACGTGAAGGTATCATAGATCCATAATTCAATTTATTGCATCAACAGAACCCCCATTGGGGGTGACACAAATATAATTCCATGAGGTTATACAATTATGTCACCCCTTCAGGGTTTAGTTCTTAAGGAGTCAATGTTTTCTACAAATATGTCATCCCTTCGGGATTTAGTTTGCATGATGGTAGGCATCATGGATGCTTTATTGTGTATTGTGTGATGGTAGATTATAACACGGATTTTCGCGGATAAACAAAGGATTGGTCCGGATCAGCGTGTCTGCCCATTTAAACACAGACGTATCGTATGATACTTTAATGAAATATCAAAAAGGGCGGACACAATTGATTTTATGTTCGCCCTCTGTGTAATTTTATTTTAATTATCGATTCTTTAGACTAATGTCATTTCTTCGGAATAGTTTGCTAATGCAGCATGTAGTTTCTTTTTTATGTTTTCTCTTAGTCGTTGTGGAGATAACACCGTGACACCACTATTTAGAGAGAGCAGTTGTGCTTCTAGCTCATAATTTAGGTATAACTCTAGTTGAATCGTTACACCATCATCTTCTCTATTGATTACTTTCTGAGATCCATGAATTGGCTTATTCTCAATATATGGCCATTGTGATGGATGGACCTTAATCAGAATCTTCTCTGGCTTATTGCCTTGAGGTATGGAAACTCCAATGGCATCTTCAAAGATCTCATGATAGTCGTGCTGAGGAAAGATATAGTCGTTATTGCATGGCATTAACTCTACGATTCTGTCTAAAGCATAATTGGTGAATGTCTCGATCTGGTCTGTTACACCAAATACAAACCAACGGTTGTTGTATTGTTTTAGATAGTGTGGATGAAAGATGGTCTGAATAGGTTCTTCCATCTTAAAACTCTTATAGCTTATCGTAAGAGGTCTTTCTTCTCTGATGGCATAGTATAGAGAGGCTATGTGCTCTAACCCTTTAAGAAAAGGGTTGGACTCAAAGTCAATAATGGTGTGCTCATTTTTAGACAGATCGTAGTTCGACTCTAAACGAGTAATCATCTCATCGATCCATTCTAGTTGTGGCATTCCTTTAAAATGAGAAAGTGTGGTAAGCGCCTCTTTTAGTAGGAGGGCTTCTTTTTCACTAAGAGGGGTGTTTTTGATGGAGAAGTTAAGATCTTCATAACGATAGTACATCTTTCGTCCTTCACGGATCCTTAAAAGTGTGAGATCCCAAGGACCTTCATGTTCCATAAATTTGATGTCATCAAATATTTGGCGTCGACTTACTCCTTCGGCATTCCCTGTGGTATCGTAAAGTGCTTTTTCACAAGCTTCAATAAGATCAGGAATAAAATATTTTCTTCCTCCATTACGAAAACAACGATCGAGTGCATAATAACGTACCAGTGCCTGTTTATTTATTGACATAATCTTCAGTATCTATATTCATTTGCCTTTGTGTCTACGAAGATAGTACAAAAATTGCTTTTGTTCTTCTTTTTTTATTCTACATAATTTGGATATTGAGTGATGGCTGATTTAAACACAGATTTTTGCGTATAAACAAAGGATTGGTGCGGATCTTTTTTTGATTTTTAAATTACCGCAAAGACGTGAAGGTATCACAGATCCATTATTCAATTTATTGCATCAACAGAACCCCCATTGGGGGTGACATATTTGTAGAAACAACACATACATTCTCCTCTCTAAACCCTGAAGGGGTGACACAAATATAATTCCATGAGGTTATACAATTATGTCACCCCTTCAGGGTTTTGGTCTTGAGGAGTCAATGTCTTCTACAAATATGTCATCCCTTCGGGATTTAGTTTGCATGATGGCTAATTTTAACACGGATTTTCGCGGATAAAAAAGGATTGACACGGATCTTTTTAATGTTTTATGTTGAGTATAAGCGTTGTAGGGTGCGGACCCGCGTGTCCGCCCATTTAATTCATCGTATTGATTTATTGGGTATTGCATGATGGGAATTTAAACACAGATTTTTGCGTATAAACAAAGGATTGGTGCGGATCTTTTTTTGATCTTTAAATTACCGGAAAGACGTGAAGGTATCACAGATCCATTATTCAATTTATTGCATCAACAGAACCCCCATTGGGGGTGACATATTTGTAGAAACAACACACACATTCTCCTCTCTAAACCCTGAAGGGGTGACACAAATATAATTCCATGAGATTATACAATTATGTCACCCCTTCGGGATTTAGTTTGCATGATGGTTGGATTTGTAAGTATTACGAATATTAATGGGAAAAGAGTAAGGGATTCTAAATAGTGTAAAAATTGTAGTTTTTTCTTTTTAATGAGAATATTCTCATTACTTTTGTTGTGAGAATATTCTCATAATAGATATGTGAAACTCAATTATGCCAAGACAAAGACGTTTACGAAAAGTAGTGGCTCCACCTAATTTTAAGGGATATAAACCTTATGGAGCAAGAACACGATCCATTGATGATGAGGTGGAACTCCTTTATGAGGAATATGAAGCCATTAAGCTTGCTGACTATGATTTAATGAATCATGCAGAAGCAGCCACTTTGATGGGCGTTTCTCGTGCTACTTTTGCTCGTATTTATGAAAGTGCACGACGCAAAATCGCCAATGCTTTTGTAGAGGCGAAAGAGATTAAGGTGGTTTATGGGAATGCAGAGTTAGATAAAGATTGGTTTTTGTGTAACCATTGTATGGCTCGTTTTACTATTCCCGTAAAGATGCCAAAAGATCTATGTCCACTATGTGGTTCTCAGAAAGTTGAATCTATTAATAAGTAAAAAAGGATAAAGATATGAAGAGTGTAATTACTTCTACTTCGGATAAATTGAATGCTGCTTTCGATCGTCGTTTTGGTCGTGCATCTTGGTTTTGTGTTTATGATGATGAGACTCAAGATACTGAATTTATTGAAAACAGTAATTTGAATGCTTCTAATGGAGCTGGATTAAAAGCATCAGAGATGATGGCAGAATTGGGGGTTACTAAGGTGATCTCTGGAGATTTTGGCCCAAAAGCGAAACAACTTCTAGATAAGCTAGGAATACAGATGGTGATTGTAGAGGAAGACGATATCTTGATTAAAGATATTTTGGAACGTTTAAATAAAGCTTCTCAAAATTAAAAACAAGTAGCTATGCCACAAGAAAATAGGATCACTCCTCAGGAGAATGGAGCCTGTGGAAAGCAAGGACAAAGAAGACGAAACCAGTCGAATGGTTTTTGTAATTCAGATGAGCCACGTAATTGGATGTCTCGATTGTTACGTCGAAGACGACAAGGTGGTAGAAATCAACAAGGCCTAATTGAGGGCGAGAACGACAATAATCAGATGCAAAGAGGCTGTGGAAGAAGACAGCGTCGGAGAATAAAAAGTAACCTATTCTAACATTATATTTAATTTATCATGCAAAAGAAAATCGCCATTCCTACTAATGAGGGAGGAGTATTAGAAGCGCATTTTGGACATGCTCCATTTTTTAGCTTTATCTATGTTGAAGGTCAAGAGGTTGTAAAGACAGAGCGTGTTGTAGCACCTGAGCATAAACCAGGATTGTTGCCACAATGGATGAAAGAACATCATGTAACAGATGTGATTGCTGCCGGAATGGGCAACAAAGCGTTGGTTCTTTTTAGGGATGCTCAGATAAATGTTTTTACTGGAGCTGCTGCAGAGAAACCAGAAGTGTTGGTTGCTCGTTTTTTAGAACATGATCTTCATTTTGATGGTAATGCTTGTACGCAGAAGCCAGATCATGTGTGTGATCATCATTAATCAGTAATGAGTCACCACATGAAATATAATTGTGATGCGTGTCACCTTAAGACGGTTCGAAAACTGATAGAGAAATTTCATCCTTCAGAAGAGGTGTGTAAAGAGATTTATGCTACAGTAAATACTTACTTAGATCCTCAAAATCAGGATTCGAACCCTAAGGTGTCTCAGAAAGTACACCGTTTGATTAGAGAATCTTTAGGCATCGAAGATTTGTTTGTAGAGGAAAAATTTCAAGCCAATAAGGTGTTTTTGGATCAATATGATCGATGGAAACGTTATATACTTCAAAGTGATAACCCACAACGTACAGCTATCAAATTGGCTGTGATAGGAAATATAATTGACTATGGGGCTCACCGTGCACGTAAAGATGTAGAGCAACAGGTGGATGAGTGGTTAGATAGCCCGTTGGCTATTGATCATTGTGATGCACTGTTAGAGGAGGTGGATAAGGCATCTAAGATTTTATATTTAGGAGATAATGCTGGAGAGATTTTTTTTGATCGTTTGTTAATTGAGGCTTTGGCTCCTGAAAAAACAACTTTTGTTACAAGAGGTAGAGCTGTAATAAATGACGTGACATATAAAGAGGCAGAGCAGATTGGTATGTCAAAGGTGTGTAACGTGATTTCTAATGGTTCGGATGCTCCTTCTACACTTCTAGATGAATGTAGTGAGGATTTTCTTCATGCTTATCATGATGCTGATCTGATAATCTCTAAAGGACAAGGAAATTTAGAGGGGTTGATGCATGAAAAGCATCCCAATACTTTTTTCTTGTTTATTGCTAAATGTGAGCCTATTGCCCATTTCGCAGACGCGAAGGTGGATGACCTTATAGTAAAGAGGTGTAAATAAAAATAAATCATGTCATATAAGATAGCTATTGCTAGTGGAAAGGGAGGAACGGGAAAGACTACGGTTTCATTGCTTCTTTTTCAAATGCTTCAACACTGTTTCTCTGAAGCGGTTTCTTTAGTCGATTGCGATGTAGAGGAGCCTAATGGAGCTTTGTTTTTAAAAGAAAAAAAGACAATCAAAAAAGAGACTGCTTATCAATCTATTCCTGAAATAGATTTGGAAAGATGTACTTTTTGTAAGAAATGTGTCTCTTACTGTGAATTTAATGCCATCACAATGGTTTCTTCTGTGAAGATGGCTGAGGTGAATGAGAGTCTTTGTCACTCCTGTGGAGCTTGTTTTTATGCTTGTAACGCAGGGGCACTTACAGAGAAGCAAGTTCCTATTGGTTTGCTTTCGTGTTATGATACAGAGATCGGTTCTTTTTATGAAGGAAGACTAAAAGTGGGATCAGTGATGCAGACACGTCTTATAGGAGAATTGCAATCTTTCTCTAATGAGGAGGAGGGAGTGATTTTGTATGATGCACCTCCTGGAACAAGTTGTCCTGTGGTTGAAACCATTCATGATGTGGATTATGTGGTGTTGGTTGCAGAGCCTACTATTTTTGGTCTTCATGATTTGAAGTTAATGGTTGCTTTGGTTAAAGAGTTATCTCTTCCTTGTGGCGTGATCATTAATAAATCAGATTGGGGTAATGCTCCTGTGGAGGCTTATCTTCAAGAGCAAGATATCGAAGTGATTGGTAAAATACCATACAGTAAATCATTTGCCCAGGGATATGCGAGTGGAGATCTATTGGCTTCATTACCAGATAACATAAAAGAGGGGTTGGAGGATATAGCAGAACATTTAAAACATAAAAGAGTAGAACAATGAAAGAGATAACGGTTTTAAGTGGCAAAGGAGGAACAGGAAAGACCTCTATTACTGCTGCATTGGCTTCTCTTTTTGAGAAGACTGTCTTTTGTGATAATGATGTAGATGCTGCGGATCTACATCTAATATTTAAACCTGAAGTAGTAGAGAATCATGATTTCGAATATGGATGGGATATGCATATCGATGCCTCTGTTTGTAAGAAATGTGGTATTTGTCAGACCTATTGTCGTTTTGATGCTATTGGTCTTGATGATCAGGGGGTGATGGATATTAATGGTTTTCGTTGTGAAGGATGTCGTTTATGTGAGAAAGTTTGTCCTGCGAAGGCGATATCTGCAACTCCAAATTGTAATAATCGATGGTTTATCTCGTCTACTCGTTTTGGTTCGATGGTTCATGCAGAGATGGGTGTTGGAGAAGAAAACTCTGGTAAGTTGGTCTCTTTGATCAGACAAAAAAGTAGAGAGCTAGCAAAAGAAAAAGGGGCTCACTATATTCTTAATGATGGCCCTCCGGGTATTGGATGTGCTACGGTTGCGTCTATTACTGGTTCGGATGCTGTAGTGGTCGTTATAGAACCTTCTGTCTCGGGTTGGCATGATGCGCAACGTTTGATGGAGCTTGTAGAGCAGTGGGGTATTCCTATCTATGCAGTAATCAACAAATATGATTTGCATCGTCCAATGACAGAAAAGATTGTTTCTTATCTAGAACATCATCATATTCCATTGTTAGCCAAAGTGCCATGGTCTAAAGATTTTGTGACTTCGATGGAACAACAACAAAATATAATAGAATATGATCCTACTTCTGAAGCTGCCAAGGCAGTTAAGAAGGTGTGGACCGAATTAAAATAAAAAATATAGATCATATGTCTTTATCAAATATCAAACAGATCCTATTGGTCTCTTCTGGTAAGGGAGGCGTAGGTAAATCAATGGTTGCTGTAAATCTAGCCTACGCATTGTCTCGCAACGGTTATGCTACAGGAATTCTAGATGCCGACTTCTATGGGCCAAGTATTCCTTTGGCTATGGGAGTCGAGGGGGAACGTTTAAAAGTAGATAAACGTGATAATAAGGAGTGTTTTTTTCCAATCAAAAAGAATGGGATTGAGATGAACTCTCTTGGATTTTTGATGAATAGAGAAGATCCTGTTATTTGGAGAGGACCTTTAGCTGCTGGTGCCTTAAATCAATTATTAAACGATACTCTTTGGGGAGAGCTAGAGTTTCTTGTTATTGATATGCCTCCAGGAACAGGGGATATTGTAATATCTCTTATCCAACAGTTGCCTCAGGCGAAAGCTGTTGTTGTAACGACCCCTCAAGAGATGGCTGTTGCAGATGCAAGAAAGGCTGCCAATATGTTCCAATCTCAAGGTATGGATATTGAGATTGTTGGTGTGGTAGAGAATATGTCTTGGTTTACTCCTTCCGCTCATCCTAATGAACGTTATACACTTTTCGGTGAAGGAGGAGGAAAGAAATTGGCTGAAGAGAGCAATGTCCCTCTTTTGGTTCAAATTCCTTTGGTGGCTGAAGTGGGAACTTTGGCAGATCAAGGAAAGCCAATTTATCTATCCGATCATAAAGTTGTTGTTGATGCTTTTGATTGTTTGGTAGAGAAAGTGCTTCAAAATACGCTAGTCCAAGTATAAACAGAATATGTGAGATCCTCTCTGTTTTGCTCTTCTCATGCTTTGATACATCTATGAGTAAACCATAAGAGAGGGTCTCCATTGAAAGCATCACAGATGTGTTATTGTGTGATGGAATAATAGAATATTGATTTTCGTGGATTAAAAAGGATTGGTGTGTATCTTTTTGTTGTTGAGAGGATGTTATTTTTATATACAATATATGTTGTACTGTGTAATTGTTGTTTCTATGGCTTTCCCCAACGTGGGTAACATTTATTGTAGAAGAGATTATTATAGAAGAAATAATTGTAGAGACAGAACATATACAACACCAGAAACATTGAGGGGGTGACATAAACATTTATGTCATCCCTTCCGTGTTTATTGTAGAATCGAGTTATATTTAGTCGATCGTTATTGATTCTCCTTTGATTTGATAGTCACATCCAATCGTATTGGTGATGACTAACAACACCTCTTCTATTTTAAGGTCAGAGAAAGAAGTACTCAATGATTCTCGCTTAAGATCATCATTTGTAATTATGATATTTACTCCATAGGCATGGTTAATGGTCTGAATGATATGTTCTAAACTCTGATTATCAAAAACAAATACTTTGTCTAGCCAAGCTTTATAGTTTGGATCATGTGCTTTAGATTTTTTAATTACTTTGGTATTGGTTTGTAGATGTCCGGTTTCTCCTTTAAGTAAAATTACCTTTTGTCTTTCATCTAACGAGGAGAATGCCACTTTACCAGTTGTGACGGTTACTTCGTTGGCAAGTTCATCCTTTATGGCTCTTAGGTTAAAAGAAGTACCTAGAACTTGTGTTTTACTGTTTTTTGTTTCGATAATAAATGGATGGGCAGGATCTCTTTTTACTTTAAAGAAAGCTTCTCCACTAAGGCTTACCAATCGAATGTTATCATCAAATTGTTTTGGATATTTTATTTCTGTATTTCTATTAAGAAAGACTTCTGTTCCATCCTGCAATATGATTTTCTTTTGATAATCCA
This sequence comes from Prolixibacteraceae bacterium, assembly GCA_025210775.1. Lineage (GTDB taxonomy): Bacteria > Bacteroidota > Bacteroidia > Bacteroidales > Prolixibacteraceae > Halosquirtibacter. The sequence continues at coordinate 15,634 of JAOARB010000013.1, forward strand.
TTGTTGCTATGGTGATCATCTCTTTTGAAGAGAAAATAGAGGTGGTTTCAAATAAAAGACCAAATCCTAGTGCCACCAAAAGAAGGGCCGCGATATGATAAACATATCTAAAAGGTCTTTTAATGATCTTTTGATTTAAGTTTAACTGCTGCTCTATTTTAATCCATGCTTTCTCTTTGTTTGGCTTATAGTTGAGAGCTTTTTGAACTTTCCACGTTTTAATAATCTGTTTGTAGCTCTCTTTATTTTTGTTGGATGCTTCCACCCATTCTCTAATATTATCAAGCTCTTGTTGAGAAGCAGAATGATTAAGTTGTTTGGTTATTATATCATATGGTATTTTAGTATTCATTGTGGTGTCGTTTTTGATTCGAGATAATCATAAGAGTGAAATAGAGGATAGGTTATATAAACCATATCATAATGAACAGTGAAGGGGATAATTTTTGCTTAAGTCTTTTTAGTGCTATTCCCATTTGGTTTTCCACTGTTTTCTTCGATATTGATAATTCTTCTGCTATTTGAGAATAACTAAGTTCATTTTCTCTACTCATAAGGAAGATCTCTTTACATTTTAGAGGAAGCGCATCAATGGCTTCTTTGATCTCTTTTTTTAGATGTTCAAGATCCATATTCTCCATCTCGTTAATCTCGTGTTGCACTTCTGCTTCTATTTGATGTAAGGAGTCATCTATATAGCTAATGGATTTCTTATTCCTATTATGGTTTAGACATCTATTCCGAACAGAAGCAAAGAGATAGGATTTTAAGGAACTTTTGATGTTTAATTTCTGAGGATGTTCCCATATCCATATAAATAATTCATGAACCAGATCTTCTGCAGTAGGTCCATCATTTAGATACAACATCGCATATTGACACAGAGGCTCATAGAGCGCATCGAAAAGATGCTTATATGTCTTTACATCTCCTTTTTGTAATAATTCAATATTTAGGTCTAACATCTAACACACTTTTATTCAACCATCGTTTTAACCCTAAAGAATTTTTAGTTTACATCAAAAGTAGATCTTTTTTATGATGATGAGTAGCTTCAGTTTTTAATTTTTAAAGATCCTAGATCTGTTTTGATAAAATTTAATCTAGGACCTCTCTTTATTATATTGAAGAGAATAGAGAATGCTATATTCTCTCCATCTGTTTTTCTTAATTATTCGTTTTTTCAAGAGTACTTACAGCAGAAGCTCTAAAGAAGCCTTGTGCTTTGCCACTTACATTAGATCTGGGGCTAGAAGGTATAGGGTTGAAAGCACCACCGTCTGAGTTAAATAGTTTAATGACATCATTATAGAAATTATAGGCTTCTTCAGATAATGATTCAAGGTATACTTTTATAGTTGTGTCTTTGTCTATATAATAATAATCACTTCCATCAGGACTTTGACCGTCATCTATTTCAAGTCCATCTATCTTGGATTCCATGTATTTATCATCTATAATAGAGTAAGGCCAAGCCCTACCACTAGAGTAATAGTAGTTACCTGTTTTCGTTTTAAAATGTATTAAATAGTAGTTTTTAATATCTTTAGGTTCTTCAAAAAATATCAGAGGAATGTTAATATCTTCGTTTTTAGATTCGAGATATTTCGTTTTAAATTTGATGTCGTTTATTGTAGGAACGGCTTCCATTTTATCTACAGCAACATAGATATTGTTATTCCATTCTATCGTGAGTGTATATGTCCTTCCTACCTCTCCTTGTGTCTTTTCAATTAAGTAATAGCCTCCTTTGGGAGGATAGGTATTTTTATCTTCTTCAATATATGTTAGGGGTTCACTATTGCCTAAATCATCAGAAAGAGTGACTATAGCATCTTTGATAGGAGTGGAAACTTTTCCAGAATTTCCAGAATGATCTGGCGTAACCGTTTTATTTAATGATTCAGAAAGCCTTACATAGTGAAGTTCGTCTATGTTGGTTATTTTTCCCTCTACAACCAGAATAACCTCTTTATTTTCATTAAATGAGTCAAGTTTTTCACTGCATGAGCTTAATAAAATAAGAAATAATGAGATTGAAAAAATAGGGTATTTATTGATATTAAATTTCATCGGGACGATTTTAGAATTTGATGTTAAATGAAACTGAAGGAACGATACCAAACATATAAAGAGAATAGGTCTCAACTGAGTTTAAATCATAAGGATCTTGTTTATTTACAACACTAAATGTATTATGTCTATTATAAACGTTGTAGAATGCAAATATCCATTCCGTTTGAAATTTGCGATTTGGCTTTCCTTTATGTGTAAATGATAGATCTAAACGATGGTAGTCAGGGAGTCTATAGCCATTACGATCGCTATAGTAATTAATAAGTGTTCCATCGTATTCAAAATAACCTTTAGATATTGTAGTTGCGGCACCAGTTGAATACGTAAAATTACTTGAAACTGACCATCTTTTTGATAATTGGTAGTCTAAGTAAAGAGAAAGATTGTGAGGCTTGTCATATTCAGAAGGAAAAGCTTTTCCTTGATTGATTCCGTCTATTTGATTCTCTGATTTAGACCATGTATAAGAAAGCCAACCTTTAAGTTTCCCTGTTTCTTTTTTAAGCATAAATTCTACTCCATATGCTTTTCCTGTTCCACTTAACATCTCTTGTTCTATTTGAGTGTTTAGGAAAAGATTTGCATTGTCTTTAAATGCAACCTTATTCTGCATATGCTTAAAATAAGTTTCTATAGACCATTCCCATTTCTTATTCTTTGAGTTTTGGTAATAGCCAATAGAGACTTGATCAGCGAGAAGGGGCTTGATGTGTTTGTTTGAAGGTTGCCATATATCTGTCGGAAGGCCAATAGTAGAGTTTGAAATAAGATGTAGGTATTGTCCTGTACGGTTATAGGAAGCTTTTATGGATTGATTCTCATTCAACTTATAACGTAGGTTTAGTCTAGGTTCAAAGCCATAAAAAGAGGACATTATCTCTCCATTATTGTATGTTGTGGTGTTTGTTTTTACTTCTCTATTTTCGGTTTTGTAATCGTATACGACACCAGGTCCAATGTTTAAAAATGATGTGACTCTAAAACCATATTTTAGAGCCAATCTTGAACTAATATTTAATTCATGACTGGCATATATAGACGATTCCAAACTTGAATTGGAAGGCATGGCATATGGCTTAGTGATAGATTGTTCTGACCTCGGCATAATCTTACCAGGTTGTATCTGGTGATAATTAAGGGATATTCCGTACTTAAGCCTATTTTCAGGAGTAATAAAATAGTCATAATCCGATTTTAGGATGTACTCCTTTAGATCAGAGCTCCATTCATAATTACGGATATCATCTTTAATATAGTAGGAATAATCATAATTTGAGAATACCAGAGTGGTATTTGAAAACAGTCTATCACTAAAGATGTGGTTCCATCTAAGGGTCCCACTGATGTTTCCCCAATCCATGCTACTTTTCTCATCAATAAACTTATAGTAGAACTGATCTCTTCCTGTGTAGGCAGAAAAGAAAAGTCGGTTGTTTTCGTTGATCTTATAGTTTAGTTTCATGTTAAGATCATAGAAGCTTACATCATTACCTGTGTTATAATCTCGTAGAGCACCTCCATTGATGCCCATTACATCAAGAAGTGAAACAAATCCATCGGCTGTCATTCCTGCATAGCTATATCTTCCCGAGATAATAAAAGATGCTTTGTCTTTTGCAATAGGTCCTTCTAAGGAAAGACGACTTGCGATGGTTCCTACAGAAAGGTCTCCATGATATTCTTTCATGTCTCCTTCTTTCATACGTATGTCAACAACAGAAGATAGCCTTCCTCCATATTGTGCTGGAATACCTCCTTTATATATTTCTACATTTTTTATTGCATCAGGATTGAATATGGAGAAGAATCCTAACGAGTGGGATGGATTATATATGGGTGCATCATCTAATAAAATAAGGTTTTGATCGTAGCTTCCTCCACGAACATTAAAATTGGCACTAGCATCACTTGCTGCTTGTACTCCAGGAAGCATTTGAAGACTTTTTAGTACATCAGGCTCTCCTAGTAGGGCAGGCATGCTTTTAATTGTATTGATATTTACCGATTGTCTTCCTATATTAAGATTATCAATTGCTTCATTACTCTTATTTTCATTGATAATTACTTCACCCAATTGATTTTCTTGAGATGATAATTCGATATCCAAGCGAATATTTTTATTTAGTTCAATGTTTTTTATGACAGTTTTATATCCAATATATCTTATTTCGATAGTCCATTTTCCTTCTGGTAGAGTGAAAGAGTAAAATCCATAATGATTGGAGGTGGTTCCTATTGCTTTGTTGAGGCAAATAAAATTAGCTCCGATAAGAGATTCTCCCGTTTTTTTGTCTGTAATCGTACCAGAGATAGTAAATCGTTGTGTATTTTTCTTCTCTTTAAGGATAACAATACGATTTATCAGCTGATATTCAATTTGACTTCCTGCAAGCAGTTTGTTTAAGATAGATTTGATGTCTTCATTGTGAAATTGCATCTTATCAATATGCTGATAGTTTACCAAGCTTTCTTTATATGAGAATTTGTAATCCGTCTTCTCCACCAATTCGATTAAGGCATCTTTTAATGTATTCTCTTGAAGCTCAAAACTAAATTTAGTAGCTCTTTTCTCTTGAGAATAACAAGAAGCGTGTGGAGCCAATATCATTAGTAATATTAGACTTATAGTGATAATTGTTTTTTGCATATTAAAATGAAAATGATTCTTTTGTTGGTTAATGAAAATCATATGCCTCTTTGCTATTGATAACAGGTTTCGATAATTATTAAAACCACTTATAGAGTGATCGATTGTAAATCATCCGACTCGAGGATTTATTTTCGTTGTTGTTCTTCATTATTTGTTGAATGTTTACCCAAAATAACCATATCGTCTTTTTTCCAGATGGCTATGATAGTGAAAAAAACACTCATGGTGAAATAATTGCTATGGGGGAACTTGTCTTCCTATTATTGTTTGTTGTATTCTTTTCCATTGAATGGAGATTAATGTTCTGTTCATCTTTTTAGATTTTTTTCTTGTTTTTGTCTCTATGACACAGAAAAATGGAACTACCCCTAAAAAGAATTCATTTTTTTATGAATTTAATTTATTCCTATTCTTAAAATGATATTATTCGATCTTGTTAGAAAGATTGGCTAGAAGTGTCTAATTGTTTGTTTTGTTGGATATTATGAAAAAATGTATGTCGTTTTTCTGCCCTTTAATAAACTAGATAAAATCCCCTAATTTTTTATTTGATTCTACCTAATCTATTGTATTTAGGCTATCAACACCAACTTCTTTAGTGCGCTTTTCTTGGTTTAATTCTCCAGAATATGTGTGTGTTTATTTTCATTTATAAAAAGCAACTATTGCCTTTATTGAGTATCTTTGGCACCCTTATGATAAAAACATAATGAAATAGAATATCTTATTTTAAGATTGAATGTGTGTTTAGATGAAAGCGATTATACTATGTGTTTTATTTAGTCTCTGTGGTTTTGTTACCATAGGACAGGAGTTGTCAGATCAGTTATATCATCAGCTATTTGATGACATAACCTCAAGGAATCCATCAAAAGATATTTGCCAAAAGCTTGACAGTTTATTAAATATAGAAACTATGTCAACCTTCAACCGTGCGAGAGTATATAACCTTAAAGGGGTATATTATGATCTAACACACCAGAGAGATTTAGCTGTCGTATCTCTCCAAAAAGCCATCGTTCTTTTGGAAGGTAACTATAAATGGAGAACAAAAGTACAATTAAACTTATCTGCCGCTTACACAGATAATCATCAATTTACCAAAGCCACTTATATCTTGATGGAAGTAGGAAAAACGGCAAATGAGAATAGTGATGTCGTTTTGCAAACCAAAGTGAAGGAGTATTTTGCAAACCTTTACTTCAAACAGGGAGATATAAAAAAAGCGCTTAATGAACTTGAGGATGTAGCTTTGTCGTATGAAGAATTAAAAGATACTACAACCCTATCGAGGCTTTACAATAATTTGGCGGTATTGTATAAAAATAACGAAGCTTTTGTGAAGGCTATTGAGTACAATGTGAAATCATTGAACTTAAGTAAAGCGATGAAAGACAGTCTTGCGGTTTCTCAGTCTTATAATAATATCGGATTAAATTATGAACAACTATTTTATAAGACCGATAGTGCCCCTTACTTGAATGAATCTATTGAGTTCTTTAAGGAGGCGATAAAAATCAAGAGACAATTCCCTGAGGCGTGGAATTCTGCTTTATCCAATCTTATTCGGGTATATCGAATTATTGGAGAATATGATAAAGCCAACCAATACTCTTTAGAATTAAGTGAGAGTAAAAGAGGAAATTACAAAGAGATAGAACAAATGTTGCGTGATAAGATGCTCTTTTCACTAACTCAAGGTAATTCTTTAGAGGCCTATCGTTGTATGTTTAAGTTGGACTCCATTCAAAATATTATTCGAGACTTACAGACTCATGATTTTGAACAGATGTTAAAGAACCAGAGCGATCTATTTGAATCCAAAAAGAGAGAGAAAGAGAAAGCTTTGGCACTTACAGAAGAGCATAATCTGAGATTAATGGCTGAAAACAAGCACAATCGTCTACAGATCGTTTTTCTATTATTACTTGTGATACTTCTTCTGGGATTGTTCTTGTTTGTTATCTATCATAAAAGTATCATTCATAAAAATGAGCAAGAGAAGAAAGATTTAAAGCTTACGATATTACGCTCGCAGATGAATCCTCATTTTATCTTTAATGTTCTTACTGCAATCCAGAATAGTTTACTCGATGATGATCCATTAAAAACGGCTGGATATATTGCACGTTTTGCGAATCTTGTGCGGAAGAATTTTGACTTTACAGATAAAGAAAGTATCCCTTTGAATGAGGATGTTGATGCATTAGTTAATTATATTGAGACGCAGAAAATACGCTTTGGTAATAAGTTCGATTATCAAATAGATGTTGACAACTCGATCATTAAAGATGAGATATATGTCCCGCCGATGTTAATGCAACCCTTGGTAGAGAATGCCATCGAACATGGATTAAAGAAATGCAAGCACAAGGGACACCTACAAGTGAAAGTAGAACAGAAAGGTCGCCAACTATCATTTTGTGTTATAGATAACGGGGTTGGTTATGATCCAAAGCCTAGAGATGAGAAAAAACATGCGCTTGATGTCTTACGAGCACGCTTGAATCTCTTAGGCTATGGAGATGAAAAGACCTTTACTATTCAACGAGTAGGAGCAGATGGTGGTACCGAAGTAAAATTTTCATTAACGCTAAAGAAAGATGTATAAAGGAATTATTGTAGAAGACGAATTCAATGCGCAACAAGCATTGTCTAAGATGTTACGTCTATTGTTCCCCAAGCTTGAGATATTAGGGATCTTTTCCTCCTTTGAAGAGAGCCAACAGTTTCTACAAAATACGTCCGTAGACTTAATGTTTCTAGATATTGAGTTAGAGGATGGAATGAGTATCGATAAGCTTAAAGAGATCGATCACGACAAATATAAAATTATTTTTACCACAGGATACAATCAATATGCTATTGATGCCATTAAACTAAATGCCTTAGATTATCTACTGAAGCCTATCGAGCCGATGGAACTGCAAGATGCCGTAAAAAAAGCATTAGATAAAATCGATAAAGAGAAGCAGACACATGAAGCTTTATTGGCAGCCAATAAGGTGTTGGAGAAAGAGAAGAAAGAGTTGGTGGTCAAAACAATAGATAATACCTACTATCTGAATATAAATGACATTGTGATGTTTCAATCAGAAGGGGCGTATACTCAAATAACGACCTTAGATACCACTATTCTTGCCTCCAAACATCTTAAGCATTATGAGCAGATGGTTCTTTCATATGGTTTTATACGAACACACCAATCTTTTGTTGTCAATAAGAAGTATATCCAAAGTCTTCAGAAAACACAAATCACTTTGATAAACGATTTGATCGCAAATATCTCTGTGCGTAAATATGCTGAGGTGAAAGCACAAATAGAGAATAGCTAATGGCTATTTTTAGGGAGGCTCTTTTTCATTTATAACACTTTACCTTTACTGTTTTGACGAATATCAAATGAATCACGACACTTATTAATTGGATTTGAGACCTTGCCCGATTGTTTATTCTTTTGAATCGAATTCTTGAAAAAGAGAGAACTATGAGACTATTTCAGAAAGAGACCATCGCAGAAATGATTAAAGGTGGTAAACTTGATAAGGTAAAACAAAATATTCATTCAGATAATTCCAATGAGCAAGATCAAAAAGCTCATGTGCCATTGTACTATGCATTAATGTACCAGCAAGTGGAGATTGCAAGCTATTTGCTCTCTCAGGGTAGTACCCTTTCTTGTGTGGCAGATATGTCACCAGATGAACTAATGCAAGAGGTGCTGAAGACAGGGAATGCTAGAATGATTCAGTTGTTTTTAGATCAAGGTGAAACACTTCCTGAAAGTATAGAGGATCAACCTATTCTATGCTATGTCGTTTCTCATGAGAATTTTAATCCTGAGCTACTAGAGGTTATTCTCGATAATGGGGTAGATATTGATCGTTTGCATTCTGATTATAATGGACTGACGACATTGGCTTATGTGCTTTCTCAAAAGAGTTGCTCTATGGAGGTCGTGAAAGTTTTATTAGAAGCAGGTGCAGATGTAAACTATGCTTCTTCTAACAGTGAAAGACCTTTGGTCAAGGCCATTGAGAATATTCATCTTCCTACAATGGCTTCTGACGGAGAATGTAGTTTGGAGAATCTTCTGCCACTGTTACAATCGTATGGTGTAGCTTATGATTTTGACTTTGAGTTGAAAACAGGAGGAGTGCAGTCTTTAGCAAAAAGAGTGTTGAGTCATAAGAATAGAGGGCTTAAAGGTTTACTCTTACTTCTAAATCATGGTTTTACGCTAAGTCAACAAGACATTGAAATGTGTAGAGGTTATATCGATGTAAATGATTATGACCAAGATGAGCTTCAGTGGATTGTTACACAAAATAAGTGTTTAGATACCCAATTGCCTTTGGAGTTAGCATTCTATAATGTGGCAGATTATCCTGAAATCGTTTCTCAGGCTAAACCTAATGCTCCAGAAACTACGCAACTCTTTATGGACCTTGTTGTGGTAGCGAAAGGGATGACATATGAGCAGAGAATACCTCTCTTAACAGAATTATTACACAAAGGAGCGGATATCAATGCCCCTGTAATTACTGCAGGAGGACAAGAAGGAGGTATTCTTACAAAACTTCTCTCTTTTTGTTATGGAGTTGATAAGTATGAAGATCTGCTTAAATGGCTTGTGGAACAAGGGGCACGTATAGAGAATTTTGGTCATTCTGCATTCTTATGGGCTATTTGGTTTAATAAAATAGAGTTGGTGCGTTATTTTGCGTCCCAAGGAGCAGATATATTATATACCGAGAGTGATGGTTCTACCATGTTTACAAAGATCGTGACATGGACCCCTTTTAATGCAAACTATTTTGATTGCAATGAGCGTGTGGATATGCTCAAAGTACTTATCGATATATGTAAAGAAAATAATGTTGCTTTCCCTATAGATACCCCATTTATTTATGGAGATCAATACGATAAACTAGACGATACAGCGATTCTTCCTAATATGGTACAAATGTATTTAGATACAGATTATCAGCTAGGAATGATTGAAGTATTGCGCTCATGTGGATGGGATATAAATAAGAAATTTAAAGGCTATGATGAATTTGGTAATGTCCTAGCTCAGGTCTTGGCAATCTCTAACGTAGATGAAAAGACTGTGGTTGCCATATTGGATCAATATCCTGAGATTGATATTACCAACCCAGGAATGAGAGATCCTCTTTTACGTGTGTTGCAACTGGAATTTAGTCTACCAACGATACAGCGATTTGTTGATAAAGTTGCAGATATAAATAAGACGATCGTAAGGAAATTCAATGACTTCTGGATTAAGTCTGTGAAGACCTCTTATCTAGAGTTTGTTATCGATGTATATGCTACTAATAGTGATAAAGAAAAGGTCATTAAAGTTACTGAGATTGGGCGTATGCTATTGGAAGCAGGTCTTGATCCGAATAAGAAAGTGATGCAGACCCTTCAAGATCGTTATATGAGTGGTGGTGCATATCGTAAAGAGAAGAGTCTTCTGGAGATGACCCTCTTAATGGAAGGAGTAGAAGGTGGATATTTCGAACTGTTCAAGCTATTGCTAGATTATGGTGCCGATCCGTATCAGAGAATGTGCTATTTCGAAGAGACCATTATGCACTTCTTGATGCAGCGTTCTTCTAATTATGTGACCGATAACGATAGAATAAAATATCTTGAAGAGCTTGATCGTCGTGGACTATTACAGATAGAGAGTACTACAAATAATGGTGCGACAGCACTATTGTATGCTGCAGGAAAGTGTCGTACGGGATTGGTGGCTTACCTATTAGGCAAGGGAGCCAATCCAAATGCCATAGGAGGCTTTGACCAAAGTACTGCCTTAAATCGAGCGATAAGTAATTTTAATTGGGTGGCCAAAGAAGATCGTGCGGCGACCGTAAAATTATTGATAGAAGGAGGTGCTGATATTGAGTTTATTGATAATGATGGTTATAGCCCATTAATGGCTGCTGCCGCTTTTGGTTGTTATACTGCCGCTGAAGAATTGATAAAGCAAGGAGCGGAGGTAAATCGTGTTAATGAGGATGGAAAGAGTGCATTGCATTTTGCCATTACCGATTCCTATAACTATGATACATATCCTGATGGTAAAGAGATAGATCAGCCTAATCAGATGGACGAAGAGTTGAAACTTAAGATCATTCGTCTTTTGGTAAAGAATGGTGCCTATATTAATGCATCAGAAAAGGAAATACTTACACCGTTAATGTATGCGATCCTTTATGGATATACTACCATCACTAATGAGATGATGGGGTTGAAATCACGTAAGCCTTTCGCTTTTGATACAGGAAAAAAGAGTGAAGAAGAGAACGAAGAAACGATTAAACTAAATGCAGATATAAATGCCGTAGATGCTTATGGACGTACTGCTTTTATGATGGCTGCAAAATATGGTGGTGCTGTAATGTTACGAAAGATTGGAATGAAGCGTAAAGCACAGCAAAGTTTCCATAATACGGAGAGCTACGAAGAAAATATATTGCACTATTTTGCAAGTCGTGTACATCATGAAGAGGGCCATAATGCTCCATCAAGAGGAAAAGTGGCATCTCAATATGTACAAACTTTAATGGAACAGTTTAATGTACCATATATGAAGAACAAAGAGGCTCAAACACCTCTGCATTATGCTGCGATGTATGGGATGCCTGAATTAATACGCTTTTTAGTAGATAAAGGTGTCGACATCAATGAAACCGACCACTGGGGTAACACAGCATTGATTTATGCTCTTTCATCTGATTTCAATGTTGTTACTGAAGAGGAGAGTGTTGAAACGGTAAAAGCATTAATCGATGGAGGCATTCATGTCAATATGCCTAATGAAAAAGGAGATACTCCTTTGAGTATTGCTACCGAAAGAGAGAGAATAGAAGAAGTGACATTACTCCAACAAGCAGGAGCAAAAGTTTTAGATACTACTGTTGGCTTTAAGCCAAAGGAGGACTAAAAATATATTAGACCTATTGTTTTTCCTACCAACATAATCTCAATAGTCTTGCAGAGGAAGTCATGCTATCTGACCCATAGCGCCAAAATGCTTCCATCTGCAGACTATATAATTTAAAAGATAGATGTAATACCATATAATCCCGGTAGTCTTGCGGTGAGAAAGTTTTGCTATTTGACCCATAGCTGTTTCGCTTTCTCACCTGCAGAATACAACTGGGTTAACCTACAAGATTTCCACCAACAAAATCCCTATATCTTACAAGTAGCGGGATGTGCTATTTGACCCATAGCATCGTTGCGTTTCCCTTGTTCAAATACCAATATTAAGGTTCAACATATCCTTCGGGAGCGTTGGACCTTTCTTTATATGATACAGAATATGGAAGAGATAAGAACATCAATAAATCAGATTTTAGATCTCCTATTGAAGGATTCTATTAACAGAGAATTTGTATTTGTTACATGGTTTGGAGATATTGTCTTCAAAGAGACCAATACTGGTTGTGTGAAGATGCTTCAATTGTTTCAATATTATGAAAACAATTCAGCGTATGCGCAGAATAATGGAGTGCTTGACTGTCGTTTGTGTTTACTTGCTAAGGATTGGACCTCTTTTGAAACATTGATGAAGAGAAAATATACTCCTGATAGTGTCCAAGAAACAATATATGAGGACATATTATTAAGAGAGGGATTGTATGATGAGATTATTGAGAAAGGGATAACTAAAGAAGATCATCAGATCTATTTAGCAAGGCAATATAGCTTTTCTGATGACAATCTGGAGCATGTTAAGGTGATGACAATCAATGAGTTTTTAATGTGGGCATTAAAAGAAGTTCGAAGTTGGAGGCAACCAAGAGATATATGGCGTGATGAAGCATTCCTAACGGATCTCATAAAGATGGATCGTATTGAGGATACACCATCTGAATATATTCAAAAGCTATATTGGGCTTATGGTAACGAGACAAAGAACTTGGATCAAGTGCAGTTAGAGAATAAGTTGTATGAATGTTCTAATTTGATGGTCTTAGATATCAGTGTAGATCCTGGTGCTACTTACTTAAACGAGAGAATCACGAAATTAAATAGTCTTAGAATATTGCGTTTGAACACAGTTCATGGGATGTCTTTGTCTTTTATTAATCGGCTATCCTCATTGACGAATCTCTCTGTATTGGAACTCACAGATAACGCACTTGTAGATATCCCAAAGCATCTTGATAGAATCCCTTTTTTAGCATCCTTATATCTTTCCCAAAATCCTAATATCTCTAATTGGGACGATATCTCCTCTTTATTTCAATTGCGCAGGTTAGAACTTCAGGGCAACAACATCGATGATCCCCATTTTGTCTCTTTTCTACGAAAGCTAGAGGTATTAGATCTATCTTATAATCGTATTGAAACTCTTCAAGATTCTTGTAGCTCTCTTGAAAACTTAAAGGTGTTAGATTTAAGACATAATTTGTTGGAATATGTCCCTAAGGTGATATTAAAGATGAAAAAATTAGAGGTCCTGTATCTATCACATAACAGTTTAAAGGAATTGCCTACTTGGTTGTATGGAATGACCCACCTTAAGGAGTTACACTTGGAGAATACAGGATTAACCTCATTACCCGATGATATTATCTCTATGAAAGGAGTTAAAATCCTAGATCTTCGTCAAAATTACTTTCACCAACTTCCCAATGCTTTATCCCAGTTTAAGAAACGTGCACTCAAATTGGAGAAGCATTATAAAGCATTGTTTGATCCTAAAGTTGCCGAAGCGTTAGGTGCTTTTGATATGTCTGGTCATACGTTTATGGAGAATGATTTTAATCTAAAACTGATGGTTATACAAAAACTAATGTATGACCAACAAGTTTTACTCCCTAAGTTCGAATTTAATATGTCTAGTGAGGCAAAAGAATTGGATAAGGCTGATGAATATGGTCCACTCAATGATGATGCAGTGGCTTATTTCAAAGAACTTAAGATCCCAAACCATCTGTTGTTCGATATTCATACTTTAGATGTAGATCCGAGTGATGAGGTGTATAATCAGGTCTATCCTCATTGGGATGGAGAAGATGAGAATCTGTTTCAAGTAAAGAGTATTTCAGATTTAGCTATGCTACCTAGTCTTAAGCTTATTGATTCACCTTTCTTTGAGCAATTGTCTTTGGTTGATAAAAAGAAGTTGAAGAAAAGAAAGATTAAGCTCAAAGTGAATTATTAATCTAAGTAATTCTGATATCGAATCACTCTTTTCGTTATTTGCCGACATTGGTTAATGTATCGTTTGTGTCGATTCACTGGTGCATACGGTGCATTATAGAAGTGGTTTCTTTCCCTGTTTACTGCGAATATTAAATCACTATCGACACTTATCAATTGATTTTGGCAAAACGAGTAAATACAACCAATTTTGAAGTGTCAATTAAAACAAAGCCACTACAGGATAACCCTAGTGGATGTCTTTAATTGACACAAAATAGTTTACATTAATAAATATATATAATCATGATTTACGGAATTACGTTGTTGATTTTAGGTGTTCTTGCTGCACCTTCGTTGTTGTTGTCTAAGAAACCTAATGCAAAAGAATTGTTAGATAAAATTACTCCATTTCAAGGATGGATAGGCCTAGTTTCTTGTATTTGGGGTGTTTGGGGAATCATCCAAGCAGTTCTGAGCATTGGGTTGCTTACATCACATCCTATTTGGTGGCTAAGTTGGATGGGAGGAAACGTATTAGAAGCTTCTTTAGGATTCTTACTTGGTTATGGAATGATCAGTCAATTGGTATTGTCTAAGAATGAGGCAGCCAAAGAAAAAGGAGCACAGCTATTGGAGAAACTATCTCCACTACAAGGAAAACTTGGATTATTTGCTATTGTAATGGGTGCATGGACGATTGTTGCATCTATTCTTTTCTCATAATGTAGTCTCTAAAAGATATTAGATTTATTTGAGTTAATTTTTTTTTGTGAAGGCACCATAGCGTTAGAAATACACTATGGTGCCTATTTTGGTTTTCGTTGAAATGAGTTGATAATGAAAAATAAAATGAGTCTTATCGCTTCTATCTTGATATCTTTATTGTTGTTTATTGGAACCACTGTTGCAACCAATAGTTATATGCCCAAGGTATTGGTCAGACATAAGCTACATCATCTTATAAAGAAATATGATTGTCCTTTATCGGTTGTACGTATAAAACGTTATTGGTGTGGAGGTGAACTTATGCCTCGATTGGCAGAATTTTCTATTGCTTTAAAAGACGAAACCGATAATGAGATATTTTTATTGCCAATAACCAAGCTTTCATCGTTAGATATCTCACTTGTAGATCAAGCATGGCAAAGAAAAAATAAAAAGGTGACCGAGATAAAGAGGATGATAAAACAGCTTGGGGGGAATGAGGGTATTCGTGTTTGCCGTTTTGGAAGTGCCTCCTATACCAATAATGGGGTTTATATTTTCTTTGATCGTTTACAATGGAGTAGTTCGACAGTCCCCCTTCTTTCGAAAATAGATAAGATCCTTGAACAGAACAAAAAACTCAAATTCTATTATATTCCTTTGTCTCATTTCTCTGAGAACATCCAAAGGTTAGAGAAAGAATATCATATCGTAAAAGAGGGACATAACGTTTTATATTTACAGCTTAAATGCTTGGAAACGGAACAGCGTGCAATGCAATATGTAACCACTTTCAACCCTACGGTGTGGTGGCATATATATTATTCCAAAGAGACACCCCAAAAGCAGATAGAAAAGCTCCATAAGAAGTCACTTGTTTTGGCTGCCACGTTGGATAAGAATTTACAAACAAACTTAGACTCTCCTGTTGAAAAGGATCTAGTTGCCAAGCGATTGTCCGAAACTATGTGGAAAATAAAGGGCGAGTTAAATGGTACCGTAGCAATGGATAA
The DNA here is from genome assembly GCA_025210775.1 of Prolixibacteraceae bacterium. Taxonomy (GTDB): domain Bacteria; phylum Bacteroidota; class Bacteroidia; order Bacteroidales; family Prolixibacteraceae; genus Halosquirtibacter. The sequence continues at coordinate 31,252 of JAOARB010000013.1, forward strand.
GCATATGGAACTATATGTAGCCAAGGGGTTAGAAGATCTGTTTATGACACAATATCAAAAGCAACTGGGGCTTTCGTTAAGCCTGAAAAAGAATCATATCTTTAGGGTAACGTTGTGGGACCAAGAGCTCTATTGTTGTCTCTATAAATGGGAAGAAGAGACTTCTACTCCAAAATACTTTAGCATGTGTCTGCGAACCTTGCACATCTCAGAAAGAAAACTTGATTTTTAAATTGGATCTATGTTTACATTATTTCAAAAGAAAACGGTTAAAGAACTTATATATGACCATGATATGGAGCGTCTACAAAAGAGAGTGGATCGTTCTAATGTAAACCTCCTAGATAAAGAAGGTCATACACCACTATATCATGCCCTCCAAGCCAACAATATGGAGGTGTTGGAAATGTTATTACATCTTGGTGCCGATATCAATCTTCCTGAAAATAGCAATGAAGAGTCGGTGATGGTGGAAGGAGTAAAAAACTTCCGATTAAAACAACTTGAACTTCTTGTAAGTTATGGGGAGAAATTACCTAATGATATTGAAGATACTCCTTTGTTGCACTACTGTTTAGATAAGAACTGTCGTAATCCTTCTTTCTTGCAGTTTCTGATTACCAATGGTGCGGATATCGAAGTTACTAATTGGTTTGGAGAATCGGTAATGGAGCACGTATTGATGATGAAGAAATATGACCTACGATGTGTTGAGGTGTTCTTAAAGGCCTTTATTTCGTTAGGTAATGTCTTGGATCCAAAAATCTTTGTGAGTATTATCGGAACACATATCAAGAGTGAAAAAGAGAAGATACAACTTCTACTGCTTATGCTTCCTTCTTTGAAGGATCTCTCTAAAATACATATAGAAAGGCTTTTTGAAAAAACGGTGTTACGATCCCATGCGGAACTCTTCTTGATGCTTTTAGAGAACCTGTCCCCATATATGATGGAGAATAAGGATCGTTTGCATGATTTTCTTTCTCCCGTAAATTTTACTCCTAAGAATCAGAAAAGGCTTGTGGCAATATGTCAAGAGAAAGGTGTGTCGCTTCCTATTCATGAAGATATCTTGAAACGTTATCCTGTCGCTTCTATGGCTGTGCCTCTCACACCTTATATGATTTTTCAGTATGCCATAGATCTATCGATCTCTATTTCAGAGAAAAGGGTTAAGCTAAAGGATTACTATGCATCAAAAGAGACGATAGAGACACAATTTGATATGGATGGTAAGCGTGTTACGGCTTTACAAGCTTTGGTGCTTAAACAAACGTCTAAACCCGAAGTGTTAGAACATGTCATGCTGTTATTGGAAATGGGTGCTAAAATTGAGTCATATGGCGAGAGTGTACTCTTATATGCTGCACGTTTTCATCATATCGAATTGATAGACCTTTTCTTAAAACATGGTGCCGATCTTTCTTTTATCTCTTCTAATGGCAACTCTTTTCTCTCGGAGCTTTGTGACGTAAATACGAAGAAAACAAGCATTGGTTTTATTCCATCTATTATAGAAATATTAACGTTATTAAAGGAGCGTTGCTCTGCCAAAAACTTAAACCAACTCTTATATTCTGATTTTGCTTTTCGTATCGAAGAGCAGAAGGTAACATGGAATTTCTTAGCTTGGACACTATCTCGTGATTCATTGGCATGTCATAAACTATTACAATGTCTATTAGATAGATCTTTTGTTTTAGATCTAACTCCTGAATTTGAAGCTGAAGACAATATTAAAGGTTGCCTTCTTCGACATCTTATCGGTGTTGGAGATAATCGATGGATAGAAACTTTCTTTGCCAACCATCCTGAGTATAAAGTGCCTAAAGATCATGGTCTATTTCATCGTGCATTGCAGATGAATATAGATCTACAGAACTTAAAATCATTAGTTGATGCCACAGAAGATCTGCATCACAATGATCTAATATCGATTGATTCAGAATCCTATTCCTCTTTTCGTTTTAACTATCTTCTTTCTCTTATTTATTATATTCAGCAAAATACGGTTCAAAACAAAGAGAAATATATGGCTTTGGCTCATTATCTTATAGAGAAAGGTGTCGATATAAATCAAAAAGGGACCTTGACTCCTCGAGTAAAATCCTCAAAGGTTTTTATGACTGAAACAACCTTCTTGATCCAATGTGCGGAAGTGGATTCGATGGATCTATTTGAGTTTGGACTTCAAAACGGAGCGGACCCTACCATAAGAGTGAATGCCAATAGAGATACTTTTACGATAAATATCTGTGATAGGTATAAGAAACGTGATGATAGAAAATTGATTCCTTACTTCGATAGATTAAAGCAATTGGGAATAATTGAGGTTGATACCCCAAATGAAATAGGGGAGACACCCGTACTTTCTGCTGCTGCCGCTTGTAATAATAATGTATTACAATGGTTACAAAAAGAAGGAGCTAATTTTAATGTAAAGGGGGTTGTGAGTAATCGTTCTGCTTTAATCTCCTCTATTGTCAGCTCATCAAATATTCCCATTCACAGACGAATGGAAACGGTGAGGCTTCTCTTGGATTATGGCATGGCAGTGAATCAAGTGGATAGTGAAGACAAGACCCCATTAATGCATGCTGCATATATGGGAGAGTTATCTGTTGTCAAATTGTTGCTAGAAAGAGAAGCAGACATTCATGCATTGGATTCCAAAGGGCGTAATGTGGTCCTTCATACTGTATTAGGGCAATACGATTACCAGTATCGTCAAACAGAAGGACTTAACGAACATATTAAATCGCAAATATTGGAGCTGCTTCTAGCTTATGGTGCCGATCTGAATCAAGTGCCTTTGGATCGTTTCCCTGCCATTTCAGAAGCGGTCGTACAACGTCGTTATATTTTGTTAACCAAGCTTATCGCTCTTGGCGCCGATGTGAATTGTAAAGACACAAATTATGGTTATAGCCCAATAGCACATGCTTTGGTAATGGAAGATAGTACCTCTCTTACAACCTTACTACAATGTGAAGATCTGAATCTAAATATCACCAATAACGAAGGGGATACGTTATGGCATCTGCTCTCTTTCTGTCATCATACCCATATCGTTGGAATGATAATGGACCTGTTAAAAGAACGTAAGGTGGCATTGTTGCCAAACAAACATGGACAACATTCTCTACATATGGCTGTACTGCATGGTAGAATGGATATTGTCGAATATCTGCTACACCACTTTAAGTCGGTGGATTGTCTGGATAATGAGCATCATACCCCTTTGTTTTATGTCGCATTAGCCGACAGCGAATCGGTGTCTATGCAGACACGATTGGATATGTGTCAATTATTGGTGGAAAATGGTGCTGTTTTGGATGTTCAAAATGCATTGGGGAATACCCCTTTAAAAGTAAGCCAAAATTCTGGATTAGATCCTCTGTCGAACTTGCTTATTGTATTGGGGGCCAATCCAGAATATGGTAAACGTAGAATTGGATTTTTTTAATATTGCTTTCTTTTTATGAATCTGTTTTTAGCTATATCTTAAGATAGAATAAATATCGGTTGAAAAGCAAACATAGAGAACTTACACATTTTATGGGACAGTGACTGATTAACGAAAATAGGTTATCTTATAGGGGTTAAATAAAGGGTTCCTCCATGGTTTGTCCATGGTTCGTCCATGGTTTGTCCATCGATTTGGGGGTTTTCGATGGAGAAACCATGGAGCAACCATGCAGGAACCATGGAAAAAGTACCTTTAAAACATTTCTTTGTTTGGTAGATTTTGATGTAGATATTTAAGTTTTGATAATACAATGGTGTAATAAAAAAGAGTGTGTTCGTTTCCTAACACACTCTCTACGAGAGAAAAGTACCTCTTTTTTGTCTAATCTATGAAATCTATGGTATTTTAAATGTTTCTACACATAATGCTTTTGTGCTTTCTCCAATGAGCTGTAATGTGCTATTATTGAATTGAAAGGCCGTAAGTTCTTTTTCTACTATGGATGGTATCAGTGTTCTTGAATAAGGGGCTTTCTTTTTGTACTGTTTGAGGTATCTGTATGCCAACCCCATCTTTGATAAGAAAGACATCCCATAATTGGTATAACTAACAATGATAAGTTTTCCGTTAGGTTTTAGTATTCTATAGATTTCTTTTAAGGCTTCTGTATGAGAGGGGATAATATGGTAAAGATTGGCCATGACTACTGTGTCAAAAGTATTCTCTGGATATGGTGTACCAAAGCAGTTTGCCTCTTCTACTACTACTTTAGGATCGTTCGTGAACCTCTTTTTTAATTGCTCCCGCATCTCATTGGAAAGGTCGGTTGCATGATATCTGGTTGCCTCATGTCTAAGGTGATTGGTATAAGCACCATCTCCACTACCTAGTTCTAGTGTTATTCCTAAATTCTTCTGCTGTTGTAACCACTGGATTACCATTCTTTGATTCTTAGAACCGACTACTTTTTCATTGTTTTTTTCAAAGTCTGTAGCGAAATCAGACCAGAAGTTGGATGTGCTTTCTATTGTGTCTTTCATCGTTTTTCTTTTTACTAAAACTAATAATGAAAGTATATAATCTATTTTATTTGGGGTATCGCCTTTTGTAGTGGTTTTAATTGATGTATATCCCAATGATTGAGGATTCTTTTTGAAATAAAAATATGGGAATAAAATGAACAGCCTTTTTATTGCTTTGTTTATTTGAGAACGTTACCTCTTTTATCCCATGAAAATAGAACGATTAAAATATTCTACTAGAAAGAATTCCAAAACTCTTCGTCTTTTTGATATCGCGGAGCTCTCTGTTTATGATGGGCCTGGTGTTCGTTCTGTTGTATATTTTCAAGGTTGCCCTCTTCAATGTGATTGGTGTCATTCTCCTCAATCACAATCGCTTCTTTCTCCATTAATGTTTTCGCCTCAATTGTGCATGCTGTGTGGCCGTTGTGTTGAGGTGTGTGAAAATAGTGTTCATTCTATTGTAAACGGGGAACATCTATTGGATAGAAACCGTTGTACTCAATGTGGCGACTGTATTCGTGCTTGTCCAAGTAGTTGGGAAGGTGTGCGTGGTAGTGCATTACATCTACCTACGGTTATTACTCATGTTGATGAAGTGTATGAACAGGTGAAACCATATCTAGAATTAACAAAAGAGAGTGGAGGAGTGACTCTATCTGGTGGTGAACCGATGATGCAGCTAGATGGTGCTTTAGAGTTGTTGAAAAGATGTAAAGAGGATGGCTTTCATACTGCATTAGAAACGTCAGGGGTAATGCCTATAGAGAAATATCGTTTGTTGCTTTCTTGGGTCGATCTGTGGTTGTGGGGTATGCGTATAACCACAGGTGAACTTCCTCCATCTAAAATAGAGATAATTGATCGGAACCTTACTTTTATGGTTCATCATAAAGCCCAAATACTACCAAGAATTCCAATGATCCCGGGGGTAATGAATTCCTCTGATGTCTTAGAACCAATGATCGAATTATTAAGTAAGCATGACTTGAAGAAGGTAGAGCTGAATCCATGGAACCGTAATTATGATGTGAATTATATCAATAGTGGAATGGCTTTACGTAAACAACCTCCATCTGAAGACGAAATCATTAGGGCTTCAGAAACAATACAGAAACGTTTTATTCAATTAAAATTTACAATAGATGGAAACAATGTTTGACTCTTTGCATCTGCGTTCAAAGATGAGCGAGGATGTGCAACGCTTGTATAATCATTTGATTCATAAAGCCCTTGGTGATCGTTCAAAGGAGTGGTTTACTCAAGATATGTTTGATAATGTGGTTCCACGTAAGAATGTTAATGAGCCTTATCCTTTATGGAGGCCAATAGAGCAATGTTCGGTTATTGTGCGTAGAGCAATTGCTATTGATCGTATGTTACAGGCCATGACCAATGAAGAATATAGTCGCAAAACACGAACTGCCGAGATATTGGTGGGAGATAAGCTCTTGGGGGTAATGGCTATGGGTTCGAACGGATTAGGTAAGATGTTTCCTCATTTTCTTACAGAAAATGAACTTCGTGCTGGATCGATAACCAATCGTAATGCGTCGTCTCTTTTTGGTCATAATACAATGGACTATAAAGAGCTGTTGAGAGATGGTTTGCTTAAGAAAATTGAAGATTGTTCAAAACAATTGGACCTATTGTCTCCTCAGATTAAGAGTGAAAAGTATGAGGTTAAAGTGTTAATTGAAGAACATGAAAAACTAAAAGAGATTGATTCTAATAGTGTGGATTGTGAAGCTTCGTTGCAGGTCTTAAGAGAGCATGAAGCACGATTGATTAGTAAGAAGAAAAAATTTGACTTCTATTGGGCTGTAAAATTATCTTGCCAAGCAGTTGTGGATTATGCTCATCGCTATGCTGATTTAGCTGAGAAAAAAGCAATAGAACAGTTAGACCGTAGAGATGAACTGCTAGAATTGGCTCGTATTGCTAGAAAGGTGCCTCAATATCCTGCAGAGACATTCCATGAAGCAATGCAGAGTATCTGCTTTTTCCATATTGCTTTGCATGCATCTATGAATTATATCTCTTTGGGCCGTTTAGATCAGGTGTTGGATCCTTATCTTAAAAAAGAGAAAGATTTGAATCATGCCTTGGAAGTGTTTGAGTGCTTTATCATAAAATGTGCTGGTCGTTTAAATCTTAGTTCTAACTATTTGGTGGAGCAAGATCATGTTGAATATGCTACTGTGCTTGGTACCCATCCATATTATATAGATCAAAAAGCGGGGGTGAATAATTTCCTTCAGAACATTATTATTGGAGGTAAGAAGCCCGATGGAACGGATGCTACAAACATGTGTACTTTTATGATTCTTCAGGCTTTCCAGAATGTAAATTTATCTACTCCTGGTATTTATGTACGTCTGCATAAAAAGAGCCCTAAAGCTTTGATACGTAAGATTGCAGTATCTCTTCATGAGACAAAAAATAACCCATCGATACTAAATGATGAGGTGATGATTCCTGCAATGCTTGAAGCTTTGATGCAAGATGAGGAGGATACCCCAGAGGTTAGAGGTCAAATGGAACGTTTGGCTAATGACTATTGTGTCGATGGTTGTTGGGAACCTATCCTAAATGGTAAATCTGATTGGACATTTGGAATGATCACAGGCTTGCAAGCTATTGAATCGGCACTAAATCAAGGTGCTTCGTTGCAGAAAGATGAAGAGGTGTTGCGTGGTTCTAAAGTATCTCCTCGTACTCCTATACCTACCAGTTATCCTGAGTTGATGAGTAATGTGGCACAACATCTACAGTTCTTTGTGGATCAATCTGTCATGTCGCTATTTGTTTATTACATGATGGATGAAAACAGTGCTCCTTCACCTCTTTTCTCTGCTTATTTAGAAGGATGTATGGATAAAGGTCGTGATAAAGCGTGTGGTGGTGCGAATCATAATCTTGGGGGTGTTATTTTAGGTGCTGTCCCTGATATGGTTAACCAACTGGCAGCGATAAAGAAATGGGTATTTGATGAGAAGAAGTACCATTTGAAGGATGTTTGCGAGGCTATTCGTGAGAATTTTGGGGTTGGTCAAACGAATTTAACTGCAACAAAAGAGGCTTTGTTTCAACATATGAGAAATGATTTTGATACCAATTCACCTAAGTTTGGAGTTAATGATATTGATGCCGATGATATCACTTGTGAGCTACTGGATATGTTTAAGCAGTGTGTAGATAAAGCTGCCCATTTTGGGAAATATCTTTTCCAGGAAACTCCTCCTGCAGACAAATGGATTGAGATTGCGAACCTCCGTGCTTTGGCTGGATACTATGGATTGCCACTTGGAATGACTTATGATATTAAAATGAAGGTGACTGCAGGACTAGGAACCTTTGAACAATATAATTGGAGTGGGCGTGGAGCTGCTGCTTCAGCAAATAGATTGAATGGAATGCCTATTGCACCAAATTTCTCTTGCGTTCCTGGAACTTCTCATAAAGGTGTTTTAAGTACTTTAAATTCGATCTCGAAATTCCAATTGTCTCGTTTTGCTGCTGGTGTAATTACCGATGTATGTCTAGAGGAATCTACTTGTGATGTGGGTATGCTTGAACAATTGATTCAATCTTTTGTTGCTAAACATGGAGGTATGTTAACGGTAGCAGTTGGTTCGAAGGGATTGTATGAAGAGATTTATGTAACTGCTAAGGATGCAATGTTAAAATCGGAAGCTGAATCTGCCTTAATGTTATCCCCATATGCCGGGGTTAATGTTCGTATTGGTGGATGGCAAACTCCTTTTGTTGCATTGCCTCTGTCACATATGGAGAATTATATCAAACGACCTGAGAATATGAATTAAAAGAATTGATTATGAATACAAACAGAAAATGGTTGGGATTATGGCTGCTTATTATTGTAATAGCAGTATGGACCTACTCTTATCATTCGGATAATTATAAGGATCCTTTACCATCTTGGAATGATACTCCTTTGAAAGAAGAGTTAAAAGACTATATGGTTAAGGTCGTGGATTCTATACCTGTGGAGGATAGGATTGCTGTATTCGATCTTGATGGTACTTTAGCTTGTGAATCTCCTCTTTGGTTTGAGATGTTGGTCGCAGTGCAAGGTCTGGTGGATCAAGTTGATCAAGACCCTTCTTTACAAGAAGAAACCATTTATGAATATGCCCTCAAATTAGCGGAGAATCCTGCAGATACTTCTGTTACAAACCATTGGGTTAAGGATGGAGTTAACTATATCGATTCGATGATTCTTAATGCTTTTCATGGGATGGATTGTGAGCAATATGTCGTTTATGCTAGGGGGTATCTGGATCACCATAAAGATCGTAAATATGGGCAGTGGTATCGTAATATGTTTTATCCTCCAATGTTAGAATTGGTTGAGTGGTTACAAAAATACCAGTTTAAAGTGTATGTGGTGTCAGGTTCAATGCAAGGTGTTTTATGGAGTATTTGTCCACAAACACTGGAACTGGATAGGGACCATCTTATTGGAACAAGACAAGCACAGGTTCCTGTTTATCAAGAGGGCAAACAAGCTTCGTTTGTATTACAGAATGCAATTTTTGAACCGAAGAATAACAACAATGGAAAGAGTTTAAATATCTATTCTCATATTGGAAAAATCCCTGTTATCGCAGTAGGAAATACTACTGGTGATTTTGGAATGTTCCATTTGGCTTCGAGTAGTAAATATCCTCATTTGTCATTGTTGATCAATCATGATGATGCAGAAAGAGAATATGCCTATCCTCCTTATCATGGAACGGCTGTTCCTGCTTGGAGAGACTCGTTACGTATCAATAAATGGTTGAAGGCAGATATGTCAAAAGAGTTCAAAGTGATGTGGAAGAAGTAGTTTTCTAGTTTGTATATATGTAGATGTAAAAACGATTCATCCTTCTTTAGGATTGAATCGTTTTTCTTATAAATGTTATTTTGTAATTTTTAGTCCATAGATCAAGAACATGCCTATGGCAAACGTAATCGTAAAGCTTAGTAGCGTACCTAATAGAATATATTCGGTGTATTTCTTTGATTGTATTTGCTGTGATGGATTAAGGCGAAGAATTGATTTGGCAGCAAAGATGAAACCAATCGCACTGTATTGATTCAGTAATATTAATGTTAACGTTAGAAAACGCTCCATATATCCTATCCATTTTCCTGCTTGATTTAGACTTCCATTCTGTGGTGCATCTTTCTCAATCTCTTTTCTCCATGAGGTGGTTAACTCTTTTATTAATATTCCCGAAGGCCATAGTATCAAAGTGTACCCTAAAATCAAACCTACTACCTTGGGTTGATTAACTAATGGGATTATCTTCTTATATAATGTTTCCCATTGATTGGTGAAAATAAGCCATACAACTATGATTGAGATTATATGGAACAGTTGATCTAAAACAAAATAGAGCTCTTTCTTTTCTTTTTGGTATACTTTCCATAGGTCTATTAATGTGTGAATTATCGTGATGATGGGAATAATGGCTATCCATGACCATTTGGCTACAAAAAGATAGGATAGAACACCTGCAATGAGTCCATGAAGATATAGATATATGGATTTATATTTCTTCTCCTTTCTGCTTTGAACCCATTTAGATGGCTGTAGAATAAAATCGGTTATAATGTGGGCAAAAAATAGTTTCAGAAGAATTAGTATGGTAAGGTGGTTATAAAGCATGAGTGTAAAATTGTAATATTAAGCTTTCGAAATTATCTAATAACATCACTATTGCATCCCAGTTGGCCGTTTTCTTTCTTTGGTTGACTGCCGATTGTGAAATGCCAAGCTTCTGCGCTGTTTGTGTCTCATTATTACCTTGAAGCAGGTAGTAGACAACTTCTGCTGAATGGGTGGTCCATTTCTCAATAATTGCATCTAGTAGTTTTAACTCTACTCTTAATTCTCTATTTATTTCATCGTGTTCTGTTGTAACAATAAGCTTTTGGTTTAAACTCTTCATTTTCTCTAATGACCTACCAGATAGTTGTAGGGCTGTTCCATCAGATAGTGAGAGCTGTTGATGTAGATACTCGATAGGCCCTAATCCAATAGATATTCGGGCATCAAGGTTTTTATATGAACGTCCATTCTTCTTGTTTAATGAATCCGAGGTGGTTATTCCATTTTTCTTAAATATGGCCTTAATGGAAAGTGTTATCTTTAGTGCATCTTTTAAATCCTTACTTACCCCTTGAAAACTGTCCCCTCGGAGAAATTCAAAAGGATAGTGTAATGGGAAATTCTCCGAGATATTATTAAAATCGGTTTGTAGTTTCTCTAATATAAGGTCTCTTTGTGAAAGAGAAATGTTTTTGGAAGAGATAATATCTCCTGTTATTGAAGCATACATAGGTTATTCATTTTCTTAAAGATATGAAAATATAAGAATATATCCTTATTTTTAGTGTCATAAATCTTATGTCATTATAAGGATATACCTTAATATTATTGATTTATTAGGATATATACTTATATCTTAAAAATATATATCTGTATCCTTATAATATGACTATGATGAATTCTATTCTTTGTGCCTTTCTACATAAAACATAGTGATCGTTTTATTGTTTTAATAAGAAGGATATAATAAAATTCGTGTTGGGCTTATCCCAATGGTTGTTGGTTTTGATAATAATAAAGATGAAATATATATGGATTGGAATAATCATTTAATGATCGCTTTTGGTTTAACTCTTTTTGCTGGTTTATCAACAGGTATAGGGAGTTTGATTGCTTTGGTTTCGAAGCATACCAATACAAAACTATTATCCGTTGCATTGGGATTCTCTGCAGGTGTAATGATCTATGTCTCTTTTATGGAGATTCTTCCTGAAGGAATAGCTTCATTGCAACATCATTATACGGAAAAGCAAGGAGAAATAATGGGAGTCGTCCTGTTTTTTGTTGGTATCGGAATCATTGCATTGATCGATAAGCTTATTCCTAGTTTTGAGAATCCTCACGAAGTGAAGAAGATTGAAGAAATGGAAGATGCTTCTAAAGCAAAGGATTTTAGAAAGCTTTATCGAATGGGAATAATGACTGCCTTGGCTGTGGGAATACATAACTTTCCTGAAGGAATGGCAACATTTATCTCTTCTTTAAGTGATCCTTCAATGGGGGTCGCAATTGCTGTAGCTATTGCTATTCACAATATTCCTGAAGGAATTGCAGTGAGTGTACCTATCTATTATGCTACTAAGAGTAGAAAAAAAGCTTTTTGGCTCTCTTTCTCTTCTGGTTTAGCCGAACCTATTGGTGCAATCATCGGTTATCTACTTATCTTGCCTTTTGTTACTCCAGAGAACCTGGAAGTTGTGATGGGAGTTGTGTTGTCTGCTATTGCAGGTGTGATGGTTTTTATCTCTTTTGATGAACTTCTACCAACAGCAGAAGAGTATGGAGAACACCATTTATCAGTTTATGGGTTGATCTCAGGAATGGGAGTGATGGCATTGAGTCTAATGCTGTTCTAACTGTCCTTTCTTGACAAAAAGTGAACTACACCTTAATATCATTTTGGATTATTAGGAGTAAAAAACAAAGCCTTATATCAGAAGATATAAGGCTTTGTTTTTGTTGATATCATTATGAAAGACTTTTTGCAATCTTCTCTGCATTGTTAATACAGTCAGAAACACTATTTCCTCCAACAAAATTACCTGATATAATAAAGTTTGGATTGGCAAGATGAAAAAGGTCTAGCTCTTTCTTGAAATCCATATAGCCTAAATTGTATTGTGGAATAGCTCTTTCCCTAAGCTTAAAACATTTGGTCTTAGGTTCTCCATCAATCATCATGATCTCAGAAAATTCTTTTATCGTTTCATTTACCCATTTCCTTAGATCATTCTGTAGTATCTCTTGATTTCTACTCCCTCCCAGAAATAATGTAAAAGAAGCATGATCTTTCGGTGCTCTATGGTCAAATATGGTACTGCTCCATAATGCTCCTAGATATTTTAGTCTTGCTTTTTCTGGAACAAGAAAACCAAAACTGTCTAGTTTTCTTCCTATTTGCTCTTTATGGTATCCCAAGTTTAAGGTCGCAACAGGTGGATAAAATATATTGTCTAACTCTTTTGACAAAGAAGGAGACATGGTTGAAAGTAATTTCGATAATTTATATGCAGGAAGCGTCGAAATGAGCTTCTTGGCCTTAACCAAATAATCCTTATCGTCTTTTGTGTAGGTGATGATATAACCAGATTCTACCTTCTCTATTTTAGTTACTTTACTCTTAAGAATTAGTTGAGGTGATAATTTCTTCGCAATACGTTTAGGAAGTTGATTCATCCCTTTCTGAAGAGACATAATGTTCTTAGATGGTTTGAAAGCACCGTTTTTATATGCCTTACGTTTTGCTTTGATTGTATGGTATGATCCTTTAATAACCGATCCATGTTCTGTTTCCATGGCAGCCATTTCAGGATAAGCCGCTTGCATACTAAGATCTTTAGGATCTCCTGCATATACACCAGCCACCAAAGGATTCAGTGTGTAATCTAGAAACTCTTGTCCAAAACGACGAGTGACAAAATCTTTCATCGTTTCATCTTCTTTTTCCTTACGTGGAGAAATAAATGGTTCTTTTAATACACGACATTTAGACTTAAAAGAAAGTAATTTAGTGAAGATATACGATAGAGGGCCATCTAGAGCATGTATCTCTTGGTCTCTGTATAGGTATTTCTTGGAAGCATTCTTGTTTGCAATTAGAAGCTGATCTTCCAATTCAGCCCATTGGATAAGTTTTTGAAATGATTCGTATTTTTCTACTGTTGAATTGGCTGAAAAGTCAAAGGTGAAGCCATCAATTTCTTTTGATGATAAGACGCCTCCTACTTTGTCTCTTTTTTCCAATATCAGAGTTTCTTTTCCTTGTTTGTTTAAAAAAGCTGCAGTAGATAAACCAGAGATTCCCGCTCCAAGAATCACTATCTCATATGAATCCATGTGATATTATACGTTGAATGTTGAAATACAAATATAGTGGTTGTTTGAATATATCTGACACAATAAGATCATAATTTTTATCAAGGTCTCCTTTTTGAATATAAGAATGTGTGAAAAGTATGATTGTATATTACATTATGGAACGAAAAATCCCCATATCACTATCGTTATCATAGGATATGAGGATTTCTTTTATATTGAAATTAACTTCTTTTAGAATAATTATTGTTTTCTTACCCACGTTTGGGTTCTATAGAAGAAGCCAATATATCCACGTACTTGTAGTTTGCCGTTCTCTTCCCACAAACGTACATCATATTTCTTTCCTGTTTCTGGATCTAATAATGCTTTATCTTTTGACCAAGTATCGTCGTCTAATGACAATCCATCTACAATTACAAGTCCAATTACTGGTTTATTATGAAGGTCTCCTTTACACTCCTTACATATTGGGTTGTAGTTGGGATCATCATTATATAAACCGATTACTTGTCCGTATAGCTTACCATTTTTAATTGTAAATTCAATATCGGATTTAGGCTTATTTGTTTTGTCATCAATAGTTTGCCATACACCTGTTATATCCTTTGCCAATAGGGGAAAGCTAAGGAAAAAACAGATAAATATAAAAATACTACGTTTCATATTCTTTCTTTTTGAGTGTTTTTCAAAATTTTAATGACAGCAAAATAGTAAAAAAATAATTAAACTCTTACTATCCTTTTTGAGTCGTGAATTTATGTTAATATATAAGGGCATGTGGTTTTAATGTCTTGAACTATAGGTTTGTATGGCTGAAATATTGATATAGGCATCATTGTTTGGTGTTGAGTATTTATTGATCTATAGTGTTATATATATTGCTGTACTTCTGTTTTTTATGCAGGTAATATGATTGCCTTGTTAGAATTATTCCTAAGATGATCCTAAATCGTTGATTAAGTAAATAATAGAGAGTTAGTTCTTTTGAAGGAAGTGCTTGAAAATAAAGATTGTATGCGAATAAAAGTAATCGTTCGAATTTTAAAGATAAAGAATATTAAAATCTTTGATTGTTGAAAATAGATTGGTTTATAGTTATTTAAGACGTTTCTCTTACTATTTAATGATTTGAGTTAAATACTCTTCTTGATGATAAAACAATTCATATGTTATAATTATTTTGTAAACAAAAAAAGAGAACAGCTCAAGATAGAGCCATTCTCTTTTATATTGTTTTCGTTATTGAGACTATTTTACTTCCCAAGTGTTACCTGCGAATAATAGATCTTCAACACACTTAACTTTTGCTGTTTCTTTTACTTCCTTAATTTGAGCTTCCATACATTCATCGTATACAAGATCTTTTACTTTACGGATTACACCAAAAGCTACAGGATATTCAGGTAATTTCATCTCAATAAGTTGTTGATGAATAAAACCATCTGCATCTCCTGCATCATGAACAAGGATATCTTCCATTGTTACACCGTTTTCTCCGATGACAGCAACTTCTAGTTTACCTTTTTTGTTAAGAATAATACCTTTGTTTTTCTCTTTACCGAAAACCATAGGTTTACCATCTTCTAAGAATAGTTGACGGTCTTCTTTGTGTTTAGGATCAGTGATTTCACTGTGGATATTGTGGTTGTAGATAACACAGTTTTGAAGAACCTCTACTACAGAAGTCCCTTTGTGTCCTGCTGCTTCTACAAAAATATCATGACTCTTTTTAACGTTGTTGTCAATGGTACGAGCGAAGAATGTTCCTCTTGCACCTAGAACCAATTTACCTGGAGTAAAAGGGTCTTCTACAGTACCAAAAGGAGAAGTCTTAGTTACCTTACCACGATCACAAGTAGGAGAGTATTGTCCTTTTGTTAAACCATAGATCTTGTTGTTAAAAAGAACAACATTAAGGTCGATGTTACGACGAACCATGTGAATAAAGTGGTTACCACCAATTGCTAAAGCATCACCATCACCAGTAATTTCCCATACAGATAGGTCTGGATTTGCACTCTTTAATCCTGATGCTACTGCAGCTGCTCTACCGTGGATAGTATGGAATCCATAGGTATTCATATAGTAAGGGAAACGAGATGAACATCCAATTCCTGAAACTACGGCATACTTCTCCATTGGAACAGCAAGTGTAACCATTGCTTTCTGGATAGAGTTAATAATGGCATGATCACCACAACCTGGACACCAACGAATTTCGTTTGGTGATTTTAGGTCTTTAATTGTATATTGAGTATTGTTTTCTAACATGACAATGATCCCTCCATTTCTTTAAGGACACGTTTTTTAATTTCATCATTTGTGAATGGTAATCCTTCAAGTTTATTCAACTTGTCATATTTAAACTCTGGCAATTTATCTCTTAGATAAGAAGCAAATTGACCATTGTTTAGCTCACAAACAATAATTTTCTTGTATTTAGAAAAGATCTCTTCTGTGTTTTTAGGAAGAGGTTGGATATAGTTAAAGTGTGCCAAAGATACATCAATACCTTCTGCGCGTAATTCACGAACACTACTTAATAAGTGACCATGTGTTCCTCCCCATCCTACAAGAAGTACTTCACCACCTTCTTTATTTCCATATACATCTAGATCTGGAATAATTTCAGCAACTCGGTTTACTTTCTCTTGACGAATAAAACTCATCTTTTGGTGATTTGCTGGATCGTGGCTAACGTTACCATCTAATCCTTTTTCAAGTCCACCAATACGATGTTCAAAACCTTTCATTCCTGGGTATGCCCATTCGCGAGCTAGAGTTTTTTCATCACGTTTGTATGGTTGATACGTTTCTGCATCATGTGCATGAGATGGAGTAATGTCTGGAAGTTCCGACATACGAGGCAATCTCATTGGTTGGCTACCATTTCCTAGGAAACCATCTGTTAATAAGATTACTGGTGTCATTCTTTCCATTGCTATTTTACTAGCCATATATGCATAGTAGAAACAGTCTGAAGGAGAAGAAGCAGAGATAACCACCATTGGTGATTCACCGTTTCTTCCATATAGCGCTTGAAGAAGATCTGATTGTTCTGTCTTTGTTGGTAGTCCTGTTGATGGTCCTCCACGTTGAACGTTGATTACAACAATAGGAAGTTCAGCCATCACTGCTAGACCCATTGCTTCTGATTTTAGTGCAAGACCTGGACCAGAAGTAGAGGTAACAGCAAAATGACCTGCAAAAGATGCTCCGATAGTAGTACAAATACCAGCAATCTCATCTTCTGCTTGGAATGATTTTACACCTAGATCTTTACGAGCAGCTAATTCTTGAAGAATATCAGTTGCTGGAGTAATTGGATAAGAACCAATAAATAATGGCTTCTTAGCTTTCTCTGCAGCAGCAAGGATACCCCATGCAGTTGCTTGGTTACCGTGAACTGTTCGATATGTTCCTCTTTCGATTGGTGCAGGGTTAACTACATAACGAGGAGTCATATGTTGCATGTTCATACCATAATTGAATCCATCATGTAACACTTTTAGGTTTGCTTCTACCACTTTAGGTTTTTTAGCAAATTTCTTAGTGATGAAAGATTCAATATAATCTAGAGGTCGGTTAAACATCCAACACACTAGTCCTAGAGCAAACATATTCTTCGAACGAAGAATAGACTTGTTGTCTAACCCAAATTCTTTCAAACTTTCCTTAGTAAGATTTGAGATAGGCACCGCTAGCTTTCTATAATCATGAAGATTTAACTCTTCGAAGGGATCTGACGTTTTAAATTCAGCTTTAGCAAGATTCTTCTCAGTAAAACTGTCAGCGTCATAAATAATGGTTCCTTGTAGACGAATAAACTTAGCATTCGCTTTGATTGCTGCAGGATTCATTGCAACCAGCACATGTGCTAAATCCCCAGGTGTATTGATGCGGTTAGCACCAAAATGAACTTGGAAACCTGATACACCACCAACAGTTCCTTGTGGTGCGCGAATTTCCGCAGGGAAGTCAGGAAATGTTGCGATATCATTTCCGTGTAAAGCAGATGCGTCTGAAAATAGTGTTCCTGTTAACTGCATCCCATCTCCAGAGTCTCCAGAGAATCGGATTGCAACTTCGTCCAATTCTATAATTTTAGCTTCGGTAGACATAATTGGATATTTATTTAAAATTGTGGCATTTTGCCTTTAGTTTTCTGTTTTATTGCACAAAAAAGTGACAATATGATATTTTTCATGTGTGATTCATGTCATATTGATCTTCCTTTGTCTAACGCAAAGTTAAGTATAAATGTTAAATATTCATTCTTAAAAAAGTCATGATTTCTAGATTTTTTTAAATTTGTTACCAATTTAAAAACATTATACATTATGACTATATTACGTAAGCTCAAAGGTAAAACACCTAAAGTTGGAAAAGACTGTTTTTTGGCAGAAAATGCAACAATTATTGGTGATGTCGAAATGGGAGACGGTTGTAGTATCTGGTATGGTGCAGTTTTAAGAGGAGATGTTCACTCTATTCGTTTGGGTAACAATGTGAACGTTCAAGATAATGCTGTGATCCATGCTACCTATAAGAAGTCTCCAACCAATATTGGAAACAATGTTTCTATTGCTCATGGAGCTGTTGTGCATGGTTGTACTATTCAAGATAATGTCTTGATTGGAATGAATGCTGTCGTTTTAGATGATGCTGTGATTGAACCTAATGCTATTGTTGCTGCTGGTGCTGTGGTTACTAAAGGTACTGTGGTTACTTCTGGTTCTGTTTATGCTGGTTCTCCTGCTAAAAAGATAAAAGAGCTTAGCCCTGAGTTATTAGAAGGTGAAATTCATCGTATTGCTAATAGCTATGCAATGTATGCTAGCTGGTATACTGAAGAGTAGTTGAATGCGATTACCATATATATAGTATAAGAATTTTTACTTTATATATTGGAGAAGAAGATAGTATGGAGTAATTCCAACTATCTTCTTTTTAAGAACAAACCTAGCTTTATGATATTAATTGTTTAGTGTCATTTTTTAATTGTACACACTCTCACCGTGTTCATAGACATCAAGTCCTTCTTCCTCTTCTCTTTTTGTTACTCTTAGTCCAATGGTTTTCTTTAAAGTATAAAACATGATCGTTCCTGTACTTAAGGTCCATGCAGCGACCGAACCTACTCCTATCAACTGAGTTATAAGAAGATGAAAGCTACCACTATAGATTACTCCGTTGGTTGGATCAAACACGCCAACAAGTAATGTACCAACAATTCCACATACTCCATGTACAGAAATAGCTCCAACAGGATCGTCAATGAGCAATTTCTGATCAATAATTTCCACAGCAAAAACAAGGATTATTCCAGCAATACTTCCTATGATTATCGCATCTTTAGGGGACACCACATCACATCCTGCTGTGATGGCTACGAGCCCACCTAGAGCCCCATTTAATGTCATCGATAGAGATGGGAACTTATATCTTTTCCATGATACAAACATTGCAGCAATTGCTCCTGCAGCTGCTGATAGGTTGGTGGTGATAAAGATATGTGATATGGCATGTGCATTTTCTGATCCTTGTGCTGCCAATTGTGATCCTGGGTTGAACCCAAACCAGCCAAACCAAAGGATAAATACTCCTAGTGTACCAAGTATTAGGTTGTGTCCGGGGATTGCTTTTGCTTTTCCGTTGTATTTGCCTAATCTAGGACCAACCATTTTAGCTCCAAGGAGTCCAAGCCATGCACCTACAGAGTGAACTACCGTAGAACCCGCAAAATCATGAAAGCCTAACTGAGAAAGCCATCCTCCTCCCCATATCCAGTGTCCCGATACAGGATAGATAACGACCCCAATAAAAAGACTAAAAACGAGATAGGTTGTAAATTTAGCTCTTTCAGCTACCGCACCAGAGACGATTGTTGCAGCCGTAGCACAAAAAACTGTTTGGAAAAATAGGAATGCCATATCTGGAATCTTGTGCCCATAATGATCTTGGAATCCAATGTCTACTGTTCCAATCCAACCCGATATGGAGGGACCAAACATAAGCCCGTATCCAATTAGCCAAAAGGCTACTGATCCAATGCTAAAGTCCATCATGTTTTTCATTAAGATATTCACAGAGTTTTTGGATCTAGTAAAACCTACCTCAACAAGTGAGAAGCCTGCTTGCATAAACATTACTAAGCAAGCACATAATAGAACCCAAACAGTATCTAGTGAATCAAATTCAGTTGGTGTTTTTGATAATATAGTGATAAGCATACTCTTTCGATTTTTGTTTTTGTTTTTTTTATTTTTCGCTACTACTCAGATAAAGAGATTGGTCTCCGTTTTCTTTGTTTCTAATTCGTATTGCATCAATTACATCGACAACAAATATCTTTCCATCTCCGATCTCTCCTGTGGAAGCCGAATCTAATATTGCATCAATGGTGTGTTGTAGGTTTTTGTCTCTTACCACAATGGAGAGTTTCACTCTTTCTATGCTACTTGTATCATAGATGATTCCTCTGTAAGAACGTTCTTCAACAGCTTTGCCTATTCCTCTTACATCCCAGAAAGAGAAGAATTCAATACCTGCTTCATGTAATGCTTCTTTTACTTCGTCAAATTTTGTTTTGCGAATAATGGCTTCGATTTTTTTCATTTTATATGTTTTTTGTGATTTCTTTTACAGCAATAGAGTGACTGTCCAGAAAAAAGAACCTTTTTTCTGGCTATTCATGAAAATTGTCGCTTGTAGTGTGAATACCATTTCTTTCGTTAAAGAGGTGGCATTTCAGAAATGATAGACGTTTGTCTATTCTATTGATAATTCAGAAGTGACTTTATTATTCTTGGATTAGATCTTTTTTATGATCTACTTTTTTGTCTAGAATAAGTCAAAGTAACCGAAAAAGAGGTGTTTTGTGATTATGACCCTCTTTATTTAAAGGATTACATTCGTAAAAGTAGTATTATTTCGATTGTAGGGGGTCTGAAATAGGGGGTGGTGTTTTTTGTTTTAATGTTAAATTAATATTGTACCCCGTTTTAATATAGGGGTCAACTCTATTAATATGCCTTTTTGTTTTGGAAGGGGTGTCTTTTTGATGGGTAGGTTGTAAAAAAAGAGTTCTTATAGTAATCATTATCGGAATTGTCTCCCCAAATGTGTGAAAACAGATATTTCTCACCTATCTAAATAGTACATAATTTAGTTATAACTATATTTTGGGGGTATATCAGTGTCACTTTAAATTTACTTCAAGTTCATATCAAGTTCATATCATGTTTACTTATACGTTATGTCAAGTTTACTCTAGAGTGAAGTTGATATGAGCTTAATATGACCATGCTGTACCCAAGAGATGGGGGTTATGTTGATTTAAGAATAAATTAAGCAATATTTGTTGGGGATTGAGAAATTATCTGTCCCTGTTTCATAAAGTGACAAATGAGGTTTGGATATTTTTTCTGATCAGGGATTAGATAAAAAGTCTCTGAATATGGGTAATGGGGCAAATGGTTTGTTGTAGGGATGGCTTAATTTGATATGAGTTCTGTTCAAAAGAACCAAGGCTCCATGATTGGTTCATGGAGCCTTGATTTGAATTAATGAAATAGAAGCTTTTGATTATATTTCATTAATGGTCTTTTCAATTAGCTTGGCCAGTTTGTCTGGATGGTAATCGGCATATTCAAAAGCCAGATCTGTGAGATTTACGATTTTATCTCCTTTGATGATAAGAAGTGTTTGTCCTTCGATGTTGTATGCTTTTACCAGTTCTTTGGTATCTGTATCATCTATATTGATCGATTGAAAACTATACTCTTTGTTTTCTTTTTCTTGTAGGTTTTCAAGATCTTTTGATGTTTCAGTTTCAATTGCGAAACAGGTTGAACATCTTTGGGTAAAATGAAAATATAATACTTCGATTGATTCTTCTCCTTGTGCTTTATTTGAGTTACAAGATGCAAGTGTTCCTAATACAATAAATATTGATAGTATGAAATGAGTTGCTCTATTCATTATGGTGTTGAATTAGATACTAGAATGAGTTGTTTGTTTTTTTGATTCTATTATTCGAAGAAGTGAGCAAACAGTTGTTGTGCTTCTTCCCAGTTCTTTTTATTGATACAATATTTGATTCTAGGTGTTTGTATTTCTCCTTGAATTAACCCTGCACTTTTAAGCTCTTTTAGATGTTGAGATAGGGTAGATTTGGCTATTGGAAGTTCTTCTGTTAAATCTCCACTGTAACAGCAACAATGGTTTTGAAGACGCTTTAAAATGTATATACGTATAGGGTGTCCTAATGCTTTTGCATAACGAGCTAATCTTTTTTGTTCTTCTGTTATGTTGTCCTTTTTAGTCATTTTCAATCTATGTTTATACAAAATTGTGTAAAAAAAGGAAAACAAAAAAGTAATTGGCGGTTGTTCTCTAATATTGTTGTTATCTGAATTGATATTTTCAAATTTTGAGATCTCTATATATGCGTTTTTGGAGTATTTACAAGTCGAATAGATTAGAATATTTGTACTTTGTAGATCATAATTATATAGTATGATTATTGTATTGATAATAAGAGTGTTTAATCTGCGAATGTTTATATTTATTTGCCTGTGTCATTGGTTCGCAATATTGTATTTAATGTTATATTACTTCTTTCCGTTGGGATCTAGATATTGGGCGTATTAATGATGATGACGTTTTTAGAGTAATTAATTACTTGTTTTTTCAATATAACGGTGAAAATGAGATTTATTTAAAGTATAACTTTAGGTAGAAGTGTTTTTCGTGACGTTTTTTGTTTCAATTAGAAGTCAATATGGAAGAGCTTGTGTCGAACGTGATTTTTAGCTCTTTGCAGGCGAAAAATGATTTTGACTCTTGTTTTGTGTAATGAGTTGATATATAGATAGATGTTTGATTGCGACTAAATGTTGTCAGTAGAGATTGGAGCTATTCGTATAGGTGTAATGGAAGATTTTTATCTAGATTGATGATAAAAGATTATTAAGTCTATGGTAGAGATGATAATTGGTTGTTTTATAGTATTTTATCTTTTGCTATGTAAAGTGTATGTTTAAGTGTGTGAAATCAAAGAAACATTGCGTTATATGGTTATTAATATTCCTCTGGAAGTATATTTTTTCTGATAAAAAGAGAGAGGTAGAATGTTGTTTCTCGTAATTTGTGTTTTAATATTTTTCTCAACAGAAAATAGTCAATATCTGTTTCGTTTATTGAAAGTTTAGGTAGTAAGAAATATCAGAAGAAGAGTATATGGTGAAAAAATCCGATGAATTAAAAGATAGTTCATCGGATTTTAAGGTCTTTACTTTGTAGAAACCAAGTGTTGAAGTTTATTCCAATTGGTCTCAGATATATATCTTGTATTTCTTGGTATGATGAGAAGAGATAAACCACTTCCTTCAAAACTGTTTTCCCCAACTTTTGTTAGAGGTTCTTCGGTACGATTGAGTTCTGCTTTCTTAAGATGAACACAGTTTTCGAATGCTTTCTCCTCGATAACCAATAATGAAGGAGGGAAGTTGATTTCAGAAAGTGCGTTACAGTCCTTAAAAACACTATTCCCAAGAGTTTTGAATTGGTCGTGAAGTACAACCTTTTTTAAATTTTTACACCCTTGAAATACTGGTCCCCAGAAATGTTTTAATCTATTGTTGGGCTGTATGAATTCTAATGAGGTACAGTTTTTAAATGCTGCACCAAGAACTATTTTAAGGTTTTCGTTAAAGGTAACTTCTTTTAGAGAGGTACAGTCTTGAAAAGCCCATTTACCAATTAATTGTAATTCTTTGTTAAGTACAATCTCTTTTAGTGTATTACATTCCATAAACCCCCAAGATTCGATCGTATGTAATTTAGAGTTTAATTGTACCTCTTCTAATTGAGAACATCCCCAAAAGGCACCAGCGTCAATAATTTCGAGGTTTTCAGGGCAAACAACTTTTTGTAGTTGTGTACAGCCTTTGAAAGCTAAATCTCTGATGGCAGTGATGCTGTTTGGAAAAGAGATTGATTTTAAATCAGTTAATTCTTTAAAACAATAGGCAGCAATCTCTTTTATACTATCTTCTTTAATAAGAACCTTATTACATTGTTGAATATGAGATGGTTTTAGTAGGGAGGTCTTTTCATCTCCGGATCCAATAACAATTACAGGATAGTTGTCTATTTGAGAAGGAATGATTCCATTAAATTCTTCATTATTTAATTGAATCAATCTAATCCCTTCAGATTTATTTGAAGGATTGATAAAAGAGTAGCTCCATTCACCCTTATTTATTATCTGTTCCATAGTTAGTATTTGAGTCGTCTATTTACAAATATAATATTTTTAGGATATGAAGTTTCGTTTTTTTATGTTGATTGTTGTGGATAATTACAGAATGGTAGTGGAGTGGATCTTTGTGTGGTTATGAAAGTAAAAAATCCATTCCTCTTTAATATTATTGCGAAGATCATATTAAAGAGGAATGGACGAAAGTTATTTAAAAAATAAAATGAGCCAGAATAGCGATAATAGGAAGAGACACCAATGTCCTTTGAATAAAGATAACAAACAGTTCCCACAGATTAATAGGTATTTTACTACCTAAAAGAAGCGCTCCCACTTCACTTAAGAATATAAGCTGTGTTACAGAGACTGCTGCAACGATAAACCTTGTCATTTCGCTTTCTATTGATGAGGCAAGAATCGAAGGAATAAACATATCGGCAAATCCTACAACCATACATTTGGATGCTTCTGCTGCTTCTGGTATTTGAAGTAACTTCATGAGTGGAACAAACGGTTTGCCTAGCCATTCAAAGAGTGGTGTGTAAGTTGAAACGACTAATCCTATGGTTCCGATAGCCATTACTATAGGAAGTATCCCTACGATCATGTCGATACTGTTTTTAATTCCTTCAAGAACAATCATCCATGGTTTTTCGATCTTGTTTGTTGTATTTATTGCATTGTAGAATCCATATTTTATTACGCTTTGCCCATGAGGAATTGCTTCAAAGTCTTCTGTTTTGTCGCTATTGTCAATCCATTTGTCTGCTTTTTTTGATAATGGTGGAATTCTAGGAACAATAATGGCTACCACAATTCCTGCCAAACAAACAACTAAATAGAATGGGATAAACATGTGGTCTAGTTTAACTTGACTTAATACGACAAGACAAAAACTAATTGATACAGCTGAAAAGGTAGTACCAATAACAGCGGCCTCTCTTTGTGTATATGATTTTTCTTCATATTGTTTGCTGGACATGATGATTCCAACACTACCATCTCCAAGCCATGATGCCAAACAGTCAATAGCAGATCTACCTGGTAAATTGAAAATAGGACGCATGATTTTGGTTAACCAGGTACCAAAAAGTTCCAGTAGACCGAAATGGGTTAGTAAAGGAAGTAAGAACCCCGCAAAAATAAATACAGAGAAAAGAGTTGGAAGTAGATCGTTGTATACAAACGTTCCTGTATCACCATTTAATATTTGCTCTGGTCCTCTTTGAAAGTAGATCATCAATGCAAATACAAATCCTAGAATACGTAATATCCCCCAGATAGGAGCTACAGAGAATAGTGCTTTAAAAAATGGATTACGAATAACGAATTTGGGCTTTAGTAACAATACCCATAGATACCCTATAGAAGCAATCAGCATGATCGCAAGTATTATCTTATGAATAGAATCTCCGATAATGAATAATAATTCATCTTTTAGTATTGCTATTGGGATACTGAAACTCTCTTTGTATGGAATGGGAGTCATAAAGAAAAATAATCCTAAAAGGGAAGGAATCGCAAACCAAAGAATGTTTCTTAGTGTGAATATATTATTGTTTGATGATGTCGATTTTTGCATTTGGTAACGGTGTAAAACTTGTATATTAGTATGTTATTGCATTGCAAATATATGCTTCTTTTTAAGTTTAACAAACCTGTTTGCTCTTTGTTGTGATTATTCCACAATCGTTTATGTGGAGATTTGTAATTCTCCGATTGTAGGAAATGTATCGGTTAGGTTGGTGTTATAGAGTGAATAATAGGTGAATAAATATGCAGTGTGTGGATTGATATTTATTCATGTTTCGTGGTTTTTATTGTGTGAGTTAATAAATGTTAATTAGATCTATTGTTTATGTTTCTTTTATTAAACAGAGGCTTTTTTCTATAATGAACGGTAGATGTGATTCTAAGATAGTAGTTGAATGAAGGGAAGATTGAATTGGTCTATACTTTATAAACAAGAAGAGGATGCCCTTCTATGGACACCCTCTTCTTGATTACAATCAGCTTTTTTAAAAGATTACTATTCTATTGTTCTTAAATTTGATTATTTGTTGAGATTTGTGATCCTTTGTAGTAAAGTGGGATGTGAATAGGTGCACTTAACTACCAGTGGATGTGGTGTTAGGTTGACTAAAGCGTTTTTAGAGATCTTTTTAAGGCCAGATATTAGAGGCTCTTTTAATTGATACTCTTTAGCAAAAGCATCTGCTTCATATTCGTTCTTTCTACTAAAGATAGATAGAGCAATGGACGTGATTTCAGAAAAAGGAGAAAAGACAAATGAGAAGAACAGTAGTCCCAATTCAAATGTGTGAGTGTCTGATCCCAATACTTTAGAAGAGATAGGGTACTCAATGACTAATGAAAGAAGATAGAACATTAGTAATTGTTGTGCAAAGGAAAAAATCATGCTTTGAATGACATGTTTCTTTTTTGAATGTCCTACTTCGTGTGCCAATACCGCTACAATTTCATCTTCTGTAAGCTGTTCTATTAAAGTGTCAAAAAGTACGATGCGTTTGGTTTTACCTAATCCTGTAAAGTAAGCATTCGCTTTTGAACTTCGTTTAGATCCATCCATTACATATATCTCTTTGATAGGGAAGTTGACTTCTTTTGCAAAATCCAAGATCTTATTCTTAAGATCACCTTCTTTTAATGGTGTTTGTTTGTTAAATAAAGGCACTATAAGAGAGGAGTAGAAAAGAAGCATAAAAAGGGAGAATCCTGCAACAATGGCAAATGCTGCAATAAAAAAGGTGGACCCTAAGCTAAGATATGCAAGAATAATTAAAGCCAATATTCCTCCTCCTAATATTCCTCCAAGAAGAATAGATTTGACTTGATCTAATAAAAATGTTTTAATAGTAGATCGATTGAAATTATATTTCTCTTCTATTACAAAAGTGTGATAGTAGCTTATAGGTAATTGAAGAATTAAAGAGCCAAGTCCTAGAATCCCAAAAAAAAGTAGTGGTTGTACTACGGGATGTGTGGTGTACGTTCCAACCCATAAGTCTAATTTGCCGAATATTCCCATTGCAAGAAATAGTAATGTGACAATAAGAGAGATGGTGCTAGAAAACAATGAAAAGGTTGCGTTTTCTTTACCATAATTTTGAGATTTCTGATATTCTTGAGATTCATATATGTCATTGAGACCTTCAGGAATGACTGCATCTCTATTTTTATTGTTTAGGACTGTAAGTATAGTATTAAATAAATATTGTCCAATGAGTATCAAAAATAGGATGATAAGTAATGTGTTTGTTTGCATCTGTATTATTCTATATTAATATTCCATTCATTATTAAATCTTTCAAGAAACTCTTCCATATATCGAGTTCTTTCACGTGCCATTATTTTAGCAAAGGGCGTATTCATTAACTCTTCTAGAGTTAATAGTTTTTCATAGAAATGGTCAATCGAAGCTTCTCCTTTACCGTCATTAATGGAAGAATTTGAATCTTTCGGAGTGTATATTGGACGATGCTTTTTCCCTCCATAAGCAAAAGTTCTAGCTATTCCAATAGCTCCTATTGCATCAAGCCTGTCGGCATCTTGTACAATTTGAAATTCAATTGATTTAGTCGTACTTGAAGTGCTGTTCTTTGATTTACTAAAAGAGATATTTTCTGTGATATATAACACCTGGTTTATGACATTCTCAGTGATGTGCTTTTGTCTAAGATAATCAATGACCCATTCGTGACTTCGTATATTTAGTTTTGGGTCGGTAACATCATGTAGAATAGCTGCGAGAAAGATTATAAGCTCATCTCCCTCATGGGTGTTTAGGCGTATCTTTTCAGCCATTTGAACTACCCTATGAATGTGCCACCAGTCGTGACTACCTTCACTGTTTGAAAACAGATGTTTTATGTCTTTTGTAATTTGATCTCTTAGCTCCTGAGATAATATAAATCTATTCATGAATCGTGAACTTATTTGAATAACAAACTTACGCTACTTCTATTATTAATAGAAAATAAAAGCAGTTTTTTTGTAAAAAAATAGATGTTCGCCATACAAGCGTCATTGGGGTTGAATATGATTTTTATCTGGTTACTTTTTTGGTTAACTTTGCTCATTCGTTTTTTAAGGGCATTAGAGCTCTTTTTTGAAACAATAAAGATTTTATGAAGGTATTGTGTATTGGGTTGGCTACTGTAGATATTCAGTATTTGGTGGCAGATCTTCCTAAAAGAAACAAAAAGGCGAAAACCAATGCTCCTTTAATTGCTATTGGTGGCCCTGCAACGAATGCTGCTTTGGTGGCTTCTAGGTTAGGTTCAGAGGTAGAATTGTTATCTTGTTTTGGTGAGAATGGTTTTACGGAAATGTTCTGGAAAGAGATGAAAGATTATAACGTTCATGCTTATGATTTAATGAGAGGCAATCCGTTTGATCCTATTATTGCGTCTATATTTACTTATCAAGATAATGGAGATCGTTCGATTATCTCTTCTCTTCCTTCTGCCAATAGTGAGATATTACCTTTGGATAATCTTACTCGTCAGGTTTATGATGCGATTTTACTGGATGGTTTTTATATTAAATCAATCCTTCCTTTGGTAGAGCAGCTAGCAAAAAAAACAATACCTTTGGTCCTTGATGGTGGAAGCTGGAAAGAAGGTATGGAGAATCTTTTACCTTTTATTAATATCGCCGTATGTTCTGAGGATTTTTTCCCTCCTGGTTGTAGTAATAGCCAACAGGTTTGCGATTATTTATTTGAATATGATTCAATAGAACAGGTCGTGATTACCAGAGGCGAAAAGTCTGTGTTGTATTTCACTAAAGAACAAAGAGTGGAGATAGATGTTAAAAATACAGATGTGGTGGATACTTTAGGTGCAGGAGATTTTTTTCATGGTGCCTTTTTACACTATATAACACATTACCCCATCGTAAAGGCAATAGAGAAATCGTCTGATATTGCGACCCTTAGTTGTGGTAGTTTTGGAACAAGAGAGTGGTTTAAAGAAATAGAAAAAATAGATACATTATAACATATGAGATTCGAAGATCTTAATTTAAGTAATCCAATACTTAATGCATTAAATGAGAGAGAGTTTACTACTCCTACACCTATTCAAGAGAGAGTGTTCTCTAAATTTATGTCTGGGGTTGATTTTCTTGGTATTGCTCAAACAGGTACTGGTAAAACGCTGGCTTATTTATTACCTGCATTACGTTTATGGAAATTTACTAAGAGCCCACTGCCTCAAGTACTGATTTTAGTTCCTACTAGAGAGCTTGTTATTCAGGTTGTCGAGGAGATAGAAAAGTTGACTCCTTATATGAATGTTCATCCTGTTGGGGTGTATGGTGGTGCCAATATCAATACCCAAGCTCAGACTATTATGCAAGGGTTAGATTTCTTGGTTGCTACTCCTGGTCGATTAATGGATCTTATTTTAAATGGTATACTAAACCCTCGTAATATTAGAAAGCTGATTATTGATGAGGTGGATGAAATGCTAGATCTAGGATTCCGCCCACAGTTAGTTCGATTAATGGATTTATTGCCAGAGCAACGTCAAAATGTGATGTTCTCTGCTACAATGACAGAAGAAGTAGAGCTTTTTATTGAAGAGTATTTCGGATCTGTAGATAGAGTAGAAGCCGCTCCTGTTGGTACTCCACTTGCGAATATTAATCAATCTGCATATGAGGTTCCAAATTTCAATACGAAATTGAATCTTCTTCGTATGTTGTTGACTCAAGAGGAGATGAAGAAAGTGATGATCTTTGTTTCCAATAAGAAGATGGCTGATTATTTGCATGATGAGCTTTTTATGGATTATCCTGACACTCTTGGTGTGATACACTCTAACAAGGCTCAGAATAATCGTTTTAATACAGTGAAGGATTTTAAAGAAGATCGCCTTCAGTATTTAATTGCTACCGATGTGGTGGCCAGAGGTATTGATATTAGTGGGGTAACTCATGTGATTAATTTCGATATTCCTGAAGTTCCAGAGAACTATATGCACCGTATTGGACGTACTGGTCGTGCTGATGAAAATGGTCAATCTATTGCTTTTGTTGGAGATAGAGAGAAAGAGAGCATGGCACGTATTGAAGAGTGGATGTCTAAGACGGTAGATCGTGTGGCTAATCCTGAAGATCTTGAATATTCTGACGTCTTGGTGGATGCAGAGAAGCCAGTGATTAAGATGAAGAATATCTACGTGAAACAAGCGAAGCGTGAAGTGGGACCTGCTTTTCATGAGAAGAAACTGAAGAACCAAAAGGTGAATATGAAAAAGACCAGGGCTCAGAAGATGAAAGAGAAATATAAGAAGCCTAAGACTAGAGGACAAAAAAGATAGTACAATGAAAAAATATATAGGAGCACACGTGAGTGCTGCAGGAGGAGTGGAAAATGCTCCTTTGAATGCAGCCAAACTAGGAGCGACTGCTTTTGCTTTGTTTACAAAGAATCAACGTCAATGGAATGCGAAACCTTTAACAGAAAAGCAGATTGAGGCGTTTAAAATGAATTGTGAGAAGTCTGGATTTACGCCTTCTCAAATTCTTCCTCATGATAGCTACCTGATTAATCTAGGGCATCCTGAACAAGAGGCATTAGAGAAATCACGTAATGCTTTTATTGACGAATTGCAACGTTGTGAACAGCTTGGATTGGATCGTTTGAATTTCCATCCAGGGAGTCACTTGAAGAAGTTCTCTGAAGAGGAGTGTTTAGATCGAATAGCAGAATCTATTAACCTAGCTTTGGATAAAACAACTGGGGTGATGGCTGTGATTGAGAATACTGCTGGACAAGGATCTAATCTTGGATATAGATTTGAACACCTGTTTCATATTATCTCTAAGGTTGAAGATAAATCTCGTGTAGGAGTATGTATTGATACATGTCATGCCTTTACTTCGGGATATGATTTGTCTAATAAAGATTGTGCGAGGGAAACTTTCGATCTTTTTGAAGAGATTGTTGGCTTTGATTATCTAAAGGGTATGCATCTTAATGATTCGAAAAAAGAACTTGCTACAAGGGTAGATAGACACGATTCTTTGGGAAAGGGTTTTATTGGAATGGATCTTTTTGATTTTATCATGAAAGACGATCGTTTTAATCAGATCCCTTTAATTTTAGAGACACCTAATCCAGACATCTGGAGTGATGAGATTGAACAGCTAAAAAGTTTGGTGAGATGAGATATGGTTGGATGTTGATTCTTTTGGCTTTACTTGTATCCTGTACACCTAAAGTCAAAAGAGGAGATGTTTTATTTCGTTCTTCATTAGACTCTACACTTTCCTCTTCTATTAATAAGGTGACTGGAGATGTTGGTTATTCTCATATGGGAATAGCCGATACGTTGAATGGAAAGATTGTAGTGTTGCATGCTTCTCCTAATGGAGGAGTACATCGTTCATCATTAAGAGATTTTATTCGTGAGGATGGAGTTTCACATAGGGTGGATGTCTTTAGAATAGACAATCCTATAAGAAATGATATTAATAGTGCTTTGATAAAGGGCCGTAGTTTAATCGGAAAACCATATAACTTTACTTACATTGTTGAGGATGATGGTTATTATTGTTCTGAATATATCTATGAGATCTTTAAAAAAGATTCACTATTTCAACTGGAACCTATGACATTTAAAAATCCAACTAGTGGAGATTTTGATCGTGGCTGGGTTAATTATTATAGAAAGTTAGATATGGATATTCCTGAAGGTAAATTGGGATGTAATCCAAATAAGATGTCTAAGAATAGATATTTACGATATATCTTTTCTTTTACAATAGATGACGTTAAATAGAAAAAGGAGGGAACTGAATTTTCCCTCCTTTTTTCTATTTCTTATTTGTCATATAGAGTCGTATGAATAATCTTTATACGACTCTTATACTACAATTCATTACAAGATCATCCCTAGAATTGCTTTTTAGGATATAGTGACTCCCATTGTTCAGGTTGGTTCTTTAATCTATAATCAAACCATGAAACAATTGTTTTGTGCCACTGTATTCGTTTCTTGTAATCTACAATCCAGTGATTCTCTCCATCAACAAGTACCATTTCGGCATCTTTCTTTAATAGTTTCAGAGCCATATAGTACTGCTTGCTTTCTCCTACTGGTACATTGGTGTCGGCAGTACCATGAAGAAGAAGAATAGAGTTTTGGAATTTATCTGCTCGGAAAAGCGGACTTTGTTTTACAAATAGGTCTGTATTATTCCATGGATAACTTCCTGTTGCTGCAATAGTGTTGTAGCTGTATCCCCAGTATCCTTCTCCCCAATAGCTAGTGATGTCACTAATACCTGCATGAGAGATTGCTGTTTTAAAGATGTCTGTTCTTGTTTGAAGCATCATGGTCGTAAAACCTCCATAGCTTGCTCCAATACAACCTACGTTCTCTTTGTCTGCAGAAGGATGTGCTTTTAAGAATTCTTTTGTTCCTTGTATGATGTCATCAATGGCATCTTTTCCCCATCCATTAACATGGTAAGAAGAGAAGTTTTGACCAAATCCTGTAGCACCACTAGGCTGTAGCACATAAACGATATATCCTCTAGCGGCCCATAAGTTCTTAGGATATCTTCCACCAAATGATCTTACAGTAGGAGAGGTTCCACCATAGTAATATACAATGACAGGATATTTCTTTCCCTCTTTGTAGTTTGGTGGATAGTATACACGTCCATATATCGTATCTTCATTATGGTTCGTGAAATTAAACTCTTCTGTTTTACCAATCTTAAGATGACTATCTTTTACATTGTCACTTTGTGCTATAAGAAGGTTGTTTTTCTTCTTTGTATTATAGCAGTATACTTCTGTGTCTTTATCAATACTAGAACCATAGTATAGAATCTTTTGGTGACGTACATTGTCTACAGTAAAACGATAAATTACATCCACCGGTGTTTGTAGTTTAGTGAATGTTTTTTTTGTTAGATCATAACGATAGATTGTTTTGTAATCTCTCTCGCTACATAGGAAATATATAGTGTTGTTTCCTGCCCATTCAAAACTACTTATTGATGGATCAAAATCTTTTGTTATTGCTTCAATAGCTTTCGTTTTTCTATCATAGATAAAAATCTGGCTATCGAATGTATTTGCTTTATGGTCAGTTTGGATATTTTTACCTATACCTTTAAATGAGATTGGTGTTGCTTGGTATACTAATTTAGATGCATCAGGACTGTAGCTTACACTAAAGCTGTCATCTTGTTTGTTAAAAAGAGTGTCTACTTTAAATGTATTTAGGTCCATCTCATAGATCTTCATACGATAGAAAGGCCATGCTTGACAATCTTGCTGTTTTGTAGAGAATAGAATCTTGTCGCTTTTAGGACTTATGTCTTCAAGTGAGGTTGTAAGATATCCTGTTGTAAGTTGTAAATCTTGTTGTGTGTTAAGATTAACCATCCTTAAAGAGTAACGATCTCTATATCCATCTATTCTGTCATCTGGAGTATAGATACGTTTAAGATCTTCCTTCTTCGATTTATTGGTTTGTTGATAGTATATAATCTTTGTCTCATCCGGGGTGATATAGAAAGAGCTTAGTTTTTCAATTCCTGAATATAACACTTCTTTTTTCTGTGTATTGGCATCAAAACTCAACACCTCATAGCCAGTACCTGATTTTAAAGCGTATACTACTTTATCGTGATTTTTAGTCCATCTCCAATTAATTAGTTTGCTATATCTCCACTCTTCTACGATTTGGTGATCTTTCATCTTGCGTATTTGGTAACGGAAAAGACCTTTTCCATCTACAATATCTTTATATACGATGGTGTAGAAGTTACCCGATGGAGATATCGTAGATGAAGATATCTTTGTTCCATTAAGAAGATCGTTTAACGATAAAATTCTTTTGTGCGATGTATTTGATGGAGAATAAGATAGTTCGTTCTCTTTTATCTTAATACTAGATTTAAACGATGGCTTTTCTTGAAGGTTGGTGTAAGCAATAGTAAGGTGATGCGAACCAAGTGATAACTCTACTGGAATCTTTAGTGTTGTTTTCGCTGTATCATTATACTCTTTTATCACCTCTTTATCCATATAGATTTTCATCGGATTGTTGGTTGTAAGTTCCAGTGTCGACTTACTCCATTGATCCGCATGAATATTGGTCTCTAAAAGGTATAAATGATGATTTTTGTTAAGTTTATTGTAAAGATCATTTTCACTACTTTTTTCCCATGATAGGGTAGCTTTCTTTGCTAGTACATCGTATTCTGTCTTTGATGTAGAAAGATAATCAGTCAATTCTGTCTTTTTGAAGTTGACATCCCCTTGCTGACTAAGGGCAGGGAGGTGTATTTCTCCCACATTAACAACATTCCACGTCTTTGGTGTTTTTCCGTTCTCTTGCGCCATTCCTGTTTGAAAAAATAGGGAGCATGCAACAAAACAGGTTATCATCTTGTTCATAATAAATAATTATTAGTTCTCAGAAAAGAAGTATACATATGTTTTATGTATTTTCTTAAATGTTACCAAAAATATTATAAATTGGGATGACTTTTGACACTTAGGAACTATTTTTCTATTGAAAAGGTCTTTATCTAACTGAATTATTAGTTATGGCAGAAAATAGACGATGGACTAAAATATTACCTACAGAACTAAATGATTTTATACATAATCTCCCAAAGGTTGATTTTGAATGTGATGCATCCTCCTTGTTAAAGGATATTAATCTAAAAGGGGATCAAACATATGAGATTAAAGAAAATACTCATACTGAGATGACTTTTGACTTGGTGTCAAATGGACTGGCATTTCATTATCCTGAAGAGATCTTAAGACATCGCTGTACTCATCATGTGTTAAATAAACAAGCGTTAACTAATAGAGAAGATCTGATTAAAACATTTGAACAGAACATTAGTGATGAAGAGTTGATAGGAGCATATATTCGTTTAGGTCAATTCGCTTCACCTTATGTTGGATTGGTATTGTTACCAAAGAAATATCGTCTTCTATTGTATGTTATTCAGTCCATAGGATTAGGATTGGTTTCTGAACAAGAGCTTGTTGACTTACAACCTCCACGGTTTGTTGGTGCAAGTTTTATTCTTCCTTCGGCGAGAAATGTGTTGTTTAATGGAGTCCCTTCTATCATTGAAAGTCCTAAAGGTCCAGTAAAAGTACAATATATTGCCAGCTCTTATGTTGGTGCGATAAAGAAAGCCCTGCATTCTTTATTGATTAGTTCGCTTGTCTCCCAGGGAGGATTTGCTTCTCAAGCTTCTGTGGTTTCTGTGAAGAATCCGTATGATAGTAAGATGGTATTTATGTTTGAAGGACCTTCTGGTTCTGGGAAGAGTGAGATGTATCGTCAAATGAAACGTTCTGAAGATGGAACTATCGCTATTGGTTTTAATCGTGTAACTCGTGATAAATTATCGATACCGATGACCTTAATGTCAAAAATACGACCCATTGCAGATGATCTTATTATTCAAAATACCGAGTCTAGTAAAAAACGCTTAAAGGTGAAAGATGCTGAAGGAGGTTGGTATATTAGTGTAAAAGATATCCTTAAGTATGGAGATAATCCTCCTATGGAATCGATCTCTTTTAATCCTTCTAATTCTTTAATCTATGGTAATATTACTTCATACCCTCAGGCAGATGTTTTAATTTGGAATCATCAAAAAAGTTTAAAATATAGTGCCAATCCAAGGGTCGTCGTTCCTAAGAGGATAATTGCTAAGTCTTTGAATAAAGAGGTGAGTGTAGATGTTCGTCTTTTGGGTGTCCCTACAACTACATGTAACGATAATTATAAAGGTTCAGGTGTTCTTGGTTTTGCTCATCTTCTTCCTCCAGCTTTAGCTTGGTTATGGCGTTTGGTTTGTCCGATGTCATGTGCCAATGGAAAATTAGTCAGTGGTGGTTTACTAGGTATGACCGATTTTGTAACGGACAATCATTTTACGATTGCCAATAGATTGCTAAAAGAGATTAAGAAACGAGATAAGATATCTTACCTTTTAACTCCTTCTGGATATATTGGAGCATGGAATATTGGTTATATGCCTCAGCTTTTAATGAGAGAATACATTAGTCGTCGTGGAAATTGTAATTTTAGTGAAGATCAGTTTCAGCCTGCAATGAACTCATTGTTTGGTTTTGAAATGTATCAGATGACTTTAGAGGGAATACGAATACCTTCGAAACTTCTGCTTCCATATAAACAAGATAATATGTCTATAGAAACTTATGAGGAGGGAATTAATGATTATTATATCATTTTTAAAGAGATCCTTTCTTCGTATCTTTCTGACGCCTTAGATCCTTTAGGAATAAAGATTATTGAAACATTTCTTTCTGAAGGAACGATAGAAGATTTTATTGATTTAATACCTAAAAAATAATATAGATGAATATGATTGCAACACGTCTAGAGAAATTGCGTCATGAAATGAGTTTAAGAGGTTTAGATGCTCTTATTGTTTTTCATTCCGATCCACACCTTAGTGAATATATGCATGGTCACTTTAAATGTAGAGAGTGGCTTTCAGGGTTTAGTGGATCCTATGGCTTTATGGTTGTTACGAAAAGTAGATCCGCGCTTTGGACCGATTCTAGGTATACTGTTCAGGCTGCAATGCAACTAAAAGGAACTGAAATAGAGATTATTCAAGATAGACTCCCAGATACTTTACATTATACGAATTGGTTAAAACAAGAGTTTACTACTGGAGCCAAAGTGGGAATGGATTCTCGCCTTGTTTCTATTCAAGAGTATCAATATCTGTCTGATGTATCTGACTTTGAATGGATCGATTGTGGCGATCTTTTTGCTGTAATTGCTGATGATAGAGATCCTTTCTTGCTAAATGAGGTGATGGATCATCCCGTTACTTTTTCTGGTAAGGCAAGAGAAGAAAAAATAGAGGAGTTACGCACTTTTATGAAATCTCATCATATGGACCATTATGTGGTTTCAGCATTAGATGAGATTGCTTGGTTGTTAAATCTAAGAGGAAGTGATATTCCTTTTAACCCTGTCTTCTATTCTTATGTCATTGTTTCTGCTAATAAGATTACTCTTTTCTCTAATGGCGGAATGGATAGTTTATTGTCTGAATCGTTAGATGTCATGGGAGTTGAAATAAAGGCTTATGATCTTTTTTATGATACATTGTCCCAATTAAATGGTACGGTTGGCTTAGATGCTTCTAAAGCGACACAAAAGATTGTTTTTTCATTAAAGAGTGAACCTCTATTTGTTTCTTCTCCAATCACAAAGGCTAAGGCGATTAAAAATGATGTTGAGCTAAAAGGGGCAGAAGAGGCACATGTGGAAGATGCCAAGGCGCTCTTTGCTTTCTGGAAGTGGTTGGATGAAAATCAACAAAAAGGGTATACTGAATATGAAATTGGACGCAAAGTAAATGAGTTCCGTTCTGTTTCCTCATCTTTTGTGCAAGATAGTTTTGCTCCTATTGTTGGGTTTAATGAAAATGGCGCTATTGTTCACTACTCTGCTTCAGAAGAGAGTAAATCGGTAAAAGGTAATGGTATGCTTTTGATTGATTCTGGAGGACAGTATCTAATGGGCACTACTGACATTACAAGGACTTATGCTATTGGGACCCCTTCTAATGAAATGAAAGAAGATTATACTCGAGTACTAAAAGGTATGATTGCACTTAGTCAAGCCGTATTTCCTAAAGGATATGCTGGTTGCCATTTAGATATCTTAGCTAGAACTGCTTTGCTTGCCGAAAGAACTAATTATGGGCATGGCACAGGACATGGTGTAGGTAGTTATCTGAATGTGCATGAAGGACCAATGTCTATTCGTCCAGATTATAATCAAGAGCCTTTGTGTCCAGGACAAGTTTTGTCTAATGAACCAGGTGTTTATCGTGAAGGGGCTTATGGTATCCGAATTGAGAATCTGATCTCTGTGGTGGAAGATATAACCAATGAGTTTGGAGCATTCTATTCATTTAAATCTTTAACTCTTTTTCCTATTGACCTTAAATTGGTCGCTAAGGAGCTATTGACTAAAGAGGAGATACAATGGGTTAATGACTACCATGATCATATAAGAAAAGAGTTATCTAATAAAATAGACAACTCTCTAAAAGATATTTTGCATTCTAAAACGATGCATCTCTAATCACTATACTTATAATCCGCAAGAAGCTTCTCTAGTTTCTTGCGTGAAAAATATATTCGACTTTTAATCGTACCTATAGGGAGATCTAATTTCTGTGAGATCTCTTTGTAGCGATATCCTTTTATAAATAGTTGTAATGGCTCTCTATTCTCCTTCTCGAGACTTTTTATTGCAAAACGAATCTCTTTCTCTGCTTCTATTGATTCTGGGCTAGGAGAGTAGTAGTCTCTTTGAATATTAATATGAAAACTCGTTGATTGATCAAAAGCATTATTCACTTTTGTTTGACGTCTAAAGTCGTTGATATAACTGTTTTTCATAATCGTAAATATCCACGCTTTAAGATTTGTGTTGGGTTTAAACTTATTTTGATAAGTTAGGGCTTTGAGAAAAGTGTCTTGTAACAGATCTTGAGCTTTCTCTGGATCTGATGTAAGTTTAATAGCAAAAAAATAGAGATTATCTTTTAATGCCAAAAGATTATCTTTGAATTCAAGTGCGGTCATATATTTAGGTATTAAGTTAATCGGTAAGGGGTGTGGTGAACACAATTAAATTAATTTGCGTATTCCTTTAACCATTTCTCTAGTTTTTTTCGTGTAAAAAAGATCCTACTCTTTACTGTACCAAGAGGAAGCCCTAATTTGGCCGCAATCTCTTTGTACTTAAACCCATTTAAAAACATTAAGAATGGTTCCCTGAACTCTTTGTCTAGTCGATAGATATTTTTTAGAATCTCTTTCTCTGCATGAGTAGAGTCTGGACTAGGAAAATGAGTGTCTTTGGAAATGTTTAAAAGATAATCGTTATTGCTGAAATCAAACGTGGTCTTTGTTTTAATATTTCTACGATAATCATTAATGAAAGTGTTCTTCATGATAGTGTAGATCCATGCTTTGAAATTAGTATTGTCTCGAAACTTCTCTCGATAAGTTAAAGCCTTTAAATATGTCTCTTGCAATAAGTCTTGTGCTCGTTCGGGATCTGCAGTTAAACTCAGTGCAAAATAATAGAGCTTGTCTTCCAATTTAAGTAACGATTTTTGAAATTGAATTAGGTTCATAAGGGGGATCGTTTAAATTAGTATTTAATTAGAACTCTTTGAGTTATATCAAATTTATTAACAATTTTTCTTATAAACAAGTATTTTGATCGTTTATAAAATTGTTTTAGTTGCATTTCTTGGATAAAATATTATATGGTTAAATAATTAAAAATGAACTTACATGTTCGCAAAAACACGAATTCTGTTCAGCCCAATAAGGTATAGTAAAGCTTGTTTATTATAGGAAAAATAAGGATATTGATTTTTTAAATGACACTTTTCAGTTCATATTAAAAAAATGTGAAAAAATATTAAATGATAAAATGGTCTATCATACATACGCTATATGATGCAATATTCTGGCCAATGAGGTAAATCTATTTTGAGTGATAAAAAAACAATGCAATCTAAATGTTGAGGAGTATTATTAAATGGGACTCTCTAGACTTAAAACGGAAAATGATCTGAATTGAAAAAAATGTGAATTGTTGTTGTAAGACTTAAGAAAAATAGCTGTATCTTTCGCACTATTTTTAAAAAACCTTTGAATTATTCTATTTAAAATGAAGAATAAAGTAGTTGTTATTACGGGTGCATCTTCTGGTATAGGAAAAGCTTTAGCTACTACCTATGCGAAAAGTGGTGCTAAATTGGTTCTTGGGGCGAGAAGATTAGATCGTCTTGAGTCTTTAGCTTCTGAATTAGATACAGAAACTATATGCGTTGCAACAGATGTAACAAAAGAACAAGATTGTAAGCAACTTATTGATTCGGCAGTTGATCATTTTGGTAAGATTGATGTATTAATTAATAATGCAGGAATTTCCATGCGTGCATTGTTTGAGGATCTAGAATTAGATGTTCTTAAGAATGTTATGGATGTAAACTTCTGGGGTACGGTGTATTGTACAAAATATGCATTGCCTCATATCATTGAAACGAAAGGTTCTATTGTTGGTGTAATATCTATTGCGGGGTATGTTGGACTGCCTGGAAGAACAGGTTATGCTGCTTCTAAATTTGCTGTAAGAGGATTCTTAGATACTGTGAGAATTGAAAACCTACATAAAGGTGTTCATGTATTGGTGGCTGCTCCTGGATTTACTGCTTCCGAAATACGTACCAAAGCATTGGTTGAGGATGGCTCTTCTCAAGGAGATACCCCTCGTAATGAATCGAAAATGATGAGTGCAGAAGAGTGTGCTCAACATATATATAAGGCTGTAAAGAGAAAAAAACGTTCCCTTATCCTTACATTTATTGAGGGTAAGTTTACGGTGTTTCTATCAAAGTTTTTCCCTTCCTTACTTGATAGATTAACATTTAATCACATGGCAAAAGAGCCGAATTCTCCTTTTGCAAAATAACCTACAAAATTAATGATTTATAATAGCTTAAACTACAGAATTCCTATTGGAGATACAGATGCTATGGGCATTGTCTATTATGCAAATTATCTCCGTTATTTCGAAATGGGGCGTAA
The DNA here is from genome assembly GCA_025210775.1 of Prolixibacteraceae bacterium. Taxonomy (GTDB): domain Bacteria; phylum Bacteroidota; class Bacteroidia; order Bacteroidales; family Prolixibacteraceae; genus Halosquirtibacter. The sequence goes on from JAOARB010000013.1 coordinate 71,632, forward strand.
TGCTTTTATTCGTGATACTTTTAGATCGTATAGAGATATTGAAGCTGCTGGTGTTAGTATGCCTGTAGCCTCTGTTGAGGTTAAATATATTAAACCCGGTCGATTTGAAGATTTGCTTGAAATACGTACTTTTATTAAAGAATTGCCTTGTGTGAAATTGTATGTTTATACTGAGATATATAATCAGGATAACGAACTTGTTTGCAAAGGCAAAACGAAATTAGCCATTATTGATAAAGAGAGGCAAAGGCCTCAAAAAGCACCTCAAGATATGGTAAATGCTTTAAAAGGGCATTTGTATCCTTCTTGTACCGCTTCATAAGAGTGTTTTAATAAGAAAAGAACGAAATATTAAACTATATTGATGTATTTAGAATTATTTGTAAAAGGATTGATTATTGGGCTATGTGCTTCCATTCCTCTAGGACCAATTGGTGTTTTATGTGTGCAGAAAACGATTAATAAAAATCGTAAAGCTGGTTTTTATGCAGGTCTTGGTGCAGCATCGTCTGATACTATTTATGCACTTATAGCGGGGTTTAGTCTTAACTATATTATAGAGTTTATTCGTCTATATGAAGTATTTTTTAGATTATTTGGAGCAGGAATTTTGATCGTATTGGGGTGGCATATATTTCAATCAGACCCTTCAGCAGATGTTCAGAAATTTAAAAGGAAGGGCGCATCATATTGGCAAGATTATTTCTTTACTTTCTTGTTAACCTTTTCAAATCCTTTAGCCATATTGATCTTCTTTTCAATATTTGCTGGTTTCGGATTTGTATTAAAAGCAAGTGAACCTTTGTTGGCAGTTGTGCTAATAGGAGGGATCTTTATTGGAGCTTGTCTATGGTGGTTTACTTTAACCTCAATAGTCAATATGTTTAGGCATAAATTTAATATGAAAAACCTTCAGTTAGGCAATCGTATTGCAGGTTCCGTTATTGTTGTATTTGCAATAATTACGCTTATTGTTTATTGGTTCGGATATTAGAGATACTATTTGAACGAAAAGAGGTGCCCTTACTGAATATTCAGTAAGGGCATTTTTTTTACTTTAATAGACTATAGATATATTCTATCGGATGAAGTACTTGTCTATTGGTATTCTTTGCAATATGATGTCTGCAACTTGTACCAGATGCCAACGTTATTCTTTTTTGTTTTCTTATCTCTGGGAACAATGACAGCTCCCCAACTTTTATCGCAAGATCATAATGTTCTTTTTCTACGCCGAAAGATCCAGCCATTCCACAACATCCAGCATTGGACGTAACAATGTTAGACGGACTCATAAGCTCTAATAGAGCAACGGTCGATTCGATACCAAAAGAAGCTTTTTGATGGCAATGTCCATGATAAAATATCTCCTTACCACTTTCGTGAAAGAGCGCTTGAAAAGAGTGTTTCTTATCTTTGTATAACTCAAGAATATAGTGGTCAATAAGTTTTATATCCCCCATATGGTGCATAAACTCATTCTTAAGTTCTTCTGGAATAAGATCCAGATATTCATCTACAAAAGTGGCCAATGTAGAGGGCTCTATGCCCACAATAGGAATACCCTTTTTGTGATGCTCCAGAATATACTCGACATTTCTTTGTGCCACTTTCTTTGCACGTTTAAGCAACCCTTTGGAGATATAGGTACGTCCGCTCTCTTGTAAAAAAATCACCTTCACTCTTATCCCTAATTTGTTTAATAACAAATAGGATTTAAACCCCAATTCTGCATCAAAATAGTTTGTAAACTCATCAATATAAAGTACAACCTCCTCTTGTTCCAAATTCGCACTGCTCGTTGATTGAATCCTTTTCATGGCCGTTTCAGGACTAAAACTAGGAAGTTCTGCCTCTGGAGCAATCCCTAACATCTTCTTAAAAAGAGGGTTGGAAATCATATAGTTTGAGAGCGTTGGTATTGCATATCGATTAAGTTGAGGTAGATATCCAACCAATAATGTTCGTAAGCTAGTCAATCTTCTCTCGTAGTAATGGGTTAAATATTCAGATTTTAATTTAGCGATATCTACCGATGAAGGACATTCATTCTTGCAAGCTTTACAACCCAAACAATTTTCCAGTATTCCTTTTAAATCTTTATCGATATTCCATCCACGACGATCCGATCTTAGAACTTTACGTAACATATTCGCTCTTCCTCGTGTACTGTATTTCTCATCTTGTGTCGCATGATAGGTTGGACACATCCCTTGATAGTTGAGGTCTTTACGAATACAAATGCCAGATCCAGTACATTTATCTAATTCGGATCTAAAGTCTACCGATTTATTGTATTGATAATAGGTCTTTACGGCTAAAGAGGGGGTGTCTACACTATACTTTAGGTTATCTGTAATCTGTTTTGCATCCACAATAATATTGGGATTAAAAAGAAGGTTCGGATCAAATATTTTCTTTACTTGACAAAAAAGATCTACAATACGATCACTATACATTATAGGCAACATCGACGACCTCAATCGTCCATCTCCATGTTCTCCCGATAGCGATCCCCTATATTTCTTTACAAGCATTGCAATATCCTTGGATAGACCTTTAAAACGATCCAAATCACCTTTGTCTTCAAGGTTAAGAAGGGGTCTTAGATGAAGCTCTCCTGTAGCAATATGTGCATAATGAACACAATGCAGATCATATGTTTTTAATATTTCATTAAAGTCTCTAATATATTCAGGCAATACCGATGGATGTACTGCCGTATCTTCAATGACCGTCGTACTTTTCTTTAAAGATTTTAGATTCGATAGAACTCCCAATCCATCTTTTCGTATTTGCCAGATTGTTGTGATATCTTCTGGTTTATGAAAATCAGAAATAGTGATATTTGTATATTTCTCCTTAAGTATATGACCACACTGTTGGATCTTTGCGTTTAACTGTTGTTCTGAATCTTCTGCAAATTCAACGATCAATGCAGCTTCAGGAGTCCCATTAAGATAGTTCGATAAATCATATTTGTTTAATTTCCCTACCGCCTCTACGATATAATGATCCATTAGTTCAATAGCAATAGGAGAGATAGGTAGTATATCATTATTGGCTTCTAGTGCATCATAAAGATGATCAAACTCAATAAGTACAATGGCTCGATGTATAGGATAAGTAGGAGATAGGTGCAATGTAAATTCAGTACCTATTCCTAGTGTTCCTTCAGAGCCAGCAATCAGCTTACAAAGGTTCAAAGAATTGGCACTATTATTACTATCGATCCCTTCCAATAGAAGATCCAAAGCATATCCCATATTTCGTCTACGTAATTTAGGATGAGGATAACTCCCTTCGATCTCTTTTCTATTAGAACTATCGGTAAGGAGTTGTAGGATCGATTGATATATCTCGGCTTCGATTTTGTTTTTACTATGTATCTTATGTTGCAGCTCATTGTTATCAAGCGCTTTAAGTTCAATCTCAGAGCCATCATGCAATAGCCATTTAGCAGATAGTAAATGATCTCGTACACTTCCCATCACTAACGAATGGAGCCCACAAGAGTTATTCCCAACCATACCACCAATGCAACAACGATTGGCTGTAGACGTTTCTGGACCAAACTGCAATCCATGTTCTTTAAGTCTATTATTTAGATCTTGAAGATTAACACCTGGAGCCACACGAACCCACTGTTTTTCTACATTAAGCTCCAATATCTGGTTCATATATCTAGACATGTCTATGATAATCCCCTTATTGATGGCTTGACCTGCTAAAGATGTTCCTGCTGTCCTAGCAGTTATAGGAATATGATGTTTTTGCGAAAACAAGAGCGTCTTTTGGATGTCTTCTTTATGTTTTGGAAACACGACAGCTTGTGGTTCCATATAATATAAAGAAGCATCTGTGGCATACATTATTTTGGTGGTTCTATCTCTAAAAAGATCACCATCTATGATTTCTTCTAACTCATTCCAATGGTTCATTTTCTCTATTTTTTATATAAAATGAAATGTAGATTTCTCGTTTTTACCAATAAAAAGAGAAATACAGTATGCACTTTTTTGTTAACTTTGCAATCTCGAAATAGCAAAATTACTTTGTTTCTGGAAAATCTTTATTACAAAACATCCATTTTTGTCCGTTTTTGCCAATAATGAGGTGCTGTATAGCATAAAGTCCAAAAAAAAGAGCTTTTTCATTCATAAAATTAATGAATCTATCGAGTAAATGGGACATTTTATATAGATTTGTCCTTGCAAAAACGAAAGCATTCAACTTTAATATCTTCGATTAAGATGGAACTATTAAACCAAATTAAGGAGAACGCTAAAAAAGCGAATAAAAGAATCGTTCTTCCTGAAGGTGCTGAAGAGCGCACCTTAAAAGCAACAGAAATCTTGTTGAAAGAAGGCATTGCACAGATCATCCTGTTAGGCAATCCAGAAGAAATAAAGGCTAATGCTACCACCCTTGGTGTTTGTGTAGATGGAGCAACTATTGTTGACCCAAAAACCGATAGCCATAGAGAAGCATACGCAGACATCATGGTTGAAATTCGTAAGAAAAAAGGCCTAACAAAAGAAAAAGCATTAAATCTTTTGAACGACCCTCTTTGTTATGGACCAATTATGATCAAAGCAGGTGACGCTGATGGGGAAGTAGCTGGTGCTATTAATGCTACGGGTGATGTTTTACGCCCAGCATTCCAATTCGTTAAGACACTTCCAGGAATGAGTGTTGTTTCGGGTGCTTTTTTAATGTTTTTGAAAGACAAATCATTTGGTCACGAAGGTATCATGGTCTTTTCTGACTGTGCTGTTATGCCTGAGACTAATGAAAATCAATTAGCAGAAATTGCTGTCGCTACGGCTAAAACAGCGAAAGCGATCGTTGGTTTAGATCCAAAAGTAGCAATGTTAAGCTTCTCTACTAAAGGAAGTGCTAGTCATGATGCAGTGGATAAAGTTGCAAACGCAACTAAGATTGCAAATGAAATGGCTCCTGAATTCAAAATTGATGGTGAGATGCAATTAGATGCTGCAATCATCAAAGAAGTAGCAGAGCTTAAAGCTCCTAATAGTCCTGTAGCAGGACAAGCTAATATTCTAATCTTCCCTAGCTTGGAAGCTGGTAATATTGGTTACAAATTGGTACAACGTCTAGCTGGTGCTCAAGCTGTGGGTCCTGTACTTCAAGGTATGGCGGCTCCAATCAATGATCTTTCCAGAGGTTGTTCTGTAAGTGATATTGTTAACTTGGTTGCGATTACAGCGAATCAAGCGGCAGGAATATAATGATATTTTTAAAAGGGGAAGTTACTTCCCCTTTTATTATACCAACCATTCAAAACTATATAGATTAAAGAATCGCTAAAATGACAAAAGTAGTAGAACAAATTGAAGACTTCGGTCTTAGTAAAAAGCATCGTTCAAAAACGTTGTTCTCTAAGATCGGTATTGTCGGATGTGGAAAAGTTGGACAAAATATTGCTCGTATTGCAGCAGTAAACGGTATTGAAGTAGTTTTTATTGAAGTCTCTCTTGAGAAAATCAGTGAAGCTAAATCTCGTATTGAGAATGAGCTAAATAAGCGTATCGACAACTGGGGACTTACTCCAGGGGAGAAAAAAGCTATTTTGTCTCGTATCAATGGATCTACTGATTATACAGACTTATCTGAATGTGATTTCGTTATTGAAGCTATTCGTGAACAAACGGAAGGTTTGCGTATCGAATCACGTAAAGAGGTGTTCAAAGAGATCGAAAAACATGTAAGCAAAGAGTGTATTATTGCAACGAACTCAACTACAATTGCAATTACAGAACTAGCTTCTGAACTAGAATATAAAGAGCGTTGTGTTAGTCTTCACTTTTTTGTTCAATCAGCCGAAGCTAAAGTATGTGAAGTCGTAAAAAGCTTATACACTACTGAAGAGGTTTATCAAAGCGTGATTAGTTTTGTTCACCTATTGAATAGAGTAGTAGTCTCTGCTTCTGAATCTGCAGGTCTTGTGTCTATTCGTTTATATTGTATCCTTCTTAACGAAGCTTGCGAAACATTAATGGAAGGGGTTTCGGATATCCCAGATATTGACAAAACAATGAAAGTTGGTTTTGGAATGCGATTCGGTCCATTTGAACTAGCAGATGTTTTGGGTATTGACAAAATTGAGAGATATATGGAGAACCTTTATACTGAATTTGGTAAAGTGAAGTATAAACCATCTCCATTAATTAAAAAGCTTTCTCGTGCAAAACGTTATGGTAAAACAACCCTTCATGGTTTCTACCGTTATGACGAGAATGGTGTGATTATTAAAGATGACTACTTTTTTAAGTCATAAGTTAAGCTTTTGGTTTTATAGATAAACAAACATAGTATGAAAGTTCTTGTATTGAATTGTGGTAGCTCCTCAATCAAATATCAATTAATAAATATGGAAGATGAGTCTTTACTAGCAGTAGGACTTGTCGAAAAAGTAGGGATGACTGGCTCTTACCTACAACACAAAAAAGAGTCGGGTGAAAAAGTGATCTTTGAAGGAGAAATTCTTGATCATGCTGCTGGTATTGAATATGTTCTTGGTGTTCTAACGAGCGAGAAACATGGTTGTATCAAAGATCTTAAAGAAATTGATGCGGTTGGTCATAGGGTAGTACATGGAGGAGAGCGTTTTAACTCTTCTGTTTTTATTACCGACGAAGTAGTGGAAGAGATGCAAAAATGTATCGATTTGGCTCCTCTTCATAACCCACCAAACCTAAAAGGTATTGAGGCAATCTCTACTTTGATTCCTGAAGTACCTCAATGTGGTGTATTTGATACTGCTTTCCACCAAACAATGCCAGAGCATGCTTATATGTATGCGCTTCCATATAAACTATATGAGAAATATGGTATTCGTCGTTATGGATTCCACGGAACAAGTCACCGTTACGTTTCTAAACGTGCTTGCGAGATCCTAGGTCTAGACTATAAAAATTCAAAATTGATTACTTGTCATATCGGTAATGGTGGTTCTATCGCTGCTGTTCTTAATGGGGAGTCAATCGATACTAGTATGGGATTTACTCCTGTCGAAGGTCTGGTAATGGGTACTCGTTGTGGTGACCTTGATGTAGGTGCTGTAACTTATATCATGGAAAAAGAACAAATAGGTATCAAATCATTTAACACACTAGCTAACAAGCATAGTGGATTCCTTGGAATTTCTGGTATCTCTTCTGATGGTCGTGATATTCGTAAAGGTGTATTGAATGGTGATGCACGTTGTAGGTTGGCTACGGATATGTTCAACTACCGTGTGAAAAAATATATCGGTGCTTATACTGCCGCTATGGGTGGGGTTGATGCTATTATTTTTACTGGTGGTATCGGTGAAAATGCTTGTCACCACCGTGAAGGTATCTGTACCGGACTTGAGTATATGGGCTTTGAATTAGACCATGAAAAAAATAAAGAAATGGGAGAAGAAGTGCTGATCTCTACTGAAGACAGTAAAGTGAAAGTAATCGTTGTCCCTACAAACGAAGAATTAGTTATTGCTCGTGATACTATTGAGATCATAAGAAATAAATAAGCATATATTCCCATATTAAAATCCATGCCTTTCATAGGTATGGATTTTTTATTTTACTCCATAACTAAGTGTTTAGTTAACTGTATTCAATCAAAAAACGACAAGATTTTCATAAAAAGTGCGGAAGAGGAGGTACTTTAGATTAGTTTTACTCTGACAGATTATCACCATAATTTAAATATGAAAAAGACATCTCAGTTTAGGACGAAGATTCAATGATATATTTTTTTCAAAGAATGGTTCTAGATATGAATCTAACAAAAAAACAAACTAAGATAAATGACAGCTTTACGAGTGCACAAAATCTTTATATTGGTATAAAAAATAAAAGATGGAAAAAATATCATTATCTACATTAATAGAAGTTGCAAAGAAGAGAGTTGCAAAGCGATTGGTAATCATGAATGCAATGGATCATCACACTCTTTCAGCAGCACATTATGCACAAGAAAAAGGCATATGTAAAGTTATATTGACTGGAGACAAAGCACAGATCGAAAAGATTTGTCAAGAAGAGGGATATGATGCATCTTTATTTGAAATATATTCAACCGGTAGTTTAGAAGAATCTATCAAGATGACCGTAGATCTTTTAAAAGAGAATAAAGCTGATTTTGTAATGAAAGGTACTTTGACTACCGATCAATATATGAGAGCTATTCTTGCTAAAGATGCACAACTGTTGGAAAAAGGTTCTATTCTTTCTCACGTTTCTGCAATGTCTATTCCTAATTTCGATCGTCTACTTATCCTTTCTGATGTGGCCATCATTCCACAGCCTACCGTAGAGCATAAGATCCAGATGGTAAACTATCAAAAAGAGATCTTCGAAAGACTAGGTATTTCACAACCTAAGATTGGCTTGATTACCCCAACAGAGGTGATCTCTAAAAAGATTGTATCTACTACAGATGCCTTGGAAGTAAAACAACATTTTGCTGATGATACGACGGCACTAGTAGAAGGTCCTATCTCTTTAGATTTAGCTATCGATGAAGAGGCTGTAAAAGAGAAAAAATTCGAAAGTCCTGTAGCTGGGAAATGTGATGGTTTGGTTTTTGCAAACCTTGACGCAGGAAATGTGTTCTATAAGAGTGCTACGAAATTAGCAAAAGCAGATACTGCCGCTATCGTGTTAGGTGCCAATATCCCGATTGTCCTAACTTCTCGTGGCGACAGTGTTCAATGTAAAATATATTCTATAGCGTTAGGAGCTATTCTCTCTAACTAACAAAATTCACCCATTATGAAAGAAACTAAAATTTTAGCAATCAATCCTGGTTCGACTTCAACAAAAATTGCTGTATACCAGAACAAAAAGTGCATTTTTCTAAAAACGATTCGTCATAGTGCTGAAGAGTTGGCACAATATGAAACAATATACGATCAGTTTCATTTTAGAAAAAAGATGATTCTACAAGAACTTGGTACCGAGAATATTGGGCCAGGAGCTGTCAATGTGATTATTGCTCGTGGTGGTTTGACCAAACCTCTGACATCAGGTGTTTATGAAGTAAACCAAGCCATGGTCGACGATATTAATAGTCGTAAGTATGGTATGCATGCCAGTAATCTAGCACCACTTTTAGCTTTCGATTTAGCTTCGAAGATTCCTAATACGGAGGCTTATATCTCTGATCCTGTAGTGACAGATGAATTATGCGATGAAGCTCGTACAGCTGGTCATCCTCTTTTTGAACGTAAATCTGTTCTACATGCTTTAAACCAAAAAGCTGTAGCACGAACTTATGCCAATAGCATCTCAAAACCTTATGAGTCTCTTAATTTGATTGTTGCACATATGGGAGGAGGTATTTCTGTTGGTGTTCATGACCAAGGTCGTATTGTGGATGTAAACAACGCTTTAGATGGTGAAGGACCTTTGTCTCCTGAAAGAAGTGGTTCTCTTCCTAATGGACAACTCGTAGACCTTTGCTTCTCAGGTGACTACATCCAAGCAGAGATTAAAAAGATGATTTGTGGCCGTGGGGGATTTGTTGCTCATGTAGGTTCTTCTGATGGACGTGAGATTAGAGCGAAAGCAGAAGAAGGAGATAAAAAATGTCAACATATTCTTAAGGTAATGGCTTATCAAGTATCGAAAGCTATCGGTGAAATGGCGACTGTCGTTTCTGGAAAAGTGGATGCCATCCTAATCACAGGTGGTTTGGCATACGACAAAGATATGGTTGCTGAAATTTCGAAAAAAGTTTCTTTTATTGCTCCTATAAGTGTACATCCTGGTGAAGATGAGATGGAGGCTATGTTCTCTAATGCACAACGTCACTTAGATGGATTAGAGGAGTTGAAAGTATATAAATAGAGTGAATTCTTGGACAATCTTTATTGTCTTATTATTAAGTAGTTTTATTTACACATACACTTAGGAGGGAAGCGCAAGTTTCCCTCTTTTTTTACCATAGATATGCCTCTTCATTTCACCTGTCTTATTTAAAAGATATGGATTAGAATGCCTTTTGCAAAATATTCCAATCCATATCAAATCTATTTTGAACCTTTTGATTCTCTATGGGTTATAGATGAAACAATATAAGATATCTGATTTAAGAAGAGGGCGAGCCTAGTACCCTAGAACTGTATGATATTTTTAAAGAAGTTACCATACAGTGATACAATAGACATAGTAAAGTAATGGCTAAGCTCTCTTCTTTTTCTTCCCTACGATCGATATACACTCCCGTAATAGTGATTCTTAATCGGATCGTATAACATTATCCAGAAGTGGGAGTCAGGCTCTTTCTTCTTTATAAGATCCCATGTAAAGACCATCTCGTTGTCCAAAATATTTTGAGGCGCAAATTGATGATGATGTTTTCCTACTTGTGCAATAACGATAGCATATACACCTAAAGGCACTTCATCATAATTGGCTTTCATTCGGAGAGTTATTGCTCCATCATTGCGTTCTAAATCAAGCGATTCAATACCTGTTATAGTCTCTTGACTCATCGGGATCTTTGAATAGTTCAGCTTCAAATCAGGATAGACTCCCTCTATCGCTTCTTTCATTATACGGGTACGTGCACGACAATTGGCATAGGTCTCTGTTTGATCAATCGTGTAGCTACGTCGAATAAAGAGTTTCCACCCTTTTAAAAATTGAACTACCATTTTCATCTTCATCCTTTGGGCGAGTTGTTTTGGGGTTTGTGCATCATGAAAACGACCTGCAACAGTTCTACCTCTTACTTGATCCCCAACTTTGTAGAATATGGTATTCCCACATCTTCCTGTAAAATCACCAAGAATTCCATTCTTATGAATACTCATAACATTTAAATTTAAAAGTTTAACAAAATGAATAATTTTGGCAAATAACAGCCTTTTTTATCTTGTTCTCTCAAAAAGGTGCTTGGGAAGTATTGGTGGATAGATCGAAAAAAGCATCTTTGTCGTTCTCTTGACTCCTCGGTAAGATTTTTGTAGGCCATACTTTTTGCCCTCTCTTATTAGGGGTAAATCGACTTATTTTCCCCTCCTTTTACTATATCAAGTTATAAATAAAAATAGATAATGCATAGCAAATAATGCTTAAATTAACTATAAATCAATAAGATACCCATTGCTTGGGAACTTTTCGACCATATCAAGTTCATATCAACTTCATTTGAAAGTAAACTTGACATAACGTATAAGTGAACATGATATGAAGTTGATATGAACTTGATGTGAAGTTATAGTGAAAATGATATAAATGCGATTATAACGTATTATAACCGTAAGTATACTCTGGTAGGGACCAAGTGTTTATATTTGGAATGGCTCCCATAATATCAGGTCTGTTCGTATTATTGAGATGGGAGTAACTCTGTTTACTTGTGCTATTAAACGAGAATCTTTACCGTTCTGAGATAGTAAATTTTCTAATGATATCTCAGAATGGATAATATCTCTTTGAAACTATTTTCTTAGTTGAAGTTTGGCTATCCGTCTTTACCAAAAATTACATTTCAACAGCAATGATTTACGAATATCAAAGTAAAGCAACATATTTTGTGATAGGAGGGAATTAAACACGGATTCACGCAGATTAAAAAGGATTGGCACGGGTCTTTTTTAATTGAAACTTCGTTTCCTATAACTATGTCTTCTACAAATATATTTGTAATCGTGGTTATTAGTCATTGATTCATAACGTTTTAATTCTTTGTGGGGCGCAGACCCGTGCGTCTGCCCAATTTTGTTATGCTTTTATCAGGATGAATTTTTTATATTTTAAATCATCATTGGATTGATATAATGGAATGGTTTTTGTTAATTTATATTAAAATGAAATATATTCGATTTCAAATTCCGATCTCTATCGAAAAGATGGAGATCACACTTCTGTAGATTGCTTTTCCGCATAGGGGATTGGGTTAAAAGAGATTATTAAGGTGGAGAGTGTGGAATGGTATTAAAGATGTTTTTTAATTTAAACCATTCATTATGAAAAAATACTTATTGATTTCAGTGCTCTTTCTCTCTTCCTCATGGTTGGGGTTTGCTCAAGAGATAGGACATAAAGATATCATGCTAGGTCATTTTGTTGTTGTTCCCAAAACAATTGTGGACTATTCTCAGATAAATTTCTTTTATCTGTTAGAATATTATAAAGATCCTGTATCCCATAAAAAGAAGATTGAAGCCCAAACATTTTTACAAATAGGAAAGTCTGGTCGTTGTTTTAGAGATTATTACGCATTCCTTTTTGATTCGATTAACAATGTTGCTGCTTCGTTAAAAGAGGAGAATAAGATGAAGCAAACGACTGCATTAATGAATATTGCGAAGAAAGTGAAATATAATCACACTTTAGTCTGGGGCCATCATAAAGATATGATCCTACGACAAAGATCGGTTGTATTAAATGAGATCTATCAATATGAAGATAGTATTCCTTCTTTACAGTGGCAGCTTCTAGATAAGGATACCGTAATTTTAGACCATCCATGTCATCTAGCCAGTTGTGAATATAGAGGGCGAACTTATAGAGCATGGTATGCTGATGATGTTGATTTGCCATATGGTCCATATGTTTTTGAAGGATTGCCGGGGCTGATATTTCAGATTGAGGATATGCAAAAACATTATTGTTTTAAGTTGAATGGAATCAACCATATATCGCACAAGCAGCCTATCTATTTTAATACCAGTGATAAAGTGGTGCCGACAACTCGTGAACGTGTTCGAAAGATATACAAACAGTATTGCGAGCATCCTTTACACTCTATTGTTCAGAGTAACCCTGCTATTAAGATTCCTCAGTCGGCATTAATGAATGAAAAATCAAAACCTTATAACCCTATTGAACTAAAATAACTCTCTTAAGTCCTATGCCTAAATTCTATTTGTTTATTGTTCTATTTCTTGGAGCTTCTATTTCAACTTATGCTATGGCTAATAGTGAAAAAGGGGTGAGTGGTATTGTTCTTGATGGGAAAAGTCGAAAACCGATACCTGGTGTTATCTGTAAATTATACGGTTCGCAAGAGACGATGATTGGCTATTTTATCACAGATAATAAAGGCGAATATCATCTAAAATCATATAAAGAAGCTGTGGATGTTTCTTTTTCTCATCTGGGATATAAAAAAGTGAAGATCTCTGTAGAGAAGCTTCTAAATAATGATCCTATTCTATTGTGGTGTTCATCGCAGAAGATCAAAGAAGTTACGGTACATGTACCACCATTAAAATGGACCAAGGATACCTTAAGATATAATGTGGGCTCTTTTGTTGAGAAGAAAGATCGAGCTATTGGTGACGTTCTAAAAAAACTACCAGGAATAGAGGTGGATAAAAATGGAACCATCAAATATCAAGGAGAGTCAATAAGTCGATTTTATATTGAAGGGAAAGATCTCTTGGGCGGTGCATACAATCAAGCAACCAATAGCTTACCTGTTGATGCTGTGGCTCAGATTCAAGTGCTTGAACATCATCAACATGTAAAAGCATTAAAGAATAGTACACCACCTTCAGAGGCAGCCATTAATCTAACCATCAAGAAAGGGTATAAGGTGCGTATGTTTGGAGAGGTGGAAACTGGGGTTGGTTGCTCTCCATTATTGTTAGACAACAAATTGTTTTTGGTGAAGATAAAAGGGAAAGATCAAACTTTGATTACGGCCAGAATGAATAATGTAGGGAAAGATTTATCCAATGATACCAAAGAGAAAATAGATTGGGATAATATCGATATGTTCGAACCATTGCCTCAAGATCTTTTCCTTTCGAAGTCTCTTTCATCTCTTCCTTTGACATTACAACGTTATCTGGACAACCGATCTGTTACTGGTGGTGCCAATAAATTAGTTGGACTAAATGATCATAGTGATCTTCGTGTTAATGTGACTTATTATGGGGATAAACGTGAGCAGTCCCTTTTTTCATTACAGCGTTTGGGAAAACAAAATCCGATAGTGCTAACCGAACGTAGTGAAACAGATATTAGAACTCAATATGTGGTGCCACAGATACAGTATGAGAATAACAATGATCGATTCTATCTTAAGAATAATTTAAAGGCTTCTTTTTCGTCTTCCAAACAAAAGCAGAATATCATTAATAATGGACAACCTCGTAATCAAGATAATAGGCAAAGTCCTTTCTTTATTGAAGATCATTTGGATTGGACTGTAAATAATGGAACGTGGGTCTATTCGTTAAATTCTCTTGTTCGTTATTTTAATTCGGAAACCTCTATGTGGGTAAAGGAGACAAAGAGTACCAACTCTAACTACCTCTTGGAGCAACATGCAAAACAAAAACAGCTTCTTGCCAAAGGAAGTATGTGTTTTACCAATATTGTTCAACAACAAGAACGCTCTCTTTCATTTAAGTATCTATTCAAACAAGACCATATCGATTTAGATGGAGATCCAGTGGAGAGAAATGGATACCTCTATTTTAAAGATCGGGGAGAACAGAAACGATGGAAATATGCTTTAGGTGTAACCCCTTCATATATATGGCATTTCAGACATGGACGAATGACTCTAATGATTCCAATGTCAGTTGAACGTATGGGGGCCAGATGGGAATCTAATGATATATCTCGTAATTACTTAAGCTATCGTCCTTCTATTAATTTCTTTAAGCAATATCGTGATCTATGGGAGTGGCGATTGTCTGGTTACTATCATAGCAATGCATCACACGATTTTGTTATCTCTAACATCCCTTATTTCCAAGATTATCGCAGTTGGTATTATTCTACAATGACTCCAGAGCAATTGTTTGATAGAACAAATATCTTGGGAGGGCAGATAAAAGTTGATTATCATGATCTGGCTTCACTGTTTTTTGCGGGGATAAAAGTTCATTATGCTGAAACGAGAAACCATCAATATCTGGATTATGACTATTCCTCAGAAATTACAAAAATACTACCTACATGGGGAGACAATACCAGTCGGATATTTTATCTTAATGGCGTGGTAGACAAATCCTTTTCAATATTACAATAGATCTGAGATATGTACAGGTAGCTTAGGTCTGGTATATAAAAAACTTTCATGGTTTTCTGCGAATATGAAGATCACAACAAATTATTCATGGCAAAAGAGTCATCAAAAGAGAAGTGATATATTACGTAATAGCTTTTATCATCTAGACCTTAGTTTCTATCCAATAAAACGAATTGATTTTACCGTTTCATCCGAATATAACCAGAGAGAGATTGTCCAAGATCGGTTTAAAGATTGTATGTTCTTAGACCTCCAAGCACATTATGCTCCTACAAAACGAGTAGATCTCTTTTTCCATGTTACCAACCTTTTAAACCAAAATATTTATGAAGTGGCCTCCGAACATGGTGTAAACTATAACTACCGTCGAATACCACTACGTCAACAATCTTTTATCTTTTCGTTGGCATATAAACTGTAAGAGGTATCAAAGATGCATTATTTGGGTATTGTGTGATGGGAGGGGAATTAAACACGGATTCACGCAGATTAAAAAGGATTGGCACGGGTCTTTTTTAATTGAAACTTCGTTTCCTATAACTATGTCTTCTACAAATATATTTGTAATCGTGGTTATTAGTCATTGATACATAGCGTTTTAATTCTTTGTAGGGCGCAGATCCGTGCGTCTGCCCAAATTTCTTATAACTATGTTTTTCTACAATTATGTCATTCCTTCGGGATTCGGTTTGCATGGCATGAATTGTTTATTTTGATGTATTGCATGATGGGAGGGTAAACACATGGGTTCTTCTACAATTATATCATCCCTTCGGGATTTGGTTTGTGGGGGATGATGGTTACGTTTTATATTGTTTGAATACACGTGGTATTGATGAAATATCACATTGGGATTAAAAAATAATTGCATTAACAGAACCCACAAAGTGGGTGATATATTTGTAGCAAAAACACATGGGTTCTTCTACAAATATGTCATCCCTTTAGGATTCGGTTTGCATGGCATGATGGCTACGTTTTATAGTGTTTGAATACACGTGGTGTTGATGAGATATCACATTGTTTTAAAAAATAATTGTATCAACAAAACCCACAACGTGGATTGAAGAGTCATCCCTTCAAGTAGAATTTTATTTGATTGTGAGTAAGTTAAAATTGATAATGTTTTTGTTTGTTGTTATTGAAATGTAGTATATTCAAGTTTCTCTATCTTATATGAATATAAGACTGATCATCATTAACAGAAAATAAGAATGAGTTCGAGATATAATTGTATTATTATTGACGATGAGTATTTTGCTCGTGAATTGATTGTTGACTACCTAAAAGAATTTCCCGAATTCATAGTTGTTGGACAGTACAAAAACAGTCTATTAGCTAAGCAAGTTTTAGATCAAGATATTCCCATTGATCTGATTTTTCTTGATATTCAGATGCCTAATGAAACAGGGATCGAGTTTTTGAAGAAGAATAAACTAAACTCGAAAATCATATTTACGACAGCATTCTCAGAGTATGCTGTAGAAAGCTATAACTTCGATGTGATCGATTATCTTTTAAAACCTATAACAGAGGAACGTTTTAATAATGCTATAGCTCGATTTAAAAAGGCATTTGATATTGAAAAGAAGGTTTTGAATTTTAAGGAGCAGGATGATAATCGAAGTCGGTATTTTAAAATAAAATCAGGTGCTTATGAATACAAAGTTTATTATAATGAACTAAAATATTTGTGTTCAGAGGGAGAGTATGTAAGGTATGTTACATCAGAAAAGAATTATCTTGTATTAGGTAGCTTAAAAAAGATATCTGAGCAACTGCCTGATTCTTTTATTCAAGTTCATCGAAGTTATATTATTGCTAAAAGTGAGATTAAAGGTAGAGAGAAATATACATTATTATTGAATGATTTAACTAAAGTACCAATTGGCAAGACTTATAGACAAGAGGTATTACAATGGTTAAAGGTGTTTCTTTAATGAGAATATATTTGACCAATAAAATTTCCATTTACTTATTAGAATGTTCCGTTTACTGAAAGTAGGCATAATAATTCTTTGCCCAATATAATCATTGTTTATGTTTGGAGTGAGATAAATAATAAAAAGCAATGTTTTATTTTAATAATAAATAGCGATGGTTATAGGAAGATTACAATTGGTAATAAAAATGATTTTTATAGGTTCATTATTGGGAAGCTGTAGTAAAGAATCGAACAATATTGTTCCAAATGACAATTCGCCAACGAAGGCTGTTGTTGAAAAATATATAACTGGGAATAATACACTTGAGTTTACAACAGTTCCTGCTGCAGGAGGTGTTCCTGAGTTTCAGATAATGACTTCAGAAGTGTCTTATGAAGAATATGTGATATTTCTAAATGAAGCATACAGTGCAGGAAAGATTAAGTATAATAATATTACACAAGAGGTTACCGATGAGGATGGCAATTCAATGACATTTTTGAATGGGAGCCGTGTCGTAAAAGACCATAACAAGAATGGGGAATACGAATTGGATGAAATGGAAAATCCCTTAAATATTAATTTTATTGCATTTGATCATGAAGCACAGAGATTTTATATCGAAGACCCAGCTACAGTTGATTGGAATCAGTATTTTGATTCGTCAATATATCCTAATGTCGTAGATCAAGCTGATGATTGGGTCGAAGTTGGAGGCAATCCAAATGGTTTTGTAGGGAGTGGAGATCTAGATGGTCAGATGCCAATATTGGAAGAGGTAAAGACATGGCCAGCTAATTTTATACGATATCACGGTGCATCTAAATTTGCAGAATTTTATGGATATACTTTACCTACAGTAAAACAATGGAAGAATGCGGCAAGAGGGAATGAAGGATTTGAATATGCTACATCTGATGGTACTGGTACTCTAGAAATCGCATGGATTGGTCATATTATGCCAGGAGAAATACATAAAGGGCATGTGCAACCAGTAAAATCTTTGTCCGCTAATCCATTAGGTATTTATAATCTAGGAGGTAATGTTTGGGAGTGGTGTTTTGATTGGTATAGAGGAACAGAAACTTTTTCAAAAGGAAAAAAAGAATCAGACTTTTATGTGTCACATACTCCAGAAGATCCAAATCACTTAAAGGCATTGTTTGGAGGTTCTTTTAATTACTTCATTGCAACAATGGGACTAGATTGGAATCATGCAGCAATGTTAAATGCAGGGAATGATCATTTTGGATTTAGAGTAGTTAAAAATAAATAGCGTGTAATTGTTTCAAGTATCTTTTACGGTAGTGTTTAGTCATGCTACTGTAAAAGAGTTTTATAGTTAAAGAAGTGGGAGTAAATAGAAAAAATAAATTAAGCCTGATTTTTCAACTCATATTCTGGGGACTATTATTTCTCCTTACTAATTGGGTGTTTGGAATTCAAAGTAATGACACTTTACAAGACCTGATAAGATCATTGGTGGTTGTATCTATTTTTGCATGCATTAGTTATCTGAATTTTATTGTATTAACTCCATCTTTTTTAATCAAAAGGAAGTATTTTCTTTTTACTGTTATAACTCTACTAATATTGATTATTGTACCATTTGTTTTGATTCATTTTGATTTATTCTTGCTTCTACATGAAAGACATGGATCTACTATCCATAATAGTCATATTTCTGCTTCTAGATTTAATCCGATACGTCCCAAGTTTACAATAGGCCTACTAGTGACAAGTATATTTATCTTTGTAAGTACGATTATTAGTTTAATGATTGACTATATAAATAATGAGAAACAGAAGATTTTAAGTGAAAATGAACGTTTACTTGTAGAGGCTAGGTATATAAGAACCCAACTCAATCCTCATTTCTTTTTGAATGCATTAAATAATTTAAATTCGATTGTTCGTCTTGCTCCTAAGCATGCACAAAGATATATCGATACCTTAGCCGATATGATGCGATATATTACTTATGATTGCAAGAAAAATAAAATAGTAATTGAAAAGGAGATATCATATATTCGCAACTACATCTATTTACAACAAATTAAAGATCACAGTATATCTGTTCATTTTAATGTTGATATTCAAAATAAACAAGTTCTAATTGAACCAATGTTATTAATGCCGTTTATTGAAAATGCATTTAAGTATGGTATATTCTTTTCAGATGATGTTTATCCAATAAAAATAAGTATTTACGAGAGAGAGAATAGAATCATTTTTCAGTGTGAGAATTCAATTAATTATGATGTGAAAAATAACAATGATCCAAGTTATAGTGGTTTAGGCATTGTTAATGTAAAGAAGAGGTTGAATGTAAACTATAGAGGTAAACATAGCCTACAAATAATTGATGATGGAATTACGTATGCAGTTAATCTTTCTATATGGTCTTAATTATTTTAATTAGAATTAACATGGAAGTGAAAGATATTTCTTTGTTGTGATTACAAACAGCATCGTTTGGCGATGGATATTGTGTTTTGATTATCTATATTTACGGCTTATTACCGTTTAAAGAGTTTTACATGATATCTGTAGATAGTTTAGGAATAGAATTTGGAGGAACGCCTCTTTTTAATAATATATCTTTTGTGATTAATCCTGGGGACAGGGTTGCCTTGATGGGAAAGAATGGTGCTGGTAAATCGACTTTGTTAAAGATTATCGCTGGAGTTCAAGCACCATCAACGGGGAAGATTTCGGCACCTAAAGAAGCTGTGATAGGTTATCTACCACAGCATTTGTTGTTGGATGATCAGCGCACTGTTTTTGAGGAGACCTCTCAAGCTTATGCTGAGGTTTTGGAGATGCAAAGCCGATTGGAGGAGTTAAATAAAGAACTTACTACAAGAACGGATTATGAATCGGATAGTTATTATCAGATCATCGAGGAAGTTTCTACGCTTAGTGAGAAATTGTATAGTGAAGGAGAGATCAATTTTGATGCTGAGATTGAGAAAGTTCTTTTAGGATTAGGTTTTGAGCGTACGGATTTTAATCGTCCTACTAAAGATTTTAGTGGTGGATGGCGAATGAGAATTGAGTTGGCCAAACTATTATTAAAGAATCCAGATCTTATTCTATTGGATGAGCCTACCAACCACTTGGATATTGAATCGGTACAATGGTTGGAGAATTTCTTGGTTGAGTCTTCTAAAGCGGTGATGGTGATTTCTCACGATAGGGCTTTTGTGGATCGTATTACGACACGTACTATTGAGGTGACAATGGGACGTATTTATGATTACAAAGTAAACTACTCGAACTATCTTCAACTTAGAGCAGAAAGAAGAGAGCAACAGCTTAAGGCTTATGAAGAGCAACAAAAGATGATTGCTGCAAATGAGGAGTTTATAGAAAGATTTAAAGGTACTTACTCTAAGACATTACAAGTACAGTCACGTGTACGTATGTTGGAGAAGTTGGTCCGAATAGAGGTAGATCCTGAGGATACTTCTCGTCTTCGTATTAAATTCCCTCCATCACCAAGATCAGGTAACTATCCTGTGATCGGAGACCATGTGTCTAAAAGTTTTGGTGATATTGAAGTCTTTAAAGATGCTTCTTTTACTGTAGAACGTGGAGATAAGGTGGCCTTTGTTGGTAAAAATGGGGAAGGTAAATCGACCATGATCAAATGTATCATGCAACAGTTGGAGCATGAAGGAGATCTAAAGATTGGTCATAATGCACAAATTGCGTATTTCGCTCAGAATGAGGCTTCATTATTAGATGAGACCCTTACTGTTTTCGAAACGATTGATGATGTTGCTAAAGGAGATATCCGTACCAAGATTAAAGATTATCTAGGCGCATTTATGTTCTCTCAAGAGGATTGGGATAAGAAAGTGAAAGTCTTATCTGGTGGAGAAAGAACACGTTTGGCTATGGTTAAGCTTCTTTTGGAACCAACCAATGTGTTGATTCTCGATGAGCCTACCAACCATTTAGATCTTCGTACTAAAGATATTTTAAAGCAAGCTTTAATGGATTTTGATGGAACGATCATCTTGGTTTCTCACGATAGAGATTTCTTAGATGGATTGGTTAAAAAGGTTTTTGAATTTAAGGATAAAAGAGTTCATGAACATCTTGAAGGAATTACGGAATTCTTGGAAAGAAAAAGAGTGGAGTCGATCCAAGAATATGAAAAATAGTTCTAAGGATTGATTTTTATATACAACGCCCTATTCAACTATATATGTAGTTGAATAGGGCGTATCTTTTTTATTCGATATTAAGGAAATGAAATAGGGGACCGTTTTCCTTATGATTAGATCGATCTTTAGATTTTTGCAATAATGACTGTAAATAATCGATACCATCTTTCACTGCGCTATACAAATTTTGGTTTTGACCTAAGTAGGTAGCAATAGCAGAAGAAAGGGTACATCCTGTTCCATGTGTATTGGTGGTTTTTATTGCAGGATGGATAAATGTATATGTTTTGTTGTTAGGATAATCGTAAAGAATATCTTTCATATATCCATCTTTGCTTTGATGTCCACCTTTAAGAAGGAATGAAATTTTATATCTCTGTCCCAATACCACAACATCTTTTAGTGGATCAGATATCTCTCTTCTAAAAAGTACATTTGCTTCTGGAATATTGGGCGTAAGGAGTGTTACTTTGTTTATGAGATCGTTCTCTAGTGCTTTGAATGCCTTTTCTTGAAGCAGTGTTTTATTAGACGAAGCAATCATGATTGGATCTAGGACGACAGGAATATCAGGATATTGTTTTAAGATCTTAGTTACTTCTATGATAATCTCCTGACTATAAAGCATTCCTATTTTGATTACTTTAATAGGTAGATCTTCTAATACTCTTACGATCTGTTGTTTTACCGATTCTATTGGAATTGGCACAATATCAAAGACTCCTTTGCTGTTTTGAGCCGTAACACAAGTGATGGCAGAAGCAGCATATCCATTACAAGTAGTAATGGTTTTGATATCTGCTTGTATTCCTGCACCTCCAGAAGCATCACTACCTGCAATGGTAAGAATGTATGGTATCTTATCTTTCATTCATTATCATTTTTCAATATTGAAAATGCGCTGTTCAAATTTCTCCGTATCTAACCAAAGTATCTTGCCACGAAGATCTTTCCCTATATTACGGATGATATTGATGGCTTCAAGAGCCATATAACTTCCAACGATTCCAGCTACCGGTCCAATAATACCTTTGCTATTTACTGTCGGTTGGGTTGGTTCTGGGAATATGTCGGTATAACGTAGTTTTTGATTCGCTCCAATAGAAAGCAGGTGCCCTCCATATTCTTGCACTGCACCATGAACGATGTCTGTTTTCGTTTCTTGGGCAAAAGCATCGGTCTGTACTCTTGCATCATAATTGTCCGGTGAACAGATAATTAGATCAAAAGAGATTTCCCTTACTCTTTCAGGATTAAACTTTTCCTTGAAGCATGTCAGTTTGATCTCACTGTTTTTCTGTTGTGCTAATGCTTCTACTATTTCTCCTTTTTTTTCTCCTATTTGATCCTCATCATATAGGATCTGTCGTGGAAGATTGTCTAAAGAGACAATGTCTGGTTCAAAAAGGGTGATCTTTCCAATGCCTACTCCGATAAGGTATTGCAAAATAGGAGATCCTAAACCACCAGCCCCCACCATAAGGATGGAGGCTTTTTGTAGTTTGGTCTGATCGTCAATAGAGAAATCTTTTATCTTTAAGTGTCTATCGTATCTTTCCATTTTTCTTGTTTTTTTCTAGGCTAAAACACCATCCCAATCTTTCCAAACAACTTCATAACCATGTGCTTCAATAGCATCGGTTACTTCTTTCGGTGTTCGGGCATCTTCTACCTCAAATTGTTTTAAATCTTTATTCTCTTTTGCATAACCACCTGGTTCCGTCTTTGACCCCGCACTCATAGAGGTGATGCCTAGTTGAATAAGGTTGTCTCTATAGTGTGCGGATTCTCTGGTTGAAAGCGTCATCTCAACGAAAGGATTGTATATGCGGAATGCGCAGATCAATTGTAATAATTCTCTATCGTTGATATGTGACTTTGGAGGAAAATTACCAACATGTGGTCTTAGGCGAGGGAAAGAGATGCTATACTGTGTTTTCCAGTAATAACGTTCCATAAAGGTTAGATGCAGTCCAACAAAGAAAGCATCTGTACGCCAATCTTCTAATCCAAGCAGAGCACCTAAGCCCAATTTATGAACTCCTGCTTGTGCAATACGTTCAGGTGTGGTAAGACGATATTGGAAATTTCTTTTTCGTCCAAACTTATGGTAATCTTTATAGGTGTTTTCTCTATAGGTCTCCTGGTAAACATATACAGCATGAATACCTGCCTCTTTGAGTGCTTTATAGTCTTCTACTTCAAGAGGTTGCACCTCGATAGAGATAACGTCAAAGAGAGGCTTTAGAAGCTCGACTGCTTCAATAAGGTAGGATGTAGGACAAGTACGATGATCTTCTCCTGTTACCAAAAGAAGGTTGCGGAAACCTAGTTCTTTGATTTTCTTGGCTTCTTCGATGATCTCCTCCTTGGTTAGTTTCTTTCGAGGGATATCATTTTTAGCATTAAAACCACAATAGACACATCCATTGGAACAGTAGTTGGAAAGATAGAGCGGAATGTACATCCTCATTGTTTTTCCAAAACGTTGTTGGGTAAGCTGTCTACTTCGTTGGGCCATCTGTTCTAGATAGGGCTCTGCTGCTGGAGATATCATAGCTAAAAGATGATCCATATTGGGTTGCTCTGCAGCAAGTGCAGCTTCGACATCTTTCTTTTCTTGAGAATATATTCTTTGGTGAATTTCTTCCCAAGAATATTTCTGGATATATTGATAAAACGTTGTATTACTCATGGTTAGTCGTTTAGGAATGAGGTTAGTGGGGAAGTAGCATCTGCAAATTTTGACTCTTGAAGAGGAGCCAATGTTGCATTGTGTGCAATAGCACCTGCTTGAATTGCAAGTTTGAAAGCATGTGCCATAGCTATAGGGTCGGCACTGCTTGCAATAGCGGTATTGATAAGACAAGCATCTGCTCCCATTTCCATCGCTTCAGCAGCATGAGATGGAGCACCTAATCCAGCATCGATAACTACTGGTACGTTACTTTGTTCGATAATAATTTTAAGCATCTCTTTGTTGGTAATTCCAAGATTACTTCCAATACAAGAAGCCAAAGGCATGACTGCTTGACAACCAACTTCTTCGAGTGTCTTACAAACGATAGGGTCTGCAATGATGTAAGGTAGTACCACAAAACCTTTTTTTACTAGCTCTTCCGCTGCTTTAATTGTTTGGATAGCATCAGGAAGAAGATGTTTTGGATTGGGATGGATCTCCAATTTAATCCAATTGGTATCTAATGCTTCTCTGGCCATGCATGCTGCAAATACAGCTTCTTTGGCATCCCTTACTCCTGAAGTGTTAGGAAGTAGATGGATATGAGAGTGTTGAAGGTGAGAAAGCATTCCGTCTGATTCTTTTTCGTTTAGATCTACTCTTCTAAGTGCTGTTGTAACAAGTTCGCTACCAGAGGCTAGTATGGATTGTTCCATGATGTCGTTAGACGCATATTTACCTGTTCCAATAAATAGACGAGAGTTAAACGTTTTGTCGGCAATTTTTAGTGGTGAAAGCATGATGTTATGTTTTTTATCCATTGGGATGTTGTTTCAGTAATATTTTGTTTTGGTTGGTTGATAATGCTACCCGAAGCAGCAATACCTTGTATATCTAAAGCGGCTAGGTCTGGGATGTCTTGAAGGACAATACCTCCAATAGAGACAATAGGGATAGAAGAGTGCGGTCGTAATTCAGCAAGGATCTGACGATAACCTTCTAGTCCAAGTGTCGGGCTTAGTCTTTTTTTTGTTGTAGTATATCGGAAAGGGCCTACACCAATATAATCTACATGATCGACAATATGTTGGATGGTGGCATAATCATTTGCCGTTCCTCCGATGATTGCTTTGTCTCCTAAGATCTCACGTGCCTTACTGGGGCTCATGTCATTCATTCCAATATGTACGCCATCGGCTCCAACATGAGCAGCTATATCTATATGATCATTGATGATTAATTTGGCTTGGTATCCTTCGGTTAATTTTCGCACCTCTTCGGCTAGAGATTCTAGTTTTTCGTAAGGATAGGATTTCATCCTTAGCTGAACCCATTTATTTCCTCCATCAAGCACTTCCTTAACTTGCGAAAGGAGTGTCGTTCTATCTTCGGCATGGGTTATAAACTGTAGTTGAAACTCTTTAAGACTAAATTTCATTTTTTATTCTATTTAACTCTACAAGTTTTTTATCTAATATGGTGTAATCTATCGTCTCATTATGAATGGTCTGTTTCCAAAAATATCCCATCAGTGCTGCATGCTTAAAATTCATTGCTGCTAATTCGGGAAGTCTTTGTGTAGAAACTCCTCCCAATGCAATCCAATCAATTTCATTATATTGATGGATGATTTTCAGTCGATCTTTATCCCAAGCTGACAAGTAACCTGTTTTACTAATACTATCGAAAATAGGACTAATAAGAACTTGGTCTACTGCATTAAGTTTGTTTGTTTCCTTTTCGTGATGCATCGTTGTTGAACAGATCCTATCATGAAAAGGGGTCAGCGTTTTATGATCAGGATGATGAATGCCAATCATTGGATACTGGTGAATATACTTCAATGGTTTATGGATGATCAGTCTAGAATGTTTCTCCTCTGGAATGTTAGACAATAGATTCTCCATATCGTAAGCCTTATGAAAAGGCTTACGTATACGGATATAATCTATTCCATTATCCAAAAGATAGACGATTATATCGGCTTCATCTTTTAACCAAAAGGTTGGAGTGATAACAGACAATTTCATGAGATGATATTAAGCATTAACATAGATCTCTTGACCGTTCTTTTTGAACTCTTCTTTGTGTTCTTCTACTTGGGAAGCTTTGTTTTTGAGTTCTTTACTCGCTTTCATTGAGCAAAAATGTTCACCACACATAGAACAGAAATGAGCTGTTTTATGTCCTTCATCGGGAAGACTTGCATCATGATATTTCATGGCTGTTTCTGGATCAAGAGCAAGAGCAAATTGATCTTTCCATCTGAATTCGAAACGAGCTGCACTCATGGCGTTGTCTCTAATTTGTGCACCAGGGATGCCTTTAGCAAGATCTGCTACGTGCGCTGCAATCTTATAGGTGATTACTCCCTCTTTAACATCATTTTTATCTGGAAGTCCAAGGTGTTCTTTTGGAGTGACATAGCACAACATAGCTGTTCCATACCATCCGATATTGGCGGCACCAATAGCAGATGTAATATGATCGTATCCAGGAGATACATCAGTAGTGATAGGGCCTAAAGTGTAAAATGGAGCTTCAAAACAGTGATCCAGTTGTTTGTCCATGTTCTCTTTTACTTTATGAAGAGGCACGTGTCCTGGTCCTTCAATAATTACTTGAAGGTGGTGTTTCTCTGCTATTTTGGTTAGCTCACCTAGTGTTTCTAGTTCTTTAAACTGTGCTCTGTCGTTGGCATCGTATATTGATCCTGGACGTAGACCATCTCCAAGAGAGATAGCAACATCATAATCGGCCATGAGCTGACAAATTTCGTCGAAATGGGTATATAGGAAGCTTTCTTGGTGGTGAAGCATGCACCATTTAGCCATGATGGCTCCTCCACGAGAAACAATACCTGTTTTACGTTTTACAGTAAATGGAATGTGTGACCAACGAAGTCCTGCGTGAATAGTAAAATAACTTACCCCTTGTTGTGCTTGCTCGATAAGAGTTTGTTTAAAGATATCCCATGATAGTTTCTCTACATCTCCTTTAACTTTTTCAAGAGCTTGATAAAGAGGCACTGTACCTACTGGAACGGGAGAGTTGCGAATAATCCATTCTCGTGTTTCATGGATGTTTTCTCCTGTAGAAAGGTCCATAATGGTATCTGCTCCCCATCGGAATGCCCACACTGCCTTTTCGACCTCTTCGTCGATAGAGGATCCTAGAGCCGAGTTCCCAATATTGGCATTGATTTTTACTCTAAAATTACGACCAATAATCATTGGTTCCATTTCAGGGTGGTTGATGTTGGATGGGATAATGGCTCTTCCTTCTGCAATCTCTTGACGTACGAATTCAGGAGTTACTTTTTCAGGAATGTTTGCCCCAAAATCTTGACCAGGATGCTGTCCATTATTTTGTGTGTCTTGATCTGCTAGACAGTTCTCTCTGATGGCTACATATTCCATCTCAGGAGTGATAATGCCTTGTTCAGCATAATAACGTTGGGTAATAAAACTTCCTTTTTTAGCTCTTAAAGCTTTCTCTCTTTTAAATATTTTAGACTGTAAAGCAGTTGGAATATCTTCTAATTCAAGATGTTCGTGTTGGTATCGCCAACCTTCTTTGATAAGATCTAATCCTTTTAATAGATCAATAGAGATGTTGGGATCGGTATATGGACCAGAAGTGTCGTATACTGTAACAGGATGGTTTTTAATCACCTCATCGTCTTCAGCAAGCGTATCCGACAACATGATTTGTCTCATTGGTACCTTGATGTTATGAATTGTACCGTCAACATAGATCTTTTCACTCTGCGGAAATGGAGTTCTGGTTACATTAAATTCGTTCTTTTTCATACCTTAAAATGCTTGAGTTTAGGGTGTTTGATTCTAGCTTAATTTTGTAGTAAATTAAGAATCAGTTATTTAAATAAATTTGATTAATTCGAAATATGGGGGTTATCCGCCTTGGGTTGCTTGGATTATAAGTATCTGATCAGCATCTTTTATTGCATAATCCTCCCATTGCTTTTTGGGGCATATAGATTCATTAATGGCTATAGCAATGCCAATAGGAGAGATGTTCATCTCTTTAAGAAATGAAGTAATAGATAATGACTCTTGGATGGTAATAGGTTTACCATTTAGAATAATATTCATAATAAAAATAATAGCAGGGAGCACTTCAACGAAAACGGTGTTGAGAAGAAATGTGCTTAACAGTTCCTACGCCGGCATTATCCGGATCAGGTCTATGGGTATGATCTCAGCCTGTATTATAAGGCACCCCCTCGTTAATAATGACCTAAAGGTAGGGAAAAAAGTAGATATAAAAAAAGGACTTTCATCAGAAAGTCCTTTTTTAGATTTATTATAACCAATATTTAGTCTACCGATTTAAGGTAATTGGTAACATTGGTCTCTATACGGTTTTGAATATCAGAGATGTCTGTTCTTATAAACTTATCCCCTGTAATGTATTCATAAAGTTCAATATATCTCTGAGATACTTGTTGAGTGAATTCTGGTGTAAACTCAGGAAGTTTGTCTCCATCACGTCCTTGGAAATCATTCTCAATTAACCATTGACGAACAAATTCTTTTGAAAGTTGTTTTTGATCAATACCTTTTTCGTAGTTCTCTTGGTAAGTATCAGCGTAGAAATAACGAGAAGAGTCAGGAGTGTGGATCTCGTCGATAAGGAAGATTTTTCCATCTTTTTTACCGAACTCGTATTTTGTGTCTACTAAGATAAGTCCATTTTGATCCGCAATTTCTGTTCCTCTTTGGAAAAGAGCATGGGTGATTCTTTCTAGTTCTTCGTAATCTTCTTTTGAAACAATACCTTGAGATATAATTTCTTCTTTAGAGATATCTTCATCATGTCCCACGTCTGCTTTGGTTGTAGGAGTAATGATAGGAGTATCAAATTTTTGGTTCTCTTTCATTCCATCAGGAAGAGCGATACCACATAGGCTACGTTTGCCAGATTTGTATTCTCTCCAAGCATGGCCAGTTAGATAGCCTCTAATCACCATTTCAACTTTAAATGGCTCACATTTATATCCAAATGTAACAGCTGGATCAGGAGTTGCGATTTTCCAGTTAGGAACGATATCGCTGGTTGCATCTAAGGATTTTGAAGCGATCTGATTTAGTACTTCTCCTTTGTAAGGAATTCCTGTAGGTAAGATCACATCGAAAGCAGAGATACGATCAGAAACAATCATTAAAAGGTATTCTTCACCGATTTCGTAAACATCTCTTACTTTACCGTGGTAGATTGATTTTTGATTAGGAAAATTAAACTCTGACTTAACTAATTGGTCTTTCATTTGTGAATGTATTTGGTTGTTTAAATATTGGATTCTTCTAAAGCATTTACAATTTTCTTCACCAATGGATGACGAACAATATCCATAGATGAGAGATTGACGATCCCAATTTCGGGGATATGCTTTAATGCATCAATAGTGGTACGGAGTCCAGATTTAAGGTTTTTGGGTAAATCAACCTGGGTAATATCTCCTGTAACAATATATTTTGATGTGGTACCCATACGGGTAAGAAACATTTTTAACTGTGAATTTGTTGCATTTTGTGCTTCATCTAATATAACACATGCATCTTTTAATGTACGACCTCTCATATAGGCAAGGGGAGAGATCTGTACAATACCATCTGCCATAAACTCATTGAGTTTTTTGGCTGATAACATCTCCTGTAGCGCATCATACAAAGGCTGTAAAAAAGGATCAATTTTTTCTTTCATATCACCAGGTAGAAACCCTAGATTCTCTCCAGCTTCTACAGCAGGTCTACAAAGAATAATCTTGCGAACTTGATTGGCTTTAAGTAGCTGTATGGCCATCGCAATAGAAAGATATGTTTTTCCACTACCAGCAGGACCGATAGCAAAAGTCAGATCCTTAGATATAATAGATTCGACAAGTATTTGTTGGTTTTTACTTTTAGGTATAATCGGCTTACCAAGATAGGTGTAACCTACGTGGTTTTTCTTGATATGGAATGTCTCGTCAGAACTTTTATCTTCTAAAAGACTCAATACATCATGTTTATCAAGTTTGCCTTTTGATGCAAGAATTTTTGATAATTTCTCTAAATTCTTTTTGCATTGTTCAACTTCTATACTATGTCCCTTAATTTTTATTTGATCGCCTCTAGCAACCAACCTTAAATTAGGATAATGGGCTCTTATAAGCTCTAGATTTGCATTGTTAATGCCCCAAAATACCGATGGGTTCTCTATATCTAATATTATCTGTAAAGCATCCGTCATATATATTATATCAAAAAGATCATGCACAAATTTAGTGAATTATTTTTGTGAAATATTCCTACTTGTAGTAGAAGAATAGTGTACCTTTGATAAAAAGTAACATTAAAGCAACATTATAAATAATGAGAATAGATGAAGCAACCTCTTTATCGAAATTATTGGATGTCTTAGATCGATTAAGAGCAGAATGTCCATGGGACAAAAAGCAAACTTTTGATTCAATGAAAAGTTTAACTGTAGAGGAAGTATATGAACTAGTAGATGCTATTGGTGAAGAAAATCCTCAAGAGATAAAAAAAGAATTAGGAGATGTTTTGTTGCATGTGGTTTTTTATGCAAAGATGGCTTCAGAAAAAGGTTGGTTTGGAACTACTGAGGTGATTGATTCTTTGATTGAAAAATTGGTTTATCGTCATCCACATATCTTTGCGGATACTTCTGTAACAGGAGAGGAAGAGGTTTTGCAAAATTGGGAGAAACTTAAATTAAAAGAAAAAGGTGGAAATAAAAGAGTGCTAGATGGTGTTCCGAAAACATTGCCACCATTAATTAAAGCTTCAAGAATCCAAGAGAAAGCAAGGAATGTAGGTTTTGATTGGGATAAAAAAGAAGATGTATGGTTAAAAGTCAAGGAAGAAATAGCTGAAGTTCAAGAAGAGATAGATAATAAAAACCAAGAGTCATTGGAATCTGAGTTTGGTGATTTGCTTTTCTCTATTGTAAATGCAGCACGTTTATATGGTGTGGATCCAAATTCTGCATTAGAGAAAACCAATAAGAAGTTTATCAAACGATTCAACCATATTGAGGAGTCTGCTATTAAAAATAATCAGAAGTTAGATGAGATGAGTCTTGAGGAGATGGATCATTATTGGAATGAAGCGAAAAAGATGTAACGTATTGTTTAGTTGAAGTTTTAGAATCATTCATAATAGATAAAACGAGAGCCGATCTAAATGGATCGGCTCTCGTTTTGTTTTAAAATATGTTATTATGAAATCTTAAATTCAAGTTTTTCTTGTTTTTTGTCAAAAGAGAGGTTGATTTTATCTCCTTCATTGATTTCAGAACGAATAATTACTTCTGCAAGCTCGTCTTCAATAAGTTTTTGGATAGCTCTTTTTAATGGTCTTGCACCAAATTGAGGATCATATCCTTTTTGTGCAATATATTTCTTCGCTTCCTCTGTTATTGAAAGTTCATAGCCGAGATTCTTGATTCTTTCAAGTAGCCCTTTCATTTCAATATCGATAATTTCAAAGATCTCATCTTGTCCTAATGAATTAAATAGAACAACATCATCGACACGGTTTAAGAATTCTGGCGCGAAAGCTCTTTTTAATGCCTTTTGAATGATATGTTTTGCATGTTCATTCTCTTCATCTCTTGAACGTCTGATATTAAAACCAACTCCTTGACCAAAGTCTTTTAGTTGTCTGGATCCAATATTCGAGGTCATGATAATGATGGTGTTTCTAAAATCAACTTTACGACCAAGACTATCCGTAAGACGTCCCTCATCAAGCACTTGTAATAATAAGTTGAACACATCAGGATGGGCTTTCTCAATCTCATCCAATAAGATTACAGAATAAGGTTTACGACGAACTTTTTCTGTAAGCTGTCCACCTTCTTCATATCCAACATATCCTGGAGGTGCACCAACCAAGCGAGATACGGCAAATTTTTCCATATATTCACTCATGTCGATACGTACAAGAGCTTCAGTGCTGTCAAATAGATGTTCTGCTAATACTTTAGCTAAACGTGTTTTACCAACACCTGTTGGGCCTAGGAAGATAAAAGAACCAATAGGTTTATTTGGATCTTTTAGACCTGCTCTGTTACGTTGAATTGCTTTGGTGATTTTAATAATTGCTTCGTCTTGTCCAATAATGAGCTTTTTAAGGTCGCCAGACATGTTTACTAGTCGTTTCCCTTCGGCTTGAGCAATACGTTGTACTGGTATTCCAGACATCATTGCAACTACATCTGCAACATTCTCTTCCGTAACTGTTTCTCTATGTTGTTCAAGTTCTCTTTCCCAGTTGCACTTCATCTGTTCAAGCTCTTGCTGAAGCTGCTTTTCTTTGTCTCTGTATCTTGCAGCTAATTCAAAGTCTTGATTATGAACGGCACCAACCTTGTCTTTATGAATCTTCTCAATCTTATTTTCCATCTCTATAATTGAGTCTGGAACAATGATATTGTTGATATGTACCCTAGAGCCTGTTTCATCTAGTGCATCAATCGCTTTATCAGGAAGATGACGATCGGATATGTATCTTGTTGTTAGGTTGACACATGCTCTGATGGCATTATCTGTGTAAGTTACATTGTGGTGATCTTCATATCTTTCCTTGATATTTAAAAGTATCTCTATCGTTTCATCAATAGATGTAGGTTCAACGATAACTTTTTGGAAACGACGTTCTAGTGCACCATCTTTTTCAATGTTCTGACGGTATTCATCAAGTGTAGTTGCACCAATACATTGAATTGCTCCACGAGCTAATGCTGGTTTTAAAATGTTGGCAGCATCTAACGATCCTGTTGCTCCACCTGCTCCAACAAGAGTGTGAATCTCATCAATAAAAAGAATGACATTGTCAACTTTAGCCAGTTCTGAAATGATTGCTTTCATCCTTTCTTCAAATTGACCTCTATATTTTGTCCCTGCGACAATAGAAGCAAGATCTAAGCTAATAACTCTTTTGTCAAAAAGGATTCTAGATACTTTTCTTTCAACAATTCTTAGAGCAAGTCCTTCCACGATGGCAGATTTACCAACACCTGGCTCTCCAATAAGGATAGGGTTGTTCTTCTTTCTACGACTTAGAACCTGAGCGATACGTTCAATCTCTTCCTTTCTTCCAACAATAGGGTCTAGACTTCCTTCTTCTGCTGCTTTGGTTATATCTACACCAAAATTATCTAATACTGGAGTATCTGACTTTGCAGATATTGAAGACTTTCCTGAAGAAAAAGAAGAGGACGATTGTTGTTTCTCTGGATTTCCTCCAAAAAGATCATCGTCTTCGTCATCATCATCTGAAAAAGAAGCAATTACGTCATTGTCAATTTTTGTCATCTCATATCTTGATTTAAAATTGTGATATGTAAGACTATATTTTCGTAATAACTTCGTTACAAGAAAATCGTTGTTCTTTAAAATGGCAAGGAGTAGATGTCCAGTTCTGATTGTCTTGGATGAGAGCATCTTAGATTCTAAATGAGTAATTTTTAGAACTTTATCAGTTTCTTTAAGTAGCTGTATGCTAGAATCGGCATCTAGAATATTTTCCCTCTTTATATTTGCTTCTACACTTTCTTTCACCCTGTCAATATCAACTCCCATTTCTATGAGAATAGGAGATAATGCACCTTCTCGAAGAATTCCTAAAAAGAGATGTTCCGTTCCGATGAAATCATTTCCTAAACGTATTGCTTCTTCTCTGCTGTAAGAAAGTACGTCTTGGATCTCTTGTGAAAAATCTGAATTCATGTTATTTGTTTTTCTGGTAAATGCATTTGTGTCTCTAATACGAAACCTATATTTTCAATAATAATGAATTTAATTGAAAATCGCACGCTACACAATAGATTAAATCGCTTTTTTTACTAGAACAACTAAATCAATAATCTTGTTTTGTGTCGGATGAATTTATTACTAACTTTATACTTAGTTGTTTACAATTACATGAAATTCGTGTATCAAACAAGAAGAATATTATTTATAAGTAAAATCGTGAATTAAGGTTGATTTAAGGTGTGTTTTTCCCTAAAAACATGGAGTATTCCGAACCTTTTTTACTATTTTTGTCTATCTTGAAATATCTTTAAATGTAGATTCGAGATCGTTGATCTATTTCGAAAAAATATTTCAATAGAGTGGTTATAGAATATTAATAAATATAATATATATATGTCGGTAGGTGAAAAAATAATTCAGATCAACATTGAAGAGCAGATGAAATCTGCCTACATTGATTATTCAATGTCGGTAATTGTTTCACGTGCTTTGCCAGATGTTCGTGATGGTTTAAAACCCGTGCATAGACGCGTTCTTTATGGAATGAACGAATTGGGTGTTTATTCAAATAAAGCGTACAAGAAATCTGCAAGAATTGTGGGAGAGGTGTTAGGTAAATATCACCCACATGGTGACTCTTCGGTCTATTTCGCGATGGTTCGTATGGCACAAAATTGGTCTTTACGTTATCCTTTAATTGATGGCCAAGGAAACTATGGTTCTGTTGATGGCGATAGCCCAGCAGCAATGAGGTATACGGAAGCAAGATTGGCTAAAATTGCGGAATTAACTCTTTCTGATTTAGATAAAAATACTGTAGATTTTCAACCGAACTTTGATGAGTCGTTAAATGAACCTACAGTATTACCAACTCGTATACCTACTCTGTTAGTTAATGGTGCTTCTGGTATTGCCGTTGGTATGGCAACGAATATGCCACCTCATAACCTTACAGATGTTATTAAAGCAACAAAAGCTTATATTCATAATAATGACATCTCTATCGATGAACTTATTGATATTGTAAAAGCACCAGATTTTCCAACAGGTGGTATCATTTACGGAACAGAAGGAGCAAAAGAAGCATTTAGAACAGGTAGAGGTAAGGTCGTAATGAGAAGTAAATCTCATGTTGAAATTACGTCTTCTGGTCGAGAAAAAATTATTATTACAGAGATCCCTTATTTGGTTAATAAAGCAGAGTTGATTATGAAAATCGCTGAGCTTGTTAATGATAAAAAAATTGATGGAATCTCTAATATCAATGATGAGTCAGACCGTAAAGGTATGCGTATTGTTATTGATGTTAAAAAAGATGCAATTAGTAATGTTGTATTGAATAAACTATATAAGTTTACTCAATTACAATCGTCTTTTAGTATCAACAATATTGCATTGGTTAATGGTCGTCCTCGTTTATTAAACTTGCAAGAATTGATCTCTAATTTTGTTGATCACCGTCATGAGGTGGTTACAAGACGTACTCAGTTCGAATTAGATCAAGCGGAGAAAAAAGCACATGTTCTAAAAGGCTTAATTATTGCAATTGATCATTTAGATGAGGTTATTAAGCTGATCAGAGCTTCTAAAACACCAGTTGAAGCAAAAGAAGGTTTGATATCTAATTTTGAATTGGATGAGATTCAAGCCAAAGCAATTTTGGATATGCGTCTTCAAAAATTAACTGGTCTTGAGAGAGATAAGTTGTTTGGTGCATATGAAGAGATCTGTACATTGATCGAATCCCTTAAAGAGATCCTTGCTTCTAAAGAAATTCGTATGAATATTATCTGTGAAGAGCTTGACGCTGTGGATAATGAATTTGGTGATGAGAGAAAATCTGAGATTGTAATGAATTCAAGTGAATTCAATCCAGAAGATTTCTATGCTGATGATGAAATGGTAATTACTATTTCTAAATTGGGATACATTAAAAGAACTCCACTTACTGAGTTTAGAACACAATCTAGAGGAGGAGTAGGATCGAAAGGTTCTTCTACTCGTGACGAAGATCATATTGAGCATATGTTTGTATGTACAATGCATAATACGATTCTTTTATTTACTCAAGGTGGTCGTTGCCATTGGTTGAAAGTATACGAAATTCCAGAAGGAACAAAAACGTCTAAAGGACGTGCAATACAGAATGTGATCAACATAGATTCTAGTGATCCAATTAAAGCATATATCAATGTAAAAACATTGAAAGATGAGGATTACATTAATGGACACTATATTGTAATGTGTACAAAACAAGGGGTGATTAAAAAGACTTCGCTTGAAGCATATTCTCGTCCTCGTCAAAATGGTGTTAATGCAATTAGTATTCGTGAAAATGATGAACTTCTAGAAGCGAAATTAACTAATGGTAGTCAAGATATCATGATGGCAGTACAGTCTGGTAAAGCAATACGATTTAATGAATCAAAGCTTCGTGCTATGGGACGTACGGCATCAGGGGTTAGAGGTATTACTTTAGGTCATGATGCTGATTGTGTTATCGGTATGATATGTATTCACCCAGAAAGTAATGAGAATATATTGGTAGTTTCGGAAGCTGGTTATGGAAAGGTTTCAAAACTTGAAGATTATCGTATTACAAATAGAGGTGGTAAAGGAGTAAAAACTTTAAATGTTACCGATAAAACAGGGGTTCTTGTTGCTATCAAGTGTACACAAGATAATGATGACCTTATGATCCTAACGAATTCTGGTGTGGCAATACGTCTTCCAATATCTGATATTCGTATCACTGGACGTAATGCTCAAGGAGTGAAGTTGATTAATCTTCGTAATGAGGATAATATCGCTTCTGTTGATGTCGTTCCTTCATCTGAGAAAGAGAGTCAAGAAGAAGAGGTTTTAAATGAAAACACTGAAGAGGAAGGGAATGCTAATGAAGAGCAAGCTGCACCTATTGAATCTGAAGAGACTGAAACACTAGACAATATTTCTGAAGAAGAAAATGATGATAATGACAAAGATCCTAATGATGGTCAACAAACTTTAGACTTTGGTGTTTAAGTTTTAAATACAAATAATAATAAAGAATCAAATTAGACAAACATGAAGAAGTTACTAGTCTTAACAGCACTTTCTGCTTTTGCAATGAATGCTACTGCGCAAAAAAGCAAAGTTTATAGTGCACAAAACTATGCTAACGAAGGAAAATTAGACAAAGCATATGAAGTTATTAATCTTGCTTTGGATCCTGCAAATAAAAAATCTGCAAAAGTAATTGCTTGGCCTAAATCTTATATTGCTAAAGGACAAGTAATGCGTTCTATTGCTTTGACAAAAGATAAAAAATATAATGATCTTAAGAAGACCATTGGTAACCCATTGGATGCTTCATTGTCATCATATATTACTGCTGCAGAAAAAGATAGCAAGAATAGATATTCAAAAGAGATCAGAAATGCTATGATGCTTTTGATTACTGACTTTACAAATGCAGGAGCGAATGCTTACAATGCTAAAGATTATAAAGGCGCATCTGATGCTTTTGTTAATGTATTGAAAATTGAAAATCATCCTGTATTTATTGGTGATGGTCAAGCTCAAGTAGATACAATTATTCTATATAACATTGCAGTATCTTCTGTAGCGGCAAAAATGTATGACCGTGCTATTGAATACTACAAACTAACTGAGGAAACAGGTTATAAAGGGGAGAAGTGTGCTTTAGGTATTATTAATGCTTATAAAGCTAAAAATGATAATGCTGCTGCTTTAGAAGCAATGCAAAATGCTTTTCATAAATATCCTCAAGATCAAGGTATCTTGGTTGAATTGATCAACTATTATATCCAATCTAAAAATGAAGAAGGTGCTTTAACTTATATCGACAAAGCGATTGAATCAGATCCAAATAATGCATCATACCACTTTGCAAAAGGTTCTGTATATGACAATTTGGGAAATCCTACTAAAGCTATTGAAGCTTACAATAAAGCGATTGAGGTAAAACCAGATTTTGCAGATGCATATTATAACTTAGGAGCTGTTTTCTATAACAAAGGTGTTAAGTTGCTTGAGATTGCGAATGATATTCCAACAAATCAAGTAAAGAAATTTGAAGCACAAAAAGCTAAGGCAAATGTAGAGTTCGCAAATGCAATTCCATATTTTGAAAAAGCATTGGATATCAATCCTAAAGAGAAAGCTACACTTGAGAATCTTAAGAACTTGTATTATCGTTTAAATATGACTGATAAATATCAAGAGATAACTAAGAAAATTAGTGAGCTTGAATAAGAGAATAGATATATTCTTATTGTAGAAGGAGCCATCTAGAATCATATCTAGATGGCTCCTTCTTTTATATACACTCTATTTTACATAACACATATTACAAGACTTTTAATCATAAAAATAAATACGCTGAAAAATGTGTTAATTACACTTTCAGCGTATTTATTTTTATTTAGTATCTATATTCCTCGTAATATAAGAACTATAGTCTTTTACATCAGGTTGGTAATCCTGATCAAATAATGGCGATGATATCATGAAGTCTGCAGTTGCTCTATTAGAAGCAGTTGGAACATTGTATAACACGGATATACGTAATAGTGCTTTTACATCTACATCGTGAGGTTGTGGCTCCATTGGATCCCAAAAGAAGATTACCATATCAATTTTACCTTCACAGATCATTGCTCCTAATTGTTGGTCTCCACCAAGTGGTCCTGATTTTAATCTAGTTACCGTTGGAGCAAAATAATCATTCTCCTGACATTTTTTTGTTATAGTTTCTTCCACTAAACGACCGGTTGTACCAGTACAAACTAATGAATGTTGAGCTAATGATTTCCAATTCCACGCAACCCATTCCGCAATATCTGCCTTTCTATTGTCATGTGCAACAATTGCTACATTCTTCTTTTTCCTGATCATAAGCTTATTAGTTTATTTATGTTCGATAATCACAAACATAACAAAATATAACACAAAGAAGTTCTATTATTAGTTAAAAACTTTATTAAAATTCGGTTTTAAAATAGATTATTTAATTACAGCTTCAAACGGATTATCTCCTACTCTATCGATACAATCTAATACTTGAAGTGGAATGGTATTTTTGAGAAGAGAACAAGGTGAATGAATATTTTGTTCTATATAAATAATGAAACTACTAAATTCTATGAATATATTTAGCATGCTAATAATATTATGCACCGTAGTAATATTATCAACAATATTTGAGACCTTTAGTAAGAAAACAAATTTTCCAACTGTGTTAAGTCTTCTTATTTTAGGTGTGGTAATACAGCTTATCTTTAAATACCATGATATTGATTTTGAAAAACAGAGAGTACTAGAGATTTTGGGAAATGTTGGTATCATTCTTATCGTTTTGGAAGCCTCATTAGATCTAAAAGTATCATCCGAAAAAAAGTCCTTGATTATTAAATCTTTTTTGATTGCGTTTATATCATTAGGTGCCTGTTTATGTCTATTATCGTCGATATTTAGACTTTTTTATCAGAACCTATGTTGGGTGCAATGTTCTTTATATGCTTTGCCATTATCGTTAGTGAGTAGTGCTATCGTAATTCCTAGTGTACACCACATAGAAGAAAATAAAAGGGATTTCTTAATCTACGAGAGTACTTTCTCTGATATACTTGGAATCATGGCCTTTTATCTTTTGGTGAACAATCTAGAGGTCACAACAATATATTCTGTTTCTATCAATATCATTTCAAATACATTGTTAACAATAGTTGTTTCGATATTATGTAGTATTGCACTATTCTATATCTTTCATAAGATGGTTCATAGACATATTCAATTTTCAGTATTTATGGCAATTCTAGTATCCCTGTATTCAATAGGAAAACTATTCCATTTATCATCTTTATTGCTTATTCTTATTTATGGTATATTATTGAGTAATCATCGATTCCTTGTTAAAAGGTTTAATCTTCCCAAAAATTGGGTTAACCCGAATCTCTCTGACGAACTTTTATTTCATTTTAAACTGATTACTGATGAGGGGTCATTTGTAATCAGAACTTTATTCTTCGTATTGTTTGGAATGTTTCTGTCATTTGACAATATATTTACATATGACAATATGGTTATCTCAGGAGCATATATTCTCGGGATATACTTTATTCATTTTATTCTATTAAAGATATTCTTTGTGCGTGATATTACTCCTGAACTATATATTGCACCACGAGGATTAATTTCAATCTTATTATTTTTTGCTATACCTGCAGAATACCTTATTTCAGAGGTCGATAGTGGTCTATTGTTTATTGTAATTGTTTTTACTTCCATAGTAATGGGGGTTGGTTTAATGACGTATACTAATAAACGATAAAAAAAAAGAGGTTATTTCAAACGAAATAACCTCTTCCCTACTAATGGAATATCTTTTAAGGTATTCTATAAATGATAGAATTAATATTCATACCAGCTCCAACCGAAGTGAATATGATATTTTGTCCACTTTCAATAGATTGACCTTCAATTTTACCTTTACGAACCAAATCATATAGCGTAGGTACCGTAGCTGTAGATGAGTTACCTAATTCGCGAATAGACATTGGCATGATAGTATAATCCACATCCTTAACTTTATATAGCTTATAAAGACGTTCAAGAATAGCTAAATCCATTTTTTCATTAGCCTGATGGATAAACACTTTCTTGATATCAGTAAGATCAAGACCAGCTTTTTCAATACTTGTTTTTACAACACCTGGAACAGTAGTTAAAGCATAAACATAGATTTGATTTCCAGCCATTTTGATCACCTCTTCAGATTGATCATAATCTGGGTTCCATGAAGCTCCCATTTGTAAAGCATGACAGAATTTTCCACCATCAGAACGACTTTCATGAGAAAGAATTCCTACAGGAACATCACTCTCTTTTGCTTCTACAACAACAGCACCAGAACCATCAGCAAAAATCATTGTATCTCTATCGTGTGGATCAGAAACACGAGATAATACATCTGCTCCGATAACAAGACCTCTTTTACAGAAACCAGCACGGATGTAAGCATCTGCAATAATCAAAGCTTGGGTCCAACCTGGACAACCAGAGATGTTGTCATGACAAAAAGTAGATGGATTCTTAATACCTAATTTATCTTTTACTTTATTAGCAACAGATGGCATGTTATCAATACGAGTACTACCACTCTTAACATCTCCAAAATTGTGAGCAACAATAATAAAATCTAAATCTTCTTTGTCTAATCCAGCATCTTCTAGTGCTAATGTTGCACTCTCTGTAGCTAAATCAGATGCAGTTTGATTTTCATCAACATAACGTCGTTCAGCAATACATGTAATTGCTTCAAACTTAGCTGTAATTTCTTCCCCTGGAGTTTCAAAAGGGGTTTTCTTCCCTGGCTGATAAAATTTATGGTTAACAAAGTCCTCATTTTTGATAATACGAGGAGGAATTGAAGAACCAGATCCAGTAATGACCGTATATATTTTATTTTCCATAATCGCTGGATACGTTTTAATGATATAATCCTTTTACCTAAAAATCTACACAATCTAAAATCTAAACTTCAAAACAGAAGATTAGTTCAATAAAACAATGAATATAACCCTATTGTTTTATTTCTTTAACGAAGATACAAAATTGATGAAATAATAAGGGACAAAATGTATTAATATGATAAAAAAAACACAATTTAATAAGCTAAATGAGGCGAAATACAAAAAAAGTAAATCGTTAGAACATATTAGAAGAGTATTCAAAAACAAAGGGGAAAGGAACATTAAATGTCCTTTCCCCCTTATCTATAAAGAGTAGTTTATTGTTTTATTTGAATAATCCTTTTAAAGATTTTCCTAAATCTTCAAGACCTTGTTTTACTTTTTTACCAGCCTTCTTTTCTAACTCTTTTTGGATTTGCTTTTTAGCTTTTGATAAATCTAATTTTACCTTCGGATCAGAAGTTGTACCAACAATTTTCATCCCAATGTTATACTCTTTAATTGTACTTGCACCAGGGATAATATCTACCACTTTTATTATGTCATTAGATAATTTATCTCTTTCAATAAGAAAATCACACTGATAATCCATATTCCCTTCTAAATTTTGCTTTCCATAAAAGGTTAGTTTCTGTCCAGCAATTTTAGTATTAAATGGATGAAGATTTAAGTTCCCATCAACTAGATCAAAATTAGCAGAGAATTTACTTACCTTTAATTGATCTGAACTATTTTTGAATAGTTTTGCAATTTCTTTTGTTGTAGAAGTTCCTTTTAAGATTATTTCTGAAGAGCTAATAACTCCATTCCCATTAAAAGTTTTAAATACTGGCGACATTGTTTTATCTAACGCTCCTCTTAAACTAATATTCCCAGAAATATCACCTGTACTTTCTTTCGCTATCGGAGCGTATTTCTGAACTGTTTTAGATGATCTGTATGCTTCTGTAATTTGAATTTTGTTTGCTTTAAATGCGAAATCAAATTTTGGACTATTAACATCTTGTGTGTTAAAAACTCCATTACTTACCATTGAACCATCCCATAAATTCATAGAAAGGTTTGATAGAATGGCTTTTTGATCTTTTATCTTAGCCTTACCAATAATGTCCGAGATTAGGATACCATCATATTTTACTTCGTCAATATTTAGGAAGCCCTCAATATTTAGTCCTTTAGGTATCTGTGTTGCTACAACTACAGTATCAGAAGACGTTAATTTTGTCTTATCATCTAATGCTTCAGGTTTATTATCCGTTGAATCATCTAACATAAGGTTCATCCATGTAGCAGCATCTATATGTCTACTACGTATTGCTAAATTCCCTTTTAACTCTTTGGATTTAAAAATATATGGAAAATAATTCTGCAAATAACCAGTAAATGAAATGATATCACTTTTAACTTTTAACTGAGTTTCATTAAGAGTGATCTTTTGTGCAGTTAAATCAAGTCCTGCCTTAGGTATTTCAATAGGATACTTAAGTGACTTATCTTTATATTTAATTCCAGAAACTCTTACGGCTCCAGACATATATAATTTATCATACTCTTCTTTTTCAATCATAGCCATATTACCCTGTAATTTCATATTAGCAATGATTCTACCAGTAAGAGTTTCCATCTTTACAGGAAGTGATTGTTTTAGTGTTTCTAAATCAATATTACCAGTAAACGAGGTGACAAAATGAGGGTTGCTCATTGGACGACTTACAGAGAATGCACCTTTTAATGGTTGTTGTCCAATACTCATTTGGATAATCGGGATATTAACCTTCGTTAAATCTAAATCTCCTTGAGCTTTAGTGATGTGTGCTCTTAATTGAATATTATCAACAGATTGAGGTAGGTCAGCATATTTCATACGACCATCTTTTACCTCCATATTTAAAGCAAATTTAGGATAAGTAGATTCATTATATATACCTTCAATTGTGCTATTTAAAGTAAGTGTACCTGTCATATCCAACCCCTCTAAATAAGACTTATAAGCATCTGGAACAAGACCTAATACTTCAGCAAAAGAAGAGTGTGGGCATCTAATCTTAATGTTTGGCAAGTAGTTGTCTCCATCCATTTGGAAGGTTCCTTGAGCAACAAGAGGGAAAGATTGAATCTTCATCTCACTTTCAATGATTTCAAATAACATTTTGTCAAAATCAGCTTTTAATGAAGTCGTTAATTCAACAGGAACATGAGATAAATAAGCAACATCTTCATAAGTACATGAAACATTTGAAGTTGTTTCTAAATTAAGAGTTGTATTAGTTCCACTCATCTTTCCGTTTAATGAAAGATTGAAATTATTCATCAAGAAAGTAATCGCTGCACTCTTATCAATATAAGATATTGTTGCTTGTTCAATAATTACTTCTTCTAAATCAATGCCAAAATCACTAGTACTTCCCTCCTGCTTAGTTTCAGCTGCTGGGGTTTCATCTTCAGTTGATGCTTTTACAATATCCCAGTTTGCTTTACCATGTTTAGTAACTTCCAATGAGATGCTTGGCTCAATCAAACGGAATGTTAGAATTTCAATAGATTTTTCTTTCCATAAACTTGAAACGTTAACATCAAGATCTAAGCTCTTTAATGCAACAACAGGTTGTGTAAAGGTCTTATCATTATTTACGATTTTGAAGTCTTCAATACTTACATTCAAATGAGGAAAACTTCTAAAAAGAGACAATGAGACATCACTTGTATAGATCTTTGCATCTACATTTCTTTCC
This sequence comes from Prolixibacteraceae bacterium, assembly GCA_025210775.1. GTDB lineage: Bacteria > Bacteroidota > Bacteroidia > Bacteroidales > Prolixibacteraceae > Halosquirtibacter. The sequence continues at coordinate 115,415 of JAOARB010000013.1, forward strand.
ACAATCTCAATAACTTCTTTTTTTATTCTATCTTTAAATAGAAAGGGAATGGATATCATTAGTCCGATGATAATGACTAATACAATTCCTACTATTTTTAATAACTTCTTCATATTCGTAATTTTTATTTCAAAAATTCTGTTCGTAATATATTTAGTGCCGTAATTGTTGCTTTTCGTACAATTCGTTCTCGACCTTGTCCAAATTGAAAACATCTTGCAACAACTCTTGTTTTAGATGCTACAGCAATCCAAACCGTTCCAACCGGTTTTTCTTTGCTTCCCCCTGAAGGTCCAGCAATTCCTGAAGTAGCTATAGCATAATTTGTATCTAATTTCTCTCGTATGCCTCTGGCCATCTGCAAAACAACTTGTTTTGATACGGCTCCATGTTCGAACAAGTGAGATGCAGCAACAGATAATTCAGATATTTTTACTTCATTATCGTATGCAATAATTCCTCCTTTATAGAATTCTGATGCTCCTGGTATCGTAGTTAATTGGTGTCCGATATAACCTCCAGTGCAACTTTCAGATGTAGAAAGGGTCTCTTTTCTACCCTTTAATAGATTACTTACTTCTTCTACTAACGATTGATCACCATCACCATACACAAACTGAGGATACTTTTTTTTCAAATACCCTACTTGAGTATTAATATTATCAATTGTTTCTTTATCACTAGCATAACAACTCATTCTTAATCTCACTCCTTCATAATTTGGAAGATAAGCTAGTGCTATATTGTCTGATAAAGAATCTTCCCATTCTTTTAGCTCTATAGCAAGTTCTGATTCTGGAACACCTGTCGTTCTAACTGTTTGATGATAAACAGCTTGAAGATCAAATTGTTCTTTCAAATAACCTAATATATGAGAAGACATCATGTTTTTCATTTCCATAGGAACTCCTGGCATAAAGAAGAAATGTTGTTTTCCTTTAATTAGGTGCATTCCTGGAGCTGTTCCTTTTGTATTTGGAATGATATTACAACCTTTTGGAACCATCGCTTGATCTTTATTCAAATGATTCATTTTTAATCCCATCAGATCCAAAAAAACTTCTAAATCATTATAATATTTTTGATCGAAAACAAGCTCTGTATTGAAGAATTTAGCTACAGTAGTTTTAGTTATATCATCATTAGTTGGTCCTAACCCTCCAGTAACAAGAATAATATCCATTTTCGGATCATCTAACTCTTTTAATATATCCGCTTCGTTATCTTTAATAGATACAATTTTATTGATGGATATTCCGATCTCATTTAAATGTTGACCTATCCATGCTGAATTTGTATCAACAACTTGACCTATGAGAAGCTCATCACCAATTGTAATTAATTTTGTAGAAATCATTATTGTTGTATTTTGATTTTTGTATTATTCAGACCAAACACCATTCTTAAATAAGTTAAACCATCTTTCACTTGTCGATGAATCCATCAACCCAATACTTGTAAAAATGTCTCGAGCAAATTCTATTGGTGAAACACCATTTGCTGTTATTATATTCTTATCCGAAATAGAATTCTCAAGTAGATATTGTACTTCTCCATTGTAGTCAGGTGCAAACTGTTTTAAATATCCCAAAGAATTACTTGTGTGTTTTATTTTATTTAAATACCCATTTTGTGCTAGAATAATTGTAGCACCACAAATCGCAGCAATTAATCCTTTATTGATATTTACGGACTCAATTAATGATGAGATATAATTTAAGCCGTTATTTTCCCACCCATTACCTCCAGGGAGTATTAACAATTCTATGTCAGAGATAGAAAGTTCTGCCAAGGATAAATCAGGCTTTACAGACATTCCTCCCATTGACTTAACATTATGTCCATCCTTCGAGAAATAGTACAATTCATAAGAATTGTTTTTGTTTAGCTCAGGTGTTAAAAATGAAATTTCCCAATCAGAAAATCCATCAAATAGAAAGATAAAAGCTTTTTTCTTCATTGTTATTTTTTTATGAGGTTTTCTCAATTATTCACTAATAAAATACAGAGAAATTGTAAAATAACGAAGTTAGAAGATTTTGGTATTTTTTACAATTTCTCTGTCCAGATAATCATAATTGTTGATTTTTTATTAGAGCAATTATGATTATCTGAAATTTTCAACTATAAGACTAGTTTCTAAAATGGCAAATTGAAAAAAAACATGAACATTGTTTAAAGAACATCGTTATATAAATAGAGTGTTTAATCAAACAAACCTTTAACGTTATGGATATATTATCAAACATAGAGGCATTACACCTCGAGCATGATAAATGGCTTAGCGATGTTCGTTTTTATCAGAAATTAATCGAGATCTACAGAGATCACTTACTTCGGTTATCATCATCTAATCATAAAGACAAAGAATTTCGAAAACAGCTCGAGGTGCTACAAAATGAATTAACGATTGAAGAAGGCCAAATCAGGAAATTACATCATAGGATTGATGCTGATGAGAAAAAACTATCTAAGGTTTCTCCTGATGCTGAAATGATGGATAAGATAATGTATTTTCATAACCATTTAGACCTAAATGAAGAAATAGAAAGATTCTATTGTCTTTTTAATGAAAAGAAAAAACGTTACTTGCGTTTTTGTATAAAATGGCAAAAATAGATACTAAAAAGCAGCTCTGTAGAAGTTATCTACAGAGCTGCTTTTTTATTCAAGGATGATATAACACGCGAACTTCTTCTCTTTAGAAGGTTCAATTAAAGGTAAATATCCTTTGATGATTTTTCCATAATCATCTAGAAGGATTGGGAATTTCTTTTGTTGTTGTTGGTCAAATGAAATCGCATCTCTTTTTCCTAATCTTTCAACTTTCCAATATCCAGATTGTCCTACATTTAAATGATTACGTAAAGCTAAAGTAACTGTCCCCATATTATAGCGCATATTCATCTCTAAACAAGGATGAAATTTCAAATTTCCGTTATCATCTAAAAACAATAATACATCGACTCCTATTATCCCTTGATATTTATGAACTAAATCAACCTTAGTAAATGCATCTAAAAGATCATTCGAAATCTGTTCTGAATATTTCTCAACAAATTCTCTTTGATTATCAGGAAAATTATTTGGCAACACTGTTATATTGTTCCCCTCATATTGCCCATTATCCAGAGTAAAGAAAGAAGCGTTCCCTAAGTGCTTTATCTCCTCTCCTTTTACTTCGAAATGGAATGATAAATCATAAAGCTTATTTACATATTTCTCGACCATTAGATACTCATGTGTCTTTAATGCACCTTCAATCCATTGTTGATACGTCTTATGTATTACACCATCATTTAAAAATATCATACCCCTTCCTGAAGAACTAAAAGGTGTTTTTATTACAAGCTTATTGTGTTTCTGACTCAATTCAACAATTTCATTAAAGCTAGTTATAACCTCAGGAATATTTTTTTTAGGTATATAAATACTTTCTCTTTTTGTGTTATTCAATATATGTATTAGAACATCACGAGCAAACACTCTAGAATAGACTTCTTTTGAATTAGAGTGCCAAGAAGATATAATACTAGCAAGAGGTTTACAAAATGGTTTAATCTTTGATAATTCATAATGCATTTTAGGACTCCATCCCCAAGGAGCTAAATCATGAATACTTTTGTTTTTACTTAAGAATAAAATTATATCCTTCTTCTTTATGCATTCGACCTCTTTATCATATAAACATTTAATTCGTTTTTTGTACTCTTTGGATATATGTTTGTCAATCATGATAATATCCTTATTATCACAAAAGTAGTATGGTAAAAAAGCCAAATCCTCTTCAAAATCTCGTAAATGTTTTGCTGGAGTATAACTATGTAATCCATTAGCAATAGCTAATTCATTTGTTGCAGAAAAAATATATAACATCTTTACTTCCTAATATTATTATGCAAACAAAGATAATGCAAAGAAGAAATCAATCATAGAATCCATAGTTTAATTGAACAGAAATGATTATTGTCAAGAAATAGATAGCAAATAAACAACTAACTATCTAGTTTTAATAGTATTATTCTTTGATAATAATTCAAAATTTGTATCAGAAATAACAATACACTTACGTATATCAATTATTACTTTTTGTATACTTTTACTGTATTTGTATGACATTTTGTTATTTTCCCGTCTTTTATGTTGGATTTGTGATATTTTTAATATTTATTTGTATCAAACAAAATGATAGAGTTTGTATCATTTTTCAAACAGATTAATAGAATACAAAACATATTACAAGCAATAAGACATTATGATTCTAACAATTCCAGAAGGATACCAATCCTCATTAACATTAAAAGAGACAGAAAAAGCAATCAAATTTGTAAAAGATTTCTTTCAACAAAATTTATCATCTGAATTACGACTTAGAAGAGTTACTGCTCCCCTATTTGTAATGCAAGGAACAGGTATTAATGATGATTTAAATGGAACAGAAAGAGCAGTATCATTTCCAGTGAAAGAGCTTGGAGATGCCAAGGCTGAAGTTGTCCATTCTCTTGCAAAATGGAAACGCATGATGCTTGGTAAATATGATATCCCAGCAGGCTATGGTCTCTATACTGATATGAATGCAATACGTGCAGACGAAGAACTTACAAACCTTCACTCAATGTATGTTGATCAATGGGATTGGGAAGCATCAATTACAAAAGAACAACGTTCATTAGAATTCTTGAAAAAGATGGTTCGTAAAATTTATAGTGTTCTTTTAAGAACAGAATTTATGGTTTACGAATATTATCCTTCAATCAAACCTATTCTTCCTGAAGAAATTACTTTCATTCATACAGAAGAGCTAGAAGCGCTTTATCCAAACTTGACTCCATTTGAAAGAGAAAGTGAAGTTGCTAAGAAATATGGAGCCGTATTCATCATTGGAATTGGAGGAAAACTACCTCTATCTGGGGAACGTCACGATGGAAGAGCACCAGACTATGATGATTGGACCTCAGAAACAGTAGATGGAAAAAAAGGGTTAAATGGTGATATTATTCTTTGGAACCCTATTCTTGAAAGAGCTTTTGAGGTTTCATCAATGGGAGTCCGTGTCGATAAAGAGGCACTAAAAAGACAGCTTAAAGAAGCTGGACAAGAAGATCGTGAAAAATTAATGTGGCACCAGATGCTTCTACAAGACAAGATGCCTCTTTCTATTGGTGGAGGTATTGGACAATCTAGAATATGTATGTTTTTACTTCAAAAAGCTCATATCGGTGAAGTTCAAGCGTCTATTTGGCCTCAAGAAATGATTGATCAATGTGATAAAAATGGAATTACATTAATATAATCATCCAACCTCCTGAATATTAAACATTCAGGAGGTTTTTTATCTATATTACTTTTTTGTAATTATATATAGCTGTGACAAACATACTAATCCCGTAAATAAAAAGAATGATCAAATTGTTATAGATATCAGCAATAGAAGCTCCTTTGATTAAAATCCCTCGTATTATTCTAATATAAAAAAACATAGGGTTTAAATAGTTTAGCATTTGAGCCCATCTCGGCATACTTTCTACAGGAGTAAATAATCCACTCGTCAGAATAAATATCAGAAGGAAGAAAAAACCAACAAACATCACCTGCTGTTGTTTATCACTAAATACTGAAATCAATAAACTGATTCCCAATAATGGTAATAGATAAATGGCTGTAGCCAATACTAGAGTAAATATATTTCCTCTTATTGGTTGGGAGAAACTCATTTTTGCAATTAATATACCTAATAATAGATCTACAATACCAATAATTAAAAAAGGAACAAATTTACCTATTACCAATTGGTACTTTCTTATGGGAGTTACATTTATTTGTTCTATCGTACCAAGTTCTTTTTCTCGAACAAAATTCATTCCAGAAAGCATCATTCCCACTAAAGAAACAAGAATAGCTAAAATACCTGGTGCCATATAGTGTTTAAAATCCATTTGGCTATTGTACCAATAACGAAAGGTAAGATGATTACCCGAGTACTTCTTTACATTACCTCCATAACTATTTACAAACACCTGCCATTCGTTATCTAAATAAGTCCTTATCATCTCTGCATTATTACTATTAACCGCATTAATGGATATTTGTGGGATTGATTTTTCTCCTCGAAGAAAGTGTTTCTCAAGATCCATTGGCATCTCAATGACAACATCTAACTTATTGTTATGTAGACACTCAATAGAAGATTCTCTACTATTAAAATATTTGCAAATGAAACAATCTAATTGATTTATTTGCGAATAATAACGTCGTGACATCACACTATTATCCTTATCGATGAATCCTACATGAACTTCCTTTAATTCCATTGTTGTTGCCCAAACAAGCACAAACATCTGTAGTATGGGCATCAAAAAGATTACCGGTAATATTGCTTTGTTTCGTTTTATTTGGAGAAACTCTTTTTGAATGATATAATATATTTCTTTCATATTAATGGAAATTAATCATCTAGATACGTACTATACTTATTGACACTAATTAGAATAAGAGCAACTGTCATAACTACTAATATCAAAAAAGGATAAAATAAATCATGTAAACCTAACCCTTGTACTACTATACCCTTAAAGCATATAATAAACCATTTAGCTGGCATAATATTGCTTAACCACTGTAATGGCAAAGGCATGTTAGCAATCGAGAAGATAAATCCCGACAGTAACATTGTTGGCATTAATAACACAACTAACGAAAATAGCATCGCGACAATTTGAGTCTTTGAAATTATCGATATCAACAGTCCTAATCCCAAAGAAAGAAGTATATATATAAGAATTAAGAGGAATAACGAGGCATTATTTCCTAAAAATGGAAGATGAAAAAGATATTTACTTAACAGTAGGATTAAAAGACTATTAACAAAAGACAGAATCAAATATGGGGTTAACTTCCCAATAATTACCTCAATTGGTTTTATCGGTGAAATTAAAAGCATTTCAAAGGAGTGATTCTCTTTTTCTTTTGTCAATGTTATCGCTGTCATCATAGCAGAAATCAATAACAATACTAATGCCATTACTCCTGGAACAAACATATAAGTACTTTTTAATGATTCATTGTATATCATCCGATATTCTGGAAAAACCAGATCATCACCTTCTCGCATCACATTGATAGTATAACTAAGTATTAATTGTGAAACCATTGGATTAGATCCATCTAACAATATTTGAATTGATGTATCAGGAGAATCACTGTCCTCAATCATTTTATCAAATATAATAACCTCTTGAAGTTTATCCTTTTTAAACAACAAATCTGCCTCTTGGTAATTATTAAGATATTGAACATTTGAAAAATATCTGTTACCTTTTAATTTATTTACAATAAGCTGACTCATACTCCCATTGGAATAGTCAACAATACCGATATTTATATTAGATATATCTGTTCTTATCACATATCCAAAAAGCAATATCTCTATAATTGGAATACCAAATATCATAATCAAGGTACGCCTATCTCTTAAAATATGAATAAATTCTTTTTTAATAAATCCGATGACTCTTCTATTCATAATCACTATTATTCAATATTTTTTGCCACTAGAATAAACAAATCCTCAATACTACTTAATTTAAATTCTTTAATTAGTTTCCGAGGAGCTCCATTAGCAACCACCTCTCCTTCACTTAGAATACATATGCGATCGCAATATTCTGCCTCATCCATATAATGCGTCGTAACAAAAATTGTAGTACCCTTAGCTTGTGCTTCATAAATCTGATCCCAAAAAAGACGACGGACATATGGATCAACACCACCTGTAGGCTCATCAAGAAAAACTATTTGAGGATCATGTATTGTTGCTAATGAGAAAGCCAATTTTTGCTTCCAACCCAAAGGAATTGAACTAACTAATGAATTCCGTTGATCCCATAAATCAAGATCGTTTAAAATCTGTTCACTCTTAGTTTTTAAACTTTTACGAGACAGTCCATAAATTCCACTAAAAAATCTAATATTCTCCCATATTGTTAAGTCTTCATAAAGAGAAAATCGTTGTGACATATAACCAATTTCCTTTTTTATTAGTTCGGACTGACTATATACATCATACCCCAGTACTTCTACCCTTCCTGCTGTAGGGACTTCAAGACCTGTAATAATTTTCATTGCAGTAGATTTCCCAGCACCATTTGCTCCGAGAAAACCAAAAATTTCTCCCCTTCTAACATTAAAACTTAATTTCTTATTTGCATAAAAAGCGCCATATTTTTTGTCCAAATTCTCAACGTTTATAACAAACTCTGATTCAATCATCTTTAAATGCGATTAAATGATACATAAAAATATCTTCTATTTCAGGAATAACAGACATGATTTCAAATTGATAATTCAATAATGATCTAAGAAAATAATACAACTTATCTTGAAGATTTAGTGGTATAATTATTCGAATGCTCTTTCCTGCTAAATATGCATACCATAATTCCTTTTTATTATTAATGAGCTTCTTGATACGGTAAATATCATTTACAGCAATACCATTTATTACAAGAAAATGATATTTATATTGCATTGTAACAAGCTGATCAGGAGAACCAATATCTAGGGTTTTTCCGTTATTTAAAAGAGCAATGATGTCACATCTACTTGCCTCATCCATATAAGGAGTAGAGACAAATATCGTTGTACCTTGTTGTTTGTAAGTCTCTAATATATTCCAAAATTCATTACGAGAAACAGGATCTACACCCGTAGTTGGTTCATCTAACAATAACAATGACGGGTTGTCCACTAAGGCACAACATAAAGCCAATTTTTGCTTCATTCCTCCAGATAGTTTCCCTGCCTTACGATTCTTAAATGGCTCTAAATACTTATATATTGGAGCGATAGCCATTTTACAATCATCAAAAGAAGTTCCATGCAAATCCATAAAGAATTGAAGGTTTTCATAAATTGTCATATCCTTATATAACGAGAATTGACCAGGCATATATCCTAATCGTTTACGAATATCTAAAAAATCACATTTAACATCCATACCATCAATCTCTATTACCCCATTTTCGAGTTTCTGAAGAGTTGCAATTGTTCTTAAAATAGTTGTTTTCCCAGCACCATCGGGACCAATCAATCCAACGATTTCGCCCTTATTGCACTCAATTGAAAAATTATCAACTACTAACTTATCTCCATAAGTTTTTGAGAAATTCTTAATACGTAACATTATAATGATTTATTAAAGCTACATTCTCCAGGCATTCCAATCTTAATTTCTTTATCCTTATTTTCAACACGTATTTTAACGGCATACACTTGCGCAATCCTCTCTTCCTTAGTTTGAATTGTTTTCGGGGTAAATTCTGCCTTTGAAGAAATCCATTCAACAACTCCAGAGACATGTTTAATTTTATTATCACAGTCATAACCAATTGAAACACGATCTCCTAGTTTAACTTTTGCCAATTGGCCTCCACTTATATAAACACGTAAAACCAAATACTCCAAATTTGCAATTTTATCTATAGGGTTCCCAAGTCGTACATATTCAGATATTTCACGGTATCTATTCAAAAGTGTAGCATTCTCTGGAGAAACAATAAAACAACGATCTCTTTTATTCTTTAATAAAGAATATTCATTCAATAAATTAATTTTCTCTTTTTCAAGCTCTTTTAGTTTAAGCTTTTGCTGTAATATGTTATTATTTAGTAATACAACTTTTAGATCCGACTTCTCCTTCTGCTCCTCAGTTGCAACATTATTATCAAATAATTTATGAATTCGTATCTTCTCATTATTGGCAACCATTAGCTCATGTATGAGGTTAGATAGAAATAACTTTATACCTTTTTCTTTTAATTGAATCGTTTCCTGCTGATTAATTAATTGTTTTATTTTAATACATATATCGGTAGTATCAACAATTGCAAGAGTATCTCCTTTGGATATCTTTTGACCTTCTCTTTTTAATAGCGAAACAATAGTACCACTAGTTTGACTTGACAATATAATTTCTGTTGCTTCAAAATTACCATAAGCATCCACCTCTTTTCGTTCACGAGTACATGAAAAAAGAGACAACATTAAGCATATTAGAACGTACTTTTTCATTTGTTATGATTGTTTTAAAAATCGATTATACTTTAGAGTTGCCTCTATTTTTTGTATTAGATGCAGTTCTTTATGAATCTTTGCATCAGTTACATTATTCATTCCATCAATATAAATAGAGAAGGGTATGGTTCGTAACAACCATTGCTTCTTAAGATCTACTGCAATCTTTTCACGTAAAGAAATAATCTTATTATCTTTGATTATCTGCTTCTTAATACTATTAATATTTCCTAATAATTCGACTTCATGAGCTTCTCTTATTTGCTTTTTCTGATCTATTCTAGCTTCATATAATGATACATTTAAACGATTAATCATTCTTTTCCTTTCATTATTATTCCAATCAAAAGGCTTCCATACTAAAGCAAGCCCCACTGCATAATAAGGTGTAGCTGAATTATCCATAAAATTTAATCCAGGCTTTCCATATCCTGCTTTTCCCCAAATATTGATTTTAGGAACCAATTGTCTACGAACAAGTTTATTCTGAAAATTATACTGATCTTGCTGTAGTCTTAAAAACAAAATATCATTTGGAATAGAATGACTTGAACAAAGCTCAATACTTGGATAAATAAAATGATCCTCTTCTAAAGAGATTTTGTTTCCACAAAGTACACTCAAGACTCTACATAATGAGTGGTATTCATCTTGATATTTATCTCTTTCTTGCGAACATACCAGTAGTTGTACTTCAATCTCATGTTTTTGAAACCTCAATGCTTTTCCTTGTGCGACACAAGTATTAACCTCCTTTAATATAGTCATTAATGTATGATATTGCTGCTGAAATAAAGCACACTTCTGTTGAGATAAAAGTATTTGACAATATAATAACTCAATCTGTTCCTCTAGTTTCACAAGTTCCATTTCTATTGTAAGTTGCGAAATAGAGTCATTCAATAACAACATATCTTGTTGTATTTCTTTAATACCACCATCATATAAAGATTGATGCATCTCTACAAATAGACTATACTGCTCTTTTGTTAACTCCGGGAAAGTAAATGAGGCTGTAGAAATATCCAGATGTGGAACGTCAGACAAATATTTAACTTCCGAATTTAAAGCTATAGATGGATACTTTTTATAATGAATGAGGTCCCTACTCTTAGTATAAATCTGACGATACAACTCCTGTGATCTCAATATAGGATAAACTTGTCTTGACCAAGTCTGACAATCATCTAATGTAATATCCTTAGCTGCTAAAGGTGATACAATATGCAATAACAGTACTGTAATCATTATTAACCTTCTCATATTATTTCAATGAATTTTTTAAAACATCTGAAATTACTCGTGGTCTATCCTCAATAAATCGATCAAATTGATAATCACTTTGATCAAAAAACAACCTATTCAATAGAGGCTTAGCTAAAAATGGGAATACAGACATGGATATTACATTAACCAAAAAATGAGCAGATGTGTCAAGATGCTCTAAATCAGTAAGGTCTAATTGATTCTGTATGTTGATAATTCGATCCTTATACTTATTTATGGCACGAATCAATCGATCAGGATCTTCATGAATTTCGTTCAAAAAAAACAACGGTAATTTTGGATACTCTTTTATCATCATAGAATACATCTCTACAATATTCTTAATTTTTGATTCAACATCAGATTCAGATTCTATTATTGTAATAATATTCTTGACAATCTCTTCTATTATCTCCTGAACGACATGTACATATAATTTCTCCTTACTCCTGTAATAATAATGTAGTAACGCTTTATTAATACCAGCAGCATCTGCAATTGCTTGCATTCTTGCACCGGCAAAACCTTGACTAATGAATATTTCTTTTGATTTCGCGATAATAATTTGTTCAATTTTTTCAGTCATAACATCTTAACCATTTAGTTAAACCATATGGTAAACTTAGTAAATAAATTCAATAATCGCAGATATTAGATTGCAAACATTCAACTAATCATTTAGTTGTAGACTATTTAGTTTTACAAAATACTTTAATAATCAAGGAAGAAACAATCAACGGAGATAGCGAACAATAAAGTTCATTGTAGATTTTAGAATGATTTGTAGACAAGTAATTAAAAAGAAGATAAACTATTTTTTTTAACACATCTAGATAAATGAAATTGGCAGTAAAAACTTTTCTCTCTAAGAATATTCAAAATATTCTTAGAGAGAAAAGTTTAAAAGGGATGATAAGTATAACATTTATGATCGATTATACTTATAGCCCATTAATATCACACAAACACTTTTGAGTAAAACTAAAATTGAAGAGAAACTAAACTTTCACATCGTATGTAAATGAACTAACAGAATTGAAATATCACCAAAATAATAAAGGTTCGCAAAAGATGCTATGGTGCTTATTTAATTCTAATTAAAAAGAAAATAACGAGTTAGGAATTATGGTTTAAGAAGTTGCTTTAAGTAAACATTTTCAAAGTCATTTTTAATCCTTTCATCCACAAATAAAAAAACTCTAAATATGCCAAAGCACAAATGTTACTAACAAATGTATCATTTGGCATTGTTTTTAAGACTTATGAGATATAACTCAACAAGTTATTTTTATTTTAATAATAATCTAATTTACCAGATGACAATAAGTAATATTAAAAAGGGCATCGAATACGCTAAACATGGATACAGGGAGTATGGTTCTCACTATAGAAAGAACCAAATAAAGAAAATTGCATTTCACACTTCTATCAATCCCCGATTTACAAAATGGTGGTTTGATTATATCAATCATGGAAAGTGCAAGGAAATTTTCCAATATCGTCCATTAATGTATATAAAGCCATATAGGGTATATATATCGACCAAATGGAAACGAAAAGAGCGTATCAAAGTAATTATGGACTCATATCTATTCCTGTCCAGATATCCCCATTTATATAATAAATACCTTACAAACATAGAAGGAGTGGTATTGTCAAGGATAGATCTCGGAGAGGAAACAAATGCAGAAATAAGATTCTGGTATGATGATCAATTCCGAAAAGAAGGAGAATTTGTACTTACATTATACAGTGAAAAGTATGGAGGAAAGATTATCTCAACGGGATTTTCAGTAATTAAAAATGAATCTGTTTGGGATTGCCTCGTTGGATGTGTTCAATCTCATGGTAATGTAGCAGAAAAAGAACTTCTAAAAAAGATTCAAAAAAAGATGCATGGAATGAGACCTAAAGCATTATTAATGTATGCATTACAGTCATTTGCTCATAATAGTGGTTGTAATTCGATAAAATGTATTAGTGACAAATACCACTCATATAGAAAAAAACATTTTATACATCTTCCATATATTCATACAATTCATTTTAATTATGACGAATTTTGGAAAGAGGTAGGTGCTATAAGATATGATGATCAGTGGTTTTCCTTAAAAACATCTCCAACACCGAATAAAGACCTTAGTGAAATTAAATCTAAGAAGAGAGCCATGTATAGGCGTAGATATGCTATGTTAGAGCAAATAAATAGTGATATCGTAACCCAAATTAATTAAAATTACTTTCCCCCTTTAGAGTGACTGTATTTATATCGCCTTAAATCATTACCCCCAATACAGCACTAAAGCCCCCACTTCAGAAATAAACCCTTCTGGAAAGGGTTATTTCACAATATTATAGACAATAGAGTCCTCGTAATCACCCCCCCAATATATTTCACTCCATTAAGTTTGGTCTATATATCAATACTGATTGACTATAAACCTTTTACATAAAAAAGGCATTAATAGGGCTTTTAAAAGCATTTGCAGCAAATTATGAGTAGAAGTTAAATAAGCTTTTACAATAACTTTTCTGTTCAATATAAAGAGCAATCAGCTACACTCATTATTCTTATATAACTTCATACTATAACTAATAATAACACACCTGCAGTCTGTCATTTTGTCATTATACTACAAATAATTTATTCATACGAACTTTCCTTGTGTTATAACAATAAGTTATAGTGCAGTTTATTGTTATATGAATATTTATTCACAAAACAATAGGCATTTATTACAAATATCCTCAACCAACCTCAACAGCATAAAAGAGTATAGCGATAAACCCTTATTCAAAGATAAAAAGAGGTTCTCTGATTCTATTATTCCTGATAAATTATGAACACGAAAATAGGTTACTACTCTAGCCACTCTTCATCTACAATGAAAATTTACTAGAACAACAACCCTATAAATAATAGAAGAATAATTTACTTAATGGGAACTCTTAGATTCTTCTTCCCTACCCCAACTATTAATAATATTAAGAGATAAAAAGCAACAAAAATATTGGGGAGGGGACAATAAGCAATCTTGATTGAAAATTAAAAGTAGAAAGTTTTGGTAGACGATTTCTTTTTCGATTTGCGAGTCTTCCTTTTTTGTGACGAAGGATCTGAAAGATCTAGATTACGTTCCAGACTAGACATTAATGAACTAAGATCTCGAGAAAAACGTGGACCTTTCCAACTGTTAGTATTGGTAATAATAGCATATGAAATTCCATTTTTTTGTTGTTTCATCAATGCTTGTGTTCCTGGCATACTTCCAGTACGAAACAGATCTCCATTATAGTCAATTCCTCTCCAACCTAAAGGATCAAATCCTTTTCTTGGAGTGGCCATTTTTTTTGTAAACTTTTTAGAAATTATATCTGGATAATTCTCTTTACCATCCACAGAAAGAGATAACAATAATAAATCCGTAGCTGAAGCTATCCATCCTCCAGCAGAACTCAATAGTGAAATATTATTTCCTCCATTAGATTTATACAACATACGAGGAGAACCATCATAAGCCATTACCTCAAAAGATCCTTCAGGCTCATAATAATTTGTTTCATTCTCAAAACGAAGATCAGCAAACCCTTCTCCGATTTTCATATCAACGATACCAGAAGGATATAAGATATATTTATTAATATAATTCTCATACGGCATTCCTGTTACCCTCTCAATAATCTGTCCTAAAATAAAATAACCAAGATTAGAATAACAACAGCGCGTACCTGGTGTAAAATGAAGTCTTCTTGATGTAACAAATTTAAGCATCGATTGACTATCACAAGGAGGTGTTTTTCCCACCTTATGTGCAACAGCCAACGTATTAAACATTGGATCACCGTATCTTTGTGTCCAACCTCCCGAATGTTCTAAAAGATGACGAATGGTAATCTTAGTAATTCTTTTATCTCTATAAGGCATATAAACAGTATCATTCAATATACCATCTTCACCAAATACATTCTGATCTATATTAAGTTTCTTTTCATCACATAAGCGACCAATACCAATAGCTGTAACTAATTTTGATATACTTGCAATGCGAAATAATGTTGAAGGTTGAACAGAATCTTTTTTTAATGTGTCCACTACACCAAAGCCACGAGAATAAACAACTTTACCATCTTTAGCAAAAGCTAAAGACAATCCATGCATCTCCTCTCTTTCCATAAATCGAGATACAATACGATCAATCTTTCTTTGATCAATCGTTGAAACATTCAATGGGGAAGTAATATAAGACGCCGATGAACTTAATTTATTTGAATACACAACCTCATCTTCTGTACTTGAAAAGAATAAACAAGGGTACAGTAGAAAAATAAAGAAAAATGTACTAAACAATAATTTATTATACGGTTGTCTTTTACTCATATTTGCGTTCTAGTGGAACAAGGGAACAAATATACTATTTATTCCCTTATTTCATAATTTTTATAGGATAAGACCACCAATCAATTCTTTTGTTGAATTCATTTGGTTCTCTTCCATATACTGTTTTATTCCCTCAACAACCTTAACTGTTACTTGAGGATCAATAAAATTAGCTGTTCCCAATTGAACCGCTGAAGCTCCTGCAAGAAGAAATTCTATAGCATCTTCAGCATTCATTATTCCACCTAATCCTACAACTGGTATTTTAACGCTATTAGCAACCTGCCAAACCATTCTTAAAGCAACCGGTTTAACAGCAGGTCCTGATAATCCACCAGTAACAGTAGATAGTAGAGGCTTACGACTCTTTGCATCTACGGCCATTCCCAAAAGAGTATTGATTAATGAAACAGAATCTGCTCCAGCAGCCTCAACACTTTTTGCTATTTCAGTAATATCTGTAACATTTGGCGATAATTTAACCATCAAATGTTTTGAATAAGCCTTTCTTACGGCACTAACAACCTCTGAAGCAGAAGCACAACTAGTACCAAAAGCCATTCCACCCTCTTTAACATTAGGACATGAAATGTTAAGCTCTATAGCACTAATACCATCTAACCCCTCTAAATGTTCAGTACAAGCCACATAATCTTCGATAGTCGAGCCTGAAACATTCACAATTACCTTAGAATTATATTTAAGAAGTGTAGGATAAATATGATCTACAAAATATTTCACTCCTTTATTCTGAAGCCCTACCGCATTAAGCATACCTGATGGTGTTTCAGCCATACGAGGGTAAGGATTCCCCTCTCTATGATTTAAGGTCGTTCCTTTAACAATAAATCCTCCAAGACGATTTAAATCAATAAAATCATCAAATTCAGTACCATATCCAAATGTTCCTGAAGCAGTAAGTACTGGATTATCTAATACAAGATTATTTCCTAAATCAACTTTTAAATCTACCATTTTAAATCATTAATATTAAAGATTGGACCATCTGAACATACACACTTATGACCTTTTTGGGTATCTGTAACACAGCACAAACAAACGCCGAAGCCACATCCCATCATATTTTCCAACGACACTTCGCAGGTAACATTCTTCTCTTTTGCAAGTTTAGCGATACTTTTCATCATTGGTTCTGGACCACAGCAATAGATCATGTCAACACTATCCAATTCTTCTTTCATAAAAGAGTGATCGGTAACGTATCCTTTTTCACCAACAGTACCATCTTCAGTTGTAGTTAATACAGTACCTAATTTCTCATAACGATCTAAAAGAATCTGATCTTTACCAGCTCTTGATCCCAATAGAATGTTAATATCATCTGTAATAGGCTTAATTTTCTTAGCTAAATAAAGCATTGGAGCGATACCAACCCCACCACCAACTAAAAGAACTTTTTGTCCTGCTTGAGGTAGAGTAAATGAATTACCAAGAGGATAAATAGTATCTACACTATCTCCACATTCAATCTGTTGTAACGCACAACTTCCTGGGCCTACAGCTTTAATTAAAACATCAAGGGTATCATTTTCATGGTCTACATCATGAATTGAGAATGGACGACGTAAAAAAACATCTTTTGATTTTTCTACATTAATAGAGAGGAATTGACCTGCTTGAATATCTACAAGAGGAACAGGAGATTTAAGCGACAATATAAAGTTGTCATCATTTACAATCTCTTTTTTTAAAACAACAAGTCGTTGAACGGTCTTATTCATTCGAAAATTTTTGAAATATAAGTATATATCATTTCTACTATTAATGACAGTAGAATTCTTCTTTTCGAAATACGAATATACATCTTTTTTTAAGATGGAGTATACTCTTTAAAAGTATTATCATCATAAAAAACTATAATTCGCTCTACACGGCTCTTCTTAGACTGTTTAGCATTTCCATTATCTACTTCAGATAAAGTCCCAAACAGATCTAAAGAAGGTATTTCACGCTGTTCTGATGATTGAAATGATACTGCTTCACCTTCTCCTGTAATAAACCATTCGATATTTAAAGTTGGGAAAGCTTTAATAAGTTTCTGACAAAAAGCAAAGCTGGGCATATTTCTCCCACTAATTAGATGCGAGATACTTGACTTTTGAACTCCTAGTTGCTCCGCTAAATCCGTAACAGTTAAACTAAACCGTTGTAAAATCTCTTCTATTCTTTCTTTCATGTTAATCTTTTACATATGTATACAATAGCTCCGTTTCACAGAGTAAACATTCTCAATTATCACAAAAATACTGTTTACAATCTTAAACAACAACTATTCTTCCATAGAAAACCCACTTGCATTTGTATTAGAAGAAGATATGTTTGTTTTACTAGTTATTTTGTCATATCTAAAGCTTTATTTCAAATAAAACTTATAAACATCTAGTTTTAAAGAACTTGTAAGCACGCAGTTATATGTAATTCTTTATCCGTTAACATTTGTGATAACAAATGACAATTCACCTAAAGTAGATATATAGTTAAATGACCATAAAACACTGATAATCAACACGCAAACTATACATCAACATTTATTCAATACAAATGTAAACACATGCTTCCATGACAAACAAAACCTCTTTACTACACTTGTAAACGTTTCGCAAAAAAAGAGACGTAAATTACACATGTAACCAACGTCTCTTTTCAATTTTGACATAAAATAACGAAAGCTATCTTTCTATATTCACACGAATAGGGATGAAAGTATTTCTGAATATTATTCACTAATACCCCTCCCCTTGACGTATCTTATATACAAATGGATGTTATCCCCCTCTCCTGCTCCGATAAATATATATATTAGAGCAGAAGAGTATAATAAGCCACACACATTAGAAGCCTAATGGTTGCAATATTTTGGAAGAAAAAATTCTTAAACCCACAAAATGGATTTATTTAAGCTTTAAAAAACGATATACAGCTATTGGAATACAGCAAGAGAAAGAGGAAAACTAACACTGAGCAATACAATAAGAGGACCATAGGCCCTAATTGTTTCAAATAAAAACAGGATATGTCTAGATTAAAATAATCATTACATATCCTGTTTAAAAAGACGAGAGCTAGCCAATGATATTTTATTTCAAATCAAAAGCAGGTATAACGTTTAATTTTGTTGATGCTACTGCTTGCCATTTTGATTTAGATAAAATCAAATCATCCTCAACAACGGCTTTTAAAACTAGCACAACTTTATCCATATTATCACGTAAAAAATATTCTTTCGAAAGATTTACTTGCAACTCTGTCATATTAAGCTCCACTCCGATCCAACCACCTATTAATGTCTCAATATTATCTTTATCCGAAACATTACCTTCAAAGGTAGCTGCATCTAAATTATCACTAGGCAAATAAATATTTCCAGAATTCTCTCCCTCTAAATAAAGACGAACATTAATAAACTTAGGGACAAAATGACCATGATTAAGAGTCATATTATTTCCAGCATCATAGAAAGGAATTTGAGCACGTTGCTTTTTTACATTATACTTACTCCATAAAAGCATAGAAGCAAAATAACCAAGAATCAATACATAGAACAATATTCCACTAATAAACCCCCACCATTCATTAGACAATTTAAAAGCCGAATAAACAATTAATACGATATGAAAAAGAATAATAAACCACAATGGTTTCATTAATTTCTTCATCCTCAACTGTTGATTTAAATCGACTTCTGAAGGCATAAAACGTCGTGCCATCATCAACACAAGGTTCTTTGGAGTGAATATTGATATTCCTAATATGATCACCAGAAAACTCTCCATAAAAGCAGGTTTTAGCTTAAAGAATAGTGCGTCGTGTGTCACAATTGACAACGATGAGAATAACACCAAAACAAGCGTATCAAATAGAATAAACTTATCCCATACACGATCTTTAATATATACTACAACCAACTCTATAACCCCAATACCTAATGCAACAAGTACACCTATTTGTGGTCCCCATACAGCATCCGCAATAATAAAAACCAACAATGGAATTAATCCAGGTAATATTTTCTTTAATCCATCTTTCATAAGATAGTCTTTAATATACAGAAAAGAGAGAAGTGTATATACTATCACCTCTCTCTTCACTTACACTATAATTGTAAAATAATACTATTCAATAATAGGTTCTTTGTTTCCCGTTTCTACGATCTCCTCAACTTTCATAAAGAAAACCAATGTCTCGTATGGCCCAATAGAACCACTTCCTCTAATAGAGTAACCTTGTGATGAAGGAATAACAATTTCTGCTCTTTCCCCTTTATGCATATTTAAAAGCGCAATCTGCCAACCAGAAATCACTGCAGACACCTTACCAGGATTCTTCAACTGATCCACAACTTCTACTTGAAATGGATCGTATTTCTGTGTTCCTGTTTTATAATCAAAGTTACCATCAAAACGTTCTGACTTCAGTTGAACTCCATCATCGCCCTTCTCAAGAAGGTATCCTTCATAATAAACACGAACAGTTTGTCCATCTTCCAATTTCTTGTCCGAAACCTCTTCTGCAGGTTGATCTTTATCTGGAAAAACATAGACACCTCTATCTGTTGGAGTCGCTCCATTATGGTATCTATCTATATATCCAGTACGTAGTTCTAATTCCAACTCACGCATCTTCTGATTGTTTGTTTTACTACAAGAGAAAAACATCGTAGACAAGGCTATTACCATAAGCCCAATCACCTTATTTAGTTTCTTTTTGTTATTCATTATTATTTTAGCTTTTGCGTTTCTTCCATTAATAATTCCTTATAATCAACTAATGCAGACTCAAATCTTTTTACCGTTTCTTCTAAAGAAAGGTTACTTCGTCCACCAGCAGCATTCAGATGTCCTCCTCCGCTAAAGAACTTTTCTGCAATTTCATTCACAGGGAAGTTTCCTTTAGACCTAAAGGAGATTTTTATAAACCCATCTTTCTCCATAAACAATACAGAGCACACCATACCTGTTATTTGCAATGGTTCATTAACAATCCCCTCTGTGTCACCTGATTGAAATTTAAAATCAGCCAACTCCTTTTCCGAAAGGGTGATATAAGAGGTGTGAAAAGAATCCAGAACAACCATCTTTTCGGAAAGGGCATACCCCATTAATCGTAAACGATCTTTACTAAATTGATGGAAAACCTTCGAATAGATATAATCTTTATCTACATTTTTAGCCATCAACATTCCAACAACACGATATAAATCGGGTTTAGACGAATTATGAGCAAAACCTCCGGTATCAGTTAATATCCCCATAAACAATGAAGAAGCTGCAATAGATGACAACTGATTGTCCCATCCACACTGATAAATAAAATCAACAATCAATTCACATGTAGAACTTGCTGAGATATCTGTAAACGGATAAGTAGCAAACTCTTTAGGATAAGGATGATGATCTATCATAATAGAAGGAGTCGACAACGATGAAAGTATTTCATCTAGAATTCCAGCTCTCTTTAGATCATTAAAGTCTAAATATACAATTAAATCCGCATTACGGATGATTCTTTTGGCTTTAGCATTCTCCCATTCAGCAATAATTACCTCCTTGCTGGCATCGGTCCATTTTAAATATTCTGGGAAATCTGTTGGTGAAACAATGGTAGCCTTTTTACCTAAAGCTTGCAATACATAGTATAATCCAATAGAAGCTCCCATAGCATCCCCATCAGGGTTGGTATGTGGAACCACTACAATTTTTTCACTTCTTAGAATTATATCTTTAGCCTGTTCCAATAAATTGGATTCGAATCTTTCCATATTATACGTTCAATACATTATACGAACAAATATAAAAAAGATCGCATTCAGTAACGATTTTTCGCGTCTATTTTTTTATTTTTATAAGGCTATAATAAAAAACCTAATACGAATATGCAGAAAGGTAATTTAACATTAACGATGATAAAGCCAGGAGCAGTGAAAAAAAATCACATTGGTCCTATACTAGGAATTATCAATGAAAATGGTTTTACAATCAAAGCCATGAAGTTAACACATTTGACTTTAGAGCAAGCCAAGTGCTTCTACGCAATACATAAGGGCAAACCTTTTTTTGAAGATCTTGTAACATTTATGTCTTCTGGGCCAATTGTTGCAGCTGTTCTGGAGAAAGACAACGCAGTTCAATCTTTCCGTGACCTTATCGGAGCAACAGATCCTTCCGAAGCAAATGAAGGAACCATAAGAAGGCTATTTGCCGAGTCCCTTTCACACAATGCCATACATGGCTCAGACTCAGACGAAAACGCAAAAATAGAAGCATCTTTCTTCTTTAACCAGATGGAAATATTTTAAAATCCAGATCTCAACATACAAAGAGGCAACGGTTAGTTCGATTGCCTCTTTATATCTTCTTTATTTTAATTTAAACTTCTGAACTCTTTTATTTGCACCCTCAGCAACATAAAAAGCCCCATCCGAAGCAACATACAGAGAGTGTGGAATATCCATTTCACCTTTTTTGTTTCCTGTTTTGCCTATGGTTGTTAAAATCTCACCTTCTTTTGTGACAATATAGACACACTGTGGCTTATCAGCCCCCCCATCAGTAACATATATATTTCCATCTGAAGCAATAAAAATTGCAAAAGGACGACTAAACCAATCCCAAGAAGTAACAAAAGCTCCATCTCCTTCGAATATCTGAACTCTTCCATTCTTTCTGTCGGCCACATATACACGACCCGTTTTATCAACTCCAATATTATGAGGAATCTGAAATTCTCCAGCAGCAGTTCCTTTCTTTCCCCACTCAAATTTATATTTACCATTGGCATCAAGACAGACTACCCTATTGTTTTTATATCCATCACTTACATAATAGTCGCCATTAGGAGCCAATGCAATATCCGTTGGTTTATTAAAACGAAGATGATCTGTTCCAGCCTCCCCTTTTATTCCCCAAGAAGAGATAAGATTTCCCTCTAAATCAAACTGGTGGATCTGATGAGATCCTATATCTGTGATAAAAATCTTATTATTTAAACAACGAACCTCATGCTTTAGGGTGATTATATCTCCTCCCCATTTCCTGACAAGATTTCCTTTTTCATCTAGTTCAATAATGGGATTCTGAACATCTCCTCCACAATACAAAATATGTCCATTAGGTAGTTGAGTAACTCCAGTAACCCCTACTTCTGTTATTTGATCTCCAGCCAATGGCCAGTTAGGGTCTACCTTATACTCCAAGTTTTGTGTTTTTGTTGTATTACAACCATTCAAAAGTGTTGCACCTAAACCTACCACAAGGGAGGCTTTTAAAAAATCTCTTCTCTTTACCATCGTCTTAAATTGATTCAATTTTATTGGAATATTGTTAACGAAAACAATGCTACGAAAAAAGTTAAAATACACATAATAATATAAGAGATCTATTTAACCTAAAATATCCCATTTTATCCACCGTCATTGTATAATATATTTCAACGTGATCATATTATCCAAAAATAGTTCAATATCATTCTGACCGATATTATTACTCTAATGTGATGAAATTAAAACCCAAAACAAAAACCGCTATTCTACGTGAATGCGGTAGATTTAAGAGTGCTGTGACACATACAACTCACACACTTTTTGAGACAATACACAGAGTCTTATTTAATCTCTTAATCAATAGCATCCCCTACTTATGTTTAACACAACCTTATCTCTCGATCAAATCAACTTCAGACTCCTTTTACATTAAATTCACATCAACTTCACTACAAATTCATATCAACCTCATATTAAGTTCATATATACGTTATGATAAAATGAAGTTGATATGAAATTGATATGGTTATAAACCGAACTTGATACAGTAACAAAATGAAATTATGATAAAATAGCTATTAAGCTAAAATCAAGTAAACATTGATTTAAGTAGTATGTAGTATTTACAACAGAATATTGACACAATAATATTTTCATCGTTTAGATAAAAAGAAACGACCTATATTAAGATTCACAACAAACGTCAACACATATTCTTCTACTCCATAAAACTTATTTCTCAAGTTCTCATGACCTTAATCCATAAAAGACTTGGGATTTGAATATTTTCTACTGAAAAAAACAATAAATAATTATGAACCCTTTAATTGATCATATTTAATTTGTATGATTATTCTTAGATTCAAAAAAACAAACAATGAAAAAGATCTGTCCTAGATGTAAGAGCACTTTTACATGCAATCATGACAAGATTGAAGTATGCTGGTGTAATCACATCCAACTAGACAAAGATGCATACCAATATATAAGCACTCATTTCGAAGGATGCCTATGTAAGGAATGTACAGAAGAAATACAACGAGAGAATGAAAACAATAGAAACAATCTAAAAGACTAAAAATGAAGAGACTATCTTTCATCACACTTCTTATCTGCACCTATTTCCTATCATCATTAAATACCTATGGTTGTACTACAGCAGTCATTTCAGGCAAATACACAAAAAATGGAAAGCCTATAATATGGAAAGTTAGAGATACGCAAAGCCTTTATAATAAAGTCCAAATTTTCGAAGATGGAAAATACAAATACGTAGCTCTAACCAATGCACTAGAACACGACAGATCAATGGTTTGGGGCGGATATAACGAATATGGGTTTGCCATTATGAACTCAGCCTCATTTAATACCAACCTTGATAATCCAACAGAATTTTGTGATCAAGAAGGGATCATAATGAAAAAAGCATTACAAAGCTGTAAGACATTAAAAGATTTTGAGAAGCTTCTATCGAAACTAAAGAAACCGATGGGACTAAATGCTAATTTTGGTGTAATTGATGCGAAAGGCGGTGCTGCTTATTATGAGACTGACAATAATAAATTTGTAAAATTTGATGCCAATGATCCACGTATTGCTCCTAATGGATACATTATACGTACCAACTATTCTTATGTTGGGAAAAAAGACATTGGATATGGTTTTATCAGGTATGAATCTGCAACCGAACTATTTTATCAGATGGATAGCGAGAATAAATTGGATGCCAAACAATTGGCCACTGAAACGTCTCGTTCATTATACCATGGTTTATTAAAAACAGATTATGCTACAACATATGATTTTACAAGAACTCCTTTTATAAACAATGGCGACCTTATTTGTAGGCATGAAACAGCATCGGCTATCACTATAGAAGGCACCAATAAGGAGTCTGATAGAAGCACGACGATGTGGTGTAGTGTTGCATTTCCTCTTTCTACTCCATCTATTCCTATTCGTTTAATTAACGGGAACCAACTACCACAATGTATAACTGCACCTAAGGGAGTTGCTCCAGAACTATCAAAACTAGGGATGAAGTGGAAAGAGAAATTGTATCCAATTAAAAGATCCTCTGGATATAAGTATATGAATTTGAAGGCCTATGTTGATCCTCAAAATGGGATAAAGAACAAAATAGAGAAACTCCAAAAAGAGATCAATAAGCATATTCCTCAAAGTGAGGATTCTAAAGAATGGGAAATATTCTACAGGTGGGTAGATCAATATATCCCTAACTATTACTATAACAACTAACATAGCAGTCATTGTTTTTAAAGGAAGTTTGATCTTCTATCAAACGAACTGACATCTATTATAATTTACATAAAACTTGATTAAAAAAGAGCTCTTCATTTTATCTGGTGGTTTGAAATATGAAAGTTCTATTTAATCATGCAAGATGAGGGAGAAGAAATTCTCCCTCTCTTATTTTCATATCATCCTATGAACTACTCACTTATATCAACTCACACTTATTCCGAGAATAGCTAATAAAAAAGACCACCACCTTGTTCAGGCAATGGTCTTTATTTGGATATTATTTTAAAGAAATATTTACTTAACCTCAATCATTGAGAAAGAATAATCCTTATCATTTTCTGGTGAAAATTCAATATCTAATCGTCCTAATTGGACTCCTGCCCAACCACTTTGTGTAACCACAACCTTATTACCGTTTTTGTTTTCCACTAGCGTTGGTTCATCCAAGAATGTATGAGTATGACCTCCTACAATCACATCAGTGCATTTGGTGTCTGCTGCAATAGTCAAATCAGAGACTCTATCTGACTTATAACTATATCCTATATGAGAAAGACAAATAACAAGATCGCATTCTAGTTCTTGTTTCAGCTTCTTTTCCATTTTTAGAGCTGTTTCTAAAGGATCAAGATAAACAGTCTCTTCATAATTACGTTCTAAAACCAAGCCATCTAATGCAACACCAAGACCATAGATTCCTATTTTGATTCCTTCTTTATCAAGAACCAAATATTCTTTGGTCATCCCATTTAAAATAGTTTTTGAAAAATCGTAATTGGAGCATACCATTGGAAAATTCGCATTATGCAACTGACTTCTAATGCCTTCAAGACCATTATCAAATTCATGATTTCCAATGGTCGCTGCATCGTAACCCATGGCACTCATACATTTCAGTTCCACCTCTCCTTTAAAATAGTTAAAGTAAGGGGTTCCTTGGAAGATATCACCTGCATCTAATAACAACACATTATTTCCTTCTGTTCTAATTTTTTCTATTAGATTAGCACGACGTTCAAGCCCTCCCATACCAGCATCCTTTGCCGCATCTTTTGGGAAAGGGTCCACATGTGAATGAAAATCATTGGTATGAAGAATGGTTAATTTACGAGTATTTTCTACCGAAGAGCCAAAAGCTGGACTAACCATTGCTGTTGCTAATGATGCAACACCCATTTTTTTTATAAATGATCTTCTATTTTCCATTTTTAATCCTCCCATCTAATTTTGATGATATTACAATTCCTTTCTCTGTTTGATCTGAGATATAATCAATCATTAGATCACGTAGTCTTATACCTGCATTCACTCTTTTCAGTGCTTTTTTCAAAACTCCAGAACCATCACCTCCATCAGCAATATAGTCACTAGTAATTAGCCAGTACTTTTGGGTTGACACAATCTTCTTGTTTTGAAGCAGTGCTTTGGTCGCTTTATTATCTTTAATTACAAAACGAACTCCTGCAACAGATTCTCCTCCTCGACTAGCAATATAATTTAAGAATGCTTTCACCTGATCTCCTGTTAATTGAAGAAGAACAACTTCATTTTCAAAAGGCATCAATTGGAAAATATTCTCAACTGTAATATCTCCTTTATTAATTGGGACTCTTAAACCTCCATTATTTAGCATTGCGAAATCAACCTTAATTCCTTTAATCTTTTCTTTTGCAATGTCTTGTCCTGCATCTAACAACAGATCTGAGCAATAGTTGGATAACACACTCTCAGGCTTACCTTTAAACATATTATCACTCGCATGTCCAATAACACGACTCATGTCTGATTGTAACTTCTCCCTATATGGAGCAATAATTGCTGAAACATCATTCGCCCCATTATACTTATCATCCAGTTTCTCATATTGGTACTGAATTTTCGCTACCTTTAAGTTCTCACCATTTAGAGTAGACTCTTTGGGTTTACAACTAACACAACAAAGTGCCAAGATAAATCCCCAAAATACGAAGTAACCATGACGTCTATTCATCATCACAATATAATTTTAAGTTTTATTTACATAAAAGTTTACAAATATAAATAAGTAAAATTATTCTAGAACTATTAAAAGTTATTCTTAATCTATACATTTTTGTTTATTTTGTAAGGAGAACAAGGTAGTTACAATCTTTCTCTATTTTGATAAAAGAATAGACCTTTTCTTATTCGTTTTTTATCTTATATTTGTAACTTTGATAGAATAATGTTCGGTATACATAAGAAATAATTTTAATACAGAAAGGAATGTTTCCTTCTCATTTATTTCAAATACTAAGTCCTAATATATAAAATAATATCAGATGAATACGTGGTTTGAATGTAGAGCTAAATACGTAAAGATCGACGAAACAGGTCGTGAAAAGAAAGTAAACGAAGCATATCTTATTGATGCCGTTTCATTTACTGAAGCAGAAAGCCGTATTTACAAAGAGCTTGAGCAAATGATCAGTGGAGAATTCACTGTAACTAAAATTGCAAAAACTAACATTGCTGAGATCATCCCAACAGAGGATGGAGATCGTTGGTTTAAAGCAAAAGTTACTTTCATCTCTATTGACGAAGATAATGGTAAAGAGAAGAAAGTTTCTCAATACGTATTGGTTCTTGCAAATAATGTGAAACAAGCATTCGAACGAGTAGAGTCAGGAATGGAAGGGATGACTGTTGATTTTGAAATTCCAACTGTTTCAGAGAGCCCTATTATGGATGTATTCCCATATTTCTCAAATGATGGTTCTGCACCAAAAGAAGAAGAGGTAACTGAAAAAGCTTAATCCTTCTTTCTATAGAGAATTAAAAGACTTTACATTACGAAATGTAAAGTCTTTTCTTTATTATACAAAATCTAAAATTATTAATCTTTCCTCGATCCTTTGTTTATGACACAAACACTAATAATCAAGACAATAGATTCTACAGACAATCAAGGTATCGATCAATTCATTCGTTTTCCATACACTTTATATAAAGGAAATCCTCTATGGGGAAATCCATTAGACGAAGATGTAAAAAAAAGAATCACTCCTACATTAAACCCTTATCTACAAAAAGGGGATTTTCAATTATGGATTGTCCAAGATGAAAGCAAAACTATTGTTGGACGAATCGCAGCATTTGCTCCCTTTAAAGAGAAAATAGGTCAACTCGGTTTCTTTGAATGTACTGAAAACTATTCTGTTGCAAAACTTCTTTTTGATACAGTAAAGAAATGGATGCTAAACCATAAAATGGAAGCAATTGATGGTCCTGTAAATTTTGGAATGAGAGATGAATTTTGGGGATGTTTAGTTGAAGGAGAATACGAACCAGTATACAATATGCCATACAATCCACCTTACTACAAAGAGTATTTTGAAAAATATGGTTTCCTTAACTATTTCAATCAAATAACCTATCTAAGGCCTCTTGAATTAGGGATATTACACCCTCTTGTTACAAGAGCTGGACGTAGAATTTTAAAGAACAAAGATTTTACAGTACATACTATTGGCAAAGATGATCCACTTCTACCCTCATACTTTCGAGACATCTATAATAATGCTTGGGCCGAATTTGATGGCGTTCCGCCTATTACACTAGAAGAGGCCAATAAGCAAATGGCGATGATAAAACCTATTATCGATAAGAGGTTGCTAATCTTCGGATTCTATAAAGCTCAACCTATCTCCTTTTTTATTATGATGCCAGATATTGGTCAGATATTCAAACGTTTTAATGGTAAATTTGGTTGGTGGGAAAAATTAAAGTTTTTCTTTCTATTTAAACAAGGGAAAAGTATTGATCGTGTCATTGGTCGTATCTTTGGTGTTATACCTGAATTCCAAGGAAAAGGAATGGAAGCAGCAATGGTGGTACATTTTGAAGATATCGTAAGTCAACCTGACTTCCCTTATAAGACACTCGAACTAAACTGGATTGGGGACTTTAACCCTACCATGATGAAAGTATCCAAGATGATTGGAGGTACAGAACATAAAAAACATACAACATACAGATTGCCTATTGTTGATCATTTTGATTTCCACAGAGCCAAAGTAGTGAATAAATAATCCTCTTTTACGATCAAACGATACTAGAAAGTTCTTTTTTATACTTTTTTGTATCAAAAGTTATGAAATTCATAATTCGTCTCGACAGAAACATGTATTTTCGTTCCAAATTCATTTAATTTAAAGCGAAATATAATGAGACGAATTAACTATCGTATGTTGTGTTCATTATTGGTTTGTGGTCTTTTTACGTTTAATAGTGTGAAAGCGCAAGAAGAGCAAACCAATGATGTAATGACTCCCGAATTACTATGGTCATTTGGACGTATTGGGGATATGCAAGTATCACCTACTGGTGAACATGTTGCTTACGCTGTTAGTTACTACAACATTCAGGAGAACAAATCTTCAAGGGATATTTATGTAAAAAATCTTTCTGGAGATGTTCATCAAATTACACGCACACCAGAGAACGAGTTTGGTGTTCAATGGCGTCCTGATGGGAAAAAGATTGGTTACCTTTCTGCAAAATCTGGATCAGTACAGATGTGGGAGATGGAACCAAATGGATCTAGTAACAAACAGGTTACAAACATTGAAGGAGGTATTGAAGGGTTTAAATATAGCCCAAACATGAAATATATCCTTTTTGTTAAGGCGGTTAAATTAGATGCGACAGTTCATGACCTTTACCCAGATCTTCCTAAAGCAAATGCTCGTTTAGAAACAGATATCATGTACCGTCACTGGGATCGTTGGCATGATTTCACATACAACCATATTTTTGTTGCAAGTTATACTGATGGAACTTCAGGTAGTGCAGAAGATATCATGCCTAATGAACGTTTTGATGCACCAATGAAGCCTTTTGGTGGAGTTGAAGAGATCAACTGGACCGTAAATAGCGATGCTATTGCATATACATGCAAGAAGAAAGTTGGCAAAGAATATGCAATGTCTACAAACTCAGACATCTATCTTTACAATATCAATGATAAGACAACCAAAAATTTAACAGAAGGAATGATGGGATATGATAAATGTCCAGTATTCTCTCCTGATGGGAAATATATGGCTTGGAGTAGCATGGAGCGTGATGGATACGAAGCAGATAAGAATCGTCTTTTTATCATGAACCTAAAGAATGGTAAGAAAAAGGAACTTACTAAAGAATGGGATCAATCTATTCATGGATTAACTTGGGCCGCTGATAGTAAATCTCTATATGGAATCTCTGATATCCATGCTACAGATGAAATCTATCAAGTAGGCATCAAAAAACATAGCATTCGTCGAGTTACAAATGGTATTCATAACTACCAAGCTGTACAAGTCGCTAAAGATGCATTAGTAGCTCAGAGAGTATCTATGTCTTCTCCAGCAGAACTTTATCAAGTAGACCCTGAAACAGGAGAAGATTTTGCCATTACACAAGTTACAAAACCTGTAATGGATAAGATCAAGATGGGTAAAGTAGAGAAAAGATGGGTAAACACTACAGATGGAAAGAAAGAGTTGGTATGGGTTATCTATCCTCCTCATTTTGATCCTAATAAAAAATATCCAGCACTTCTATATTGTCAAGGTGGACCTCAAGGAACCGTAAGTCAATTTTGGTCTTATCGCTGGAATTTCCAAATGATGGCAGCCAATGACTATATTATTGTAGCTCCTAACCGTCGTGGACTTCCTGGATTTGGTCAAAAATGGTGTGAAGATATTTCTAAAGACTATGGTGGACAATGTATGGATGATTATACTTCTGCTATCGACTCAATCGCAAAACTTCCTTATGTTGATGAAAATAGACTAGGCGCTGTAGGTGCTAGTTTCGGAGGATATTCTGTATATTACCTTGCTGGACATAACCAAAATAAACGTTTCAAAGCATTTATCTCTCATTGTGGTATTTTTAATTTTGATCAAATGTACAGCACAACAGAAGAGATGTTCTTTGTTAACTGGGATTTAGGTGGTTCTTATTGGGATAAAAACAACGCAGTAGCTCAAAAGAGTTATGAGCAATTCTCACCACATAAATTCGTGGACAACTGGAATAGTCCGATACTTGTTATTCATGGTGCAAAAGATTTCCGTATCCCATATACTCAAGGGATGGGTGCTTTCAATACAGCAATCATGAAAGGAATTCCTGCTGAGTTTTTATATTTCCCGGAAGAATGTCACTGGGTTCTAAGACCACAAAATGGTATTCTATGGCAACGTGTATTCTTTAATTTCTTAGACAAGAATCTAAAAAAATAATATTATCACATTTTGTTTCTTTAGTTAGAGTCTAATAATCACACTCAACTATTAAGCAAAGACTATTCAAGGTAGCTAGCACGGATTAAAATCCTTCTAGCTACCTTTTTTTTATTTAGTATATTAATAATGCCTCTCATAAATCTTATGCTTATCGAATATCATTCACACTAACAACAATATCTAACTAGTATTTAATTAAAATAAGATTTCTTTCGCTACTTTTGTGCTCTCTAAAAACAATCATAAATGAATCAAAAAAACAATCTTGAATTAGGAACAACTCCCATAAAAAAATTATTCTGGAAATACTTCATTCCTGCCTTTACAAGTGTTGTAATAAATGCCTTATACAATATCGTAGATAGAATATTTATTGGTCATGGCGTAGGAGCTTATGCCCTATCTGGACTAAGTGCAGTCTTCCCTATTATGATCATTTTTATTGCCTTTGGTATGCTTATTGGTATTGGTGGAGGGATACGTATTTCGATCAACCTCGGGAAAGGTGATAAAGATCGAGCAGAAAAGGTATTAGGTAATGCCTTAACTCTCTTAATACTACTTTCGTTTGTTGTAACTATTTCTGGATTCTGCTTAAAAGAACCTATATTAAAGCTTTTTGGAGCAGGAAAAGAGACATTAACCTATGCAAATGATTATTTGAACATCATTCTATTCGGAGCAATTTTTAATATGGTTGGTTTCGGAATGAATAATCTTATTAGATCAGAAGGTAACGCTAAAATTGCG
This sequence comes from Prolixibacteraceae bacterium, assembly GCA_025210775.1. Classification (GTDB taxonomy): domain Bacteria; phylum Bacteroidota; class Bacteroidia; order Bacteroidales; family Prolixibacteraceae; genus Halosquirtibacter. The sequence goes on from JAOARB010000013.1 coordinate 147,681, forward strand.
ATGTACTCAATTCTTATTAGTGCAATCACAAATATAATACTCGATCCTATTTTTATATTTGGATTAAATATGGGAGTAAAAGGTGCTGCATATGCAACCATTATCTCTATGGCTATACTTTGTATATGGGTGCTTTATCACTTTACAAAGAGTAATAAAGCTGTATTGTATTTGAAACTTTCAAACCTTAAGCTACGAAAAGATATCGTATGGTATATTGTAACTATTGGCTTTGCCCCTTTCTCTATGCAAATCGCCTCTAGTGTGGTACAAGGTATGTTTAACACACAATTAATTGCATACGGTGGAGACTTAGCCGTCGGTGCAATGGGAATCATTAATAGTGTGATAAACCTTATTATAATGAGTATCATTGCCATCGAAATAGCATCACAACCTATTATTGGGTTTAATATAGGAGCAAAACAATTTCAGCGAGTAAAAGAAATTCTCTATTTAGGGATTAAATATGCAACGATTCTATCTATCTCATGCTGGCTTATTGTAGAGTTATTCCCAGAAGTATTAGTTCAAGCGTTTAATAGCAAAAACAAGGAACTACTGGTGTTAGGAACACGTGGACTTAGGGTAATGCTATTTTGTCTTCCTATAATTGGATTCCAAATCATTGTTTCTAACTATTATCAATCCATTGGCAAAGCCATGATTGCAACAATCGTATCTTTGCTTAGACAGGTATTTTTATTAATACCGCTACTATTTTTTATTCCTCAGTTTATGGGACTTGATGGAGTTTGGATATCTGGCCCTATAAGTGACAGTCTCTCATTCTTATTTGCACTATATCTTTTTAATAAAGAACATAAGAAACTACAAGAACAAGTTGCTTTAGAGACAGTTAATAAGCATCAAGATTAGAGTAATCCTAAACAAGAATACTTTAGTGAAAGTATAAAAAAGAGGGTAAAAGTGAAAATCACTTCTACCCTCTTTTTCTTATAAACTGTCCATCTCTAGTGGATGAATCTTCTTATGTTTCTTTTGGCTGTATTTATCCACAATAGGGAACAAAAATACAGCTAACAATAATATAAACGTTCCAATAAAGAAGCCCAAAGACATTCTTTCCGACTCTTGGAAGATGATCTGTGCAAGAACAATACTATATACAGGTTCTAGATTTACCGTTAAGACAACGGTATATGCAGAAAGCTTTCTCATTACAAATACGCTTAAAACAAAAGCAAAAGCAGTACATATTACACCTAATAGTATTAAATAGAATAAATTACTATTTGAAAGTGACAGAAGAGAAAAATTTAGACCTCCAGTAAACAGCATCCATAAAGAGAGTCCTACAAAGCCTGCTGCCATTTCATAAAAGGTAACGGTAATCGGAGAGAATTTATCATTTGCAAAGAAACGATTTAAAACAGTAAACATTGTGGCTAAGAAGGCAGAAAACAAAGACATCAATATACCTGCCATATACTTAAACTCAAAGTTAAAGATGATATAAAGCCCTATAATGATCAATATACCAGTCAAAACTTCTAACTTTTTGATCTTCGTTCTAAAGAACATTGGTTCTAAAATACTTGCAAATAGGGTACCTGTAGCAAAAGTTCCTAATGCGACAGATATGTTTGAGATCTTAATAGCATAGAAAAAGGTAACCCAATGAAAAGCAACAATACAACCAATTCCAGACACTTTCAGTAAATCCTTTGTTTTTATCCTAAAAGAACGCCTTGTTGCTATCATATAAGCACCTAAACTTATTGCTGCAAATAAAATACGATACCAAACCAAAGGGATGGCATCGAGAGTTATTAATTTCCCCAGAACACCAGTAAAACCATAAATAAGTACTACCAGATGTAGAAACCACAAACTTTTTTTATTAGAATTATTCATCTCAAAAAAACAAATAGTTATACCATATAATAGATCTCAAATATAGAGTCTAATTCTCACAAAAATAGTGGAATTATTCACCTATAAAGGATCACAAAGTAACATTTTTCACAATTCTAAGCGTGTTCTATATCATAAGCTTTTTCTCTAATAAATCACATTCATTAGAAGCAATATGGTATGTTAACCTTTTTCTACTAATAATGTTCACAAGAGAGCTCACAAAGACACACCTCAAGCTATAAACTCCTCTCTTATTATGCAAAAAAAGAGCTACAGTATAACTGTAGCTCTTTGATATAATATTGAATTAATATTATCTCTAAACTAGCATTTAGGCTTCTTTGGAAGCGCTACTTTAAGATAACAATAGCCTAATATTCCTGCTAAAGTTGATCCAACTAAGACACCTATTTTAGCTGCACTTAGCATTGCAACATCCATATATGCCAAATTACTAATGAAAAGTGACATCGTAAAACCAAGCCCCCCTAGCATTGCGAGTCCAAACATCTGATTCCACTTAATTCCATTTGGCAATTCTGCTATTTTAAGTTTTACACCGAGCCATGCAACAGATAATATCCCAAATGTTTTACCTAACAATAAAGCTAGTCCTACACTCAATGAAATATAATCATAATCAACACCAGTAGAACTTCCCGAAGAGAGATGAACCCCAGCATTTGCGAGTGCAAAGATTGGCATAATAAAGAAATTGACAACTTTATGCAACTTATGTTCCAAGAACTGAACAGGACTTAAAACACGTTTCGCATTTTTCCTCAAGTGATCAATCTTATGCATATCAGAATCACTAATAGTATAAGGAGTCGTTAGACTCGAATCAATTGAAATTTTTGGTAATGTTTTATTAAAAATTCCCTCATTCAACTCTCTACGAATTGGTATTGTGAATGCAACTAAAACACCAGCAATCGTAGCATGTATACCCGATAAATAGAAGAAATACCATACTACAATACCTAAAATAACATATAGATAGATCTTATATACTCTACTACGATTTAACACAAACATTACAGCCAATATAGCTAATGCATAGTATAAATAACCTACCGCTAAATTAGAAGTATAAAACAATGCAATTACTCCAATAGCACCAAGATCATCCACAATCGCCAGAGCAACAAGAAACACCTTTAATGGTAGCGGAACACGTTTCCCAAGAAGACTTAAAATCCCCAAAGAAAATGCAATATCTGTTGCCATTGGAATACCCCAACCTTGTGCTCCAGGGCGTCCAGCGGCAAAAATCACAAATAAAGCAGCAGGGACTATCATTCCCCCAATAGCACCCAAAGCTGGAAATATTGCCTTTTTAAAAGAAGAAAGCTCTCCAGCAATAATTTCTCTCTTTATCTCTAATCCTACCACAAAAAAGAACACCGCCATTAATACATCATTCACCCAATGGAGAAGATGCATTTCAAAATGGAAAGACCCAACCTGAATAGCTATTTCAGAATGGAGAAGATGTTCATAAGCATCTTGAAATGGAGAATTTGCCCACAACAATGCAGCAAATGTACAAAGGATAAGCAAGACTCCACCAGAAGCATCTGCTTCAAGAAACTGGTGAAAACGGGCTCTTATTCGCCCTGTTTTTTTAGATTCTATATTCATGTTTCAAAATAATTTCGTTTCGCGTTCTATTTTTTCTCATTATGTTACAAGGAGTGAAAATAGTAAGGGGTAAAATAACGCTTTCTTCTTTTTAAAAATAAGTGCAATTTTCATACTTAGTTCATTTTATTAGTTAAAAACTAGTTAATTGGTACGATCTTCAATGCAAAACCTCCACCGTTAGTCATATGGATATTTAGCACATCATGTGTCGTTACTTCTTTTGTTTCAATAGCGATCTTCTCTGGTGAAGTTTCATAATTTGTTTCTTTGCTATCTCTATAAATAGTAACTTGATACTTCTTACTACCTTCTAAGAAATTCAAAGAAAAACTACAGTCGCGCGCTTTTTCATTAGTAAGTCCCCCAACAAACCAATTTTCACCACTACGACGTACAACTACCACTTCTTCCCCTATATTCGCAACAGGAACCAATGTCTCGTCCCATGTAGTAGGTACATCTTCTACAAAAGCTAATGCAGGATTCCCTTCCATATTTTCAGGAAGATCAGCAACCATCTGCCATGGAGAAAATAGTACAACATAATTTGCCAACTGTTTTGCAAGAGTTGTATGTGCTCTTGTCATTGAAATATCATCACAATTCCAACGTTTTCTTTGATCTTTTGTATTCTTAATGAGAATATCAAAGATACCAGGAGTATAATCAATTGGTCCACCTAGCATACGAGTAAACGGAAGTGTAGCATAGTGACTTGGAGGATTACCTGTGCTCCAAGCATTCCATTCTTGTCCTCTTACACCTTCTCTAGTCATCATATTTGGCCAAGTTCGAGAGATACCTGTCGCCTTAATTGGTTCATGAGCATCCACCATCAAATTATACTTTGCAGCCATTTTCACAACACGGCGATAATGGTTCACCATATACTGTCCATGATGGTGTTGACCACGCGGATAAATACCTCCAGCATATCCTGTTTTCACACCTACTGCACCATGATCATGTAATAATTTCATTGCTGCTTCAAGGTTCTTTTCATATGTAATGATGTCCCCACCTGTTTCATGATGCCCAATAAATCCAACACCATTCTCTTTCGCATAACGAGTCACTTCTTCCAGATCAAAATCACGTGCAGGAGTCACTTGGTCAAATGCACCTTGTTGTCCCCATTTGTCCCAACCTTTATTCCATCCTTCTGGCAAGAATCCGTTAAAACCATGTTTTTTAGCAAAATCAATATATCTTTTAGAGTTTTCAGTTGTAGCACCATGACGGTCACCTTCAACCCAAACCTCTGTTCCAATATGCATTCCCCACCAAACACCTACATATTTAATTGGTTGAATCCAATCTGTATTTTTAATTTTTGAAGGTTCGTTTAGGTTAAGAATCATACCTGAAGTAATGAGGTCTCCTGCATGAGATGCAATCTGAATTGTTCTCCAAGGAGAGACCAAGGAATCTTTCAAACGAACTTTAACGCCATCAGGCCATGGTACAAGATTGGCTTCCAAAAGATTGTTTCCACCATCATTTACCACTGTCATTCCTGCATAGTTTGTCAGATTAGCTTCATGAATACTCAAATAAATACCATCTTCTCTTTTCATTGTGATAGGAGTATTGGCATCTTTAATCTGAGATAGGCGCTTATGACGATATAACTTTTCATAAGAGTCATAATCAGCAGGGATAGACCATGAATCAGGGTTTCCTTTGATATTAAACTGAGTCAATTCATTTGAAACAAGAATACTATCCACCATGTTTGTTTGAGGAATCACATATCTAAATGCAACACCTTCATCAAAGACACGGAAATAAATCTTCATCTCTTGACGAGCATCATTACGAAGAGTCCAAGCTACCTCATTGTAGTTGTTTTTAATCTTTGAAGCTTGTCCCCATACAGGATTCCAAACTTCGCGATGCATAACTGTATCGCAAGAAACTGCTATCATCTCCTCATCTAAACCACTAAGGTTCTTAAACTGAAGACCCAAACGCGATTTTCCAACCACCATCTTGTTCTTGTAATAGATCTGATAGTAAGGGGCACCGTTCTCAAGGCTTAGTTTCACCTTTACATCTTGATCTGGGGAAGAAATTTTACTTCGACGTGGAGAGTTACATGAAATCATGATCACTCCTAGGAATAACGAGATAATTGTTATTAGCCTGTTCATGTTAATTTTTTTTTGAAACTTTATTATTACATTTTTAATATGACAAAAAGTGTTCACGCACAATTACAAATATATGATAATCTCCCCACATTAATTCTAGGAATAATAATAAATTAAATTAACAAACATTCCAATTAAATAAACATTTCCTCTAACATGAAAAGAAAAAAGAAAGAATAACAAACCACGATTTATGTTATTTAACAGAAACACAACATCTTAACAACACAAACAAATTAAGAATAACGATCTACAGTAAAAAAAAAGTTAAAAAACGAATTTCACACCTATATTAAATCTTCTTCCTGTTAAGTGGTTAGGAACCGCATACTGATTTGATTTTATATCTGTGATCCAATAATAAGAGATCGTATTTGACATATCAAAAAGATTAAAGATATCGACAAATAACCATGCCTCATCCAACCATCTAGAAGAACGCTTTACTAATAGAGATTTTGAGAACCCAATATCTACCCTCTTATATGTAGGCATTCGAAAATATTGATCTGTTTTTATCTTCTGTGGAGCAGAGAATGGCAACCCAGAAGACAAATAAAATAGAAGTTTCATCTTGAGGCTCTTATTTCCAGGAAAATAGTCTTGAAAGAACAAATTGAAATTCAATCTTTCATCAGAAGGACGAGGGATATACCCATATAGGTCACCATCAATATCTTCTTCTGTTTTCAATAACGACAAACTCATCCAAGAATCAACACCAGGAACAAACTCTCCAGCGAACTTCACGTCAAAACCCTTGCTATAGCCTTTGCTCTGGTATTCAGGCAAGTATTGTATATATACATTATCCACCAAGTAAGGAATCATATTTGACAGCTTCTTATAATAAGCTTCCATCGAAATATTCATTTTGCGTCCCCACACATTTACAGGCTGACTATAGCCCAAAATATAATGAACAGACTTCTGAGGATCAATATTTTCATAAAATGTACCATCAATAGATTTGAATTCCTTATAGAATGGCATCTGTTGATAAACGCCCCATGCAAAACGCAATACCTTTTCATTCTTAAACGTTGCACTTAAAGAGGTACGAGGACTAAAGATTCCTTTATTAAGGTAATCCCAATATTGATATCTGGCTCCAATATTTAAAGCCATATCAACATTTCCCACGGGGAAAAACAAATTCTCGGAGACATAGGCCTGATACCTTAAACTCGACAAATCTTGTTTCATTCGATAATATTGTCTTACCTTAACTAGTTTTTCATCATCAGGAAGAAAGTAGCCTGAAGAATCATAGACAGTCCATCTTTTACTGTCCTCATATATATTCTCCTTTTCGATCTTACCACCAACTTGAAAACGATGCATTTCGTTGAAATACTTAAACTTAAATTGCAAAGCATCGATAGTAATGTCCACCTTCTCGTTTGCATGTTTCATATCCGACCCCACACCAGCATGATTATCCACATCTTGCGTAGGCTCTAAAGGATCATAACCAGCCTTATGAAGATAATATTGACCCAAGATATCATATCGTATTCGTTCCTTATTGGTCCATCGCGAACCAATCAAAGCGAAATCCATTCTATCATTAAACTTATACCTAAACTTTAGTGCATTGGTATAATTAAGAAATTGGTCTTTCTCTTGACCTTCATAATAGATTACAAAATTGATTGGATCATTCATTGTTCCAAATTTTGTTTCTCTGGTCTGAGGAACAAAAGAATATTCATTTTTGGATAGAAAAAAGAGGTAATCCAATGAGATATTCTGATTTAATCGATAAGAAATCAAACTTTGGATATCATAAAATACTGGGGAATAATTACCTTTCTCATCAGATCCTGACAACAAATAATTAGTCGTTTTATATCGTCCCCCCACATTATAAGAAAGCTTATCTTTTATCTTCCCTTGAGTATGTATATTCGCGCCCAAGATACTTCCTTCTACAGTTGTCTTTGTCGTATCAGACTCTTTATAATGTATCGATAAAACAGAAGAGAGCTTATCACCATAACAAGCAGAGAAGCCACCAGTTGAGAATTGTACTCCATCCACCATTTGAGGGTTTACTGAACTTAATCCTTCTTGCTTCCCTGATCGATACAACAATGACTTATGAATTTCTATATCGTTTATATACAATAAATTCTCATCAAAATTTCCCCCTCTTACAGTATATTGATTACTCAGCTCATTACGAGCCTGAACTCCTGGCTGGGTTTTTAGCATACTTTCTAAAGAACCTGTAGCCGAACTATTCATCATCTGAATACCAGTAAACTCTAAGCTCTTCATCGATGATTCACCTCTATCAGAAGAGACCTTAACCTCATCTATCTCAAGATCAACAGGCTCCATCTTGATTATAAGAAATGATTTCAACAAAGGATCAATATTAATCTTTTGCGATACATAAGCAACATGACTCACTTCAATTTCTCTAGCAGATACTGGTACATTAAATTGAAAAACACCATTCTTTTGTGTTAAAACACCAGTATGATTCTTTCGACAAACCACTCCCACCCCTTCTATTGCCTCACCTGTAGTAGAGACAACACGACCTTTCAGCATAACTAGTCGTTCATTTTGTTGCCCAAATAAAAAATTACTACTCAAGCTAAACAACAACAGTAGCAGTTGTATTCGGAATATTTTATGTTTAAAGAAGTTCATATAGTAAGGTTAATATTAGTCCATTTCTCTTTATGATAACTCTTTTTTTTTAAGGTTAGTATACTACAATGCTAAAATAAAAAAGGAGAACCCTAACAAATAGAGTTCTCCTTATTAAAATCGATGAAAAAAAAGATTACCAAATAATAGCTCTTTCATTCTCTGGTAAATACATTTTATCTCCTTCTTTCACACTAAATGCATGATAGAATTCAGGAACATTACGTAAAATACCATTTGTTCTATATTCTCCTAAAGAGTGTGGATCAGTCTTTGTTCTTCTAAGTTTCTCTGCATCACGTGTATTACTAGCCCATACGTGTGCATATGCCAAAAAGAATCGTTGATTTGGAGTGAAACCATCAATCTTATTATCGTTCTTTTTCACTTTTTGGAATGCTTGATAAGAAATATTAACCCCTCCAAGGTCAGCAATATTTTCACCCAATGTCAAACTACCATTAGCATGAACTGTATCTACAACAACAAAACTATTATACTGTTCTACAAGAATCTTAGAACGTGCTTCAAAACGTCTTGCATCATCTTCTGTCCACCAGTCATTAAAGTTTCCATCTTTGTCAAACTTACGACCTTGATCATCAAAACCGTGAGTCATCTCATGTCCAATAACCACACCAATAGCACCATAGTTTACTGCATCATCCGCAGACATATTAAAAAATGGAGGTTGAAGAATTGCAGCAGGGAATACAATCTCATTCATACTTGGAGAATAATAAGCATTCACTGTTTGAGGAGACATTCCCCATTCCATCTTATCAACCGGTTTATAAAGTTTTCTTTTGTTCTCTTCAAAACCAAAAGCACTCGCACGGATCACATTCTCTACATATGAATCATCTTGAATATTTAGAGAAGAGTAATCTTTCCATTTGTCAGGATAACCAACCTTCAAATTGATTGCTTTCAGCTTCTCTAATGCTTTCTCTTTAGTTTCTGAACCCATCCATTTCAACTCTTGGATTCTTTCCCCCAAAGAAATACGAAGGTTTCCAACCAAATCAACCATTCTTTGTTTTGCTTCTGGTGGGAAATATTTTGCGACATAAAGTTGACCAATAGCCTCACTAAGTGAACCATTTACAGTCCCTTGAACACGTTTCCATCGAGGCAACTGTTGTTCTTTACCACTTAATACTTTACCATAGAATGCAAAATTTTGCTCATTAAAAGCGGTTGGTAAATATGAAGCAACTTCATTTAAGAAATTCCAAGTCAAATAGTTCTTCCAAGTTTCTAAATCTACTGTTTTAAATTGCTCTGCAAAGAAAGCCATATATTCAGGTTGGTTAATGTTGATCTCTTTTATTTCATCAACACCTAAACCTTTGAAATACATATCCCAATTGATCTGAGGAGCCAGCTTCTTCAGTCCATCAAGATCATACATATTGTATCTATTTTCAGGAGAACGTCTCTCTAAACGAGTCATCATATGTTGGGCCAAAGTCTCTTCTAAACCATACACTGAAGAAGCCATTTTTGCAGCTTTAGCATCCGATTTGCCTAACAACTTAAACATCTTAACCAAATGATCTTTATAAGCTGCTCTAATTTTCTCTGCTTGCTCTCCTTTTTCAGTATAATAATCTCTATCAGGCAAACCTAAACCAGCTTGACACATGTTAGCAATCACATAATTGCTATTCTTCATATCAGAAGAAGCATAAAATGCGAATCCAGGATTTAAGAAATGTCTATGATAAGTTGCAATTTCTGCAAGCAATTGATTTTTATTCGAAATATTTTCAATTCGATCAAAATACTTCTCTACTGGCTTCAATCCATCCTTATTAATTTTGGCAGTATCCATACCAAGATTATAGAATGTAGCAATCTTATATCCTACCGAACCATCTTTCTGTGGTGTCGTTGAAATCTCACCAATAAGATTTTTCACTTGCTCTTGAGCACGATCGCCTAATGCATCAAAAGAACCATAACGACTCCTATCCGCTGGTAATGGATTTAGTTTTTTCCATCCACCATTAGCATACGCATTAAAATCCTCTCTTGGATTTGCTTTCAAATCCAAATTTGCGACATCAATAGCAGGTTCTGTCTCTTGGGTTTTCTTTGTTGTACTCATATTACAGGATCCAAGTGATAATGCAACACAAGTAAACAAACAACCAACACCGTAATTAATTTGCTTGTTCATCTTTGCTTATTATTTAAAATTCTCAAAACAAAGATAACAGCTTTTAGACATAATTAACAGAAATCAGATATCAATTCTTTAGAATAAATCTTCTCTCTGACAAAAATCATTAGACATAAATGACTTTCCTTTCTAAAGTGAACTCAATTTAACATATCTACAATATTTTTACCAAGCAAGCCCCTTATTGTTTTTTGTAATCCATGATTTAAAGATCTATACTTATCCTCTCCAAAATTGACATCTCTAATACGATTCATTATCTCTAATAACTTAGTAGTATCGAAACAATCAACAACGTTACCACAAACGCTAGTTTATGCCTACGCCCAATAAGTGTCGATATCATAGATCAAAAAAGATAGCATAAGGTTGATAAAAGCCAAAATACTGAATAATACAGTGTCGAAACAGCTTTTAATCGTGTTTAAAACATATTATGTACACCGACTATTAACCCATTCTTAACCTTCCCTATACCCACAACCCCATTTTGGGTAAAGGGAAGGTTAAGAGAAGGTAAAGAAAGGGTTAAGGTGATACGTTTAAGGCACCTATCATAATTAGTCCAATTATGGACATAAACATTACTAAAACTATAATTGTAATCTATAAGATAAAAGTATCCGTTCGGAGACGCAGGTATATGAAGATTGATTTCTTCTATTATAAAGACTCTTTCCAGTTTTGAAGAAGGAGGTCATCGTATTTCGATGGTTTGGTGTCGAATATACGATTTAAGACATCTGACAAAGAAGCCTTCTTCTTGCTTAGAATGTTGCTTATGCATATTCTTTCTTCCAGTAGTTATATACAGAGAGACTTCGGTTGTTCTGTTTGCAGTAATCTATGTTGCTTAGTCCACTCATCTGTTGTGCTTCTATAAGATCAAACATCTGCTCTTTTTTACTCATCTATTCTTCTTTTTAGTTATGACACCCAAAGTAGAAGTCATTAAAACACATTACAAGATGTGAATAACCGAAGGCTTACCTTGCATTTTAAATAAAAATCACCATTTTTATTGTTTAAACAAATCAATTCATAAGCAATGAACCATTATTATTTAAAGACGTTGATGGTTGCACTAATATTAGGATTTAGTCAGCAACTATTTGCAGAAAATCGATTGGGCAGCTTACTAAAGGATCATATGGTGTTACAACGTAACACACAAGTAAACCTTTGGGGATGGGACAATCCAGGACAAAAGATTAAAATCACAACTTCTTGGAATAAAAGTAGTCAAGTGGTAACTGACAAAGATGGAAAATGGATCACAAAAGTAGAGACACCCAATGCAGGAGGACCTCATCGGATAGAGATCAAAGGTAGTAGTTCACATAAAATCAGTGATATACTTATTGGTGACGTTTGGATCTGTTCAGGACAATCCAATATGTATATGCCATTGAAAGGATACAAAAACCAACCTGTTAAAAACAGTAATGATCTAATTCTAAATTCCAATAACGATCAGATCCGTTTCTTCAATGTTGCAACAAAATTAAGTACACAAAAGGAGGAGACTGTAGAAGGTAAGTGGGTTGTCTCTTCTCCTAAAGAATCTCCTAATTTCAGTGCAGTAGCCTACACTTTTGCTAAACAAATACAGAACATAACCCAAGTACCTATAGGTATCGTCTCCACATCTAAAGGAGCCTCAAGAATTGAAGCATGGATGGACAACACTGCACTTAAAGAGTTTGGTGATATAAGCATTCCTACTTCTGTACCAGACAAAGATGGTCATAAAAAGCCTACCCTATTATTCAATGGTATGATATACCCATTAATAAACTATACAGCAAAAGGTTTTTTATGGTATCAAGGAGAAGCAAACATCTCAAGCTACAAGAACTATTCGAGATTAAGTCAATCAATGATAGGACGCTGGAGACAACTGTGGAATAACAGTGAAATGCCATTCTATTTTGTTCAAATAGCACCATACAATTACCCTAAAAGAAAATCAGCATATTTAAGGGAGCAACAACAAAAGGTACTAGAAATTGTTCCTCACACAGGAATGGCTGTAACCATGGATATTGGAGACCACGATTGTATTCATCCTTCTGAAAAAGAAAAGGTAGGGAAACGACTTGCGTATATTGCATTAAATAAGAACTATGGATATACTACAATTGGTTGTGATGCTCCAATGCTAGATAAAGTAACAGGACTAGGATCATCTACAGTAGTAGTAACAATGAAGAATATTGCCAATGGACTATCTTCCTTTGGACAGCCATTACTAGGTTTTGAAGTAGCTGGTAAGGATAAAAAATTCCACTATGCAGTTGCTTCAATTAACAAAAAAGACTCATCTATATCTGTAGGAAGCCAAGCGGTTAAAGAGATTGTATCGGTAAGATATGGGTTTAGGAATTTTATTCCTGCAACATTATACAATACCGCAGGTATTCCAGCTTCATCATTTAGAACAGATAACTGGGAATAAAAAATACTTACAATACTTCTTTCATCTCGAAAGGAGTATTGTATTTAGTGGCTATTTTATGATCTGCTTATTACACTCTTCTATTTTCTTCACCAAAGACTTATCCAAAGGAGCTTTAAGCAATGCTTTTTGAAACACAAAACGTGCTTTACAATATTTCTCAGAATTAAAAAGAGAATCCCCCATACTCTTCAAAACCAACAGTTCTTGTTTCTTAATGGTTTTTAGATTACCCTCCACCTTCTTTTGACATCGTACGATCTGTTTATTACAATAAGCAGGATGCTTACATTTTTTTACAGCATGCACATAAAAGAATCTTGCTAGATTATACATTCTAGCATCATAAAGACTATCGGCAGTATTTATGTAATCTTGGTAAGACATTTCATCACGTCTAGCTAACCATGATGTTCTCACCTCAATTCTAGATGCCTTATGAGCTGCATTAGCAGAAGGCACTTTATTTGGATTATCAGAAGCTTTCTCTATTTTAAGTTTCTCTGCTTTAATAAAGTGCTTAATATCAAAATCTCGGGTATATACATCTGCTATAAAACCTGAAATATATTCATCGAAGTAAACTTTCCCTACAGGACTCTCTGTAAATTTATCATCCACGCCATCAACACGTTGAAACAAAGATACAATCATTGGGAAAGGAGGAATATCATCGATATGTCTCATCACGACATCATCAATATGGGTATCTATATTAATCGATTTTTTATAAAAGTCGACACAAGAAAACTCAACAAGGTATTGCTTGTTAAACTCAAATTTTAATGCAAAAGGCTCATTCGCTTTAAGATATTTCTTTAAAACGATATCATTAGTTCCCTTATATATGGCTGAGATGACAATATCCCTATCCACACCATTTTCTAAGATAACCTTTCCTGTTACAGTAAAAAAATCATTTGTTTGACCATAAGAAGCAAAACATGCTACACACGTAAACAAAAATATGGAAAGAGTCTTTTTCATGGTCGATTCATTTATAAATAACTCTCATCAAACATAATTCGAGTTATTCCTTTATTTTTAGATATAAACCCATTTATTCAGCCACTAAGATAGAACATAGTGGCTGAATTTCAATAAAACGACGTTTACTTAGCTAAAGATAAAACAAAATCTCTCATTTTATCATATTGACCTTCCATACTTTCAAGTAAAGCATATTGCGCTCTTGTACGAACTAAATTATGATGTTCTGACTTTGTTTTATAATAATTGTCTCCATCAATATAATCCATCAAAAAGCGTAATACCTGCTCATAAGTGATATACAAACCACCAAAAGCCAACCACTCAAGCTCACTTGGAGTTAAGAATGCCTTTGTTTCAGAAAGATATCCTTCTGTATAAGCTTTGAAGATACTCCAATCCATTGACACATTGTCTAGATTTTCATCATCCTCAAGACCTGTATTAGTATAAGAACGTAACGCATCGCCATAATCATTCAATACTGGACTATTAAGTACTGTATCCAAATCGATTACACATAATACTTCACCTTCCTGATCAAACAAGATATTGTTGATTTTAGTATCATTGTGAGTAACACGAGAAGGAATAGTTCCATTTTCAACTAAAGTCCAAAATTCCATCATCTTCTCTCTACGTGATTCAATCCATTCAATTTCTTTTTGAACTTCTTTTACACGACCTACAGGATCTTTTGAGATCACTGCGTCCCATTGTTCATAACGAACTTTAATATTATGGAAACCAGGTAGAATGTCCACTAAAGGTTCTTTCATGTCTGAAAGCATATTTTGGAATTTTCCAATTCCTTTTCCTCCAGCATAAGCCAATTCTGGTGTTTCTGCATTTTGATATGCAATAGTATCAGAAATAAATTCACATACAGCCCAGAATTCACCATCAGCATCAACAAAACAGTTATCACCTGCTTTGGTAGGAACAATTGTCATTGCTTCTCTTGATGGATCTCCTCCTTGCTCTAAAACTTTCTTTTTTAGATGCGTGGTCACCTTTAAAATATTCTCCATCATTGCAGGAACATCAGTAAAGATATTCTTATTCTTTCTCTGCAATATATAATTAGGAGTCTCTTCACCTTCTGTTTTAACAATAAAAGTATCGTTAATGAACCCTTCTCCAAGAGGCTTCACACTACTCAACACGCCATCCAATTGGAACTGACCTGCCAATTCCATCAACAATTCATTGTTCATGATCTAGTATTTATTGGGAAGAATGAAATTGTATTTCGTGCAAAAATACAATTTCATTCGTTAAAATTTAATTAGTACATTTTTTTCTTGAACTTATGCCCAAAGATCGTTAGGATAATCTCCTCTTTCAATAAGTCCATTTAGTTTAGCTTGCACCTCAGGCTTATCTTCTGGATAAGTTACACCAAACCAATCAGCATCACTATCTAGTACTTTCACAGTGATATTTTCACTCTTCAATTGGTCTGAAACTTCAAATGGGAAGAAATATTCTGATTTCATCTCTTTTCCAGCTTTCTCTAAGAAAGAAACAAATCCTGTTTGCAAATAATCAAAGAATCCTGGCATGAAAGCCCAACAGTTCATTGACACAGGAGTTTTTGCAGCCAATTCAGTCTTCTCTTCACCTTCGTAATAGAAAATGCCATCCTCTTCTCCAACAATTTTTGTTCTTTCTGTAATCTCTTCCAACATACCATCAGCGTCTGTTTTACAAACACCTCTAGATACAGAACCGAAATCTGATAATGTTTTATAAAGATGGTATCCTACCATACAATATTCACTTTGCTTAGTACAAGAAGACAAATATTGGTTCAATGCAACAAAAGCATCTTTACCATAGAAATCATCTGCATTAATAATTGCAAAAGGTTCATTAATCACATCCTTAGCAACCAATACAGCATGACCTGTTCCCCATGGCTTCTCACGTCCTTCTGGTAAGCTATACCCTTCTGGCAGATTATCCAATTCTTGAAAAACAAATTCCACCTCAATTTTACCCTCTAGTTTTGATGCAAATTTAGCTCTAAACTCATCAGCAAAGCTCTTTCTAATAACAAAAACAACCTTACCAAATCCAGCTCTAATTGCATCATAAATTGAATATTCTAAAATAGTTTCTCCTGATGGTCCAAAAGCATCTAATTGCTTCAATCCACCATAACGACTGCCCATTCCTGCAGCTAGAATTAATAATGTAGGTTTCATCTGTACGTATGTTTATTTTTTAACTTTAAGTAGGTAAATTAACAAAAAAAAGAACTAAAAAGAAAAACATAAATTTAATAATAGACACATAGGGTACATTATTTGAACATTTGTATTCATTTTGAACAATAGGACACCTTTTTGAAAAAAAATGATATTTTTAAAGCAAAAAAGATGCATACACTAAAGAAAGACTTTGGAAGTGATAATCAAGCTGGTATATCTTCAGAAATACTAGATTTCTTATCTAAGATCAACACCAATCACTGCCATGGATATGGTGATGATCCCATAACAGAAAAAGCCATTACTCTCTTAAAATCATCCTTTGGAGACAATGCAGAATGTTTCTTCACATTAAATGGAACTGGGACAAATACAACAGCACTCAATGCTATTACACGATCCTATCACTCAATACTTTGTGCAGAAACAGCACACATTAATACGGACGAATGTGGTGCATTAGAGAAAATCACAGGAAATAAAATAATACCCATTCCATCCGTCAATGGTAAAATTTCAACTTCTCAAGTAGAAACTTATCTTACATCTATAGGCAACCCTCATAAGGTTCAGCCTAAGGTTATCTCTATATCACAACCTACTGAGTTAGGCACATTATATCAAAAAGAAGAGATTGAAGCTCTAGCAAAACTAGCACATCAACACAATATGTATCTACATATAGATGGAGCTAGACTTTCGAATGCCGCTGTAGCATTAAACCTCTCTTTTAAGGAATTAACAGCAGATTGCGGGGTCGATATCGTTAGTTTTGGAGGCACAAAAAATGGGATGATGATAGGAGAAGTCATAATCAGTTTCATACAGGAAGCCAACGAAGAACTACCTTATCTAAGAAAGCAAAACAACCAACTGCTTTCAAAGATGCGTTTTATTTCAGGACCATTTATTCCATTTCTAGAACAAAACCTATGGTATAGAAATGCACAAAAAGCCAATCAAATGGCACAATACCTATATTCAAAAATAAAGGACCATCCTCAAATCAATGTAATCTACCCTGTCGACACCAATGCTCTTTTTGTAAAACTTCCACCTGAAATAGTTGCTCCACTACAAGAAGCATTTTTCTTTTATCCGTGGAACATCAAAGAAAACACCTACAGATGGATGACCTGTTTTGACACAACAGAAAAAGATATTGACCTGTTTTATGCTAAAATAGAAGAACTTTCAAAAAAAATCACAAAATAAGCAATCATCTGCTTTTTTATTGAAAAAAAGAATGTAGATTTGCAACCCGTTTTTCAATAAACGAAGTTACATTAATTCATTTTTTAAGTAATAAAGTTCTCTGAATATTATGATCAGCCGTAGAATCATTAGGACAAAAGTTATGCATATTATTTATGCACATTTAAGCAATTCGGACAAATCAATCCAACAATCGGAACAAGAGTTGTTATACAGTGTAAATAAAGCATACGACCTTTATCATCTTCTTCTTGCTTTACCAGTAGAAATCGCTAAAATCGCAGAAGAAAGAATTGAACGTGCAAAAGTAAAAAAAATGCCTTCGCAAGAAGACTTAAACCCTAATATGAGATTCATTGAAAACCCGTTGGTTGGTCAATTAAAAGGGAATAAAGAACTTTCTAGCTATTTTGAAGAGCACAAATTAAACTGGATTAATCACTACGAATTACTAAAAAAGCTGTATCAGCAGTTTTCTGAAATGGATTTCTTTAAAGAATACATGAATAAAGAAACTGTTTCATACAACGAACACAAAAAATTCATAGAAAATTTCTATAGTGCTGTTGTTGTTCCTTCTGAGGAGTTAGAAGAGGAAATGGAAGAGCTAAGCATTTACTGGAACGATGACTATAATTTCGTTTGTTCAATGGTTATTAAAACCATTAAGAAATTTAAAGAAAGCTCTAGTGAAAGTCATCGTCTTATGAATCTTTACAAAGATGAAGAAGACCTTCAATACACAAAAGATCTTTTGCGTAAGACATTAGTAAATCACGAGAGTCAACAAAAAGAACTGATCTCTTACACTAAAAACTGGGATATTGAGCGTATTGCAATGATCGACAACATCATTATGGAGATGGCACTAACAGAATTCACAGCCTTCCCTTCGATTCCAGTAAAAGTAACTCTTAACGAGTATATTGACCTTGCTAAATATTATAGTACTAAAAAAAGTAGTACATTTGTTAACGGGATCTTGGATAAAATCCTTCAAGATTATCAAACAACAGAAAAAGTTAAAAAAGCAGGTCGTGGATTACAAAGCTAATTCGTACAAAAAAATATCATATAAGGCAATCATTCATTTGGTTGCCTTATTTTGCTTCTATGCATGCCAATCTCCCAAATCCAATAGCCAAACTAATGTTTCTAAAAAAACAGCAGCCCATGCATTGGTCTTTAAGAAAGAAATCCATAATTTTGGGAAAATGAAAGATGGAGAAAAGGTTTACACCTCTTTTTACTTTAGGAATGAAAGCAACAAAGCTATTACAATTCTTGGCTTCAAAAAGAGCTGTGGGTGCATTACAATAAAAGGCCCCAATAAACCAATTCTTCCGAATGAAGAAGAACGTATTACAGTTACTTTTGATGCTTCTGGAGAATGGGGCAAACAAATGAAAACATTGCATGTTAATACTTCAGAGAATCATTCGTATTCTTTAACGATCACAGCAATTGTAGAAAATAAATTATTTAAAAATTTATCAAACTAATATTATATGTATAACATTATTCTAGCAGCATCAAATCAAAACATGCTTTTCCAAATGCTTCCTTTGGCATTGGTTTTTGTTGTAATCTACTTTTTGATGATTCGTCCTCAAAGTAAAAGACAAAAAGAATTGGCTAAATTCCGTGACGAACTTAAAAACGGAGACAAAGTAGTCACAGCAGGTGGTATTTACGGTAAAGTAGTTGGCATCAAAGAAACTCAGATTATTCTTCAAGTAGATACTAACACACGTATCAAAGTTGACAAATCATCTGTTCTTAGAGACATGTCTGACGCACCAGAAGAGAAAAAATAATTACTATTTAAAGTTATTTTCTCAATCTCATGTTGAGAAAATAACTTTCCTTTTAAACCTTCCTCCGTGATAAAAGAGAAATTCATAAAAGTAGTCCGTAAATTTAATCCTAAAAGCAATACAACAGAGAGAGACCTACGAATCTTTTTTATCTGTTTTGTTATTTCACTTTTCTTTTGGCTACTTAACGCTTTATCAAAAACATACTCTACCAATATTACTTATCCTGTTCAGTACAAGGAGATCCCTAGAGACAAAGTAATTATCTCGGAATTACCACAAAAAATTCAACTCCGCATTAATGGATTTGGCTTTGCACTTCTTAGATTAAAAATGCAACTAAACCCAACCCCACTGCTTTTCAATATTTCTAAATTTACCAATAAGAACATATTGGCATCTAATGACACAACATTTGCAATCTCTTCTATTCAGTTGAAGAAACAATTATCACATATCATTAGCTCTGAAATCAATATTGAAGACATCGAACCTTCATCTATCTATATCAAATTTGAAGACATTATACAAAAGAAAGTAAAAGTTGTTCCTCAAATTAAAATTACCCCTAAACAACAGTTTATTTTGGTAAATGGAATAAAAACAACACCAGCATGGGTTACCATTAGAGGACCAAGGAGTGTCGTTAAAGCCATTAAATTAATCTATACTGAACAACAAGACTACCATGATATTTCAATGCCAATAAAACGTCTAGTTCCTTTGAATAAGATTTCTGAGATATCGACCATTCCAAATAATGTAAAGATAGAAGCTAATATCGAACAATATACTGAAGGAAAAATATCAAAAGAGATTAAAGCAATCAACCTGCCAGACTCTATTTCTCTTCATGCTTTTCCTAAATCAGTAGAGATAACCTATACTGTTCCTATAAGTCAATTTAAAAATATTAATGCTTCCTCTTTCGAAGCTAAAATATATTGGGATAGTATATCTCTTTCACAAAAAGCACCTCTTCACATTGAATCACACAACCAGTACATTCATAGTTACAGTGTTCAACCAGAAGAAGTAGACTACATTATTGATAAAAACTAATACATGATTACACTTGGCATCACAGGGGGTATTGGATGTGGCAAGACCACTATCTGTAAAGCACTCTCTTTACTTGACATTCCATTATTTATTTCCGATATTGAAGCAAAGAAGTTGATGACAAACAATTCCATAGTACGATCTAAACTTATCGCAATACTTGGAGAGGATTGTTATTTAAAAAATGGAGGATTAAATAAACCATATATTTCAAATCTTATATTCAACAACAAAGAAATATTATCACAGGTTAATAATATTGTTCACTCTGAAACACACAACGCTTTTAAATCTTGGAAAGAGAGACAAAAAACTTCCATCATTGCTTATGAGTCGGCACTTCTTTTTGAGTCAAACTCAAACAAACTAGTAGACAAGGTAATCTTCATTAAAGCACCTCTTGAAACGCGAATTAAAAGAGTGATGAAAAGAGACAAGATTTCAAGAGAGAAAGTGTTAGACCGAATAAAGAATCAGATGGACGATTCTCTAAAAGAAGAAAAGTCAGACTTTATTATACACAACGACAATGATTTAGTTATTCCACAAATATTAAACCTTATTAATACATTATGAGTCTATTTAAAACATTACTAGCAGGAGGACTAGGCTGGGCACTAGGAGGACCAATTGGTGCGATTATTGGTGTCGTTGCCTCTAAATTACTAAAAGATCTACCTACAACACCTCAAGGACAAAGATCTGGAGGAGATTACTTCTTAGGTATGCTTGTGCTTATAACAGCCGTAATGAAGGCAGATAAGAAGATCATGAAATCAGAACTAGACTATGTAAAGAATTTTCTACTTAAGTCATTTGGTGAAACAAAAGCAAAAGAGTCCCTTATTTTAATAAAAGACCTTTTAAAACAAGATATCCCTGTTAACGATGTGTGTCATCAAATAAACCAAAACATCAACAAAGAGAGTCGTATACAAATGGTACACTTTCTTTTTGGACTCGCTCTTTCGGATGGAATTCTTTCCCATGAAGAGGAAGAGTTGATTCGACAGATTGCATTTGAATTTCAAATGAACTCTAACGAATACCAATCGGTTAAATCTATGTTTGTTCAAGATGTAAACTGGGCATATAGAGTTCTTGAAATCTCGCCAGAAGCGACAGATAAAGAAGTTGCAAAAGCATTCCGTGTTATGGCAATAAAATATCATCCTGATAAAGTCGCGGATCAAGGAGAAGATGTTGTAAAAGCTGCAAACGAGAAGTTTCAAACACTAAATGAAGCATATCAAGCAATCAAAAAGGAAAGAAACATTTAAAAATTGATCACTTAAATTATTAGTCACAAAAGATCTATGACCTTTAAATATAATTCTTTATTGTGTTTCAATAGAGGGTTATAGTTAAAGGTCTTTTTATTTTATTGGGTTCAACACAAACTTACACCTTCTTATTTCTTTTATTTAAAGAAATATCAGTCAGACACACCCACTACTACACAAAAACTACAAAGATAGCTTAAAATGGCTCTATACCCCTATAAAGCCATAATAAACAAAGGCAAAAGACTCTATCCATATCATCTACCTTACAATAAAATGAAAGCCACCTCATTTAAAATAAGATGGCTTTCGTTATTATTGTAAAAAATCCAACACAATAATCTATTAAAGAATATTTTAATCGTCGGTATTACACATTTAAAGTAATAAAAAAGCAAGAAGATACTTATTCTTCACAAGAGGAGAATTCATGCTTTTTTCTAGGATTATTTTTCACCCTACTCTTTTCACTACGAGGATGAGTTTGAAGATATGATTCCATGAAATTCGCAACATCATTAATCTTAGCCTTGAACTCATCCATATCTTCTTGATACAAATAAACTTTATACTTATCATAGTAGAACTTACCATCATCGTCAACTTTCTTTTTACTCTCCGTCAAAACAACATAAGGGTCATCATAACGTGTTTTCTTAACATCCAGAAAGTAAGTTCTATTACCTGCTTTTACAACCTGAGAATATAGATCTTCTTGTCTTACACGATCTTTTTCTCCTTCATTTTGTAATTCTATTTTTCTTTCGTCCTTCATAATTCCTCCATTTAAGAAATAGATTAGTATCTCAAATATAACAAATAATTTTTGCTTTAACTTTTATTTACAGTAAATAATCTCAAGATTTTCATCACGATTTAACCTCACAAAAAACAACACAAAACAAAAACATTTGATACACACTAAACTAAGCGATTAAATAGATTCTACTAGCAATATTTTCAACATAAAACTATCATAAAAACAAATAATATAAAATAAACAGACAGAAATAACAGTGACATTAATGGGGCAAAACCAAAAAGATAGTTTGATAAAACATATAACAAAAAAACCCTAAGGAACGAAAGTCCTTAGGGCAAACGAAATAGATTGAGCAAAACCTATTTTGAGGAATATTCTGCAATAATACCACCAGTTATTGTAACCAAATCTACATACGACAACTGTAGCTTATATAGTGCATTTAAGTTAGAGGTAACAGCATTAAGATACATAACCTGTACATCTCTAAAATTAAATGAATTAATCGCTCCTGAACGAAACTTCTGTTTCGAAATATCTAAATTCAATTTGGATGCCTTTACTTGTTGTTGTGACAAAGATAACAACTCCTTATTCACCTCGTACATATCAAAGTACTGACCCAATTGATTCGATAAAGATATCCTCATATCATCAATCTTTAAATCGGATATCTCTTTATTTATTTGAGCTACACGAATCGCTCGTTTACGATTGCCTCCATTAAACAAATTATAGCTCAATTTTAAAGAGACAGATGGCGTAGTAGTATAACCAGAGGGAGTCATTAAAGATTCTGGATCACTTTCACTATACTTCCCTGTTACACCTGCGCTTAACGATAGAGTTGGAAACATCTTAGACTTAGATAATTTCACATCATCCACGTTTAGTTTCTGAGAGATATACTGATTCTTTAGATTACTATTATCCCTCATCATCTTATCAACAAGATCCGACATCACAAAATGATTATCACTCGCTGTCAACTCGCCTGAGATACTCCACGAAGTTTTATTCATCTCCTCCCCCATAACATAACACAAATTTCTTTTTGCATTACGAGCAGAGACTCTCTGATTTAAATAATTACCTTTATCTTCTAACCAAGCATTCTGAGCCTGAATCAATTCATATTGAGTTGAAGATCCTAATTCCACCAATTTCTTAGCTTGATCATAACGATCTTTAGATAATTCCATCATCTCTTTTTGGACCATCGCCTTCTCTTCAGTGATTCGAGCCAAATACCACGCAGAAATAATCTTACGTATCGCCACTTCAATAACGACAATCTCTTGTCCATCAGAAAGAGACTTTAGATTTTGCAGTTTACCTTTTGTGATATTAACTCTAAATCCATCAAATAACACCCAATCCATCATGACTGAACTACTAGCACTATAGTTTGTAATGTGATCATCAGATTGGTATACAGGAGATATTCCACCCGAAGCGAGAAAATTAATAGTAGGGTAACGACCAGCATTTCCCCAACTATTATTCATCTCTGCTATTTGATTATTCTTCTTAGCAATTTGAATATCAAAATTATTTTTTAGTCCTATTTCTAATGCTTTCCCAAGAGTTAATAGATCTTGGCATATCCCTTTTTGTGGTACAAAAGCCACAAAGGATAAAACAATTAATATATATATTGATCTCTTTAACATGCTCGTTTTTTTATAATTCAAAATCTTCTTCATTTCGATTATCAACAACTTCTTTCTCCATTGCTTTCTCTAATAAATCAGAAACTTTCTGATCTCTTACAGCAGTCTCTACACTCTCTGGAGTTGCCTGTTTGTTTCCTTTTAAATGAGCATACACAACTCTCAATTTATTGGCAACGGTCACGTAAACAGGAAGTACAGTCAAGATAAAGAAAGTACCAATCAGAATACCGTAAGCCAAAGAGATAGCCATTGGTTTAATAAAAGCAGTATCACTACTGGTTTCACGTATTAAAGGGAACAATCCTGCAGTCGTTGTGATGGTTGTAAGCATAATAGGCCTAAAACGAGATTTTGCAGCTTCAATAATGGAAGGTCCAACATGGAATCCCCTTCGCAGATTTTGATTATACCGATCAAGTAAAACCACGGCATCATTAATAATTGTACCAGAAAGGGCCACCATTCCCCAAAGACTCATTGAAGAGAAAGCAATACCTTCCAATAAGTGTCCCCAAAGAGCGGCAATAATTCCAAATGGAATCATCGCAACAATCATCATTCCTTGAGTGAAAGATCTAAAGAAAACAATAATGATAATCCAGATAACAAAAAATGCAATACCAAAAGAATAAACAATACTATGTGATTCTTCCGAAGCATCTTTTATCTGACCTTGGTGCATATAAGTTACACCTTGATGTTTTGCCAATACTTTTGGAAGCACCTCCGATTCAATCTTTGCAATAATAGGAGGAACAGATTCTTTTTCATCCACCATATAAGCATCAATACGGATCTCAACCTTACCATTAAAATGATGAATAGAAGTCAATCCTCTACGTTGTTTAATGTCTGCTAATTTTGAAAGAGGATAATTTCCATTAGAAGTACGAATCATCATTTTCTCTAATTGTCCTAAATTCTCTCTATCATTTAAAGGATAACGAACATAAATCCATATTTCATCACGTTTATGTTGTATACGTTGAGCTAAACCTCCATAAAAAGATTGACGAACTTGATTCATTAAACTCTTTTGTGTAAAGCCTAAGGCATATGCTGTTGGTGTTAACTTCAAGACGACCTCTTGGCTTCCCAATTGGTTATTATCCATAATATTATATAGCGAAGAGAATTTACGCAACTCATCCTCAAAATCCTTGGCAGCCAATTCCAACTGTTCCTTATCATCCCCTAAAAGACTTATTGAAACAGGAGCACCAAAACGATTACTTGCACCAACAGTAAATTTATATGCATCTTGAATCTTTCCAACTTTATTTGTTATGGCCACCTTGATCTCATGAGAGCTCATTTTGGAATCATCAAGTTTGCGTAGAAACACTCGAATATTTCCGGCATTAGGTCCAACCTCTGTACGATTAAAAGCCCAACCCGTATTAAGCGCAATTCTCTCCACTGGAGCTTCTTCATTATATTTTTGCGCCAAATCGCTATTAACCTCTTCGATCTTATGTTTCACCATTCGAAGTCTCTCGATAGTAACCTCTTCATTAATTCCAGGTTTCATACAAAGATCAATCACAAAATTATCTTCTGAAACAGGAGGGAACACAGTCGTTGAAATACGTCCACTTGTCAAAAGTCCTACTGTAATAATAATAATAGCAGTAAATATAGATATCGAGATGGCTTTATATTTCAATAATGCATGTAATAATGGAAGGTATATTTTGTCTCGCAAACCAAAGATCATCTTATCAAAGAAACCTCTAATTTTTCCATAAAGACTTTTCTTGTTTAAAGGTTTTAGGACCTTCTCTGAAGCCAAGTGTCCTGGTAATACAAACATTCCTTCAAACAGAGAAAAGACCAAACACAAAACAACAATTGCAGCCATCTCATACATCATCTCTAAATTTCCTTCAATAAAGAATAAAGGACAAAAAGCTATAATTGTTGTACTTACAGAAGTCAAAACAGCTGGAATCACCTCAAGTGTTCCATCAATGGCAGCTCTTCGAGGACTCTTACCCATCTCGAAGTGGGTAAAAATGTTTTCTCCAATAACAATACCATCATCCACCAATATCCCAACAATTAGGATCATACCGAAAACTGAAATAAAGTTCATTGTCACTCCCATCATATTGGCAATGATAAACATCCCCAAGAATGAAGAAGGAATTCCCCATGCTACCCATAGAGACAACCTGAAACTTAAGAATACAGATAAGGCAATAACTACAAGAATCATTCCCATTAATCCATTATCATAAAGAATATTCAGCTGAGCATCTAAGAAATCTCTAAAATCTCTTACAACACTAAGATTCATATCCTTATTCTCTTCATTAAAAGTTTTGGTATAAGAAGCAATATAATCAGAAATATCTTGAAGATCTTCGGTTCTAAGCTTTTCAATTACAAAAAAGGCTGAACGCTCTCCATCAACAAATGATTTATAAGGGACATCTTCAAATTGATAATAGACAGAGGCAACATCTTTTACTCGAACCAGATCCCCATCTTCATTTGCACGGATAACAATATTCTCAATATCATCAGGACGAACAGAACGCTCTCTTGAATTAATCTTAATCTGTTCTCTATGATTTTTAATCACTCCTCCAAAAATATCAAGGTTGTTATTCGCAATTGCAACTTTGATATCTTGAAGAGATAAATTATAACGACGAAGCATCTCCTCATTAACCTCAATAGAGAGCTCCATACGACTCGGATAACCAAAAATAGTAATCTGAGACACTATACCCGAGGCCCTTAAGTCGTCTTCAACTTTTTGTGCTCGCTCTTTAATCTTCATTAAATCATCTTCTTTCGAACTTAATTTCATGAAAAGAGCAATCGTTTTACTTTTTTGTTTTGCAACGATTGGTTTCTCGGCCCCAGCAGGAAAATTACTAATTCCATCAACAGAATTCTTAACATCAGACAACACTTCGTCTACATTATACTCGTTACGAACCTTGATGGTTACCGTTGCACTATTTTCAGATGATACAGAGGAGAACTCCTTAACTCCTACTGTTCCTCTCAAGGCATCCTCAATTAACGAGGTTACCCCTTCATCCATCTCTTTTGGGGTAGCCCCCTGATAAGCAACAGAGACGGTTATTGTATGGGATTTTACTAAAGGGAAAGACGCTTTCTTCATCATAGACATCGAAATACCGCCAAGAAGGAGCAACGACACTATAATAATCTTTCCATAAAATGGATACTTTACAAAAAGCGATAGTAATTTTTTCATATCTAAATATCGTGTTTACTCTTATTTTAATAGAGGATTAATCTTCATTCCATCATAGGCACGAATCAATGACTCGACAACTACAACTTGTTGTTCTTTTAACCCTTGAATAAACATATAATCATCATTCTTATATTTTACGACAATATCCTCTTTATGAATATGTCCATCATTAACTACATACATCTGATGTCCATTATAAACAGACTCTCTAGGCACCTG
The DNA here is from genome assembly GCA_025210775.1 of Prolixibacteraceae bacterium. Classification (GTDB taxonomy): domain Bacteria; phylum Bacteroidota; class Bacteroidia; order Bacteroidales; family Prolixibacteraceae; genus Halosquirtibacter. The sequence goes on from JAOARB010000013.1 coordinate 175,151, forward strand.
TAGAACTTGCTTTAGCATATTATTACCAAACTTCACACTCACATATTCTCCATCAAAAAGATTGTGTCCACGGTAGGATATATAGATATTCTGGCTTTGGGTTTTTCTATCTACAAAAGCAGCCTTTCTTGCAACAGATGCTGGAAAACTATTTCCATCTTTCATGCAAATCATCACTTTATCATGAATCTTCACCTTCTCTGCATCAATAGGCAAAAGAGGGACCACCACTTCATAAGTATCCGTACGGATAATATTTGCAATCGTAGCACTAGGGGAAGCAATACTTCCGACTTCCTTATTCACAGAGACATATGCACCATCAAAAGGAGCTCTTACAACATATTTAGACAACATGATCTCCATCTTACGAATATCATAATAGTCACCTAGAATGTTTTTAGAGGACATATAGACTTTTTCTTTAACAGACTTTATTGCAGGTAAGAGAGGAAGTTTTTTATCCACTTCCACTTGAGTAAAGAAAGTGTTCCATTTTTTATATTCTTCAGGAAAATCAATATAAACATCTGCTAATACGTTAGATAATGATTTAAGAAATCTACTCTTTGCAGCAGTGACAGAAGCTTTATAATCTTGACTAAATATTCGAAACAGAACCGTTCCTTTTTTAAAGTTTTTCCCCTCTTTTAAAGAAACATCTCCTTCTAACAAACGTCCTTGAACTTCAACACCCAATTGAACTACAGCGTTCGAATTCACTCTTCCAGGATAAGAAAAAGGAACTTCTTTGTCAACATAGTTTACCTCTGTACATTTTACACCATAGACAATTTCTGTCTTCTTCTTTTTACTCGGATTTGCTTTTGTCGAGTTTAAAAATTTAAACACCGTTAGGCTTACAATAACAATTGCAAGAGCTACTCCTCCACCTATTATTTTCTTTTTCATAGTTAGATATTACACCAATGATACAATATATCACACTAACTCAAACACAAAAGAGTTAACATGTGCCCATTAACAATGAACAAGAACAAAAGTGCCCCATTCTTGAATAGAATAAAAAAGTTTTCAATGAAGGGGATTATTACTTCAAACAAAAGACATTTTTGCCAACAACGGTATTACTTGATCTTCCTAGGAATTATGGGGACTTTGGTTGAATAATACGAAACGATGATTGAAAAACAAACGACAACAAAGAGAGTATGAGAACAAAAATTTATCTTTGCATCAATAACATTCAAAAAACTATGGAATGATTCCTATTGTAGATATTTTTAAAAATAACCGTTGGCATTTTGTTACTTGGGGGGTTCTTTTTTCACTGATTTTATTAGCCAGCTCTCGCTTTGGATGGGAGTTTGCAATTAAAGCTGCCACCTTAAATTGTTTCGGTACCATGGCGCTAACGTATATCAATATTTTCTTCTTGTTACCCAAATACCTATCAAGAAAGAAACTCCGTTCATATATTTATCTTTCTCTCGCAATTATTACTGTAATTGGGATGATGCTTCTTTTCTGTCACTTAGATAAGATATTTTTATATCCTGTCATAAAAGATAAATTCTTCCATGGAGCAGAGTTTCGGTCAATATATCCAGCCTTTAAATATATGACTGTTTTTCTCATCACTCTTTTTGTAAGTACATCTGTGTACATCTCAATGAAAGGACGAGAAGGTAAAATAAAGTGGGATAATATGATTTCTGAAAAAAGAGACTTTGAACTTAAGTTTCTTAGAGCCCAAATCAATCCTCATTTTCTATTCAACACACTAAACAATGTATATAGTCAGGTATACATGAAAGAAGAAGGAGCTGCAGATAACATTCTAAAACTATCTGACATGCTTCGTTACGTTATTGACGACTGTGCAGCAAATACAGTCCCCCTACAAAAAGAGATCGATTATTTGAATAACTTTATTGATTTCCAGAATCTAAAATGTGAGACTCCACTGAACATTTCTTTTGAAACGAACATCGAAGATCCTAAAATTCAGATCTCACCACTACTGTTTATTCCTATTGTAGAGAATTGTTTTAAGCACGGCAAAGTGGACAAATCACCAGAAAGTTTTGTAAAAATTGAACTGAACCAAACCAACAATAAAATTGAACTCAAAACGGCAAACACTATTGATATTCAGGCTCCAAAATCTAAAAATAGAGATGGTATTGGCATTGAGAACTTGCGAAAAAGACTTCAACTTATTTATGACAACAACCATAAACTAACGCTATCGGAAAAGAATGGAATATACCATGTAGAGCTAACAATCCATACAAAACGAATATCCCAACTATGAAAAAATGTATTATCATCGACGACGAACATCTTGCTAGAAAATTAATTGCAGGATATGTATCAAAGATTCCAAATCTTGAGGTAGAAGCAACATTCGACAACGCAATTGATGCAATCTACTTCTTACAAAACAACACCATTGATCTTATATATCTAGACATTCAGATGCCACATATCACAGGCATCGAATTTATCAAAACAATACAGGTTGATGCACTAATTATTATTACCTCTGCATATTCAGAATATGCAATAGATGGTTTCAATTACAATGTATTTGATTATCTATTAAAACCCATTGCATTCCCTCGGTTCTTAAAAGCAACTACCAATGCTTTGGAGATATTGGAATCTTCAGAACAAGACAGTCAAGATCACGACAATACCATTCAGAAGACACAAAAAGATTATCTTACAATTAAAGCGGACCATAGACTATATAAAATAAACTTTACAGATATCATCTATATAGAAGGACAAAGAGAGTATGTCACTTTTCATACACACAAACGAAAGATCACAGCTTACTACTCTTTAAAGTCGTTAACAGAAACCCTTCCTTCAGATCAATTCATACGTATTCATAAGTCTTATATCGTTTCCATACCTTCAATCGAAACTCTGGAAGGAAATATGCTTGAAGTTGGAGGAGAAAAACTCCCTATAGGCAAGAGCTATAAAGCTTCAGTTATGGATATTTTCCAATAACATAAGAACTTTTTTGTAGGTTCTCTTGTTTAATCAAAAAAAGAGGAACTTATTATGAAAGTACTTATAATCGGAGCTCACGGACTTATTGGACGTGAAGTTGTAAAGCTATTGTCTAAGATCCCTAAATATGAAGTAATTGAAGTAGGGCATTCTAAAGGACACTTAAAAGTAGATCTAAAAGACCCAGCAAGTATAAAAGGTCTTTTTGAACACATTGGAAATGTCGATGCGATTATTTCCACCGCCGGCAAGGCCCACCTAGGAACTTTTGAATTGTTAAACGAAGAAGATTTCTGGCTTGCTATTGAGAACAAATTAAAAGGACAAGCAAATCTTATCCGCTATGGTTATCGATTTTTAAACCCTGAGGGAATGTTTATTCTTTCTAGTGGTATATTATCGAAAGAACCAATGTATGGAGCTAGTTCTGTTTCAATGGGTAATGCAGCTATTAATGGTTTTGTGAAAGCCGTTGCACTTGAAATGCCTCATGGAATGCGTGTTAATGCTGTTTCTCCCCCATTTGTTAAAGAAACAATGGAGCTACTTAACATGGATAGTAGTGAAGGTACCCCAGCAAAAGATGTCGCTCTTGTTTACAAAAAATGTCTGGAAGACAATGATACAGGAAAGATCTATGATGTCAGAAAATATATTTAATTCTAAAAAAATCCCAGCTTCTTATAAGCTGGGATTTTTTTTAATGATCTCTTACAAACACCGGATTATCTATAGTCGACATATCTTCTTTGTAATAATAACCAGAATACGAGAACCCCAAGAGATCTTCACTATTGCAAATATTATTCTCCACAATAAATCTAGCCATCAAACCTCGTGCTCTCTTGGCCCAGAATGAGACCACCTTATATTTATCTCCTTTTAGATCTTTAAACTCAGGTGTAATAACTCTTGCCTCTACTTTTTTAAAGTCAATAGACTTTGAATATTCTTTGCTAGCCAAGTTAATAACAATAGGCTCCGTCCCTTCTTGTTTCAACTCTTCATTAATCATAGTTGTATTCTTCTCTTTCCAATAAGCATATAAGTTCTTATAATGATCAAAAGAGAGCTTTGTTCCCATCTCCAAACGATAAGCTTGAATCAAATCAGAAGGTCTTAAATAGCCATATAAACCAGATAAGACTCTAATCATCTTATTTGCCCTTATCTGACTTTCACTAGACAAAGTTTCTACTTCAAGATTTGAAAACACTTCTCCCCTAAAAGACCACAGTGCAGCATTTGAAACATCCAAGTTATCATCAAAATGCCAATTTTGGAACCTTTCATAATTCAAAAGAGCAAGATCACTACTCAATGACATCAAACTTTGAATTTCTTCTAATGAATATTGTTTAAGTATAGACACTAAATAATTGGCCTCTTTTTCAAACATTGCCATTGTTGGCTCTATTGATTTAGGCATTGTATGATCGAAATTAATCTTCTTTGCTGGAGAAAGTAGTACCTTCATAAATCAAATATTATTAATCTTTTCGTTGAATAAGTATTTTGTAATCATTATCAAGAATCAAATAGCCATTGTATTTATTATTATCAGAATCCACAAAACCTTTAATTAGTGATGTCTTCTTCTTTTTCAATAATACAGACAACTGTTTCTCTGTAATTTTCTTTCCTCCTATTTCAAAAGGAACAACAAAATGACATCCAGCTTGGAAACCCAAGCAACCATAACCACTTCGTCCTTTGACCATTTTATGCGAATTGCACTTTGGACACATCAAAGGCTCCTCTTCTTTCCTTTCTAACTTAATATTACCTGTAGATTCAACTACCAAATAACCAGAAAAAGTTTTTCCATCTTGCCCTTTAAAAGATGCAATCAATGGGCTTTTCTTTTTCGAAACAAGAGTATTCATCTGTCTCTCTGTAATCTTAGCCCCTTCTATAACGAAAGGAATAGTAAAATGACAACCTTCTTTATAAGAGGAACATCCCCAAGCATTTTTGCCTTTCACAATATTTCCTTTATTACAAATAGGACAACTACTGCTCTTACTTTGAGACTCGTTATTTTTTTTCTTTTCTTGAACAAGCTCCTTTTCATCAACAATACGGATAGTCTTAGACGCACCATATTTAACTGCCTGAATCGTATCCCAAACCATCTTTCTCATCTCAAGAAGAAAAACAGATGGATCATAAGCACCTAGTTCAATATCTCGCAATTTCTTCTCCCAAGCCCCCGTTAGCTCTGCTGATTTTAACAACTGGTTTTCTATTGTATTAATCAGTTCAATACCTGTAGGAGCAGCCATTACTCTCTTTTTATCTCGATAGATATATTTACGACGGAACAATGTTTCAATAATATTGGCCCTTGTTGACGGTCGTCCAATACCATTTTCTTTCATTAAATCACGCAACTCTTCGTCATCAACACTTTTACCAGCAGTCTCCATTGCCCTAAGCAAAGTCGCTTCAGTAAAATATTTTGGCGGTTGAGTTTCTTTTTCTAATAAATCTGGAATATGTGGTCCAGACTCCCCTTTCTGGAAGATTGGAAGAGCTTTATCATCTTTGCTTGTTCCTTTAGGAAAAAGAACACGCCAACCCGGTTTTAATATCTGTTTACCAGTAGTTTTAAAATCCACTTTATTCACCACTCCATCAATTGTAGTATTGGATATCTCACAATCAGGATAAAAAGCAGCAATAAAGCGTAATGCAACCATATGATAGACCTGCTTCTCTTCCTTTGAAATTCCCGAAGGATAAACACCCGTAGGAATAATGGCATGGTGATCTGTGATCTTTTTATCATCAAAGACCTTCTTTGATTTACGATAAGGACTCCCTTTTAATGGGGCAATTTGAGACGCATAAACACGTTCTAACTGACCCATAATAGATGGAACCTTCTTATATATATCATTCGATAGAAAAGTCGTATCTACACGAGGATAGGTGGTCAATTTCTTTTCATACAGAGATTGAATATACTTTAATGTTTCTTCTGCTGTGAATCCGTATTTTTTATTACATTCCACCTGAAGCAAGGTAAGATCAAAAAGTTTAGGAGGATGCTCCTTTCCCTTTTTGGTCTCAATATTTGTAACCTCAAAAGGAGCATCTTTAATCTCTGAGAGCTTCTGTTGAGCTTCTTCCTTTTTCTCAAAACGTCCACTCTTAACATTAAAGACCACCTCTCTATAAGTTGTCTTCAACTCCCAATAAGGACTCGGTTTAAACTCCGTAATTTCCTTATGGCGAGCAACCACCAAAGCCAAAGTAGGAGTCTGTACTCTACCAATAGACAATACACCTTGTCCCTGACTATATTTTAATGTATAGACACGTGTGGCATTCATACCTAAAAGCCAATCACCAACAGCCCTAGCCATACCCGCTTTGTAAAGAGGGTCAAAATCATTTCCATCTCGAAGATTTTCAAAACCTTCACGAATAGCCTCTTCAGTAAGAGAAGAGATCCATAATCGCTTCAATGGAGCCTTCGACTTTGCTTTATGAAGAACCCATCTTTGAATAAGCTCTCCCTCTTGTCCAGCATCACCACAGTTGATCACCTCTTCGGCATCTTCTAATAATTGAGATATGACATTGAACTGTTTCTTTACCCCTGAATTATCAATCACTTTAATACCAAACTTCACTGGCATCATTGGCAAAGTTGCAAGAGCCCATCTTTTCCAAGATGGACTATAATCATGAGGTTCTTTTAAAGTACACAAGTGACCAAAAGTCCATGTTACTCTATAGCCATTACCCTCAAAATAGCCATCTCTTCTTAAGGTAGCTCCCAGAACAGTTGCAATCTCTTTTGCAACACTAGGCTTTTCCGCAATACAAATCTTCACTATACTTATTTCTTTGTTCTAAAGTTCTTCAAATTTTGCATCTTCAATATTTCCTTTTGAAGCTTTTTTGTAATTCCTATCCACTTGGAAGAAGAATAACAGTTCATTTACACCATAAACCACCATAACCGCTCCAACAATCCATACCAGCCCAGTTACTAATACACGTGGGAAGATCAGTAGATACAATCCAATCAACAACACTGCTAATGCACTTATTATATACACTTTTGATGCCCTTGCATATCTACCCATTTGGAAATAACTAACGGTTTGTCTAATTCCCATAAGAAGAAAACCGATTCCAACAATTAATGAAAACAGTTGTGTTAGTTGCAAAGGAAAGATAACCAATAATAAACCTATCAAGATACTAATATAAGATTCGGTATGCAAGAAGCTACGAAAAGGAACAGATACTTTTCTTGAGTTAAAAAATATTCCTGATAAACCAATCAATAAAAATATTGTTCCTAAAAATGTTAATATTAATCGAGCCGTAATACCCGGAACAAACAACATAATTCCGCCAAATAAAACAAATACAATACCTCTTATAAGGTTACGACGATGCTGTATTAGATGAAAATTTTTCATAAATAATATGCTTTTCAGATTAGACTCACAGTACACTAAAAATAGATAAAATAGAGCACAAATACAGTCACAATCAGATATAAAATTGTTAAAGGGAAACCTATTTTTGTAAAATCTTTAAAAGAGTAGCCACCAGGACCATACACCATCAAGTTGGTTTGATAGCCTATTGGTGTCATAAAGTTCGCAGCAGAAGCAAACGCAACCAACAAAACAAGAGGTTCTGGTGCAATATGAAGATCCTTTGATATTGTCAAGACAATTGGAAAGACCAGAGCTACAGCAGCCTTATTGGTTATCAAATTAGCCATTAACGAAGTGACCAGATAAATTCCAAAAAGCAGACCGAGAACCCCCAAAGGCATAAACATCGTAATAATGGATTGTGCAATCATTGTTGCAACTCCTGTTTTCGTCATTGCAACCCCCAATGATAAGGCCAAAGCAATAATCATAGCCAAATTCAAATCAAGACTTTTATATATATCTTTAGGGGAACAAATTCCCATAATATTCATCAAAACAAGCAAAGACAAAAGTGAGGTAAAAAGAGGAACAATACGAAATACAGACAACATAATTGAAAGCATCAACCCAACGAACATAATCACATTCTTGTATGGAGCAACTTTCCTATTTTCTTTCACCTTTGTTATCAAGAAGAAATCTTGTGTATTAAAAGCCAACCTTACAAAATTCTGTCCTGCATAAAGTAACAAAGCATCCCCTGCTTTAAGTTTCTCATATGTTATTTGTCCTGATATACGCTCCCCATTACGGTGTACAGCAATAACAGCTGCATCATATTTCACCCTAAAATTAGCTTCAAATACAGTCTTTCCAATAAGTGTCGAATTATGAGAAATAACAATCTCTATCACTTCGGTATACTTTCTAGATAATAATCCCTCAGCTCCAGGAACACTCAAACCTGAATTTGTCTGTGTAATTAAATTTGCAATAGTTTCTGTATCTCCAGCAAAAGTCAATTGATCTCCAGTCATGATCATTGTTTGTGAAGAGATTGCGGACAAATGCTTATCTCCTCTTACAATCTCCACAAGATAAAGACCTCTTAGATTTTGTAATTTATCATCCTCTAGACTTCGACCTACCAATAGAGAATCTTTTTGAACCACTGTTTGTAAAAGATAGTCCCTATTGGACGTATGAAAAGCTCCCATTGCATCTTTTCTATCAGGCAAAATACGCTTTGACAAGAACACCAAATATAAAGTACCAATAACAATCATTGGCACTCCTACAAAACTAAAATCAAACATCTCTAATGGAGCCAGTCCAGGTAGGATGGTTTGCTCTGCTAGAAGACCATTAACAATTAAATTCGTAGAGGTTCCTATCAGTGTAGCACATCCTCCTAAAATTGCCGCATACGATAAGGGTATCAACAACTTAGACGGAGAAACATTATTACGACGACTCCAACTATCAACATAGGGCATCATGATCGCAACAAGAGGTGTATTATTAAAAAAAGCAGACATTGTGGAGACCACCAAAGTCATCCTAAAGACAAAACTCCGATAGCTCTTACATGAATGAAAAATATAGTCAAAAAACTTCTCAATAGCTGAATTCTTACGAATAACATCCCCGATTAAAAGCAACAGTAAAATAACTGCTATTTGATCATTAGCAAAACCTGCCATGATCTCTTTAGGTGTAAGAATTCCAAACACGGCTAATAAGCTAACACCTATCAAAAACGTGAAAGAAGGTCCAGTCCACTCAAAGTATAAAGAGAGAACGATAAACAAAAGGACTATAAAAACTATGACTATCTGGGTAACCAATAAGAATCTTTTTTATTACTACGAATAGAACGAAGATAATACTTTTTATTCCTCCTAAAAAATTAGAATCAAAAAAGAAGACCATAGACAAATAATACATCAATCCATGGTCCTAGTAATCTATTCATTATAAACTTTTTTTTACAGGAACTTCCACCCTACAGAAAAAGTAAACATATTAGATTTTTGATCAAACGAGACATCTCCCCAATTTCCAGATCCAATATTCGACAATCCCCATTCGTAGCGTGCATCAACAGTAAACATTGCAATATCCACTCCAACGCCTAGCTGATAAGCCCAATCGACTCCTTTAGGATCTTTAATCCCATCTGCTATTTGGTTAGGCACAGTCACTTCACTATTGGCATTAATAACCATTACAGGACCAGTAAAAGCATTTATTTTAACAAGCTTTAGATCCATTAATTGATAACCTAATAAGACAGGAATATCAAAAGATTTCACTTTTAGTTTGTAATCAAAATTTTCTTTCATATTACCATCATCATATGTAAAAGAGGTCTCCCCTTTTTTAACAGCATAATAGATCTCTGGTTGAATGAATATTTTTTTAAAGTATAAACGAGCAAAGGCACCAACCAGATAACCAGAGTTATTTGTTGGACTATAGTCAGAAAGATTCGTTGAAAGGTTACTAGTCGATACTTTCGATGAATTCCATCCAAATTTCACACCTAAATCTATTGGTAGTTTTTGAGCAAATACTCCTGCGGAAATCAAAAACATTACACTAAATAAAAACAGTTTTTTCATAACACATTTTTTTAATACGGGACAAGATTTATACTCCAAAAAAATCTACAGTATAATCTCATTAACTATCAAATAGAACGAATAGACTAGATTAAATGTTCATTATTATACAAATACTTCATTCTATAAAGTCGACAAACCATTTCTTTTCTTTTATGTACGAAATCATAAAACCCACAAAAAAAGAAAGGGCTTTTATGATGGGGAAGCATCATAAAAGCCCTTAAGTATTATTCTGTTTTTATCAACTCTCGATTAAAGGAATCTCCAACCTACAGAAAGAGTAAACATATTTGATTTTTGATCGAATGAAATATCTTTAATTGCTGCAATTGAACCAGTGTCAATATTAGACAATCCCCACTCATAGCGAGCATCAATAGTAAATAGAGCAATATCAAATCCTAAACCTAATTGGTAAGCCCAATTAACTCCAGAAGGATCTTTAAGACCTGCAAATGCATCATCCGCAAGTCCACCCATATTTGTAATAGAAACACTACTTCCTTCTGTATTGATAGACATTACAGGTCCTGTAAATACTTGCATAGAAAGCACTTTTAGATCCAATACACGATACCCCAACAACATAGGAATATCAAAAGTCTTAAGATCTACCTTTTGGGTAATTTTAGCTGGATTGTCTAAATCCCCGGAGAAGCCTACAGAAGTTTCACCTTTTTTAACTGCAAAATAAACCTCTGGTTGAATAAAGAAATTTTTAATATTCAAACGACCAAAAGCTCCAATTAAATATCCATTGTTATTTGTAGGACTATAATCTGAAAGATTTGTAGATAAATTACTTGTCGATATTTTAGATGAATTCCATCCAAATTTCAAGCCAAGATTTACTGGTAATTGAGCAAAAGCACCCATCGAAAAAAGCGACAATACCGCTATACAAAATAACTTTTTCATTATCTATTAGTTTTAGTTATCATACACTATGTACAATAACAAAGATACAAAGCATCTTATCATATAACAAGTATTAAAAAGGCTCCATTTATGTATTCTTAACACAACCCCTACCGCGACACAGCACAACATAGCCCGCACTTAACACAAAAAAACAACCAACTCTGTTTTGACTATTAATCTCACCACCGATAGCCTACACAAAGAAACACACCTCTATCTATCTACAATACATTATATTATACCGCAAAAAAAGAAAAACAAATGGGACTTTTCTATTTTATCTGATAAAGTCATAGACCTCAACAATTTTTAAGAAGTAACATTTCTCACCACAATCTATTCGAAGAAACACAAGTAAAAGTTTTTTTTCCTACAAAAAATATTCTTTCAAATTCAGAACCCAATAATACTCTTATTTCAGTAAAATTAGTATCTGAATTAAAACATCTAATTATGGATTATCAATAAATCGAAAAACATCTCTTTATACGTCATCTTTTCATCTAAAATTAAGACAATGAGAGAAAAAATTAAACTCTTTCAAGTATTTGTCGAAATAGAAAACAAGGTAAGATTTAACAAAAGATTATATCTATACTTCGTTTCTAAATCGGGGATAAAATCAACCGTTTTCAAGACATCAAATTCCCCAAAAGACAGAGTTCATTTTCACTTACACGTTAATCTTACCCTCTTTTCACATTCCCAAATCAGTGACCCACTCTACTTATGTTTAACACAACCTTACAATTCACTCAAATCAGCTTTACCACCCTTTTACCTCAATATCACATCAACTTAACTATAACTTCATATCAACTTCATTTTATCATAACGTATATATCAACTTCATATTAAGTTCATATATACGTTATGATAAAATGAAGTTGATATGAAGTTAATATGGGGATGAAACGACCCCAATACAACGATAAAATGTAATTATGATAAAGTTAATATTAAGATGAAATCGGGTTAATATTAAATTAAGTAATATCAAGTATATAGAAACACGGTCTCTAAAAGTGAGTAAGAAACATTATTAAGGATAATATAATGTCATATTTCTTTAAATGTAACTTTCTACATTAGAACGAAAAAAATAGATCTCTAGAAAACATGTTCGACTAGCTTATTGAAATGAATATGGGAAATAGCGCATAAGACAGATAGAGAATATCTGTTATTTATATCGATAAACGGAAATTAAACCTTTGAAATACGGCATTACATGAGAAAAATTCACCAATTCCATTGGTATTTCATTAACTTTACCTTTAAATAAATACAATTAAAAAGATAATGACAACAATAAAAGATTTGAACCCTAAGGTAGTATGGGATCATTTTGATGCCATATGTAAAGTACCACGTCCATCTAAAAGAGAAGAAAAAATCATTGAATTCCTACTTGATTTTGCAAAACAGCATAACATTGAAGCCAAAAGAGACACCATTGGTAATGTTGTTATGAAAAAAGCAGCCACTGCTGGTATGGAAAACAAACCAACAGTGATTCTTCAATCGCATATGGATATGGTTTGTGAAAAAAACAGAGATAAAGTTCATGATTTTGACAAAGATCCTATCATTCCTATCGTTGATGGAGAGTGGGTTCGTGCTGACGATACAACTCTAGGAGCAGACTGTGGTATTGGTATGGCAGCACAAATGGCTGTTCTGACAGATGAAACAATCAGCCATGGACCAGTAGAGTGTCTATTCACTGTAGATGAAGAGACGGGCTTAACAGGAGCAATGGAACTAGAAGATGACATGCTTACAGGTAAGATTCTTTTAAACCTAGACTCTGAAGACGATGGAGAGATCTTTATCGGATGTGCTGGTGGAATCGACACATTAGCAAATTTCCAATTCGACAAAGAAGAAGTTGATGCTTCTTTATTCCCACTAAAAGTGGAAGTAAAAGGTCTGTTAGGAGGACACTCTGGAGATGAAATCAACAAAGGTAGAGCAAATGCAAACCTTCTTCTTGTTCGTTTCCTTTGGGCTATAGATAAAGAGTTTGGCATTAGAATCAATCAAATTGATGGAGGAAATCTTCGTAATGCTATTGCACGTGAAGCATCAGCTATCATCATGGTTCCTAAAGCATCGAAGGAAGAAATCATTGCTAAGTTTAACATCTTCCGTTGTGATCAAGAGCATGAATGGGAACTTACAGAGCCTAATCTAGAAATGCATATTGGCTCAACAGACACACCTGATTTCCTTATTGACAAAGATACCCAGTTCCGTTTATTAAATTCGGTGTTATCATGTCCTCATGGAGTTCTTGCAATGAGCTATCGTATGCCAGGTATGGTGGAGACCTCAACAAACCTAGCATCGATTAAATTTAAGGACGACAAGATTCATGTTACTACAAGTCAAAGAAGTGATATTGAGAGTGGTAAAATCTATGCTGCAAGCAAAGTAGAAGCCGTTTTCAATCTTGCAGGGGCAAAGACCAAACATAGTGATGGCTATCCTGGATGGGCTCCAAACCCAGAATCACCAATTATGAAAGTGGTTAGAGATTCATACCAAGAGCTTTTCCAACAAGAGCCTGATGTAAAATCAATTCATGCTGGATTAGAGTGTGGTTTATTCTTAACCAAATATCCTCAACTAGATATGGTTTCATTTGGACCTACGATTCGTATGGCCCACTCACCTCAAGAGAAGATTGAGATTAAAACAGTAGAAAAATTCTGGGCACACCTTTGTGATGTACTTCAGAAACTGTAAATAAAAGTAGATTAATCTATCGGTGTTAGAGAGAACACTGATAGATTAATTTTTCAAACTATCCCCTATCCAATCTACAGACACTTTCCTTTCATAATACTCTTCGTTACACTTACATTATCACAAGCTCATAAGACCTATAGAAATTCTTTTTATTGGTTTAACCTTTCTTTCTTCTCAAATGTCTATTTTAGCAATACAGTTAAGTATTGACTATATTGAATTAATGGAGCTTATGGACATAAGAATTAAAGAGATTACAGCCAAAGAAACCTATCCTCTTAGACATGAAGTGATGTGGCCCAACAAACCTTTAGAGTATGTAATACTAAAAGACGATGAAGAAGGAAAGCATTGGGGACTCATCGTAGATCAAAAACTCACTTCTGTTATTTCATTTTTTATTCATGAAGAAGAGGCACAATTTCGCAAATTTGCCACCAAAGAGTCTGCACAAGGGAAAGGTTTAGGTACTCGTCTTCTTAAATACGTTATAGAGGAGGTAAAAAAACAACATATCTCACGTTTATGGTGCAATGCACGAATAGACAAAGCTTCATTTTATGAGAAATTTGGTTTGACTAAAACAGAGCAGACCTATACTAAAGGTGGGATTGAATATGTTATAATGGAACGAAGATTCTAAAAACAAACTCTGATCATTTCTTTTCAAAGGGAGTATATTCCATAAAAAGAAACCCATAAAAGATGTCTAGTTTTAACCATCTTCGTTTTTACATATAATAGAAACTTTCTTGTTATACCAAGAAAGGGGCCTCGTAATAAGGCCCCTTAATTAGATTATCATTTAAAATCAATTATTTTACAATCATCTTTCTTTCTTCGCCAGTAACAGCATCCTTTAACAAATAGATACCCGCAGGTAAATTTACCTGTTTGGTTTCTTGAAAGTGATTTACTTCATAGGACGTAATAACTCGGCCTAGTAAATCTGTCACAATATATTGGTGTCTTAGGTTATCATTCTTCACAATAGTAAACTGAGAAACGATCGGATTTGGATAAATATTAAATCCTTTACCCTCAGTAAGAGAAATGGTAGAAGTAACGAATGCAATATTCTTCATTAGATCCTCCGTTCCTTCAGATCGAATCGAGAATTCATCTGCATCATAAGCAACCGTAAGAAATTTACCCCAAGCAGGGTGCTCTTCAACAATAATTCCACTGTTATTATTGTAAAGAAAAGGATTTGTCAAATAAACCGATGTTTGCGAATAACAATAGGTCGAACCTTCTTTAATATTTTTAAGTTTCACATGTTCGGCATCGACATAAAAAGCAGAAACCTTTGGAGCTTCTCTTTGGGTCATACATGTTAACGAGACTTCAGGGGAATTTAAATTGTAAGTATGAGGTCTATCAGTACTCCATATCTGACCATCATTATTCCACACATCTGTTTTATAAGACCAGTAATACTCATCTGACTTTAGATCTACATTTTTCACCAACAAATTGTAAGCCATTTCTGTATTCTGCAATGAAGCAGAACAAGTAACATCAAGAACAAATGGCAATGCATTGGGTGCTACAACACCAGCTTCTTCCCTTGTTCGATAAGTGTAGGAAATCCAAGATCCAAGAGGTAGATCTGCTAAACTAGGTCTACTATAGATTGTAAAATCTACTCCTTCCACACTTAATGGTAATGTACCAAAGAATCGCATAGCTTCCTCATGATCACAAACAGTGGCATCGGCTTTTAGTTCGATAAAATACTTATTATTATCATGAACCCAAACATTATCCCCTATATTAAAAGTCATTCCGTTATTAAGGATAATATTATTGGTTTCTAAATCAACTGCAGACGAAACATGAACATCTTTAGAAAGGCTCAATGGAAAACTAGAGGATTGAACTAATCTAGCAATAGACATTTCGACATTACACTCTTGTTTTGTTTTTCCTTTAAAGGTAAATGTTGAAGCATCAGATGCTATTATCCCATCTCCTTTGATTGAACCAGAAATATCCACACTCGCATCATCAAGATTAAACTTTGAATCATCTGCAATAAAGAGTTCATTTAGCTCCATCTTGTATAGATTGGTTTCCTTCACTACTCCTGAAAGAATATTCAAAGAGTCCGTAAATTCAAGCACATTTCTATCTCCACTTTCAATGAACAGCGTATCTGGTCCTATATTCACTCTTAGGTTTTTCAATTTGATTCGGTTAATATCCCAATAAGATTGTTTTCTTCCAAAACCTTTAAAATGATGCTGAAGCCCCGATTCTAGATATGTAACTGTTGAACCAAAGTTATCTTGCCAACCATTAAAAGATATTCCAAAATCCTCTTTTACATTAATATTACAACCAACAGAAGCAACACTCTTATTGGTTTCTCTAGAATATAACAACACGCTATTAAAGTTCATGTTACCTCCATAGAACATGAATTGCCCTGTAGCATAATCACCGTATCGTGAAGTAAAATAACGACCATTCACTTCTCCATTATAGATCGTAAAAACAGAACTACTAGAAGTCTCAATATTTCCTTTAATGTTTGTGACTCCTCCTTCAATATTTAAAGCACCATCCAACTCAATAGAGCCATCAATATCCATTGATGATCCTTCTTGAAGGTCTAGACTGGCCCCCGAACTAATTGAGATCTCTTGAGCAGCAGCATCACTATGAATAATTGGATAGTTGGCTGCTCCATCTTCAATTGAAACGATCGTACTAATAGAAGGAACAGTATTGCTTGCCCAATTCATTGGATCATTCCATTCGCGAGAAACTTGTCCTGTCCATCTTCCATCAACAGGAATATCTTCACCAATAACCAATGGATAGTCCTCTACATGTGCAGTGTTATTCATCTTGCTAAACGAAAAAGGAAAGATTCGTGAGAAACAAGCAATACGCATAATATTACGTCCATTAGCAGTAGAAGGACATCGTAGATAGAAATCAAAAGAAGATGCTCCATTAACCACATTCTTAGAACGAACACATTCTTCTTCTTGATCTAATACGCCATCATGATTTGAATCGATCCAAACTTTCACCACTGGTAGCAGAATAGATCTAGGGATGTTTAATCCGATACGAACCTTATATCTATAATCTGTTTTAAGATTGATACCTTGATCAATAAAATGGTAATAGCCACCTTTAGGTCGAGCGGATGTATTAGCGATATTGGCACACTTAACACTTTCAATACAACTAATTGGAGTGGTCACCGACACTTTAGAATAATTCCCTTCAGATAATGTCTTTAAATCCAAAACATTAGATCCTTGATCCTCATAATCAATACGATCTCCATTATTGACATACCTATACAGCTGAAAATGATAAGAATGATCTGAAATAAGATTATCCAAAAAGCATTTTGTCTCCTTAATTGACAAATATTTACAGTGATCATTGTAAACAACCCCATCTACAGGTTTCTGAATAGCTTCATTTCCCTCAGACCACTTAAGGAGATAGCCCCATACTTGATCCTTTGACTCGGCATCTTGCCATGATAGATCAATCCTAGTTGACGTTAGAGGATCATGAGTGATAACCAATGCAGATAATTTAGGCATTGTTGTAAAAGTTCGGAATTCTCTTTCAATGCCATAGCTAGTACCTAAACCATTAATCACATACGCTCTGTAATAATAGATCTTATTACTTTCAAGGTGATCAACCTGAACTTCAAAATCATCTTTTGTTTTCTCTTTTACAACAAATCGCTGATTATCGAGAGTTGGACGTGGTGAATCGGATAGTACAATTCCTTTTTCAACAAAATCATACATCCCATCACAAATGTGTGAGGCACCTAAAGTAGCACTGGTGTTCTGAATATTCTTAGCTGGAGTTGTAAAAATGGAACCTAATCCTGAAACTACTCTTATGGCATAATCCTCTACTTGTCCCTGAGTAGGGTTATAACAAGCATCAGTAATATCATTCGATTCTTGATCCGAAATAATACGCAATCGTAATGGTGCATATTTTAAACAAGTGTTGTCAATATTTACAAAAAATGTCGTGTCATTCTTCACTTGATGTAGTTCGTGTAGTACTTCTCCATCAGACAACATATTATCGCCATTTTGATCTAAAAAGATCTTCACATCTTGAGAAAGAGATGTTAAACCTAAAGTCATTGCTATACGTTGACCGGGTACAACACGTACATATCCTTGAGAAGTAAAATCTTGATAACACTCTTCCATCCAACTCTCTTCAGAAGAAACTTTAAGTCCTCCCATTTTGAAAGAAGTAATTCCATACTCATCAGGAAAATCTTCTGTATAATTAGGTTTACACTGTGGATCTTCCAAAGAAGCATATATCACCACCATTCCCTCATATTGGTAAGTATTCTCACCATTCTCATTAGAAACAGTCAGACTAATAGGATAATGTCCTTTTGACAAGAAACGAACTATAGGATTCTGAGATGTTGATGATGTTCCTTCAACAAACTCAACATCTTCCGTTCCAAAGTTCCATTTCCATTGTGTAGGCATATTCCTTGATCGATCAATAAACTTTACAACATTTCCATCTTGAGAGAAACTCTGTTCTGCTCCCCACACTTCAAAATGGGCATTCGGTGCCGCATTATTATTTCCAAGATCGTACTCTTTATATACAGGTTTGTATCCATCCTTGCTAATGGTAATAGACAATGGTTCTCCCCCATTTAGATCCGAGCATGATATCGTTTCTTCATTAGCCTGTGATATCTTTTTCGAAAGAATTCGACCTCCTTGAACAATTGTTACTGTACACCCAATTTCAGAGATGTCTGATATCTTTATTTCGTTCTGTTCTTTATCTAACTTTAAGGGCAAAGTAGCTGAAAGCACTTCAGGTTTTGCTTTCCATATTTTCATTGATGGATCACCGAAAAGATGAAACAGCTGATAGGTATATTTACTATCCTCTTGAGAGCCACCCCATGTTTCAGTCATTCTTAACAATCCTAAATTAACGACATCTCCCAAAGAGGTTGTTGCATGATCAAAATTATGAGGATGTTGTACTTTACCATTTCCAAACAATGGAGTTAATCCAGGATTAGGCCAGATAGATTCAAACATACCTAATGCGAAACCATCATTATTGCCTGAATAAGAGTAATAGGACGCGGCAATTACAGCTACAGCTCCTCCATTCTCTTTTCTCAAGAACTTCTCAGCAAAACATTCTTCTAACTGAAATTCACCAGTATGACAATTAATTGAAAAAACGACAGGTAGTTTGTCACCATTATTTAGATCCTCTATATCTTCTTTTAAAAATTCAGGATGCGCCCAACCTGTACCTCCACTATATCCATGATCACGGTGTAAAACATAGAATCGACCTTCGTTAATTGCATTTTGAATATCTTGATCTGATCCATTCCATTGAAACCCATTACTTCTCAATAACTCGTCTGCAATAGCTTCACCATTACCATATCGTCCATTATTAAAATGGGTTGGAGTATTGCTTGCATTGGTATAGTAGATTCGATCAATATCATAGCCCTGATCAATCATATAACTACGAACTTCTTCACTGGTTTGACAAAATCTTCTTTCTGCATAACCATCAGAGATATCAAAGAATCCCCCTACATCCTGAAACTGGGCACAATTTAATCCATGATGATAAAAATCCTCATCGTCAACTGGGTCTTTCTCGTAAGAGATTATTTTGTCTATAACCACTTTTGCTTCTTCAACAGAGGATACAGATAGTCGTCCCTTAGCTAAATCAGGAGTATAATCATTGACACCATCCATACATACATATTGCAAATCTGAATAGAATGTCTCATTGGAAGGATTGGATTCTCTCTTTGCAGGAACATCTTTATGGTCTCCAATAATTAATAAATATTTAGGCTTTACAGGCCAACGATGGTATCTTGACGAAACTTCATTAGAGATCTCATCACACGTCCACTTATCTTTAGATATTACATCAACAGAAAAACCCAAACTAGACTTCCATGAAGCCAATCTTAGAGCCTCTGGCCTATATTCCTCTGTTGTTACAATAAGATAATCTTTCCATGAGACCTTGGGTTCAACTTCTCTGGACAGAACCTCTGAACCATTAAGTACCATACTTTTGATCTGAGCATAAATATTATCAGACTCTGTAAGATGTATGCTTTTTTGGTTTCTATGAACAGAATATTTTAACTTTGAATATACTCGTAAGATTTTTTTCTTAGGATTGTACTGAACAGGACAAACATTCACTCTCAAAATTCTTGCAGAACGAAATTGTTGGTCTGATACTATCGAAACGGTTCTTTGAGGATAAAAACCATCTTTTGAATATTCTTTTTCATCTTTATAGAATACTGGATCTGGTGTTCCTTCCGTGTCAATCGCTCGCTCTAAGGCTGGATAAATCTCGAAATCTGGATATTCATCATATTCTATCTCATTAATACTAACTTCGACTTGATCCCCAATAGCAGCAGCAATATAATCAGACCGAACAGGTAATGCAGGAGCCCCAACCTTCCCTTGTGCATTAAAACCTTCAATATGTAACATATTATATGCCACATTATTCTCTAATTTAGAACTTACATAAGCACCATCAAAGTTACAGTTCACAATTAGATCGCCATGGTGCTCTCCATCTATGGAGAATACAGGTGTTGCCTTTTTTTTCACCTCCTCTGTTGATTTCCGTCCTTTCGTAAAAGGCAGATATTTATTCTCTGCATTCAAACGAAAAACAGCAAACAACAAAAGCACTACTAATACTTTTCTATTCATATATTAACCTTATTATTTATCGGTAAAGATTAACATAATCATACAATTAACACCAAAACATTCTATATTATTAACTCTTACAATAGAATTAGCGAAAAGAATAAAAACAAAACTTAATAATCAAGATACTAAACAAATCTAACACACAAGCAACATACCATTTTAGGCTATTTTACAACACAAAAGAAACTAGTCAACAATACATTTCTCTAGTGAGAAAACAATAAAAGGCCCTTTTATTACAAAAAGACCTTTTAAATTATTAAATATTTAAGACCAACTATACAGTAGCGAATAAGATCAATAAAACCCCAATAAATACACCTAATAGAGGAATAATCTTCTTTCTTTTGTTCTGTTCTTTAAACAACCAACCTCCAACAAATACCGCAATAAATATCTGACATCTTTTAACTGCAGACAAAAGCATGATCATCGCTTCTTTATCTTGAAGTCCTTTAAAATAAGTAAAATCAGCCAAAACCAATAGTACACCAACAAGAGGTATAGACCACCTCCACTGCATTTTAAAGACCTCTTCTTTATTAGAATATATCTTGAACAAATTAACGATCCCTACAAAGATTACGATATAAAAAAAGAACCAAAATTGGACCGTTTGTGGTGCATATTCCTGATATTGAATCAAGAACTTATCATATAGGCCACTTGAAGAACCAAAGAAAGTGGCAACTGCAATAGCTACAATCCATTTATTCTTACGAAAATTTATTCCTTCTAATTTACCAACTCTCGAATAAAGCCACATGGAAATAATGATTAAAGAAAATCCAAGCCATTGAACCAAAGAAGGCTTCTCTCCATAAATAAAGAGTGCTCCGAGTAAAGTAAAAAATGGGCCTGAAGCTCGTATTGGCGACACAATACTAATAGGGAGATGCTTTAATGCACTATACCCCAAAGTAAAGGAGAAGGTCATTAATAAAGACTTAAACGCAATAAATAAATGATCTTCAAAACCTAAGGGATTAATAAATAAACCTAAATCAATTGCTATTTCTGACTGTAATCGAGATAACAAATATAGAGGTAACAAAAAGATCAACCCTGATAGGGTCGTAAAAAACAAAACAGGCACAACCTGATTCCCTCGAACACTTGCTTTCTTACATATACCATGAAATCCTAAAAAGAAAGCAGCTAATAAACCATAATATATCCACATGCCGCAAAAGTAGTTGCTTATTATGCTAGTTAAAAAGAAAAGAAATCTTTTTTGATTATTATCAAAGTCAATCTTAATGTTGGGATAATAATATCAAAGAAGGAAGACATAATTACAGGTCTTCCTTCTTTAATCTCTTTAATCTAATGCTTAATTATATAACTTCATAGAATCGACAGAACCATCCTTATATATTATTTTGACTAGTAAAATTCCTTTTTCAGTTACTGAAAGAATAACAGTATTCAAAGAACAATATGATTCAGTATTTAATAAAAAAAGAGAGACCAGCATCTCTCTTCTTTATATTTTGCATTATAGTACAACTATTTCGTATATACCCTATTTTCTTGTTCAGAGACACGAATAAACGTTGTTCTTTTAGATAATTCTTTAAGGCGAGATGCACCAACATAAGTACATGTACTTCGAACCCCACCTAAGATATCTAGAACAGTCGTTTTTACAGCTCCTTTATATGGCACCTCAACAGTCTTGCCTTCACTAGCACGATATTCTGCGACACCACCTGCATGTTTTTCCATTGCTGTAGCAGAACTCATACCATAGAATTTCTTCACTTTCTCTCCATTTACTGTTTCTATCTCTCCACCAGATTCATCATGTCCTGCAAGCATTCCTCCTAGCATAACAAAATCAGCACCTGCACCAAAAGACTTTGCAACATCTCCTGGAATAGCACAACCTCCATCAGCAATGATAAGACCTCCTAAACCATGTGCAGCATCAGCACACTCGATAATTGCAGACAATTGAGGATAACCAACTCCTGTCTTAACTCGAGTAGTACATACAGAACCAGGACCAATACCTACTTTAATCATATCCGCACCGGCTAACAGTAACTCTTCGACCATCTCACCCGTAACGACATTTCCCGCAATAATAATATTGTCAGGATGTTGTTGGCGCATCTGTTTTACAAATGCTACAAAATGTTCAGAATAACCATTTGCAACATCAATACATATATATTTCAGAGAAGGATTAGCTTTAAGAATATCTTTTACTTTTTGTGCATCATTCTCACCAGTTCCAGTACTTACGGCGATATAATTTTCAATACCAGCAGGGGCTGTTTTTATAAAATGATTCCATTGCTCAATAGTATAATGCTTATGGATTGCAACAAACATTTGATGCTCAAATAATGCTAATGCCATCTCAAAAGTTCCAACAGTATCCATATTTGCAGCCATAATAGGGACTCCTTTAATTTCTGTTTTGGCATGCATCGATCTAAATACACGTTCAAGTGACACCTGAGAGCGACTTTTTAAAGTCGATCGTTTTGGTCTAAACATTACATCTTTGAATCCTAACTTAAGATCATTTTCAATTCTCATATTATTTAAAGATTGGTGATACAACTACTAAATATACAAAATATCACTACCATGCCAATATAAAAAGATGATTTTATCCGATTTTCCTAAAAACCTCATTGTCAACAATACTAAAATCCAACAACGAAACATTCCATATTATCCACACTTTCAAAAAATGATGATCTAAGAACTTCAAATAAAAAGAGACGATCCATTGAATGAATCGTCTCTTTAAGATTACACCTTAAAAACAGGAAATATGAACTTATAAAAGTCCTCTGTTTTTAAGAAGAGGTTCGATGCTTGGCTCTTTTCCCCTAAATGCTTTATACATATCCATTGCTTTACGTTTTCCGCCTTGCTCAAGAATTTCATGACGGAACTTAGATGCTGTGGTTTGATCAAAAATATCACCAGCTTCTTTATATGCTTCGAAAGCATCACTATCTAAAACTTCTGCCCATAAATAGCTATAATAACCTGACGAATATCCTCCAGAGAAAATATGTGCAAAATATGTAGAACGGTAACGAGGAATGATCTCATCAATCAAACCTAATTTGTCCATTTGATCTTTTTCAAATTTACTTACATCCTCGATATTTGCATTCTTCACTGTATGATAAGACATGTCAAGGTATGATGCTGCAAGGTATTCAACTGTACCAAATCCTTGATTAAAAGTACTACTTTTAACTAGTTTGTCTACCAATGATTTTGGCATCACCTCACCTGTTTTATAATGTTTAGCGTACATTGCCAAAACTTGAGGTTCCGCTGGCCAATGCTCCATTACTTGAGAAGGAAGCTCAACAAAATCTCTCTCTACAGATGTTCCTGAAATAGAATAATATTTACATTGAGAAAGAAGACCATGAAGTGCATGACCAAATTCATGGAACAATGTTGTTACTTCATCATAAGACAACAATGCAGGCTTATCACCTACTGGTTTAGAGAAATTACATACAATAGAAATGATTGGTGCAACTCTTTCACCTTTTTCATTTTTATATTCTTTACGATAGCTTGTCATCCATGCACCAGCACGTTTACTTGCACGAGGGAAGAAATCGGTATATAGTACACCAACTAAAGAACCATCCTTTTCACATACTTTGTATGCTTTAACTTCTGGATGATAAACAGGAATGTCCTTAATTTCTGTGATTTGCAAACCATATAATTGGTTAGCTACTTTGAAAGCACCATCACGTACATTGTTAATCTCAAAATAAGGTCTAATTTGTTCCTCATCAAGATCATATTTAGCTTTACGTACTTTCTCAGCATAATACCACCAATCCCAGCTTTTAAGATTAAAGTTTTTCTTTTCAGCTCGAATCATCTTTTGCATATCGGCAGCCTCTTCTTTAGCACGCTTAATTGCAGGATCCCAAACTTTTGTCAGAAGATCAAATACACGAGCAGGTTTACCTGCCATGCGATCATCTAGACATAGTTCAGACCAGTTGTTATATCCCATGATTTTAGCTTTCTGAGAACGAAGAGAAACAATTTTTTTGATAACAGGTTTGTTATCATTCTCATTGTTATTATTTCCACGATTATACATCGCTTTATACAATTTCTCTCTTAGGGCACGATTATCTGCATATGTCAAGAAAGGAATCCAGCTTGGCTTCTGAAGTGTAAATACCCATTTACCTTCTTTTCCCATACTTTTAGCTGTTTCTGCTGCAGCACCTTTAACTGAAGATGGAAGACCTTCCAAATCTTTCTCATTTTCTACAACTAGAGTAAATGCATTGGTTTCAGTAAGAAGATTCTTACCAAACTGAATTGAAAGAAGAGAAAGTTCCGCATTGATTTTCGAAATCTTTTCTTTGTCTTCTTTTGAAAGATTTGCACCTCCACTAACAAATCCTTTATACTGTTTTTCAAGAAGACGAGCATCTTCTTCATCCAATTTTAGAGAAGCTCGATTATCATAAACAGTTTTCACTTTTGCAAATAAAGCTTCATTGAAAGTAATGTCATCACCATGTTTAGACAATAGTGGAGACATAACTGACGCAACAGAATCAATATACGCATTGGTATTTGCAGAACGTAAGTTTCCAAAGATTTGATCTACTTGTGATAACTCAAAACCACTGTTCTCAAGAGCAACAATAGTATTTTCAAAAGTAGGCTCCTCTTTGTTTTCTACAATCTGTTGAATTCTTTCGTTTTGCAATGCCATACATTTCTTAATTGCAGGCAAGAAATCTTCATTCTTGATTTTCTCAAAAGGAGGAACTCCATAAGGTGTTTCAAATTTGGTCAACAAAGGATTTGCTTCCTCTTTTGTATCACACGTCTTATTGCAACAAGAGCTCATAAGAGATCCCGCAACAACTAGGGTTAAAATAGTTTTTTTCATAACATTGTTTAATCTCATCAAATTCTACGTAAAAATATAAAATTGATTCTGTTTTTAAAATATCAACAAATCTTAGCGAAGCTAACTTGTTCTGCTTAAATTTGCAGAAATTTATGCAATATAATGGAAACAAAAGTCAGCAAACAACAAAGATATTTTATTCAACTCTCTTATAATGGAGAATCTTATCATGGGTGGCAGATTCAACCCAATGCAATTACCGTACAGGAAGACCTTCAAAAAGCACTGTCAACCATATCTAGAGAGACTATTGAAGTAACTGGTGCAGGAAGAACTGACACAGGAGTTCATGCGTCTTTATACATAGCTCATTTTGATGCCAATAGCACAAAATTAGATGATCCTAATTTTGCTTATAAGTTAAATAAATTCCTTGGCAAAGGTATTGCTATACAAAAAATATTTAAAGTTGATTCGGAATCACATGCAAGGTTTGATGCCACTTATCGATCATATAAATATTTTGTAAGTTTAGAGAAAGATCCATTCATGTTCCGATATGCTTTTAAACCATTCAAGAAGCCTGATTTCGAGAAGATGAATAAAGCTGCAAAATATCTCTTTAATCATAAAGATTTCGAAAGTTTTGAGAGGACTGGTGCAGACAATAAAACTAGTGTATGTGAAATAATGGAAGCACAATGGGAAGTTAACGATAACTTTGCAGTCTTTACTATTAAGGCAGATCGATTCTTAAGAAACATGGTAAGAGCCATTGTTGGGACTTTATTAGAAGTTGGTTATGGAAAAATCACACCAGAAGAATTTAACCAAATAATAGAAAAACGCAATCGAAAATATGCTGGAGCATCCGTTCCTGGGGAAGCTTTATTCCTTGTGGATATTGGGTATAATGAAACTATTGAAAAAAGCATGAGATATGCCTCTCAGGGTCTACATTTTCGTCCAAAAAAATAGAATAAGCTCTCTAATGGTCACAAAAAGATAAAGTATGGAAACCTATATAAATCAACTTAGATTATTTATTGACAAAGAATGTGATGCCCAAAACAAACAGATAGATGAGATATGGGCATTACCTCTTGAAGAACGCATCGAATTAGGACACACTTTAGATCAAGTGACCATATGGACTGTACTTGAAAATATCGACTGGACACGTAGAGGAAGGGCTTTTCTTAAACTTAAATATAATCATTCCAATCTTAGACCTGGCAGTAGAATCCGAATACACAAAGGCAATCCATTAGAGAATTATTTCTGTTGTGAAGTAATTAAAGAGCATAATGGATTCTATGAAATCAAGGCTGCATTTAATTGCAATTTATCAAATATTAAACATGATAGTACCAACTGGATTGTAGATCCTGACAAGATTGATCTTAGACATCTATTAAAACAAACAGTCGACGCAATCACAAGAACACCTTATGGGAACGAAGTCTATGGTCAATTAAAGGGAATATTGGAACCAAATCTATCAAATTACACCCCAAATGTAGTTCCTAAGTATATTGAAAAATACAAATTTAATCAAAGTCAAGCAGAAGCATTTACAAAGTCGTTACAATCAGATAACTATTATACAATACAAGGTCCTCCTGGCACAGGAAAGACTTGGGTATTGGCATATTTGGCCTTAGAGTTAGCCAAACAAGGCAAGAATGTTCTAATTTCAGCTTTTACCCATCGTGCCATCAATAATGCACTTCGTAAAATACAATCTGTAGACAACTACAATAGACTTTTTAAAATTGGCCCTGTTGAACAAGCAGATGATCTTATCAATCATGATGCACCAATTAATAATTACGAATATTTTATTCAATCTCCATACGACTCTTTAGAAAAAGGCTTAATTGTCGGTGCATCTCCTATGAGTCAACGCAGTAAAAGAATAGGATCTCTTACTTTTGACGTAGCCATTATTGACGAAGCAGGTCAGTTAACCCAACCATTAGCAATATCCATTATGCTATCTTGTCGTAAAACCATATGGATCGGCGACCATAAGCAGATGCCTCCAGTACTTATTGCAACACATCACAATAAAGAGATTGCTCGTTCTGCTTTTGAATGCTTAACAGAGAAACAACAAGGAACCATGTTAAGAACGACCTATCGAATGAATAAAAAGATCAATGCAATACCAAGCCATTTCTTTTATAACAATGAGCTTGAAAGTGCACCTAGTATTGCAAATAGAACTCTATCTATTGAAAATATTGATCCTAAATTTGATTTTCTGACAGATTCAGAAAAAGCTTCCATCTTTATTCAAACAACTCACAAGAGATGTAAAGTGCAATCCAAAAAAGAAGCTTTAGTCATTAAGCAACTGTCTGAAGTGTTAATAAAATCGGGGATTTCACCTAATGATATTGGTGTTGTAACCCCTTACAGGGCTCAAGCAAGACTAATATCCGAACATCTTTCAAAGATAGATACAGGTCTCAATAAAAAGGACACTTCAGAAATTATTGTAGATACAGTAGAAAGAATGCAAGGGCAAGAAAAAGAGATTATATTCTTTTCATTAGTTCTAAGTGACATTGAACACATCTCTCATGGATTAGACTTTTTCTTTAATCTAAACAGACTAAATGTTGCTATAACAAGAGCTAAAACCAAAATGATATGGGTAGGAAACTCGGAAATCTTCAAACAATTAAAACAATCTCATCCATTTGATAGAAACTACAATACATTCTATGATATAGTTAAATCCCTTCCCATAATAAGCACGAACAAATAACTTAATAATAAATTATATAGAGATTATTGTAGTAATAATATAGATATAAAAACACTCTGTTTTTACACTTTTTTATTGGCTTTAAGCCCATAAAATAAATGTAACAACAATATGTTTGTGATATAATCAATAAAAAGAAAATCATGAACAAGGCAATCACGAAAATCCTACTCATATGCATCATTGCTATCGGTTGGATCGGGTGTAAAAAGAGAGTACCTATGGATCTATCACAATCAAACCTTATTCCCATCCCTAATGAGATAATAGCAGATGGTTATTCTTTTGAACTAATCAATAGTTCTCGCATCATTATCACCTCCCCATCCCTTAGAAACAATGCAATATTATTACAAAAACAAATCCATCCTGCCACAGGTTTTGCTCTTCCAATAGTAGAACAGAACAAGAATAAAGATGGAGATATTGTTCTTTCTCTATCTGATAAAATAACAAATAAAGAAGGATATCAACTAAAAATCACGGAAAACAACATCCATATCATAGGGAAAACATCTTCAGGAGTCTTTTATGGAATACAAACACTAAGACAATTACTCCCTCCTACTATTGAAAAAAAAATTATCCAAAATATCGAATGGCGTATCCCCACAGGTACAATAAACGATGCTCCACGTTACATATACAGAGGAGCCATGTTAGATGTAGCTAGGCATTTCTTTACAGTCAAAGAAGTTAAAGAATACATTGATTATCTAGCAACCTATAAGATGAATTATTTCCACATTCACCTTACAGATGATCAAGGTTGGAGAATCGAAATTAAATCATGGCCTAATCTTACTAAGATTGGAGGGCAAACAGAGGTTGGTGGAACACCTGGAGGATACTACACACAAGAACAATATAAAGATATTGTCAAATATGCAGCCCTGCGTAATATAACAGTAGTACCAGAATTTGATATTCCAGGTCATATTCATGCTGCATTGGTATCTTACAAAGAACTTAATCCAAATAATGAAAAGAAAGAACATTATACTGGAACGAAAGTAGGATTCAGCACTTTAACAATCAACAAAGATACCACCTATAAATTTGTTGATGATGTTATTGGAGAAATAGCAGCAATCACACCAGGTGAATATTTCCACATTGGAGGAGATGAAACACATGTAACATCTAAAGAAGATTATAAGTATTTTATCAAACGAGCTCAAAAAATTGTCACTTCCCATAACAAAAAGATGATTGGTTGGGCAGATATTGCTGAGGCAGATATTTCACCCAATACAATTGCTCAATTTTGGA
The DNA here is from genome assembly GCA_025210775.1 of Prolixibacteraceae bacterium. Lineage (GTDB taxonomy): Bacteria > Bacteroidota > Bacteroidia > Bacteroidales > Prolixibacteraceae > Halosquirtibacter. The sequence goes on from JAOARB010000013.1 coordinate 204,553, forward strand.
AAGTAGAAACCCATAGTGCGAAATTAGCGATAGAAAAGAAAGCAAAACTACTGATGTCCCCTGCCGCCAAAGCATACATGGACATTCAATATGATTCAATCTGCCCTCTAGGTCTACATTGGGCAGGATATACAGAGGTAGATGATGCTTACCAATGGGATCCAGACACTTTCCTTCCTAATATAAACAAAGATGATATTATCGGTATTGAAGCGCCTTTATGGAGCGAAACAATGAAGTCTATGGATGATGTTCAATACATGATTTTTCCAAGACTCCTAGGATATGCTGAAATAGGATGGTCTACAAAAGGACAACAAAAATGGGAGAGCTATAAACACAGATTAGCAGCCCAACAAGAACGTTTTGAAGCAATGGAACTAAATTATTATGCTTCACCTGAAGTTCCTTGGAAGGATTAAAAGCATCCTTTAATAAACGTAACACACATACACCTAAACGGAATTACATTTAATTTAATGTAGTTCCGTTTTTTTGCTAAATAATTCATAGACCACTTAATTATTTAGTAATAAGAAGAACAATATAAAACAACAGAAATATCATGATCCCAAGCTCTTTTTTAATAAATGACCTAATATCACTTCTAAACTCATAAAAAAAAGGGGTATCCCTAAAATAGGAATACCCCCGTGTATATCACATATAAAAAAGATTACATTCTTTCTGGAACTTCAATTCCTAATAAAGAGAAACCTGATTTAATTACTTTTCCTACTTGTTCAGCCAATACTAAGCGGAACGCTTGAACTTCTTTATTCTCTTCCTTATTGATACTGTAATCATGATAGAATTGGTTAAAAGTTTTCACCAATTCATATACATAGTTAGCAATCAATGCAGGACTATGATTTTTACCTGCATCAGCAACAACAACAGAATAACGAGATAATGTTTTAATCAACTCAACCTCTTTTGCATTTGGTGCTACAGAAGGAGCAACAGAAGGAATCTCCACTCCCGCTTCTTGTGCTTTTCTAAGTACACTTTGAATACGAGCGTAAGTATATTGAATAAATGGTCCTGTATTACCATTAAAATCAATACTCTCTTCTGGATTAAACATCATACCTTTCTTAGGATCTACTTTCAACATAAAGTATTTCAAGGCACCTAATGCTACTATTCTATAGATATTTTCTTTTTCTTGATCAGAATAACCTTCTAGTTTTCCTAACTCCTCAGAAACCTTTCTAGCAACATTAATCATTTCATCCATCAAATCATCAGCATCAACGACTGTACCTTCTCTGGATTTCATTTTTCCATGAGGAAGTTCTACCATACCATAAGAGAAATGATAAAGATCTTTACCCCATTTATATCCTAATTTATCTAAAAGAATAGACAAAACTTGGAAGTGATAAATTTGCTCATTACCCACCACATAAATCATGTGATCAATTGGATAATCTTTGAATCTCATTTTTGCAGTTCCGATATCTTGTGTCATATAGACAGATGTTCCATCTGAACGCAATAAGATTTTTTTATCTAATCCTTCAGCTTCAAGATTAGCCCAAACAGACTGGTCTTCTTCTTTAATAAATAGACCTTCCTCTAGTCCTCTTAAAACTTCATCCTTTCCTGTCAAGTATGTATCCGACTCGTAATAGATTTTATCAAAATCTACTCCTAATCGTTTGTATGTCTCATCAAAACCAGTGTAAACCCAACCATTCATCTTTTTCCAAAGAGCAATAGTTTCCTCATCTTTGTTCTCCCATTTTCTTAGAAGATCACGAGTCTCCACCATACAAGGAGCTTTTTCCTTTGCATCGTCTTCAGAAATGCCTTGAGCAACCAATTTTGCAATTTGTTGCTTATACATTTTATCAAACTTCACATAGTACTCACCTACAAGATGGTCTCCTTTTTTGCCTGACGACTCTGGAGTTTCTCCATTTCCTTCGGCCATCCAAGCATACATAGACTTACAAATATGGATACCACGGTCATTAACAATATTTGTTTTAACCACTTTATTTCCATTGGCAGCCATGATCTCACTAATAGAAAACCCTAATAGATTGTTACGAATATGGCCCAAGTGAAGAGGTTTATTAGTATTCGGAGAAGAATACTCAATCATAACCACTTCCGACTCATCAGTAACAGGCTTAAAACCATATTGAGCTTCTTTAGACATTTCATTCAAAAGTCCAACCCAATAAGCAGTGGAAATGGATAGGTTAAGAAATCCCTTTACAATGTTATAATCAGAGATTTCTTTTAGGTTTTCTTTCATATAATCGCCTATCTCTTGAGCAGTAATCTCAGGAGATTTTTTCGATAATCGTAAAAAAGGAAAAACAACCACCGTTTTATCACCATCGAATTCCTTGCGTGTTTGTTGAATCTGCACTTGCGATTCATCAATCTCACTTTGATATAAAGCCGATATTGCTTCCTTTACCTTACTCTTAATTATAACTTCAATATCCATTTCTCTATTTAAAATATATACTGTATTAATCAAAATTAATCTACCATGCAGTCAAAGACATTTGTAGATAACCACAAAGATATATAATAGTTACAGAACATTAGTCACCGAACGATTTACAATTTCGCTTTTTTGAAAAAAAAATGATAAAACGTGTCACATCTTCGCTTAAATATTCAATAAACTAATAAAATGGTGGATATTTATTCACTACACCACAAAAAAAGAAAGGCTATACCTACCAAGACACTTGGAGATACAGCCTTAACTTTCTATGAAAAACGAAATCTATTTGTAAGATACTTTATAAAAAATCGCATATAAAGATGGGATAAATACCAACGTAATGATAGTACCAAAAAGAAGTCCGATCATCAACGAGATAGCCATTGGTTCCCAGATAAGTCCACCACCTAAATAAAGAGGAATCAATCCTAATGAAGTTGTAAAGGTAGTTAGCAATATAGGACGTAAACGTTGCAATCCTGCATCTACAATAGCATCTTTAAGAGACTTACCATATTCCTTTTGTTCAATTTCAATCCGGTCAATGAGGACAATCGCATTATTAATAACAATTCCGGCCAACGAAATCATTCCTAAAAATGCCATAAATCCAAAATACGAGCGGAAAAGAATTAAACCAATTACAACACCAATTACACCTAGAGGGATGGTTGAAACTACCATTACTGTCTTCTTAACTGAATTAAACTGAATAATTAGTAACAATAGTATCAAGAAACCAGAAAGAGGAATAAATTTAAATACAGCTCCCATATTCTCAGAAGTATTTTTACTATCTCCACCCAATTCATAACGATAATCTTCAGGCCAATTCTTCATATCCTTTTTCAACCATGGAACCATCTGTTTTATGATTTTCGCAGCATTACCATCACTATTTAATTCACTAGAGATGACAATAGTTCTATCCAAATCCAATCGTTTAATCTTATTGTATTGCCATCTAGGGTCAACTTGAGCAACTTGAGTAAAAGGAACAGATTTTCCAGAAGACTGTGAATACATATTAATACTTTTCAACCCGTCATAGTTCAACTGTTGACTTCCTTCATGTCGTAATAAGATTGGTATCGATTTATCCCCTTCTCTATAATCTCCTGTTTTAAAACCATCTAGCACAGTTCTTAAAGAGGTCGCAATATCTTGATTTGTAATCAGGGCAGTCTGAGCTTTGTTTGGATCAATTTTAATTACTAGCTTTTTAGATTTAGGTCCCCAATCATCTTTAATATTCTTCGTTCCAACAATCGATTTTAATTTCGCTTTTATACTTTCCGATATACGTGCAAGTTCATTTGGATTATCTCCAGAAACTTTTATTTCAATAGGCGTACTTCCTCCTCCACCTTTAAGAAGTCCCACCTTGATATCCGCATTAGGAAAATGTAGAAATCCAAAATGATCAATCTTCTCGATAACCTCTTGGTTTACTTCAAAAGAAGTCGTATTGACAAGCATATGAGCATACGAAGAGTTCGCTTCATCTTGGAAATACCCCAAATCGTATGAATATGGACCCTGTCCTACAAAAGAAGAGAAATCAACAATTCCCTCTTTTCGATTATTACCAACAAAAAGAGAATCCTTCATAAACTGCTCTATATCTTTCACCACTTTCGCAGTTCTTTCAATTTTAGTTCCTAAAGGAAGATTAATATCAATTGTTACCATATTTCTATCACTATCTGGAAAGAAAGTAAATGGAATAAATCGAAAAGCCCATATAGAAGTAAAGAACATAACAACCACAGTTGCAACAGTCCATCCTTTATAAGGTAACAGACGCATAATATACTTCTTATAGAAAGAAGTAATTCCATCAAAAGCCTTATCTACAAACGATTTTTTTGGCTCTTTATCTAGATTATTCTTTTTAATCTTTAAGAAGAGTGCACAAAACATCGCAGTAATAGTCATTGCAACAACCCAAGAAGAGAGCAAAGCAATAGTTATCACAACAAAAATAGGCCCCATAATATCTCCCATCACAGAATCAGCAAGGAAGAAAGACAAAAATGCAACAGAAGTTGTAAGAGTAGAGATAAACAAAGGGATTGCTAATTCTTTACAAGAATTGATTGCTGCGTCTTTAGACGACTCTCCATCATCCATCCGAACCATAATAGATTCAGATACCACAATAGCATTATCTACCATCATACCCAAAGCCATAATAAGAGAAGCCAAAGTAACTTGGTTTAATCCGATTCCTAGAAGTCCCATGATTAACAAAGTCAGAATCGTCACAATAGGTATTAGACTTGCAACAACAAAACCTGTTCTTGCCCCTAAGAAGAACAACATTACTAAAAGAACAATCACAATTGATTGCACCAAGTTTGAAATAAAATTTTTAATACTCTTATTTACATAAGTATCAATCGAAGCCAAACGTTTTACTTTCAAACCATGAGGCAAGCGATTATTCCATTTAGCAACAACCTCATCCACTTTTTCTCCAAGCTTAATAATATTAGCTCCATCAATTAAAGAGATAGACAAAGAAATTGCAGGCTTTCCATCTACACTAACCAATGCAGTGGCAGGCTCTACATAACCTCTATGTACATCGGCAACATCTTTAAGATATACTACTTGTCCATTACTTCCTACAGGAATAAGTAAATTACGAATATCATCCACCGAATTGAAATTACCTGTAGGCTCTAGGATAACTCTTTCATCCCCCATCTCTACCATACCTCCTGAATTCAGAATATTGGTATTAGAGATCATACCTTGAAGTTTCGAAGAAGTCAATCCATACTCCTGTAGTTTTGCCTCATCATAGGAAACAAAAATACGTTCATCTTGCACTCCTCCTAATTCAACTTTAGCTGCATCATCTAATTTAATCAAATCATCTTTTAGATCATCGGCAAAATCTTTCATCTCTTTATAAGAGAATCCATCACTGATAATACCAACCATGATTCCATATACAACCCCAACATCATCATCCTTTAAAACAGGATGAATGTTATCTGGAAGATCTGATATTTCATCTAGTTTTCTTCGAACTTTATCCCATACCGCTTGTAGTTTGGCTGGGGTTACAGAATCTTCCAATTTAATTGTAACAACAGAAAGACCTGTTCTTGAATTACTTGAGATCTCCTTCATCTCAGGAATCTCTTGCACCTTCTTCTCTATCTTATCCGTAACCAATTGCTCTACACGTTCAGGACTTGCGCCAGGGAACTGAGTAACAATGGTTGCCACACGAATAGTATACGGAGGCATACTATCTCGAGGAAGGCTTTTATACATTTGCAAACCCATTACAATTACAACAAAAAGCATGGTAAAAGTAATGCGGTTCTTTTCTATGGCATATTTCGTTAGACTCATATAATAAATGCTAAAGTCAATTCTTTATTAAATACATTCCTATTTCATTACTGTGACTATTTGTCAATACCATTAGGGAGTAATACTTTCTCTCCATTAAGTAAAGTCTGCAATCCAGCAACCGCAACTATATCTCCAGACTTTAATCCACTTTTCATCACAAAACCTTGCGTTGTTAGTTCGCCTACCTTCACATACACTTTTTTGACAACAGCCACTTTTTCATCTTGAGGAAGCACCTTAAAAACAAAACGTCCATTACCATCTTCACCTACCGCCGGCAAAGGGATCAATAGAGAACGATCACTTTGAGATGAAACAAACTTAAACTTTACACGAGCCGCCATTCCAGACTTAATCAATTTTGAATCTCCTTTTATAGCTACACGTATTGGAAAAGTTGAATTATCAGAATCCAATGATGGAGAAATTTCTTTAACATATCCATCATATTTTCGTCCTCTTAAAACAGAAATTGAAATCTCTACAGGATCATTAACTTTAACAAAATTGATGATATTTTCAGGTAAACCTGCACTAATCTCCATTTGAGATCCAGCATTTAACACTGCGATGACTTGACCTGCACTTACATTTTCATTAGCCTCAACTGATTTCTTAGTAATCACGCCATCTGTTGGAGCAAAGATGATACCATATTCAACTTGTTTTTTTTGAATCTCCACAGATCGTAAAGAAGACTCGTAGTTGGCTTTATTGTTGGCATAAGCGGTTTTGGCATTTTCATAATCACTCAAGGAAGCACTTCCTTTTTCATATAATGTTCGTGTTCTCTCTAAAGTAGAAGAAGCTGTATTTAGAGCAGTTTTGGCACTACTTAAAGATGCAATAGATTGTTCCAATGCCAATTGTGCCTCAGAATTATCAATACGAGCCAACAATTCTCCTTTTTTAACCCACTGTCCATTATTAATATTGATAGTGGTTAGAATACCACTAGTTCTGAAACTAAGATTAATCTCTTGATCAGAGCGAGCACTACCTGAAAACTCCGCTTCTTGGGTTAATCCCATTTGGTGCACCACACCCACTTTTACAGGACGAAGTCTCTCTTCTACCTGCTTTTTCTTCTTTTTCGAACACCCAGTAAGGGTCACTAATGAGAAAATAGTAGCTACCCAAATGAGAGATACTAAAGAATGAGGAAATCGATTCATTTTATTCATTTTATTGTGCAATTTTTGCTTTCAAATTCATTAAATACTCAAGATTCTCGTTTTCACTATGTAACGAGAAGAAATGGTTCATATAACGTTGTAAACTAAGTGTCACACTTAGGAACTGTGTTACGGCATTGGCTTCGTCTTGTTTAGCTTTGATATAAGCCTTTTGAGCATCAATCAATGTAGTAATAGAAGTAGCTCCTGAAGAATATGATATCTGCATCAATTCAAGACTTTCATAAGCCGACTCAGAAGAAATCCCAGACAACTTTATACTAGAAGCTTTTGTTATCATCTCACTTAATATTGTATGAACATTTTGCTCAATCAAACTTTGTGTATTTTGTTGTTCATACGATAATTGACTAAACTGTTCTCTTGCCTTTCTTTTGTTTATATTTCGTTGTCCTCTATCATACAAAGGTAGTTCCACATTCAAAGCCAACATATAATAATGACTAGGAATCATCGAAGACTCTTGATCTATTGAGTAATTATAACTTCCTTGCAAAGCAACGGTAGGGTAAAATTTACTACGCTGATACAGCTTTGCAGATCTATCGGCACTCTTTAAATTATAATCTAATGCCAACAACTCTGGAGAAACATCGATAGATATCTGAGATATGATTTGAACCACCTTTTCTCTCTGGGTTGGATCATCGATAATATCAAAAATAGGTTTAAAATAATTTTCCTTTAAAAGCACCTTATCCATCTCTGGACTAATAATATCTATCGAAGTCCCCACAGGGTTACCCAACATCTGGTTTAGTTGGTACATACTCGACTTAAGGCTAAAATAGGAGTTAATTAACATCTGTGTTGCATTGGCCAACTCACTTTTCCATCTTAATACATCCGCTTTTCCGCTCTCTCCTGCAGAGAAATTATTTTCGGAGATGGTATAGTTTTTACGAGTAAGGTTTAAATTTTCATCTGCAATTTTATAATTGGTCTTTGCAATCAATGCTTGATAATAAGCCATACCACAATCATTCAACATATTTAGAGTCTGCGAAGAAAATTGCGCTTCCGATGCCTTTTCTTGATATTTTTTTATCTTAATATTTGAACTTGCCTCTTGCGAATAAAGTACTTGCTCAACAGTAGCTTTTACAGAACTATTAATACTCTTACTGTTTTGTCCCAATGCTTCAGCAATTGCAGGATCTAAATTCATCGCAGAGCCTGAAGCTGTCACTTTAGGTAGATAGCTACTCTTTGCTATTTTAGTATCCTCCTTAGAAATCTCTACTTTTTGTTTTTCTGCCCTAAGTTTATAGTTTTTCTCTACAACCTGTTCTAGGACATCTTTTAAATCATAAACCTTTGCAGCTTTATAATCTAGAACATCCCCAGTAATCTTTAGTTGAAATAGTTGAGAATATTTTGGATTAAACCCAATCTTATATGAGGTCTGAATATTGAAATTCAACTCTTTATTTAGCACCATCTTTGATGGCAATGTACTTGCCTCAACGCCACTCTGAATAGATTCAATATTCAATGCAACACGACGAATCAATTGAGCTTCGTTATCCGCATTACCCTTCGCAAACAGAACACCCAAATCAGATGCATCATACAAGGTAGACGTAAAAGACCTAAGTTTCAAATCGTTGATATTTTGTATAATTTTTTCTAAATCCGCTTTCGGATATTCTTCTGAAATAAGAAAGTAAACAGCATCCACATCTTTCAGCTGTTCTTCATAATTCATATCCACAGTTAGAGGGACAATCTTATAATCGACATTCTCATTATCTAAAGCACCATCTAAAAAATTTTCTACAGGAAAAATATTTAAAACTCTAGGGTTCATTAGAACAGCTACCTTTTTATATGAGACCAACTCTTTAAATAGAGTCAGATCCTCTTTTACAGAGAAGGGGGAAACCACATAACAGACATTATTTTTTCTATTATCTTTCCATAAGGTTGAACTGACCTCCTCCATCACTTGACCAATCATAATGGTTGGTTTATTTGGAGCATCAGACGTCTCTACAATATAATTAGAGATTCCTCCTTGTGATAAAATGATATCTACTGAAGGATCCGATTGTAATGCTAGATAATTTTTACTGGCTAACGTCTCATCATAATCATTCACCAAGATCTTAGTGGTATCAAAAACGATGGACGCCTCTTCTCCAATAATTCGTTGAACTTCCTCTTTTACCGAGCTATAGATAAAACTATTTTGTTGGCTCTTCTTGTCTATCAAGAATCCAACAGAACAACGTTGTTTCACTTGCGCCTTCAAGAAGAAAGGAGATAAAAACAACATGGAAAATAATCCACAAAAAAATAATGACTTCGTTTTCATGCAAAAAGTGTTATTAGTACTTATAACAAGTAAATCTCTTGATTTGTTTATTCGACCTATTACGACAGTTACAAAAAAATAACAGATTATAGGTACTGAAAAAAAAATTCGTTCAACGTCTTTTTTTTTTCAACAAACGACATCCTGATTACTTTCAATAAGAATGAATTAACACAAAGATACAACAAAACAATAAAGGGATATTTTATATCAGCTAAAAACGTCAAATAATAATATATAAGAAATATTAATTCTATGAGCAACTATTTTCTTAAAATAAAAGACATCTGTTGAACATTAATTTTTGATAACATGAAATAAAATAATTGAATATATATGTAATGAAATTAAATACAGATAAAATACGAATAAAAATCAATACTAAACAAAATAGGAGCTTTTAATAAGCTCCTACCCTAAACATTTACAATTCAATAATCTCATCTGGATCATCAATAGCTCGTTCTAAAGCCTCTAACTCTTTGTCAAAAGGATTAGACACCGCAATATGGGTACTACTTTTAAGTCCCTCTGCAACAAGCGCAATATTATTAGACTCTAACCCCTTATCAATGACATCAAAGCTCTTATCAAGAGATTTATTCTGTTGTTCATACTTTTTATCAATCTGGTACATTTTCTCATGATGAGAAGATAGAATCTTTGCCATATTCTCTTTATGTGATTGATTGTTTCTTTGGACTTCGATATAATCTCCCATCACATCTTTGGAAGGAGCAACCACTTGCCCCAAGCGGTCTCTAATAACCATTGCTTTATCAGACATTTCATCCACCTTACCTATCACCGCATTGGTATATTCAATTCCAGATTCCACCTTATTTATATTTTCCTTTGAAAGCCCTCTTTTAACTTTATTCCAAAAACCCATATCAATCTATTTTCTTTTTAATAATCTTCAACACTTTAGTAAAATTCTTCATCGACTCTTTAAGCGACTGATGCGATTCTAAAGTCTCTAATACAGGACGATGTTGCTTTTCAAATGTCCGATAAGCTTCCTCTGTTTTTATATTAAGAGTATTGTAATGTTTTAAACTCTTGGGCATCTTCTGACCTATGGTTCTTAAACAACTGTAATAATTACGTCTCTTATGTTCGTCTAATGCTGCCGTTTTTTTCTTCCAGATATAGCGAAATTTCATATTCTTTGGCAACAGAGCTGTCCAACGAGACAAAACAACTGGAACAGACAAGATCTCATTCTCAATATGCGTTCTATTTAGCCAATGATCAATTTCTTTTCTCGCTTCTCGGTAAGACAGATACTCTTGACTATTTAAGAAGTCCGAGAATTTAGGCATCAAACCATGTTCGACACAATATTCAAGCGTATGTAACTCTTTACTATACAACTTATTCTTTTTATTCAATTGTTCTATTTCAATAGAGATCCCTGATGTATTATCACACATTTCAGCAATCTTCATATCAATTTCTTCATCCACTCCTCTAACTTGCTGTATAGCTTCTCTATTTTCACCAATAGCATGAAAAGCCGCCGAAGCTGCATTTACCATTAAGTCCCCTAACATATCGGCACCAAGATCTTTAAGATCCTCCTTTGATTGTCGATCTTCTCCATCCAAAGAGATATTGGATGCCAAATCCAGAGCCATATTTAAACGACCATCGGAAGCGGTCTGCATTAAAGTCATTCCCAAAGCATCTCCAACGGTTTCACCAATAGAGATAGGTGTTATCTCATCCAAACAAGAAAGATCCATCTTTTCGAACTCAAGGGGGTTTTTATATTTCGACAAATCTGCAATATTATGAAGCAGTTCTATCTGACTATCTCTCACTTTTAAAGGGCCATAATACTCCTTCAATATCACATTAGCAATACGTGCCAACTCCAATGCTACACGATTTCTTAAAGTCGTTGTTTCTCTATCAAATTCATGAACAGTATTAAAAAGATATTTATATTCAGGTACCAAGCCCGTTTGAACAAAATCAATCTTTTTTTCCAAATCACGTTTTGCTGAAGAAGCCCGAAAATAGGTAGTATCCAAATCAGGAACAGAATCAAGCAATCCATAATACCCATGATCCAAGTGCGCAGGCAATAGTGCACCATGAGAATGAATCTTTTTTTGATCCGATTGAATAATAGAAATGGATTGCATAAATCCACATTCAACACAAGCAAACTGACTCCCGTTTTTCTGCAAGGAAGCATGACATCTAGGACATATATAATTAGACATAACAATTACATTTTAAACAATTAAACAGAAAAAAATCGAACAACTACAACAATCAAATACACCACGACGATGATCAAAGGAAATACTCCCATCATATCATCTTCGTCCACCACCTCACAACTATCCCCATAATCACGTGTTATCACTTTCTTTAATCGTGCCTCAGCTCCAAAGGAGAGCATAAGATAAAAGAGGTAAGTTCCCAGAATGACAAAGAACCCTTTCCAACTCACCATAAATCCATAAAGAGACCCAATAACAGTGTTATTAAAAGATGTGATTCGCTGTTGTTTCTCAGCCAAAGCTTCGTTTTCCAACTCTTCTTTAACTAATGCGACTTGCACAACAAAATCATCTGGCGCAGCAACAGTATGATCATCATAGGCATCCATCTGTTCCTCTGTAATTCCCATTTTGTCATACACTTGCTCTTCTGAATAATCATCTACAAGCTCTTCTAATTCATCATAAGCTTTCTGATCTGCTTTGGACCAATTATAGTGCTCTCTACAAGAGAAAAACAGAAAACAACTGCAGATCAAACTCCACAGAATAAATTTCTTACAATTCATCATAAGTTTGGTTTTAAAATTCATAATAACATGATTACAATACATTTACCAAAATCAGAAAAAGAAATATTGTATTAGCGCAAAGCAACAATCTCATACGATTAACGAAAAATGCGGAATTCGTTAGATTTACTTATATGCGAGAAAAGCCTATTTCCCTCTTCTTTCTGATTTCATTGCAAGTATAAGAAGAGCCTCCGCCAGAAGGTGTCGCACTACCATTATTAGAGTCATTTTTTCTAAAAAAACTAAAAAAGATGAGGTCAAAAGAAGAAGACTACATTAAAAGAAGAAGGCACAGCTAGACACAATTCACAGACCCTTGTTAGAGCAAAAAATGAATTAACACTGTAACAAAAGGGCCAAATCAACTACATATTATAGTGATAGCGCAGTACTTTGAACTAAACAAATGACAATTAACACTATTTAAGCTTGTTAATTTTTGTTATATTGCGTATCCACCCAAAGGACGTGGTAACAGTTTACCACATAATAAAACAAACAAATTAATAACTTGTATGAAAAAGTTTTTATGCTTATGTGCAGTGATAATGACATTTTGCTCTATCACAAAAGTCTCTGCACAACTTCCAATCAACGCCCCAGCACCTTTAGATCCTGCAATACGCAAAGGAGTTCTAGATAATGGGCTAACCTATTACATTCGTCACAACGAAGAACCTAAAAACAGAGCCAGTTTCTATATTGTACAAAATGTAGGAGCATTATTAGAAAATGATTCTCAAAATGGTCTAGCCCACTTCCTAGAGCATATGGCATTTAATGGCACGAAACATTTTGAAGGAAAAGGGATTCTAAACACATTACAGAATCATGGAGTAGAGTTTGGACGAAACATCAATGCATACACTGCATTCAACGAAACAGTTTACAACCTTAGTGAAGTTCCTACAACCTCCAAAGGACTTGTAGACAGCTGTCTTCTTGTTTTAAACGACTGGTCAAACTATTTGGCACTTACACCAGAAGAGATTGACTCAGAAAGAGGAGTCATCTCAGAAGAGTGGAGAACAAGAAGAAATGCAGGCTTTAGAGTTCGTCAACAATTTTTCCCAGTTCTTTTCAAAGGATCTAAATATGCAGTTCGTGACGTTATTGGTGATTATGATATTATCAACAACTTCAAATACGATGTATTAAGATCATTCTATCACGACTGGTACAGAACAGACCTTCAATGTATCATCATCGTTGGAGATATTGACGTAGACCAAATTGAGGATAAGGTAAAAGAGATGTTCAGCAAAATTCCTGCGAACAAAAATCCAAAGGAAAGACCATTTTTTGAGGTTCCAGAACATAACGAGACCTATTTTGTACAAGCATTAGACAAAGAGATGTCTTCTACATCGGTTGATCTTTACAAAATAAAAAGATCAACAAAAAACAATCCTGCAACCATTAGCGACATGCGTCAAGATATGATTGCAGGACTAATGAACCAGATGTTTAATGCACGTATTCAAGAGTTATTACACAAAGGAGACACTCCTTTTATCAATGGTAATATCTCTGCATCTGACTTTGTAAGAGGATATAATGCGTTCAATATTCATGCGACCATCAAACCTCAAAAAGAGGAAGAAGGCTTCGAAGCAATCCTTAAAGAATGGGAAAGAGCAAGAAGACACGGTTTCTTAGAATCAGAACTTAACAGAGCTAAAAGAAACGTTCTTAGTGCGATTGAATCTAAATACAAAGAGCGTGACAAAATCTCTAACGACAACTATTGTCGTGACATCCAATGGAACTTCTTAACAGGAGAAGCAGTTCCAGGAATGGAAATCGAATATCAGTTCACAAAAGCCGTTCTTCCTTCAATAACAGTAAAAGACATCAATGCTCTTCTTGCTGATTGGAGTACTCCAGAAAATAGGACTATTGTTATCTCAGGTCCAACAGAGGGAGAAAAACACATGACTCAAGAAGAAGCCCTAGCTCTTGTTGAACAGATGAAATCTATCAAAGTAGATCCTTATGTAGACACTGTAACAGACAAACCTATTGTAGATAAAAAAGAGATCACTAAAGGTCAAATTGTTTCAGAAAAACTGTTACCTCAATTTGATGCTAAAGAATGGACTCTTTCCAATGGTGCCAAAGTTGTTTATCGTTTTGCAGATAAAAACAAAGACCAAATTGATCTTACAGGTTATAGCTGGGGAGGAACATCTACAATATCTGAAATAGAAAAATTACCATCTGCTACATTCTGTACAGAATTTGCTCAAAACTACGGTGCTGGAGAATTTGATGCTATCACTCTAGAGAAGATGTTAACCGGAAAACAAGTTAATGTATCGATGCATATCGGCAACCTAAAAGAGAGTATCTCTGGTAGTTGTGTTCCTAAAGATTTCGAAACGATGATGCAGTTAATGTATCTAAAATTCGAGTCTCCTCGTTTTGACAAAGCAGCATTTGAAGCATTAAAAGGACGTTATGCAGCATATGTATCTAGTCTTTCTAACAATCCAGATGCAATCAAAGGAGATTCAATCTCTAGAATCATCACCAACTACCATCCTAGAACAATGAATCTAAGTCCTAAATTCATTGAACAATTGGATTTCGAAACCATGAAATCTGTTTATCTTAACAGAATGCAAGATGCTAGTGACTTTACATTTGTTTTGGTTGGTAATGTTGAAGAGAAAGTAGCCAAAGAGATGGTTACAACTTATATTGCATCTCTTTCGTCTTCGAACAGAAAAGAAAATTACATCGATCGTAAAGTAACATTCCCTAAGAAGGATGTAAACAAAGTGATCCCTATTAAATTAGAGACCCCTAAAACAACGGAATTCCAAAGATTGCATATGTATATGCCATATTCAATTTACAACGAAACTTGTCTTGATATTATCAAAGCGGTTTTAGATCTTCGTTTTACAGAAAAAGTGAGAGAAGAAGCTGGTGGTACTTACGGTGTTGGTGTTAGTGCAACATTAAAACAATATCCTAAATCAACTGCTGGTCTAACCATCTATTTTGATTGTAAGCCAGACCGTGCAGAAGAGTTGATTAAAATTGTAGAGGCACAAATCGACGAGATGATTGAAAAAGGTATCTCTGACGTAGATTATGACAAAACAGTGAAGAACATCAAGAAAAACCTTGAAGAATCTAAAAATCATAATGCATACTACAGCAATCTACTTGCAACTTATATGATCGATGGTATTGATCTTACCAAAGAGAAAAGCAATCCTGATGCAGTAATAGCAAACATCAGTAAAAAAGATGTAGAGAAATTTGCTCGTAAATTCTTTAAGAAAGCAGAAAAAGTACACATCGAGTTTGTTCCTAAAAACTAATGTCTATTTTTCTTTAATTTTCAAAAGAGGATATCTCCCACAAAAGGAGTATCCTCTTTTTTTATACTCTTGACTATCCATCATATTGATTTAAAGAGTCGCGATATTTATTTTTCACTTCCTCAACCAAACGTACGGGACTCAACACCTTAACCCAAGGACCATAACTTAGGATCTCCATAATAAAATCATGGGTAATATTTATCTTATAACGTATAACCACCTTTTCTTTATCTTCTGACACCACCTCTTGTGAATGATGCAAAGGAAGACTTTTAACAAATTTCCCCTGTTGGGCATTGAATTCAAGCACAACCGTTTCTGCAGGATACTCTGTAGGACCAAAAATACCAAAAGAGTCCTCGAAATATTTATCGTACTCCGTCCTCTTTTCGTCCTTAAAAGTTTTTTTTGTAATCTCTACTCCACGAAACCGATCCAATGCATACGTTCTTAAAGCACCATGCTCTTTACTCACGCCGATCAAATACCATCGGTGTTCGTATTCTTTCACATAATAAGGTTGAATCGTTTTATTCTCTAAATAACTCTTATAAAACGATTGGTAAGCAACGTCCACCTCTTTTACTTGTTTACAAGCTTGAAGCAAAGGCATCAAATATTCAGATCCTAAACTTCGACGATACTCAAATTGCATAAATGGGCGGAAACCATTATCATAACTCATCACATTGACCATATCCAATGCTTCCAACATACGCATACCTAGATCACTACCATAGGATATATCACTTTCTTTCAGACGATACCCTCTTTCGCCAAAGCAATACTCTATTTCCAAATCAAAAAGGCTCCGTATTTCACTAATGTCTCTTTGAAAAGTCCTACGAGACACATCTAGTTTCACTCCTCTACTCTCTAAGTCTTGCGATCTAAAATAATCTTGAAACTCTTCAAATGAAATAACATTTTGACTTGATTTATGAGAGTCGTAAACACTTTTTAATTTGTGTATGATTAAACTATATCGAACAACGGCATCTATTTTTGACATATAAATAATATCTTTTTAGATATAGACATAGAAGCTAGAGTGTGCATCATATGATCTATACTCTTTTGTAATTCTTAAACCAAGAGACTCATTCTTTTGCCTACACTCAAGATCGTCCAAAGACTCCATCATTGAGCCAGCATCATAGAAGAATCACAATCAAAAATAACAGTTATAGTAATACAATACTTATCTCTTCACCTTTTTGTTTTCTAAGATACCTTCTTTTAGAAGCAGAGCCTATTTAAAACAACATAATAATAAACCCATTCATTTAACTTGATATTAATAAACTCAGAATTAATTTTCGTTATTTTTGTATATCAACATATAAAACCATCCTTAAATCATGAGTGATTATATTTATCTTGATTACGCGGCTTCCACACCTGTGGACATGGAAGTTTTGGATACACTACAAGCAAGTTTTGCAAAAGATTTCGCCAATCCATCCAATGGTGATTCAATAGAGTCGAATAGAATCTTAACGAAGATTGAACAAACAAAATCCAACATTCTTCAAAAACTAAAGCTCCACTCCCATGACTTGATCTTTACTAGTGGTGCCACAGAATCGTTAAACACCATAATAAAAGGAATATTTAACCATCCTGAAAATAGAAAGACACGCATCATCACTTCACACACAGAACATAGTGCTGTATATGAAGTATGTAAAGAGCTAGAATCGTATGGGGCAGAAATCTACTATCTTAAAAACGACTCATTAGGGAATATCGATCTAAAAGAACTTGAAGAGGCTACCAACGAAAATACATTAGCCATTGTATTAATGGCAGTCAATAACGAAACGGGGATTATCCATCCAATGGAAGCCATCTCAAAAATTGCACATCAAAACAATACCTATTATATCTGCGATACAACACAAGCAATAGGGAAAATACCTTTCGACATCAATTTATTAGATGCTGCCATTGTATCGGCACACAAAATATATGGACCGAAAGGTATCGGAGCACTTATTTTTAACAAGAAGATGAAGTTCACTCCAATGATTCATGGAGGAGGACATCAAGACCATAGAAGAGCAGGAACACTCTTTTCTCCTCTCATCTTCGCATTCGAAAAAGTTATAGAGAAAAGAGTTATTCATCTAGAAAACGATTTACAAAAAGTCAAAGACTTTCAACATTACTTTGAGAATGAAATTAAAAAGATGACCTCCATTATGGTAATTGGAGAAGAAGGGTATCGCTCTCCCTATATTTCAAACATCATCTTTAAAGATATAGACATCCAACAACTCAAATTAAAACTAAAAGATCATATTGCATTCTCTTCTGGTTCTGCATGTAAAGACAAACTTGTACAAGCATCACGAATCATTCGTTCGTTAAATTTAGATCCAACCATCTCGGCTAAAACAATACGCTTTAGTTATGGTCATAATACAACACAAGAAGAACTAGACCAAGCATTAAATCATATCAAAGAGGCAATAAACAACTTAAAATAATACCATGTCAATGATTAACTATAGATATGGTATTTAATTACAACGATCATTGACTCTTTTGGTATCGCTATATGGTAGTTAGAAGTGCCACATAAGCAACGATACGTTACAACAGAAACCCTAAAGAGGAAACACCATAGATATGATGTTCCTCCTTTAGGGTTTTGTTCTTTTTAACCTCCCAAATATCCTATCTATACCATCTCCTTTGGACTTCTAGAAATGACTCTCTAAAATCAATAATTTTATCCACACTTCACACTCCTATTTGTAAAACATTAATAATCAAAACACAAAAGCAACAACATTCATATATACGGACAGCACATAAAAGACAAAAACACCTTTTTTTCTTAAAAAGACTAATAAAAATGAATGTTTATTCTTTTTTTTACTTATCATTGTAAAAAAAACAGAGAGATGGTAAAACTCCAGAAAAGTATTGAGAAGAGAAATGCGATATTAGAGGCGACATTAGATCTAATAAATGAGGGCGGTTATCAAATGGTAGCAATGGGTAAAGTAGCCAAGATAGCAGGAGTATCACCAGCAACGATCTACCTATACTTTGAAAACAAACAAGATTTAATCAATCAACTTTATCTTATTTGCAAAGAGGAGTTCTCTAAAACAGCATTTAACAACTATTCTGAAGAGATGTCCATTGAAGAAGGATTTAAGGTGATATGGTACAATATTGCACGATACAAGATGAATGGGACAAAAGAAGCCTATTTCTTATCTCAATGCGACAACACACCAATGGTTGACAACGAAACATTCCAAAAAGGATTAGACTTCATTGAACCAATGATCCAATTGTGGTATAGAGGTATTGAAGAGAAAAAGATCAAATCTGTATCGCCATATTTGATCTATGCAAATACCGTTTATCCACTGGGCTTTTTAATGAACATACAAAAGAAAGACACCAATACCTTCAACAATTCAATCTTAGATGATGCGTTTAAGATGGCTTGGGACAGCATCAAACTCTAAAAATATTTTCAATAACCACCTTTTTGTCAGATAAGATAAAAAGAAAAAAGATATTCATTATGGAATTAATTAATAAACTACAATGGCGATATGCCACCAAAGCAATGAATGGAGAAAAAGTAGATCAAGAAAAGATCGATACCATTCTACAAGCTATTTCTCTTGCTCCTACATCTAGTGGACTTCAACCATTTGAAGTACTTGTAATTACCAACCCTAAACTAAAAGAGCAAATTAGAACAGTAGCATGGAATCAATCTGTAGTTACAGATTGTTCTCATTTGCTTGTTTTTGCCGCATGGGACAACTATACAGAAGAGCGTATTAATCAAGTATTCGATTATACCAATGAACAAAGAGGAGGTACAAACGAACGTTGGGAAAACTACCGCAAACAATTATTAAGTATCTACCCTAATAGAGATGAAGAGGTAAACTTTGATCATGCAGCAAAACAAGCATATATTGCTTTTTCTCATGCCATTACTGCAGCAGCCTTTTTAGAACTAGACTCCACTCCTATGGAAGGTTTCGAACCAGAAAAAGTAGATGAAATACTAGATCTAAGAAAAAAAGGGTTACGTAGTTGTTTGATGCTTCCTATTGGTTATCGTGATACTGAAAATGATCGATTAGCCAATGCAAAAAAAGTCCGAAAACCTCTAAAAGAGATGGTTACCATAATAGACTAATCCACACTGACACATTTATTTACAAATACAAACAATACAAGAGATGAAAACGACAAGAACACAAAACATTTTTAGAATCATACTTGGCTCTTTTATGCTTTATGCGGGTATTGGACACCTTAGCTTTAGACGCACAGAATTTTTAGCACAAGTACCTACATGGATCACCATTGACCCATCCTTTATGGATTTCATTGTACTTTCTTCAGGAGTAGTAGAAGTACTACTAGGGCTAGCAATGATCTTTATGGTAAAAAATAGAGCGAAAGTAGGAATGATCCTAGCAATATTCTTCATTCTTGTATTTCCTGGAAACATCAACCAATATGTAAATGAAATTAGTGCCTTTGGACTTGATACAGACACGAAAAGATTGATACGACTACTATTCCAACCTGTATTGGTACTTTGGGCTTTATGGTCTACTGGAGCTCTTCAATATTATTGCAAAAAGAAGTGTTGTAAAAAATAATAATAAAACCGTAGAAAAAAACATTTATTGCTTGAATGCGCGAAACATTACGTGTTTCTGTAAACAAGTTTTTTCTATTCATATAGTTAGCTACTTGAAATCAAAGAAAGGGACATTAAAATGATCCCTTTCTTTTTTTGATTAATTTACACATAACTACTTTTCAATGAGGAGTCACCAACTCTCCCAGTGAATATTATTTTTATCATACTTATCTTTTGGCTTTTCAACCCCTGTAGGATAGCCTATTGGAATCACACATAGCGGCATTATATACGAAGGAAGACCTAAAACCTGACGAGCATATTCCATTCTTTCTGGACCGGGATATAATGTGGACCATACACCGCCGAGTCCCATTGCCTCAATTGCTAAAAGCATGTTCTGAGTAGCTGCCGAGGTATCCGTAATCCAAAATTCAGGATTACGAGGATCTATCTTATTCATATCACCACAAACAATAATCGCGGCAGTAGACTCATCTAAACCTCTAGCCCATTTTAGATTCTTTCTTAGCTTTAACATTACATTCCTGTCCGTAATAGCAACAAACTGCCATGGACGAGCATCATGTCCTGAGGGAGCAGCCATTCCAGCTTTCATTATAGTATCTAATTGTTCCATAGACACTTTTTGATTCGTAAATTTCCGAACACTCTTTCGGTTAAATATTACAGAAAACAAAGCCTCTTTTTTGGAAATATTTATGTTACCATCATCTTTAGGATCGTCATTTTGATTTTTAAATGTTGTAACTAAAAGAGCAATAGCTAGTAACAATATTAAAACATGCTGTTTATTCATGATTTATTTTTTATAGGTTTTCTAATTATTTCCAGGAATTGTCCTGTAGGACAGAAATAGTTACACCATGGACGTGGAACAAAAATGGATAATATAACAAATATGACTGCCAAAATAATAACAGGAATAGAAGCTGTCTTAAACATGAATGCAGAAAAAGGTTCTATATTTGTTAAATCAAAACTAACCCCCAATAACAACAATAGAATAAGAACAGCAAAAATCTTTTCCCTTAAATTAGATAAAAATATTCTCACATTTGAAGGGAGAACTATTTTCTTTTTTCTGACTTTTCCCATTAATTCCTGACAAGCACCATAAGGGCACATGTAACTACAATAATACGCTTTATTTGTTATCAATGGGAGAAGAATACTTATTACTAAGATTGTAAAAGTCAATATCCTAGAAAACACATCAACGCCATAAGTAGCCCAATTCATTATTAATACAACAGACAAGAAAGACCCTAACCAAAACCCAAGAATAACGATTAATAATACTTGGTGTAGAATGCGAAAAGGCTTAAATATCTTTGGAAAGAAAAATTGCATTAAAGAACTTATTAGAAGAATTAATCCTAGTCCCCAACGAACTAGGTCTAAAAATTCACTACTCTTAGGAATTTTAACTTCTTTATTTAGAAAGAAGCCAACCCTATGATTAATAGATTGAATCACTGCATCGGATGTCAACGTTGCTCCAGTTATTGCATCTACATTTGTATTTAATACATCCTTTAACTTAAGATTGTTCCATGAATCAAAAAAACCTACTTCTTTTAATTTTACAATAAAATCTTTAGACTCTGTATTTTGTAGCAATGCTATCCCCGCAACACAATCATGGTTGTCAAATCCAATAAAAACAGGAACACTTGAAGAAAAACCTATAATTGAGTCTGATATAGGACTAGTATTTAGTCCCCAACCTATTTCTATGCTATCCGAAAAAACAATCCATCGATCTTTATCGACCTCATAATGAGAAGCATTTTTAAAAACTTCCTTAACCTGTTCAAGTGACACTTCTGATCTCAAAGAACCTTTGTCTGACAGCATACCATATCCCCAGAACTCTTTTTTCGGTAAAACGATTACTCCCAAAAGCAGAATTACCATCAATATGATATAAAGCTTTGAAAATAAATAATTATCTATTCTTCGTTTAATCATCTTCACTATATCTACTATTTCAACAAAAGGACAAGGATTACAACAGCCAAAATGATATTTAAGACATCACTTATGTTTACATTTTTCATATCATCATTTATCTATGAATTATACAATAGATCTAATTTCTTTATCTCTAACGACACCATAATATCTTCTGTTTTATCTTTAAATTCTCTAAAATGAGTCGAATCAATATGAATATCCAATGACACTTGACTCTTCCAAATTTCATAAACTAGAAAACAACATGGATCATCAAGATCTTTATGCAAATCATATTGTACACATCCCTTTTCTTTTCTACTATCATAAACCAACTGTCGAAGGAATTCTTGCATTAAATCGTCTCTGCCTTTTTCAACTTTTATCGTAGCTAATAGAACAATATTTTTCATATCTTTTTTGTTATAATTTTATCTACCCCAGATACCTTTTTGAAGGGGCTTAAATCTGAAAATTAAGAATGGAGACTTCGTAAGATCTTTACCATTATTAAAAACTGCAGCTCGAGTAAGTTGTGCAGCCGACACATACATATATCCATCTTTATTATAGCTAACTCCATCTGGCCAAATCATTTCTGAATCAATAGCATAATCAAAAGATTTCTTTGTTGACACAGGAATTACTCCGATAGCATTCTTTTCTATGTAAGTAGTATAAAGGTTCCCATCTTTATCAATACTAAAGCCTCCATTATTATCCTTAGTTGCATATTTTTCAACTTTAAGTGAGAGAACAGAATCTTTATTCTCCAATAAATCTTCCATACGAACACGATAAACAGTTCTTCCATTTAAAGGGGCATAATACAACCATTCATTTTTTTTGTCGAGGGTTATACCATCTGCTCCAACTAAAATCGGCTTATTGGTTCCAGGAATGTTAAGCTGTGTACCATCTACTACTATTGGAGTTTGTTCTGGTATCGTAGAATAATGTCCCTCTAAAACTCTTCGACATACACCTGTTTTCATATCCAAGATTACTAACGCTCCATTATTCCCATTTCCACCATTACCTATATCTTCATCAGCAATCACAACGATATTACGTGATTCATCAATCACAAAATCATTCAACTGTGAACTAGGTCTACTGGCAGGACGTGGAATATAATAGATTCTTTCAAGACGATTCTTTTTTGTATTCCATCCAACCAATTTGGGGGTAATTCCTGATTTTAATCCCATATCCAACATCCAAACGACTCCTTTGGAATCATTTCTTATACCAAGAACATCATCTAAGTAATGATCATTGTCAAGACTCCTACTATTCCAACTTTTATTAGGGAATGCTGATACCTTTTTTGTTTTAGGATTATAATGCATTACACGTACTTCAGGATTAAAAAACGGATGATTACTAAAAACCAACTCTTGCTTATAATCATATGCAATATTACCCACTGGGTACGGTACCGTTGCATAAACTTCTGGTTTTATCTGTGCATAAACACCTTTGGTCAAAAACAATAAGACAAACAGAAACATTATCTTTCTTAGCGTTAAGATCATACATTTTTATATTATATTGTTCAACTTCAAAAAAAAATCATATCAAGGATCAATTTCAAGAATAAATCAAGGTTATAATTTTACTAATTGTAATACCATGTCAAAACTAAAAAACAACGTTTTATTATAATTGTACAAATCCATGTTTAAACCGTATATTTTGATGTTTTTAAAATCCTAAATTACATTTTACATCTTCATAAGAAACTTCTAATACCCCCACACACAAATAACAAAATAGCAATTCTTATTATCGTACAACATAAAGCAAGACATCTATATCAAGATGGATATTATACAGTAATAATTCTTGCAATGATTTAAAATTTGAAGTTTACATATACGGATACCCCAACAATGAATATAACATAAAAACAATATATCCTAATGCTAATTAGAACATCGAAGCCATAAGATTGTTACTAAAATAAATAGGGAAAGGATTACACCTCTCACTATGTCATATTTGATAAATTTAACACCTATGGAATTAATTGAAAAACTACAATGGCGCTATGCTACTAAGGCCATGAATGGTCAGAAAGTAGATCAAGATAAAATCGACACCATACTAAAAGCCATCTCTCTTGCACCAACCTCTAGTGGGTTACAACCTTTTGAAGTAATTGTCATTACAAATACAGAGTTAAAAAAAGAGATCCAAAAAGTATCATGGAACCAACCTGTAGTAGCCGATTGTTCCCATCTATTTATATTCGCTGCATGGGATACCTATACCGAAGCACGCATCAATAGGGTCTTTGACTTGACTAATGAGATCAGAGGCAGCAAAGACGAACGTCTTGAAAACTACAGACAGAAACTATTAAGTGTATATCCACAGCGCGATGAGGAAGAAAATTTCCAACATGCAGCACGCCAAGCCTATATCGCTCTATCTCAAGGACTCTCTGCTGCAGCCTTTTTAGGCATTGACACCACTCCAATGGAAGGATTTGAACCAGAAAAAGTGGATCAGATTCTAAACCTTAGAGAAAAAGGGCTACGTAGCTGTGTAATGATGGCAGTAGGCTATCGTGATATAGAAAACGATCGGTTAGTAGACCAAAAGAAAGTAAGAAAACCAATAGATGAGATGGTAACCTTTATAAACTAACAATTCTTTTATTTACGAATTAAAAACGATGCTTTATGATAAGAACTACACGAATACAAGATGTCTTTAGGATCGTATTGGGAGTCGGAATGATCTATACAGGTCTAGCACACCTCACTTTTGCTCGCAACGAGTATATCGCACAAGTACCTACATGGATAACCCAAGATCCCTCTTTTGCTGATATTATTATTCTATTTTCAGGGGTAATCGAGATCATTTTAGGATTAATCATGATCTTTAAGATAGGGAGCAGATATAAAGCTGGTATTGCACTAGGAGTCTTCTTTATCATTATCTTCCCTGGTAACATCAACCAATATGTAAACCACATCAGTGCATTTGGATTAGATACCGATCTAAAAAGATTGATCCGTCTGTTCTTCCAACCCGTATTGATCATCTGGGCTCTATGGACCACAGGAGCACTACAATACTTTAAAGAAAAAGAACACGACGATCATAAACACCATTAATCATAGACATTGGGGAGCAACTTTTAATAGAAGCTCCCCTTTTTTATTCTCTATATTGTTTTACCCTACACTTAAACCATACCCTTTCTTTTCAAGAATATCAATATTATCGGTTCCATTCAAATGAGACATCATAAAAAAAACAAAGCATCCCCATGTAATCGTCTTCTCGAAGAATGTAGTTGTAGGAATATTACTACCTTTATAGTCATAATATTATTTTGTTATTACTAATTCCTACAATAACATGGTGCAAACACTTACGCCACATAAGTTTTCAAAAAAAGAACAAGAGCAGAACCAGATATATTTTGATTTCATCAAAGATGCGATCGACAATTATGAAGTAAAGAACTTTGCCATTACAGGGGCCTACGGTACCGGTAAAAGTACGATAATCCAAAACTTCTTTCGTCTTTACCCTACCGAAACAGAGGATTATACCCATGCCATTGTTTCCCTCTCTAGTTTTTGTGCCACTGCACCCAAAGAAGATAAAGAGCCTAAAAAAGAAGAAACATTTTTACCAAAGAAGGAAAACAAAGAGAGTAAAGAGGATAAAACAAAAGAATCAAGGGCAAGCTCCTCTACATCAAGCAACAAACCTTCTTTGGCAGAATTAGAGATGAGTATCCTTCAACAGCTCTTTTATCAGATCGATGAAAAGAAACTTCGTTTTAGTCGTTTCCAACGTAAAACCAAGATCTCAACATCCAATAAGATATTTACTTTTATTGTTTCATTAGGATGTGTTATTACTCTTTTTGCGTTTAGTTATAAAAATACATTCTCCAAATATCTTAGCTCTATATCGCAACTTTTTATATTAGAGAAAGAGGATACCGTTCTTTTTAACATCATCAAAGGAATAGGCTTATTTATCCCTGCCCTTATACTGACAATAGGAGCATATATTCTTTTCGAAAGACTTTACTATGGGGTATATAAAGGACATTGGAAAAAACTTCAGTTTAATCTAGGAAAGATCCAAAGCGAACATCAAATCACGGGGTCCATTATCAATGACAACCTTCACGATATATTGGTCTTTTTCCATAATGCAGAGCTCGATGTCGTTGTTTTTGAAGATATCGATAGACTAGATAATGCGATGGAAATCTTTACCAAACTTCGAGAACTAAACGAAACGATCAATCGTAGTCATGAGTTTCAAAGCATCAAAAAGAAAGTCCTTTTTATCTATGCACTAAAAGACGATATTCTTCCTACACCAGAGGCAAGGACAAAGTTCTTTGATCTTATTATGCCTATAGTTCCATTGGTATCATCCGACAACTCTTATAACCTATTCTCTCAAGAACTAAAAGAGATCGCAAAAAAATATCCTCAAAAGGACTTTATACCTATCAATGAATGTATCTCTGATAAATTTCTTTATACCGTAGGACCATACCTATCCGATATACGATCTATCCGAAATATTGTAACAGAATTCTATATTCAATGGAAATTATTAATTGCAAATCAATGGAGTAATATTTACACACAAGAGATTAAGGACAATATTGACTTCAATAGAAAGGAAGTTGATAATTTTATAATAACGGAATCCCAACAACTATTGGCTCTAATGATAGTTAAGCACTTTATCCCTAAAGACTATCATCTTGCTAAAGATAAAAAAGGGCTTCTACACTATATATTTAACCAAGGGAAAGAGATTCTATACAATTTTATTATTAAAAACACAGAAACAGAAGATCAAAAACATGTAACTCTCACGAACCTATCTGATTATATTTGGCAATCGGAATTCGAAAACTTTAATCTTTTTCCCAGTGAAATGAATAAAAACACACAATATCTGTTAATACAACTCATAAGCAGAGGATTTCTTAATGAAAGTTACATTGACTTCATAAACCTTCCAATTGATGGCATTTTTAGTCTGAAGGATTATGAATTTTGCAGAAAAGCAAATGCACGAAACAATAAAGATCTAGTAAATATAAAAATCGACAATCCTGGTCGTGTTCTAATAAAACTTAAGCCGAGTGTCTTTGCTGAAGATAATTTTCTATATAACGCATCATTATTAACGCACTGTTACATGAATAAGACTAATAGTTACTATTTCAATTATTTCTTCAGAACATTAAAAATACTTAACACGAAACAAACTGAAATTCATTTCAAAGATGACATAACACTTTCTACATTTAATGATTTTACTCTGTTTTGTACAAATATATTAAAGTATAAAGATATATTATTCTACAAAACGATAGACCATATTATTGAACATGGGTATAAACTTTTACTTTCTTATTTAATTAGCAACAACACTCTAAAATTTAAAATTCTATATCACATAATACACGAAAATAAAAATATTGATGATATAACTATTTTGTCTAAGATAACCAATTACCCAGACTATTCTGATTTCTATGAAACAGAAGAAGAAGAAGAAACATTCCTTGAATATTGTTCAAGAAAAAACATTAGACTAAATGATACACAACTGCAAAAAAGAATTGAAGAAGAATATCAATAAAATAGGACTGGGATAAAAATCAACTTATCCCCTGCATAAGACAAAGAAACTATTCGATCACCAGAGAGGCAATCCTTCTTTATAACAACTTTTTATTCAAGATCCACAGTAAGGAAGAATTACTTAGAATTAATATATTTAAGGAGGAACATGGGCGATAAGAGAGAAAAGGGACAAACAGAAAAAGCAGGAGTTTTATATTTGTAGCGAAATCAGCAAAAAACAACATTCGGTATGAACTTCTGGGCTTTAACATTGGTAGGTATTGGTCTTTCGGTAGACAGTTTGGTGGCGAGCATAGCCACGGGAGCATGTGTACAAAAGATCAACATCAAGCATACACTCAAGGTAGCTTTCTTTTTAGCATTTTTTCAAGGATTGATGCCCTATATTGGATGGAAAGTAGGTGGTGTATTCAAGGGGTATATTGAATCTTTTGATCATTGGATTGCCTTTATTCTATTGGTTGCCTTGGGAGGCAAATTGATATACGACAGTTTTCATCCAGAAGAAGCGGATTGCAACAAAAAAGAACCGACCCATTTCCTACCACTTATAATGATGTCCATTGCCACAAGCATCGATGCATTAATCATTGGAGTTGGTTTTGGATTAATAGATGTAGAGATTCACTTTGCAATGATAATCATTGGTATTGTCACCTTCCTATTTGCCAGTTTTGGTGTGTTTATAGGCAAAAAGATCGGTTGTCGTATCAACCAAGGGGTTGAGATTGCAGGTGGTATTCTTTTCTTTCTTTTAGGAACCAAAATATTGATCGAACACCTCTATGGGTTTTAATCCACTAAGCAGTGTCTATTTCAGAAGAATTATCCCGTAATAATTTGTTTTGTAATCCAGAGACAATTAAATTATCTCCCCTCGTTTATTCACTCCTTTTCTATATACAGGAGCTATTTTTCAGCATAAAATTTTACTCAGAAAAGATAGGATTAATAGATACTTGCTCCATGGTTTATGCATGGTTTCTCCATGGTTTATGCATGGTTTCTCCATGGTTTATGCATGGTTTCTCCATGGTTCCTCCATCGAAAACCCCTAAATCGATGGACAAACCATGGACGAACCATGGAGGAACCATGGACAAACCCCCTATTTGACCTATATAATTCTCTACTGGTATACGCTCCACAGAACAAAGATTTTGCATCTCAAAAATACTAAGGTAACTCGTAATAGAGTCCTCGTCGGTCATTTCTCCAAAGTTTGGTATTCATCTTTTATGTCTATTATTTGCGATTCGCATATAAATAAATTTTCAACTCTCTTTGGGTACTCCTTTCTATAAACGAAACTAGATTCACAGTATTAATCACTCAAAATCGCAGTAGGAAGTACAATACAAATCTAGTAGACCTCCATCGCATCACGAAGAGAAAAAACAGAAAGGGGGAAAACAAAAAAAGTAGGTTCAATGTGGCGATCAAAGAAAGCCACACTTCACCTACTCGACCTAAGTGTTGTATTATATAATTAAAAAAGGTCCATTTAAAGAAATAGACCAAAGAGGGTCTTTATTATGATTTCACAAAATCATTAAAAGCATTATAGGTTCCTCCGTTATTCATGGCTTCCATCTCTTTTTGCATCTGTTGTTGGTGTGCCGTCCAGTTTCTACCCATCTCTACCAATTGGTCGTGAGCATGAGCAAAGAACATTTTGTACGAGGTACAGAATCGAGGCATTCCATTATCTTTAGGATCTTTTACTCTATCCTTAGTACAACCACCAAAACAGTGTTTCAAATAGCTACAACTTCTACATTTTCGAGGCAGTTTTGACTTCATGCAACCAAACTGGCACTGTTTTTTAGAGTTCAGCATATTGATAATCTTAGACTGTTTAATGTTACCCAATTTCCATTTAGGTTCCACAAAAAAGTCACAAGCATAAACATCTCCATTGTGTTCGATCACAGTATAGACACCACACTCTTTCATCATCGTACATTCAGGAGAAGGCATTCCGACATAGCTATGAAATACCGATTCAAAATGTCTAACAGAAGTGGTTGGCATTCCATCTTTAAAATCGGCAATCCAAAGATCCCAAAGCTTACATAACACTTCTCCATACTTCTCTGGTGAAAGAGAGAAAGAAGCTGCCAATCGAGGATTCTTTTTATCGGTCTCCACAATAGGAATAAACTGCATAAAATCGAACCCCATATCTTTATGATAGTGGTAGATCTCTTCGATATGATCGGCTGAATAATCAGTAAGACAACTCAGCACATTGGTTGCCACCCCTTTGTCGAGTAGCATCTTTGCATTATCAGAAACCGTCTTCCATGTAGGGTTGCCTCCGGCAGTACGACGATAATGATCATGAATAAATTCAGGACCATCCATAGAAAGGCCTACAAGCCAATTATATTCTTTAAGGAAATCGGCCCACTCTTCATTTAGGAGCGTACCATTGGTTTGAAGACCATTACCTACGACTTTTCCGTCGCCATATTTACGTTGTAGTTCAATCACTCGTTTATAGAAGTCGAGTCCCATCAATGTAGGTTCTCCTCCTTGCCAACCAAAAGAGACTTCAGGACCGGATTGCTCCATAACTTGACGTATTAACACCTCCAGTGTTTCGTCATCCATTCTATGTTTTGGTTGTTGATTATATAGTGCTGCTTTTTCAAGATAAAAGCAATAAGTACATCCCAGATTACAATCGGGTCCCGACGGTTTAATCAATACCGAATTCAACTGTTTGTTTGACATTGCGTGTTTCTTTAGTTATTGCCTAAGTCCTTTAATAGGCAGATTCACACCCCCCGGGTGAATCTGCTTTATTCTCTTGAAATTATCCCCATAATCCTTACACTAAATGTAAAACAAGAGAACACCTTTGAACAATGATCTATTATGTGCGTGCTTGGTTCTCAAAGATGCTGTAGGGGGTAAACTAGAGCAACAGCATCTGATTCTCATATAAATGATATATGATAGTTTAAAAACTCAGCCAATATGAAATGTTCCGTAAAAGTAGGCGATCCATTAAGAATGGTGGTTGAATTTAAGTTCAATAAAGGGGTAAAAAACGTTCAAACCCAAAGAGACAATATATAGACAATCATCACACCACCAATAATAACAAACAGATTACCAACAACATAAAGAAAAGAAAACAGTAGAGCAATCAAAAAAAAGGTCCGTCACCTCAAAAAGAGACAACGGACCTATGCTTAAAAAAACAAATATAAAAACAATAACAATTAGTACGAATTCATCTTTATTATTCTTAAAGAAGAGATTGAGTTATTCATTTCATCATTTAATATTCTTGTTGTTTTATGGTATTCAGTAGGAGTACCAGAAAAGCCACTATCAGTATATGCCACGACTTTAAAGCCCCAAGGGACCATCAAAGAAGAGACCTTATTATTAAATCCCAGACGTTGTAACTCGCTTTGGTCATAATCACCAGGAGCCAATCTTATAGCATCGCCATCGTAACCTACCACATCGTAAAGAGAGATCTTTTCTGTATCAAGAATTACATCCCTAACAGGAATGCCTCCATACTCTCCTTCTGGCAACCATTCAAGCTTCAGGTAATCATAGAATTTATCATCGGTATTGATACACCATGGAACTTCCATCTTAGCCAATTCACGTACAAAGAAAGTAGCAAACTGTACTTGTGAAGGGATATCATACTCATTCCCTTTATTATAATTGCCAGCCATCCATGCCCCGAGCCATGTAACTCGTCCACTCTGCTTCATAAATTCTTTGGCTTCCTCAAAATGGTTCAATACCAATTGACGCTCTTCTTCGGTACCAGTAGTCCACTGTTTATTGCCAGACAAAGCAGGACCTGCTGCATAGCAATGCCATTCCATCATAATAAAAGGATCCGATTCATCGGGCAACTCAATATATTTAAGATTGGCTGGTTTAGAAAGACCAACAGGTGGTACGATAAGTATTCTATGAGGATTTGACTCCCTGATAGCAGGAATCATCTCGGCATAAAATTCATTCAAAAGATCGTAATCCTTCTTAAAATTACCACTGGTTTCTACAAAAAGGTTAAAAGCCAACTTATCCGAATAATCTTTATAATGTTCTGCTACCGTTCGCCACCAATTGGTAATGTCGGCTTTGGCAGCTTCCACATCAGTAGCTTCCTCGGCATCCAATCCTTGGTTGGCTAGAACAGGGATAAGTCCATATTTAAGACATTGATCAATCTGTATATCTAGATGCGAAAAGAGATCTTCAGTAGCAGGTTTGTTTACACGAATGCGCACCATCGTAAATCCGGCATTAGCAATATCTCTTACTTTCTTTTCGTCATGGTTTTCGATATACTTATTAAACTCAGACCAAGCCACATCGAATCCTTTGCCCATTTGTTGAACCAATTCATCAGGATAGAGCACTCCCTCTAAACGAGGGGGCTTATCTCCTTTTTCAGGTGTTTCTCCTAGGTCGTTCACCGAACTGCTACAAGCAAGGGTGGCGAAGATAAAGGAGATACATATAGCAATCGTTGTTTTTTTCATTGTAAGTCGTTTTAAGTTAGTAACGGCTATTTATTCAGGTAAGATTTAAAGAACGAACGACTATTTGCACGAAGCTCTGTATATACTTTCTGATAGGTCTTATCTACCATCAGGTTGGTACGTTCTAGCTCATCCTTTTGGTAGTCATAAAGTTCTTCTCCAACGACCATTCTCTCATTAAAAGGTTTGGTTGTTCTAAAATTATCTTTCACCCATACCACATAACGGTATCTATCGGTACGGAAAGCATATCCCATGGCTTTACCTCTTCTAAACTGACTTACAGCGTAAGGTTTTACTGTTGTTGTATTTCCTGTTAATACAGGAACAAGAGAAGTACCAGCAATGCCAGTAGGTTGATCTACATTGGTCAAATCACAAAGTGTTGGGAAGATATCCACAAACTCGGTTGGAGCAGTAACTTTTTTGCCTTTCTTAGAATCTGGAGTAGAGAAAATCATAGGTGCACGAGTTGCTTGTTCAAAATTGGTATGTTTACACCACAAACCGTGATCGCCTAGATGCCACCCATGATCGCCCCAAAGTACGATAATGGTATTCTCTCTTAATCCGAGATGATCCAATGCATCCAATACTTTTCCAACTTGTGCATCCATATAAGAGACACAAGCATAATAACCGTGAATAAGCTCTCTTTGTTTAGACTCTGGAAGTAGATCAGGACCTATATCAGAGTAAGAGTCCAATTTAGGGATGTCTGAATAAGATTGGATCTCGCCTGATTTATGATACGCAATCTTTGGACCATATTTTGCAAACTGTTGATATGCAGCCAATGGAAGTTCATTTCGGTCATATAGATCCCAATATTTCTTTGGAGCAACAAAAGGCAAGTGAGGTTTTTTAAACCCTACAGCCATAAAGAAAGGTCTATCTTGTTCTGACAATGAAGTAAGTCGGTCAATAGCAGAAAGAGCCAATACACCATCTATATAAGCATTATCTGGAAGGTCCACACACTCCGTCGAAGGTTTAATGTGTTTCATCACATATTTACTTAGGGCTCCTCGTTTAAGGTTCTTCTTCTTCCCTTCTTCAGTATAATAGGCAACCTTTTGTTTGGTTTCAGGTGATTGATAATGTCCTAAAACTTCCTCTCCTGAATTTGGATCACGGTATTTATCGTCACCACTAAAAGCAAAATCTTCACTCCATGAGGCTTTATCATGATCGGCATCGACACTACGACGATCATAAATTTTACCTACACCAGTAGTAACATATCCTGCATTTTTGAAATGCTGAGGCATAGTAAGAATAGTAGGATTCTTATCTCTTATTTTGGTTTTAAGATCCCAAACTTTGGTACTATCAGGACGAACACCAGTCATCAAACTAGCTCTGGAAGGAGCACATACAGCTTGCTGGCAATGATTATTTAAAAATACCACTCCTTGTTTCGCCAAACGGTCGATGTTTGGTGTTTTCATTTGCGATTGGCCATAACATCCCAATAGCGGTTTTAAATCATCGACAGCAATAAAAAGTACATTCTTCTTTTGCTGTGCTTGTCCAAGCAAAGGCATGGCAGCCATTGCCAATAAGACGCCATTTTTTATTATACTACTTTTCATGATCTTGATATATCCTAGTAAATAGAAAAATCTTAGTACCTTAAGATAGTGCCTTAATTTTAGAACCCAAAGGAACTAAAGAGTCACATCTTAAGATACCAAGAAACATGTTATTTAGGGATTATTTTTTAAACTGTTTTTTCACCCATTCCCCACTTTCGGTTAGGTTGTCCCATTTTTGTTGAACACCGCTACCTGGTTTAAATACAGAAGAAGATTCTGGTTTGTCACTTAAGTTCCAGTTCATCCAACTAATCTTCAATTTCTCTGGATTATTACCATCAAAGATATCTAACCAGATACGAGAGCTTTCATAGTCATTACCATCATCTCCAGTATAGCTACTTGTACCCCATTCGGAAACAAAAACTGGGATCTTTTGAATGGCATCCACAAAAGCTTTTCTGTTTTTATGGCTCTTTGCATAGAAGTGGAAAGAATACATGATGTTGTCATATTTCAAAGGGCTCTTTGCTGCTGCAGCCAAGTTAGAACTCCAATCAGGAGTACCAACCAAGATCACCGTTTTGTTATCATTTTTACGAATAATTGGGATAATCGTGTTTGCATATCTCTTCACCTCAGACCATGGAGTCTTATTCGGTTCATTACAGATCTCATATATCACATGATCTTTACCTGCATGAGTTTTCGACATATGTTCCCAGAAAACTTTAGCATCATCGATAAGATCATTAGGATTACCATGATCCATGGCATGCCAATCAATAATACAATAGATTCCTAGCTCTTCTGCTATATTCACAAGTTCATCCACTTGCTTAGTATAGTAGTTTGGATTTTGCTTATAATTATTAGGATAAAGAGCAAAGCGTACAGCATCCACTTTCCAATCTTTGGCTAGCACCTTCATTGAACTACGATTCATACAGTGGGCAAACCAATAGATTCCGTGAGAACTCATTCCTTTAATCTGTGCAGGCTCCCCTTTTTCATTACAAAGTTGGCGACCAATCACCTGTAATTTCCCATTCTTTTTAACTGGACCTTTAGCGAAGGTTACACTGTGTAACATGATCATCGCAAGTACTAATAATATCTTTTGTTTCATAACGATTGCATTTTTAAGATTTATCCCATAATTACTTTCACTTCATACTCTTTGCCTTTTTCTCCTACAGGCAGCTTATTACCTTCGATGGCAACGCCATCTATCGTAATCGATGCAATACCTTTCATTACATGGTTTGGATTGGTAATTGAGATACGATAAACCGATTCTCTAAAATTACGTACGACTTTAAATCCATCCCATGAAGCAGGAATACAAGGATCCACAAGAAGA
This sequence comes from Prolixibacteraceae bacterium, assembly GCA_025210775.1. Classification (GTDB taxonomy): domain Bacteria; phylum Bacteroidota; class Bacteroidia; order Bacteroidales; family Prolixibacteraceae; genus Halosquirtibacter. Next base: position 239,767 of record JAOARB010000013.1, read on the forward strand.
CCATCTATTTTCGCTCGTATACCAAGAAGATAGCGTGTTGCAGCATAGTAAGCCCAAGTAGCAGTTCCACTCAACCAAGGCAATCGAGAAGAACCAAATCGTTTGCTATAGATACTATGGGTAGATTGCGCATATACATAAGGTTCGATCTCGCGTATTTCTGCCTTATCATTATAAGCAGCAGGCAAATAACTTTTGTAATATTTGTATGCTCTTTCTCCATTTCCAAGCATACTCTCAGCCATAACCCCCCATCCTTGGGTGTGATTAAAGATACCAGCATTCTCTTTCATTCCTGGATTAAAAAGAACGGCACGAACAATATCGAAGTCCGACTTCTCAAAAGGAGGAGCACAAAGCATGATACCATAATCAGTATAAAGATCATTGTGCACAACATCCATTGCTTGTTGTGCTTTCTCTGAACTCGCATGGCCACTAATAACAGACCATACTTGAGAATTCATAAAGATGTTTCCTTCTTTATTCTCTTTTGCACCAAAACAGAAACCTTTATCACTAAAAGCACGTACATATCTATCTTTATCCCAACAATGTTGATCAAGATTTTCATCTAATATCACCAGTTGTTCTTCAGCCCAAGAGATCTCTTTTGGTAGATTAAAAGAAGCAGCGATCTCTTTATATTTAGCTAGTGCATAACGCAGTTGGAATCCAACGAACACCGATTCTCCTTTATATCCTAACACCAAACAGTCGTTCCAGTCGGCAGCTAAACCACAAGGAATACCATGAGCACCAGAACGTTCAAGGTTGAACTCAATGGCTCTTCTCATATGCATTAGAACGGTATCCTCCCCTTTGTCAGCATATGGAAGTTCTTTAAGATAGAAATCGGTATCTCCCGTTTCATTTACATATTCTGGAATAGTATTAAACAACCACAAACAATCATCCGAGCGATATTCATTTGGTTCAGGTGCTTTCTCTTCACCGGGCTTATGAGCAAATGGCTTTACTACAGGCATCGCACCTCCTGTCGAGGCTTGACCGGTAATCAATAGTTCAAGACGTTCTCCGGCTTCTTCTGGAATAGAGTGCATCACTCCTAACATATCCTGAACAGAATCACGATATCCTAAACCATCTCTTACTCCAGCATAAACAAGACTGGCAGCACGAGACCATGCATAAGTAATCTGGCAATTATATGGACTCCATACATTCAGCATGCTGTTAATCTCAGCATCAGGAGTCTCCACTTGCATTACCTCAAGTCTTTGATGCCAGTAGTTTTTAAGTTCCTCTAATTCCTCTTTCAGGACGTCTAGGTTGGCATATTTTCTTTTCACCTCTTGTCCCTCTACAGCCGCACTACCGATACCCATTACAATAGCAAATTCGATAGATTCACCTGGTTCCAAACAGATGTCTGTTTGAAGGACACCACATGGGTTTCCTCCTTCTGCAAGAGAGTTAAAACAAGCTCCGTTTTCTACAGCTAGAGGGTTACCATAGTTATGATAGTTTCCAATAAAACGGTCTCTATCGGTATCGTATCCTGTAACTTCAGATCCGACCATTGCAAAGAAAGTATGACGTTGCTGATCTTTTTGTTGAAAATCTTCAGGCATCTCTGGCATATTAAGATTAGAACCATGATCAATGATTCCATCTATTACAGCCATTTTAGCAATATATTGGGTATACTGAAGGTTGCCTAGATCATCAGCAGCATTCCAGTTACATGCATACTCTATAAAAGGGAAAGCACGAAGGTTACGTTTTTGTAAACCATGATTGGTTAATTTTACCATCCATGCTTCGTAAGCTTTCTCACGAGGAACAAAATAAGTTACCTCTGAAGCGATATCTTTATATTCAGAAGATATCTTAGTATAAGCGGTACCATGACGGCATTCCGTTTTAAATTCATCCAAAGATTTTCCTACTGGTTGCCAAGAAGCAGACCAAGTATCTTTTGAATCTTTATCATGGAAATAGATATAACGACCAGCCTGATCCATTGGAACAGCATTAAATCTTAGACGAGTAAAACGTCCCTGGGCAGCAGACTTGTAGAAACTATAACCACCCGCATTATTGGTAATAATAGCACCATAGTTAGTGTCCCCTAAATAGTTGGTCCACGACGCAGGAGTATCCGGTCGTTCAACGACATACTCCTTATTTTTATCATCAAAAAATCCGTATTTCATATCTTGTATTGCTTATTTCGTTGTTTGGTCTAATTTTATCTTTATCTCGTTGTAAAGTAGTTCACTAAAACTTTTAGCACCATCTACATTAAAATGGACTACATCTTTTAGATCTGACTCTTTTGATATTTTTTCTCCTCTGATAAGGAAAAGATGGGCATCTCCTTTATGTTGAAACGACTTAACCACAGAAGCCATCATGTCTCGAAACTGGACAATGGTCTGCCCACTCTTTTTACTTTGCTTTGTTTTGGTGTACGTTGGGGTGATACAGAATAGATTCGTAGAAGGATGTTTCTCTCTGATGGTTTGAATAAAAGAGCTCAATCTTTTACCATATGCTTCAGACGACAGGCCTTCCCCATAATAATCATTATAGCCAATAAGGATGGTCATAAAATCGATATGCTCAAAATCATCACGTATCATCTTAGCCATTGGCACTGATGTCTTTCCTCCTCCAACAGCAACATTATAAAGATTCCAATTCATCTTCTTAGCAAGTAAAAAAGGATAAGTTTGGAAAGTTGCTTGTTGTCCTGTTCCATGTGTAATAGAATTACCATAAGCCACATATATTGGCTTTTTATCTTCCGCAATCTTTTCAAGTGAATGCCCTTCTTCTAGTTCTAATCCTTTAAAACCAACATTGGTCCAATGAGGAATTATGATCTGAAAAACAGAAGAGTGCTTTAATTTTGACTGTATTTCGATAATCTTTTCAGGGTTATCCTTTTTACCAAAACGTAAAGTCTGAATCTTTTTTCCATCTTGATAAACAGCAAATACACCACCTCTATTCTCTCCTTGTAGCACCTTAAAGGAAGCCTTTATTATGGGACTAGAAGTTTTAAATGATACCACAACACCTGATCCTGTTTGGGCTTTTACGGGACTAAACTTACTCTTACCTTTAGGCATCTTTAGAAGTTCCGCAGAGTGACGAGGGAATCTCATAATCTGGTCTTCTACATAAGCATAATTCGTACCACTCACTTTGATAAGAGGATGATTTGAAGCAATCTTCTTGTGGTTGCTAAATGCCATCAGTTCAGATACAGTAACAAAATGATAGCCTTGTGATTTCAATTTTGGAAGCACCTGCTCTAGAGCCTTGATGGTATGTTTGCGTTCATGACACAAAACAACAACACCGGGCTTAACACCATTCATAATACGATGAACGATGGCATCTACTTCCACATTCTTTTTAGCATCTTTAGCATATACTGCTGCATTTACAGGAGTCAACTGTAGTTTTTGGAATGTAGTATTACTTACTTTAGAGTAATCTAAAAAAGGTGCTCTATATAATTTAGGTATATAGTGAAGCTTTTGTTCTGCCAACGATTGAAAAGCTTTGATCTCCTGTATACGAGCCTCTAGTTCCTCGTCTTTTTTAAATCGACGATGCGACATAGAATGATTGCCTATCTCGTGCCCTCTTTCAATAACATTTTTGGACAAAGCAGAATATTCCGAAAGCTTCTTCCCAATATTAAAGAAAGTAGCTTTTCCATCCACGCTTTCCATCAAATCCATAATCTTAAAGGAAGTCTTAGGATCAGGACCATCATCAAAAGTAAAGGCAATATATTTTTGGTTTATATCAACAGATTGGAATGGCGACAGTTTCTGACAAAAAGCAGTCATAACCATTGACAATAAACACCCTATTGTTAAGAATAATTTTGTTTTCATATCGTTCTTCTTTTTAATAAAAAGAAGGGACCACAACCTTTTCTATAGCGGTAGGAAAAGGGTAAAGAATCATAACATCAAGAGTTCAGTGGTCCCTTACAGTAACAAAAACTAACAACTATGATCTATTCTTCTTTGTTTTAAATCTTTTTCTACTTGATTTAAGAACTTATCATCTAACTTATAGAAAACCATAAAGATAGCCGCAAGTGCACTACCTACAGCAGGGATAAGACTCATCATCAACTGAATTCCTGTTAGTGCTCCCTCTGCTTGTTCTACGTTAGCCTTAAATCCAAAAGCGGCCAATAGCCATCCTGCCAATGCACCACCAATAGTCCATCCGAATTTCTGAGCCATGGTAGAAGCCGACATTACAAGACCTGTTGCTCTACGTCCCGTTTTCCATTCTGAGTAATCTGCAGCATCGGTATACATTGCAAAAACCAAAGGAGCAGTTGGACCAAAGACAAAGCTTATCAAGATCTGTAATACAAACATGGTAATGATATCTTCTTTTCCTACGAAGAAAAAGGCTACGGTCAAGATCGTCGTAAGAATCATACTATAGATATACGCTTTCTTCTTACCGAAAGTTTTAGACAGCCATTCAGTAAGGGCAATAGAAGCAATTGTAGCAACAGTACCAGCAATCATAAACCCAGAAGCAAGCGTATCGTTACCTACGTAATATTTAAAATAGTACATAATGGCTCCATTACGAACAGAGACATAAGAGAGAGTAAAAACTCCCAATACAAACAATATCCACCAAGGCTTATTTGCAACTAAATCTTTAACATCTTCTTTTAGTGACGATTTCTGTTCTTCTGAAGGTTGAACACGTTCCTTTGTTGTAACAAAAGTAATGATGAACATTGTCACAGCTAGAGTAGCCATAACGATCATTGCCCACATAAAACCTTTGCGCTCATTAAGTACATTAAGTTCTAATGGTGTTGTAGATAAATCACCTTCCTCAAAATGATCAGATAGAGCAATTGTTTTTTGACCAAAACCTTCTTTTAACATTAAAACCCCACCTGTAGTGTCAGCCTCGGCAAACATTTCTGGAGTTAGGACACATAAAGAAAGATTCTTTTCTATTGGATCAGCATCAGCCACACTTACTTTCATCTCAATCTTCGAAGCGCCGGTACCTTGTTCATGAATAACAATTTGTTGGTTCACCTGCTCTACGGTAACCACAGAAGAGTCGTTTCCACCAAATTGTTGAACCAATGGAAGGGTAATCCCCTGTACTATAAATGCACCAGCAAAAGCAAAGATAAAACGGTACTGAGAGAAACTTGTTCTTTGTATTGGGTTAGAAGAAACTACTCCCATCAAGGCCGAATAGGGAATATTGATAGCAGTATACACCATCATCATAAGTGTATATGTAATGTAAGCATAAACAATTTTGCTTGACACAGACCAATCGGGAGTAGTAAAAGTTAATACGCCAATAATACCAAAAGGAATAGCTAGCCATAAAATATATGGACGAAACTTACCCCATTTGGTACTAGTTCTGTCAGATAGAATCCCCATTAAAGGGTCATTAACAGAGTCCCAAATACGAGTAACTAAGAACATTGTACCAGCAGCGGCAGCAGGAATACCAAATACATCTGTATAGAAATACAAAAGGAACAGCATAAAAGACTGGAAAAATAGATTGGAGGCTGTATCGCCTAATCCGTAACCAATCTTTTCTTTTATATGGATCTTCTCGTTATTCATTGTGTTTGAATTAGTTTGTATATTGTCTCTAATAGTAGAAAATAGCCCAGCAATAGAGATCATGCTTTCACATGCTGGGCTATAACAGTTTAATTATAACAGATATCTAAGTGATAAGATATGGGGGTTATCCCATAACCACTTTCACTTGATTATTCGTTCCTTCTTTCATTACAGGGATCACTTGAGAATCTAACTTTTGATCGTTGATCCAGATCTCTTTTACCCCTTTAGATACGTGTGATGGATTTACCACTTCTATTTGATAAGTTGCACCTCTAAATTTTCGTTGAATTTTAAACCCATCCCATCCTTTAGGAATACAAGGATCAACCAATAGACCATTATAATCAGGACGTACCCCTAAGATAAATTGAGTAATTGCATAATAGTTCCATGCTGCCGTACCTGTAAGCCATGAGTTCTTAGCCTCACCTGGTTTCCAAGCATCTTTACCAGCAATCATTTGAGAATATACATAAGGCTCAGTACGGTGCAATTCACTGATATCTTCCAAATAAGCAGGAGCAATCTTCTTATAATAATCGAAGGCTTCATCACCTCTACCAATCAATGTTTCTCCGATAATTACCCAAGGGTTATTATGACAGAAGATACCGGCATTCTCTTTATATCCTGCAGGATAAGTAGAGATCTCACCATACTCAATATAATATTTTGTAAAGGCTGGCTGTTGTAGAACAATACCATAAGGTGTATCCAACCACTCTTTAACAGAATCTAAAGCTTTGGTACACATACCTTCATCTTCTCCGATGCCAGCCATAGTACAGAATCCTTGAGATTCGATAAAGATCTTACCTTCTTCATTTTCATCACTACCTACTTTCTTTCCATAATAATCATAAGCACGTAAGAACCATTCACCATCCCAACCATGCTCTTTAACAGCAGCAATCATGGCATCTACATGTTTCTGTGCTTCTAATGCTTCAGCATCATCGCCTTTCTCTTTACATAGATTCACGAACTCACGACCGTACAATACAAACAATCCTGCGATCATCAACGATTCTGCCTGACCACTCTTTTTGTTTCCAGTTGTCTGGAAAGACTCATTAGGATCGTTAGAGAAACAATTTAGATTTAAACAGTCATTCCAATCGGCACGACCAATCAATGGTAAACCGTGAGGGCCTAAATTATTTACAGTGAAATAGAATGAACGCTTTAAGTGTTCAAATAGCGATTTTGCTTTAAACTCGTCATTATCAAAAGGAACTTGTTCTTTAAGGAAATCCCAATCTCCAGTCTCTTTGATATAACTTGAAGTAGAAAGAATCAACCATAGAGGGTCATCATTAAAGTTACCTCCAATGGCATCGTTACCTTTTTTTGTTAATGGTTGATATTGGTGATAAGCAGATCCATCTTCAAATTGGGTAGCTGCGATATCTAAGATACGCTGACGAGCACGTTCTGGAATCTGATGTACAAAACCAATAAGGTCTTGATTCGAATCTCTAAATCCCATTCCTCTACCGATACCAGACTCAAAGAAAGAAGCACTACGAGACATATTAAAAGTCACCATACACTGGTATTGATTCCAGATGTTGACCATTCTATTTAACTTCTTATCGTGGCTATCCAACTGATAAATATCTAATAATCCTTCCCAGTAAGAGCGTAATTCATCCATAGCAGCATCCACCTTCTCTACAGTATCATATTGAGAGATCATGGCTTTCGCTTTTGTTTTATTGATTACGCCTTTGCTTTCCCATTTGTCATCAGCTTCATTCTCTACATAACCAAGAACAAAGATCAAATCTTTAGATTCACCTGGTTGCAGCTCAACCTCAACATAATGAGAAGCGATAGGAGACCAACCATGAGCAACAGAATTACGAGGAGTACCTTCAACAACTGCTTGTGGTGCATCAAAACCGTCATACATACCAACAAAAGACTCTCTATCAGTATCAAATCCTTGAACAGGAGTATTTACAGAGTAGAAAGCAAAGTGATCACGACGTTCTTTATATTCTGTTTTGTGATAGATCACAGAATCCTCCACTTCCACTTCTCCTGTAGAGAAATTACGTTGGAAATTCTCCATATCATCCCCAGCATTCCAAAGACACCATTCCAAGAAAGAGAACAATTTTAGTTTCTTCACTTCATTGGTAGTGTTCTCTAAAGTCAATTTATGTACCTCTCCCATAAATCCAAGAGGAATAAAATATAAAGCTTCAGCTTTTACACCATTCTTTTCACCAATCAAACGAGAGTAACTCATTCCATGACGACATTCATATTTATCCAATGGAGTCTTTACAGGCTTCCATCCAGGAGACCAGATAGTATCCTCATCTTTAATATAGAAATATCGTCCCCCATTATCCATTGGGACATTGTTATAACGATATCGTGTCAAACGACGAAATTTCGCATCTTTATAAAAACAGTATCCTCCTGCAGTATTAGATACCAAACCAAAGAAATCTTCATTCCCAAGATAGTTGATCCATGGGTAAGGAGTATTAGGCTGTGTAATCACATACTCTCTTCTATTATCATCAAAAAAACCGTACTTCATAGTCTAAAACCTTAAATATATTTCTGTTCCTGCTTGTGTTATTCTCCTAAGGAGAGTTAGAAATGATAGAGCCATCTTAAAGGCTCTATCATCAATGAAAACAAAATTCTACTGTTTGAACTCACCAAAAATACCTGGCAAATCATTTAAATATTTTGTCAATTCCTTCTTAAGCTTCTTTAATGTTGACTTATACTTTTTATCAGCATACACATTATTTTGCTCATTAGGATCTTTGTTTAAATCATACAATTGATCTACATCATAGTAGTGCTTATAACGTTTTGTAGATGGGTATTCAGCATCTCCACCACCAGGAATAAGCATTAGATGAGAGAAAGGAAGTGTTGGATCTGTAAAGTGGTATTTTAATTTATTTTTGATTCTAAAATTGTTCCACTCATCCAATTTCTTTTGACGTTGCTTTACTGTCCAATTCATTGCATACTCAGGGTAACGTAAAGCGATATATTTGTGGTTGTCTTTTAATACACCACGAGAGAATCCCATTTCAAAATATAAAGACTCACGTACTTTCTTTTTCTTACCATCTAAGATTGGCATAAAACTTTTTCCATCAAACGACTCCACAGTCGAAGGATCTCCTCCTGCCATATCATAGATTGTTGGAGCAAAGTCAATATTAGAAAGAAGGGCATTATTTTTATTACCACATTTAAATCCACCTTTTTTCCATACTACAGATGGGCTACTTACCCCACCCTCGTAAACAGATCCTTTGGCATGTTGCCCATGATCATTAAAGAAGAAGATGATGGTATTATCAAGTTTTCCCTCTTTTTCCAGCTTATTCATCAAAGCTCCTAGTGCATCATCAATCCACAATACATTGGCTTTATTCTCTGGAATATTACCAGGCTTAGCCAATCCTGCATCAACCAATCGTTGACCAATAGTCTCTTTTGCTGGTTGTACATTTGGTGCTTTATCAAGGATACCTTCAGAAGTAATTCTACGGTCTGCCATCCACGCTTGATCCTCTGCTGTAGGTCCATGAGGAACAGTCGTAGCGTAATACAAGAAGAAAGGTTGCTCTTCAGCTTTATCTAAGAATTCAAAACTCTTTTCTGTTACCCAGTCTAAGTTATGATAACGCAATTTCTCTGGTCCTAAATAGCTAGGGTTGTCGTAATAGTTACCTCCAGCATAATCAAAACCACATTTTTTCATTGCATTAGCAATCAACTTTGCATTACGCTTTAATACCCTTACAGAAGAAGGTGAAGTTGGGTCTGCATCTAAAGGAAGCTTCTTCCATCCCGGTGCTTCAATCACATGATCTTTACCGTAAAAACCAGTAGTATAACCTTGCTCCTTTAAAAGTTTCGCAATAGTCATAGTTTTAGGTGTAGCAAAAGAGTTCCATTGAACGACAGTTTCTCCATCCATTCTTTTGGTGTCTTTTAGGAAACCTTTATTTTGTGCTCTACTCGCATACTGACCCGTAATACAAGAATAACGACTTGGAGTACAAACGGCAGAACTTACGTGTTGACCAAAAAGAATGGTTCCTTCTCGAGCAATACGATCAAGATTTGGCGTTAAGTTTTTCCCTTTTCCCTCCGGTAAAAAATTAAACATATAACGCTCCATATCATCCGTTATAAAGAAGATGATATTAGGTTTCTTTTGTGCTGTTGCTACTTGTTTCTTTGCAGTAGCATCTGTTTGCAAAGTACGATCGGCTGCCTGTGCTTGATTGTTGCCAGACAACAAACAAAGAGGCATAACTGCCAAACTTAATTTCTTTGCAGATCTCAGAATACGATCTGAGACACTTTGTGTTTTTATAGTTCTATTCATTTACTTGAGATTTTATTTGTTCAAATGGCATCTTTGAAATATTTATCACTAAACAAGCTTTCATTTCATTTGCCATTATGGAAACACATAAACATTTAAAGGATGCCTATATCCTTTTGTTTCAATCAGACCATTTTCATCAAACGATATTCGTTCTGCATTGAAACCATAACAAAAGTAGATTGGAAGCACATAAATAAGGTTCACTTATGAATCACAAAGGTCTATTTAGCGATCACAGAGCGTTGAACGGATAAAACACCCGATTTTCTACCTACTGATAATCTTACAATTACACCAAACGTGACTTAACACAAACACTCATGGGGGTTAACGTGAAGAAATAATGAAACAGCACTGATAGAAATATTATGGGACAATCAAAAAAGCTTTAGTGATCCTTTTTGAAATAAAAAAACACAAATAATCCACTACTGTGATTATTTGTGTTCAACCTGTACTTCTTTTTTAAATAACTAACGATCCATCACTTTTTAATAATGCTCAAAAAAATGATGACATCTTGCCTCCATCAATCGTAGTATCGATTGATATTCTTTTTGGTCAATGATATTTTTTGTCTCCAAAGGATCTTTTTGGTAATCGTACATCTCTTTTGCCACGACCAAAGAATCATTACAAGGAAGAAGCTTATCTTTTTTAAATTCACTTTTCATCCACACCACATATCGATATCGCTTATCACGAAAAGCATACCCCATCATGTTACCATTACGATGGTATTGACTGACCGCATAATCTTTAATCGAAGAACGATCTGATGAAAGAATAGGCAACAATGATTTCCCTTCTAAGGAATCAGAAATATCCAGTCCACCGATATCACACAACGTAGGATAAAGATCCACAAACTCAGTAGGAGAATCATTCTTACCAATATAACGAGATCCATAAGATAGGATCAAAGGAGAACGTGTAGCTTGTTCGTAATTGGTATGCTTACACCACATATTGTGATCTCCTAAATGCCAACCATGATCCCCACATAGAACCACGATGGTATTCTCATCTAACCCTAGGTTTGCCAATTCCTCTAGCAAGAGCCCTATTTGATAATCTACAAATGAAACACATGCATGATAACCATGAATTAATTCCAACTGTTTTTCTTCTTCGATCGTTCCTTTTTTTGGTATATCCACATAAAGGCTTCTTAACTCCCATCCTGGTTGATAAGCAAATCCTGGAGCATCCTTTGCTTTCTTCTGATAACGAGCGACCTTAAAATCATCCCTATCATACAGATCCCAATATTTCTTTGGTGCAACAAAAGGCAGATGAGGCTTATGAAAACCTACAGCCAAAAAGAATGGGGAAGATCTTTTGGATAATTGTCTTAACAACGCAACTCCATGTTGAGATATTTTCCCATCCAACATCACACTGTCCTCCACTTCTGGAGCCTCCGTACTAATACGTTCTTTCGAATATATCCATCCTTCTCCTATAGGATTAGACCCTTCAAGCAAATCATAAGGCAAGCTCCATGAAAGAGAGTCGTGACATGAATCGACAGAACGAGTATCGTATATTTTACCAACAGCAGCAGTAGTATAACCATTCTCTTTAAAGTATTGAGGAAGCGTAACCACTTCTGGATGCTTATCACGAATTTGTGTTTTAAGATCATATACCTTTGTGAAGTCAGGACGTCTCCCAGTAAAAAGACTCGCCCTCGATGGAGCACATACTGCCTGCTGACAATGGTTATTTGTAAGAACCATCCCATGACTAGCTAGTTTATCTATATGGGGAGTCTTAATCAAACTATCACCATAACAACCAAGCATAGGTTTCAAATCATCAACAATGATAAATAGGACATTTGGCTTTTTCACCTTCTCTTTCTGTACCTCTTTTGAATGACAAGAAATCAAAGAGAGAAAGGTCCAAACCCAAAGGAGTCTATCTTTAGATATATTTTGAATTGTCTTTTTCATTTATTGTCTCATTTATTTAGAACCACCTTTACTTACCCAACATAAGAGGAAGCCATAAAAGGTTTACAAGCAGGAGCTTTTTTAAGCTTAGACTCCCACTCTTGCAACATCAACAGATGCTCCTGAATCAACTTCTTATATTTAAGATCTTTAGCTAGATTCACGGTTTCTCCAGCGTCATTCTTCATATCAAAAAACATCAGGTTACTGTCGTTTCTAAATACAATCAATTTATATCTTTCACTACGAACCATACGCCCTGCATCATTACTAACCTCAGAAACAACAAAATCTCTCCAGTTCTTAGTCTTTCCTGCTGTCAATGATCGGAAACTATCTCCAGTAAATTCACCATTATCACTACACGAAGCAAAATCGCATACTGTAGGAACAATATCCAAACAAGACATAAGATGGTTTGTATCGACAACTCCAGAAGGAAGTTCTTTAGGATAAGAAATAATCAACGGAACTTTAGTCGCTTCATCATATAGATAATTTTTGGTTACCGATTGATGATGTGCAGTCCCCTCTCCATGATCTGCATTAAAAAGAATAACTGTATTATCGGTCTCGCCACTCTCATCCAAAGCATGTAGAACACGTCCAATCTCAGCATCGACCTCTTCCACCATACGGTAATATGCCCACAGATAGTATCTCCAATCAATCTCCTTCCAATGAGATTGTCTAGGCACTTTCATCTTTTTAGGTTCAGCCAATAATGCATCAAAATTATCTGGAAGTGGAGGAAGTTGGTCACGAACACTCTCTAAGTGACGATCATCTTTATTGTTGTGGTGTCTTTTTATCCAATTACAGATATCGTGAGGTTGCAAGAAATTAACCGTAAGATAGAAAGGTTTAGAACGATCTCTATTTTGAAGATATCCAGCAGCTACATTAGAAACCACTTGATCTCCTAAAGTACCTTTACCACCTATTCCCATACAAAGCACCTTGTCGAAACCTGGAATTTTCTCTCCATATGATTTTGGAATACCAACATGCAGTTTTCCTGCAAATACCGTTTCATAACCTTGTTCACGCAAATGATGACCTACACTCTTTAACCCGGGGATGATAGATTGACCATTTTTAATCACCCCATGCTCACTTGTTGTCAATCCAGTAATCCAACTAGCACGTGTAGGCGAACATATCGGATTTGGACTATAACATTGTGTAAATGTTACCCCACGAGAAGCCAATCGATCAAGATGAGGTGTATGGACATATTTATTATTTAATGCAGATATCGAATTCCATGTCTGTTGATCCGTACTTAAGAACAGAATATTGGGCTTTTTAGACGATCGCTTTTGAGGAACTCTTTGCACAGCAGCAGCTCTATCATCAATAGATATTGTTGAAATTACTGGATACAAATCCAAATACTTCTTTCTAGCACCAGTATCAGCAATAAGAACTTTCATTCCACTAATAGCCAATAGTAGGCGCCCATTATGATCTACATAATAACACCAAGGAAGCATTCCTTCTCCAATCTGCTCATAACAGCTCACCTCAACAGAACGATCTTCAAAACGAATAGATGTATCTTTTAAATAACGAAGTTGATGATTCTTTTTCTCTTTACTAAGCTCATCGATAAGAGTGAAATTTAAAGATCTTTTTCCCTCTACTTTCATACGCTGCACCGTATCGATTAGGGTAAAGTCAAGACAAACCTCTTCTTTTTGCGATAATGAAGAACTCTGTTGGTATAATCCCACGTTCTTATCAAAACCTTTCTTTGGTGCTTTTACATACTCACTAGCAGCTTCCCATGAAATAGGAGTACCATACTTATTATTTTTGGCTTTTATTGAAGCTTTAGTAAAATGGGCCCAGTGTTTGTTTTCAGAAATAGCTTGTTCAACATTAAAAGAGACCTTCTCTTTTGAATTTCCAACGTTTCGTTGCACACGAATATATCCTGAATCCTCTCCCACTTTACCTCTAAAAGGAAGCCACAAACGCCATGTTTGTGTCCAATTACTTTTTGGATCGAAAGCTTCTTCTGGAAGATCGACATGGAGTTTTCCTTGTTCCAACAAACTCTGCGGTGTAATTTTCTTACCCCACATCTTATTATCCTTGGCCGATAAAGCCATAGGTAAGGCAGCTGTTCCTAGCGCTGTCAAAGAAAATTTACGAATAAAAACTCTCCTGTCCATATTGTGTTTTTGTTAATATTAATTTAGTAGCCTAAATATAAGATTCTGAAAAATCTAGATAGTTTAATCATCGTTCACCAAAGTATACTAAACGTTCTAACACTTTGCATTCAATGGGATGAATATAATTGATGTAAGAAAAAAAAAGATCGTTGCAATAAGAAAGATTATCTTATCACAACGACCCAATAAAGAATCGACAATATCTTATAAATAATTACATCTTAGTACTTTTAATGATCTTGATTGTTTTTGTTTTATCATCACTATAGATGTTTAAAAGGTAGCATCCATATTGATAATCTTGACCTAATTGATAGCTACTATTTTTTACGGAGATAACTCCCTCTTCAACCTTTTTACCTAAAAGGTCATTTACCTGATAAAATACTTTTTCTCTTGGTTTAAGGTTAAGACTAACGGTTGTATAATCAGTAAAAATGGTAGGATATACCTTAATCATATCAGAAGAGAAAGAATCCATTGTTTTAGCTGAGGTCGACAATTCTCCACTTTTAAGTTGAGATGGAAATGAAGCATCATGATATTCTCCTAGAGAGATAGAAAGATAATCTAATTGAAAATGATCTGATGTTCCTAATAATTCTAGTTCTATTTTGTTTTCTTCACTCTCAATCAAATTCAGATCCACCACTATCTTCCCCCATTGGTTTCCTGTAGATGGGAAAGTCACATGAGCCAAATCAGAGATAACTTCATTTTGGACATTTTTAGCTTTTATTGAAAATATCACATCGTTAGAAGTTGAATTCATATAGCGTATGGTCACTTTATAGTGATCGTTTTTAGGAGCATAAATATTCTCTAATAACAACGTCGTATTAGCAGATGCATTTGAAAAATCGACACTCAGATCCTCAGAAATATTACTTCCACTATTATTCAGCTGTAATCCAGAAGAAAGAACCGCTTTTTCCATCTCATAACGAGTCATTAAACCTTCTACTACCTCTGTATCAAAATATCTAGCTGAAGGATCTTTCTTCTCAATCTTAGTCCAAGGACCGATACCTTTAGATGTGAAACTATACATGTTCCAAAGAGAAGTAGCGAACCCTCTTTTCTCAGCCTCCATACGTATCCAAGATAGCCACCTTTTACGATCAGCTGTCGGAGCCTGGTTGTCTACTCCATATTCTCCAAGAAAGATAGGAACGACCGTAGTGTTCGCCCTTCGAGCCCAATTTTTATTCGCTTCAACTACTTGATCAAAAGCATCCGACACAATATTCCAATCTTCATCATTATTGCCTTCATCCCCCCAATAGGTTGTATTACCAAAAGTACCTTGTTTGGTAAAAGATTTGGGATCATAATAGTGGTAAGTACCAATAATGTAGTTATCATCAGAAGGAATAATATCATTATCAAAAGCATTGATCAAAGCCTGACGCGTAGAAAACCCTTGTCCTGAGACAATGACAATACGACTCTCATTCCCTTGTATTTTGCGAATTTCTAGAAGACTTTCATCAATAATCTTCTTTAGGTCTACTCCATTATGTGGCTCATTCATGATCTCAAAAGCCAACTTATCCACAGGATATCCAGCAAATGCGGTTGCTACCTGAGACCAGATCTTTTTTAATGCAGGAAGATCCTCATCACTATAAGTGTCATTATAAAGATGCAAAGGGTCTAAAACGACCACAAGACCATTATCTATACACCAATCGGCAGCTTGTTTAAGGTCATCTATTCGACTCTGATCCACAATAAACTCTGGAGCTGTACCAATATGTAGATTTAATTTGCCTCCAATACGACAATGATTGAAATGGTGTTTTTTTAATAATTGGAAATCTTCATTTGCATGAAAACGTCCCTCTATTTTTGCAGCCATAAGGTTGGCTCCACGGCCCAACTTACGAATGAAATCAAATGCCTCGTTGCGATCGTTGTCATTCACATTTTGTCCAAAAGAAGGAGAAATAGTAAAAAGAAGACAGCAAACAAGAAGGATTTGTAAAAAAGTAAATTTCGGTCGATACATATTCTTTTATTTAAAGGTTTGAAAAAAGGCCAGATAATAGGAACACCAAAGGGGCATTCCAGTTTATTGCTACTTCGTTAGTCACATAACAAGAATATTGATCTAAATATCTCTTGGATGGATAAGACGAAGGGAAACGATGTGAAGTAAGTTTTAGATTTGTCGCTCCTCCAACAAGTAAACCAGGTATTGGATCATCAATGCCATCTGCAGAAGAGATACGATGATGAGGATTCTTTGGGCTTTGATTACCATAACCAGTGACATAACAATATCCCATAGGATTGCGCCCTAAGATATAATCCGCATTAGAGAGTGCAGCTTTATAATAAGCTTGTCTTCCCGTAATCTTCCATGCATACAATAACAACATTCCTTGGTTTGCAGCAATTGCATTAGATCCCCATTTGTAATCAGAAGAGACATTACCAAAAGCGGTTTTATTTGGAGATGCATAATAAGCATCCAGTAGCTGATCCGCTAAAACAAGAAGCTTTCGATCAAGTTGCATCACATCTTGATCTTTACGAGAGACCTTGTCACTATTCTCCAAAAGAGAATAAATACCTAGCATAGCTGTGTTGCCCCAATTAGGCACTTTTAAATATCGCATTGAAAGAAACTGTTTCTGTGCAAAAGAGAGATAACTTTTTTGTCCTGTTGTGAGATATAGTTCGCATGCCGCCCATGCAAACTCGTCTTTCACATCTTTATTATTGTATGCACCAGTAACAATTGCAGGTTGGTATTTTTGATTTATCATCTTTTGATCATACACCACTCTCGGGTTATCTATTGCCCATTGCCAACCTTTTAATGATGCCTCCAAACATTGTTTTGCAAAAACAGAATCAAAAGGATTATAAACCTCTGCCGCTTTGGCCATTACAGCAGTAAAGTTTAATGTTGCTCCCGTAGATTTCTGTACTACAAATCTTTTCTTTTGAATGTCTTTGGAAGGCATTATTTCACCAGCAAAGCTTGGAGAAGTAAGTTTATGATACACACCTCCATCATAAGGATCTTGCATAGACAACATCCACTCTAGATTGTAACGTATCTCATTAAGTATATCTGGAATACTATCCGTAGACTCAGGGATATTCATTGATAAGTCATCCCATTTGTCTTTTGAAAAGAGATAAGACGCCATCAAAGTGTAACAAGTAATTCCTGAATTTACGATATACTTATTATAATCACCTGCATCATACCATCCTTTGGGTGCAGAAATAACATCATATGAATTACGATTGGAAGAAGATGCAGAAGGATGAATGTATACAACTGTATCTGGATGACCATTAGGTCGATTCCATTTACGAGCATAAGTCGTTTTAAGGGACATACCTGAACGCCAATAATAATATGATTTAATGGTTGATTTCAGAAGATCTTTAGGCCACTTATTTGATATCACAAAAGAAGCCGAACGTCCAAGGGTTGGAACAACAATATAATAAGTACCTTCATTCTTAAATTTAGTGAAATCTATTTGACGGATCTTCTCCCCTGAAGTACCCCAATATTTAGATGGTGATATTTTTCCCCGATATACTTCTTGATGAGTTGTGGCATCACAAAGAGTAAATGTTTTTACCTCACATTTACGTATCGATGCTATTTTAGGTTGGTCGACAAAATAACCTATTTGATTACAACTGATATCGGGACTATACTCTAGCTTTTGTTGATTTGCAACCGACAAGGCAGAGTAAAGAGAGACAATAAATAATAAAACAAACCTACTTCTCATCATCGTTATTTTTAATTGTGAAGAATGATTGTGAAGAAGCCTATTGAAACTATAGGCTTCTTCTTTGTCTGTTAGATATTATGACGAAAAACATTCATCATTTTCGCTTTGCAAAATAATCAAGACAATGTGCATGCATCTGCTTTTTTATCTTACGATAACTCTTTTGCTCGGCAACATTAATGGTCTCATTTGGATCTTTTTTGTAATCATACAATTCCACCGCAGTAATATTCCTTTCACTAAAATTAGATGGAGTACGGTACATTCCATTTACCCAAACGACATAGCGATATCTTTTTGTTCTAAAGGCATATCCCTCGGCTTTTCCTCTTTGAAATTGACTCACCGCATAATCCTTAATAGATTTACTAGGCTTAGCCAATACTGACGTTAAACTTTTTCCATCCAAATGGGAAGGGATCGAAAGATTGGTAAGATCACACAATGTTGGGAAGATATCCAAGAACTCCGTTGGATTGGTACACACCCCACTATGTTTGCCATCTACGATGATCATTGGACTACGTGTAGCTTGTTCAAAATTGGTATGTTTACACCATATACCATGATCACCTAAATGCCAACCATGGTCACCCCAAAGTACAATAACAGTATTTTCTGTTAGTCCTAAAGAGTCAAGTTTATCCAATACTTTTCCTATCTGTGCATCAACATAAGAGATGGCAGCATAATATCCATGAATCAACTCTTTCTGTTTTGCCACAGGAAGTAGGTCAGACTCTATATCAGAGAAAGATTCCAAAGGCGGTATATCGGTATATGAACGTATCTCACCAGAATTATGATACGCCAGAAGTGGACCATTGACAGCAGCCTTTTGGTAAGGAGCCAAAGGCATTTGGTCACGATCATAAAGATCCCAATATTTCTTAGGTGCCACAAAAGGAAGGTGAGGTCTCTTAAATCCAACCCCTAAAAAGAAAGGTTCTTTCTTCTCTTTTAATTTATTTAATCGATCAATAGCAGATAAAGCCAAGACTCCATCTACATAGGCATTATCAGGAACATCGGCACATTCCGTTGTAGGCTTAACAAAAGAGATCGCATACTTGGTAATACCATAACCTTTCTTACCCATTGCAATGGCTTCATTGCGATACTTTTCTACTTTCTTTTTCGTTTCAGGCAATTGATAATAACCTAAAGCAGGATCCCCATATTTAGGATCATAATGATGATGGTCTCCTTCGAAAGCTGGATTTTCACTCCATGATTTCTTATCTTGGAATGCATCTACACTTCTTTTATCATATATTTTTCCAACACTGGTAGTATAGTAACCATTTTGTTTAAAATATTGAGGTAAGGTTAAAATATTAGGATTCATGTCCCTGATAAGGGTCTTTAAATCCCAAACCTTGGTTTTATCTGGCTGAACACCACATAGCAGACTTGCTCTAGAGGGAGCAGACACCGCCTGTTGGCAATGGTTATTTTGGAACACCACTCCTCGTTTTGCCAAACGATCAATATTAGGTGTTTTCACTAATTTATCACCATAACATCCTAAGATAGGTTTCATGTCATCCACCGCGATAAACAATACATTCTTTTTTTCTTGTGCTTGACTTAATAATGGCAGAGAAGCCATCATCAATGAAAAACATTTTTTTATAGATATATTCATGGTATTCTTAACTTTTGTTCTTGACTCTGCTTATAGCCAATACGGATAGCTACAGTATGCAGATAATCCCCTTTCTTTAGTCTTAAGGGTTTGTTATACAAATTCCAATATTTCCAATCGGACTTACTTTTTCCATCTATTGATACTTGCCAAGCAATAGAAGCTCCTTCCGTATTACAATGAATATGATATAGTCCATTTACATCAGTTACTTCTGGTGTCATAGTGGTTGGTTGTTCCATATTAGGCCACATTTCACGAACCATCTGTCCTTCTGCAATCAACCCCTTATCGTTTACACGTTTTTGCCAATAGGTAATCTTCTTATCCATCCTTTTAATAACCTCTCGGTATTTTGGCTGATCAGCAAGATTATTTAATTGATATGGATCCTGATGCACATCATAAAGCTCACATACGGGCTTATGGGTTCTAAAGAAAAGCTCTTGTTCTTTATTAAGCTCTCCATTATGGTGCATCTGAAGAAGGCGTCTCATCATATCCAGTTGCTTACGATAAGCAATATCCTTATAGTAAGACCAACTTGGGTGAAAATTCTTCACATATAAGAAGTTGGTATCCCTAACACACCGAACCATATCGTAATATTCGTCCATTCTATCTTTAGAACCATAAATCTCACGTCTTGGTTCATTTGCTTTATAAGCTCCCATAAACGCTTGCCCTTGCATATATTTAGGTGCAGAAATATGAGCCAATGAAAGCATCGTTGGAGCAAGGTCTACAAAAGATATCAATTCAGAGTTGACAATTCCATGTTTCTTCTGATTTGGAAATCTAACTACCATTGGGACTTTAAGACCAGAGTCATAGATGGCTCTTTTTCCTCTCGGTAAAGGTCCTCCATGATCACTAAAAAAGAAAATGATGGTTTTCTCCAATAAACCATCTTCTTTTAACTGTTTTAAAATAGCCCCAACTTGTTGGTCCATCTCGGTAATATTTGAATATTTACGAGCCACATCCTGTCTTACCACAGAATCTTCTGGGAAATATGGAGGTAAAGCTATTTTATTGGCATCGACAAGAAGCGAATCATTCTTTTTCTTCCATATCTGTGACTCATGACATACATTGAGATTAAAAACAGAAAAGAAAGGTTTGCCCTTAGGCCTATTACGCCAATGCGCATGAGTATCATTCTCATCCCAGGCCGTAATAGGTGCAGCAAACTGATAATCCGTTTTGGCATTATTGGTACAATAATACCCGGCATTACGAAGGTATTCCGTAAAACATTTTACTTTTGAAGGGATCACAGCAGAATATTGTGGTACACTATTTCCCATAGGGTCAACAATTCCAGTATTGTGTTTATAGACACCATTAGAAATACCCATAATATCCTTTCCTGTTCTCATATTGTGTGTTCCTAAACTAACAGGATAAACACCTGTAATAATAGAAGAACGACTTGGGGCACAAACCCCAACAGTAGTAAATACATTTGTAAAACGCACTCCTTCAGAAGCCAATTGATCTATCACTGGAGTATTGGCAGCACTATCACCATAACAACCCAGATTAGGACTGATATCTTCACAAGTTATCCATAAGATATTGGGGTGCTCTACTTTATCTATAGAAGAAGATTGGTCTACACTACACGAGTGTAAACCAATACTTCCTAGAAAAGCCCACATTAATTTTGATCTATAATCACATATAGACTTTTTCATATGTCACTATTTTGCATTAACATATTGTCCTAATAGCTGCTTCATCTTCTTCACAACGCCTTTCATCTTAGGCTCGGCAACAATATTCACGTTTTCTGCTGGATCATTTTTATGATCATACAACATGGTGTTGACAACCTCACCTTTTTTATTTATCCATTCCGTATAGATATAACGTTGGGTAATGGCAGACCATCCATCTCCCATCTTAGAATAAACAGCCTCTTTCCATTTCTTATTTGGATTTTTCAAAACAGGAACAAAACTCTTTCCTTCTAGGTGTGTTGGTGCAGGTATTTGTGCTAAATCACAAAAACTTGGATAGATATCAACCAATTCAACCAAAGAGTTTGTTTTTTGACCTTGATTCATACCAGGAGCCTTAACTATCATTGTCGTATTAAGTGCCATATTGAAATTACTATGTTTACACCACAATGAATGTTCTCCAAGCTGCCAACCATGGTCACCAATTAAACAAACTACTGTATTTTCTTCAAGACCTAAAGTTTTTAACTCATCTAAGACTCTTCCAACCATAGCATCCACGTAACTCACACATGCATAATAACCACGTATTACTTCTTTTGCTTTTTCATCACTTAAAGTTCCTTCTCTAGAAGGAATATCAGTATATGCTCTAAGCTCCCACCAGTTATGTAAAGATTCTTTTGGTGCATTTTTAGGTGCATAATAATTATCTGGAATCTTAATTGAATTCTTAGGATATAAATCAAAATATTTCGCAGGAGCATTAAAAGGCAAATGAGGTTTGATAAATCCCACAGTCATAAAGAAGGACTTACCTGTCTTTTTAAACATCTTTAGTTTCGAAATCGCTCTAGAAGCAATCTTTCCATCAAAATAATCCTCATCTCCAACATTACCAATCTCGTATGCAGTAGCTCTACCTTTGTTTTTACGACATAGAGCAATACTTGATTTATTTTGATAATCCCTCCATCCATCTGGATGTTCTTTTCTTTTCTCTCCATCGGTAGCATGCCAAGGACGTTCACTCCACCCATCTTCTCTATCGAAACGATGGTGATAAACTTTACCAAGACTAACAGTGTAATAACCATTGTCTTTAAAAGCTTTTTGTATAGGAACAATATTTGGTTCATCCTTTTCTACAGAACACTGATTGTTCACATAACGAGTTGCATTGGGACGCATTCCACTTAAAAGACTTGCTCTTGAAGGACCACATACAGGGTAGTTACAGTAAGCCTTTTGGAACAATGTTCCTTCACTTGCTAATTTGTCAATGTTAGGTGATTTTATCTGGGATTGACCATAACATCCCAATTGTGGGCGAAGGTCGTCCACCATAATGAAAAGCACATTTTTCTTTTCATTTTTCTTAGCCTCAACATTACTCTTTGGAGAACAAGCTCCAAGAAGCGTCAAAGCTCCCATACATAACACCTTATTTTTCATAGTTTTGTATTTAATACTATTGTTTAATATTGGTTTTCGTGACGATAATCTCCCCAACGATATTTGACAGTTCTCTTTAAAGGAATATTCATTCCATCGGTCTTCTCTAACCAGTCATATAGTTCGTTAGCAAGTTTTTTAGTGATTTTTTGATATTCAGGCTTATCAATAAGGTTATACATCTCATCAGGATCATTCTTAATATCATAAAGCTCGTTACGATCCCATACTCCTTGATAACGTATATACTTATATTGATCTGTTCGAACACCAAACACAGTAGGTGTCATTGGGAAATCATACTCCCAGTAATACTCATAAAAGATACGATCTCTCCAATTGCTGTCATCGCCTTTCAGTAGGCGAACAAAAGAGTGACCAGGCATATATTTTGGTTTCTCTAATCCTGCCATAGAAAGTATTGTTGGCGCTAGATCAATATTCTGAACCATCTTTTCTACCTTCTGATTTCCATCGAAAAGTTCAGGACAACGAGCCAGAAGAGGAACTTTCACCGACTCTTCATAAAAATGACGTTTATCGATTAATCCATGTTCTCCCCAACTAAATCCATTATCTCCCATATAAATCACCAAAGTAGATTCATCAAGACCATGTTTTTTCAGATAATCCATTACAGTACCAATACTTTCATCCACCCCTAGAAGTGTTTCACAATATTTCTGTACCATCTCATTAAAATCTGCATTTCCATGATACATATAATCGACTCCATGCCAACTAATTCGTTGTTGTTTAACCCATTCTGGCCATTTCAGGTCTCTATATTCCCCATTTTTAGTTTGATCAAATGTAGGAGGTAAAGTAATCTTCTTTCCCTTATAACGATCTCTATGTCTTTTGGCTGGTTGGAACTCAGCATGAACAGCTTTATGAGAAAGATACATAAAGAACGGTTTATCTTTATCTCTGTTCTCTAACCAATCAATTGCATGTTCGGTAAGTAGATCAGTAATATATGTAGAATCCTTATATTGAATGCGTTTACCATCAATATTCAGCTCTGGATTATAATAAACTCCTTGTCCTTTGAAACTTTCCCAATGATCAAAGCCCGGTTGTGGACTATCCCCATGGTCCCCCATATGCCATTTACCAAGGAATGCTGTTTGGTATCCAGCTTTCTGAAGATATTGTGGGAAATAGACAAGATTCCCTGGATCAGGAGCATAATTATCTACAATGGTATGACAATGTGAAAATTGTCCAGTTAGAATAGATGCCCTACTAGGAGAACACAAAGATGTCGTAACAAAAGCATTCTTAAAATAGGCACCTTCATTGGCTAACTTATCCATATTAGGAGTTTCCAACCAAGGCACTTTTCCTGTAAATCCCATATAATCATAACGATGGTCATCCGTTAGAATAAAGATCACATTACGAGGCTTCTGTTTTTTTATTTTCTTTAGCTTAGGTAGGCGCTGAGCTTGTGCTGCAAAACTGCAACACAAGCTTAGACCTAAACCCGTAACAACTGTTTTAAGTATGTTCATTGGTTCAGTTTTTTGAATTCAGTAAAAAAGGTTGAAAGGATTATTTCTTCTTATGATCCTTCTTCTTATGATTCTTTTTCTTTCCTTTTTTCTTATCTTTCTTCACCTTCTTAAAAGCATTAATATCTTTTTTCCATTGGTGAAGCTCATCCAACATCTCTTGTTTCTTTTTAGGCATTTCATCACTTAGATTATGTGACTCTGAAATATCTTTTTTGATGTTATACAATTCGACTCTTCCTTGATCAAAGAATTCTAACAATTTGTAATCCCCTTTTCTTATGGCACTACAATTAGAGTCTCCTGTAGAATGTGGACGACCTGTAGGTGAATGCCAGAAGATCGCTCTATTAGGATTTGGGTTCTTTTTCGATTTTAATGCCCAAACAAAACTTTTCCCATCAAGGTGTGCTTCTGGATGAAGAGGTAAGTTTGCCATTTCTAACATTGTTGGAAAAAAATCAGAACCTGTAATTACAGCATCATTCTCCGTACCAGCCTTGGTAACACCTGGCCAACGAACAATCATTGGTTCTCGTATACCTCCCTCATAAAGGTGTCCTTTACCAGCCTTTAAAGGAGTATTGGTAGTTGCAAGTTGTCTATTATTGGTCCCTCTATTGGACAATCCTCCATTATCCGAGAAAAGAATAATAATGGTATTTTCATATTCTCCAAGATCTTTTAAGGTTTGAACCAAACGTCCAAGACTCTCGTCCATACTATAGATCATTGCAGCATAAAGAGCATTATCTTGGCGCATTTTACGTTGTCCTGTTCCTTCATTAATATACTCAGGACCATCATAATGCATTGTCTTTAGTTTCTTACGGAACTTCTGAATATATTCTTTCTTTGCCTGAAAAGGAGTGTGAACAGCATAATGTGAAACATATGCCAAGAAAGGTTTATTTGGTGTTTCCTTATGTTGTTTCTTTAGGTACTTAATTGTCTCTTCAGTCAATCGATCAGTCAAGTACTCTCCTTCTACCCCATCCTCTAATCCATGGATCGGACGTTCTTTCGACTTCTTCCCTTCATTATATGGATAAAAGTATGATATTGGTGCTCCAGCATGCCCTCCTCCAATATTCACATCAAAGCCTTGATCTTGCGGGTAGCTTTCATTAGAAGCCAAATGCCATTTACCAGTGAAGAATGTAGAATAACCTGCTTTCTGAAAAGGAACAGCAAGAGTTGTCTCTCCTCCTTTTAATTGTTTTGTATTAGATCCAGGAACCCAATCTCTTGCAGGATATTTACCAGTAATTATGGAATATCTTGAAGGCAAACATCTAGGATGACTAACATAGGCATTATTGAATCGTACCCCCTCTTGGGCCAACTTATCAATATTCGGCGTCTCATAAAACTTAGACCCTTGATACCCCGTATCGGTCCATCCCATATCATCAACCAAGAAGTATAAGATATTTGGCTGCTGTTTCTTTTTAGCCATGGCACCAGTAGTACCCAACAATGCCAAGCCTAAGCAAGACAATGATTTTAATTTGCTTTTAAACATATCTCTAAAAATTATTCTTAAATCCACATTTTTATCTATCCTCGACAAAAAAGCCATCTTATGGAAAGAGAGTAGGCATGAAATAGAACAAGGAGAAGAGAATATACTCTTATACCCATACTTCCCCTTGAATCATTATATTTTATTGGTTTTTTGTGAACCTTAGACCTCCTTCTTAAGAAAAAACAGGTGTACTCTTTTTCATCACTTGGATTCTTACACCATTGTAAGAACCACGAGTAAAACCTGTTGCAGGAGTAGTCGAAGTCACTTTCCATTGAAGATATAGTTTCTCTTGAGCAGGATCAGAAATCTCGAATTCAGTTTCTATTGTTTTAAAACCAGTTTTATAGTTATTTACAGCCCATTGATCACTGTTTGCACCAATTAGCAAATTCCATTGGTCAGCGACAAAATTTGCATTATCAACCAATTCTATACGATCATAACCATAGAAGAATTCACGTTGAACATTATCTCCTTGGATTTTTGCAACAGAAGTTTCATCGAAAGCAACTTTCATCTTACGAAAAGAACCATCCATAGGAACTTCTCGAACCAATGATGCATCAATTGAAATTGTTTTACCGAAATTATATGACAATCCGTAAGCCAAAAATCCGGTAGTAGGATCTGCAATATGTTTGTACGACACAAACTCAATAGCAGTACTATTCAACATCACTGTTTCATAATATGAGAACTGATCGTTTACGGCTCTTGCTTCTTTATCGGCATAAGCAGAAACATCAAGATCATCAAATGCAATCTGCTCCCAACTATTGGCTACTTGAATAGTAAAAAGATTTGGGTAATTTACTTCAAAACCAGACTCATCAGTCACAGTAATACCCACATTGTGATTTCCTTCTGCTAAATTGCTATCTTCTGCTAATGTTATATTACCTGTTGTAGCATTAATAGAAAGACCATTTACACTATTATTATCTAAAGCAAAAGAAAGACCTGTTCCTAAATCATCAACACCACCTGCTACAGAAGCAGTAAATCCACTCCATGAAGAGATAGAGACAGAAGAAAATTGTGTACTATTGTTAGTATAATAAAGCTGAGGTTTTTCTCCTACCTGAATCTGAAGTGTATTGTTAAAATTCTTTGTCCCTTGATTTGTAACCACTCTTACAGATAGATCATGTGCACCTGCAGGTACATTTTTCGAAACCTTACTGATAGCACCAGTTTCACTATTAATTTCAATTCCTTCAGGAGCTTCCGTCAATGTATAATTTTCAACAACCAAATTTTCATCATCTGAAGTCACTGTTACCGTCGCAAATTCACCCATTTGACCGAAAGCAACACTTATAGGATTTGTAGAATAAGCAATCGTAAAAGGAAGCTCTATAATTTCAATAGAAGCAATATTATCGAAAGTAACTGTTCCCCCAAGGTAATGGACTCCTACTGAGATATTATATATCCCTAGAGCCAATTCCGAGGCACTAATTTTATTGGTAGATTTAATAGATATTCTACCTGTCTTTTCATCAATTGTAAACAGATCTTTTTTAGCCAAAAGATCTTCTCCAGATTCAGTAGTAATTGCAGATATATAGAATGTATAGCTACCAACAGTAGATTCAATATCTGCTACTTCTGTTGCCACTTCATCTTTAGGACCAGAAACAACAGTAGCATATTTATTTAATACTGGAGTAGGAATATCTTTTTCAATAATAGAAAGGTCTTCTTTGTTGTCACAGCCAGTCAATGCTAAGGCAAACAACACAACTGCCAAACGATAGAATGAGATTAATTTCTTCATCTTTTCGTATTTTATGTTAGTTAAGAAGAATGTATGTAGCAATACCACATACATTCTTTTATTTGAATAGTTAAATATTAGTATCCTTGATTCTGATCAGAAGCAGAAATATTCGGATTCGATGTAATCTCTGTTGCAGGAATAGGGAAAACCATAATTCTAGCATTGTCAGGATATTCAACATCTCTTAGTTTAGTGAAATCATATGCAGCGGTATTGTTATGTGCATCAATCACATGAGATTTAAAATAATCATAGCCACGTCTACGAACATTAAACCAATCCTGACCCTCTCCTAACAATTCGAATTGGTATTCAGACATGATTTTTTCTCTAAACTGGTCTTGTGTCAATCCACTCCAATCAGCAGGTTCTGTAGAAGGTGTATCTGCTGAACTTCTTGCGCGACTTAAAACCTCATTAACATATGCATATGCATTCGCTGGTCCATTCAGTTCGTTTTCAATTTCAGCCAACATCAATAACAAGTCACTATATCTAAAAATCACCAAATTCATATTGGTATTATAGTTTAGTGCCATGGTGTTTTTGATGAAATATTTAGCCAAGAAAGGGTAACTCTTATCTTTATTGTTTCTAGCAGTAAAAACTGGATAAGTCTTCTGTAGTGTTGCTTTTCCTGTAGCATTATATTTCAACCATTCAGTTTGGAAAGTTGCAGCCAAACGAGGATCAGTGGCATAAGCAGTCGAATGTTGATCATACTGCTCAATATTTGGCTTAATACGTCCCCAAACACTTCTACCTAAGTTACCATTAGAAGCGGTATAAAGTTGGTAATGGCGAAGAGTATTCTCCACGTTACCAGCGATTTCAAATATCGACTCTGAAGTATAATTACTACTCTCTTCGAACCATAAGCTACGATAGTCATCCACCAAAGAGTAGTTACCATAAACAAGGATCGCCTCATCGTATGCTTTCTTCCAATAATCTGTTTCACCAGCAATCTGATTTCCAGCCAAAGTCATATAGACCTTAGCCAATAACATACTTGCGGCATAAGTAGAAGGTCGTCCATTGATATTAGAAGGATCCAATTTCTCTTTCGCAGCCAATGCATCAGCAATAATCTGAACATAGATCTCTTCAGCACTATTTAGTTGAGAATTCACATTGGTACTTGAAGCAGGCGCAAGACGCAATGGAGCTTTACCATACAAACGCACCAAATTGAAATAAGTAAATGCACGAAGAAAATAAGCTTGTCCAACGACATCACGAACTTTCTCTTTATCTAAATCACTATTCTCTACTCCTACAATAAGATCATTACATCTCTCTATGGTACGGTAAAAACCTTTCCAAACATTCTCAACATAAGTCTGAGATGGAAGTGGATTCAAAGATGCAATATCTTTCAAGTTGGCATCTTTACCAGTAGTAAATAAGCCAGAACCTAAGGCTGTCAAATGATGGTAATCTGCACCCCAATAATTAAAATCGGCAACACTAGAATAACAACCATTCAGCACAGTATTCACCCCCTCCACATCAGAGAACAGCACTTCAGAAGAAGGGAACGTTGGATGTTCTTCCAATGAACAAGAACCAAGAAGAAGTCCAATGAAGGTGAATGATAATATATGTTTTATATTGAATTTCATAATCTATATTTTTTGCTCCTTAAAATGTAATATTTAAACCAACCAAAAAGCTTCGTGCATTAGGGGTTCCTGTCCAGTCGACACCCATAATTGTTCCATCATACATAAAACTAGTTACTTGTGGATCGTATCCGCTGTAGTTTGTAACAGTAAACAGGTTACGTCCAGTAACATATAGGTTCACTTTACTAAGACCGAAAGCATGCACTGGGAAATCATATCCTAATGTGATGTTACTCATTCTAAAGTAACTTCCATCCTCTACAATTCTATCGGTAAAGATCTCATTCAAATCATACCCTACACGAGGAGCATTATTCATAGGAGTTGCTTCTCTCCATGCGTTATAATAAGTATCCGCAAGAACATTCTTACTATTACCTTCAGCATAAGCGATCTCCATCGAATTACCATTAACAATTTGATTACCATACACACCTTCAAAAAGAGCACTTAATGTCCAGTTCTTATAGTTCACATTTAAGTTAAAACCATAAGTAAAATCTGGGTTAGGGTCTCCAATAAAAGTTCTATCTAGAGCATTAATGTTACCATCTCCATTTTGATCAACAAAACGAACATCACCAGGAACATTCGCATTTCCATTATAAGTAGGTCCTTGAGCCGCTTCATCCGCAGAATGATAAATACCATTGGTTTGGTATCCCCAAAGCATTCCAACAGCTTGTCCTTCCATAAAAATATTAGCAGGAGCCTTGAAATAAGTACCCGTAGACACGTTGTTACCCAAATAGAATACTTCTTGTGATTCAGCACCGTCAATCCATACATTAGAAGGAGCCAATCCCAATTCAAGCACTTTATTACGGTTAAAAGAGATATGACCACCCATCATAATTGAAAGGTCTTTTTTATCCACAATCACCCCGTCCAAAGAAAGTTCCAATCCACGGTTTTCAATCTCCCCTCTATTGATCGGCATAGAAGCAAAACCATTTGAAGGTCCAATTTGAATTTGTTGTAGAAGGTCTTTGGTTCTCTTATAATAAACATCGGCCGTCAAAGAAAGTCGTCCTTTAAAGAAAGACATATCCAAACCAGCATTATACTGACTTGTTGTTTCCCATGTCAAATCAGGATTCGAAATATTAGAACCAACATTACCAATGATAGTATTGTCATTAACATCTGTATAGTAAACAGTATTGTAGTTTTTAAGAGTACTATAAGGATTGATGGCTTGATTACCTGTTTGTCCCCATCCCATTCTAAATTTAAGATTCTCAAAAACATTCAGATCTTTAACAAAATCTTCTTCAATCATTCTCCATGCAAATGCAGCTGCTGGGAAATATCCAAATTTATTACCATCGGCAAATTTTGAAGCACCATCAGCACGGAAACTGGCAGTGAAGACATACTTATCAATAAAGCTATAGTTTACACGACCAAGGAAAGAAAGAATTGATTGATCTGCAGTTACTAGATCATAAGGTTGTGTAATAATACGACCCAATTCAGGAGCATCGATACCCAAAGATTTAATTGGGAAATCGGTTACTTCATAAACAGAAGCTTGCGAATGAGATCCATCATAAGTTACACCAACCGTAGCATTAATACGATCTCTCTTACGAAGATTCTTACTAAACATCAAAAGGTTATCGATAGTATAAGAATAACGATCCAAAGTAGACATTGCTAAAGCACCATTCTCTTTTTGACCTTTAAAAACGCCAGTATCCCAAAAACGTGATCTATCCTTATTACGATAATCCAGTCCAGCTTGGACTTTATATTTCAAACTATTTGTAATCTCATAAGTTAAAGAAGAAGAGGCATTAATTCTTAACTCTTTAGTTTGATCATCATAATCGGTTAACCATGCATATGGGTTAGAGACATCTAAATCCAAATCATCACTATCTTCTGATTCATATCCCACAAGAGGAGTATAGGAAATCACCTGTTTTGTAAAACTTCGGTTTCCTCCTGATTTACTGCCAGACTGAGCAAAACTTCCATTTTGATACATCATAGACATTCTAGTATCTAATTTCAGATTATCAGTCAATTCATTGGTCATATTCAAACGAATATCACCTTGTTTGATTCTTGAAGATTCTACTATTCCTCGTTGATCTGCAAAACCAGCAGAGAAATAATAATTTGACTTTTTACTTTTTCCACTAACAGTAACACCTTCTGTATGGGTCAATCCCATTTCATAGATTTCATCTTGCCAATTCTTATCTTCATATGGTGTTTCTGAAATCACTGGACTCTCAAGACCAGTATTGTCATCTGTTTTGTAAGAGATGTTATAGACCTGATCTCCATTTACCTGAAAATTAACTCTATTCCCCTCTTGCATTGCTGTTTCATTACGATACTTCGCATAACCAACGCCATCAAGCATATCAAGCTTTTTTGAGATCCATGAAAATTCCATAGAACCATAAGCATTAATCACTGCTTTTCCCTTGTTGTTCTTTCCTTGTTTCGTAGTAATCAAAACAACACCATTGGCACCACGTGATCCATAAATAGCAGTAGCAGAAGCATCCTTAAGAATCTCAATACTCTCGATATCTCTTGGATTAAGACCTGTAAGACCATTTTGTGGAGATTGCAACTCATTGGCATCTGTTGAAGCATCAAGAACATCCTCTCCTGCAGAACTGATAATCACACCATCCACAACATAAAGTGGTTCGTTATTACCTCTAAGACTATTCGTACCACGAATACGAACACTCACTGCACCACCAGGGGACCCTGGATTAGAAACGACTTGAACTCCAGAAGAACGCCCTTGTAATAAAGCATCCACACTAGAATATTGTCTTGCAACATTATCCGACTCCTTCACTTTCGAGATAGATCCTGTCACATCACGTTTACGAACTTCACCGTAACCAACCACAACAATTTCATCTAAGGCTTCAGTAGAAGTTTTCAATATAATATCCATCACCTTCTTCGTTCCCACTTTCCTAAATTGGTTCTTAAAACCAACAAAAGAGAAACGTAACACCGTCTCTTCATTAGGAACTTGAATAGAGTAATTTCCATTAATATCGGTTATGGTACTTTTGGTAGTACCTTTAATTAACACGTTCACTCCGGGTAGAGTTACTCCTTCAGTATCGCTCACTTTTCCTGTTACTCTAATTTGGGCATAGGACTGGAAACCCAAAAACAGAAATAGAAGCATCATCTTAAGTTGTTTCATTGACATTAGATTTAATTAGTTTACATCTGCTAAATAAGTTATCCTACCACGGAAACAAGTTCATTCATAGTTCTAAAACCTTAAATTAACGTTCATCACACGTTCCACTAATCGAAACACCACCTTCTTACACACTGACTATCAACACATAAGACTTCCTAAAATTGACAACTCCAACAAACACAACCTTTAAGATCTCTCATTGGAAAATATCATTTCATAAAACATAGAACTCCAATTATTATATGAGAAATAAGTTACGAAATCCCACCTACTACAACTATTAACACAAGATAATAGTTGTAAATTAATGGTAATTTCATCTCCATCTAATTATTAAAATATAGTTTTTAGACTCCCTTTTTTGTTGGTTTATCGTTCATAGAGGTAGGGGAAACGTTCTTTTACCAAACAACATCAACTATTTTACAGCTCATTAGTTATATTTGTTATAAGCTGAAAACAAAAACAAAACAGAATGTTTCCATCAGACGGTTTGCTTAATAAAAAAGGAGACTGCATGATTTGTAAAATGAATGAAAGCATTTAAATATTTGAAACTATGCAAAAACAAATATCGCTCGTTACCATCTTGATTCTTTTCCTCACCCTCTCTTTAAAGGGAATGGAATTGCGTCATTTAACCATTCATAAAGGACTTAGTAACAACATTGTTTATTCAATAGGAAAAGATCCTAAAGGATTGATGTGGTTTGGAACAAGAAATGGTGTGGATAGATACGATGGGATCCATTTTAAACATTATAATCTTTCCACCAATGACTCCTTCAATTCTGAAACCAGTGTAGGAAAGACACTCCTTATCGATAAACAAGGAACGATATGGGTTGGAACACTCAATGGTCTTTTCACCTATGATGCAAAAAAAGATAAGTTCCTTAGAGTGTTAGGTAAAAACAAATCTGAAATTGCTTCACTTCGTATCAACGTAATCAAACAAGATTTTAATGGGAATATCCTTATAGGGGCAGATAATACAGCTTACATCTTTAATCCAACAGAGGATACATTAATTAAGATAAGGGAGATAAATACTCCAGTAATCTCTATTCTTCCATTTGATCATCAACATTTCATTATTGGAACGAACAATGGAATCTTTAAAATTAACACCAACAACTATCGTATTGGACCAATAAGTGACAAGAAAGCCATTGCAGACAAGTTGTCAAACGCCTATTGCAACTATATCTTCCAAGACAAGACCAATAGAATATGGCTATGTACAATCAATAAAGGAGTATACATCTGGACCCCAAAAACAGATAAAATAGAGAAAAGTATTCCTCTATCTAAAACCATTACCAAGGGAGTGTGGATAAAAAAAATCATTGAACTAAAATCTAACAACTTCCTAATAGGTGTAGATGGAAACGGGGTATATATTGTAAATCAAAAGTTTGAAATAAAATCTCAATTTAACCACAATGAAAACAAACCTAATTCACTGAGCAATAATGGTGTATACGATCTTCTAAAAGATGATGCCAATCGTATTTGGATTGCTACTTATGGTGGTGGAGTGAATATATATGATCCAAACTACCTTCCGTTTAAACCCATACAGCATATCATAAACACAAAAAACTCTTTAAGTAACAATACAGGACGTGCGGTGTTAGAGGATACCAAAGGAGATCTTTGGTTTGGTACAAAAAAAGGAATCAGTATTCTTAATCGAAAGAACAAAAAATGGAAACATTTTTATAACCACGAAAACAACAAAAACCTTCTAGGCAGCAATACCATATTAACGATTGAACAAATCAACAATAACGAAGTATGGGTTGGAAGCTATGGTGGAGGAATAGACAAGATAAACATCAATTCTGGTAAAATAGAGCCCGTTTTTAAAGGAGAAGAGTTAGAACAAAACGAAGGAACCATCTATGTATATAAGATCTTAAAAGACAAAGATGGAAATGTATGGATCGGGTCTATTAGGGGTAAACTACTTAAATATAACCCTAAAAATAGAAAATTAACCTCCTATCCTATATACAGTGTACAAAACATCTATGAAGGACGAAACAATGTACTTTATCTTGGATGTAGAGAAGGATTCTTTCTTTTCAATAAAGACAGTGGAGAATATAAACTTTTTCTACCAAACAAAGAATACCCCGATGCCATCAGTAGCAATGCCTGTTTCTGTTTTCACGAAGACAAACAAGGGCAAGTATATATCGGTACCGAAGGGGGTGGTTTAAATATCTTTGACCCCAAAACAGAGAAATTCAAACATTACACCCAAGAAGATGGGTTGCCATCTAACACCATCTATGGTATCTTGCCAGATCCCAAAGGACGATTATGGCTTAGTACCACTAATGGACTATCTCTTTTTGATCCACAAAAAGAGAAATTCACCAATTACGATATCGCTGATGGACTATCCATAAAAGAGTTCAATTACGGTACTTCATGTGTCACCACAGCGGGGGAACTTATCTTCGGAGGAGAGAGTGGATTTGTAATGTTTAATCCATTAAAGATGAAAAAGGTATCCTTAAACCCTAAGCTCTATTTCACAGACTTTAAGATATCCAATAAATCTTTAGCCATTGGAGAAGAAGGAACACCTTTACAAAAACATATTGATCTAACAAAAGTGATTGTATTGGACTACCAACAAAACTCATTCTCTTTTGATTTTATCGGAATCAACTACACCAATCCTATAAAGAACAGATATTCATGGAAACTAGAGAATTTTGAGAAAGAGTGGACTCCAGCCTCTTCTTCTTCAAGAGCTACCTATACCAATATTCCTCCTGGCACCTACACGTTTAAAGTAAGAGCCAGCAACCTACAAGATGGATGGAATGGCAAAGAGAGACAGATTACCATCAAAGTAAATCCTCCTTTCTGGCAAACCTATTGGGCTTATGGGGTATATATTATTCTATTTATTGGTTTGGCTGATTTTGTGCTTAAGTTTATGAAGATCCGACTGCAAGAGAAACACTCTAACGAAAAGATCCAATTCTTTATCAATGTAGCACACGATCTAAAAACACCATTAACGTTAATTAAATCTCCTCTTACAAGTTTATCTTCAAGAGACGATTTGTCGGATCAAGATGCCGAATTAATCAGCATGGCACTGAAGAATGTAGACAAGTTACATACGCATTTCACTCAGCTACTAGATTTTCAAAAAGCGGAAATGAAGAAAATACAGATGCAAGTCACCAGACACAATCTTGTTGAGCATCTATCAGAAATATCAGTTTCATTTAAACCTTTATTGGAGAAAAAGAGACTTCAATTCCAACTTCTATCCCATCATCAAGAAATTGGACTGTGGTACGATAAACTTAAATTTGATAAGATTTTCTACAATCTAATCTCTAATGCGATTAAATACACTCCCGAAGAGGGGAACATTAGCATTAAGATAGATCTTTCGCGAAATCATTGTATCATTAAAGTTAAAGACAGCGGCATTGGTATTCCAGAAAATCAACAAGAGAATATCTTTAAACGATACTATCGTGCAACCAATGCAATCAATTCAGAAGAGACTGGTAGTGGTGTTGGATTGCTTCTAGTAAAGCAGCTTGTAAAACAACATTCTGGAACCATTAGCTTTGTGAGTAAACCAGGAGAAGGCACTTGTTTTACTTTAAAATTTAAATTTGGCAACAAACATTTCAAGGAAGCCGATCTAATAGAAGAACAACCTAAAGAAAAGTATATTCCTGTATTTAAAACTTCGGTTAAGCAAGTGTCGGAAGAAGAAAAAGAGAACAATCAAACTCTTAATGAAGACGATAATAGACCAAAACTATTATTAGTAGAAGATAGCAAAGAGCTGAGTACTTTTCTGGGAAATGAACTTAGCGAAGACTATCAAGTTTTACATGCATCGAATGGACAAGAAGGGTTAGATATAATCAAAGAAACAGAACCAGACATTATTGTATCCGACATTATGATGCCAGTAATGGATGGTAGAGTTTTCTGTACCCACCTTAAGAAGAATATCGAAACATGTCATATTCCAATTATATTGGTTACAGCACTAACCTCTTCAGATTACAAAATCGAGGGATATGAGCTTGGAGCTGATGGTTATATTGAAAAGCCATTTGATCTACGTATCCTAAAATCAAAGATTTCAAATCTGCTGAACTCTCATAAAACATTAAAAGAGAAATTCCTTAAACAAGAGGATAGCAGTGAAAAGATCAACTATAAAAATGAGCTCGATCAAGAGTTTATTCAAAAATGTATGGACATTGTAAATCAAAACTTAGACAACTCCTCTTTCACAGTAGAAGAGTTTAGTAAGCAACTGTTTATGAGCCGTCCAGTATTGTATCGTAAGCTTAAGGCTTTGACAGATCAATCGCCTCAAGATTTCGTAAAAATCATAAGATTAAAGAAAGCAGCAGAATTGATAAAAACAGGCAAATTTAGTATCAGCGAAATAGCCTATAATACAGGATTCTCTGACCCAAAATACTTTAGTACCTCTTTTAAAAAGTTCTTTGGTGTCAGCCCAAGTAAATACGACAATTAA
This sequence comes from Prolixibacteraceae bacterium, assembly GCA_025210775.1. Lineage (GTDB taxonomy): Bacteria > Bacteroidota > Bacteroidia > Bacteroidales > Prolixibacteraceae > Halosquirtibacter. The sequence continues at coordinate 276,687 of JAOARB010000013.1, forward strand.
CAACCTTATGTTTTAAGAAAGGGAATCTCATTTTTGAGGTTCCCTTTTTAGATGCAAAGTTGAACAATACAGAAAAGGAGCCATTTTAACCAGCATATTGGACTTTACTACAAAAATAAGCAAGACAGAATTTTATTTACATTCCTTTTTACTACAAGAAAAACAGATGGACCTAAAATCTCACTTCCGTTCCTTGTTCGAAACCAACAATTCATTCTACTTATGTTCACCACAACCTTATTCTAAGTTCAGATCTGCTTCACCCCCCTTTTACATCAAATTCACATCAACTTCACTACAAATTCATATCAACTTCATATTAAGTTCATTTATGCGTTATGATAAAATGAAGTTGATATGAAGTTGATATGGTGATAAATTGAACTCGATGCAATAATAAAATAAAATTATGATGTAGTAGGTATTACAATAACATCAGGTTAATATTGATTTAAGTAATATTTGTTACTTAGTAATTTATGATCTGAACTTTAAAAAGAGATCGTTTCAAATAGAAAGAATAGCCTCAACAGGATCACTAAAAAAAATAGACTACTGTATCCAACTGCTTTATCAAATGAAAGGACCATAAAAGCCCTATTTTGGAATGTCTTTTGTCCATTTTATTCATAAAACACTCTTAATTACATTTTACAATGTGATTTCATTGGATCACCAATTATCAAAGGAAACAAAGGAGAAATAAAAAGATAGGGATGCAAAAGCATCCCTATCGGGGAAAAATAATTAATAATAACCAATTATAAAGAACATCCATTTGTGTTAAACACAAATTAAACAGATGCATGCAATACTAACTTGTTTTTAGTAGCACAATTTTTAATTCCATTCTAATACCTCTTTAGATAGATGCATAAAGTCATCCAATTCCTTTTGCTTCTGACATAATACCTTAAATAGTTGTTTCTTGATTCTTTTCATCTCTTTGTCATCAGAAAGATTAAACATTTCCTGTGGGTCTCTCTTTATATCAAAAAGCTGCACATGCTTACTCTTAGGGTAAACAATCAGTTTATAATGTTTTGAACGAACCATACGCTGTAGGTCCTTGTATGCACCAAAGATATATTTCTCTCCTTTGGATGTTTTATCATCTATAAGCTTCTTCAGACTTGGAAATTCGACAGAGTTGGGTGTATTAATATTAGCGAAATCACATGTTGTAGCAAAAACACTTTGCATATAAACCATCTCGTCGACTCTCTTATTTCTTGGAATATTTGGTCCACAAATGATCAAAGGCATACGAATACTATGTTCGTATTGATTTTGCTTACCCATCAATCCATGACACCCAACAGCAAGTCCATGATCAGAAGTAAAAATGATATAAGTATTGTCTGCTTTACCACTTTTTTCCAATGCATCTAATATCTTTCCTATTTGCTCATCCACGTGCGTAATCATTGCATAATATTCTTGTCTATGCAATGCAACCGCATCCAGAGTTCTAGGGAAAGGGGCCAACTTCTCATCTCTGACCTTATGGTCTCCTTGATCAAAAGGATGTTCAGGTAGAAAATTAATTGGGATTTGAATCTTCTCCAAAGGATATTTGTCTATCACATATTGGGGAGATTGTCTAGGATCATGAGGAGCATTAAATGCAACATACATAAAGAATGGTTTATCCGATTTTGGCACCTCATTACGTAGATAGGAAATCGCCTTTTCTGTATACAGTTCAGAAGTGTGCTTTTGTACGATATAGGGCTTACTTTTATTTCTGTTGCCCTTATTATCTTCCACTATATCATAGACAGAAGGAGACCAATGACCTAAATTATTTTTATCCGAAGGACTCCATTTGCTCTGTTTAACACTACTGCGATTATAAACATTCTTAGTAGACGCATACATTCCTTTTCCAATGGCTTCTCCTTTCTCAAAACTTCTCAAAAGTGCTTGACTACTATTGTGCCATTTCCCTGTAATAAAAGTATTGTAGCCTGCCTTACCCATGGTTTCTCCCCATAATGCAGCAGAAGATACCGTTTGATTCTTTTTATCGCCGTGACCTAGATATTCTTTATTCTTAGCAGCATGAAAGACTGTTTGTCCTGTGATAATCATGGTTCTACTGGCAACACAGATTGCCGCAGACCACGATCCTTGGTTAAAAGCATGGGTAAATACCACTCCTCTATTCTTAAGCTTATCTAAATTCGGTGTGATGATTTCGGAATTGTTTAAAGCATGAATAGATTTATATGTTTGATCGTCTGTTAGAAGAAAAAGGACATTCGGCTTCGCATTACTAGATTGTGCAAAGGTATTCATGCTACCACAAACACCTAGAAGTAACGTGGCATAACTGTTCCATCTCTTCTGTCTATTTTGCAAAAATTTAATCATTTGTTTTTTCTTTTTACAGGTTTTAGTGGATCAACCCAATTTTGTTGAAGAAGATTATACGATTCTGTTCCATACTCTTTCCCTTCAAAACTACTTTTACAACGAGCTAACCAAAGTTGGTAATTTCTTGCCATCTTTTTCACTTTAGATCGCTTTCTTTTACTTAAATCATTTACCTCTGAAGGATCATCGTAAACATTATATAGTTCATACTCTCCCTTGCGAGCATAAAGCTTATATTTACCATTCATGGAAGCCAATTGTTCTTTAATGGCAAAATTCATTTGATCTTTACGATGGATCTTTCGTCCTTCTATAAGAGGTATAAGACTCACTCCATCTAATTCATTTTTCACTATCTTTTGATCAAGATCTAATGCCTCAACAATAGTTGGGAAGTAATCAGAAGTATTGCAAGCAACATCTGTTTCAAAAGCTCGATTAACTTTACTAGGCCATACAAGTAATCCTGGAACACGAATGCCTCCTTCATAAAAAGAGCGTTTACGATCTTTAAAAATATCTGCAGTTCCTGGACTTCCTACCTCTGGACCATTATCACTACAGAACCAAATCATGGTGTTTTCAGACATTCCTTGTTGTTTTAGATAATCTCTTAATCGTCCAATCTGCTCATCCATTGCGGTAATACAACCAGCATAATTCATCATGTTCTGATCCTGATCTTTATACATTGCAGCATATTTAGGACCTGCCACACATGGCATATGCGGGGAATGAAACCATACAACGGCAAGAAATGGATCTTTGTTATTTTTTGCTTTATCAATAAAAGGAATCACACGATCCATGACAATCCTACTGTCATCTCCAGAGAGATTCTCGGTAACTTTATTTCCTTTAATATTCCAATAAGAGGTTCCAAATAGTTTAGACTTCTCTCCTTCTTTTATATAATTCCATCCTTCTCTTTTGGCTCCAACCATAGTTTTTTTCATAGGATCCCACGTTGGAACTTTTGATTCGGTAACAAAAGCGTTATCATATCCATGCCATGCAGGAGGATTGTATTCCGCTTTATTTTCCGTACAACCTCTATTGGCATCCTTCTCCGATATAGTTAGGGTTCCCAAATGCCACTTACCAAAATGTCCAGTAGTATATCCTTGTTCTTTTAAGACTTCAGCTAAAGTCTGTTCTTCTTTACGAAGCACCCCTTTATTGGCATAAAAAACACCAGTTCGGAATGGATTTCGTCCAGTTAAAACACTAGCACGGGTAGGAGAACAAACAGCAGAAGCGGAATAGAATCGATTAAATTTCACACCCTCTTGAGCCATTTTATCCAGATTTGGTGTTTTAATCACCTTATTCCCATTATATCCGGTATCCCCCCATCCCAGATCATCAGCCATGATAAGAATTACATTTGGTTTCTCTTGTGCTTTAACTCCCCACGAAAAAGAAGAAGCCATAAAGAGTCCACATAACAAGTTTTTATTTAAAAACATATCTTGAATATTAGTTGTATAATAGTCTATTTAGTTTTTTTAGATTAAGCCTATTTATAGAGGACAATAGATCTAAAGGTATGGCTTATTGTCAATCATTGTGTTTTAAAAAGTTGCAAGCCTTATATCAAAAGAATGAAATTCATCCTAATTGCAAGCAAGATATAGAATCAATAAATGCAACTGTTAGATTTTTGTTTTAGGAAAGTGGATTTTTGTGTTTAAGCCTTATATATCGGATATTATGATCCACATAATACTTTTTTGGGACTTTCTAAAAAGAAGATTTACAAGATATGTTAGTATGAATAGCGAAAAGGAAGTAATACTTAACAAAAAAGGTTGCCTCATAGAAATGAGACAACCTTCTTATTTATTTCAGAAAGTGGTAGTACCAGCTTACTATTTCACAATAACCTTAATCTTTTCTTTCGTTTCTACTTCATATAGGAAATAAACCCCAGAAACAATATCCACTGTAAAATGCATACTTTTTCCCTCTACAATAAAAGTTCTAAGAACTCGACCGTAAAGATCCATTAAGAAATAAGTATGATGTTTTCCATCTATATTTTCAATGGTAAACTCTGTTTCTATAGGATTAGGATATATCTTAAAATTCCCCTTATGGTTTAATGTTACCAATGAAGTATGAATTTTTAGTGGACCTAATAGATCCTTCGTACTTTTGGACTCAATTGAATGATCATTATTGGCTAATGCTACAAAGAATTTATCTGCCATAGCAATATCTATCTCTTGGTTCAAATAAGGTTTCCAGGGATCATTTTCTGAAAAACGATATAGATATTCTGCACCTTCTTGTATGTTATCAAGACGAACAGTATTGCTATTGATCAACTCTAGATTGGTTTCTGGAGCTTCTCGCTGTGTCATACAAGTAATCGAGATGTTTGGAGAATCAAAGTTAAAATCCTTACTCCTACTTTCCATTGCTCCTGAATCCATCCACTTATCTTTCTTATAGGCCCAATGATATGGATGGGCTTGATATGCAAATCGATCTATGGTTACATTTACATCCGCTGGATTAGACTCTAAAGTTGATGATGAACTCATAGAAAAGACTGTTGGCATTGCATGGTCAGCTTCTACCCCTTTACCTACAGAGGTGTCATAGTTAAAGTCAAGCCATCCATTTTTAGTAATCTCTTCTTGGAAAGAGTAGTTCACTTTTAGTAAGGCTCTCTCTTTGTAGAATTGAATCACCTGATCTTTGTTGCTTTGTGGTGAATACATCTTTCTTACTTTAGATCCTGCCCCTAATGTAATGGCTCCATCCGCCCAATCACATTGAATTTGATCTCCTAGTATTAAGTTTGCATTACGCACAAACTGTATATCACTATCGCCTACCACCAATCGTTCATCTACCATTACATCTGAAGCGGTAGTAAATAAGAACTCACTTTGAGCACATAAAGATGCAACATGAAGTGGAAGTTCACTGACCTGAGCAGTTGTCCCAACTAACAATAGCGTTGACGGAATAATATCTAATACTCCATTTCCTGTAATATTCCCAGAAACTTTTAATAAAGTTGCACTAAGGCTTAAAGATGCATCCTGCTCAATGTTTAGATCTTTTACTTCTAAATGATGTAGCACCTTATTATTACTCATTCCTTGGACAGTTCCAGAGACAATATTCAATCTATCTGAGACCTTTAGTACCTTATCATCAAATCGTGAATTAAGAATAAAAGTATCGTTCCCAACTTCAATATTTAACACTCTTAATGAAGTCATTCGATTTGGTCGATTACAAATCAATGCATGCTCTTCACCACTTTCTTTGAATGTAATGGAAGATTGGAAACCATTGACCCAATGAAGATCAGACAGCCCTAGAGATCCTGTTATATTAATAGAAGCATTCTCTAATGCCTGACTATCGCCAATAGTTGAAGAGAAATTGGCATCATGAAATGTGATTGTACCGCCATTAAAATGATAAATTCCCTTGGCCCATTTATTACGATCAGAATCTCTTAAAGTATGAATGCTCACTTCACCCGCATCTACAGTTAAAATAGAAGAAGTACACGTATTCATATTTCCATCTACATCGATATTACCATCAATAACATGTAACTGACCTTTTAATTCAACATCACCATTCACATGCAATTGTGCCCCTTCTTGTATGGATAGCAACGCGTCTGGTTTAATTGTCAAAGAGTGGAAATTGACTTGTGAAGATATTTCAGGTGCATTTGGTCTATTCTCATAAATAACCACATTACTCAGGGCTGTTGGAACTTGTCCATTATCCCAGTTAGATGGATCACTCCAATCCGAAGAAGTAGCTCCAGTCCATAGACCATCTATTTGTATCGCATCATTCATATTAAGGATATAATCCTCTACATGTGCACTTCTAAAACCATTAGTAAAAGAACTGCTTTCTGAGCTAGAATAACAAGCAATCCTCATTAAAGTATGACCATTGGTTTCAACTGGAAGGTTAATGTTGATCTTGGTATCTTGTTGGGACTTTGAAACAGACTCTGAAAAATAAAGCTCTTTATTAAAATCTAAATATCCGTCTCTATTAAAATCAATCCAAACACTTAATACTGGATCTCGAAACCATTGATTAAAATGATGACCTACTATAAGCTCATTATCAACATTCGGCTTTAGATTGGCCACCATATGTTTAAAATCATTGTAACCTCCATTTGGCCTATTTGCATCATTTTGGATCTCAGCTAAAGTTACTTTATCAATAAAATCAAAAGCAAAAGCGACATTTACTGGAGCATAGGCATCTTCTTCAGGTGTTTTCTCAGACATAACATTTGACCCTACTGACTCGTAAAGAATATTGCGACCTCCATTAGTGTATCTAAATATCCTATAGTTGTATTTCGTATTGGCTTCAATTTGTAAATGACTAAATTTTGTCTGTGATGAAGTCAAATATACACAATTGTTGTTTTCAACAACTCCATCTACAGGATCTGCTATTGCATTGTCTTCGGTAGTCCATTTTAACATATAACCACAGATCCTCTCTGATTCTACAAAATCGTCCCATACTAAATCAATTCTATGGATATAAGCATGATCTATATCTAACAATAAAGGATTAAGATTAGGTTTTTCATTGGTAAAGGTGAAGAAACTCTTTTCTTCACCAAAACAAATTCCTTTACTATTAATGATATAGCTACGGTAATAATATTTGGTATCTATATCTAACCCTGGAGCATTAACGGTGAAACTCCCTGTCGAAATATCATCCGATATCAATCTTGTATCACACAACCTAGGATATTTCTCTTTGGATATAACAACTCCTTTTTCAATAATATCATTAAGACCATTGGAAATATTTTCACCTCCTAAAACAGCACTATCAAATGTAATATCCGTTGCATCTGAAGTCGCTACACTTGCTAGGCCAGATGTAGCAATTAGCGCATAATCCTCCACTTGTCCATTTTCGGGATTATAACAACTGTCGGTGATCTCATATTTTGAATTATCTGCAATAATTCTTAATCGTAATAGAGAGTATAATAAAATATCATCTGGAATAGTGATATAAAAAGAGTTTTTCCCTTTCACATTAGACAGTGCTTTTACAAACTCATCATCTGTGAAAGCATTGTCGCCGTTCTTATCTAAATAGATCTTTACGTTATGAGAATTATCGGTCAATTTAAGATCTATTTTAGAATTCTCACCTGGCGTAATTCTTATTATGTCACGCTTGGTTAGATCACGATACCCATTATCTTTCTTACTATCATTAGAATAGATCTTAGCTCCTCCCATAAAAAAAGACAATACACCATAACGTTTTTTAATACTAGTAATTCCATGACAAGCACTAGCAGCTATAGGTTGTGAAACAATCACAGCATCATTGTATGTACAACTATTTTGACCATTCTCATTAAAAACCTTTAGTGTTACATTATAATTACCTTGACTTCGAAAACGAACTTTAGGATTTCTTGAATTAACCGTAGTTCCTTCTTCAAGAACAATATCTTGTGTTCCGAAATCCCATTCCCAACGAGTTGGAGAAGATGTAGAACGATCTTCAAAAGAGACCACATTTCCTGTGGCATGATTAAACGATTGAATTCCATTTACAACATAAAAAGAAGCTTTCGGAATAGAAACGGCACCGTGAATAGGATATTCATTAGAGATTGTTCTATGTTGATCACAACTCACAGTAATTCTTATAGTCCCATTTTCACTTATTGCTGAAAAGCTCAAAGTTTCTCTGTCACTATCAGCAATGGTACTAGCCAATATTTTTGACCCTTGTACAACAGTAATAAGTGCTCCAGGTGTAGATATATCAGAGACTGTTAGTTCCGTGTCTCCAAAATTGACATTATCAGGGAAAGTTGCACTTAGATCTGTTGGAGCTTGTTTCCAAATCTTCATCGAAGGGTCTCCAAATAGATGAAACAAACGATAGGTATAAATTCGACTATCTCGACCAGGGGCCCATGTTTGATCCATTCTTAGAAGACCTAAATTCAAAACATCTCCTAGAGTAGTAGTAGATTCATTAAAACCATTAGGCTGGTTTGGATTCCCATTAGATCCATTACCAAAAGAAGGATTAATCCCTGGATTAGGCCAGATAGATTCAAACATCCCTAAAGTAAAACCATCATTAGGTCCTGACAACGAATAAAATGAAGCACCAATAACAGCAACAGCTCCACCTCCTTCTTTTCTTTGAAATTTCTCTGCAAAACATTCGTCAATAGAAAACTGACCTGTAAAACAATTGATAGAAAAGACTACAGGAAGTTGATCTCCATTATTAAGATCGTCAATATCATCTCTTACAAATCGAGGGTGTGCCCATCCTGTACCACCAGTATATCCATGATCTCGATGTAATACATAAAAACGTCCATCATTAATGGCATCACGTATATCCACATTTGATCCATTCCAATCAAATCCATTAGCTTTTAACAAATCATTAGGGAGTGCTTCTCCATTTGAATAATAACCATTATTAAAATGGGTGGGAGTATTTCGATCATCAGTATAATAAATTCGATCTACAGTGTATCCTTGATCAACCATATAAGATCGAACATCTTCACTCGTGTGACAAAAACGACGTGCAGCAAATCCGTCTCTAGGATTTCCTCTTTGAACATCTTGGAACTGTGCACAATTTAAACCATGCTGATAAAAATCGGCATCAACAACAGGATTCTTTTCATATCCAATAATCTTATCAATAACGATTCGTGCTTGCTCTACATTAGATACAGACAACCGTCCTTTTGCCATATCTGGCGTAAAATCACCTTTCCCATCCATACAGACATAATAGAGATCTGTAAAATAAAACTGAAGATCCCCATTACGAGGTTTTGTAAATCTCATTCCTGGAACATCTTCATTGTCTCCAATAATCAATAGATATTTTGGCTTTACATCCCAGCGATGATATCTTGAAGCGACAGATTCTCTTACCTCTTCTGGAGACCATCTATCTTTAGATACTATTTCTACAGAGTGCCCCATACTTGCTTTCCATGAAGCAAAGCGTTCTGCTTCTTTTTTGAATTCATCCGTAGTAACAATAATGTAATCCTTTGCGTCTTGATCAAAAACATTTGGATGATTTAGCTCTTCAACTGGAACCACATCTACATTATTTAAGACCATTGACTTGATATGACCAACCAAATTAGAGGATTCATCTAGATTAATACTTTCTTGTTCTCTAATGAGTTTGTATTTCAATTTAGAGTAGACTCTTAATGTTTTTTTCTGAGGATTATACTGTACAGGACAAACATTTATTTTTAATAATCGAGCTGATCTCATTTGCTGATCTGCAACAATAGAGACATTCTTTGAAGGGTAAAAAGAGTCCGAACTATATATCTGTTGATCTTTGTAAAATTCAGGATCAGGAGCTCCTTCCGTATCGACAGCTTCTTCCAGTGCAGGATATATTTCGAATCCTTCGTAATCTATAAATTCGACATCAACTAATTCTACCTTAACTTTCTCTCCTAACGAAGCTGCAAAGTAATCCGATCTTACAGGCAAGGCAGGAGCCCCCACTTTACTTGACTGACTAAATCCTTCAATTTGTAACAAATTGTATTTATCCCCTTTCTCAAATATAGGTGCTACAAAAGCACCATCAAAATTGTAAGATACCATCATCTCTTTAGGATTGATTTTATTGCAACTTACATTTGGAGATGCTTTTTGTGATGTATTTTCAACATCTTTTCTTCCTCTCACAAAAGACAGATAATGATTCTGTGCTTTAAGTGAAAAAGAGAGGAAAAGAGTAAAAATCATTAATACGATTCTATTCATTTTCATCTATTTTATCTATTTTCTTCGCTATAAACTTAACATAACCAATTTAAATTATGCAAGACCGATTCTTTCGATCTGTCTAACACGAATTACCAAAAGCACTCCTACACACTAATTTTCAATCCATTACAAGACAATTACTATATCATTTTTTTGTCTATTTATTTTAATAATAGTATAATTAAAAGTTCTATTTAAAGATAAATTTCTCTTTAAATAGACTTCTAAGAGCCAATCAAGATTTACTATTACACCATGCATTTATTCAATGAATCATTTATGTTATTAGATCTATAATTGATTTCCAATATTTAATTATAATCATCATATATGTAATAAAATGACTACAATATAACAAGCAAACCGTTAGCATAAACAAAATCAAATAAGAAAATAGAGCTATCCATTATCATAAATATCAAACACTCACATTATTCTTAAAAAATTAATTCAAAAAATAATCAAATGAATATTCCCCTTATTATTTTCATAAATACATGACATTAGGATCATATAACCCTATGCAAACATTATCCTTAAATAAACATTAATTAAAAGATATGATATCAATTATTCAAAGAGAAGGGATTTATCAAAAGATGTATCATAAAATAGAAATTTATTTTATTGACAACGATGGAAGCAGACAAACGGGAATATCCTCAATTAACCCAAGAACACCTATTAATTAATCCTTGTACCAAAAGAACACATTGGATTAGATACGCTCTTTTGATATTGCAAATTTGCATAAAGAAGAGAAGCACAATATCTTAATAAAGATTACAACAAAATACTTTATTGACAACCTACATCTAATCTTTATTAAATCAGAGAAATAGAGCTAAGAATAATGATGTTCTAATTAAATAAAAATAGACTTCAATATATATCAGTTAAATAACAAACAAAGAACATTACTACTTATACTCTAAACCCAATAAATGTCAATGATTTAATTTCCTAGAAGAGACAGCCTAGACAATGGTAAATAAAGAACTGTAAAATGAGAGGTTAAAATAAAAAATCTACCCGATTACGTCCAAGTTGCACCTTCCCATCTTTTTCCAACACTTTTAACAATCTAGAGACCACCTCTCTAGAAGTGGTAAGAGAGTTTGCAATATCCCCATGAGTTCCTTGAAAGTATCTTTTTCCAGTAGAACGTTGGTATTCTTTAAAAAAAGAGAGCAACCTTTCATCCATCTTCTTAAAGGCCAAGCTGTCAATTGTTTCTAAAAGTCCATCAAAATGAGACTTATATGAACGCATAATATAGACTTTCCATGATTCATACTTAGTCATCCATTCATCAAGATATTTTACTGGCACATTTAAAACATCTGTATCTTCTTCTGCAATAATATTTACATTCGACTTGAAATGCTCAATACAACAAGTTAGAGCCATTAAACAAACTTCACCTTTTTTAAGATAATAGAGTAATGATTCTCGCCCATCTTGATCTGTTCTGTAAATACGCAATACACCGTCAAGCACCAAAGGAAATCGTTTAATATATTTGTCTTCCTGTATTAGGACATTCCCCTTAGACACCTCTGTCCATTCGCCAACCTCAGAAAGCAGTTCACACAAGGATATTTCTAATATTGGGAAACGCTTTTGTATCAATTCAGGACTTATCTTCAAACGATCATTAGACATAATATACTCTTATTAAATAACATGTAATTACAAACGTAAAACGAATATAACGAAAAAATACATCACACACACTTTCCATGAAACAATTTAAATGACAACATAAACCAACTGTCTCCAATGGCTATATCCTAATTTAAAATAACACATTACTTTTATTTGACAAAAAAAGAGATTGCCACATAAAAATGTAACAATCTCTCTACCCCATTATCAAATATGTAATCTATTTCTCTTTTAACATCATTAAAAGGTGGGCAGATGACCAACTAAAACCTACCGCATTAAGACCCTCTCCTGTAATAGGATGATAATTCTCACGAATTGGATCATCTGCCTTTAATCCTTCACAATGATCTAGAATCTTGCGAGTTAAATAGTCCGCCTGTTGATGATAACCATATTTACGCATTCCTTTTATACCAAAATATGCTTGATCCAACCAAACAGGCCCTCTCCAATACCCCATCAATGGATTGAATTTAGAATGAGAAGCATCCAAAGTTGGGAAAGGAATATAAGTATTAAAATGAGTTGTATCCATTACCACATTAACCACCCGTTCAGCTTGTTTTTTAGTAGCAACCTCAGCCCATAGAGCTATCCACCCTTCTGGTCCATATATTTCAATTTGATGTTTTTCTTTAAGATCAATATCAAAGAAAAAACCTTTCTCCTGATTATACATATATTTAGAAATCGCATCTTTCAATCTTTTGGTTTCTTCTTTATGAAAATATTGTTTTTCTCCTAGCTCCAACAATTGATGTAACTCTTCTAACTTTAATTTATCGTAATACAAATAACAATTCAAGTCGACTGACTCTTGATCCAAAGACCATGCTTTATCTCTATTCTTTAACATCTTAGCATGATCAAAACGAACAGCATTATCCATTCCACTCTCCCAAGCAGCTGCAATACGTGTACCATCTGTAGAGCCATATTCACAAAGCATATTCTTATCATGATCTCTGTCAGCATACCACCACTGATGATATTTCTCTAGTTTGGGTAGCATCTCTCGAACGAAAGAAGTATCTAACGTTGTTTCAAATATCTTAGAAACAGCCCATGAAGCCAAAGGAGGTTTGGTATCTCTCCAATTGTTTTCTTTAGAATTGATATAGATACAATCAGCCACCATGCCTCTTTCATTCTGATAGTCAAACATTGATCTTAAATTATCTTTTGCCATCTCTGGATCAAAATAACAATAAGCCACTGCATGTTTCCAACTATCCCAACTCCAGAATCCATAGAATCCTTGATAAGACAATGAAGGAAATGTTCCTGCATGCTTCAAGTCCCCTGCAGCACTACGATAATTCGTAACCAAAGTCATGATTGACTTAACAGCTACACGCTGATAAGAAGGCTCCATAAGAAGTGCAGACTGTTTTTTAAAATAGTTATTCAAATAACCATTCCATCTTTCATGATTTGCAACAATCTCTTTATCAAAATCAAACCTTTGTACTTCTTGCATTTCATCATTAAAACGATAGTTTTGTGTCATATTAAAGACCAAAGAATCGTTAGGTTCAAGTTCTTTTTTGTGCCATTTCATCACATAAGAAGAGTCTATATTGGCGACCACAACCTCATCCGGGCTTGGATAATACAAAGAGCTAAGTGTGGCATTGTGGTCGGGGATATTCACCACTACGCCGTTATTAGACTCTTTTCTTATATGATTTTTTGATGACCATAAAGTGCCATCTACTTCTAAATCAAGGGTACGATTTTTATCTCCAACATTACGAATAATGGTTTGAACCATAGACGTACGTTTATTTACAAATATCAAAGATTGTTCTATCTCTAGATTATCCATCAAATAGGTTTGTTCTATTGATCCAGGAAGATACTTAACGCTTCGAATGGCATTATCCCACTCCAATCGACTTCCATTCTCAAAAATAAACCACTGAGAAAAATTCTTAGACAACCATTCTCCATGCATGGACATCACCATAGGACCAGAAAATCCACCATAGTAACTACTCTGTTCAGGAACCGCATAAGCATGCCAAGCTCCTTTATCCGAAAAGAGAGAATGTTCAATCCCATACTTATTGCTTGGAGAAAAACATATATCTAATACATTCTCATATGTATCCACTTTCGGTATTTGCAATATTTCTTTTTTCTGAGATGAGTGGGTAGAACAAGAGACCAATGCTACCCCCAACATCATTCCTAAACCAAGAGCTCTAAAACAACTAGAGCCCTTGGTTATTTTTTCAACTATATGCATCATTATTTTTGATATCTTAATCGTGCAACATCTTCTAAATTCCCCTCAACAGGGCGTAGTGTAAAAGAGTAATGATAATTCTTATAAGGGATAGTATATTCAGAGTGTGTATAGGCACCCCAGGTATTATCTCCACCTACACCCATCTGCATATAATCGATATTCCACCAAATATCATCACCAATAGTTATTGAACCACCATGCTTAAAGACCCCATTACTATTTTCCATTAGCTCATTCATTTCAAAAGGCCAAGCAGAAGAATTCATTTTTACTTCATTAGAAATCATCATCACTCCATTACCATCCTTATTAGTTAAAGAAAACCAATAAAGATCGGACTTATTTCCAGTCTCTTGAGGACGAACATAACGATAGAAATCTTTATTTACATCTGAGTGATATAAGCCGAAAGCAGCAGAAGTTTTTCTATCTGAATAGTTCTCCCAAGGACCACGACCAAGCCAAGTCATTTGATCAAATGATTTATTCATTCGAATAAAACCGCCCAATCGAGGAAGTTCTGCCAGAGTGTCATCTCCTGAAATAAACTTAACCTCCACATTTGTATCTCCATAATTATACAAAGTATACACTATGCGATATTGGGTTTCTATATTATTCCATTTATAATCAACAAACACTTTCACCCCATGATCAAAAGCTTTCCAAGTAATATTATCTAGAATCATTTGATTGGCTGCATTTTTCCATACAGCACATCTCTCTGGCATTCCATTTCCTTTATCATTATCCGTTGCAGGTCTCCAAAAATTAGGATAATATCCTTTCTCAACAAGTGGCATATCTTTCATATTCCACCCAATCCATTCTCCAGAATTGGTATTAAAAGACCATTCGAACTTATCATTAGCAACATAAATGGCATCCCCTTTTTCAGAGATCGTCAATGCTGGACCATTCACCCTAGTCACCTCCTGTTTAGCAAACAATGGTAATTCAAATTGATCCCAAGCAATGCGATAACCTTTGGGCAACATAGACGTTTCCTTTGTCGTATGCGCTTCTAAAGTGATATAATAATGTTTCCCCTTTTCTGGTTGAATAGTAGAGAAATCAATAGCAACCTCTCTTTTCCCATGAGGATCAATAGGGTCACATAGAATTGTGCCACTAGCCACCTTCATTCCATCTGCAGTTACAAACCATCCTAAAGACAAATCTTCTGTGTCCACAAAATCAAATCTATTCTCAACAATAAACTTGTTAGCAGACAACATCACTGGCGAGAAATGTATATTTTGATATATTTTCTTTACTTCTTTAATATGTGGGTGCAAAGAACGATCGGCAGCAACCAAACCATTCGCACAGAAGTTTGAATCATTGGCAACACCAACAAAACCCATATCTCCACCATAACCCCAGAAAGGTCTATCCAAAGAGTCCTTAAGAGCAATCGTTTGGTCTACCCAATCCCAAATAAAACCACCTTGAAGCTGATCATATTTATAGATTAAATCCCAATAATCTTTTAAATTTCCTACACTATTTCCCATTGCATGAGCATACTCACACATAATATATGGTCTCTTTCTAAGATGATTGACATGAGCTTTAAGGTGATAAGGACGTGCATACATTGGCACTACGATATCGGTAAATTCATTATAATGGCTTTGTTCATATTGTACAGGGCGGCTATCATCATTTGCTTTTAACCAACGATAAGTTGCTTCAAAATTAGGACCAAACCCTGCTTCATTTCCCAAAGACCAGATAATAATAGAAGCATGATTTCGATCTCTATAAAACATCCTTTCGGTACGATCAAGATGCGCCTTTGCCCACTCAGGCTTCATCGCAAGTGTTTTGTCTTTATCATATCCCATTCCATGAGATTCAATATTTGCTTCATCAACAACATACATACCATATTTGTCACAAAGATCATAAAACTCTTCCCTATTAGGATAATGTGAACAACGAATGGCATTAATATTGTGCTGCTTCATCAACTCAATGTCTTTACGTATACTCTCAACCGTTATGCTACGACCTGTAATAGGATCATGCTCATGACGATTGACCCCTTTAATTAAAATCGGAACATTATTCACACGTAAAGTACCATGTTTAATCTCCACAGTACGGAAACCTATATTTTGAGAAAAAGACTCTTTATTTCGTCCTCTTCTTCCTTGATCCGAAACAACCAATCGATATAAATGAGGGGTTTCTGCAGTCCATTTTTTCACGTTATCAATAGTCGTAGTAAAAGATAATGTAGTATCCTTTTTGCCTAAAACCTTATTCTGATTCCAAACCAATTTATTTCCATCAAATAAAGACAAGCGAACATATCGAGTTTCATTACTTTGACGATTCCAGAATAACGACATAGAGAAAAGACCATTAGTATATTTATCATCTAATGTGGAAGTAATTTTAAAATCTCTGATATGATTTTTCTCTCTTGCAACCAAAAACACATCTCTTTCAATTCCACTTACTTTCCAATAGTCTTGATCTTCTAAATATGCACCATCACTGTATCTATAAACCTCTAACGAAACACTATTTTCCCCTTTACGAACAAAAGAGGTAACATTAAACTCAGCAGGAGTCTTACTGCCCTGACTATAACCAACTTTTTTCCCATTAATCCATAAATAACAAGCTGATTTCACTCCTCCAAAATGAATAAATATCTCCTTACCATTCCATTGTGTTGGAATCTCAAAAGTTCTCTTATAAGATCCAACTGGATTGTAATTATGAGGAATATGCGGAGGATTTGCTGGAAACGGATATGCAACATCTGTATAAATTGCTGTTCCAAAACCTTGAAGTTCCCAATTACCTGGAACATTTATTGTCTTCCAATTAGAAATATCATAACCATCTTTATAGAAATCCAAAGGCCTTTCGGATGGTTTATCTACATAATGAAAATACCATGTTCCATTCAATGACAACACCTTTGAACTTTGGTATTTATCGTTATACCAAGCAGAAGGTTTTTTAGTTTTATAAGGAATAAAAGATGCATGAGCACGTTCTTTATTCTCTGAAATAAAATTAGGATTTTCCCAATCTTCTACTTTTTGTGCACTAACTGTCAGCGCAGTCCATAGACACAAAAAACCAACAATCCAGAAACTCTTACACATATCACTCTAATTATATTGTTTCAACATTCATCTACCTTGTTACCCAAATAAATGAGATTTTTCTACATCGTCTAACTCAACAAGAACCTGGATAACCTGCAAAAAGAAGGGACTCCTCTAAAGAAAGAGTAAAGGAGTCCCCATTGATCATCTATTTCAATCTAAATTCTGATATTATTAATATCCTGGTGTTGGCTCTAAAACAGAATTTTGGGCCACCTCTGTAGAAGGAATAGGATAATAATCACACTTAGGCATATAATTATTTGCATAAATATGACCGTGATCCAAAAGTTGTTGTTTCACATCACCATAGCGAACCATATCTTGGAATCGGATACCTTCACAAGGAAATTCTAATAATCTTTGATGACGTATTTCTGCTCTTATTAACCCTGTATCAGTCAATGTAAAATCTTTTAACCCTGCTCTATTTCTTACTTTATTTAAAGCAGACAAGATATCACTAGACAATCCATTACTCTCATTTAAAGCTTCAGCATACATTAAAAGAACATCTGCATAACGCAAAACGGGAACATTGATACCTGATTTACCTGACTTTGCAGGAGCAATTCCATCGTTAAACTTCTTAAACATTGCCTCTGGTGTTTCACCTACACCATAATAACTACTCCAAGGTTGGCCTAAAAACTCACTCTTACCTGCAGCATCATTATAACAGATCGATGCAACCAATCTTTTGTCGGGTTCACCTGCAGTAGTTTTCTCTTTTTCAAACTCATCAATCAAATACTGACTAGGACGTAACATATGCCATCCACTTACTTTTCCAATAGCCATAAATGATGCTTGTGATGCAGATCCCCACATTCCTCCAGCCTCTTGGGTAGTGTACTGAATTTCAAATAATGATTCTTTTGAGTTTTCATTTGTTCCATCAAACATGCCTTCATAATCGTCAGTAAGGTCATATCCAAGTTTCATCACTTCCTTAAAAGCATTAATCGCTTCAGTATATTGTTTTTGATATAAATAAGCCTTACCAAGGAAACCATAAGCTGCACCTTTTGTTGCTCGACCAACATTATTATCATCCCATGAGGCTGGCAAATGTTCTGCTGCCTTTTGGAAATCTCCTACAATCAATTTCCAAGCATCCTCTTTAGAAGAGTCTTTTTTGATAAGATTAGAAGTAGAAGTAGCCTCATCTCTTACAATAATTGTCGTAAAATTGATATTTAACATCATATGAGCAAATCCACGCATAAAATATGCTTCACTCATCAATTGAGCTCTCTTTTCGTCAGTGATATTATCAGCAGGAATAGTCGGTATACGATCAATCAAATCATTGGCATAGCGAATACAGCTATAATTTTGAGACCACATAGAATATATAGTAGAGTTTCCTGAAGTATATTCAAAACTACCCATTCTCTTTAAGTATCCCCAATCCGAAGAACCAGGTAACATAGTAATATCATCCCCTTTATAATTAAGTGGAATAAAATACTCCTCACCCCAGTGCCAACTTTTATACATTTGTTCTGCATAACAACTAACCAACACTTTTTCTGCTGCAGATGCATCTTTCCAATAAGATTCAAAGGTCAATTCATCTGGAGATTTTTGATCTAAAAATGAGTCTGAACAACTGGTAAATAAGACTCCTAGTGATAAGACAATATATAGTATATTTTTCATGATTTTAGCTCCTTAAAAGTTTAATTGAACACCAAATAAGAAAGTTCTAGAAGTTGGATAAACACCATAATCGATTCCCATATTCCATATATTCTGTGAACTTGTCTCAGGATCATATCCAGTATAATCAGTAATCGTAAATAGATTTTGACCACTCACATAGACTCTTAATTTCTCAATATTTACACTCTCCAACATACTTTTAGGGAAAGTATAACCAAACTGTAACGATTTAAGTCTTAGATAAGAACCATTTTCAATATATCTATCCGAGATACGTGAATTATTTGTGTCATCCTGTACAGGACGAGGAATATTTGTATCTGTATTGGTTGGAGTCCAATAATCTAATGTTGTATCCCAATAATTAAAGTTTCCTACCATTGATTCACCATAGTAACGAGGAAGATTAAAAATCTTATTTCCATGTTTACCATTAAAGAAAATAGACATGTCAAAACCTTTGTAAGCCATATTGACATTCAAACTATATTCAAAATCTGGTAATGCAGAACCAGTACTTGTAATGTCATTACTATCAATCTTTTTATCTCCATTTACATCTACAAAACGAATGTCCCCTGGTTTAGCAACACCTTCTTGTGCAGAGCCAATAATTTCTGATTCATTCTGGAAAATTCCATCAGTTTTGTAAGTATAGAAAGAGCCAATAGATTCACCCACGATGGTCCATACTGCAGGTATCTTATAATCGACATTACTTCCTTTTTGAATATCAATACCATCACCCAAACGAATCACTTCATTCTTAATGGTAGACAAGGTTGCAGCAGCATCCCAAGTAAAATCACCTTTTTTGTCTCTTACCCCTACTTCAAATTCCCATCCACTGTTTTTCATCTCACCAATGTTCATCATCTGTGATGTCATTCCACTAGATGCAGGAAGTGGTTGGTTTACTAAAATGTCTTTTCTTGTACTTGTAAAGTAGTTTACTGATCCATAAACCATATCTTCAAGAAGTCCAAAATCAAAACCTAAATTGGTATCAACAGATTCTTCCCAACGATAATCATCAATATACATTCCAGATGGATAAGCACCACCTGTTAAGGTTCCTCCCCATACGTAAGAATAACCAGCTTTCATTAAACCTTGATAGAAATAATTTTTCAAATTATCATCACTACCCAGTTTACCCCAACTAGCACGAACCTTTAAACGACTTACTACATCTGCTAATGGTTCCCAGAAATTCTCACGATGAACGTTCCATCCAGCAGAGAAAGAAGGGAAAACACCATATCTATAATCCTCAGAGAATTTTGATGTTCCATCACGCCTTACTGTAGCTTGGAATAGATATTTACTATCGTAACTATAATTTATACGACCAAATACAGAAGCTCTGTTAAAGGTGTATTCAGTACCCCAACCACTGAAAGTTCCACCTTGCCCTGCATTAATTGTATTAAAATTCTCATCAGGGAAACCTGCTGGATTGCCTTTGGCATCTTTTCCTTCAGCACTCACTCCATGATTACGAGCATATTGACTTTGAATAGATCCACCACCAAGAACATCAAAACCATGTTTATCTAATTCGAAATGATAACTTACTGTTGGTTCAATCAAATATTGAGAATAATGAGTTGTTCCTTCTTCATTTTTCGGGAATTCCACCAAGTCTTTTGGATTAACTTGATAAGATGGATGATGCTTTCTATAATTATAGAAATTGTTTCTATAACCTGTGTTCAACTTAACATACAAACCATCGATTACTTCCATACTTGCCATCAAGTTGGTATTGATATCTGTATTCTTTGTTTTGTACTCATTTAAATTCTGTTCACCTACAGGATTATTCTCTGCAGCTGAAGTATAATCAGAATATCCATAACCATTTTTCTTTGTTTCATCATATACTGGAACAAAAGGAGTAATACGGTTGATTCGGAAAATAGAAGTTGTAAATTCATTACTATTACTCTGGGCAATAGAGATATTAGGTGAGATCGTTAGTTTACCTATCTTCATATCTAACTTCAAACGAGTACTTAACTTGTTATAGTCTGTACCAATAACAACCCCTTCTTGATCAAAATATCCAGCAGAAAAAAGGAAGCTAATATCCTCTGTTCCTCCTGTAAAATTCAAGTTATAATTTTGCATCAAACCAGTACGATACATTGCATCTTGCCAATCAGTATTCGCAAACTTACTTGCATCATCGTTATGCCACTGACCTAACTGAGTCATTTTGCTTGGATCAACACCTGCTGCAGTCTCATTAGCAATTGTATTTTCATATGCAGCACGGTTAACTTTCAACCAATCGGCTGAAGAAGTCATCAATGGCAATGTTTTAGCCACTGTTTGAGGCCCAGCATAAGCAGAAAAACTAACTTTTACTTTTCCTTCTTTACCTTTTTTAGTCGTCACGATAACAACCCCATTTGCAGCACGTGAACCGTAGATAGCAGCAGACGAAGCATCTTTAAGAACTTCCATTGAAGAAATATCATCTGGATTGATATTGTTTATATCACCCTCTACTCCATCAATGATGTATAATGGTGTATTTCCACCAAAAGAAGCAACACCACGAACACGTACAGATATACCTGCTCCTGGAGCACCACTAGATGCAGACACAGAAACACCAGATACACGTCCTTGCAACGACTCTGCAGGAGTAGCTACTGCCACTTTCTGCATATCTTCAGACTTTACAGAAGATACAGCACCAGTCAAATCCGATTTCTTTTGAATACCGTAAGCGACAATAACCACCTCGTCAAGATCTGTACGATCTTCCACTAAAGCAACATTTAAGGTTGTTTTACCACCCACTGCAATCGTTTGCGATTTATATCCAACGTAAGAAAAAGACAGAGAACCTTTAGCAGGAACTTTTATCGTATAATTACCATCAAAATCAGTAATAATACCTTTAGTTGTTCCAACAAGTAATACTGTCACACCAGGGATAGGTGCACCACTTTCATCAATCACTTGTCCTTTTACAGTAACCTCCTCTTGTTGAGCACGAACAGCGTTAGTTACTGTTACTTTGCTTTTTGAAGACTCATTAAAAATTAATACTTGTTGTGCCTTTAGTTCATAGTCAAGATTGGTACTTTTAAGCACCTCATCCATCACTACATTTAGATCTGCACTATTACAATGTACAGATACATTTTGATAGGGAGAGACATCTTCTGGGGAATAAATAATATTGCGATTTGACTCTTGTTGCAAATCGTCTAATACAGTCTTCAGCTCCACATTATTATATGCTAACTGAATGGCATTGGATAATTTTGTGTAATTTGTGCTAACACGAGATTCTGCTTGTGAATAGCTACTATTCATTACAAATAGAGCGAAAATTACGAAGCATAAACTCTTGATGGACAAGAAATGTCTACGACATCTGCCCACACTTACCTCAAGTTTAGACAATGAAATCATAAATGCTATTTTAGATATTAGTTTCTACTTTGGAGGTACAAGAGCAATGATTCAAATAAAGGATTACTCTATCACAAACATCTCGCCCTCCTTTTTATAATTGGTTTTTGTTACTTTAGTTAATGCATACAACATCGACTCAACAGAATCAGTGACATTAAAAACACCTGATACTCTTCTATCTCTTAGTCGACTTTCCTTGACCATTATCTCCACTCCTTTTTCTGTAGCAATACGTTTTACAACTGAAGACAAACGCTCTTCATGAAAACGTATCTTACCTTCACTCCAAGAAGTTCTTAACGCCACATTCACATTAGAGATAACCATCTTTCCACTATTATTTACAACAACTTGTTGATTTGGTTTTATCAACTGTTGCTTCTCATCCACTTGAAGTGCAATTGAACCCTCCACAAGAGTTGCTTCTAGTTGCGCTTCGTTATTATCTACAACAAAAGTGGTTCCCAAGACTTTTATATCACCGCAATCTCCCATTACAACAAAAGGTCTTTTACTATCATGAGTTACTTTAAACATTGCTTCCCCCTTAAGGTAGACTTTACGGATTCCAGAAAAATCACTCTTAACAACAAGGACTGCTGCTTTATTTAAAGTTACAATCGAATTATCTTGCAACACAATTTCTTTTACTGTAGCGGAATTATTGGCATAAGATTGGAATTCCTTTTTGCTATTGATTCTAAGAAAAGCATTCCAAAGACCACCAATAAGCAACATAGAAGCTGCTACTGTCCAAATCCAATTCAAATCAAGTGATCTTTTTTTCCCAATTTTGGACAACACTTTATTTTGCATCTTAGAAGCATTGGCACTTCCCTTCGTCAAATTATCTAACTTACCTTCTAAGGCATATTGATCTTCTCTATCAAAGCTTGCTAACTCTGACTGTTCTTCCTCTGTTAGATTTCCCAACAAGGACTTTGACTTTAATATGTAATATCTTTCTTCGTTCATAAATTAAACTGACTATATACATAGACTTGGAAAAAATGAAAATCCCCCTATGTAAAAGTTATTTTTTTCTTCTTTTTTTCACAAAACAAACTAACACACTAAATTTCAACCATTTCATGCAACTTCTTTAATGCTCTTGCTAATGTATTTTCTACTGTTTTAGGTGATATAGAAAGAATATCTCCAATCTCCTTCTGCTTTAATCCATTTATTTTTGCCATAATCAACACCTCCTTACACCTTTCTGGAAGATCATCGATCTTTCTCATAATAAAATGATAAAGTTCTTTTGAGATCCAATCGTCTTCCAACGAACGGAAATCACTATATTTCAAATACTCTTCATCCACCTTGTCTCCATCCAACAGAGGTTTCTTTCTACTTATTTCACTAAGAGCTTTATTACGCACAGAAGTAACTAAATAACGACGTAAGTGAAGTATTTCACGCACATTGGTGCGTTGGTTCCAAAAATTGACAAAGACATCACTCACCACCTCTTCTGCTAGTTCTCTGTTTTTAACCAATGAAAATGCATATCTCAACAGGTCATCATTATATTGTTGTATAACTTGTTTCAATGCTCTCTCGGATCCCAAAGCAAGTCGTCCTAAAGTGATAGAATCAATATTTTCTTTTTGTTTCATCTGTTTTACTAAAATCACCACGTTTCACATTTCAATAAATCATTAATGGAATAACTAACCATCAGACATTCAAGCCTATTTTTATCATCTAATAAAAATAGCAAATAGTTAAAACTAAAATAGTGATTAATACAAGGACATTTGTTTTGGAAATAAATCATTTCGTTGTGGGGATTTTTACTAAACGCACACTTTCGTATGTACAACATTACCATTCATATAAATAATGTTTACACTACATATTTAAACAGATATTTAATAAGATTTTGCTCAAAAGATAAAGACAGATAGTATTGAAGCAAGTCGATCTATTTTATGAAGAAATAGTAGCCATATAAAGTGAAGTCGTTAATCATATAGTTAGACAAATAGATAATGGTTCTCATGTCGACTTTTGGGTTTTAATTTTTCAAGCTGACATCTCAAAGATAAATTTTGCAATAAATCTTTCCGATTATAAGCACATGCTAGAGAACACCCTACCAGTAGGCTTTAGATTTTTCTATACATCCCTTAGTTGACAGAACTTAAAAATGTAATATTTCCAATAAAAAACGATCAAACGAATCGAATGAGTGTCTGAAAACCCAGAGATAATTAAATTAATTTTGCAAAAATCAGTGCAGATTTATCAAACTCAATCATATAAATTGAGTCAAGAATTAAATTATCTAAACCAAATAATACTTTCTTTTAAATTTAGTCAATATAACCACTATTTCTTGGTCAGATTATTCTCATTTTAACTTCATATCAACTTCACTTGAGAGCGAGCTTGACATAACGTATAAATGAACTTGATATGAAGTTGATATAAAGTTATAGTGAAATTGACATGAAATTATACCCTGTTTAGTAGTTCTCAGTTGAGTGCTTTTTTATCTTATCTTCAAACATTTTGTGAGCCCTATTTATACTCCCTTTTTCACTAAAAATAAAAAAGAGAACGAGTTACAACACTCTTTGAACCCCAAAACAGATACACTTTATTCTAAAATCTTAACTACGCGAATATGCACAAGTATCCAATAAGAAACGGGCTTCATCATCAAATTTAAAACCCGTAATATTCTAATCATTTAAACTAAAAAAACGAATAACAATATAATATTACCTATTTTCTTGAACAAATCACCATTGTGTTCAATATAGTAATAATCAATCCTCATTTATTGGTATTGATCTAAGTATCATATTTCCATTGCTTTGTAATAACGAACAACGTTCATCAATAGAGTTATGCAAAAGAAGAAATATGAGTATAAAAAACGTGTAACAGAAGTTGCAAGAGAAGAGTTTTTTGACAAAGGATACAAAGAAACATCAATGCGATCCATCTCACAAAAATCGAAAGTAGGATTAAGTAATATATACAACTACTTTAAAAATAAGGATGATATTCTTAAAGAGATTCTTTCCCCATTAATTTCAGAATTAACACTTTTATTAAATGAACATAACGAACCCCAACACATTGATCTAAGAGTATTCTACTCTAATCAGATTTTAGATCATAACATCCAGCGTTATCTTCATTTGGTAACAAAATACAAGAGAGAGTTAAAATTATTACTATTCGATTCGCAAGGTTCAATTTATGAAGATTTTAAAGAAGATCTTATTCAACTCCAAACGAAAATAGGATTAGAATATATGGAGAAGATGAAAGAAAAATATCCCAATATAAACACAAATATCTCCTCATTCTTTATCCATAACATTGGATCATGGTTTGTCAATACCCTAGCTGAAATTGTTTCACATGAACTTACCCAAGAAGAGATCAGTGAATTCTTCCTTGACTATATAAGGTTTTCCACCGCAGGATGGGATAAAATTATGAATAAAAGTAATTAATAATAATCAATTCAATATACAAACATGAAAACACTAATAAGATTGCAAAAGTATATGCAAAATAGGCGTATACTAATTCCTGGGGCGTTATTATTATCGTCACTTGGAGCTGTAGCAAATCTACTTCCTTTTCTCTTCATCTGGTACATCGTAAAAGATTTGTTAACAATACACACTATTTCTGATATCAGTTATGCATATAAAGCTCTAGGAGCTGCGTTTACAGGCGTTATTCTGTATTATTTAGCACTTCTTCTCTCCCATCTCGCTGCATTTAGAGCAGAATGTAATATCAGAAGATATTCGATGAAAAAAATAATTCGAATGCCATTAGGCTTCTTTGATTTTCATACCAGTGGAGAGATCCGAAAAGTAATTGACGAGAATGCAAGTATTACCCACACTTTTCTTGCACATCAACTTCCAGATATAGCAGGGACACTTCTTATGCCATTAATTACACTTGGATTCACATGGTTTATTGATTGGAGACTAACCATTGCCTGTATGATTCCTTTGGTCTTTGCAATGTTTGCAATATCAATGATGATGGGTAAAAGTGGACATAAAATGATGACTGCCTATATGGATAAATTAGAAAACATGAATACCGAATCTGTAGAATACATTCGTGGTATTCCTGTGGTTAAAGTTTTCCAACAAACCGTATTCTCGTTTAAAAATTTTTATAACAGTATTATTCAATACAGAGACTTAGTAATTCAATATACAAAATGGTGTAAAACACCAATGTCATTGTATACTGTCATTATTCATGCATTTTCTTTTATTATCATTCCAGTAGGAATTATATTACTTGCAGGTTCAGGACAAGAAACAACCACCATACTAACCAATATACTTTTATTTGTTCTTCTCACACCGATTTTCTCTCAAATTATCATGCGTAGCATGTACCTATCGGAAGCAATTAGACAAGCAGAAGAAGCAATAGATAGAATAGACAAACTAACGAATTTCTCAAATATCCAGTTTGGAGAAAGTGAATCAGAGAAACAAGATCTTTCAATAACATTTAAGAATGTTGATTTCCAATATCCTCTTTCGAATAAAAAAGCATTGGATAATGTCAACTTTCAAATACGTCAGGGCGAAACATATGCACTTGTAGGTCCTTCTGGCAGTGGTAAAACTACTCTAGCAAGAATGATTCCACGCTTTTGGGAACCAAGTCATGGAAAGATATATCTAGGATCCACTCCTATAAATGAGATATCTTCGAAAGCGTTAATGAATCAAGTATCATTTGTTTTTCAAAACACACAACTTTTCAAAAAAAGTATAAAAGAGAATATCACCTATGGACAAGAAAACAAAACAGAACAACAGATATGGAAGGCAATAGATGCTGCTCAATGTCGAGATATTATTGAGAAATTCCCTCATGGGCTTGAAACAATGATTGGAACCAAAGGGATTTATTTATCACAAGGAGAGCAACAAAGAATCGCACTTGCACGAGCAATATTGAAAGATGCCCCAATAGTTGTGCTAGACGAAGCTACTGCATTTGCAGATCCTGAAAATGAACACCTCATCCAACAAGCATTAACAGCCCTTACCAGAGGTAAAACGGTGATTACAATAGCACACAGACTTTCCAATGTTGTCAATGCAGATAAGATTTTAGTTCTAGAATCAGGAAGAATACACGAACACGGAACTCATGACCAGCTTCTTGAGAAAGACGGATTATATAATCGCATGTGGAAAGAATACCAAGAATCAACAGAGTGGACATTATAATTGATAGAAATCATGATAAAATATTTACAACATAGATTTGCATTAACAGAAGACGGAGCAAAAGACTTAATTAAAGGAGTGATTTTCACCACTCTACTTAATCTTGCATTAATGCTTCCTATGATCTATTTCTTTATCTTTATAGATCAGTATTTTCCTCTTGAACACCAACATGAATTCACGACAACATGGGGATTCTTTGAATTTACAGCTCTTGGATTATTCTTTTGTCTAATCATTTATACTGTAGCTATATTTCAATACGACAGCGTATATACTGCCGTTTATGATGAAAGTTCCAATAGAAGAATTCACTTGGCTGAAAAATTAAGAAAACTTCCTCTATCATTTTTTGGGAAGAAAAACCTTTCGGATCTAAGTGCAACACTTATGAATGATGCAACAGATTTAGAGCATACATTTTCTCATGCAGTACCACAATTAATGGCATCGATATTCTCTATTTCTCTTGCTTTCACAGGACTATTTATTTATAATTGGAAATTATCATTAGCACTGTTTTGGGTCATTCCAATTTCTGTGATATGCATCTTTATTTCAAAAAAGAAGATGAACAAATCAAACATAAAAATATACGAACAAAAAAGAGCAGTAACAGAAAAGATACAAGAAGGTATTGACCTAGTACAGGAAATCAAATCTTATCATCAAGAAAATAATTACGACAAAGAGCTAGATAAAGAAATTGAACTTCATGAAAAGGATCTTATCAAAGGAGAATTAATGAATGGTGCATTGGTAAATCTAACTCAGGTAATATTAAAACTAGGCCTTCCTAGTGTAATTATTGTTGGATCATATTTATTAATACAAAGCCAAATATCCATTTTTGTATTTTTAGTATTTCTCACTCTCGGCACACAAATATACACCCCAGTACACGAGTTATTTAATAATCTCGCGGCTCTCTTCTTCTTAGATGTTAGAATAAGAAGGATGAATGAAATACAGGAAATACCATCTCAAGATGGGATTAAGAGTTTTACTCCATTAAACTATAATATAGAGTTTAATCATGTTTCTTTTAGTTATGAAGAAGGAACTCCCGTACTTGAAGATGTTTCTTTTACGGCTAAACAAGGAGAAATTACAGCACTAATAGGTCCTTCTGGAGGAGGTAAAAGTACAGCAACAAGACTAGCCGCTCGCTTTTGGGATGTTAAAAAAGGGAATATCACACTTGGAAGTAAAGATATTAAAGATGTTGACCCAGAAACATTATTAGAGTCTTATTCTATAGTATTCCAAGATGTAGTTCTTTTCAACTCAACGATAATGGATAATATTCGTATTGGTAGAAAGGATGCGACAGACCAAGAAGTTATGAATGCAGCTAAACTTGCACAATGTGAAGATTTTATTCAAGAATTACCACAAAAATATGATACTGTAATCAGTGAAAATGGAGAAACACTTTCAGGAGGAGAAAGACAAAGATTGTCTATCGCAAGAGCTTTATTGAAAGATGCTCCAATAATTCTTTTAGATGAAGCTACAGCTTCTTTAGATGTAGAGAATGAATCTAAAATTCAAAAAGCAATCACACGACTGATAAAAGATAAGACAGTGATTATTATTGCCCACAAAATGAGGACTATTGCAAATGCACATAAAATAGTCGTTCTAAAAGGAGGGAAAGTGGCAGAAGAAGGAACACCCAAAGAATTAATGCAAGAAAAAGGACTTTTCTATTCTATGATGAACGAACAAAATCTAACTAAAGAGGTTATCTTAAACTAAATAATATAATTCAATATCTATTTGTACTCCTTAGTAATAGTAAGACGCTTTTACTAAGGAGTATTTTTATTATTCTCAGAAGTCTAATATTGTTACTTTTCTGATTCTAGTTCTCTTTTCAATGGACAATTTGAAGGAATCTCCCCTCCTTTTTGATAAGGTAGAAAAACCTTTAGACCTTTCTCATACATCAGTTTCCTAGCATTAGCACGGGCTCCTTTGACTCTTGCGATCTTTAAACTTTCATATGGGGTAAGTCGATGACGCACCCAACCATTAATTGCTTTTTGAGCCTTCAAATCCAAAGGAAGAGTGGAAGAACGAGCAACAGTACCACTTCCAATAGGTGTAGCAAATTGTGTAATCTTATCTGCTAAGACCACAGCAATATCATGATACATGTCTGCAAAAGAGAGTTGAATAATAATCTGTTTCTTAAAATCTTCTTGATAAGAAATCAAATCTTTTTCTCTTTTATGAGCTCTATACTGTTTACTCTTTTCATAACTTTCTGTAGAACGTAATGTGGTCATCTTCGCTATCGCCATTTCAATAGCTTCTTTTGGAGCCCACACTCCCTTTGAAATCAAACGACGTCCACGTTTTTGTTTTACTCGTATATACTCTCCTGCTTTGGTAACATTTCTAGTTACTCCAGCATCTCCTGCTGGAAGAAATTCCCACATTTCTGGGATCTTTACTATATTATTTTCTTCGTCTGTAAAACGACCATCAGAAGTAATAAATACCTCTTTTTTCATAAACTCATTTTTAAAATTTCCCAATGAATATCGTTCATCAGACAAAGATAAAATGAAAATAAGAACGATTGAATAATCTTTCTGTGTATAAATAAAAAAAGGGGTATCCTTTCGGACACCCCTAACAAAATTATGATGATAGATTAAACAAATAAAAGACTATTTAACAATCAGTTTCAGAACTGATGTTACATCTCCTTTGATAATCTTAACTAGATACATTCCAGCAGGAACTGACACAGGGAAAGTCTCTTTTGAAGAATCCATTGTTTTGTTCCACACAGTAGAACCAACAGAATTGATCAATGAAACCTTCACTGGACTCTTAGGCATCTCTGCCAAAGTAATAGTGAAATGATCCACACAAGGATTAGGATAAACCTTATCTAACTGTACCTTAATAGAACTGTTTATTCCTGTTGAGATCCCTGTGATTAAGATAGACTTGTAAATCATACTAGTTTCTGTTCCATCACTTACTTCTAATACAACCACAGCTTCTGTATCAACATCAACAGAAGGAACTTCAAGAATAGCATTTGCTTTATCTGCATCAGTAATATTGGCGTCAATACCTGAAATACTCCATTGATATTGAAGTTCATCATTTGCATCTTCATCAGTAGAAGCAGTAGCATCTAACTGAACAGATGTTTTTGGATTTACTTTAGTTACGATATCGTTCATTGCTGCTTGAGGAGCATCATTTTGATCATCAATTGCTACAGTGAAATCTTGAATCGCTTTTAGTCCATCCGGATCCACAGCTTCGACAGATAGATCGAAAGCATTATTTTGCTCGTAATTCACAGACTTCTTCGCAATCAAATAGTTCTCCTGAACAGTAAAGGCTCCATTCTTATCATCTAGTAGATGATACGTAAGAGCATCTCCTTCTGGATCGACTGCTCTAAACTCTTTAACAACAAAATCAGCATGCTTATTCTCACTTAAATGACAGTTTCCATCATTAGCAACAAAACGAGGTTTTTCATTGATATCATTAATTGTAAACTTAATATCAAATGAAGCAACCCCAGCAACTCCATCTTCTGAAACAGAGAAAGTAATCACATTTAATGGGTTTACCCCAAGAGCATAAACGACATTGCCTTTAAGCTTAAGATCTAATCCATCTAATTCAAAATTATCTTTATTAGCACCATCGACATTAGTTATAGCAACAGTATAAGCACCATTGACTGCATCTATATCTTGGATACTCAACGTTGAAACAACATCTCCTGCAACTGCATTATCATTAATTTCAGTTTTAGAAGAAGTGATAGCTGAAGGAAGTTCTGCGACATCCTGCACATTAACTACAAAAGGAATATCTATAGATGCGCCTGACTGATCTTGAGCAGTAGCTTTTACACTATAAGTGTGTTTAACTTCAAAATCAGGAGCAACTTTAAACTGTGCATAATATTTACCTCCTTCATCAATAATCTTCATCTGGTCATTATCTAATAAGCCACTTTCAAAAGATACAGTTAACACATCACCATGTACTAAATCCTCATCTGTAATATCTAATAAGATCTTTCCTAGACTATTTTCATCAACATCACTACCTACAACACCATTCAAAACAGGAGACTCATTAGCATCTGTTACTTGAATACAATATTTATGAATTGGTGTATCTTTGCTATCAAAATTCACTTGAATAGTATAACGACTTTTCGTCTCATAATCTAAACTATTCTTAGCATATAATGTATGGCCTTCTATAATAAATTGATCATTATCAAGAATACCTGGAATTAAAGTAGCTACAGCATCTGGTGTATTAGCATCAGGAGTTACCTCTTCACCAACAAGGATTAAATCACCAACTTTAGCTTTTGCTCCTTGATTCTCAGCAATAGAACTGTTTGATAGATTAATATCAGCATTCCACTTATCATCGTTATCTAAATCTGATGTTTCTAATGAAGCCAAAGCAGAATCTGTCGCTTCATAACGAACAGTCAAAGAGTTTGATCCATTCAAATATAATTCTTGATCAGAACTACAATGACACCATTCTTGATTATTCAAATGATACTCCATAGCTTCATTAGCACCTACAAGATGAGCGGCAATACCAGCTTGATCATCTACAGTCACCTTAGGAGCAGGCTTTTGAGCCATAAATGCCAATTCAACAGGCTTAGATAAATCACTCGTAACAGAAGCTTTTACATCATCCATTGGTATAATTTTCCATACACCATCTTTAATTGCCCAGTGGTAGTTTGCAGCCTCATAATCATAACCCTTATGAGAGATTGTACTCTCAAGTTTTTTGGTTAATAGCGCATCATCAGGAACAATTTTCACATTTCCATCTTGATGATATTCAGAGGTAGACGAAGTAAATGAATATTTAACTGAAGCTTTGATACCAACTCGTCTAGGAGCATTCAACTTACAATTATATGTTCTATTTCCACAGTTTACATCTAGAATATCAGAGGAGTCATAAGTACTAAAATCAACAGTCACATCACAATCACCATCTAACATAAACTTAGGTGTTATACTGGAACCGAATGGAGAAGGAGTAAAGTTTGGAATTCTAATATTTGTATTATTTACATATATTGTATCCACTGCTACTCTTGTACTTATGTACATAGGTTTGTTCGCAATAACTTTATGTTTTCCGACTTTCTGAACACCAGCAAATTCAGTAGGAATATTTAACACTAGATCTTCTGCAGAAGTTAAGAAACGTGTTGCAGCGTCTGGATGAGAGAACACTCCTTCACCATCCACTGTTCCAGCCAAATAAAGAGAGGTAATACCTAAATCCAATGTAGCACCTTCGTGAAGTGTCACATTTTTTAAAGAAATCGTATTTACCACTTTATCACCATGTGTTGTTTTCAATGTACCAGCAATAAGATCTAACTTATTTGTAATGGTAACAGTTCTTTCCAGATCCATGCTTTTATGAGTCAAACTAATAGTCTGCCCAGGAGCATCGACAACAACATTATCTAAAGTTAAAGAGACATTCTGTTGAGCAAAAGTAGTGACTACACGTGAGCTAAATCCTGTAACAAATTTAAGTGTTCCTTTAAAGCCACCATCCCAACTATAATCATTAAATGCAATATTTCCTCCGATAGCAAGCACAAAAGGTTCAGATACTTTAGCAACAAAACCTTCATTAGCACAAAGGAAACTTGAGTTAACAGTTAGAGAACCATCAAGAAGGTCAAATCGGCCTTTTAGTACTGAATCATCATAATTTTTAGCAATCTTTCTTGTAGTCACATCACCTCCATCAATTGTCATATGAGACGCAGGATCAACTAAAAGATAATCACTAATATTTAATCGACCACCAGTAATATTTAGAGTTCCCTTATTATCTAATAAATCAACAACATTCACATCTGCACCATCAGCAATAGTCAACTGTGCTTCAGGATTAATTGTTAAACTAGAAACTTGAACCTCAGAAGTAATAACAGGATCATTATCGACATTATCGATTAGAACAGGTGAAGCTGCAGTAGGCACCACTCCTTTGCTCCAGTTCTCAGTATTTGTCCAATCTGTTGAAACTGCACCAGTCCATGTATTGTAAAGGTTAAAGTTTGAATCAACATCGATACTATAATCTTCTAACTGATAAGCTAAAACATCTCCATAACAGATATTTTTTCTACTAGACGAAATACCAGCCACTACACGCATATAAGTTTTGCCTGTTTTCGCACCACTCGGAACGGGTATCATCTTTCGGAGAGTACATTCTCCTGTTTCTTCGCCAAGTGTTGTACGTTCTTCAGAAGAGAAGAAGCCATCCTGATCCCAATCAATCCAAACAGAATACCATACATCTAAAGTAGAAAGACCACCTCCTTCAATACTAATCAAATACTGTTTTCCAGGACACACTTTAGTTGATAAAGCTTTAAAATCATTATCCCCTGCACTTCTTGCTTGGTTATTTGCAATCTCTACAAATTTTAGAGAATTAATTAAAGGGAACTTATATTTTGAAGTTAAAGCCAAATAACTACCTTCTTCTAAAGTCGTACTTGTAATAGATGGAACTTTCCCGTCTTTATAATATCGGATATTTTCCCCTCCATTGGCATATGGGAAGATCTTGTAACTATATTCAGTATTTGGACTTAATCCTGCAATAATTGTTCCTGTTTCATCACCACCTTCAACATAGATTGCATTATCATTATCTTCGACTACACCATCCACAGGATTAGCAATATCCTCAGGAGATGTACCCATCTTAATAATGTACCCCGCAATTGGAGTTGTACTCTGTGCAGCATCCCAAGACAATGGTTGCATCTTACTCATTGTTAAATAAGTATGGAAATTGGTAACATGTGCATCTGGAGCATTACCAAAAGTAGAAAACGATACTTCATCTCCCAAAACAACTTCACCATCAGCAACGACATATGCTTTCACATAATACATTGTACCTTCTTTCAAACCTTCAACAGAAGCAGTAAGTTTAGCTGGATCTGAAGACGTAGATGCTATTTTTGTATTTTTAATAGATACACCTTCTTCTGAAGCATAAACAAATCCCTTCTCTGTCACATTAGGGTTTCCTAACAATTTCAAAGAGCCATTAAATGTAGCATTATGGAAACCTACAGCTGAAACTTCACCAGTAATAGCAGTCTGTTGGTATCCTTTAACCATCATACAATAGTCTTCCACCTGACCATATTTAATATCTGAACAAGGTCCAGTAATCGACATATCAGAATATTCGGTCATTACGCGAATGCGTAGAACCTTATCAGAAGTAAAAGAATCATCAATAGTAATACTTTCAGCACAAGTACCTTTAAAAGGACCTTTATGGAAGATCATTTCATTGTCAGCAAAAGTACCATCTCCATTTTTATCAATATACAATCTACATTGTACAGGGTTCACGGTACTTGATACAACACTAATAGGATATGAAGCACCATTAGAAACAGATATTACTCCTTCTGATGTAAAATCTACATAACCAGGTTCGATATTTACATTTTTAGAAGAATTCATGAAATCTCCAAATATGAAAGTATCAATTCCCATACCATAATTATTAGGTTTAGGAGTGATTGTTCCAACACAAGAAGCATCTACAATTTCATCAACAGTCACAGCAGAAGCAATAAGCTTTTCGCCATCACCAATTTTATTTGTTGCAACCAACTTAACATCAAATACACCTTTTTCATTAAATTGAACAATAGGATTACGAGATGCAGCAGTAGTATTCTCTAAGTAGGTTATATTTTCAGTTCCAAAATTCCATAAATATTGATCAACAACCCCTTCTGTCACAGCAAAGAAATGAACAGGAGCTCCTTTGATCGCAATTTTATTGTCAAAACGTATATCTACAGTAGGAATCACTTTATCGATCTCCAAAGCATACTCCTTAAATATTGGATGATAATTAACATGACTCAATGTTAAGTGGAATTTCTTTCCTTTTGGTAAAGCATCAAATTCTAAATGACATTTTCCATATTGCACTTTACCTTTAGCAAGGATTTGATCTCCCTGAACAAGGGTTACCAAAGCACCTTCCTTTGTTGCATCAGTAATATCCAAGGACTTCTGTCCTACAGTCAATTCTTCTGGCAAAGTTGCAGTCATCACCTCAGGTTGAGAAGTCCACATTCTCATTGCAGGATCACCAAAAAGATGGAATAGACGATATGTATATAAAAGATCCGAGTTATCAGGAGCCCAAGTTTCTGTCATTCGAAGTAGACCAAGATTTAAGATATCCCCTAATCTAGTAGTCGGTTGATCAAATGCTTTAGGTCGTGGATTCACAGCACCACTACCAGTACCAAAAGAAGGAAGAACCCCAGGTTCAGGCCAAATAGACTCTATCATTCCAATAGAAAGACCATCATTAGGTCCAGACAAAGAAGCATAAGAAGCACCAAATACAGCAACTGCACCACCATTTTCTTTTCTTAAGAACTTCTCAGCGAAACACTCTTTATATGAGAACTCACCTGTATGACAATTGATAGAGAATACAACAGGTAGTTTGTCTCCATTATTAAGTCTATCTATCTCTGGAGTTACAAATTCAGGGTGTGCCCATCCAATTCCACCAGCATACCCGTGGTCCCTATGAAATACATAAAAACGACCTTGGTTGATTGCATCTACAATTTGGTCCGCTCCACCATTCCAATTGAAACCATTTTGTTTTAAAAGTTCCTCAGGAATCGCTTCTCCTTTAGAAAAACGACCATTATTAAAGTTCGCAGGAGTTACATCATTGTTACAATAATAGATACGTTGAACTTGATAACCTTGTTGCATTACATAGTTACGAATATCCTCACTGGTATGACAAAATCTACGATCAGCAAATCCATCTGTATTATCGTCCTGATATTGTGCACAGTTTAAAGCTTTCTGATAGAAAGAAGCATCCTCAACAGGATTCATTTCATAATTGATAATCTTGTCAATTACAACATTTGCTTGCTCTGCATTTCTTACAGAAATACGACCTCTAGCCATGTCTGGAGTATAGTCACCAGCACCATCCATACATGAATAATACAAATCACTATAAAAATCCGCATTCTCATAGTTCTGAAATTTCATTGAAGGAATTTGTTCAATATCTCCAATCAACACAAAATATTTAGGTTTAGGATTCATGTGATGATAACGATAAGAGATCGCAGAACGTACAGAAGAGGTTGTCCACTTATCTTTCGAGATAACCTCTACTTTAAAACCTAAGCTAGATTTCCATGAGGCCAACTTCTTTGCAGCCTCATCAAACATAGAGTGAGTTAGAATCAAATAGTCCTTAGCATTTGAATCTACTCCTTTACGAAGTTTATTGTCTTGAGGAATAATTGCGTCACCATTGATCGCAACATTCTTTAGAACTTTTACAGTATTCTGATTTAAATCCGTTACAATTCTTTGACCCGTTTTATGAAGACGATATTCGATTTTTGAATATACTCGTAATTTATGTGATACTGGATTATATTGTACTGGACAAATTTGCACTCTCACTACACGTGTATCACGCATAACCTGATTCTGTACAACTTTTGCTTGATAACTTGGGAAAAATGCATTTTTTCCATAAACTGCATTATCCTTTTTAAATTCAGGATCACCCATTCCCTCGGTATCAATTGGATAATCTAAAACAGGATAAATAGGAAAACCATCTATCTCTGTATACTCTGCAGAGATAATTTCAATTTGAGGTTGCTGATCTCTTGTTAATACATATAGATCATTTCTCATAGGCAATGAAGGAGCACCAACTTGTCCAGTCTGTCCTAAACCTTCAATATGAAGGAAGGAATACACTTCATTGTTTTCTTTTTTATCCGAAGCTTTAGCTCCAGGAAAAAAATACGAAACATCAATATTACCACTCTTCTGCTGGAGCACTTCTCTTGTCGGGGAAATCGACTCTGACACATTATCGATGCCTTTGCGTTGTTTCGTAAAGGGAATATATCTATCCTTACCGAAACTTGCAAAACTTAATCCTAACATCAATAATGTTAAAACATAAAAATTTCTCATAAATAGTTTGTTTGATTATAAATGATTACGATTCTACAATAGAAAACTATTCGAATCGTATTTAAAAGTAATCATTTATTAACACTATTTAAAACTGAGACATGATTTATTACAGTTCTATTTTTAGAACAAAGGGAATATTGCAAACCATAACAAGAAAAACAAAAAACCCTACAAATGGTAAAGAGAACTGTTAAACGGTAATAATCACCACTCTATAAGTTTATAATATCAATTTTATTTAGATGTAATTTAAATTGATATATTTTAACACAATAATCAAACATTAACTTAACTTTTGTTTAAAAACACAATCTATTGATTCACCTTTGTTACTTTTCACAACAAACACTTTAAGAGTATAATTCTAAAATAACAACTCTATTAAAGTATTATGAAACCAAAATACAACTCTCATTAATTTTATAATTCTTAACCTTAATGAAAGATCTAAACAAAGGCAGAATTACAAAAAACACATAACAAAACCACCCGTTATTTTAAAGATCATAAACAGAAAAATGAAGTATTTTTCGAAACGCAACTCCTAAACAACACCATAATAAAGTATAACATTTTTATGATAGTTAACTTTAAAAAAGTAAATTGCGAATAGCATCAATAAAATATCTGAACGAAATCTTCATTTATGGAAAAACAAAACGTAATACTAGTTGGACAATCAGGCATGATCGGAGGATTAGTAGCAAAACAGATTCTAGCTCAAGAAAAATGGAACCTAATATCTATTCAAAGAAGAAAGGATCGATCTCTTTCAAGTAAGATAACACAAGAAGACCTGAACAATATCGACCAGATAAAGGCTCATGCCGAACATATCGTAGTTTGTATTGGAACGACAATAAAAAAAGCAGGAACTCTAAAGAAATTTGAATCCATAGACAAAGACTTGGTATTCAAAATTGCAAAATGGGCAATTCGTAATAATATACCACATATCCATATCATAAGCTCTATTGGCGCAGATGTTAACTCCTCTAATTATTATTTAAAAACCAAAGGCGAGATGGAACACGAAGTTTCGAAACTCCCATTTAACTCAATCACATTCTATCAGCCATCTCTTTTAATACCTTACCAAAGAAAAGAGTTTAGATGGAACGAATATCTACCTTTACCTTTTCTTTGGATCTTAAAATACATAGGACCAATGAAAAAATATCAACCTGTACATCCTTTAAGGTTTGCCAATTTCATTATCAAAGATCTACTTTGTACAACAAAAGGAATTCATAGATATACTAGTGAAATTTTAAACAAAAAATAAAAACGTATACCATAAGGAATAATATCATTGAAGTCAACACAATGAAGCACAGAAGAAAGTTATCACCTAATTGTTTATAAAGAAATGATTTTCTAATACTAAAAGGTACTTTAGTCAGCACAAAGCCGACCGAAGTACCCAAACAGTGTTGTGTTGTGTATGCTTCAAATATAAACAACTTTTTTAGTTAAATAAACATATTTATTAGATCTTAATTTTAATATCAGACTTCAAACAACCAATAATTCATCATCCACGCTAGCACAACACTCAACAATCTATCCACAATCTGCTTATTCACAACAACTTTCAAGGTAAGAACAATAACACGAGGCAAAACAAAAAACCCATCTATAACATTTGTTAAAAAATAATTCTATTATTTCTTCTATCAATTTTCATCACAAATAAAGAACAACAAGGATATTATGCCTACTAACAAAATCCCCAGTTAGCTTAATACAACAAAAAGAAATGTTATTCTTACAAAGAATAAGCAGATGCCAACAATACAATAAAAGAATTCATTTTTATAACTATCCACATATCGAATTCAAACACAATTACTCCATAAGAACTATTACATAGACATCAAACGACCTACCATCATAGTGAAAACAACCACTTGTTCAAATCAATAATATTTCAAAACAATAAAAAACAAAGAACACTTCCGCCTCAAACAATACAATGTTAATTAACCCCAATATCCTTTCAATTCAATAGCATACAAAATATATTTATCATAACAATTAAAACAACTAAACAGGAGTTACATCAAAACGACTTCTGTGGCAAACTATAATATCTATAAAATGACAAAAAAGATTATTCTAACGACCATTACATCACTTCTATTGCTTGGGACAACCACAACAAAAGGACAAACAGTATCCCAAAACAACATTCACTCATTTGAACACCAAGGGAAAAGATATCAAATCATCACAGAAATGAAAACTTGGATAGAAGCGACGGAATATGCAACAAATCAAGGTGGTTATTTAGCTGAGATTAACAATCAAGAAGAACAAGATGCAATATACAATGCGTTTCAAAATAATATACCTGATTTTTCAATCAATCCACCTATAGCACAAGATGGCGGGGGGGCCTCCTACGCATGGATTGGTGGCAACGATATACAACAAGAAGGTTCGTGGGTATGGAATGGAAATAATAACGAAAACAAAACCCCATTTTGGCAAGGAGGGAAAAGAGGAGATGCTATTGACAACCAATACAGCAATTGGGGAACAACTTATGGAGAACAAAATGAACCAGATAACTACCTAAACAATCAAGACGGTGTGGCAATAGCTTTAAATAATTGGCCACAAGGAATTGGGAGTTGGCCATTAGGAAACGCTGGACAATGGAACGATTTAGCAATTACGAACAAGCTATATTTTGTTATTGAATACCCAATAACAACAAGTAATCATAAGTTGTCTAATAACTCGATTGTCCTTTATCCTAACCCAACGAGGAATTACGTCACCATTCAAAACACAAAAAAAGATTGGCAAAAAATCACAATTTACACCATTACAGGAGAGACTCTTCTTACACAAAAAACAAAAGAAGAAGAAACAATTAAAATTAATCTATCTAACTATCCTAAAGGAATTTATATCATAGAATGTATCAACAATAAAGGAGAAATTAAGAAAAACAAAATAATCAAAAAGTAAAAACACTCTCCCTCTCTTTTATCTTTCAACATTATAAAGAGGGGATTATTCTAAAAAGACACAAAACACAACAAAAGCAACCTTATCAACTATTATTATATTATCGATCTTTCTTTTACTTAACCCCATAACACAAGCTTACTGTTTTTTTTGTAAGACGGGCTTAACCTTATATCCGCACAAATGCACCACATCCAACCACATTAAAAGAGACATGAAAGGTCCTTTCTCCATGGTTTGTCCATGGTTCCTCCATGGTTTGTCCATCGAAAAGGTGAAATCGATGGACAAACCATGGACAAAGGGTGGAGGAACCATGGACAAACCACCTTTTAATTCTCTTTTTATTTAGTAAAATCTCAAACAAAACTCAACCTACAATCTACTGAGATTCAGGAATCATTCATAAAATAAGCGAAAACAAAAGAAATAAATAATTCATTTATTTTGAACTACGAGACAATGATACTCCAATCACATGAACACCCAAATAACAGTAGACTACACACTGTGTCTTATGAAAAAATAAAAAGGAGAAAAGAGCAAGCTCAAGATAAAAAGTCGTCTTTTTTTATGTTCTTTAGCATTATTCCATCTTAAACAAACCTCTACTCCTAAATGATCTAACCTCCTATTTAGTAGCAGTTAAACCAGCAACAAGTATCGTATAAGAATTATTTATATGATAAACATATGTTTTTAAACACTAATATAGAGCCAATTCTTTTTTATACTTTTAAAGCAAGGAGTTAAAGAAAAAGCATCACTTTGGTAAATTTAGGGGAACACTGAAGTGGGCAATAAACCAATAACCGAATAAAGAAAATTGCAAGATGCTAACAAAAAACTATCAAACCTTTTATCAAGAGATAAAGGGTAAAGTGGACGTATCTCGACTTTACGTCGATGAATTAAGAAGATTAACATATGGCACTGATGCTGGTTTCTATCGACTAAACCCACAAATCGTTGTCCGATCGCAAAGTGAAGAAGAAGTACAACAAGCACTTTCTATTGCTTCCAGGCTAAAACTTCCTGTAACTTTCAGAGCCGCAGGAACCTCACTAGCAGGACAAGCCATTACTGATTCTATTCTTATTGTTGCGGGGAAACATTGGGAAGGTTATAAAATTCATGATAATGGTAAAAGAATCACAGTTCAACCAGGGATTACAGGTAGTCGTATCAACCAACTTCTAAAACCATACGGTCGTAAACTCGGACCT
This sequence comes from Prolixibacteraceae bacterium, assembly GCA_025210775.1. Classification (GTDB taxonomy): domain Bacteria; phylum Bacteroidota; class Bacteroidia; order Bacteroidales; family Prolixibacteraceae; genus Halosquirtibacter. The sequence goes on from JAOARB010000013.1 coordinate 318,605, forward strand.
GATCCTGCATCTATAAATTCAGCTATGATCGGGGGGATCGTAATGAATAATGCGTCAGGGATGAACTGTGGGACACATGCTAATTCCTACAAAACAATTGAATCTGCACGTATTATTTTTGCAGATGGCACTCTATTAGACACCGCTTCTGATAAAAGCAAAAAAGCATTTCAAAAAAGTCATGCTTCTTTTATTCAGAAAATTGAAGATCTAAGAGATCGTGTTCTTAACAATCCAACACTTAAGGCGCGAATAGAAAAAAAGTATAGCATCAAAAACACAACAGGATTAACCATCAATCCTTTTGTTGATTTTACTGATCCATTCGATATTATCCTACATCTAATGGTAGGTTCTGAAGGAACATTAGGATTTCTATCTGAGATCACACTCAAGACCATAGAAGAACCAAAATGTAAAGCAACATCGATGCTCTATTTTACGGACATCAAAACAGCATGCCAAGCAGTCGTTGAATTTAAGAAGGCTCCTGTATTCAGTGCTGAAATGCTCGATAGAGTTGCTTTGAAATCCGTTGAGAACGAAAAGGGTATCCCTGCTTTTATTAAAGACTTTGGTCCAGATGTAACCGCCATCTTAATAGAGACTTTTGGAAATTCAGAAGAAGAGATAAAAAACAACATAAATGAAATAAAAGAGATCACTTCTAGATATGAAATGGTTAAACCTGTTGAATTCACCAGTGATCCTAAAGAATATGCCAATTATTGGAACATACGTAAAGGTGTTTTCCCTGCTGTTGGTGGATTAAGAGAAACCGGTACAACTTGTATTATTGAAGATGTTGCATTCCATATTGAAGATCTTCCCAATGCCACCAAAGAACTACAGGAGCTTATTGCCAAATATGGATATAAGAATGGAGTAATCTATGGTCATGCACTAGAAGGAAACTTCCACTTTATATTTAATCAAAATTTCAACAAGAAAGAAGAGATACAAAAATACCAAGAATTCATGAGTGAAGTGGATAAATTGGTGGTAGATAAATATGATGGATCTCTTAAAGCAGAACATGGTACAGGGCGTAACATGGCACCATTTGTAGAGCACGAGTGGGGGAAAGAAGCATACCAACTTATGGTAGATGTAAAAGAGAGCTTCGATCCATTTTACCTTCTTAATCCTGGGGTAATTATCAATCAAGACAAAGAGTGTTATATCAAGAATTTCAAAAATCTTACACCTGTACACCCTCTTGTAGACAAATGTATTGAATGTGGATTTTGTGAGATCAACTGTCTGACTGCAGGTTTTACTCTTTCTGCAAGACAGCGTACAGTCTCTATGCGTGAGATTACACGTCTAAAACAAACCAAAGAAAACGAAAAAAGACGAGCTGAATTAGAAAAAGAGTTTCAATATTATGGAATGGACACATGTGCTGGAGACGGTCTTTGTGCTACCTCCTGTCCAATCAAAATAGACACAGGAAAGTTCATCAAAGTACTTAGAGCAGAACAAGTCAACAATCCAAAGATACAGAAACAGTCACAATGGGTCGCAGATCATTTTGGCTCTATAGGAAGTATGATTCGAGGTGGGCTTCTATTTGTTAATGGCGTACATTACACCATCGGCTCTACCCTTCTAGGTGGTATTGCTACAACAATGCGCAACATTAGTGGGAAACGCATTCCACAATGGACACCATGGATGCCTACAGGTGTAAAAGGTCCTAAACCTCCAAAGGTAGACAAGAACAATCCTCTCAAAGTGGTTTATTTCCCTTCTTGTATTGCACAGACAATGGGAGCTGCAAAGAAAGATAATGATCGTCGACCATTACATATCGTAACACAAGAGTTACTTCAAAAAGCAGGATATGAAATTATATATCCAGAGAAGATGAACACATTATGTTGTGGTACTCCATGGGAGAGTAAAGGTTTTATAGAGCAAGCAGATCAAAAATCATCAGAATTAGAAGCGGCTCTTTTCAAAGCATCCAACAATGGAGAGTATCCAATTCTATGCGACACTTCTCCTTGTCTATACAGAATGAGAAGAGTAATGGAGCCTAGATTAAAACTATACGAACCAGTAGAGTTTATTGACACTTTCCTTATGGACAAGCTAGATTTTCACCAAGTCAATGAAGCTGTTACAGTGCACTCAACTTGTAGCACCACAAAGATGGGACTTACTGGAACATTAGTAAAAGTTGCTGAAGCCTGTACAACGAAAGTTATCCTTCCACAAGAAGTGGGATGTTGTGGTTTTGCTGGTGATAGAGGATTCAATTTTCCAGAGGTCAACTCTTATGCATTACGAAAATTAAAACCTGTTGTAGAACAAGAGAAAGCCATTGCAGGATACTCAAACAGTAGAACTTGTGAGATTGGTCTTTCCCAGAATTCAGGTATACCTTATAGCTCAATCATCTACCTTGTAGATAGAGTAACAACTCCAAAGAAATAGAAGTAGACATCGCAAAAGGAGTTAATAAAAAACAACCATTCATCGAAATAATGATGAATGGTTGTTTTTATAAGTCATAGCCCCATCCTTAAGATACACTCTTTAACAGATACGACAATACTATATATCTATTATTGATATTATATTTTCCCTTCTTTCGAAAGATAAGCTAAAGACAATCGTATACAATAATAATCTACCTCTCCTCTTAAGAAGTCATAGATTGGCTTTGTTTGCACTCTTTCCCCCGTTTTTTGTACTGCTTCCAATATCTGTTTGACATCCTCTTTTGAGATATATTTAAAAGGATCGATAGCATAACCTTGTTGATAGAGAAAAGCTAAATGGGAATAGACCGTCATCACATTCATTCCACGAAGTTGACCAATCATGTTTACATCATAACCCTTCTTATAAAGATCATAAGTTAATTGATAAGTAGTCGTTGTCTTCCGTCCTGCCTGTTTAAACTTATTTATCTCCTCTAATATAGATTCTCCATAAGCATCAAACTTCACCTTTCCGACACCGGAAATGGACAACAGATCAATACTACTTTCAGGACGACTCATCGCAATATCTCGCAATGTAGCATCATTAAAAACAAGATATGGAGGAATTCCTTTGACCTTAGCCATCTCCACACGCCATTTACGAAGATACTCAAATAGTTGATTCCAAGGCTGACTCTTTTGAGCCTGCTCTTTGGTATAAGTAACTTTAAAACGCTGTTTCCTAATCTCAGGAGCTACAAGACGAACAAGTTCCACTTTTTGATCATCAAAAAGTACTTTTTTAGAAAGTGACGTAGCTGTTAATGCATTATTTCTATCATAAGCGATCTCAATCAATCCTAGATGCATCATCTGGCGAAGGTATTGTTTCCAATCCTCCTCCGTTATATCTCTTCCCTTACCATAGGTCTTAATGCGATGGAACCCCTGTTCTAATACTTCTCTTTTCTCTGACCCTCTAAGAATATCAATAAGCAACTGAGAAGAGACCATCTGTTTGGTTCTCATGATAGCAGACAATGCTTTTTGTGTAATGATCGTACCATCAAATTTTTTTGGTGGATTTTTACACACATCACAATTACCACAATCCTCTTCAAGAAACTCACCGAAATATGACAATAGGATCTTTCTTCTACAAATATCTGATTCAGCAAAGGCCTGCATCTGAGCTAGCTTCTCCAAATTAAGAGCCACTTGCCCACTCTCTTCTGCAAATTTACGCAAAGTGATAATATCCCCTAGGTTGAAATACAAGAAAGTATCCGAAGGCAGTCCATCTCTCCCTGCACGTCCAATCTCCTGATAGTAACCTTCCACATTCTTTGGTAGGTTATAGTGCATCACCCAACGTACATTAGACTTATCAATTCCCATCCCAAAAGCAACAGTTGCACAAATCACAGATGTACGATCATTGATAAAGTCATCTTGAACCTTTTCTCTCTCAGAAGCAGATAGACCGGCATGATAATATTTAGAAAAAATTCCTTTTGTATTTAACTTTTTGGAGAGACGTTCACAACTCTTACGACTCATACAATAAATAATACCAGAATCATTTTTGCGAGAACGAATATAATCCACGATCTCACGATCTTTATCCTTCGCACCTACGCCTACCCTTACTTCTAAACTCAAATTAGGACGGTTAAAAGAAGCCAAAAACGTCTTTGCATTTTTAAGTCCAAGCTGGCTAATAATATCATTTCTTGTCGTCTTATCAGCAGTAGCTGTAAGTGCCACAATTGGCATATTTGGGAAAGTGTGTTTGATCCATTTCAATTGCTGGTATTCAGGTCGAAAATCATGTCCCCAGCTAGAGATACAGTGGGCTTCATCCACTGCCAAAAGTGCCACATTGAGCATCCCAAATATCTTCTCGAAACTACGAGTGATACGTTCTGGAGAAACATATAACAATGAGATCTCTCCAATACGGCAACGTTGCATTATATTACTTTCTTCTTCTTCAGACAAAGTACTATTAAGGAAAGCCGCAGGTATACCATTGGCATTTAATCCATCCACCTGATCCTTCATTAAAGAGATCAAGGGGGATACCACTACCGTAATACCATCTAACATCAAAGCAGGGATTTGAAAACAAAGAGACTTTCCTCCTCCTGTAGGCATCAATACCAAGCAATCGCTCCCCTGCATGATATGTGTTACGATCTCTTCTTGTAAAGGTCGAAAAGAATCGTAACCGAAATATTCTTTAAGAAGTCTTTTAGACTCTATTTTAACATCCTGAGTATCAATCATGAAAAACACTTAACTAATCCAAATCAAGTTCTACTCCTTGAAATCATTAGATTTAACATAGAACTTGCTACTGCAATTTTAATCTATTCTATCGAATTAACCTATTTAGTTATCTCTTTTTTAGAATAAAGCCTTTTATCCATAAAAAACAGTGGTTTCATCAACAATAAAAGATATTTCATGTAAAAAATATCATATTCATCATAATTAGATATAAATTCGATTATTAACCCCAAGGAATTCACTTAAATACTTACAAAAAGAAAAAATTAGCTATTGTGTTCTCATCAATTATTATTTGGTTTCTCGTTACGATTATTTTCCTATTCTTGGAATTCTTGTATAGCAACGTATACTTTTTAGGTATCTCTGTTGTAGCATTTCTATGTGGGGTTGTATCATTGTTTTTTTCCTCTATATCAATGGAAGAATTACTCACATTATTTGTTATTGCCAGTCTAATTATCATCAGAGCATTAACCACTAGATTACACAACACTAGATTTCAATCAAAAGAAGGGCAACAAACTAATGGAATTCTAACCAAATTAAAAGGAGAAACGATCATCGCAGAAGAAGATCTTCTACCAGAGAAACTAGGGAGAGGTAATCTTGACCGTAAGATATGGTCTATCAAATCAAAAGAACACATCAAAATGGGAGAAATGGTTATCGTAGAAAAAATTGAAGGAGGAATATTGTGGGTCAAACGTCCCATGATATGAATAAGACCATTTCAACTAACATCACCAATCATTCTCAGTAATAAATTACAAGTTATCGGAACTAATAAAACTAAATATTATTATTTTCTTTTTAGAGTCTTACATTAACTTAAATAAATCAACGATGAACGAGAATTTTATGTTCGTTTTCATCTTTTAAGTCGTTAAAAAAAAATTTAATAGACGTTAATTACGACCACAATCCTTATATTTTATCTCTACCTTTAAGATATTGAACAGGATATATCATCCTTTTTTACTCTTAAAAAATTGAAATGAAACAAATTAAACACGCAACACTATTTGCAACACTTCTTATTCTTTTATTATCGAGTTGTTCTTCTTCAAAATTTATTACTAAAAAACCTGTTAACGTCTCTCCTTTTTATCACGAAAATACTGAAGGACAAAAACAATTAATTCTCACTGACCAGAAAGGCAACATACTATTTCTTGACGAAGAGAAACTTGAAGGAGCAGAACTTCTTATGGGTTACAATCAAATGCTCGAAATTGCCAAGCCTAAGAAATCAGATCAATATAAAGTCACTAAAAAACTTGAAACCTCTATGGACACCATGACATGTGTTATCAATGACATCTGGGTATTAAAAAAGATAGAGGGAGAAGAAGTAAACAAAAATGCACCGACATTAACTATCGACCTACGTAAAAAACGTGCGTACGGACATAGCGGATGTAATAGATACAACACTTCGGTGTCTTTATTCGAGAATCATTCGATTAAGTTTGGTATGATTGCATCTACTAAAATGTACTGTCCTAACATCAACATTGAGAACAATTATCTTAATGCACTTCAAAAATGTGATCATTATCAAATAAAAGATCGTCATCTTAACCTAATGCATGGGGAAAAAACATTATTAACTTTCTTAAAGGTTGACTAAGATAAGTATACAATTACCTATTTTTTATATCTTTAAAAGAACGCGTACAAAAACACTTTTACTGATATGAAAAACAAAATCTATTACCTACTATTCTTAGGGATCATTTGCTTTTGCTCCTTTATTCATCTTGGACAATGGGGGGTACTAGAAAGCAGTGAAGCTAGATATGCTGAGATTTCTCGAGAAATGTTAACTTCTGGAGATTTTCTTCAACCTCAACTACAAGGAATCTACCATTTTGACAAACCACCAGTAACCTATTGGATTACTTCTTTAGGACAAAAACTTTTTGGCACAACTCCTTTTGGAAGTCGTTTCTTCCTTTCTATAGCCTATCTACTACAACTCATTCTAGTCTTTTCTATAACCTTTAAATGGTTTAATCAACAACGTCTATCGGAAATCATCACCATTATATATGCATCTCTACCTGTAGTTATCATGTCTGTACGCAACCTTACAACAGATGCCTACCTAAACACCTTTTCATTGTTGTCCATCTTTCTTTTCACTCTACATCGAAAAGGTAAACACCCCAATATTTATCTGCTTCTATGGGGAATCACGTTATCTATACTTTTTATGATCAAAGGTCCGGTAGCATGGCTTTTACCAATATTATTCATCTATCCTATCATCAAAATTTGTCCACAACAAAACAAGGTTCACAGATGGATACCTTGGTTTACAGGCATTATGGTTCTCATATTAGGAGGATTGTGGTATGCTATCCTAATAAAGAACAACACGGGTCTATGGGACTTCTTCACCAAAGAACAATTAGTAGATCGATTTGCCAATGCTCAAATTCATAAACGATCAGAACCATTCTACTACTATCTATACACCTATATCCCAGCACTACTACCATGGTGTTTTATCCCTTTCACAAAGATCGATAAATACACAAATTCCGTAAAAACAATTATCTTGTTCACAGTTGTAATCCCGATGATATTCTTCTCTATTGCAAGCTCTAAGCTTATACTCTATCCACTCCCAACAGCCTTTAGTTTAGCTGTTTGGTTTGGATATGTCTTCAACCGAATGATCTCAACAAAAGCAATCAAAAGACATCAACTAATAGAGATATTCTTTCTTTTGCTTCCTCTCGGACTTGGGGCTTATGCATTTATTTTATTGGAGGGAGTCTCTCATTGGTGGTATATTCTACTTGTCATAGCCACTTTTTTTCTTTATGTTGTCACATTTATACGTAAAGAAGCCAAAGATCAAATTCTTATAGCCTCACTTGCCATTCCCATGATTTTAGTACCTTTTAGCGGTTACATACTTAATAAGATGATCATTGATGTCAATGGCACTACACCTGTCACCAATTTCATTCAAGATAGAGGACTACAACATCTACCCATAGTAGTCTATAATCAAAGGGTTGCATCCTTCGATTTCCAACTACAAAATAAAACCTATGCGATCGAGGATGGCAGCTATCTACTTAAACGAAATACTTCATTTCAAAGAGACAACCAATGGAGTAAATATCTTCTGTCATTTAAGACACAAAAAGAGCAGATCATTCAACTTTTATCAAAACCTTCTATTCTTATATTTAAAAGACATATACCTAAACAAGCTGAAATATTAACACGATATTACGATAAACAAAAGCAGATTGGGAAATGGATTATTTTCTATAATCTGTACGATATCGAATCTTCAAAACATAGGTTCGAATAATTATCATATTTACATTGTTTATCTAAAAAAACATTCAGAACCCATCTTTTATATACAAATAAGCCATGTTCACACAGTAGTTTTTTTACATTTGTATGCGGAATATGATGTTTGTCACAGCTTGTTTAGTCAAACAATAGAAGCTAGACAAAGACACATCATGTAACTAAGAAAGTAACGAGGTTGCTTTGTTCAATCAAAGCAATCAAAAAAGATAATATTATATTATGAAGCTATTAGAAGGAAAAACAGCTATCGTTACTGGTGCCTCGCGTGGTATCGGTAAAGCCATTGCCTTACAATTGGCATCACAAGGTTGTAATATTGCATTTACAGACCTTTTTTATGATGACAATGCAAAACAGACAGAAGAAGAGATCAAAGCTCTTGGCGTAAATGCTCAAGGTTACGGTTCTGACGCTTCTAACTTTGCTCAAACAGAAGAGGTAGTAGCAGCGGTAGTCAAAGATTTTGGTCGTATTGACATCTTAGTTAACAACGCTGGTATCACAATGGATACTCTTTTAATGCGTATGACTGAGGATCAATGGGACAAAGTGATCAACGTTAACCTTAAGTCTGTATTTAACTTCACAAAGGCTTGTCAACGTACAATGTTAAAGCAAAGATCAGGTTCTATCGTAAACATTAGCTCTGTTGTTGGTGTTAGTGGTAACGCTGGTCAAGCAAACTACTCTGCTTCTAAAGCAGGTATCATTGGATTCACTAAATCTATCGCGAAAGAGCTTGGTAGCCGTAACATTCGTTGTAACGCTATCGCTCCAGGTTTTATCATCACTGAAATGACTGGTAAAATTCCTGAGGATGCACGTAAAGCTTGGGAAGCTTCTATTCCTATGCGTCGTGGTGGTACTCCTGATGAAGTAGCCAAAGTAGTTACATTCCTTGGTTCTGACCTTTCTTCTTATGTAAGCGGTCAAGTTATCAATGTATGTGGTGCGATGAATACTTAATTAGAGCTTATCTTGTGTAGGTTCTCTTTAGAGACACACACAGTCAGATAAACACCTAATAATAAAGCGGTTAAGAAAATCAATACGGTTTTCTTAGTCGCTTTTTTTATGTAAATACAAATGTTTTAGTACCTTTATATAGGTAAAAAAATACCTATATTTCTATAGATTCTATTAAGTTGTTTGACCTATGTTTGACCCTGAATTAAACCTAAAACATTAGCTTTATGGCAACCTTTAAAATAATAATTCGTGAAAAAGACAAAAAAGAAGATGGATCTTTCAATATAAAAATACGGATAACTCATAAGAGAAGAACATCTCTTATAGGAACATCTTTCTATTGCACAAACAAAGATATCACACAGAAATTCAAGCTAAAAAACCAGTTCTACATAGATGCATGCGAAGATCTAATATTTAAATTTCGTAAAAGAGCATCAGAAATTGGGAACACCATTGACTCATTCAATGTTCATGAATTAAAACAATATCTTACTGAGAAAAGAGATGGCAATAGGTTTTATCTGAATATTTTCAATTATATGCAAAAGCATATTGACAATCTTCTAAAAGAAAATAGACTCAATACAGCTCGGCAACATATTGCTGCCCGTAAAAATCTATTACGTTATGTAGGAGAAGAAAAACTCAATATAAATGATATCACCTCGAGATTCTTAAAAGCTTGGATAGATTGGATTCCAGAAAATCAACTATCAGGAAATAAAGACAAGATACATTCGAGATCTCAAAGCCTCTACCCTGCTATTCTTAGAGTTGTTCATAATATCGCAAAAGAAGAATTTAACGACGAAGATAGAGGATTGATCCGCATTCCTTTATCTCCTTTTAATAGAGTAAAGATCCCTAAAGAACCACCAGTAAAGAAAAGAGCTTTAACGGTAGAACAACTTCATAAGATTTTTGAATTTAAAACACATATGCCCATCGTTCAAATGATGTGTGATCTCTATGTGATTAGTTTTGGTCTTATTGGCATGAATGCGGTTGATATCTTTAATTTAAAGAAGCAAAACGATCCAGATAGAATAACATACCATAGATCCAAAACAAAGGCTAAGAGAGAAGATAATGCAGAAATAAGCGTTAAAATTGAACCCGAATACAAAGAATTGATAGAAAAATATAAAGCAGGAGAAGAAAGCGAATATTATTTTATCTTCCAGGAACGTTATACACAAATGACGAACTTTAATGTGGCCATCAATCGTAACATGCGTAAAATTGCAACAATGTTGGATATTCCTGGTTTAACCTTCTATTCTGCCCGTCACTCATGGGCCACTATTGCCGCTAATGAAGCAGGAGTGGACAAATATCATGTTCACGTAGCATTAAACCACGTGGACCCTATGATGCGTGTCACTGATATCTACATCAAGAAAGATTGGAGTATCCTGGATAAAGCCAATAGAAAAGTAATTGAGTATTTAGAAAAATAAAAGACCTCAATTCATGAAGTCTTTTATTTCTTACACATTCAAAATTAATCATATTTTTGAATACTTCAAAAGCACGATTGAGGTCGCATTGTATCCCTTTTGCGTTTCTTCATATTTTACAGCAACTTTATCATCAATGTCTAACCTTGACCATTGAATGTTATTTCCTTGAAAATTATCTATATGAAGAAAAATTGTTTTTTCTGAATCAATTGCAAAACAATAACTACAAAATTTATCTTCATAAGGAAATCCTGTAATTCGAACAATTGAATACCCTTCTTCTTCTAATAATTTTACTTGATTTTGATCATATTGTAAATTTAGAAGATTTAATAACCATTGTTGATTTTTAAATTCGTCATCACCAAACTCTACTAGTTTTGTTAACAATGATATTGATTCTTTTGAATCCAAAGAATAATAAAAATAAGAGGTATTTTTATAATGTCGACTTACTGAATCTGTACATTTCTTGATAAAATCTTTCGATGATTCATACTTTCTGATAATAAACACCATTTGCTCTAATAATTTATGGTATTCTCCTTTAGTAGTAGTATAATTATAACCTAATTTAGTAAATATAATATCGTAGATATTAAGAGCCTGAATTAGACGATCCTCGCAGCTTTTTAGATCAGAACCAACAAGATGTTCAACCGATCTTTTGTGCATAGAAGCTAAAAATGTTCCATAAAGTTCAGCCCATTGCTCATCATTTATCCAATCTTTAGTAACCTCTTCTATTTTTGAGTATTCTGCAGATTCTAAAAGAGAATGTAAATAGCAATTAATCAAACTAAAACTAAACTTTTTGTCTGACTTATCAGGTAAATGCAAATTCTTTTCCATATTCTTTTCGAATAATGGAATCGCATCTTTAATTCTCTTTTGTTTAAAATAGCATATTGCTAAAGCTAGATTTACACGAGGATCATTAATATTTAAACAATAAGCACGTTCTAAACAGTTTTGTTTTTCAACATGTTCGTTAAAATAGTCATGAATTCTTGATTGATGGAAGTGAAGCTCATAATTCTCAGAACAACGTCCATAAAGCTCTAGTTTACTTCGATATTCAACCAATAATGTTTCGTTAATATTGAGTTTATACTTTTTCTTGTCCAGTTCTTTATTAATATCAATTATAATAGATCTCAAGTTCTCGTCATCTGTTCCAATATAGGAATCAGAAAAACGACTTTCTTCCAATTGTTTTGTTTTATTACTATGCTGTTGTATTTTGACTCTTCGACTCTGAACTCTTGCTTGAATTTGATTTCGTATAAGAATATTTCTAGGATTTCGAATTAACAAATCTCTAATTGATTCACTTAACGAATAAAATGCCTCTCCATAATCAGTATGCTTTGCAAAAATCAAACTTGTCCTAGTTAGGTTATTTATTGCCTCCTGAATATCATCAAACGTAAGTTCTAAATATGACACTAGATCTTTTCTTTGAACTTCAGAACCTAAAATATACATAACCTCTAAAATAGAAACGGCATTATCACTAAGTGAATCTATCAAATTCCTATAAGAAAAATCCACAATATTAGATTGTGATTGTAGCATCGATTCTGTCAAAGATTTACCAGTACTATACAAATCCACAGTCAATCTGATGGCAAGAGGATTATTATTCGATTTTTCAGCGATATTCTCTAGCATTTGGGGGGATAAATCAACACCTTTTTTCGTAGCATATTGTATTCCAAGATGAGTAGCAGATTTTTTATTTAATGATTTAAGTCTAATATTTGTAGCAGAATCTATCGGAATCCTACTTGTTACAATAACCCTCCAGAGACTAGGTAACATTAAATTAAACTCAACAAAATCATCAGGAGATTGCATCAATAATGTTTCGAGGTTATCTACACATATAATCAATTTCTTATCTCGGTGTAAAGATAGAGCTTCATCTATATTATGAGAAATTTCATCTGGGAATAATTCATTTAGATCATTAAGAACCGCTTCCTTTATCTGTGATATTCCACTAATAGCCTTAATCTTTTCAATACCTTCTTTTTCTAGTCTCTCATTTTTCAATGTTTGAAAGATAATTCCATCTAGCTTGGTTGTCCATTGAACATCTTCACTTATTCTCTTCAGATATTGCAAAATCAAAGCAGTCTTTCCAACACCTCCTGGAGCTATAATCGAAATAAAAGATATTCTATCACTGGCTAAATTTCGATCTAAATTCTTAAATTCGTCTTCTCTACCAATTAATCCAGTAATATCATGTTCAAAGAGTCTTGGCAATGTATTTGGAATAACATATCTATATTTATTAATCCAACTATCTGGTGGAACATCAATCTTGTTTTGAATTGCGGCTTCAAAATTAGCAGTAATTTCATTTAGGCCTAAAATACCAATTAAAGGATCTGTAGCAATAGCACAAATTCTATACCAATAACAAACAGGAAAATCTTTATTCGGATGAGCAATTGCATTCCTTATGTCAAACAAATTTAAAGACTTACACAACTCTTCTAATTTTCTAAGATCATCATGTACAGATGTATTATTAGATAGCTCTAGTGCGATATCAAAAACTTCTGACATATATGTATTTGATAATACAGACTCAATGTCAGAATTCACTCTAATATTCTTTTTTTTAACTCTATTAATAACACTATCAATAGATTTTAAATCTCGATCTTTGCAAAAGATCTGATTATCTCTTATCAATTGACCTAATGACTGCTCGAGAGCAAAAACAATCATAGTGGTCATCTTACGATAAGTGGCATTGTCAATATTTTTTTTCATAAGCTACAACTTAGAATCAGTAATATTAAGTTTCTCAATAGATTTTTAGACATGATAATATTCATAAAAACAATCCTTTCGTTATTATCTAACTATTTTAAAATTTTCATATTGAATTCCAACTAATCTTATTTTTCACACACGCCATAATATACTCTCTTTCACGACATTACAGGCATCCTACAAGTAATCATCAACAGGAGGTTTTTTATATTTAAATTTTGAAAAATAAAGATCCTTTTAAAAAGGTAGTGAACAGTATAAAGGTTTGGAAAACAATCCAGACACCAACTAAATAACCCATTATAGTCCAATCACTAATAGAATTGATTTTACTAGTTATATAGTCAAGTTAATAACTACAAGGACATTTTATATATCAATCATCACAAGTTTTTATTTTCATTATAAAAATAAATAAAAAAAACTATATATTTTGATTATTAAATACCATATTCAAATACATAAGTACAAAAACAATTCAAAAAACGAGGATAACGAATGACTGCTGCTTTTATTTTGTCTATTATATTTGAAGTATTATTTACGAATATTGGCCATAGAATATTAAACTTTCTATAATCAACCAGAAGATAAGGTTATTTGTAAACTATTACAAACGACACACTTACCATAATTGGAAGAGATATGATCGGTCAATGGCAAAAGGTGCTAATAAAAGGAGATACTCTTTTTACAGATAAGCATGCTTACATTGAAAACAGACCTTTTTCAAAATGGGATGGTTTAGGATTTTTTTCACATGGAGCAAAACCAAAGCATGATCTACTTAGAGTGAATAGTAAAAATGGATATATTCTTGAAAACGATCAAACTGTTAAGAATGGCACCAAGTTAGTCTATTATTCTTTAGAAAACGATTCTACCATTAAAGTAAGAAAGACATCATCATTCACCAATGGAACAAGTTTCTCAGTTCCAATTAAGGATGTCAAAATTAACTGGGACTACGTAAAAAAGAAATACCCCAGGGCAATCTATAAAAAATAAAGCCTCACAAAACCATAGAGGCTTTATTTCATACAAAGCACATTCATAAAATTTTACTCAAAAAGAGAGATATCAGTCTTCAACTACACAAAATTTTAACATTGCTTTTTCTCCATTAAAACGAAATTGTGTTACTGGAAGAACCACTTCTTCACCAGCTAGTTTTTCTCCTAAAGATGTCATTCCACCAATGCCTCGCTTTAAATAACCGAGATCTTCACCTCGTAAAGTAATACACTTAATTGCAAATGGATCATGTTCGTTGCCTTCATCATGAAAAAGAATAACTTTTTCATTGTCATCTAATGAGTTTAAAACCTCCATTCTATTTTCATAATGAATGCCAACTAATGAAGTTTGATACTCTTTATTTCCAGAATCCAACACTGCATCTTCAAGAACCTTATAAGCACCAACCAAATCATCATTAATTGGAGGTCTTTTATATTTGAATTTAGAAGGAAAGAAGATCCTTTTTAAAATATAGTAAACAGTATAAAGAATTGAAAAAGCAATCCAGACACCAACTAGATAACCTATTATTGTCCAAACACTCATAAGAATTATTTTTATTGAATTTGTTAGTTATATCATCAAACCATACTCAAAACCATCATTACTTTATAGACTCCAAAAACATCTTGTAGTGCTATTTCAAATGGAGGATAATTTTCGTTTAAGGAGGAACATTGTATATAACCATCTTTTACTGATGGCTTCAATTGTTTCACAACAACTCCATTGACAGTATCTAAAACAAACACTTTACCCCACTCAATAAATGCTTTCTCATTGATCTTTTTTATCAAAACTTTTGCTCCACTTGGATATTTTGGTTCCATACTATCCCCTACAACAGTTATCCCAAAATCAACATCTGCAATAGGTGAAAGCATTGTTTCACAATCAGCACTTGCAACTTGTGCAATAAATTCATCTAAATACCCTCCATGAGCATTAACTGGCAATAGTGGTATCTGTTTTCCTAAAGATGACAACTTATCATTTGATGACTCAACTACATTATTTCTAACCATTTCTCCTTCACCTCCAATCATCCATTCTAAATTCACATTAGGATAACTAAGTAAAATTTTACCTAAAGCATCAGAATTAAGATTTCCTTCTTTAGACCTACCAGTATAATTACTATAATTCAAACCTGTTTTTTTAAAAAAATCACTCTTATTAACTTCCTGATTTTCAGCAAACAACAAAACACGCTCTTTGATTGTAGTATTTTTTCTACTCATACTTAATAAATTTAGGTATATTTTTACCTATATTTGTGTTATCATATTTTACTTTAGTAAAGATAGCAAAAAACATTTTTTGATCTATTAACAACTTATAAAAAACTTGTGTATGCCAAACTATGTAAAAATCAGTTTAGGACGAAAACATCACAAAGTCCTCAGAGAAGAATTCCTTCCAAGAATCTCAAGACAAACGATATTTAATGCCTTAACATATCGCAGTAATACTCCTAATTCTATTGCAATACGCAAAAAAGCAAAGAACTTACTCCTACAAGAAGTGGAACTTATAGAAAAAAACGATTTAGAATTAAAAAGAAACCCAAATAACTAAATCATGCATACAGAATTATATATCACATATGAACAACTACAGGAAATGATTACTGATAGTGTTCAGCTTGGTATAACCAAATATCAAGCAACTCAGAAACCGAAGAATGACCTATTGTCTCGAAACAAAGCCTATCAAATGTATGGTTTCAAAGTAATAAATAACCTAATTGACAACCATATTATTAAAACTCTTCGATCTGGAGAATTTAAGAACAGCAAGGTTTTAGTTTCAAAAGCAGAAATAGACACTGCTATCTACAGCAGTAAACTACTAAAAATAATCACCATTAATAGATTAAATAAGAACTGTAAAAAGTAAGCCGAATTAATAACTCTTAAATTATGAGAAAATAAATGCAACATCCCATCGACTGATCAAAGTATATCAACAACTGCAATTTTGAATAATTGTGAATCTGCGCAACAGGTGTATTATCACACACCTGTAAATGGAATCTGCTCAAATCAAGGTATTTTCCAAGTAAAATAACCTTAAATGATTATGGTCAAGTTTTTAAAGGAAATGGAAAACGTTCCAAATTCAACCAATTCCATTCTATAGAAATAAAATATTTAAGCATTTTGTACATAACATGAACTAGGTCTTCAACTATAACGCTTCTAGATATGGCCAAGCAAAGGTTAAATAAAGAAGAAATATACAACGCAACTATTCTAATCATAGAAAGACGTAAAAAAGATGGCAAAGGCCCATTTCAAGCAATGTTGATAGACTATATTCGTCTATTGAACTATTTTCCTCGTGAAGAACTTTGGCTACTAGTTAAAGAAAAACGAATTCGTGCAGAACCATCATTAAATAGTTGGTGCTTCTTCCCCCAAGCACCCAAATGCTTAGAACAAGATAGAGTCAATATAGACTCTAAAATACTCCGTATAACTAATGATAAATTAAAATTCTAATCATGAGATCCCAACTCCAAAAAATCAAGAATAATCTTCACCGTGGAGATTATCAAAGGATCGCCGACATGGCACATGTTTCCTTATCAACAGTACAAAGAACATTTTGTACTTCCGACCGATTTGTATCATTTACAAATGAAAAAGCACTAGAAGCTGCACTAATCATTGCACAACGCAATATACTACGAAGAGCTAGAGCAAAAAGAATGCTTAATGCATTACCTACAGATCATTCATCTTAAAATAGGTTTATTATGAAACAAGAGATAATAAATAATATTCCTATGGGATTTACTCCTGAACAAAGAATAGAGTTCAGAGAAATGATTTTTGATGCCCTAATGGAAGCAATACCAGAGGTTGTAAAAGAAATAACACCCAAAATCATAGAAGAGGTTAAAATTACACTTCGACATGAAGGTAAAGTAGATAGCCTTAAAGACCATATACTTCGCTATCCTACACCAATCCTAGACACAAGAGCTATTTGTTCAATAATGGGATGGTCGCCCTCTACGGTACAAAGAAAAAGAGAAGACTATTATAACCCTTTACCGATGTATAAAGACGGCCGTAGGTTTATAATTAGTAAAGATGAATTTATTCAATACTTGAGATTATGAGCTATATTGAATTAATAAACCGTTTTTGGATTATTCATGAAGAATATGCTTTTTCTCCAGAATCTGTAGCATTATATTTTTACCTTCTAAAAATTAATAATACACTCTCATGGAAAGCATCCTTTAGGCGTAATAATGCCAAAATACAAGCAGATCTTTCTATCCACAGAAAAAAGCTTTTAGAAGCAAAAAAAGAATTAGCTGATTCTGGACTTATTGATTTTAGTTCTTCAAAAACAAATGGTAACGTA
>JAOARB010000014.1 GCA_025210775.1 Prolixibacteraceae bacterium
CTACCACTGTCTACTAAATTGACGATCATCAATTTAAATTCTCTGTCGTAACTCTTTCTTTTGCGTATACCCATAATACAAATTTACTGATTTTTTTGTAAGACGGGCTTAACCTTATATCCGCACAAATGTACCACATCCAATAACCCATCATAAAGAGAGTGATAAGCCCCATTATGTAGGGGTTAAACATAAAATGGATGGAAAGTTAAATGTTAAAAAGACAAAAAGGTCTATTTTTTAGATCTGTGATAGTTTGATTCTTAAAATGAAAGTATATATTTGTAACATAAGATAACTTTAAAACTGAGGTTAGATGACTCGTAAATTCTTGAACATATATACAACATTTCTTTTTGCATTGGTTGCATACGCATTCCTTGCAGATATTGTTGTGCCTATATTAGACCAAGAATATGAGGTAGCAGCCCAGGAGCAGACTGCAGAGATTCCTTTCGAAAAAGAGGAGAAGCAGGAGAAAAGCAGCAAAGAAGATCTTAAGAAAAAAATGGAAGAATCGAAATTCTGTAATAGCCGTGAAGGATTCAACCTATACCAAGGTAATGGAGATACTGCGTGCAACAATGAGAAGACAGATCTTTTCCATTCCCACTACCAAGAGGTATTATCCCCTCCCCCTGATCAGGCATAATCAAACAAAGACATTTTAGATGAAGCATATAGGATAACTGTGTCCTGATGTAATATAGATTTTGATTTTGAATTATCTCATAATCATGATAGTTAGGAGTGTTATGTCCCGACTACAGGTAGGTGAGATAGTGAGACAACCTACAACTTTTTTAACAAGATATTTATGCAAAACAGATATATAAAGAATGATATTCTTTCAGGGATCATTGTATTCCTTGTAGCCCTACCATTATGTTTGGGTATTGCCTTGGCCTCTGGAGCCCCTCTAATCTCTGGTATTATTGCTGGTGTGATTGGTGGTATTGTCGTGACCTCTTTCAGTAATTCAGCTATCGGTGTGAGTGGACCTGCCGCAGGACTGGCAGTGATTGTATTTACAGCGATACAAGCGTTAGGCTATCCAGCCTTTCTTATGGCGGTAGTGCTATCGGGAGTATTACAGATAGCGATGGGCTATGCAAAATTAGGTTTTATCACAAAGTTATTTCCTAAGTCGATCATCAAAGGGATGTTGGCAGGTATTGGTATCTCGATCATCTTCACGCAAGGGTCTAATATCATCGGTATAGCAGAGATCAAAGAGACGGTCTTAAACTCGTGGAATGCTGGGAGCATAGGCCTATTTTTTGATTCGATACACAAAGGAGCAGTCATTATCTTTATGCTTTCGATGACGATACTACTTCTTTTCGATAAGCTTAAGTTAAACCAGAATAGGTTCCTAAAATTCTTTCCTGCACCGCTATGGGTGGTTGTATTAGGTATCTTTGCGAATATCGGACTAGAGAAATTTGCACCAGAATATGCATTATCACAAACTATTAATAATTTCAATACCACGGTATCTATTCCAGTGATTACTGGATTGAATGATGTAAAAACGTTTTTCCAATTTCCAGATTTCAGCTCTATCCTTAATGGGACGGTATTAGGAACGGCGATACTGATCTCGCTAGTCGGGAGTATTGAGACACTACTGTGTGTGGAAGCGGCAGACGATCTAGATCCATTAAAGAGAAGAACCAATGGTAACAAAGAGTTAAAAGCACAAGGGATAGGAAATATCGTATCTGGTTTGATCGGAGGACTACCGATTACGCAGGTAATTGTAAGGAGTGCGACGAATGTAGAGTCGGGAGGAAAGACACGCTTGGCTTCCATTGTACACGGTATAACCCTACTGATATGTGTTGGTTTTCTTAGTTCAACATTAAATCTTATTCCATTGGCGTCGTTGGCAGCGATATTATTACATGTAGGATATAAATTAGCGAGCGTAAAGATATTTAAATCCTACTATCAAATGGGTAGTTACGCTTTTATACCTTTCTTTGTAACTGCGTTTGGTATTTTAGCGACAGATATGTTAAAGGGAATCTCATTGGGGCTAGTAGCACATATTATTCTATACATTATTGATCATGTAAGAAATCCATTTCATATACATTCAGATAATGAGATAGACACGTATCGTATTGTTTTATCAAAGAACGTCTCTTTTTTCCATACATGGAAATTAAGACGTGCAGTAGAAAACCTTCCTTTAGCCTCGACGGTTATTGTTGATGGTACCCACTCATTCTTTTACGATAAACAGGTGCCTAAATTATTGGCAACACTGAAACTGTCGTCGCTAAAAGACAATATTCATTTAGAGTGTGTAGGAATACCTTATCTAAACCATACGAAGAAATCATAACCCTAAACTTAAAAATTGATCAGATGAAAACAATAAAAGTACTTAACGATATATTAAATAAGAACAAAGCGTGGTCTTTGGATATGAACGAAAACAACTCTTCTCTTTTAGAAGAGAATGGCAAAGGACAGGCGCCACAGGTTTTGTGGATTGGATGTGCCGATAGTCGTGTTCCTCCGGGTTTGATTACAGAATCGAAGCCAGGTGATATCTTTGTTCATCGTAACATTGCCAATGTGGTAGCAGAGAGCGATGAGAGTCTAAACTCGGTATTAGAGTATGCGCTGTTCTATCTAAAAGTGAAACTAGTGGTGGTATGTGGTCACTATGATTGTGGTGGTGTTAAAGCGGCTTTATCGAATGACACTTTCTCTCCTTATATCAACAAATGGATTACACCAATCCAAAAAGAGTTAAAAGAGCTAGAAAAAGCCAACCCTAAGCATGAGGAGCTAGTGGAAGCGCATACTAAGAATCAATTAAATAAGCTTTCAAAACACCATATCGTAAAGAAAGCATTGATGGAAAATCCTGAGCTAGAGATGGTAGCATTAATTTATGACCCAGCATCAGGTAAACTAAAAAAATTGCAATAAGATTAAACAACAATAACAACTCTTCATTTTGTCTAATGGGGGTATCCAAAATTGGATATCCCCATTTTCTTTGAATAATATTGAATCAAAAATCTATTTAATTTTGCTTATTATTAAATCAATTAAATTTAAATCGATAGGTAATACTTGGAATAAATCGGTATAATGAATATTCCATGATTCTTACGTATGTATGGTCATTATATGTTGCATCATCAATATAATAGTTATATGCATTCTTTCTTGCATACATATTATATACTCCGAAAGTCCAATAACGGACACCTCTTTTTTTCTTTTTACTGAATGTTATAGAACAATCTAATCGATGATACATCTTCATCCTTTTGTTATTTCTCTCAGGAACATAATACAATGCTTCCTCATAACGACCAGGCATAATTGAAGTTGAATAATAACCCGTAGGTATCGACATTGGATAACCACTAGAAAGCAGATAATTTAATCCGAAATTGATTCTATCATTAAATTTATGTTGTAAAACTGCTTTAAAATCATGTGTTCTATCGTACTTATATGAGAACCAATTCCCATTATTAAGTTTGTCATACTTCCGTTTATTCTCACTTATTGTATAAGAAATCCAGCCGGTTGTTCTTCCTCTTTGTTTACGAATCAGAAAATCAATACCTTTAGCTAACCCCTTTCCTTTGGTAACTTGATTCTCCCAATTGACAGTATTTTCAAAGAATCCATTACTTAACTCTACTTGATTATCTAGATTTTTAATCCATCCTTCCATACTAAAGGAAATATAATCATTGATATTAATCATCGTACCTATCGTCATTTGTGAACTTTTTCCTGCAGGATATGATTTTGTTGCAGGGACCCATATTGAAGATCCTAGTGCAAAACTATTTTGCGAAAGCAAATGAATAGGTTGACTCATGATATCATAAGAAGCTTTAAATGACATCCAGTCTGTTAACATATATCTAAGTGCAAGTCTTGGCTCAAATAGATTCCAATTCTTTGCAGATGAATTATACATTGAATATCGAAGACCTAAGTTTAGTTTCAATCTTTTGAAGGGGTCGTAATTCAAATTAACAAACATCGCTCCTTCTTTTGTGCTCTGTTTCTTTCCACCTAAGTAAATTTTATTCGGATTATTTGAATTTCCATATATACTTACAGCCTCACCAGGTGTAAATTGATGTAAGATACCTGTCACTCCGCAAATCAGTTCACTTTTTGAACTAAGGTTAAAATGATTCTCATATTTTAATCCATAATCAGTAACCCTTGAACTATATTCTTCTGAGTTAATGGTATTTGTTTCATCAGAATCTGAACTTTTTTCACAAATATTACTTCCTTTATCACTAAAATAATTGTAGTTAGATACGTATGCTACAAAATTAGAATACAGTTTTGAGTTATGTATTTGATTTATTCGAAACGAGGAAGCAAAATTACCCCAATTAACATCTGCTGTTGTTCTAGATTTATTAAATGATCCATCTTTGCCGTATGAATCATTTCTTGTATTCGCGGAAAAGACATCATTGCCATAATACAGACTATAGAAAAGTTTTGTTTTAGGAGAGAGTTGATAAGATAATTTACCTGTAATATCGTAAAAGGAAGCCTTGTATTTGTCTTGTTTAACTGTTTCTGAACCATTAGTCTTATCTTTTTCAGTCTTTTTTCCCATAAATGGTGCTGCCAATAAATCGAGATATGTTCTTCTTGCAGATATAATAAAAGTTCCTTTGCCTTTATTAATTGGACCTTCAAGTATTCCTTTGCTAGAAATAGTTCCTATAGAGATATCTCCAGTTAAATGATTCTTATTCCCTTCTTTCATCGAAATATCCACAACGGACGACAATTTTCCTCCGTACTTTGAAGGAAATCCAGCTTTAAAAAAATCCACCCTATTAATGGCTTCTGGTGTAAATACAGAGAATAATCCTAATAAATGTGATGCATTATAAATAGGAACTTGATCTAATAAGAATAGATTCTGATCAGGGCTACCTCCTCGAACAACTAAAGAGGAATTTCCTTCATCTCCTCCAGTTACTCCTGGGAGCATTTGAATTGCTTTAATTACATCTTTTTCTCCTCCTAAAGAGGGAAGATACTCGATTTCCTTTGGAGACAATGAGTGGGCTCCAACTTGTGCATTACGAACATTCATGATGTTAAATTTACCTTTAACTGTCACTTCTTTCGTTGTAAAAGACGCAGGAGATAATTTAATATCATACACTGACAAATCCTTCTTCAATAAAATTATTTTTGTATTATATCCGATACAACGTACAATGATACTATCATTGGATTTCTGTGGTAAAACCATTGAAAAGTAACCTATTTCATTAGACACTGTTCCAAGATGACTTTCTCGTTGAAACATTGTTGCTCCAACAATAGGCTCTCCATTAGAAGAATCTATTATTTTACCTGATATAACACGATTTGTTTTAGATGTAATTTTTCTTCCCCTTTCCCTTTTTTCCTTTTTATATAAAACAATCTTTTTATCAAAATATCGATAATTAATATTTTCAGAAAGTAGTAAGTCTGACAAGACTTTATCTATTGTTGTATTGTTATATTCTTTATCGACTACCTTACTTAAAGACTTAATATTTTCATTGTAAGCAAAAGATAATCTAGGATATTTATTCTCGATTCTAGATAATGATTCTTTGATGGTTAGGTTATGTAACCTAATTGTTATATTCTGAGAATAAACTGAAAAACTAAGAAAAAAGAACAATATTAGGATTAATATTGGTTTACTTTTAAATATATTATTTTCCATTTTTGAGTCTAAGCTTTTTCTAATTAATTTAAACTAATATTACAACTTATCTAGTACCTTCAATTATGACAATAAAGAGTTACAAGGCTTTTATTTGCTCCGGCAAAGATACCTGCTGCATTTTTAACATTCGTCTTTAATCGAATAAGTTCTGCATGGTGGTCTCTATCCATATTAATCTGATAGAATGCATCATTTAAATAAATCGTATAACTTTCTGACATACTAACTACTTGAAGCTTACGTATGGATATAGCATTAAAATTTGCTGTTTTAAGTTTTTCTTCAAAATCATCGACAAAACCATTGTCCTTGTATTGATTATCATCATATATTTTTATCTTCTCACCATTATAGTATTTTAGATTACCTACTAGATCATCATATATCTTTTTACTTTGATTAAAAATAAAGTCATTACTCTTCAAACCTCTAAACATATAATCAGCTAGATCATGGTCTTTATAAGACAGTTCAAAACAATCTTTATTATTTAATAAAAAAGGAACAAGAATATTGTGATACTTCTTTTCCCATAGATCAATTTGATTTTTAGGAACTATTTGATTTATTATTGGAAGAAAATATTTTTCTAAATAAGATCTTATCCATTCAGCATCATGAGGAACTAATTTATTCGTTTCTAAGGATTCAAAATCAGAAACAGTCAATCGATCATCTTGAGCAACAGATCTTAGATTATTAATTAATGATTCTGAAACACCTCTATTTTGCAATGTTTTATAGACATTAGGTTTGAGATAAATAAAATCAAATATCTGGTAAACATCGTATGATTTTAGCCTAAAATCAATATCTTTCTGTTTTTGATTAAATCTTATAATTGTTTGATAATAGACATTATTCTCACTCATATTTTGATTCAATATTGAGTTCACGTCAAATCCAGGTTGAGAAAATGGTTGTTTTTCCTTTTTCGTTTTGAATTCAATAATATCAATTTTGGGAGGAATACAGTCTTTTGCAGTAATTAAGGGTTTGTTAGGTATTTTTACTTCTAGTTTATATTCATGACCTTCTTGAGGATGCTCGTCATTGACATAAAAACCAGAATTTGAATCAAACTTTAATTCAATTACTCGATTGTTATCTTCAAGAATCCTAACGTAAGTAACTTTTGGTCTATTATTACGATGTTCTGACACATTCAACCTACTTATACCTATAATATTGACCTTCCATGATTCTGAAGGACAGAAGACACACTCCACTGCTACATCTGATGGTACTTCAGATAGATATTCAGAAGTTACATCTGTTTTACATCCGTATAGAAAAATTAATACCCCACAAAGGATCAAATGAATATTTTTCCTGTATAATTCAAATTCCATAGTTCTGTGATTAAAATTTATTTGCTTGTTCTAAACATATGTCGGAGAGCTATAGTCTTACCCCTATTAGCGAAGAATAATATCTTCTTTTTTTATCAAAATGTGTAATTTAAAATAGTCTAGTATTTATCTCTTTGGGATAATGATTTGAATTTAAATCGCTCAATATTAGTAAATTAATTTTAATATACCACTTAGTAAAATACTCTCTGTTGGTAAAAATAAATGATGAATATTTTATTATTACAAAAGATGGGGAACACGATAATGGCAATATAGAGAAAGAGGCGTCAGATTTAAATTGATTTGTAAAGAACCATAATACAAGACAACAAAAGAATTTTTATCAGTTGAAAAAAAGAAGAATTTAGAGACGGATATTAATATTCTTTAAACCTCTGCTAAGGTATCATTGATACGTTTTTTGATATTGCATGATGATTGGAATTTTAACACGGATTTTTGTGCATCAAAAAGGATGGGCATCGATCTTTTTGATTTTTAAATTGCCGCAAAGGTATCACAGATCCATTATTCAATTTATTGCATCAACAGAACCCCCATCGGGGGTGACATAATTGTAAATTACATCGCGATTGCTACAATTATGTCATCCCTTTGGGATTTGATCTGCGTATTACAAAATCTTATATTGCTTTAAGGATTTGAGCTACAAGGTCTTTATGGGCTCCATATACTATTCCTTGCTTATTCATAAATGTGGTTTCGGGATCATTTAGGAATAGTGGCTCGTTTGAGAAATTACGAACGATAGCTCCTGCCTCTTCTGCAATGATAGAGGTGGCAGCAAAATCCCAAATACTTCCGCCACCTGCTTTGCTTTTGGGTGGTTTGATATAGATGGCATCTCCACATTCGACCACAGATAATGCGTGCATTACTGCACCTGTTGCACTCTCCACACGAAGGCCTTTATAGCCGATCTTTTGTGCTAAATGTGAAAGCTTCTCTTTTAATGTTGTGAAGTCATTTGATTTAAGCATCGACCGATCCATGTGCCATGTCAATAGGGCACTAGAGGGAGTGGAGGGTACCAGTAACGGTTGTTTGTCTCTCCAAGCTCCTTTTCCTTTGATGGCGCTATAGCTGGTTCCCATCACAGGATCGTAGACCACTCCTATGATTGCTTTTCCTTTACGTGTCACTAGAGCTATTGAGACAGCAAAGCCAGCGATACCATCGATAAATGGAAGGGTGCCGTCCAAAGGGTCTATAGCCCAGAATAGGTCCTTCTCTAAACGATCGCCATTGTCTTCTGTCTCTTCTGCCAAGATTCCTATTTCATAGAGATCACAGGATGGAGAAAGAGCATCCAGTATTATCTGTTGGCTTTTCTGGTCTACCTCGGTAAAGAGTTGGGAAGCCAAACTATCGCCTGCTACTTTACTTTTTACTTCTAACGATTGAAAGCTTTGGGTAGCGATATATTCACCTGCCCTTTTTGCTGCTTTTAGTGCAATATTATGCAGATGTTCTAGATCTAAATAATGATAAGGCATAAATCTTATTGTTGATTCTTTTTCAGATAGTGGATTACTTTACGCGATATTTTTCTATTGTACCCATTTATCTTCCAGTGGTCTGGGCTCCATCCTTGTAAGAAACGATAGAAATCGGTCCATGCAAAAGAGTAAAGGAATCGCCACTCTTCCTCTATCTCTTCAAAAGAGAGATCCGAGTGGTAGTAGTCTAAGGCTTTTTTAAGGTAGTCAAAATAGA
The DNA here is from genome assembly GCA_025210775.1 of Prolixibacteraceae bacterium. Lineage (GTDB taxonomy): Bacteria > Bacteroidota > Bacteroidia > Bacteroidales > Prolixibacteraceae > Halosquirtibacter. The sequence continues at coordinate 8,845 of JAOARB010000014.1, forward strand.
CTTCCAGTAGTTTGTCCTCAAATTGAGCACACTCTTCTTCGTACAGACAGCTACTAATAAAATAGGCTACGTCTTTCATGCCACAGCCTCCACCGATATATTGGAAGTCGACACCTGCGACCTCTTCTCCGTTGGCCGAATAGCAGAAGTTAGCTACTTTGGCATCGCCATGCACCAATGTTTTGTATTTGGCAATGTTAAGTATTCTATCGATACCTGGTGCTGCATCTTTAAGTGCTTTGTCGCTTAAGACTTCCAACTCTTCAGGACGAGTGGCCAGATGCCAATAGGTTCCAATATCCCATAATTTATGAGGCTCCATCCCCATATGTTTGGCATGGAAATAGGCAAGCCAACGAAGGGTGATATAGATCTCATCCATTGACAAGGAGTGTTTGCGTAGAGGATAACCAGCTCCATCAAGGTCTTCCATCACAATCACTTGTTCTCCTTCACAATCTAGTACAGCCAAACAGTTGGGAGTGCGACACATCTGATCTTCTTCTTTGACGTAATTTTGATACCAAGCGATTTCTACCTGATACGATTTAACCTTACGTTCGTGAGAGATAGAAGTATTCCATCTCCGTGGATGTTGATTCATGGCAGGGAGTTTGATATGTTTTACAATAACACTGTTAAACTCTTTTCCTGATACGTCACATCTAAAGAGCGTACCGTATCCGCTCCATAGTTGTTGAATCACTTCCTTCTCTACAATAGAAGTAGCAGCAATAGCTTTTCTTACTTCTTCTAACACATCTACTTTATCCATCCTAAGAATCTCAAAAATATGTCACACTAAAATTTAACTCACACACTAAAAATGCATACTACAAGGTAATCACCTTGGTTGCATTACTTTGAAGGGTAATGATATCCATCATGGTACCCGCAACACCGACCCCAAGAGCATCGCTCATCTGGTAGTATTCTAAACATGTTTTACAAGCCAAAAGGACAACGCCCGAAGCTTCTATTTGTTTTAGAATTTCTAGTACAGGACTATCGTTGTGAAGTAGTTTCACGCCACCGTTATAGAAAGTGATAATTTTAGGTAGACGGTTGTCGTCAAACATCAATTTTAGGTAGCTTCCCATTAGTTTAAGCGAAAGGGCTTCATCGCCATTTCCCATTCCATATTGGTTGATTTGAATGAGTGTGTTATTTGTATTTTTCATCTTTATTGGAAATTTTTGGCAAAAATACACCAAAATAAAGAAGGGAAGACACAATGGCAGATTAAAATATAAAAACAATTGAGATAGTTCTTCTACATTTGTATCTTTGATTATAGAAAAACATTTCAAACGGTCGCATTCCATGAGCTTCTTTAAGATATATAAAGCATCCGCAGGTTCAGGTAAAACGTATAGTATTACCAGAGAATATCTATTACTAATATTGAAAGATCCACAGAGATATAGTAATATTCTAGCAGTAACCTTTACCAATAAGGCGACTTCAGAGATGAAGAATAGAATACTACAAGAGCTTTCTATTATCGCCAAAGGGGAGAAGTCGGATCATATCGGGGCCATATGTGAAGAGATAGGAAAGCCTGAGGCGTATATCAGGAAGGTAGCGCATTCGATCCTATCGAAGATATTAAAAGATTATTCTCGTTTTTCGGTGAGTACCATCGATAGTTTCTTTCAGAAAGTGATACGCTCTTTTTCAAGGGAGGTACAGCTTCATGCGGCATACAATCCAGAGTTAGATCACCAACAGATTCTAAGTGAGGCAGTGGATCGTCTTTTTATGGAGTTGGACCATAATATAGCTCTAAAACAGTGGTTGTTGGAATATGCAGACGATCGTATTGAGCAAGGGAAGAAATGGAATTTCAGGCAAGAGCTAGAGAGCAAAGGAAGTCTTATCTTTCAAGAAGATTTTAAGAATTTCGGGCCAGAGATCATTACCAAATTACAAGACCGTGAGTTTCTAAAGGCCTATATTCAGAACCTGAAAGAGGTGATGGATAGCTATGAGCATAAGCTTACCGATTTGGCTACCGAGGCTACCAATAGCATTAAGAACTCCACTGTTACGGCAAAGGACTTTAAATATGGTGCTAGTGGGGTGGTAGGAACATTTTATAAGATTGTAGATAAAGAACAGTATCATTTTGAAGCAGGGGTAAGAACACTCAAAGCGGTCGATGATGCCTCGGAATGGTATACTGCCAAGCAGCCTAATGGGGTAAAAGCAGAGATCGATGCTCTATTTAGTGATGTCCTTAATGAGAACCTGAAAGAGGTGCTTAGAATCATGGAAGAAGAGTCGCCAATCTATTTTACAGCGAAGCTTATTCTGCCTCAATTGCGTGGTATCGGCGTTATGATGGACATTGCCAAGCATGTCTCTGATATCTCTAAAGAGAAAAATCTACTTCTTTTGTCGGATTCGTCACAGCTGTTGCTATCTGTCATTGAAGATGACAGCTCTCCTTTTGTCTTCGAGAAGATGGGGGAAACATACAAGCATTTTATGTTGGATGAGTTTCAGGATACCTCTAAGTTACAATGGCAGAACTTCTATCCTTTAATAAACAATGCCCTGGCAGAGGGTAACTTTTCGATGGTAGTAGGGGATGTCAAACAATCGATCTATCGATGGAGGAATAGTGATTGGCAGCTTTTGGCAAAGAAGGTGCCTTATGACCTAAAACATTATAGCCCAGAGGATGTCACTTTAGGAAGCAACTGGCGTAGTACGAAGAATGTGATTACATTTAACAACACCATGTTTCACTATGGCTCGGCTTTAGTGCAAGATGATTTTAATAGTGATATCCAGAACAAGAATATTGCTGAAGAGACCAAACAAGAGCTACAAAATCTTATTGCTGAAGCTTATCAAGATCAGTTTCAGGCTTATTCTAATACCAAAGATATCGATGGATTAGTAGAGATTGATTTTATTGAGCAAGGAGACGAAGATGTGAAAAAGCTTTCTATGGATCAGATGATCTCTCAGATAGAATATTATCGTGGTCTTGGATATAAATATGGAGATATGGCTATTTTGGTTCGTAAGGTCTCGGAAGGAAACCTTATTGCCAACACCTTAATGGATCATGCACTGCAGACAAATAACCCAGACCTTAAGGTTGTTTCTAATGACTCTTTGTATATTGCCAATGCGTTGACCGTGCAGTTTGTGTTGCATGTGTTACGTTATCTTATAGAGCCCAATACATTGGATCTAGCGTCCTTACGAGGGATCTTTATAAGATATATCTTCCCCGCCTTAGACGAGTTTACGCAGAATAAGATACGTACCAATTCAGAAGATGGTCAGATGACATTAATGTTAGAGCCTACTTCTGGATTTCCTCAAACCGAAGATGAGATCTTTAATCAACAGGAACCTTTCTCCTTTTTGTTTTTTGATCAATTCTTTTCAGATGAATCGGTACAGAGCCTTAAGTTTCGTCCGCTATATGAGATTGTAGAGTTGATTATTAATCATTTCCATCTTGAAAAGATCTCCAACGAATGGGCTTACCTACAGTCGCTACTAGATAGTATTCTAGATTATATACGAGTAGAGTCGGCTGATATCGCGTCCTTTATGGAGTGGTGGGATCAAAAAGGATGTTACAAGACTTTGGTTCTTTCTGAAGATATTGATGCCATAAAGATCTATACAGTACATAAATCTAAAGGTCTTGAGTTTAAGGTAGTGATGATTCCTTTCTGTAATTGGGATCTTTATCCTTCTACCTTCCTTCCGAATACGTTATGGTGTCATACCGATACGGCTCCTTTTTCAATGCTTTCGACGATTCCTGTACAATACAGTGGGAACATGTCTAAATCTCTTTTTGCTCCGCAATATTACCAAGAGAAGATCATGGGGGCCATAGATAATTTGAATCTTCTATATGTTGCATTAACACGTGCAGAGGAAGCCCTTTGGTTGGGAATACCTCAGCCTAAGAAGAAATCCAAGACACTAAAGAGTGTTTCGGATGTTATTGGTGTTTTGGTAGATCAGATGCCAGCCATGGATAGTGAGGACAAAGAGAAATATGTAGATTTTAGTGACCACTATGACAGTGAACAAAGACATTTTGCTTTTGGACGTCTTCTTGAGCAAAAAGAAGAAGAGGTAGCCAAAGAAATAAAACCACAAAAAGGATTCCCTTCGGCTGAGTCCATTAAACTTCCTACCATCCATATCGGAAACTATATTGATAAAGTAGCGATACGTAAGAACTCAGAACTTTTCTTTGAGATCGATCCTAGTGAAAGGTCACAAAAGATCAATTATGGTACGATGGTTCATAAGATATTAGAAAAATCGTCTAACCTTAAAGAGATGAAGAACCATATTCGTGGACTCTATTTCGAAGGGGCTCTGACACAGAAAGAGAAGGAAGAGCTAGAGAATGTTCTTAAAGAGACTTTGGAGTTGGATGAAGTAAGATCGTGGTTTGACGGTACTTATCAAGTGATCAATGAGCGTCAAATTGTCCGTAGTGGAAAACAAGGGAACCACCGACCAGATAGGATAATGATCTCTGGAAGAGATGCTATTGTGGTGGATTATAAAACCGGAGATGCTGATGTGAAGAGTCACCAAAGACAGGTCAAGGGCTATATGCATGACTTAGAGTCGATGGGCTTTAATAACGTCAAAGGATATATCTGGTATGTAATGGAGAAAAAAGTGGTCGAAATTTAACAGATCTTCTAAATATTCATGTTTTAATTATAGATATGTTGTAAATGTGATTGACTTACTTTACAATGGAATCGTATAAATGGAATCACACCTCTATCTTGCGTATGAAGAGAGAGGTGTGAATCGTAGAATAATAAGGGGGATAATGTATAGATGTAGTAAATGTATTCTCTACTTTAGAAACAGAATCTTACTGATAGTGCAAGGTCCATGTTAAAACCACCAGCATTGATAAATCCTAGGTAAGGACGTGTATCTACAGCTAGTTGTAATGGGATGTCTGGGAACATATATTCAATACCGCAGATACCATTTAATGAAATGTAGGTTCCTCTGTGGTTGTCGTCGATGTAATTTTCTTTATTGTAGTAGCTACCAATACCAGCACCACCACCGAAGTACCATCTAAAGTTTCCTTCAAGAGGTTTTACCCATTGGTACGTACCAATAAGAGACCATCCTCCCCACTGTTTCGTTCCTTTTACTCCAAGGTCTGCTTGAATTCTGTTCGATTGAGATAATCCATACTGGAAACTTAATTCAGAACCGAATCCTTCTCCTCCTCCAAGTCTTAGACCGATAGCTTTCTGTGCTTTAGCACCAAAATTGATGCAAGTACAAAGTGCGATTAGTGCAATAAGTCTTTTCATTCTTAAATTTTTTCTGTTTATCTTTAATTTATATGCGTGGATTGAATAATCCGGATGACAAACATAATGATAAATAACTAAATCTTTCTACTGCCCATGTGTTAAAAAGTTATTGTATGTTTGTTTTGAAGTGATTTTAAGTGTAAATTTAAGTTATTCGAAAATGGAGTTTCATAAGGATAAAACAAAAGTTCTTTTTATTTGCTTAGGTAATATTTGTCGTTCTCCTTCAGCAGAGGCGGTTTTTAAGAAGTATGTCTTAGATGCCGGTTTGGGTGAAGATTTTGAGATTGATTCAGCAGGAATGATTGCGAATCATAAAGGGAATCCAGCGGATGCTAGAATGCGAATGTATGCAGCCAAAAGAGGGATTGTGTTGGAAAGTATTTCACGCCCCTTTGATGCGGAAGTGGATTTTGATCGTTTTGATTATATCATCGGTATGGATGGTTCGAATCTGGCGGATCTTAGATCTCGAGCTCGTAAAAAGGAGGATTTAGAAAAGATTCATAAAATGACTGATTTTGGAGTGGTGTATGATTATGACACTGTTCCTGATCCATATTATGGAGGTGAAGAAGGCTTTGAATTGGTGTTGGATATTCTAGACGATACATGTAAGGGGCTTTTAGATCATCTAAAAAAATAGTAATTTAATGGATATACCTAATTCTGTCTTAAAACGAATAGAGGAGTGGGCCGAAGAGCCTATTCAGATGTTGTCTCATCAACATAAGGGAAATAGTAATACTACTGCAGTAATTCAATTGCGTTCGGGATTGCAATATTTTGTTAAATATTCGTTTAGTCCTGATGTGGATATGTCGTTGGAAGTGCGAGGTCTACAGACAATTGAACAGAAAGGGGTTATCCCTACTCCTGTAGTTCGCTATTGTGAAAAAGATCTTATCTTGATGGACTATTTTGTAAAAGGCAAAATTGGGTATAACTTTTTCTATAATTTTGGTGCACAACTGGCAAAACTTCATGAAGAGAGTGCGATTACTTTTGGCTTGTCTTACGATAATTATTTGGGATCTACGCCTCAGTTGAATGTTGCAGAAGGAGAGGATGCTTTCTCTTGGACCTCTTTCTTTTGGAATAAGCGTTTGTTGCCTCAATATCGATTGATTGAACAGAAAGGCATGACCGATCGTACTTTTGTTGATATGTTCTCTAAACTGGAGAAGGTCTTTCCTAAAATTCTTCAACCAGTGGAGTCGGATGCCCCCTCTTTGCTTCATGGGGATCTGTGGAGTGGTAATTATTTGACTGGAGAGGATGGTCAAGCTGTCTTGATTGATCCTGCTATCTATTATGGCCATCGTGAGGCCGACCTAGCCATGACTTCTTTGTTTGGTGGATTTGATTCAGATTTTTACAAAGGATATGACGATACTCTTCCTCTATCTGATGATTGGGAGAATCGTCAAAATATATATAAGCTTTATCATATGATGAACCATATGAATATCTATGGGACTGCTTATAGGCCTCAGGCTATTGGATTGATGAGCTACTATGTTTATTGATTTTGTCGTTTGAGAGTAGTGGACTCTTAATGGTAAACCTATTTTATTTTGGAATTGTTAGAGTATGTTAATTCTAACGTTATCAGATGGAATGCGTGGTTGTTGAGATGTAATTTCATATAAAAGTGGTTGGAGGGGTGGCATACATATTGAAAAAAGATATATATTTGCGCCAATTATCCAATTATTACCTATTTTTTAATTCCCATTTATGCAGGAGAAAATACTCATTTTAGATTTTGGGTCTCAGTATACCCAATTGATTGGAAGACGTGTACGCGAACTGAACGTGTACTGTGAAATACATCCTTTCAATCATTACCCTGAGATCGATGAAACAGTAAAAGGGGTTATCTTGTCTGGAAGTCCATATTCTGTAAGAGACGAAAAAGGTCCAAGAATTGACTTGTCCGAGATTAAAGGTAAGCTGCCTTTGTTAGGCGTTTGTTATGGTGCTCAATATTTAGCTCATTTCTTTGGTGGAGAAGTAGGTGCTTCTGATAGTAGAGAATATGGACGTGCTAATCTGAAATTTGTGAATGATCAGAATCCTCTATTAAAAGGAGTTTCTCAACATTCTCAAGTTTGGATGTCACATGGAGATACCATTAACCGTCTTCCAGAAAACTATGAAGTGATTGCTTCTACTGAAGATGTAGAGAATGCTGCTTACCATATCCAAGGTGAAGATAGTTATGCAATCCAATTTCACCCAGAAGTTTATCACTCTTTGGAAGGAACGACTATCCTTAAAAACTTTATCGTAGGTGTTTGTGGATGTAAACAAGATTGGACTCCAGATTCATTTATCGAAGAGACTGTGGCTAAGCTGAAAGCTAAAATCGGTGATGATAAAGTGGTTCTTGGTCTTTCTGGTGGGGTAGACTCTACTGTTGCAGGTGTTCTTCTTCACAGAGCAATTGGTGATAACCTGACTTCTATCTTCGTTGATAACGGCCTATTGAGAAAAGATGAATTCGAAAGTGTATTGGATTCATATAAAGGAATGGGATTGAATGTTATTGGGGTGGATGCCAAGCAAAAATTCTATAACGATTTAGCTGGTGTTACTGATCCTGAGCAGAAACGTAAGATCATTGGTAAGGATTTTGTTGAGGTTTTCGATGAAGAGTCTCATAAAATTCAAAATGTGAAATGGTTAGGACAAGGAACGATCTATCCTGATGTAATCGAATCTGTTTCGGTTAGTGGAGGCCCTTCTGCTACGATTAAGTCTCACCATAATGTAGGTGGATTGCCTGACTTTATGAAGCTTAAAGTGGTGGAGCCATTGAACTTACTTTTTAAAGATGAAGTTCGTCGTGTAGGTAAAGCTTTAGGTATTGATGCTAAACTTCTTGGGCGTCACCCATTCCCAGGACCAGGTTTAGGTATTCGTATTTTGAGTGACGTTACTCCAGAGAAAGTTCGTATTCTTCAAGAAGCTGATGCTATCTTTATCAACGGTTTGAGAGAATGGAATCTTTATGATGATGTATGGCAAGCAGGTGTGATGTTGTTGCCTGTTCAGTCTGTTGGAGTAATGGGAGATGAGCGTACTTATGAAAATGTTGTAGCATTGAGAGCTGTTGCTTCTACTGATGGTATGACTGCGGATTGGGTACACCTTCCATATGAATTCTTGGCGAAAGTGTCGAACGATATTATTAACAAGGTTAGAGGAATCAACCGCGTTGTTTATGATGTATCGTCAAAGCCGCCAGCAACTATTGAGTGGGAATAATTCCAAACAGTATAAAAAAGCGAAGTATTTATCTACTTCGCTTTTTTCGTATTAATTAAGTGCACTTTTGATTTGATCGTAGAAGTCTTGAAGACTTACGTAGTTTTGAAGTGGCACACTTGCATTTACTTCTTTTAGTTTTTCGATAACGATCAAGGCAAGCTCTAAAGGATGAATCTCATACCCTACAAAATTCTTGTCTAGGTTGATCTCTACGTGGAATCCTTCGTTTGCTATTCCTACACACCATTGCTCAAGAAATTCACCAAGAGGAAATGAAGTGGCTTGATACTCTTTCCATTCTACTTCTTTGATTTGAGAAGCTTCTTCTTTGTTTCCCCAAAAGCAAAGTTTGTTTACTGGATTGCCTTCACTGTCTGAATATATAGTGGATTGTGTGGTTGCAAATCCTACTTCGTTTTCCAATGTCCATACATCGCCAGATTTAGAAATGTCATCTAAGAAACGATGAAGCTTTAATAATATCTCTTTTTTGTTTTCCATGATTGCTATAAAATCGTGATTTACGTTCCAAAGATACGTAAGTTTTTTTTAGAACTCTTCTTGATCCTCTTCGTGAAAAAAGATTTTGTTGAAGTTCAGTAGATAGGCACTCTTTTTGGACCTTGTTAAAGCGGAATATAACCATCGAAGAAAGTTCTGATCCATATGCTCTTCGGTGATATAACCTTGGTCGATAAATACGTTTTGCCACTGACCTCCTTGTGCTTTGTGACAGGTGATGGCATACGAGAATTTGATCTGTAAAGCATTAAAATAGGGACATTCTCTAATGTGTTTCCATTGATCCTTTTTGGTGGCCAGTTCTCGATGTTCTTCAAGGATGTTGAAATAGAGCTCTTTGGTTTTGTTATAGGATAGGTTGCCTTCTTCGGAATGAAGTAGATCTAAAAAGGCTTTACACTCTATATAGGTGTCGCTCTCTAAAAGTCGTACCTCTAAATCAACAAAGGTGTGACCATATCTCTCTTCTGTTTTACCGACGCGGGTTACTTCTGCAATCTCTCCATTGGCAATAAAATCAAGCTTTTCGTATGATTTGCTCCAGAAATAGTTGTTTTTGACTACCATGATAAGATCTCCCGAAGAGACTTTTTCATCATAATAAAGAATAGAGTTGCGAATGCCTTCATTGATGAGTGATGCTCTTTTGTTGGATCTTGTGATAAGAATGGTCTCGGAACGTCCATCTTTGTCAAAACAGGATTCGATCTCTTCTATTACTTCTCTGCCATTGATCTTGTTTATGTCATTAAAATCACGAATGTCAAATTGTAGCGTTTTATCCCATTCTTCTTTTTGGAATAGTAGCTTTCTTATATTGGTGGCATTATGAAGGATACCTGAATTTTGTTGGTGTCGGACTACCTCGGTCAGATTATATTGTGTGGCCTCAAAACCAAATCCGTCAAGATAGTTTGTGTCTAACGCTGGTGAATGCTCTTGCCCTATTGGTGGCAACTGTGCGTCGTCTCCAATAAAAATGAGTTTGTTGCTCTGTGCTGTAAGTGTGGATGTGAGAAGATCCTCTAGTATGTTTCCTGATCCAAAAATGGCATCTTTGAAAGTGTGATTAGAGATCATAGATGCTTCATCAACAAAATATATTTGAAACTCTTCTTTGTTGTGTCTTTTATCAAATTGAAAGTCGATGTTGCCAACATTCTTCTGTTGGTATATGCTTTTGTGGATTGTGTTTACTGTTAGTCCGGTGTGATCGTGTAGTACTTTTGCGGCTCTACCAGTGGGAGCCATTTGGGATGTAGATACACCAAAGAATCTCAATGTTTGTATAAAAGCACCAATAATTGTGGTTTTTCCTGTTCCAGCATACCCTTTTAAGACGAAAATGTTGAGATTTCTTTTTTCAAAAATAAATTGATACAATGCCTCTATTAGTCCCATTTGATCGGCAGTTAGCTCAAATAAGACCAGACTTTGTAGCTTTGATATAAATTCTTTTTTTTGCATAATGCCAAATTAAGGAAATTACAGAGAATAAAATTTATTTTTTTTCTTAAATTTGCAGACAAACCAGTAATTTCATTAACGAAAGAGTATGAAAAAAATATTGATTCAAGTAGTCTTGGTTGCAATTTCAGCTTTTATAGCTTTTCAGATTTACAAAACTGTAGAGCAGCCAATTCTTTTTGAGAAAGCGAAAAAGGAGCGCTATCAAAAAGTAGTAGCTCAATTGAAAGATATCCGTAAAGCGGAGTTGGCATTCAAAAGTGTTAACGGACAGTTTACTGGAAGTTGGGATACTCTAGTGACTTTCGTTGCAGAAGATTCTCTTCCTTTGGTAAGACGTATTGGATCTCTTACGGATTCTATGGTCGATGCAGGTTGGACTGAAGCTAAAGCGTTGAAAAAAGGTCTAATCATCCGTGATACTTTGTACGTTGGAGTACAGGATTCACTTTTCAAAACTGCTAGTTTTGATGCTTCTAAATTACCAGTTATTCCTTATACTAACAATGAGCGTTTCCAATTAGGTGCAGGCGTTGTTACTACCGGTTCTGGTGTTCAGGTACAAGTTTTTGAGGCAAAATGTCACAATAACCAGTACTTAAGATCATTGAAAGAAGAGTATGGTCAATTTATTATCAATGATAATGAGGCTGCTCGTGTTAACAATAAATTCCCTGGACTAAAAGTAGGTTCGTTGACTGAAGCGAATAACAATGCAGGTAACTGGGAATAGTATGCTTTGCATAATAAAAAGATAAATTTCTGATATGGAATCAAATGTGTATATAGATACAGAGGTTTCTACGGAAGAATTTTATAAATATGAAAGATCCATCCAAGTTCGCTTGGATGGATTTTCTTTTTCTATCATAGATGGTACGAAAGAGGTTCCCTCTATTATAGCTTATGGAGAGGAGATGGTGGTGGCAACCCCATTGCCATTGTTGAGTGTGGAATTGGAACGATGGATTCAGACTTTGCCCTTTTTAAACGAAGAATTTAAGCGAACGACCATTGTTTTTGATTTAGATAGGGTAATAACTCTTCCTGTAGATCTTTTTAATCCAGATGACGTATCTTCGTATTGTCGTCTACATTTCCCCGATTTTAATGAACAGATGGACTATTGTGTCTGGAGTCAGCCTTATGGTTCCCGTTGGGGTAGTTTGTTTGTGATCCCGATATCTATTGTTGATGTACTTAAACACTATTTTGAACAGGTGCATTTGGTGCATAGCCAAACGGTGATGTATCAAATGAAGAGATATCTTCCCTTGCAGAGTGAACCTATTGTGTTGGTGTCAAAACGACGTTCTTCTATGGATGTGATGATTTTTGATGATCATCAAGAGTTGAAGTTCGTAAATAGGTTCGTGATAAATGGGACAATGGATATTCCTTATTATATCATTAGTGCAATAGATTCCTTGTCTTTAAAGGTGGAGAAGGTAGATGTTTTGATAATGGGGGACGCCAATCCTAAAGAAGAAGGAGTGCTGTTCTTACAAAGACAGTGTAATAATATTAGATTTTTTAATGGTGGGATTCGTTTTGATGGGATGAATTATTTGGATGATTCTCCAGATTATGTGCGGATGCCATTTTTAAGTGTTTTTAGATGCGAATTATAGGTGGACAATTTAGAGGGAAACAATTAAACCCTGGAAAGAAATTTAAGGCAAGACCAACAACGGATTTTGCTCGTGAGAGTTTATTTAATATCCTTCGTAATAGAGTGGATTTCGAAGAAATTACCTTTTTGGACCTTTTTGGAGGTACTGGAGCTATCTCTTATGAGATGGCATCGCATGGTTGTAGAGACATAACAATAGTCGAAAAGGATAGCAAACACTTCTCTTTTATCCGAGAATGTATCGAAGAATTAAAAATTTCAAGGATTGCAAGTGCTGTTAGAGGCGATGTTTTTCGATTTATTGAATCTTCTCGTCGTAGTTATGATTTAATTTTTGCTGATCCTCCATACGATTTGGAAAAAATTAATGAAATTCCTGAAAAAATTTTTTCCTCTTCTTTGTTGAAAGAAGATGGTCTTTTAATCGTTGAACATGGAAAGAAAACCGATTATTCCACTCATCCTAATTTCAAGGAGTTAAGGAAATATGGGAGTGTTCATTTCTCTTTCTTTTCGTATGAAAAGCAAGACGATTAATGGCGTGAAAGTCCTTTTCTAGAGTGCTCTTTCGAAAAATACTTTGAAAAAAAGTGCTTGCAAAATTTGTAAAAAACGAAACATGATCTATATTTGCAACGCCTTTCGAGAGAGACGCACTCTAGAAAAGCAAACGTTCTTGGTTTGGTAGTTCAGTTGGTTAGAATACATGCCTGTCACGCATGGGGTCGCGGGTTCGAGTCCCGTCCAGACCGCCAAGATTAAAGTTCTTAAAAATATTGTAAAGAGATAGAACCATTATAGAATGGTTTGGTAGTTCAGTTGGTTAGAATACATGCCTGTCACGCATGGGGTCGCGGGTTCGAGTCCCGTCCAGACCGCGATTGGGTTCTACTCTTTACATACTGGTTTGGTAGTTCAGTTGGTTAGAATACATGCCTGTCACGCATGGGGTCGCGGGTTCGAGTCCCGTCCAGACCGCAAAAAGCTTCACAAGAAATTGTGGGGCTTTTTTTTTGTCTTATATTTACATAAATAGATAAAAGATATGTCTTACTTACGATTATTACTTCTTGTTGTGGTTCTTTCTTGTCCTTCCATGCTTATTGGACAGAATCGCCTTTCGTTGACATTTATTGGGGACATAATGGGACATGGAGCCCAAATAAAAGATGCCCAATACAGGGAGTCTGTTGATTCTACTAAGAATCCATATTCTCACTGTTTCAAATATGTAAATCGTTCTTTAAGTGATGCCGATTTTACTGTTGGTAATTTAGAAGTTACGTTGGGGGTGAAGCCTTATTCTGGTTATCCTACCTTTTCTTCTCCTGTATCGTTGCTGGATGCTTGTGTTGCGGCAGGAGTTGATATTTTTGCTTTGGCTAATAATCATGTTCTAGATAGAGGTTCGAGAGGTGTTAAAAGCACGATAGAGGCTCTTGAGAAGCGTCGATTGCCTTATATGGGTGCTTATAAAGATAGCGTGGCAAGAGAGGCTAAGAATGGGCTTATAATTGAAAAGAACAATATACGGGTAGGTTTACTGAATTATACTTACGGAACAAATGGGATCAAGGTGAAGGCGCCTACTCAAGTCAATTATATCGATACTACTCTTATTAAAGAAGATATTGCGTGTTTAAGAGCCAAGAATCCCGATCAAATCATCGTGATGTTGCATTGGGGGTATGAGTATCATCTGTCTCCTTCTATTGCCCAACGAAGACTAAAGGAGTTTCTCTATCGTAATGGAATATCTATTGTTATAGGTTCCCATCCTCATGTTGTGCAGCCCATTGAATGGGATAAGCAAAATAAACGATTGTGTGTTTATTCTTTAGGTAATTTTGTCTCTAACCAAAGGGAAGCTCCTAAGGATATCGGTTTGATTGCACATGTAGAATTAAAAAAAGATGAAAATGGGTGTGTTCTAGATTCTGTTTCATATCAAACTACTTATGTGCATAGATATGTACAAGGGGATGGATATAGTTTTGAAGTGTTGCCATTTAGTTATATTGGACAGGATTCAATTTTACATCTGGATTCAATGCGTTCTTCAAAAGCGAAAATGGATGAAGCTAAAATTCGACGTCTTTTGGCTAAGAGTAAAGCTTATTATCATCAATATAATGATCAGTTTAAAAGCTCAAATATGGATTCGATTGTTCCAAAACAGGGAGTGCTTAAGGTTTTGAAATAAAAGCACTTTTATCTGTTTTTTTTGTTATTAATAAATATGAATAATTCAATAAGAATTATAACTTTGGTGTAACCTCCTAATATCTATTAATCTCAAAATGTAGAACATATGTCGAAGGATCAGAACATTGTAAACGATAATAGACTCCTTGTTAAAGATGTCATTGAGTCGATGCTTGCCCTACCACAGTTGTCTCCTGTGAATTATTTTCGTGTGGAGAGTGATGAGATTTCTTCCAATAAACTCTTTGAGCATTCAGATGAAGTCGATGCGGGAATGATAAAAATTGCTAATAGTAGTGAGATCATGGTTTCTGCTACGATTGTGATGGAACGTCTTCTTCGTATCTCCCCTCAAGCTTCAACGGAATTAGCATTGGCTCAATTGATACGTAAAATCTACTGCTTTGGAGCTCGATTTTCAGCGTATGATATTGTGATCACTAATGTGAATATTTCGAGTCCTCTACATATGGAAATTGTAGATGCCATTAAAGAAGGGTGTAAGCGCATCTCAAGAAAATTTGATGTGCCTATGAGCCATCAAAAGATACTCTTTACTTGTGATCCTGCTACAATAGATCAAATGCCTACTTTGGTAGTTCATGGTTTAGGTCTTCTCTCTTCGCAGGAGGACTTTATTACTTCTAGGTTTAAAACTAAAGGAAATAATATATATTTGTTGGGTAAATCAATTGAAGACATCCAAGGATCCTTATTTCAGAAATATATCTTAACTGAGAAATGGAATTCTTTGATGCGTTTTGATTTAGATGTGGAGATAAAATTAAAGGAAGTCCTTGAAGGGCTGGTAAGGGGTAGATTAATTGCTTCTGCCAATCCATTACATCGTGGAGGCCTTTTCTTCTCTTTATTACGTGCTGGGTATGATAGTGGTTATGGTTTTGATATCACAACCGATATGTCCGTATCCCCAGAAGCATTCCTTTTTGGTGAATATTTGGGACGTGTTGTTGTAAGTGTTGCGCCAGATAAAGATGATGCTTTTATTGATTATATGACTTCACATAATCAACCATTCTATACATTGGGGCATGTAACAAAAGGAGAAATACGTTTAGATGATCAATCGTATGGCTATATCGACAAGGATTATTCTGATGTAGAATTAAAATAAATAACGTTTTCAGTGGTAAATCCTTATAATGACTCGAAGTTAGGTAAAAAACAGCAAGTAGCTGAGATGTTCAATTCTATTGCGCCTAAATATGATTTCTTGAATCATTGGCTCTCTTTTGGAATTGATAAGTTATGGAGAAAAAAAGCAATAAAATTATTAAAACCATTGAACCCATCTGTTATATTAGATGTGGCTACTGGAACTGGTGATTTTGCTTTAGAGGCAATGAAGCTTTCTCCAGAAAAAATTATAGGGATGGACATTTCTGAAGGAATGATGAAGATCGCTTCTGGTAAAATAGCAGATCTACATTTAGATAAAACCATCTCTTTTGAAGTAGGAGATTCAGAAGAGATGCGTTTTGATTCAGAGAGTATGGATGCAATTACTGTAGGTTTTGGTGTCCGTAATTTTGAACATTTAGAAAAAGGTCTTTCAGAATTCCATAGAGTGCTACGAAAAGGTGGCGTTGCTTGTATCTTGGAATTTAGTAAACCTAAAAAATTTCCGATAAAGCAATTATATCGATTCTATTCATATTATGTCTTACCAATATGGGGACGTTTGATATCAAAAGATCAAAGAGCTTATACCTATCTACCCGAATCTGTATCGGCATTTCCTGATGGTGATGAATTTATCTCCATATTGAAAAATGTAGGTTTTGATAGTGTTAAAGAGTACCGACTTACATTTGGTATAGCAACCATCTATTTTGCGGTTAAATAAGCTTTATTCGCTACTTCTGTTACAATAATATTTCTCTTTCCTAGTTTTACTAATAAGACTTTTGAGTCGAAATGTGATTGTAAATGATGGACAAAAATTATGAAAGGAATATTCCTAACAATATTATTGGGCTTACTTTTTTCTTTTGATGTTTGCGCACAATGGAAAGAGGTGGCTAATTTAACTACATACGATAAAAAGAAAATACACTTTGGGTTCTTCTTAGGAACAAATTTTATGGATTTTGGTTTCTCATATTATGATACTCCTGCTTTAAATCCTAATTATCGTTTGCGTGAACCTGGTGACCCAGAGATGTTGTATGATCCAAATAGTTTTGTTGCAGCAGAAGTGGCCTCACTAAAACCTGGTTTTACGGTTGGAATAATTACTTCTTTGCGTCTTTATCCTTGGTTGGATATGCGCTTCCTTCCTGGAATGTCTTTTGGCGAAAGGGTGATATCTTATCCATTTTATGATAAAGGGTTGAGTACCTCTACTCCTGGTGTTGTCCCCTCTGCTGGAGGAGAAACAGCCGTTCCAAAGAAAGAAGAAAAAGAACCTTATTCGTATGTTGCGAAATCAACCTATATTGATCTGCCTTTACTGTTTAAATTTAAAGCCCAAAGGGCTGTTAACTTCCGTCCATATATTATTGCCGGCGGTACTTGTAGAATAGATCTAGAGACACGTGATGATGAGGAAGATTTAATAAAGATGAATAACCTTAGTTATTATGCGGATATTGGGATCGGTTTTGATTCCTTTTTGCAATTCTTTAAATTCTCTGCAGAATTGAGATATAGTTATGGATTCAATAATGTTCTTTCTGAGGTTCCGAAGCCTTCTACAGAAGATAAATTTGATCCACAGTATATGTATCCATTAAAGACTCTTCGTCCACAGGTTATCTCTTTGATATTCTATTTTGAATAAGATGTTTGAAATAAAAAAATGAGAAAAGAATTAAATATTACAGCTACTCCAAAACAGGCTTCTGATGTTGCTTATCTGAAACCGATAGTAGCAAAGAAACTCAATATAGACAAAGAGAGAATTTGCGATATTATCATTCGTCGTTCTTCTATTGATGCTCGTAAACCAAATATAAAGATGAATTTGAGTTTACTTGTAGATATAGACAATAAAGAGCAACCTCCAAAGAAGCCATTCTTTAATTATAAGAATGTTTCCAATGAACAAGAGGTGATTGTTGTAGGTGCAGGTCCTGCAGGAATGTTTGCTGCTTTACGTCTAATTGAACATGGGCTTAAGCCTATTGTATTAGAACGAGGAAAGACAGTATATGATCGAAAAAAAGATATTTCTGCAATTCATAATCAACATATTGTCGATCCAGATTCGAACTATGGTTTTGGTGAAGGTGGAGCAGGTACTTTCTCGGATGGAAAACTATTTACGAGATCAAAAAAACGAGGAGATGTTCGAAGAATCTTAGAGATCTTTAATTTTCATGGAGCTCAGGATGAAATTCTTATTGAAGCACACCCTCATATTGGTACCAATGTACTTCCTAAAGTCGTTAAAAATATGCGCCAATCTATTTTAGATGCTGGTGGAGAAGTACGTTTTGGTGTTAAAGTTGTTGATTTTATTCTTGAGAAAGATGAGATGAAGGGAGTTGTTCTTGAGGATGGTACTTCTTTAACGGCACCCGCTGTTATTCTTGCTACGGGTCACTCCGCGCGTGAGATTTATTATACCTTATTGGATAATCATATTAAACTTGAATCGAAAGCCTTTGCTATGGGGGTACGTCTAGAGCATCCACAAGATGTGATTGATCGTATTCAATATCATGGAAGAGAACGAGGAGAGTATCTACCAGCAGCATCCTATGCTTTTGTTGAGCAAGTGGATGGTAGAGGGGTATATTCTTTCTGTATGTGTCCAGGAGGAGTCGTGGTTCCTGCTGCAACAGCACCAGATGAATTAGTTGTGAATGGAATGTCTCCATCAAGTCGTGGTGGACATTTTGCTAATGCAGGATTGGTTGTAGAGATTCGTCCTGAAGATATTGGAAGTGAGGATGATCCATTGGTAGGGCTTCGTTATCAAGAAGCATTAGAGAAAAGATGTTTTGAGGAAGCAAATAAAACACAAAATGCTCCATCTCAACGTATGTTGGATTTTGTAAAAGGTCGTCCATCGAAGAGTGTTACTGCCTCGTCTTATAGACCAGGTTTGACATTGTCTAGAATAGACCAGTGGTTACCTAAACATATATCTTCTCGTTTGCAAAAAGGTTTCCAAATGATGGGTAAAAGAGCCAATGGATTTTTAACTAATGATGCAAAGATTATTGGTGTTGAATCACGAACGTCTTCCCCTGTACGTATTCCAAGAGATGCAGATTCATTGCAGCATGTCGATGTGAAAAACTTTTATCCTTGTGGAGAAGGTGCTGGTTATGCTGGAGGAATTGTTTCTTCAGCGATGGATGGCGAGAGATGTGCAGATAAGATAGCAGAGCTTCTAGCGTAGTAATTCGTAATCAAATCATAAATGCAACACTATAGGATGTGGCTTACAGTCATTGTGATCTTATAAAGCTAGATATAAACAAAAAAAGCTATAGAATTATTTCTATAGCTTTTTTGTTTAATTAAGGGATTTATTAAGCTCCTTTCTGAACTTCATTTTCTACCTCTTCAACTGTAATAGGAATTCTCTCTCCAAGAATTCTACTACCGTTAGATGTAATCAAAAGATCATCTTCTAGTCGTATTCCACCGAAATCAAGATATTCTTTTTCAAGAAGATCAAAATTGATAAATTCGTTATTAATCTTTTCTTTTTTCCATTTTTCAATTAGTGCAGGAATAAAATAAACACCTGGCTCATTGGTAATGACAAATCCTTCTTCTAGTTTTTTACCTAAACGAAGATTTTCAGTTCCAAATTGGTTAATAGGACGAGTAACATCGTCATATCCAACAAATACTTGACCATATCCTTCCATATCATGAACATCTAATCCCATCATGTGACCTAATCCATGAGGGAAGAACATCGCGTGTGCACCTTTAGCAACTGCCTCATCGATATTACCTTTCATGACACCTACCTCTTTAAGACCTTCAGCAATAACTCTTGCTGCAGCCATATGGCAATCAAGGTTGGTAACACCAGGAGCAAACATTGATTTTGCTTTTTCATTTGCCGCAAGAACAATATTATATATATCTTTTTGTTTTTGTGTAAAACGACCTCCTACAGGAATTGTTCTTGTGAAATCAGAAGCGTAATAGCTATTTGCTTCGGCTCCTGCATCTACAAGCATTAGTTTTCCTGTTTCTAATATACCAGAGTGGTCATGGTTGTGTAGTGTTTCCCCATGTTGAGAAAGAATACATGGGAAGCTTACGCCTTTCCCTTTACTTAAAGAGATTCCTTCAATGACACCAGCAATATATTGCTCTGCATTTCCTGGTTGAGCAAGACGCATTGCAGTAGTGTGCATATCATATCCAATTGCACATGCTTTCTCTATTTCGATAATTTCACAAGCTTCTTTTTTCTCTCTAAGCTTAATTAAAGAAGTACGTAGGGCAGGAGAGATGTAGTCTACCAATTTAGCAGGATGAATACCCATTAGCTCTCCTAAGAATAATTCAGTTTTACCTCTGTAGTTAGGTAGAATATGAATCTTTCTGCCTTTTTCTACAGCATCTTTCACTTTTGTATATAGAGATTTTATAGGAGCGGTATTGGTTACACCAAATTGTAACGCTTTCTCTTTAAGTGGAATTTGTGGTCCCATCCATATAATATCCTCGATATCTACGTCGTTTCCAAAGATATAATCTTTTCCTTCGTCAAGATCTAATATTCCAAACATATCAGGTAGATCTAACCCAAAAAGGTAAGCAAAAGTACTATCTTGACGGAAATGATACGTGTTGTGAGGGTAGTTATATGATGCTTCCATATTTCCTGGAATCAATATTATTCCCTTTTCTGGCATCATACTGTGTAATCTCTCACGACGAGATATATAGGTTTCTTTACTAAACATAGCGTAAATTTTTATTTAACTGCAATAATATAGATATAATCCTTTAATATTCTTATGATATTCGTATATAATGTTTATGATACTTGTTATTTAGAGATCCTTATTACGAAACATAAGTAATCTTACTAATGATTATATCCCTCAAAAGGAGTTTGGTATAGATCTTATTCGACGGGAGCTATATTCTCTTTTGTGATTTCATCTTTGTGTGATTCTTTCCACTCTTTCATCTTTTCTTCATAAAGTAAATGTGTTGGATCGATATCTCCAGCCCTATTATACCATTCATGTGCTCTTGATAAGGAGTCTTGTTTAAGAAAGATATCTCCCATAAGAAAATATTGTTCAATTTGTTGTGGTCTTATCGTTATTAATTTTTCTGTAATTATATCTTTTGCATCATTAAATTGGTTCATTTTAGTAAGAATGTTAGCTCTTTTAAATAGTAGATACCAATTACTGGGGTGTTCTTTAATTGCTTCCTTTACGACTTTAGATGCTTCTTCCCACTGTTCTTCTTTTGTGTAGAAGTCAATCTTTTTGATAAAAGGAATCATTAAATTGGGATTAATTTTTAAAGCGTTATCAAAGAAACGTATACCGGTATATTCTTGACCTTGTAGATAATAAGAAAGACCAATATAGTATTGTGTGATCGGCATTCTTTTATTAAGTCTATATGCCATCTCAAAAGTGTCACCTGCTCTGATAACGTTGTTTCTTTCTAACTGTTCTTTCCCTTGGTTAATTAGTTGTATGATTTGGTTGTCCACTTTTTTGTTTGTATAGTATAGGGATGCCAACCATTCTGAAACGTTAGTAATTAATTCTAGTGTGGTGGCAACATCTGCGACTTGTTTTATTTTGCGATTGAAACTATAGAGGTCGTTTCTAGCTAAAGCATTGAAAGCATCAATAATTTCATAATTTGGGTATCTTTCATGATATTTTAGTTCTTGTAATCTTTCAACAATATCTTGATCAAGAATGAATCTCTCATGAGAAATATTGTTGTTGATAAGATTCACTAGTTTGATGAAGTCTTCTTTAAAATTGTATTTCTCCAAGTCTGAATTTTCTTCGTCTAAAAACTCTAGTAGATCAATATTAATCGGTTCTAATTCTGTTGTATATCCTTTAGGTGTATTTGTGATTAGTAATTTAGATATCGTATTGATGAAAAGTTCAAATTTATATTCATTGTAATCATTGTTGTAGAATATTTGTAATATGTAGCCATTAGCAAGGCGAACAAATCTTTTGTCAATATCAGAAATCTGTTTTATGATTTCGGCATGTAGTGAGTCGTCTTCATCAAGAATAGGTGCTAATTGAGGAACATCTTGCTTCCATTCTTCATAGAGGATTGCAGAGCGTTCCCTATTTCTAGAGTTATATCTCTTTTTAGATGGTGTTTTTTCAATTTTAAGCGTCTCTTTATCGTATCTGCCTACAATGTCATTAATGGTCTTAGAATAGAGATTTTGGGCCTCTTTAGAGAATGTAAACTTCATTGACTCCGGTTTATTATATGTAAAAACGGATAAACTTTTTAGTGCTTTGTACAGATCTTCCTTAAGTTCTCTTTTCCCTTTTTCATAAAACAATAAGTATTTGTCATAGTCTTTCCATAATGTCTCCTCAATTTGAATCTCATTACTTTTTTCGTCAAAATAGGAGAAGATAAATGGTTGTGTTATCTCTAGTTTTGTTTTGTCGTATGATATCAGTACTCCCTGTAGTTCTTTTTTAGGCAATCTTTTTATTATTGGTGTTACTTCTGTCGGCCAAAAGTATTTCTTGTCTTGTATGATATTTAAATAAATTTTAAGTGAATCAATATCTTTTTTATTGAATTTAAACATCAGTTTTCCTTTCTCAGGAGTGAGTTTAAAGTATATGTATTTACTCTTTTGAAATTGGCTCTCTTTAGGCATCCCCTCGCCATTCTTTGTTGTAATAGATATTGTACTGTTAATTTTTTTATCACCACGTTTTTTTACCACCAAATCAGTTGTTTGGGACATAGAGACTGTTGGAATGATGCAGACTGTAAATATTAAAATAATTTTTTCGATTAATTTCATAGTTCCTCTTAATTTTGTCAATCATATCTACCATTACTAACAATGATTTTAGACGAAAAGATTAGACTATTGTACTAATTTTTGTATTAAACTTTCTAAAAATGGATATGATCCTTTTCGTTCTTTTTGATTTGATCTTTCCTGATCCAGATATATGCATAGCCCCACTAATATATGGACTGATCCTATATATGGACTGATCCCTGATCCTATTAATAGACAAGAGGTGGAGAGAAGGATTGATTTTGAAGATCTATACTTTAACGAAATAGTTGTAGGGGGTGGATCTAATTTACTTACTACTTAAGAATAATCGAAGATAAATATATGGCACAAAAAAAGCCAACATACAAAATATATGCTGGCTTTGTGCGGACGAAGGGACTCGAACCCCCACGCCTCTCGGCACTAGATCCTAAGTCTAGCGCGGCTACCAATTACGCCACGTCCGCGTGTTTTGATATAAAAGACAAAACCAAGAACAATTCTAAGGATAAGTGCGGATGAAGGGACTCGAACCCCCACGCCTCTCGGCACTAGATCCTAAGTCTAGCGCGGCTACCAATTACGCCACATCCGCCTCAGAATTGCGATGCAAATATAGGAGCTTTTTTTTTAGTACAAAACAAAAACAGAAACTTTTTTCAATAAAAGTTATTCTTTGATCGGTCCCATTGAATGGAATTCTTTTGTATGTTTTTGAAATTCAAATTGCTAAGCAGGAGTAAGTGAAAAGTGAAAAAAATATTTTTTTTTTATTCTTTTTATCCCCTTGAGCTAAAAAAACAATATCCGAACTATTATGATCTTAATGTAGATTATTCAATTTTTATGAGATGAAGTGAATCGCTCGTATCCATTCCCATAGATGAAGAAATAAAAAAGAGGATAAAATGAATTACCCTCTTTGTCTATTTTTAGAAACGGAAACCTACCGTGACAAGAAAACGATTCTTTGTCCATATCGTTTCTGTTTGTGGTGATTCTGTATAATAATTATCGACTCCTTCGGCATATTGGTAATAATTCTCTGTTGAGTAATCATGGGTAAAGGCTGCATCTACAAAGAACTTCTGGGTTCTATAGCCTACACCTGCAGAGATAATATAATGTTTGTTTTTACTCGCTATCTGTCCATCACTGTTAGGCGTATTGTAGCCCTCTATATATTGTTCGTAAGGGTTGCCTAGTAGTTGATATCCACCACGAAAATAGTAGTTCTCTCTTAAGCGATATTCTAATCCAAAACGTAAGTTATGTACTCCTTTGTAAATTTGTTGTATATCATTGTTGGTCTCAGTAAAATCATAATTATCAACATCGTTTTTTGTTGAGAAGGTGGCATTACCATAATTTAGATATTCGTAATCCATACTGGCAATGATATGTCTCTTGATAATAAAGGCCACACTTGTGTTAATTCTAAGAGGGGTATTGAGTTTGTATTCACCTCTAAACATTGGCGATTTCTCATTAACATTTTCTTCTTTATTTTCATAAATCACCCTAGAGTCCATCACTCCATAGTAGTCTTCTTTGATGGTGTAGTAGGTCGGGCTATGAAAAGCTGCCCCAATGCGTATATCGTTTGTTGGTCGATAAATAAGACCTAGATTAATCCCAAAACCTGTACCATTTTGGTTTAATACTTCAGTGTGGGTAAATCTTTTTAAATTATCCGACCCTTGCTCGCTATAAGTTTTTTGTTCCTCATAATGAAGGTCTTTAATATCTAGAGAAGCACCAAAATAGAGTTTGTGATTTACATTTCCACCAAAACTGAATGTATAGTTGTTGATACTTCCAGTTGTATTTTTAGATATTAATTGATCTACTGTTGCATTTTGAGGTAATATTGAGCTCCATTGACCATCAATAATATTACCTCCGTTGTCCGTTTTTTGTTGGATCAAATATCCTTGGAAGGCTAAGTTACTATTAAGTGGATTGTTCGGGTTATAGTATGGATTATAGCCTTCATCACCAAAACGAAGACTATCTAGTAAGATGTTATGTGTTGTGGCTTGTGCAGCATAAGCATCCGTTCTCGAACTTTTACTGTTTCTTAAACTAGCCGTAGAAACTCCTTTAAAATCTGCATTTCTATTGAAAGAGATTCCCCAATTTAGATTGATTAGACTGGAGTTGCCTCTTTCTACAGGGATAGCACTTACAAATCCCCAATTGCTGATATTAATATAGTTTTTATTGGCATTACGATTTTCTCCTCCATATTTAGTCTCTGCATCAATATTGTTAAACATACCTAAAGAAAAAGAGAACTCATTGGATTGAAAAACCCCAATACCAGCCGGATTGATATTTATCGATGAGATATCCCCACCAAGTGCGCCAAAGGCACCTCCCATTGCGGCACTTCTTGCTGTAGTTCCATACTGCTCGGTGCTTAGTGTTACAATTTGATCTATCGATTGAGCAAATGCTGATGATACACTACCCAACAGCATTATGCATATATATATATACTTTCTTCTCATAGTATTTGAATTTAATAGATTCTATACAAACGAATATCTTAGATGTTATTTCTTGATTAGACGGAGATAATTTAGTTTGATTATCGCTGTCTTCCTCTTCCCGAACCAGAAGAAGATCTCCTTGTAGGAGTGGAACTTCTAGTAGGTGACGAGCTCCTATTTGGATTGTAATTGCTGTTCCTATTAGGGTTGTTATTCGATTTATTGTAGGTCGGATAACTATTGCTTCTGGTCGGAGTCCTTTGATAATTCGTCTTACGTGTGTTTGTAGGAGTACTTCTATTTTGATTATAAGAGTTTCTATTTACATTAGAATTATAGTTAGATCTATATCCCGAAACCTTATTACTTCTAGGACGATAATATTGTTGAGACGACGACCTTGATTGTGATTTATATTTCGGATAACTATTGGATGAAGAAGATCTATAGCTGTTTGCAGCCCTTCCTGTTTGAGTTCCTGTAGGTCTGTATGTTGTGGTTGATCTTCTAGATCTGTCTATTCCAGATTGACGGCCATAGCTTCTTGTTCCACTAATGACATTTGAGTTTAAAGGACGACTTGTACTTCTACTTTGATAGCCACTTGATCTCATTCGTCCCCCTCTAATTATTTCTTGAGAGTGGTAAGACGATCCTCCTCCTCCAACTATAATAGCTGGGTGATAATGATAGTATGGGTGGTAATAATTAGGATACCCAGAATAATAAAATAAGCTGTTATAGCCATAAGGGTAGTAGCCAGAATAGTAGAAACCCATTGGATCATAATATCCACTATGATAGTAGTGGTACGGATGGTATCTATAAGGATTTACGCCCCAATAGTAGTCGTAGCCCCAACCAAAGGAGACGCTAAAATTAGAGTAGGAGTTCCTATTCATGTAATCCCAATTGTTACTCTCTGGGAAATAAAAATTCTGAATTATTGGTGATCCAGCTCCATTATCTATCGTGTCGCTTGCAACCCATGAATAGTTCTTGTAATCAATTTGATCGCTCGTGTCATAAATGTCGGCATCCGATACTTTGGGTGTTGGTATCGGTGATATCTGAGCGTTTTGATTATTAGACTCTTGTATAAGTTCGTTGTTCTGCTGTTGTGTCGATCGTGTGGTGTTATTTATCGGCTCAACAGAGGGAATGTAGTATAGATCGTCTTGATAGTTCTTTGTTGTGTATTGCGTTGGAGCACAGGCCCCCAAGCTAACCACTAAAAGAAACAACAGTATCCGTATTTCAAGTTTCATAGTTGGTCCTCCTCAAAAAGTTTAGATATTCGCTATATTTTTCTTTTCTTTTTCTTTTCTTTGTACTCTCTTAATTGTAACTAAAAGAGTACAATAACCGTACCAAATTTAATATAATGGCAAAAGTATTAACATCAAAGAAAGAAAATTATTCTCAATGGTACAACGACTTAGTTGTAAAAGCAGATCTTGCGGAAAGTTCTGCAGTTAGAGGATGTATGGTGATTAAACCTTATGGCTATGCAATTTGGGAAAAAATGCAAGCCGAATTGGATAGAATGTTTAAAGAAACAGGACACGTAAATGCCTATTTCCCGCTTTTTATCCCCAAATCTTTCTTCAGTAAAGAGGCAGACCATGTTGACGGCTTTGCCAAGGAGTGTGCGGTAGTGACACATTATCGTCTGAAAAATGATGAAAATGGTAACGGCGTAGTCGTAGACCCAGATGCTAAATTAGAGGAGGAGTTGATCGTTCGACCAACTTCAGAAACTATCATATGGAATACATACAAAAATTGGATTCAGTCTTATCGTGATCTTCCAATTCTTTGTAACCAATGGGCTAACGTTGTTCGTTGGGAGATGCGTACGCGTATGTTCTTAAGAACAGCTGAGTTCTTGTGGCAAGAAGGTCATACAGCTCATGCTACGAAAGCGGAAGCTTTGGCTGAGACTGAAAAAATGATCAATGTATATTCAACTTTTGCTCAAGATTATATGGCACTTCCAGTAATCATGGGAGCAAAGTCAGATCAAGAGCGTTTTGCTGGTGCATTAGAGACTTTCACTATCGAGGCATTGATGCAAGATGGTAAAGCTCTTCAGTCAGGTACTTCTCACTTTTTAGGACAGAATTTCGCAAAAGCATTTGATGTGAAATTTACGAATAAGGAGGGAAAAGATGAATTGGTTTGGGCTACTTCATGGGGAGTTTCTACTCGTCTTATGGGGGCTTTAATTATGGCTCACTCTGATGACAAAGGTTTGGTTCTTCCTCCAAGATTAGCTCCACACCAAGTAGTGATTGTGCCTATCTATAAAGGAGAAGATCAACTGAATGCTATTCGTGAAAAGGTGGATGTTATCGTAAACGAATTACGTGCTTTAGGAGTACGCGTTAAATTTGACGATAGAGACAACCAACGTCCAGGATGGAAATTCGCAGAGTATGAGTTAAAAGGTGTTCCAGTTCGTTTGGCTATTGGTGCTAGAGATCTTGAGAATGGAACGATCGAAGTAGCTCGTCGTGATACTTTATCTAAAGAGTCAAAATCTATCGATGGTATTTCTGCATACATCGCTGAGTTATTAGAAGAGATCCAATCAAATATTTTCCAGAAAGCTTTAGATTTCCGTACAGAGAAAACAACCAAAGTTGAAACTTACGATGAGTTTAAAGATGTCTTGAAAAACAAAGGTGGATTTGTTCTTGCTCACTGGGATGGAACAACAGAAACAGAATTGAAAATTAAAGAGGAAACAAAAGCTACGATTCGTTGTATTCCTTTTGATTCACCAGAGGAAGATGGGGTTTGTATCTACTCAGGTAAGCCATCTAAGAAAAGAGTTTTATTTGCATTAGCATACTAATCAGATATATTCTTAATCCCGCTAAAAAAGATAATTTTTAGTGAGAATAAACATCATACAAAACAGCCCATAGGAGTCTCTCCTATGGGCTGTTTTATTTCTTATAACTAGCCTATTATTCTGTTACTTGGTTGTTGGTTTGGAATGAATCTTTTCCTGATCGATTCGTATTTCCATGTCATCCATACTTTAGAATGGCGATTTCTTCTATTTCTTAAGACTCGAGCTCTAATAATCGCGTTAAAAATAGTAGTTAACACATTCTTTGAGGTCGTGTCTCCATTTTCTTGATATTGTTTTTCGATAGGTTTGATACTGGGTTTGTCCATGGTTTGTCCATGGTTCGTCCATGGTTTGTCCATCGATTTGGGGGTTTTCGATGGAGGAACCATGGAGCAACCATGGACAAACCATGGAGGAAGTACCTTTGAAACCTGTTTTAATTCTGTGTGTTTTTTTGCCGAGAGAGGGCATGGGGTTATACATGGAGTAAAGAATAGAAAGTAGACAACTTATTTATATTATGGTACATAATATTTCAATCGAAGACTTATCGATAATTTAGGGGTTGTTGAGTCGATATTTAGAGTATGATTTAAGTGTTGAGAAAAAGCGAAGTGATAGTAATTCCATGATAGAATAGTAAA
Organism: Prolixibacteraceae bacterium; assembly: GCA_025210775.1. Lineage (GTDB taxonomy): Bacteria > Bacteroidota > Bacteroidia > Bacteroidales > Prolixibacteraceae > Halosquirtibacter. The sequence continues at coordinate 37,273 of JAOARB010000014.1, forward strand.
AAATATTTTAGTGCATCACTTTGCCAATTTTTTAGATGTTTTTGTTCGATAAAGAACGATAAAATGACAAATAGTGCATTTTTTTGCTCTATATATCATAAATATCTGTTTTTTTATTTAGATAGTTGATGGTGCTCCAAACGTTTTTGGTTATTTTTACACCATACATGGTTTGGATTATTAATGATAGGCGATTTTTTGATCTAAACCAAAATAATATTTATTACTTCAATAACATTCCCATAATATATTGCTATGAAGAGTAGTGTTTTAGAACGTTTTCTTAGATATGTCGCAATAGACACCGAATCAGACCCAAATACAGGTCTAACTCCTAGTACCCCTGGACAGTATGAATTTGCTCAGTTGCTTAGAGATGAGTTGGTTCGTATTGGTTTGCAAGAGGTTTCTTTAGATGATAATGGATATTTGATGGCTTGTTTGCCTGCAAATACAGATGAGGATATTCCAACTATTGGTTTTATTGCTCACATGGATACCAGTCCAGATTTTAGCGGTAAAAATGTTAATCCTCGTATTGTTGAGAATTACGATGGTAAGGATATTGTTCTTAACGCAGAACAAAATATTGTGTTGAGTACAGAACATTCTCCTGAATTGAAAAATTATCAAGGTCAAGATATCATTGTTACAGATGGTACTACTTTACTTGGTGCTGATGATAAAGCTGGTCTTTCTGAGATTGTCACTGCAATGGAATATTTGGTAAGTCATCCAGAGATCAAGCACGGTAAAGTGATGGTAGGTTTCACTCCTGATGAAGAGATTGGTGCTGGTGCAGACTATTTTGATGTGAAGAAATTTGGTGCTGAATTTGCTTATACTATTGATGGAGGTCAGATTGGGGAATTAGAGTATGAAAACTTTAATGCTGCTTCTGCAAAGATTCAATTTCATGGTATTTCTGTACACCCTGGTTATGCATACCATAAAATGATCAACTCTATGCGTATGGCCAACCAGTTCATTTCAATGATCCCACGTTGTGCTACTCCTGAACATACTACGGGTTATGAAGGATTCTATCACCTTATTGGTATGGAAGGATCGGTTGAATTAACTACGCTTAATTATATTATCCGTGATCACGATAGACATAAATTTGAAGTTCTAAAGAAAGAAATTGGTCATCTTGTTCGTAAGATAAATGCTGAATTTGGTGATGGTAGTGCCACTGTTGAGATCAAAGATTCTTACTATAATATGCGTGAAAAGGTGGAGCCTGTAAAGTATATTGTAGATATGGCAGAAGAAGCGATGCTTGAAATTGGTATTACTCCTATTAAGAAACCTATTAGAGGTGGTACGGATGGTGCTCGTTTGTCTTTTATGGGTCTTCCTTGTCCAAATATTTTTGGTGGAGGTCATAATTTCCATGGTAAATTCGAGTATATTCCTATCCAATCAATGGAAAAAGCATGTGAGCTTATCTTACGTATTATCGATAAAACTAAAAACCTGAAAAAGTAATAGAATAACAGTATGGCAAATCAAATGAGTAAGGCAACACCTAATCTAAATCCTTCCAAAAAAGTAGAACCTAAGGCACATAAAGATCATAAGCATCAAGTAAATTGTCCTTGTGGTGTGGTATTTAAAGCATTGAGGGTGTTTGAAGAGAAAGGGGAATTTCGCACTGAGATAGTGAACAGAAAAGTGCATGAACTTCCTGCGGGAGATGTGCTTGTACGTATTCAATACTCTTCCCTTAACTATAAAGATGCGCTTTCAATGAAGGGAAATCGTGGGGTGACACGTCATTATCCACATACGCCTGGTATCGATGGAGCTGGAGTTGTTGAGGATTCTAGTGACGATCGTTTTAAGGTTGGAGATAAAGTGATTGTGACTTCATTTGATTTAGGAATGAACCATGATGGAGCATTAGCTGAGTTTATCTGTGTTCCTGGTGACTGGGTGGTGCCTATGCCTGAAACAATGGATGCTAAGGAAGCTATGGCTTTGGGAACAGCTGGTTTTACTGCTGCCCTTTCGGTGTTGAGACTTCTTGAAGCAGGACAGACAGCGGATATGGGTCCCGTATTGGTTACAGGAGCTGCTGGTGGTGTAGGTTCTATTGCCGTAATGCTTCTAACGAAATTAGGATTTGATGTTATTGCTGGTACTTCGAACATTTCGGATAGTAAAGAGTTTATATCTAAACTAGATGTAGTTCGACATGTTGATAGCTCTGTGATTGATGATAAATCTGGTCGTAGTCTACTTCGCCCGATGTGGTTTGGTGCATTAGATACTGTTGGTGGTAATGTTTTGGCTACAGCATTGAAGTCTTGTGGATATGGTGGTAATGTTACTTCATGTGGAAACGTTGTTTCAGGAGATTTAGCAACAACCGTTTATCCTTTTATTTTGAATGGTATTTCACTTCTTGGTGTGGATTCACAGAATACACCGATGGAGAAGCGTCTTCAAGTGTGGAACTTGCTAGCAAATGAATGGAAACTAGATAACCTAGATGAAATTTGTAGTGAGATCAAATTAGAAGATGTGGTGGATGCTTCGAAAGCAATGACACGTAAAAAAGGAAGAGGACGTATTATTGTGAATATCTAATAATCGTTTTTTCAATAATATAAAAGACATCTTCCATTCTCTGGGAGATGTCTTTTTTGTAAAAAAGAGTATATGATTAACCAGGATTTTGAGAAGTTTGTACAAAATGAGATGGACTCAGATTGTAAAACCCTTTTAGCTGTAAGCGGTGGCGTTGATTCAATGGTCATGATGGATATGTTTTATCGTCGTGGTTTGCCTATTGCTATTGCCCATTGCAATTTTAAACTAAGAGGAGAAGAGTCTGATAAAGACACAGAAATGGTCAAAGCTTATGCGGAGTCCTTGTCTATTCCTTTATATTGTCAATATTTTGATACAGAGTTGTATGCCCAGCAAAATAATCTTTCTATAGAGATGGCTGCTAGAGAGCTGCGTTATCAATGGTTTAATGAACTGGCCGAAAAGCATGGATATCCGCAGATTGCTGTTGCTCATCATCGTGACGATTCTTTGGAAACATTTGTACTTAATTGGGCACGAGGAACAGGAATACGTGGATTGACTGGGATAAAAGCAAAAAACTTGAATGTCGTCCGTCCTTTGCTAACCATTAGTAGAGCAGAGGTGGTTGCTTATGCAAAAGATCACAAAATCCCTTTCCGTCATGATAGTTCTAATGATTCAGACGCATACCTTCGTAATATTGTAAGACATAAGGTGCTACCAAATATTGATCGAATTAATTCTCAGGCTAGAAATAATATGCAGCAATCTATAGACTATCTGCAACAAGTAGAGAAAGTGTATGATTGGGCTATAGAGATGGCTAAAAAGAATGTTTTGTCTGAAGTGCAAGGGGAGGTCCGTATCATGAAAGAACCTTTGCTTTCTTTTGTCTCTCCTGAACAATTATTATATGAGTTGCTCTATCCATATGGATTTCACCCTCGTCAGATACATAAGGTATTGTCTTCGATGGAAGGTTCTATTTCAGGCAAAGAGTTTTATGCCAACAACCATAGATTGAGATGTGAAAGAGATTTTCTTGTTTTGGAAACAGGTCATGAAGTATTGGATAAACATTCTTATTCGGTAGATTTAAATGATGATTTTATTGCATCACCGATTAAGATGAAGATAGAGAAAATGAATTGGAATGCCGATAGTGTTATCCCTAGAACAAAAGAAAGGGTCTTATTGGATGTTGATGTTGTAGATGAACAGTTGATACTTCGACGTTGGGAAAAAGGAGATCGTTTTAAACCTCTTGGGATGAAAGGATTTAAAAAGTTATCTGACTATTTTATTGATAGAAAATGGACAAGCAAACAAAAAGAGTCATGTTGGATACTATGTAACCAAAAGGATATTGTTTGGATTGTAGGAGAGAGGTTGGATGACCGCTACAAGGTTACTTCTTCAACAAAGCAAGTTTATTCAATCACTCTTGTTGGTTTATAACCTATTTTAGCGATCCATCTATTTTCTTTTCAATTGATTTCAGTTGATTGTAATTGAATTGATGAAGGGTTAATTCATTAAATAAATCTTGTGCTTTTTTCTTTTGCTCTTCATTGTCATATTTGTGTGGGTTGTATTTCTCCACTAATTCAATGTATAGGTGGTTGCTTTTATGAAGCTCTTCTGAAAAAGATACTAGGGCATTAATTGGTTCTGGTTCTGGGGTGTTATTTTTTTCTTCCTCTAGTTTGTGTACTCGGTTTGCGAGATGCCAACAGATACAAAAGAAAAGTATATTTGAACATAGTAGAGTATATACAACAGCCTGATTCATAATTTGTGTTTTTGTGGTTAACGAAAAGATAAATGGTTGTTTGTTTATTTTTGATATTACAAATATATGCTGTAAGGGTGCACTCTTTCTGCACATTAATAGAAAAAGGAAGGGAACAAATTTCACAATTTGTTCCCTTCCTTTTTCTATTAATGTGTGTTCTCTTTTTACTCGACAACAACTTCTCCAATACTAACTCTAGAGAATTTATCTGGATTTTGGTGCCACTCAGGGTTAATTCCTCGGTTAATGCCTACTACTTTAATATAACGGGCTTTTAATCCTCTAATAAAACATGTTATTACTGGTGCTTCTCTATCAATATCTTTTTTAGGTTCATTGTAGTCCTCTTGATATACCAATCTGTAGTTAATGTTATCCGATGAAATATAATATCTTACTGATACTGGTAAGAATATTGATTCAGATTGTTTTTCAACCCATTTTGTTGCGATCTTATAAAGAGGTTGTTCTTTCTTTAAATCGATAACAAAACTTACGTCATTGCGAACAAAGTTTTGATAATCGTCTATAACACCATCTACAATAGAGTTTTTATTATCACCAGCCGTAGATACAAATGGGTATTTATACTTTACGTCAGCTAAAATCGCTTTGTGTGGATAGAATATTTTTGTAACCACTGGGGTTGTCGTATTGTTGTCTCTTAGACCAATCACTTTAAGGGTTGTTTTTCCTGTAATTTTTATAGGTCTATGATACTGTTTTGATTCTGTTGTTGGAGTTGTTCCATCCAATGTAAAGAATATCTTTGAATTCGTCTCATTGGTTAGTTTAACAATAGTAGAGTTATCAATAGGATTCTTCGCTACATGAAATATCGGGAAGTAAGATGGTTGACCATGTTTAATATGGTATTGATCTAAAATGGTGTTGAATTTCTTGGTACGAAGATAGAAGTCGTCCCAGTCCCCATTTTTAAATCCTCCCCATGCTCTTTCCGCAACAACAAGTGTACGTGGAAATATTCTGTAACAAGCAATATCAAAGTTTGGCGCATTTTGATTCCATAGACATCCAGATAACCCCCAGAAAAGATCATTTTGTCTTCTTTCGAAGTGCTCAAAAGATGGCATAAAGTCGAATGCATTTTTTAATGTAGTTATATTTTCAATATCATCTTCTTTTGTTACATCATTAACCGATTGGGCATTACCAAAACAATAAAAGTCTTTAGGCATCCATATTAGTTTGTGTTTTTTCAACATATTCATCTCTACTGTTGCTTCTCTTCTCCAAATCATAGAAGCACTCTCAGGATTAGTTGAAAATTGCCATGCATTATTCCATGCAATAACTTTCTTGTTCAAGGATTGAATATGTGTCTCTAATTTTTTTAGATACAATGCCTCAAGTTCAATATGTGTTTTATGGTCATGTTTGTTCATTAATTCTTTACACGAGTCACATAGTTTACGATCGTCTCCGTAATTAATACAACCAGAACCAATATGAATGTATTCGTAAGGGAATAATTGTGCTACTTCGTCAATTACATCTTTCCAAAACTGAAGATTCTCTTCTTTACTAAGACAACCAATTGTATACTCACTTTCATCGGTCATATCTTCTCTAATGTCATTGGGGTCACATACCAATTGAGGAAATACTCTCGCTGCTGCACCAATGTGATTGGTTATATCAAATTGAGGAATGATATCAATATATCTTTCTTTTGCATAGCGTACAATTTGTCTGATATCTTCTTGCGTATAGAATCCGCCGTATCTTTTGTTCTCAGATGTATTGATACCTAGTTTTTCATTCTCTTTATAACCAATAGATTTTCTCCATGCACCTATTTCTGTTAGCTTTGGATATTTTTTGATTTCAATTCTCCATCCAGTGTCATCAGTTAGCTCTATGCTTAACTTATTCATTTTTAATGAAGCCATTACATCAATAAAATTCATTACTTCTTCCTTTGAATAGAAATGTCGACATAGATCTAGGTCAAATCCTCGATAGGCGAATCTTGGAATATCTGTAATTTCCACCATCTTCAAAGATAGGGTTGAGTCTTCTTGTTTTGTTACCAGTTGTCTGAATGTTTGAATCCCATAGAAGATACCTTTTTTTGTTTTGGCTCTAATATAGATTCCATTTGCAGAAATACTTAATTGGTACCCATCGTTTTTTAATCCTCTTATATTTCTTGATAGAACCAAGTTAACCGTAGCATTGTCTTTAGAACGTTCTATTGAACTACCATGCTCAAATTCCCACATGTTTTGCATGTATTTCTCTACATTACGCAATAAGGCAGAATTACTATGAATAGTAACTTTCTCAGGTAAATTGAATGTCCCTCCAGTTACTTCTATATTGGTGGGTAATGGAATAACTCCAATGGTCTCCTTTTTCGAATTTGTACATGACGTTATGCCAATAATTAAAAGTAACGTTAATACATGTATAGATTTTCTAAAAAATACGCTTCCCATTTATCTCTTTTTATTGTTCTAGTTGAATCTGTTCTATCTTTATCTTAATACAAATATAATATAATTATGTAATGTAGGATAACGTATTGAATATAAAATTGTCCCAATATTGATATTATTTGGTTTGTCATGATTTATTTAAAGATAAAGCCTATGGAATGGGTGCTTTTTTATTAGAAGATGTGTCTAAGTCTAGTACATAGTAGATCTGTTTATGTTTATCTGTGCCCTAAAGTGTGTCTTAAGTAAATGCTTTGTAGTTATCTTCTATATCACAGGGTGATAAGATAATGTTTAATGTTAAAAAAACTTTTTTGTGCTCTTGTTTTTTTGATATAGCATTTTGCTATAATCTATAGTTTATTAGTAGGGGTAATTTGGATTTTAAATTTTGTGGAGTGTGAAGAAAAAAAAGGTGTTTTGGTGTAATATTTAGAGTGATTGATTTTTTTCTATTGGGGAAAGATTTAATCCTTATTTCGGTGAGGTTGTTGTGCTTTTATTTTTGACATTCAATTGTTGTGCTTAAGAGAGAACGTATTCTGTAACATTCTCTCTTAATATATTGTGTTAGATATGCGCAATAAACTCTATCTCTACTAGAGCACCAAGAGCTAAATCTGTAGCACCAACGGTACTTCTTGCGGGTGCTTCATGAGAAAAGAATTCTCCGTATACTTCATTCATTGCAGCGAAATCCTTTAGATCTTTTAAAAAAACAGATGTTTTAATGACCTTGGATAAGTCTGAACCAGCTTCTTTTAAGATGGCTTCTGCATTTAGCATGATTTGTTTTGTTTGTTCTTTTATATCATCTGAGATTTTACCTGTTTTAGGATCGATTGGAAGCTGACCTGAGGTATATATGATATTACCAAATTTGGTTGCTTGAGAATATGGTCCAATTGCTTTAGGTGCATTTGATGTTGATATTATTTCTTTTTTCATCCTATTGTAATTTTTAGTAATTAGTTTTGGTAAAATACATATTTTAGATGACTGTATTTATGATATTTGAATTTTTTTTGAGATGCGATCGTTAAGGTCTAATTGGAATACCTGTTTTTGGTTGTAAGGTATTCTGATGGAGCGATCCCAAATTCTTTCTTGAAGTTTTTAGAGAAATAATTGGCATTATTAAATCCAACTTTTTCACTAATCTCAACAATGGTCAGCTGCTCTTTTTGTATTAATTCTACCGCTTTTTGCATACGATATTTCATGATGAAATTACTGGTTGTACTTCCTGTAATATTCTTAATCTTGATATGTAAGTTAGATCGACTCATCTTCGTTAAGAGAGCAAATTTATCTACTGTAAAGTCGTTTTTATGGTAGTTGCTTTCCACAATTTTCGTGATATGTTTTAAGAATATATGTTCTTTGGTAATAGGGGTATTTTTATTTTTAGTTGTGTTTGCACTTGTGAAAATGTCCGTTAATCTGCTGTTTCTCCTAGAATGGTTTAGTATTTTTTCATGTAACAGTGCACTTGTAAATGGGATTGAAACAATATCATCTACTCCTTTTTTTAGAAGTTCCACCTCTAGTTGTTCATCTTTTACATTATTTATGTAGAGTAATGGGATCGGAAATAATTTGATATTTTGTTTAATCTGTTTACAGAAATTAATATTATCAGAGTGTATGGTATGTACAGGATAGAATACTATTGCTTCAATTTTATTTTTCAATAAAATGGATTCTACGACTTGCATTGTGCTACATTCTTTTATGTTGAAATACTCTCTTAGATTTTGTGAATAACAGGCTCTTAATGTGGTGTTGTCACAAACAAGTAATATTGTTAAGTTGGTATGCTTGTTTGGATTATATTCGATGTCGTTTTTTGTCGTTGATTCTTCCTGTTTTTGTCCTTTGATAGAATCTAAAGTTGATCTTAATTGAGTGACTTGTTGTTTTAGTTGTTGATGATCCTCTTTTATGGTTTGATATCTTTTACATTTTCTACCTAAGGTATCGACACAGAACTCTAGTGCCTGTACCTGTTGGTTGATCTTCTTTACATTAAGTGTCTCTTTCTTCTTAAATCTCTGTTTGTAGCGTTTGAAATATTTTGTGATGCTATGTTTGCTCTTAAAAATGATGCACGTGGTTAATATTAGAATAAACATCAATATTAAATAACCTTTGATGAAAGAGTGGTCTTTGTTAATTATAAATTTTATGGTACGAAGAGAGGATATTGTTTCGGTATTTTTGATTTTAAAGACGTAGTGATAGGAATCTAAATTCTTAAAATAACAGACTCTGGTAGTAGAAGGGGAGGACCATCTCTTATCGCTTCCTTCTAATTGGTATTGAAATTTTGTCTTGTATTTCTGTTGAGAATCTATATTGTCGTAATATATTTTAATATTATTGTAATCTGCGCTAAACTTTAGTGTGGACTGTTGGCTAGGATTGTGGTAGATGATAGAATCTGACTTATCTTTATTGAATCCTACCACTTTGAGTATAAATATGGGGTTGGATATCGATTTGTTGTTGCATTTACTAAACGATGGATGAAATAAGGTTAGACCATTATTCCCTCCAAAAATAAGCTCTTTATCTTTTGTCTCTATAACACAGTTCTTACGAAATAGACTATTTAAAACGCCATCTTTTTTATTGTATTGAATTAGTTCTTTGGAGGTCGTATTGTAGAATATAATTCCTTCTGTTGATGAGAACCATAGGTTGTTGTCTTGGTCTGATTTGATGGAATATATTGTAGATGTCTTATATTTCTTTAGTTCTTCAGGTATAATAAATGATTTAATGGATGGCTCATATAAATTAATACCAGCATGAGTTCCAACCCAAATATGTTTGGTTTGATCTTGGTGTATTGTCGTGATATTGTTGTTTGAGAGATGGCCATTCTCTTTTTCTGTTGTAAAATGGTAGAATTGTTGCTTTTGTGGGTCGTATAAGTTTAAACCTCTATAAGTACCAATCCATATTAATCTTTGTACATCTTGATATAGACATGAAATCTGTTTAGATGAGAGTTCCTTTCCTTGACAGTCATAATGATAAGGCGTGAACTTCTTCTGCTCTAAATTAAATTGAAAAAGGCCGTTCCATGTTCCAATCCAGATTCTATGTTTGTGGTCTAAAAGTATGTCATAGATATGATCATCTTTAAGTTGATTATTCTCCGATGATTTAAGAGAAGTGATCTTTTGGCTTTTGTAGTTGTATATGTTTAAACCTTTAGAATGTGTGCCTATCAAGGCTATCGAATCATTGACTATTTTAATGGTTTTGATATGGTTGGAACTCAAACCTTTGGACTTCTTAATAGCTCTTATGGTATTTTTCTTTCTATCCCATATGTTTATTCCAGCATCAGCTGTTCCTATCCATAATCTCTGTTGGGAATCTTTTGCAATAGTGTTGACTATCCTGCCTTTGGTTTTTATTCCATGAAATGAAATCCAAGGGTTTATTGTGTAGAATGGAATTTTGTTTTTTTTGTATAAACTTATCCCGCCAAATAATGTTCCTATCCAAACTTGGTTTAATTTAGAGTCTATCAATATGGAATGAATTGAATTTTGTGATAATGCATATGGATTAATATTATTTTCTTCAATTCTATGATATTGTTTGTTAATCGTGTTATAGATTACCAACCCTTTGGTTGTACCTATCCATAGCTTCTTATTGTTGTCTATCCCAATTGTTCGGACTCTCTTGTTGGGTAATATGGTTGTTATTGAATCAATAAGGTTAAATTGACTATCGGTCTTTATTACACCATGATTTTCTGTTGCTATCCAATAGTTCTCCTCGTTACTACTTTTAATTATAGAGTTAATATTATATTTGTTTAAAATGGGACAGTCATTAATGATTTTTTTAGTCGATAGGTCAAGAATGAAAATACCATATTCCGAACAGATTATAATATTCTGACCTAATTGTAGGGTGTATTTTATGTGATTAAATTGTAGCTTCTTATTTTTTATTGGAACTTTCTTAAAATGATTGTGCTTATGTTTTTTGCGTAAAATATCTCCATTGTATCTAAAGATCCATAAATCATTATGTTGATCTTCACACATTCCTGCAACATATTTAGGACGTGTTATGGTTGGTATTTCATAGTTAATAAATTGGTTTTCTTGTGATATATATTTTGAAACACCTAATGCGGTTAATACCCAAATATTTTTTTCTTGATCTTCGTATATTCTTCTTACATAATTACAGCCTAATGAAGAGCTATCTGATGTGTGTTTAAGCTGCTCTATTTGAGTTCCGATTAATCTATTTAGTCCATTTCGAGTGCCTACCCACATTACACCATTACAATCTCTATGAAATGTTGTAATAGAGTTATCTGTAAGTCCCTCTTCAACTTCTATATGCTGGAATAGATATTTGGGTGGTTGTGCATAATTTGTTTTAAAATGCAAGAATAGGAAAAGGAGTAGTAGATTCTTTATGTTTCTCATTCTTATATGTTACTTGTTTATTTTGTTTGTGGTTAACAAGAAATATGGGTTATTTTTTGTGGATAAATTTAATTCATTTTTCATAAATTAATATATTGTTCTATTTATTCTTTTATCGTTATTGGAAATGCTATGTCTTTTTGTATTGTTCAGTAATTCAGTATGATACGATAGTGGTTGTTGTGTGATTTTGTTGTCGTTTTCAACATATCTATCCAAGAATTCAACATATTTTGCTATTGTTTATTGATATCTGAATGATGTTGAAGGTCATATAATATACTTTTGAAGTAGTTGATTGATAGAATTAATTGTAAAAATGAAATTGCTATTAAACAACGATTCTGTAGGCCTTAAAATTATAGATAACTAACAAACTGTTTATATGAAAACTAACTTCATCAAAAAAAGATGCCTCTTAATGGGAGTTCTTTTTGCAGCGATATTCTTTAGTAGCTGTGAAGAGAAAATAGCTCTGAGAGATCATGGAATCTTGCCAGAAATGAATTATGATTTATCCACCAAAGATGTAACTGCCAATGGTGTTATAAGAACTATTACTAGTGATGGTACCACTTATTTGGCTGAAGCATTTACTTCTCAAGAACCAACGTCTAATACCTTCATCACAAGTTATGTGATAAAGGAAGTTACTTTAGATGATCAAGTTGTTCCTTCTAGTAAATTTAAATTAGATCAAAAGTCTGGGGTTCTATCTATTGCTTCTGAAACGTATCTAGCACCAGGAAATTATGTGGTGGATATTAAAGTGAGTAGTGCTAAGAATTCAAATATTATTAAGGGTGCTTTTAAATTAAAAGCCGTAGATACTGGGGTTATTTACAATAAGAAAACAGCCTTTTTAGGTAAAAACTTTACTAGTGGAGCTCCAGAAATAAAAGGGGATCTTAAAGAGATTACTTTTACTATTGAAGGAGAAAAGCATGGCTTCGTAATTAATGATAAAACTGGAGAAGTGACTCTTGATGCTGTTAACAGTACAAAAGTAGGAAGTTATACTTTAAATATTAAAGTGACTCATGCAGATGGAGAGATTGTTTTCCCATCAGGAATAGCTTTTGCTATTGAAAAGGAGATTATTGCACCTTCTGCTTTTTCTTACGATCAGATCATTGTAGAGAAAGGACAAGGTAAATCTATTCTGCCTGTGATTACAGGTAATAATCTACAGTATAGTATTAAGGGAAACTCTATAGAGGGGGTTTCGCTAAATCAAACTACTGGAGAGGTTACTGTTGAAGATCCTAATAGTTTAGACGTCGGAGAATATAGTTTTGTTGTTGAAGCATCTAATTCATTAGGTAGTGTTGAAGCGACTGTTCAAGTTAAGGTGGTACTACCTAAACCGAAATCACTTGTTTATGCGATTAATGAAGTTACTGTGATTGAAGGTAAAGCATTTAATTCTGTAACTCCTTCAATCGTGAATGGAGATAATATTACCTATGCTTTAGAGGATACTCGTTTTGCAATAGACAAAAATGGAGTTATTTCATTAGCTGATGGAAATAATATTCCTGAAGGTGATTACCAACTTAAAGTTTTAGTGACTTATCCTGATGGTGTCGTTGAATTTGAGAATGCATTTACAATTCATATTGTAGCTGGTGCTGTAGCCCCAACCACTTTTAATTATCCTCAAACAACTGCTGTACAAGGATGTGCTAAGGATATTGTCCCTGTTGTTGATGGTGCAGGAGTAACTTTTAGAGCAAAAGAGAATCTACCTGCAGGAATTGTTCTTGATGAGAATACTGGTGTTGTTAAGATTGAAGCAAACAATACTTTAGCTATACAAGATTATAATATTGTTATTATTGCAGGAAATAGTGGAGGTGAGTTGGAAACAACTTTAAGTCTAACTATTGAAACCCCTCCTAGCAATTTCCAATATGAAACTAATCAAATTACTACTGGAACAGGTTCTTTCTCTAGTAGTCAACCAACCATTACAGATGGTATTGGAGTGAAATTCTCTATTGATAGAGACGATATCTTTGAGATTAATGAAACAACAGGAGTTATCTCTCGTAAAGATGGTGTCGATGTAGTTGGAGGAGAATATGATATTGTTGTTACTGCAAATAAAGACGGCTTCAAACTCACTACCAATTTTAAAGTAATTGTTTGGCAAGTGGTATATACTCCAAAAGAGTTGACTGGTGCCTCTACAGATGATTTTGAAGCGGCTGTACCTTCAATGGCTTTTGGTCCTGATGGTGGAACTCATGAAGTAAGAGGTTTCTACTTCACAGGAATGGTTGAGGGTGTACAATATACTGATGTGCTAATTAAAGGAGGAGCAGCCAATTTTACTCCTGAAGTAAAAGCAATATGTGATGCTGCTGGTTTAACTCGCAGTGGAAAATTAGATACAAATAAGTTCCGTGATTGGATTGGTGTACCACCAAGTTCAAGTGGGGCTATTGGAAAAGGTCCATGGGATGGTACAGTAAAGGTTAAGTCAGGGAAGTTTATTTCAGGTAAATATTCTCTTGTAACAAGATATGGTAAAGATGGTAAGAAAGCAGAAATGCACCATGTAATTGATATCAATATAAATTAAACCTCCTTTATCTCTTTTATATCCTATGCTTGCTTTAAAATATGGGATATAAAAGAGATAGTATAGAATATCTAAGTATGAAAAATATATTATTATTAACTCTATTGATGGCTTTTTCATTGGGCTCATTTGCTCAATCAAAAGTGATTACAGGGATTGTGAAAGACACAAATGGTGAAGCCCTACCAGGTGTCACAGTTTATGTCAAGGGTACTACAACGGGTACGATAACCCTAATGGATGGTAACTTCTCTTTAAAAGTACAAGATCCTCAAAAAAAGACATTGATCTTTTCTTTTATTGGATTTGAGAAAAAAGAAAAAAAGATAGGGGATTCTAAACATCTAAATATTGTTATGAAGACCATGACAACGGATTTGGATGAAGTCGTTGCCATCGGTTATGGCTCACAAAAAAAGAAATCGTTAACTGGTTCTATTAGCTCGGTTTCTACTAAGGATATTGAGAATTTGCCAACGACAAGTGTAGCTACTGCTCTTGCTGGTAAAGTTTCTGGTGTACAGATCACCACTAGTGAAGGATCTCCTGATGCACAAATAAGCATTAAAGTGCGTGGTGGTAGTTCTATCACTCAAAGTAATGAGCCTTTATATATCGTTGATGGTTTCCCTTCTGAAGATGGAATTAATTTTATTGATCCTTCTGATATTGAAACTATTGATGTTCTTAAAGATGCTTCATCTGCTGCAATCTATGGTTCTCGTGGTGCCAATGGGGTTATTCTTGTAACCACTAAGGCTGGAGTAAAAGGAAAGACAAGAATCAATTATGACACTTTTATGGGAATCAAACAGATCTCTAAAAAGATGGATCTAATGAATCCTTATGAGTTTGTTTTGCTTCAATATGAAAACCAATATGATGAAAAATTAGAAAGCTTTACTAATATTTATGGTGAGTATGATGAACTTCGTTCCTTATATGAAGGACGTCCAGGTGTCGATTGGCAAGAAGAAATGTTTGGGGGTAATGCTTTAACTCAAAAACATAAGATTACGATTAATGGCGGTAATTCAAATACCAAATATAATGTGTCTTACGGATATGATGACAATGAGGGAATTATGGTTAACAGTGGTTTCCAACGTCACTCTTTCCGTCTTAAGTTAGATCAAAAGATCAATGATTACCTTGATGCAACGGTAACAACAGGTTATGTAAGCCAGAAAACTTATGGTATGGGTACTTCTGATCAATCATCATATTTCAATAAGATGACCCATATTGCTCGTTATAGACCTACAATTGGAAAAAACGGGAATGATTATGACCTTGTTACTCAGGATGAAGATCCTATTTTTGTTGATGAGGATGGAAATGTAATGCAGAATCCTTTGACTTCAGCATATGCTGAGACCAGAGAAAAGAGTAGAGAAATTCTTTCTATCAATGCAAACATCAGAGCAAAAATCACCAAAGATCTAACAGCTACTGTTTCTGGTGGTATTAATCGTAGTACACGTATCAATGATTCTTTCGATGGTGAACGTTCTGTGACTGCTAAACGTAGAGGGGCTGCTTTTGGTTATACTCAATTTGAGACACCAAGTAGATGGTCCTATTCAACTACACTTAATTATGTGAAGAATATTTTTAGTGATCACAAGGTTAATTTCCTTTTGGGTCACGAGCAAGTACATTCATCTTCTCGTTATTTAAAAGCAGAGGCCTCTAATTTTCCTAACGACGATATGGGATTGGCTAATATGGGATTAGGGGAAGCACTTCCTTTAAGATCAGGCATGAGCGAAACAGCCTTATTGTCATATTTTACACGTCTTAATTATAACATTAAAGAGAAGTATCTATTCTCTATGACTTATCGTGCGGATGGATCATCTAAATTTGGATCAGAAAACTTATGGGGATTTTTCCCGTCTGGATCTTTTGCATGGAGGATTAGTGAAGAGAGCTTTATGAAAGGAATTCCTTCTCTTTCGAATATGAAGCTTAGATTAAGTCATGGTACCTCTGGTAACGACCGTATTGGTATTGATCTATCGAAAACAAAAATGATTAGTGCAAGTTATGGTTTTGGTAACCAGAGAGAAGTGGTGATTATTCCTGCTAATATTCCAAATACAAAGTTAAAGTGGGAAACAACCTATTCTTCTAATATTGGTCTTGATCTTGGTTTCTTTGATCAAAAATTGAATTTCACTGTAGATTATTATCAAGGGGTTACCAAAGATCTATTGCTTAATAAACGTGTTCCATTGACTACTGGTTATTCAAACCAGATGGTGAATGTTGGTGAAACGGAAAATAGAGGTTTAGATTTTACTATCAACACCGTAAATATCCAAAAACGTAAGTTTAAGTGGACAACGAATTTCAACCTTTCTTTTAATAAAAATAAAGTACGCAAATTAGCTAACGGTCAACAATATTTCGAACAAGCTGCAGGGTGGAGTAGTAAAATGAATGAAAATGACTATATGATCCGTGTTGGTGAATCACTAGGACAGATGTATGGTTATGTGTATGATGGTTTCTATAGAGTGGATGACTTTAATTATGACGAGGCAACCCAACAATATACATTAAAAGATGGAATTGCTTCTGAACCTAATGTGCAAGCTCAACCAGGTGTAGTAAGATATCAAGATATCTCTGGTCCTGATGGTGTTCCTGATGGGATAGTGGACAACCATGATAGAAAAGTGGTGGGTAATGCAAATCCTGACCTATTTGGTGGAATGACCAACACTTTTAGTTATAAGAATTTTGACCTTAGTATTTTTGTGAATTTTGCTATTGGTAACGACGTATACAATGCAAATAGAATTTACTATAATCAAGGTTTCCAAAGAAATAACAATGCATTAGCTGAACTTAGTGGACGTTGGACTGATATTGATGGTGGTGGAATTAAAATCACTGACCCAGCAGTCTTAAAACAGATGAATCAGGATGCAACTATGCCTGCATGGGACGGAAATATGGTTCCTCACTTTAGCTCTTTTGCTGTGGAGGATGCTTCTTTCTTAAGAATCAATAATATCACATTAGGATATACCTTCTCTAAGAAATTGATTAAGAAAATAGGTTTAAATCGTTTCCGCATATATGGTTCGGTTAATAATCTATACACTTTTACAAACTATTCTGGATTTGACCCAGAGGTAAGTACTCGTAATAGAACAGGTCTTACTCCTGGTGTTGATTGGGGAGCTTATCCTCGTAGTCGTTCGTTTATTGTGGGATTAAATCTTTCGTTATAAATCCAATAGGATATTAAATCAGCATTCGTTATGAAAACAAAAAATATACTGCTAGCTCTTAGCTTGTTTGGAGCAGGAATGTTCTCTTCTTGTGAATCCATCTTAGATATTGAACCAGATTCATACTATATTAAGGATAAATTCTTTAAGAATACAGATCAAGCTGAGATGTCTGTTAAAGGTATTTATGATGTCTTTAGCAATACTTATACCTATTCTCATTTGCTCTCAATGAACTATCCTTTGGATACGGATATCTCTTTTATGAAGGGAGCTAAGATGACTAGTGACAACCGTCTTATTGCACATTATGGTGTGACTCCAACCACCTCATATATAGAGAAAACATGGGGACTCCTTTATAGAGGCGTTGAGTATGCCAATGTGGCTATTGAAGGGGTCACAACGATGAAAGAATATAATGAGGGAGACGAAGAAACCAAAACACGTCTTAGACAGTTGGAAGCGGAAGCAAAATTCTTAAGAGCTTTTATCTATTTTGATTTGGTTAGACTTTGGGGAGATGTGCCTCTTAAAGTTACTGCAACAGTTTCATCGGATGATTACCGTATCGCTAGAACGGATAGGGATTTAGTATACGAGCAGATTCTAAAGGATCTTTATGAGGCCAAAACATTATTAGGAGAATCAACGAATTATCAAAACGATCGTGTAAGTCAAGGAGCCATCCGTGGTTATATTGTTCGTGCACTTCTTTATAGAGGAAGTTACTACTTGGCTTCTGATGGACAGATGAAACGTTCTCCTAAATATAAGGAGTATTTGAAGCAAGCGGCTATAGAGGCTAAAGAGATGATTACAAGAGGTCATTATGACCTATATGATGATTACCAACAGCTATTTAAGAATCTTGCAGAATTTAAGCAAGATTCAAAAGAGAATATCTTCGAGATTGCATTCTTTAATGCATCCAATGGAAAAGAAGATTCAGGATTTGTTGGAACATGGAACAGTCCTTTAGTGAAAGCTGGGAAATATGGTCGTGCAAATGCTTATGTCCAAGTGATTCCTGATTTCCGTGAAGAGTTTGAAGGATTAGATCAAAGAAAAGAAGTTTCAGTAGCTAATTTTACTATTGATGCAGCTGGTGAGAAGCAAACGATAGGAAAAGGAAAACCTTTTTATCCAGGTAAATGGCGAAGAGATTGGATTGCTGAAGATGCTAAAGATCCTAATAATACTAGTGTAAACTGGTGTATGCTTCGTTATTCAGATGTATTACTAATGTTTGCTGAGGCCGTAAATGAGGTTAGAGATGAACTTCCTAATGGAGTGACCCTTCATGATGCTTTTGAAGCCATTAATAAGGTAAGAAAAAGAGCTGGTGTTGTGGACCTTCCTGAAACATTGAATTTTAATGAATTCCAAGAGGCAATACGTCAAGAACGTAAACTAGAATTATGTTTTGAGGGATGGCGTAAATTTGACCTTGTACGTTGGAATGAGTTAGGTCAAAAGTTAAAAGATACGTATGAATCAATGAATACAAAATATCCTAGCAGTAATTCTATAGGAAACCAAATCGGTTATATTGCAGGTAAGAATTTTGTTAATAATAAGCATGAGTTGTTGCCTATCCCTCAAAGAGAGAGATCAGAAAATAACTTGTTAACGCAGAATCCAGGTTACTAAATTTTGTAGATTTTTTATCTTGTTTTAGTTTTTGTTTATATAAAGGGGGCTCTTTGAGTCCTCTTTTTTTGTTTATATCCTATCGGTATAGACCTTTTATCTTTTGATCCTATGCGTTATTGGAGAATAATAAAGAAAAAATAGTCTTGTGTTATGTCTTGATAGTTAGTTGTTTATTGTTGTTTTTGTGTCCCTTTGAATAAAAAAAGTAATTTTAGATGTTACATTTCTATTCTTTTGTCGTCATGCAAGTGTATGAGATCTGAAAAAAACATATTATCTCCAGTGTTGAGGCAGAGGTTAATTCTTTTTGCTAACACATTTATTAAAGATATCTCTTATGCAGAAGATGTTGTTCAAGATGTGCAACTCAAACTGCTGACAAAAGAGGAGATCTTTCTTAATGTGAAGAATAAGGAGGCATTCCTTTTTCGTATGGTTCGAAATAGATGCCTAGATCTTATAAAGAGTAAGAATGCGAATTATCTCCCTTTGGAGGTAGATATGGATGCGGAAATTCAAGATCTCATGCAGCATATCGAAAATAGAGACATGTCTATCGTGATCAAGCATTTAATGCAGAACCTTCCTGAAAAGCAACGAAATGTTATCTATTTAACAGACGTGGAACAGATGGATAGTGAAGAAATTGAGAAAATTATGGCATTGGAAGCAACTGCCGTAAGAGTGAATCTTTCTAGAGCAAGGAAGAAGATTAGAGAACAACTGTTAAAAATATGTGCATATGGTACCTCCTAAGATAAATGAGCTTTTACAGAAATATTATGATGGGAGTGCGACCACCAATGAAATGGATGAGTTGATCTATTATTTCCATCATACAGACCCTCTACCTGTAGAGTTGATGGCGGATAGTATTCTCTTTAAAGGAATGCACCAATGGCGTGAAACCTTGCCTAAAGGGGATGTAGAAGTGATAAATACAGATCGAAAGAAAAGAAGACTAAAACTTCATTTCTGGCAAAAGTGTAGTATTGCAGCTTCTTTATTGTTATTGATTTTTGTTGCAGAGAAAGGTTATAGAGAATATTTCCCGAATCAAAAGGTGGTATATGGTTACTATAATGGAGTGCCGATTACAGATCCCATTATTGCAAAAACAAAAATGAAGAACTCTTTTAAAATGATGGCTCCCTCTTTATATCGAATGGAAGAGGAGGTAAATAAACTAGAAAAGATAAACAGGTGTCAAGTCGTATTAAATAGTATAAAACCATGATAAAAAGAATAATATTTACGTTTTGTTTATTTACATCGATGATCTCATGGGGACAAGATAGTGTAGCAGAATATCTTTCTGACCTTTCAGGTAAACGAGGATATACTACTATTGAATTTACTCCTTTTATGTTTGATTTGATCAGAGATTGTTCCGATCAAGAAGATATCTCGGAAGAACAAGATCTGTTCAATAATATTGAGTCGATGCTAATGGTGACAACTAAGAATCGAGAGTTAGTCCCTAAGGTGATTTCATTGTCTAAAAGTGATAGATACCAATTGATGATGGATATGTACGATGAAGATCAATCCCATCTGATATTCTATGTCAAGAAAAAAGGAAAGAAAGTATCTGACTTCTTGATGTTAGTAGATGGGGAAGGGGATCTTCTTATTCTTAAACTTAAGTGTGATCTTACCATGAAACAACTTAAAACCGTAACACGTCAGATTTCTGTTAGAGGTGTAAACAAATTTGAGATTAAATTATAAATCTATATTGCTATGAAGAAAATGAAAATAAAATTCTTAACCCTTCTTTTTGTATGTCTGCCTATGCTTACATGGGCTAAAGGTGGTGTGCCTGTTCTATACGCACAAACCAGTGGATTAGAGGATGTTCAACGTTTCACTATCTCTGCCTCTTGGTTAGGTAATACTAGTTTGGATTGTGAGATTAATGTGGAGAGTTTAATGAAGAATACGGATGATATCTATTTCCTAACTACATCTACTCAAAAGAAGAAACTCTTTCCTTTATGGGATAAAATAAGAAAAGATTTTAGCTACAAGAAGATGATGTCCATTCATGACGATGGGAGTAATATTGAGTGTTGGTGTAATATGAAAAGTCGAAATACGATAGAAGAGGTGGTGATGGTTATTCAGGGAGATAACTCTCTTTTACTTCTTGGTTTGACTGGAGAATATAGTAAACAGCAAATTAAAGAGTTGATGAAGAAAAACAAGAAGATTACGGTTAAAACGAAATAACCTTATCTTGCTTGGTGACTTTATTAATATCATAAAAATAAAAAAAAGAGAGACCTAGTAGCTGAAAAAGAGTGTGTAGGTAAAATAGTCAAAAGGTATTTATCATTTAGATCTAGGTTCTCTCTCCACTTTGAATTGTAATTTATAAAAAAAACAGAACACAATAAAGAAACTTATGGTAATAGTTACTCTGTTCTGACTTTAATCATATTGGTATTGTTGTTCTGTTTTAATGGTCTTCTTACTGCTCTTTCAATTCATAACGGGAAATATCTCTTTACAGAAAGCGTTATATTTCCTCATTGCAACCTTTTCTTTTTTATCTTTTGTAACTAGATAGGTCATCTCGTTTAGGTGGAACAAGATTTAATAGTATCTCTTATGGTCGATATTTTGTTGCATATGATCGTCCTTTTCTGGAAAAATAAGTCTGAATAATACCAGAAATAATAAAATAAATAGGGTCAAGAATACAGCTTTCCATATTGACCTATGTGCTAAGATGATTACTGCAATAATAGGAAGTATAATTCCCCAATATTGCATTGGAATCCAAAATAGCGAATGTTTCTTTTGGTATTTTATTTGTCCAGTCCCTTCGTTGATTTCTTCCTTCTTACTATTCCATGAATTGCCCGCGAACCAAGAAAAAAGAGCGGTTACAAGTAGTCCGATAATGACGGGATATAGCCCTATTATAAAATAGTAAGGTCTAAACAAAACTATCCCTATTGTTGTAAATGCAAATACAAAAAGTATCCATATCCCCCTTCCGGACCAAATAATCATAATGATCTTAATTTCTTGTTATGCCTACTCCTGTTTATTGTCTTTGTTCTGCATATTCCGACATTCTGTAGTTCTGCTTATTCTTGTGAAGTGGTACTACTTTATGATACAAAGAGTGATTCTTATTGATCTATACAAATATAATGTTAAATAATGTGTTATTGTGTATTGTTTTATAGATATATTGATTTTAATAGCCTTTTGTGTTATCCATTTAGCTATTATGGTTGATCCAGTGCTTATAAAAAAACAGAAACCCTGAAAGAAGAAGACCAGAGAGTTGATCTTTTCTATTCAGGGTTTCAGTTTCTTAATACCTATCGTTTACCACCATCATATTCTTATTGCGGAATTTGTTTCCCTTTAGAAATATTTGCGGTATGATAATCTTATTATTATCTGTCTTTGTTGCAATAAGCAACGTTACAAAAGCCTTCCCTTTATTGGTTCCTTATAGAAGGCTACTGTCTATTTTGTATCGTTGTGCATATCTTGCGTTTTTTCTTGTTCCAATTCCTTTCTGATATGCCCTATAAAGATAAGCCTTTGAGATAGCTGTATTTTGTTTCGCTAAAGAACGCCAATAAAATAGTGCTTTTGAAGAATTGGATGGTGCACCAATTCCAAATTCATTTATAAAACCAAGATTAATCATGGCTTCTTGGCTCCCCATTCTATATGCTTGTTCGTAATATAACCTAGCTTTCTTTAGATCTTGGATAGGAGAGGGACCATAGAAATAGATTCTAGCAAGCAATTGCTTCGTATT
This sequence comes from Prolixibacteraceae bacterium, assembly GCA_025210775.1. Classification (GTDB taxonomy): domain Bacteria; phylum Bacteroidota; class Bacteroidia; order Bacteroidales; family Prolixibacteraceae; genus Halosquirtibacter. Next base: position 59,818 of record JAOARB010000014.1, read on the forward strand.
TATTAAATAGTTCGAGTCAAGATTATTGGTGATGTTGCTTGAATGTTTCTCAATCCAACGTATCCATGTTTGTTGCTCTTTGGTCGTTTTGATCTTAGTTATTTCTTCTAATTGATTAATCTGTTTTGCGATCTCCTCGGTGCTATTTTGCTTGGTTTGCTTTAATGCGATTGCTGCATATTGAACCATTGCATTAGGACTTTGGATAGCAATACGACTATATTTATCGGCAAGCTCTTGGTCTGGTAAAATGGTTTTGTATCCAGAGTGATATATTTGGGCCAATAAATAAACGGCTTCCGTTGATCCTCCTTCAAGCGCACTATGGAGCCACATCAATCCATCACTAAGGTTTTCCTGTCCATCGACTCCTTTTAAATACCAGTAGCCAAGAATCGTTTGAGCCCAATAGTTTTGGGCATATGCCTGACTTTTAATATATTCGATATCACTCCATTGATTCTCTTTCCATTGGGTGATCGCAACAGGCTTATTCCCCGATTTAGCTATTTTACTCCAGTAATTCGCCTTCTCTTGATTATATTCGACCCCTAACTGATCTGTATTATAACATTCTCCAAGAAAATTAGCGATAGTTTTATTCCCATCATAAGCGATCTTTTCTAAAGCTTTAATGTCTTTATTTATGACCTTAGGATTAACGCGTTTATAATTATATAATGATAATGGTTGATACGACGCTTTGTCTCCTAGAGATGCTGCAATGATATAATGGTGTAAGGCACTATCTCTCTCTACTTTGGTACCTAGCCCTTTAATGTAATATTCTGCCAGTTTTCGGTGTGATTTCGCGTAACCTAGTTCCGCCCCTAGTTTATTCCATCTAAAAGCTTCTTTGAAATTTCCTTTCTTTTCGAATTCTCTTCCGATACGAAAATGTTCTATCCCAGAGAAATCCACATCCATCTTTGCTGCCAGTGAATATAGATGTGCTTGATCACCCAATTGTTTTTTCTCTTTCGATGTTAACTTATAATGGATGTTGGCTTTTCCTAAAATAAAATCTCTATAGACTGGATCTCTCTTTACGCCCCATCCATGACCATAACAGTCTGCCAAATTCGAAGCAACATGGTCTACACCCAATTTCATAGCTTTCTCATACCATTCACAAGCTTTACCATAGTTTCTTTTAACGCCTTTACCATAAAAATAGATCTGACCTAATTGAGCCATTGCTTCCGCATCATTTTGATCGGCTAATTGTAAATATAATGCTTTGGCTTTCGAATAATCACGAACTACTCCTTCTCCTTTATAATATAGGTTCGCAAGAATCTTTGTTGAAATCGAATCTCCTTGTTTTGACGCTTTATGATACCATAGTATTGATTTGCTTCTTTTCCCTCTATAATAGATCTCTCCCAATTGTCTCTGCGCTAGGATCTGTCCATTCTGTGCTAATGGAAGAAGATAAGGAATCGCTTTTTGAGGTGATCTTTTTTGACCATAACTGCCATGTAAATAGCTGTCGGCAACCATTCTCAATGCAGTGGTGTCCTTTTGTTTGGCTGCGGAAACCAATTTCTCAAAACTTTTATTGCTATTCTTAGCTATCCCTAACCCTTCTAGTTCGAGTTGTGATAAAAGATGATTCGCTTGATTGTTCTTTCCCTTTGAGGCCTTTTCTAACCACTCAACCGCGTGGTCTATGTTGATAATATAGTGACTTCCAAGATATGCTTTCCCTAGTAGATAGGCACTATTGGCATCTCCCGTTTCAGCTCCTTCGACTATCTGTTCTAAACTTGGATTTAAGGTGTTAAACTGAGAAGGGTAGGGGTATAGTGCTAAAAACAGTTGTGAAGCGAGATCCCCTCTATTGGCTTCCTCTTTTAGAATCTTGTATCCATCTATGATCTCCATCTGCTCAAACAACAAGCTAATCGCTTTGGCATATCTCTCAGATCCTAAAGACGAACTTACGCTCTCTTCAATACTCTTAGCTGATTCTTCTGCTTTGACTTGATTTTCTGTAGTAACCTCTATAGTGTCTTTGCTGTCGATATTTTGAGAATCTTTTAGGGTGTCAGAATCCATCTCCGAAGTACTCTTTTTTATGTTCTCATCCACCTTTACATCTAATGTGTCTTTAATTTGACTTGGTATTGGTGTGGTTGATACTTGCTTTAATGTGTCCTTTCCCAAGATAGAATGAAATGTAATCGAATAAATTGATGGTGATAATAAAAGTAAAGAGTTGAGAATAAAAATCCTCTTAAGAGTAGATCTTGTTATCATGTGCTTTCTTCGTTTTTTTAATGAAATGAATGTTATTATTCTATTCAAATGCCCAAAACAAGCAAATCACTAGGGGATATGATTCCTTTGTTTGATTGTTTCCACGAAATTAATTAATAGATGGATTTATTGAAAGCCTTCGACTAAATCAAATGCATCTAATTTGAATTTTAACAAAAATAGCATTGCGATGAAGGTTCTTATGGTGGTTTCTTTAATAGAAATCGCTTTCCCATTCAATTTAAAGAGTCGCGTTATTATTAATACCAATATCAGAAGTTTCGAAGCTCATCGTTTCGTATTTTACTGAAATCTCAAAAGTAGTTTTATACACAGTTTAACCTACATTTCCTCTTGAGAAATCATTTAATGGGATCTGAAAGTGAGTATATTCGATCTTATTACAAGAATAAACCAGAGAGCATTTAATTTACACTTATTTTACATTCCTAGTGGTGTTTTTACTCCCTGTCAATCAATGATTCATACTACTTATGTTTAACACAACATCGTTTTTAGCCCAAATCTAGAACACTACTCTTTTATGTCAACTACAGGTCAAATTCACTATAACTTCATATCAATTTCATATCAACTTCATATCAAGTTCACTTATGCGTTATGATAAAATGAACTTGATATGAAGTTAATATGGTGATAAAGTGAATTGCGTATAAAAAAGAAATGAAGTTATGGTAAGTTTGATATCCTGATAATATTAAGTGGATGTAGAATTAAGTAATATTTAGTGCTTATAGGAATTGTCTCTAACGGGGCGCCCTCAAAAAATATTATTGATAATTAATCTGGTAGAATATTTAAATAGACTAGAGTAATCTGTTGTTTTGTACTAGATGTTAAGCTATAAATAAGTTTGTGTCTATTGTTTTAACAGAGAGGTTCCAAAATATGAATATGGTCTGTTTTAAATCAGTATATTGTTATTAATCTATTTTTAACCATATCAGAACATAGACTTAAATTTCAATTAAATTTGGAATTATTAACGAAATGATTAATCATGTAAAACTTTATTCGTTCTATTTTGTCATTTGTATACAATCTCAGTGATTTAGTGATTCCGTATTGATGTATTCTCTAAAATGATTTATTATTCACCTTGGATTAAAAATATAGATAGTATGTACAAATTAAGAACTTTTTTAATATTGGCTTTATTTGTTGTTAACTATAGTTGTAACAAAGATGATTCAGTCACTTTGATCGCTCCAATTGCAACACAAGCAACTGAAATTAATAATGATGTTTTTGTTGCAAACTGGCAAGCGGTAAATGGAGCGAGTAGTTATGAGTTACAAGTTTCCACTGCAAGAGACTTTTCAACGGACTTAATACTTATGAACAATTTGTCTCGTTCAACATCTAATACAGCTGTTAGCCCTGTAAAAGATAATACTGAATACTTTTATAAGGTTCGAGCACGTATAAACAACGAAAATGTTTCTCCTTTTTCTAATATCGTTTCTGTATTTACCTTGCCTAATCCACCTCTTGCAATTGAAGAAACTAATATTACAACTAGTTCATTTACTGCTAACTGGAGTGCTGTTGAAGGGATTGCTGAATATAAGATTTTTGTTTCTACTGGTACTCCTCCAGAGTTTGGTGGACAAATTTTGAGTAATTACAATGGTGTGTTAGTGAATGGTAATTCATTTAGTGTAACTGGACTTGAATTTAATAGGGTTTACTATTATCAAATAAAAGCTATCTCTGGAGATCGAGCTTCAAAGTATTCAAATAGTATCCCGGTGTTAGTTCTTTAGTGGATGAATATTTTTGCTAGATAATAAACAAGTTATATGTAGAATAAATCTAAGGAATATGACTTGTTTCTAAATCGTGTGCTATCGTTTTTTTAGATACGGAGTGTAAATACGATAAAGATACATGGCGTATGTCAATTATATTTGATAGCAATATAAGGCAGTTGTTATTCAATATCGATGATATTTGTTTGGTATTTGTCCTTTCCTGTTGCTTTAACTGAGGAGTGAAGTTAAAGAGCAGTGGTTGTTTATTGAGGTTTCTTTGGTGTCTTAAGAGGAAGGTATAAAAATAGGCGAGAACTTTTCTTTCGAATGTTCTCGCCCATTTCTTTTCCCATTATAAACGGGAGATTATTTGAATTTTTTAAGGATATCTTTTACTGCATCTTTGTGTACAGTGAATCCCATCATTTTAAGTTTTACGTAATCTTCACGGAAGAAGTAGTACCCAAATTCTTTTGCGTTTGGATCGTTGTTACGAGATCCTGAACTTGAATCTTTAATTAAATACCAGTTGTAGCCATCGCCTTTCCAGTTTTTAATATATCCTACCATATGCATTCCGTGATCATCTGTTGTTGTTTCGTTTGAGAAACGGAATTGACGTGCATCTTCTGTAATATATTTAGCTGGAATATCAAAGTCTGGTACAATAGCACATTGTGTATCTCTAGAGAAACCAGCTTCAGAAACGTCTCCACCAATACTTACTGTATATCCATTGTCAATTACTCTACGAATGATTTTCATGTAATCTTTCAATGGAATATTGTAGTAGTCTTTACTATGCCACCAATTGTCTGGTACAGTATATTCTACTTGTTGCCAGTATGGCTCTTGTTTGTATGAAAGAATCTCTACATAATCGTTAGGATTGATCTTAGCATACTCTTTCATAAAAGTCATTGGAGTATAGATTTTACCGTCTACATTGAATGAAGCAGGAGGGGTTCCGATATAGTGATTCATTATCTCTTTAATGGTCTCTACAGCTTCTTTTTTATTCCAAGCATTTGATTCTTTTAGTCCTTGAAGATATGCTTTCATCTCACCAAACATTTTTTTGTGAGAGTGAAATTTACGACCATTTAGTTTCCCTGTATATTCTTTTTCAGGAACCATTCCATATTTAGAGATTACTCTAGCTACTGCATTTCCTTCTGATCCTTGTGCAAAATGAGAATCTCCTCTGTTTTCTATAAAGCCTTCTGCTTTTAACACATACTCCCAGTATACTACATACATCTCCGAAAGTTTTACTTTCTTTTGTTGCATGCGATAAATCTCAGACTCTAACATCGAAACAGTAGAGAAACACCAACATGAACCTGTATTTCCTTGAGAGATTGGTTCGAAGGACCAAAGACGTTTGTAAAGATCTACCTTATTTGGAACTTTCATTTTTGATTGATCAAGAACGAATCTTTTATAAGGTTGTTTTTTTTCTAATTGTTTGTCAACATTATTGATGTCTTTAAGGATCGTTTCGTAGTAGTATCCTTTTCCTCCCTCAATAACTTTTACCTTTCCTGGATCTTTTGTTTGAGCAGACCCTACTGTCGCAATCGCTACACTGGCTAAAGTAAGTAGTGTTTTTTTCATGGTTTATATCTGATGTGATTAATATTTGTTACATATCTACCTCTCTAGGTAGAAATCATCCTAACAAAGATAGTAAAAGCCATATGTTTACTCTATGAAAATTGACATAGATTTATTGTTCTGAGATTAATTTAGAATAAAAAATAGGGGTATCAATAAAAATTTTATTGATACCCCTAATATTTGTTTTGCTACTTCTTTTTAGCGTGCGATGAATAAATCTTTTGAATTGAGTAGGTTGATCTTTTTTTTCGGATTAACCAACCCTTAACTTTTTGTTTCGTTCTTGTTTATTCTTTTAGTAATTCATGTCGTTATTTAGCTTTTGATAACTAAAAGTCTAATCCACTTTTGTAGTAATTGCTCTCATTGATATCTAGTAGATTTCCAGAGAAACGCAATCGACTGCCTCGTGTAATAGAGGTAACTACGGCGTCAGAATAGTTTCCTCCTGAAGTTAGATGTAATGTAATATCGACGGTCAAAGCATTACCCATCACGGACATATTGAGGGTGACATTTCCATGTTTGTCGGTTTTGAGTTCTTTCTTCGTTTGACGTCCTTTTAAAGTGATCCCTCCAATGCCATTAGGACCTCCTATTGCGTTGGTAAATGCCAATTGAAGGTATACTTCATCTCCTTGTACGGTGACAAAATTGGTGTTGGAAGTGACTTGAACAGCATGCCCATACTTATTATATACTGTGTTGGCCTCTAAAATCCATTGATCGTTTTTAAGGGCATCGTATGCCTTTTCGAATAGTATCTTATCTTGCTCTTTTTTTTGCTGCTTTTTTAAGGCTCTTTTTTCTTTTTTCGTTAGTTCCTTCTGAGGTTCTTGTGCATCGACACTAAATGAAATTAACATAGAAAAAAGAATAACGACTGTAATGTGTAATTTGCTCATAATGATCTGTTTGTAGATGAATATTGCGCTGCTAATCATTAAACATGTTTTTGAATAAAAAGTTCTGTTTTGTCGGATTATTTTATAATCTACAAACGTCGTGCCATAAAAAAAAGAAAAAAAACAATTGAGTTTCATTAACAAAAAGGTGGTTTGGGTTGTTGGTTTATATGGAGTGATTAACAATGATTCCCTTTCGTTAACTCTAGAGTTAAAAAAATGGAAATTGTGATTACTAGATGTTCAATCTAAATCTTCGAATTTATGAAAAAAATCTTTATCGTGACGAGTCTATTTATGATGATTAGTTTCTCTTTAAGAGGGCAAACAAAAGTCATAACCGGAGTTGTTTCGGATGCAGCCAATGGACAAACTATTCCAGGAGTTTCGGTGACGGTTCCTAACACAACAATTGGGACTGTGACTAATTTTGATGGTTTTTATTCTTTGAAGGTGCCTAATGATACTAAAGCATTGAAGTTTAGTTATGTCGGCATGAAGGATATTACTACAACCATTAAAGGTACTACGTTGAATGTTAAAATGACCTCAGAAACTATTGGTGTTGATGAAGTTATTATTACAGCTACTGGTCTGAAAAGATCAGAAAAAAGTTTGGGTTATTCTGCTACTTCTGTAGGTAGTGAAGATCTAACTAGAGCAAGAGACAACAGTCTTGTTTCTGGTTTGCAGGGTAAAGTAGCGGGTGTTCAAATCGCTTCTAACTCTGGTTCTCCAGGTGCTTCTACTAGTGTGGTTATTCGTGGTTTCTCTTCTGTTAGTGGAACCAACCAACCTCTTTATGTTATCGATGGTGTCCCTATTAATAATGAGGTTAGTGAATCTGAATCACAATTGAATTCTGCTTTTGATTTTGGTAACGGAGCCAATGCAATCAACCCTGATGACATTGAAACAATGACTGTTTTGAAAGGTGCTGCAGCAACTGCATTGTATGGTTCTAGAGCTGCTAATGGTGTGATTATGATTCAGACTAAGAGTGGTGGAAAAGGTACAGGAAGAGGACTCGGAATCTTGGTTAATTCTGGTTTGACTGTTTCTCGTGCGTTGTATTTGCCTGAATACCAAAATAGATTTGGTCAAGGATGGGATGGCGTACATTATTTAGCTGAAAATGGATCATGGGGACCTCGTTTTGATGGACGTGTTCGTCCTTGGGGTAACACCATTAATGGTAAACAACTAGAAAAACCTTATGTTGCCAATGAGGATAACGTGAAGGATTTCTATGATGATGGTATTACTTGGACCAATTCGGTTAGCTTTTCTGGTGGAAATGATGTTACAAGTTATTATTTCTCTTATTCAAATGTAAATAGTGATGGTATTTATCCAACGAAAGCTGATAGTTATGATCGTAATACTTTTGCTGTAAGAGGAAAACACAAAATGGATAACATTACTATTTCTAGTTCATTGAATTATAGTAATTCAGAAAACCAATTTGTGCCAACAGGACAAGGTCTTACTGTAATCAACTCTTTGACTCAGTTGCCTAGAGATATCTCTTTAGTAGATCAAAAAGATTACACCAACCCTTACTATGGTATAGACAATTATTTTACTCCTTATGGTGTTACTAACCCTTATTATCTTTTAAATGAGTATGGTAACGAGTATACAGAAGACAAAGTTTTTGGTAAGGTTCAATTGGATTATGATTTCCTAGATGACTTTAAGTTTACTTATCGTTTTGGTGGCGATGTATCTAATAGTAAAATTAAATCATGGCATGCGAAGACTATTCCTGCTGAAGGTTCTGCTAACTTTAACTCTTCTACTAATGACCCAGGTCAATTGTATAAAGAGAGAAGACGTATCTATCAGGTGAATCATGATATCATGTTGATGTATAATCATGAATTTGGGAAAGATTTTGATTTGAACGCCATTGCTGGTTTCAATATCAATGAACGTGGAATGAGCTACGTTACTGCAGAAATTGAGAATTTGGATGTGGATGGCTTCTATGATCTAGGTAATTCACCTTCTCCTGCTAAAACAACAGATAGAGAAGAAAAAAGAAGATTGTTAGGATTGTATGGACAAGTGGAAGGTTCTTGGAAAGATATGTTGTATTTGACATTGACTATGAGAAATGACTGGTCTTCAACTCTTCCTGAATCAGATCGTTCTTTCTTCTATCCAGGTGGTACTGTTAGTTTTATCTTTAGCAACTTGTTTAACGAAGATCTTAAACGACAAATCACTTTCGGTAAATTCCGTTTTGCTTATGGACAAACAGGTAATGATGCTGCTCCATATCTAGTGAATCAGGTGTATACTCATAGTTCTATTTACCAACCTTTCCGTACTTATGATTTCCCAATTGTAGGTAATAATGCTTATGAAGTAAGTAATAGACTTGGAAATAATGACTTACGTCCAGAGCTTACTACAGAGATGGAATTTGGTTTAAATATGAAATTCTTTGATAGTCGTTTGGGCTTTGATGCTACCTATTATGACAGAAAAACAGAAGATCAAATTTATGAAGTACCTATCTCTTCTGCTACTGGTTATAGAACACAAACATTAAACCTTGGTGAAATTACCAATAAAGGAGTTGAGTTGTTATTGACAGGTTCTCCTATTAGAACAGATGATTTCCAATGGGATGTTACTTTGACTTATACCAAAAATAAAAACAAAGTAGTTAAGTTGTTTGATGGATTGAATAAGATCTCTTTGGGTGGTTTGTCTTCTGTTGGTTTTGTTGCTGTTGAAGGAGAACCTCTTGGTGTTTTCGAATCTTCTGTAGTGAAAAGAACAGACAAAGGTGAAATTATCGTTGGAAGTCGTGGTTTGCCACTAAAAGATTCACAAAAACAATATGTAGGTAATGCACAACATGATTATATGATGGGTGCATCTACTAGCCTTCGTTATAAAAACTGGAGTTTAAATGTTGCATTTGATATTCGTCAGGGAGGTAAAATGTACTCAAGGACAGCTGATATCAACTATTTTACTGGTAACAGTATCGTAACTGCCTATAATGATCGTAGACCATTCGTAATACCTAATTCTGTGAAAGAGGTGAATGGAAGTTATGTCCCTAATGATATTCCAGTATCTGCTGCTTCAATGGATTCATATTGGATCAATGGTGGTTCTTTATTGGATGAATCATTTGTTATCGATCGTAGTTATGTGAAATTGAGAGACGTTGTTTTGACTTATGTTTTCCCTAGCGATCTATTCGATAGAACTCCTATCACTGGAGCTTCATTGAGTGTGATTGGTAAGAACTTGTTCTTATGGACAGCAGACAGCAACCGTTTTGTCGATCCAGAAAGTTCAACTTTCGGTAATGATCTTGAAAGTCAATTTGGTGAGTTCTCAGCTAACCCAACTACACGTTCTGTAGGTTTTAACCTTAAATTATCATTCTAATTTAAATAAGCGAATATGAGATTTTTAAGATATATAAGTTTGTCGTTGGCCGTTGTTTTATTGGGAGCGTGCAGCGATTGGCTAGATGTTAATGAGGATCCTAGTAATCCAACTAACGTAGATCCTAAGTTGGTGTTGCCAGCAGCAGAAGCTTCATTAGCGATAACGTTAGGTGGAGAGATCCACAATATGGCAGGTTATTTCTGTCAATATTGGACTCAGAGTCCATCGGCAACACAGTATCAGTCTTACGATACTTATGATGTAAATACTAGCGTGATGGAACGTTATTTTAATGAGCTTTATAGTGGCGCATTGAATGACTTCAAAAACGTTGAGATGAAAGCGAAAGAGTCTGGTAATGAAAAACAACAATTTGTAGCTGGGGTGTTATCTGTATACACTTATCAGGTTATGTTGGACCTTTTCGATAAAGCTCCTTATTCTGAAGCCTTAGATCCTTCTAATTTGTCTCCTAACTGGGATTCAGGTGAAGATGTTTATAAAGCATTGATCACTAAAATTGATGAATTGTTGCAAATGGACTTGACTAAGGGAACATTTACTTCAGGTGATTTATTCTTGTCTCAGGATATGGATAATTGGAGAAAATTTGCAAAAACATTACAGTTGAAAATGATGTTGCGTGTAAGTTATGCTTCTGGTTTAGACTATTCAACTAAGATTAAAGCTTTGGTTACAGACGATGATCTATTAACTCAAAGTGTTAGTTTGAGTCTTTTTGAAGACAATACCAATAAGCGTAACCCATGGTACGATGTAAATGTTTCTAGATTAGGAACAGGTACACGTTCTGTAAACCATATTGCTTCTACTACCATTTTAGATTATATGATGAATAATAACGATGATCGTTATATGGATCTGTTCTCTGAAGCTAAAAATGGTGGATACCATGGTAACTATCCTGGTGCTGCAAAACAAGGTGTAAAACAGTTCTTGAAAGATGGTGTAATGAAAGATGGTAATAAAGATGATTTCTCTTTTGTTAAATACCCTTACGACCGCCCATGTTATCTATTTATTCTTCCAGAGATTCATTTTATGAAAGCTGAAGCTTATTTGAGATTCTTTAATGATCCAACAACGGCAAAATCATGCTATGATGATGGTGTCACTGCTTCATTTGCAATGCATAATACTAGCGTTGGTACTCTATTGGATATGGGTAGTGTATATTATTTTGATACAGCTGCAACTTTGGAGGCTCAATTGGAAATGTTGATGACTCAAAAATGGATCTCGTTAGCTCATTATAACAACTTTGAAGGTTGGTGTGAGTTGCGTCGTACGAAATATCCAAACTATTCTTCATATGATGCAAAAGACCCAATGTATGTTTCAGGTCAGATTGCACTTCCATATGAGAATAATATTAATGCTTCAGGAAGTGATAAATTTCCTAGACGTGTTTTCTTCCCAGATTCAGAATATTCTAGAAATATTAATATGCCAGACCAAATTAATGACTTGACAGTGAAAGTTTGGTGGGATCAGAGAACACAAGTTGTAAACCCTTAGTTATAGGGATGTTGTAAAGTTATTAAATGAAAAATATTGATTATGAGGAATAATATCAAATATAGTCGATTTGGCTTTATATTATTGTTTTTGTTTTCTATTGCCTTTGGTGCTGTTTCATGTCAAGATGATTTTGATCCAGGTCAAACAGCAGTAGGACAAATGTCCGGGAAGTGGTATGTGAGAGAATATGTGAAGAGTGGAAATAGCTACTCTCCTGTATCTTCGTCTAATTATTTTAAGATTAGAACTTTTAATACCTCTAAGAACTCAGAAAAAGAGATGTATATTGACGATATTGATGGTGGTGTATTTAACTTACATATTCTTTTTGTGGATCTTGGAAATATGACTTTCAAATCTGTGGATGGAGAAACAGGTGATGTGTTTAGTAATGGTCATGTTCATACCCAAATGGGACGATCAAAAACAGGTGTTGTCACAGATTCTATCTATTTTGAATTGAAAAGTGGTGCTACTACTAAGATATATGGTGGTCATATGTTTACGGGTTTCCCTGAAGATATGTTCTAATATCATTCGTTATTCGTAAAATTTGTTTTAAAGAGAAGAGTTGAATGGCTCTTCTCTTTTTTCGTTTATCGTAATCTTTAATTCGCATTTTGTCAAACTTCTAGTTCTACTCATGATCTTCCAACAAATTCTTTTATACCTTTTGTGTGATATTAAAAAAAATATGTTGAAGAATGTTTAATTTTACACCATCCTTTTGTCACAACTCCTCTTTAAGATTTTCTAAATAACTGTGTTTAATAAAAATTAACATTGTGGTCTGTCTGGTGTTTTTACTGCTGTAATGTTTGTTTTTCTATTGATCTATAGTTATTTGTAGTGCGTTTCTTGTTGTGTGGGGGCTATTTGTTTGTTTTGAAATACAATAAAGAAGGGTTGACTGTGTCGACTGAGTAAACATATTGGTCGAAACTTGAAAAATCTATTTATATTTGTGTTGTGAAAATATTGAATAAAGAACTTAATAATTAGAAATTATACCATTTTCAAATGAAGAATCAATTAATGAGAATGCTGCACTTATGTTTGGTTGTAGTCTTGATGTTTGGAGGATTCCAAGCTATAGCACAAGAGAAGAGTACAACAGATCAAAGTGTTGCTATGTCTTTTGAAGAGGCTGTTGCAGTACTAAGAGAACATAACTATAGTATTCGTGCAACTGAGAAAGAGCATGAGAGTGTAAAATATGAAGCTAAATCTAAAAAAGGTTTATATCTTCCTCACCTTTCTGTTACTGGTACCTACACGGTATTAAGTGATGACATTGAGATGCATATGGATTTGACTGGTGCTAAGGCAATGGGTGGCGCGATGATGAAGGGAATGCAAGATTATGCAAAAGCGGTAATCGGTAACCTTCCTCCTACAATGGCAGGTGCTATTGCTAAAGCGATGGGAAGTGTTCCTCCTCCAAGTTTCAATATGAATATGCTACCTAATTCTTTAGGATTGAAAATTCAAGACCAGCAGTTGGGTTTGATTACTGGTAATTTAGCTCAGCCTATTTTTATGGGGGGTAAGATCCGTGCTGCAAATAAAGCGGCTCAGGCAAAACTAAAAGCATCCGATCTGGAGTTGTCGAATGTGACAAATGAGCAGATTACGGAGTTGGCTGCAAGATATTATGGACTTCTATTGGCTACTAGACTTGTTGAGGTTCGTAAAGAGGTTTTGGATGGATTTAAAAAGCATTTGGATGATGCGGTTCACTTAGAGAAACAAGGAATGATTTCTAAGGCCGAACGTCTTCATGCCAATGTATCTTATATGGATGCTGTTCAGAAATATAAAGCAGCAGTGAAAGATCAAGAATTGGTTCAGATTGGTCTACAAAATACTTTGGGTGTTGGCTATAAGGTTCTTCCAACCACACAGCTAGGTGTGATGGGTACATTAAATGACCTGAAATATTATCAGGATTATGCACAGAAAAATAACCCTAAGCTTTTACAAGTAGATCAGAAACAGATTATGGTAGATCAACTTGTTAGAAAAGAGAAATCAGAATATCTACCAGAAATAGCATTGGTTGGTTCTGGAAATATATATGAATATCAGGTGACTGATTTGATGCCTAATTGGTTTATCGGTATCGGTATCAAGATTAATATCTTTGATGGTTTTTCTCGTGAAAACAAGATTAAAGCCGCAAAAGCAAAACAGGCTGAAGTTGCTATTTACAAGGATAAAGCATGCCACGATATTAATACGGTGGTAATGAAAACATACCATGAAATAGAAAAAGCTTCTGAGTCGGCTACTTCTTTGGATAGTTCTATGGATTTTGCAGAGGAGTATTTTAGAGTTAGGAATAAGGCTTTTAAAGAGGGCTTTGCAACATCAACACAAGTGGTGGATGCTCAAATGAATCTTTCAAAGACAAAAATTGAACGTCTTCAGGCAATGTATCAATATGATATGGCTTTTGTTAAATTGCTTGAGTGGTGTGGTATGAGTGACTCTTTTGTTTCTTATACAGTGAATAAAGAAAAATAATTAAAGAATAATTGAAAATATTAGATAGATGAAAAATAGAAGTTTTGGCACCGGAATCGTTGTCCTGGTTATTTTAGTTGTGTTGACCCTTGGTGGTTCTGTTTTGTTGAAACCTAAAAAGGTGATTCTTCAAGGAGAAGTGGAAGCAACAGAAATTAAAGTTGCAACAAAACTTGTTGGACGTATTGACTCTCTAATGATCCATGAGGGTACTGAAGTGAAGAAAGGTGATCTTTTATTAACTCTTGAAAGTCCTGAAGTTTCGGCTAAGATGGAACAAGCTGAAGCTGCAAAGATGGCTGCTGAAGCGCAAAGTAATAAAGCCCAAAATGGTGCTAGAAAAGAACAAATTAGAGCTGCTCATAACCTTTACCTTAAAGCTAAAGCTGCTGCCGATTTGTATAAAATAACTTACGATAGAGTTGGTAACTTGTATGATGAAGGTGTAGTTCCTCAGCAAAAGAGAGATGAAGCCAGAACACAATATGAAGCAGCTAAGTTAACTGAAGATGCTGCATTGTCACAATATGAGATGGCTAAAAAAGGAGCACGTTATGAAGACAAACAGGCTGCTGCTGCTTTAGTTGCAAGAGCTAATGGTGCTGTGAATGAAGTGGCATCATATATGTCAGAAAAAAGATTGGTTGCTCCAATTAACGGTGAGGTATCTAGTATTATCGCAAAAAGAGGTGAGCTAATCACTCCAGGTTATCCTGTGGTAACGATTACAGACCTTTCTGATATCTGGTTTACTTTTAATGTGAAAGAAGATCTTCTACATAAGTTGAAAAAGGGAACTAAGATGGAAGTTTTTCTTCCTGGAATGGATATGAAAAAGATTGCTGTTGAGGTTTCTTTTATTAAAGCAGAAGGAGCGTATGCTACTTATAGAGCAACGCAATCTGTTGGTGGTTTCGATATGAAAACGTTCGAAGTAAGAGCGATTCCTGTAAATCATATCGATGGTTTAAGACCAGGGATGACTGCATTGTTGGACTGGAATAGCTTATAATATGGAAAATAATAATCCAATTAATAAAGGTTTTCGTGGCATTGTAAGAAGAGAAATTCTTATGATGCGACGAAAGTCTCTACTTATGTGGGTGTCTATTTTCCTTCCTTTGATCTCTTTTTTCTTTTTCGCTTCTCTTTTTCATAATGGAGTTGCAACAGATTTACCTGTCGTCGTAGTCGATAAGGATGGGTCAAGTTTGTCTAGAAAGATGGTGAAGATGATTGACCAAACCCAGAGTATGAAGGTGGCTTTTAAAGAGACGAATCTTGAAGAGGCAAAAAAACATCTATACGAAGGGGCGGCCTATGGAATTCTTTTTATTGATGAAGATTTTTCGAAGGAGATATATAAAGGATTAGCACCTAATGTAGTAGGGTACTATAATAACTCTTATTTACTGCCTGGTGGGCTTGTGAATAAAGGGTTTACGACAGTTGTGAGAACTTTCGCCGCTGGATTGTCTTTGCAGAGCAAGATGAAGCAAGGGCTTTCTCAAGATCAAGCACTTATCTCAACGGTGCCATTGAGTTTAGATACTCATATATGGGTCAATCCTACAACCAACTATTTTTACTATTTGGTTACTGCATTGTTGCCTGTGATGTTGCAGATTTTTGTTGTGATGTGTACGGTTTATGCTATCGGAACAGAATTTAGAGATAGAACCTCACCTGAGTGGTTAGAATTGGCAGATGGAAATATGTTTATCGCTCTTTTGGGTAAGCTGTTCCCTTATTTTGTGATCTTCTCAGTGATCGGTTTTTTTATGAACACTCTGTTGTTTAGCTACTATCATGTTCCTGTGATCGGATCTCTAGCGATGATTAATATAGGTCTACTTGTGATGATTATCTCGGACATGAGTGTTGGTGTTTTGTTCTTGTGTATGAATCCAAGTTTACGAATGGCAATGAGTTTTAGCTCTTTCTATGGAGCTGTTTCTTTTAGCTTTTCGGGTTTAACTTTCCCATTTCATAGTATGCCAGCTTTAGCTACATATATGTCTAAATTTTGGCCATTTTCTTTCTATCTAGATCTTTTATTAGGTCAGGCTTTTAGAGGGACATCTATGTCGCTAGCTTTGGGATCTATAGGAGCAATGTTAATTTTTTGGTTCTTGCCTTTCTTTTTGCTTAAACGTTTGAAAAGAATCTGTTTAGAGGAGAAATTCTGGGGAAGACTATAAAAGGATAAAATTATGAAAGAAGGAAAAGAGACATTCTATAGTGTTTTTAAGAAACAATTGTCACAGATCTTTTCAGATTTTGGAATACTGTTTATTATTATAGGAGCTAGTATTGTTTATCCGATTCTGTATGGTTGGGTTTATCATAAAGAAGTTGTAAAGGAGGTCCCTATTGCAATTGTTGATCAAGATGGGTCTGCCTTTAGTCGACAGTTAGCAAGATCGATGGATGCAACTGAGGAGATTCATGTCGCTTATCGTTGTGTTGATTTTGCTCAAGCCAAAGATCTATTACTATCTGGAAAGGCTAGAGGTATGGTGGTTTTCCCAAAAGAGTTGGAGAAACATCTCTTAAGAAGTGAGAAAGCTTCTGTATCGATCTTTGCCGACGCAAGTTATTTCCTATACTACAAACAAGTGGTGACAGGAGTTAACTATGTTGTTGGTACCATGAATGCTAAGATACGTGTAAAGAAACAGCTTATGCATGGCAAGATGATGGATGATGCAGTGGATAAAGCGATGAATATCAAGTTTCAGTCTCGACCATTGTTTAATAGATCAGGTGGTTATGCTAGTTACCTAATGCCTGCGGTATTGATTTTGATTTTACATCAAACACTGTTAATGGGAATGGGACTTTTTGCTGGAACGGAATATGCTGAGGGAAAAAGTTGGTTCTTAAAGCCAGGGGTTGAGGTGAAAGATATTATTATTCAACTCTTGGGAAGAGGTAGTGCATATTTTGTACTGTATATCCCTATTGTGATTCATCTTTTAATCAATAGCTTTTGGTTCTTAGGTTATCCTGCTTGGGCTAACATTACAGATTTGCTTCTGTTTGCTTTCCCTTTTCTTTTGTCTACGATCTGTTTTGCGCAGTTCTTATCTACTTTCTTTAAGGAAAGAACTAGTTCTATGATTTTCTTGTTGTTTACATCTATTCCATTGTTGTTTTTGTCTGGAATCTCTTGGCCTTATCAATGTATGCCTGCTTTTTGGAAACATATAGGTTCATTTATACCATGTACTCAAGCAATTATTGGTTTGTATAAGATGCAGATTATGGAATCGGGACTGTTGGTTTGTAAAGAGCAATGGTTGCATTTATGGCAACTCGCTGCACTATTCTTTTGTCTGACACTCTTTAGAATGATGCAGGTAAGACGAAAAAGTGATATCAACTAATCTTACATATCTTTTTTGCTACCTTTAAAGTGAAGGAGGATTAAGATATCAATATTATAAAAATAGAAAAGCCGTAAAAAGAGAATCTGATGATTGTCTTTTTACGGCTTCTTTTTTTATTTATTATCTAGCCTCTAACTTAGATTCCTTATGAGGCAAATTATTCTTGTGTCTTCTGTTTGTATTGGTCTATCTCTACAAGTCCATGAAGGATGGCATATATCGTTAGACCAGAGATTGATTTGATCCCTAGTTTATGGGTTATATTCTTTCTGTGGGTAATCACTGTATGGGTGCTGATAAATAGTTTTTCTGCAATTTCTTTATTGCTATTCCCATTAATGATTTCTCTTATAACTTCAATTTCTCTAGTGGACAGATTGCTGCTCTCTTCCTCAGTGAACTTATTCGTTTTAGAGATTAGAGATTTGATCTTATCAGAAAACTGCTCTTCTTTCTCATCTAAACTGAAGGTCGTTGAGAATAATTTTGTCTGTCCTTTGTTCTGGATGTTGTATCCAACAATAGAGATATTCTTTGCTTTAATAGAATCTGTTAGATGTTGAAGATCACCATTGTATTGCCATAAAAGCTGACTATTGACAAATAGTATGTCAACTTTTGCTTTAATTAGCTTGTCCAAGTTAGATGGAAAACTAGACATCTTGGTGAGTGAAAGAGGAAAGAAGTGTCGATTTAAAATGACTTCTAGCCCTTCTGTGATGATTGCAGCATCATCTATAATGATTGCATTTAATTCTTGGCTCATCTTCTACCTCCTTGTTTGTGTTTCTAACTGTTTAACAAGAGGAATCAGTATGTCATCTTCTAGTCGTGAATGGTCATGAATTTCATCTTCTAAATCATAAAGATTAAGCAAAAACTGTGTCTTTAGGAAGTTACCTGAATTGGAGGCAAAATGTTTGATAAGAAGATTTTTTAGATCACTTAACTTCTCTTCGATATTTGTATGATGCTCTTCAAATTGGTCGATTGAGAATTCGATGTTATTGCTTTCTTCTGTAATAGATGCTTGATAAAGGTTAGCGATATAAGGAAAAACCATTCTGTCTTCATAAGTCATGTGTTGATGAACTTCTTGACAATATTCCTCAAAGAACATCTTTAATAATCCAATCTGTGGATGTTCTGACTTCGAAATAAATTCACTTAAGACCTTATTTAAGTATGGAATCTTCTTATTTAAGAAATAGTAGTGTGATTCTCTTAGATATTCTACAAAATGTGGAAGAAGTGAAGTGTCACAAATGCCTTCAGTAGAATAACTGTCGTTTTTATCTAAAAAGGATTCAAGAAGAATAACAAAAAATGAAATTTCTGTTTCTGTTTGGTCACACACTTCCTCCACAGTCATTTCATGTAATTCAAGATAAATGTGTAGCCTGTCCAATAGAGACAATACTCGTGGGTACTTAAGAAGGATGTCACACATCCTTCTTTTTCTCCATTTATTTATATTAACATTATTCATTGTATTAATAATTTGTTGGATCTTATATATACCGATCTCTTTTTCCTGACGAGATCTCTTTATATTGATGATCAAATTTTTCAATTAACTTCGGATGATCCACAAAATATTGTTCTTTATATATTTCTCCAAGTTCTTTCTGGATAATTTTCTCTCCTAACACTTTGGTCTCTTCCGAAGCATAATCGTTTAAATACTCTCTAAACGTAAGAACCCCATTGAGTTTACAGAATTTACCTTCAACACAATGGCTAAGCATTCCCATGATCGTCTCTCCTGTTCTTCCACATCGATAACCTGCGGTACAGAAAGAAGGGATAAATCCATCTTTTAGGATCTCTTGAATAACATCGTCTAGGTCTCTTGGATCCCCAATGGTAAATTGCTGCTTTTCTTGATTTAGTTGGTCACTATAGCCTCCAATACCAATACGAGTAGATGCATCGGTTTGTGTACAACCTAGTTTGATGATCTCTCTTTTGATTTCAGGCTTCTCTCTTGCAGTTACAATCAATCCTGCTGTTGGTACTGAAAGGCGCAATACTGCTACGATCTTTTTAAAGTCTTCATCGTTGACTTGATAAGGAAGATTCTCACTTAATTCCGATTCTGAAGCCGGTGTGATACGTGGAACAGAAATCGTATGAGGACCTACACCATATCTTTTTTCTAATTCTAATGTATGGTAAAGAAGTCCCATCACTTCAAATTTCCAGTCGTAAAGACCAAATAGTGCACCAATAGCAACATCATCAAGACCTGCATCCATGGCTCTGTGGAGTGCATATAGACGCCATCTGTAATTTCCTTTGATCGTATCTTTAGGATGTACTCTAGCGTAAGTTTCTTTATGATATGTTTCTTGGAAAACTTGGAATGTTCCAATACCAGCTTCTTTTAATCTTCTAAGCTTCTCAATGCTCATTGGTGCTGCATTGATATTGACTCTTCTTATGTTGGTCTCTTTCCCCGATTTGGGTGCTTTTTCATGTACTTCATATACGGATTTAATTGCTTCTTGCATATAATCAATATCTGATTTTGGATGCTCCCCAAATACAAGAATCAATCTTTTATGACCTTCATTAAGAACAGACTTGGTCTCTCTTTTGATCTCCTCTGGTGTAAGTATCGCTCTTTTTTCTTTGCAGTTCTTTTCTCTAAAACCACAATACTCGCAATTGTTTACACACAGGTTTGAGCAATATAGTGGGGCAAAGAAGACAATACGGTTATCATAAACCTTCTTCTTTAGCTCTAATGCTGCTTTAAAGATTTTATCCCACATCTTCTCTGAGCTTACATTCAGTAGTGCTGCCGTCTCTTCCGGTGCAAGTGTTTTTACTGAAAGTGCTTTCTCAATGATTTGCTCGATATATTCATCCGTGGGATTTTGACCATCCTGTATTTTTTGCTTTATAGTTTTCTCACATATAAAATCATTTCCTTCTGTAAGGTATTTGTCTATTTGAGCTTGGTCAATGACATTTTTTTTCCAATCTGAGACTTTCATAATTAGTAGTTTAGGATCGTCAATATGTTTAGAAATATATTATTGTATATGTTTGACAAGTTATAATAAAACGATTGCCTTTTTACTGTCAAAAGTTTTGTTATTTCCTTCGAGATCTATATTTCTTTTTTGTCTTGTCTGTTTGATTATTCTTTGGTGAATGACTGTTTTTCTTCTTTTT
Source organism: Prolixibacteraceae bacterium (assembly GCA_025210775.1). GTDB lineage: Bacteria > Bacteroidota > Bacteroidia > Bacteroidales > Prolixibacteraceae > Halosquirtibacter. Next base: position 80,443 of record JAOARB010000014.1, read on the forward strand.
AGGTTCACTCTTAATATTGTTTTTGTCTAACAATAATGGAATCCATTCTACCTTATTGATTTTCTTAAGAGAACTTTCAATTTGATGTCTTTGTTTTGGGTCATACCAAAAGAAGAATTGTCTCTGTTCTAGTTTATCTTTTTTCGTCTTGGCTGTTTTAACAGGTTCTAATGTGTATGGATGATATCCTGAATAGTATATCACTGTTGAAACCGTCATGGGGGTTGGTGTAAAGTCCTGCACTTGCTCTAGCTTAAATTCTAAACCTTTGGTTTGTATCGCTAGATCCGCCATATCCTTTAATTGACAGCCTGGATGACTTGAAATGAAATAGGGTATCAATTGCTGTTTTAAACCACACTCTTTATTGATTCGTTGGAATAATGGAACCAACTCATGGAAAAGATTAAATGTCGGTTTGCGCATGATATCCAAGACTTGATCCGAAGTATGCTCTGGCGCTACTTTTAATCGTCCTGAAACATGATGCTTGATCACCTCTTCTAAGTACTTGATGCTTTTCTTCTTTGTTGCAGCATCTTGGTTGTCTCCAAGAATCATATCATAGCGTATTCCACTACCAATAAAGGCATGTTTTACCCCTTCAATCTTACGTACTTTCTTGTATAGATTGGTTAAGGTGGAATGGTCGTTATCTAAATTATTACAGATCTTCGGGAAGATACATGAAGGTTTCTTACACTGCTTACATATGTCAAGATTCTTACCTTTCATCTTATACATGTTTGCTGAAGGACCACCGACATCGGTAATGGTACCTTTAAAATCATGCATCTGAGTGACTTCTTTGATCTCTTCTAATACGGATTCTTCTGATCTGGATACAATGAATTTTCCTTGGTGCGCTGAGATTGTACAGAATGCACATCCTCCGAAACATCCACGATGAATATTTACAGAGTGCTTAATCATATCGTAAGCAGGAATCGCTCCTTTGTTATGGTACCTAGGGTGGGGTAGACGTGTAAAAGGTAATTTGTATACACTGTCTAACTCTTTCCCTGAAAGTGGGGCATAAGGAGGATTAATCACAATCTGCTGGTCGTGATTTGTTTGGATCAGTTTCTTTGCTTCCCAACTGTTGGATTGAATCTCAATATTTTTGAAATTCTCTGCATATTTTTTTTTGTCCTCAAGACAGGCTTGATGAGAATGTAATTCTAGTGTCTCCCACTTTTTTTGTGTTGCATATTTTTCACCGATATAACGTGTGAATGCCGTTTGTGGAAGGTTGGTGATCGAAGGAATTGGTACGCCTCTTCTTACCAAGGAGATAAATTCTCTCATTGATTTCTCACCCATACCATAAAATAGGAGGTCTGCTGGTGCATCTGCTAAAAAGCCTGGACGTAATTTGTCACTCCAATAATCATAGTGTGTCAAACGACGAAGAGAGGCTTCGATACCACCTACAATAACAGGAATATCTGGATATAATTCTTTTAGAATGTTTACATAAGTGTATGATGCATAGTCTGGTCGTGCATTAGGTCGCCCTCCAGGTGTATAAGCATCGTTAGATCTTCTACGTTTGTTGGCTGTATAATGATTGACCATTGAATCCATATTTCCACCAGATACGGCAAAGAAAAGATTCGGCTTCCCTAGTTTCTTAAAGTCTCTTAAGTCATCCTTCCAATTGGGTTGTGGAACAATAGCCACTTTAAGTCCTTCGTCTTCCATTATACGTCCAATTACAGCTGCTGCAAAGGATGGATGGTCAACATAAGCATCTCCTGTGAAATATATAACATCAATATCTTCCCAACCACGTTCTCTTACTTCTTTGAGACTTGTGGGTAACCACTTATTTCTATCTCTAATTATCATTACCAGATTCAAACATTTAATAAGTTACAAAAGTAATTTATTTTAGCACTTAAAGCTCTTTTTTTATGGAATCATTTTTCTTGGTCTTTTATACTTCTTTTATGTTATGGCTCCAAAGCAATTGATATAACGCTTGTTGAATGGGCTTAATTCACTGTTTTTGTGGAAAACAATTTTAAATGAGGTTTTGTCTTACCCCTTAGAGTTCGTTTATATGATTGATGCAGCACGGTCCTTTTCGTAATGTAAATAAATTTGCGACATCTCTCATCTTCTTCTTTTTAACAGAATACCTCATTTTTAGCATAAAAACCAACCAGATAAAAAATGGAATTAAAGGGGCTTTCTTCATGGTTTGTCCATGGTTCATCCATGGTTCCTCCATCGAAAAGGGCGAAATCGATGGACAAACCATGGACAAACCATGGAGGAACCATGGACAAACCCAGTATCAAACCTATGGAAATCTTTATTGAAATATTCTGTGTAAATAAATTGTTGTCCCTCTTCGATTCCTTTTTGTTAAAAACGACCTCTGTTTTAATTTTTATGAGAGAATGGATGTATTTAGCTCTATTAAATGCTTTGGGTCTCTTCCTTTTTATGTGTTAAAATGATTGCAGGCTTATTTATATGATGATTTTTGTCATGGTCTGATATTTTTTAAAAGAGCTTTTAATATCATCTAATCGTTGTCTTACAACTTTTTATATAGAGCTTATTTGTGTGATATGTAGGTGGATAGGGGATATATTATGGTTTAAACAGTATAGACTAAATCATCCATTTTCTTAACGTATTTTAGTATATACAGTTTAAAAATGAGAAAACAATGAAGAATTGATATGTTTTAGGATATGTAAATTGAAAAAAATATATATTTTTGTGCGAAATCAGATTTCTTCTAAATAACTTTTTTACATGAATATCAAGAAGCATACTAAAATTGTTGCGACAATTTCAGACAGAAAGTGCGAACCAGAATTTATTCGCGAATTACACGAAGCAGGAATGAACGTTGTACGTATTAATACTGCTCACCAAATGCCAGAAGATACTGAGCGTGTTATCAAAAACATCCGTGAAGTATCTGATAAGATCGCGATTTTGGTTGATACTAAAGGTCCAGAAATTCGTACTAAGAATGTTGAGAACCCTATCGAAGTGAAAGCTGGAGATAAGGTTATTGTAAAAGGTGGCGAAGGCGAGTCGAAAGACAACGTATTGTTCCTTGACTATGCAGGTGTTGCTAATGACGTACCTGCGGGAAGTTCACTTTTGATTGATGATGGTGAACTAGAATTAAAAGTAGAGAGTGTATCTGAAGAAGGACTTGTTACTGTAGTATGTAACGACGGAGCTATCAAAAACCGTAAGAGTGTTAACGTTCCTGGAGTTACTATTACTTTGCCAGCAATTACAGCTAAAGATAGAAAATTCATCGAATGGTCAGCTGAAAACGATATCGATTTCATCGCTCACTCATTTGTACGTAATGCTGCTGATGTATTGGCTGTTCAAGAAATTCTTGATTCTAAAAATAGTAAAGCAAAAATCATTGCTAAGATTGAGAACCACGATGGTGTTCAAAACATCGACGAGATCCTTGATCACGCATATGGTGTAATGGTTGCACGTGGTGACTTGGGTATCGAAGTTCCTGCTGCTAAGATTCCTGGAATCCAAAGAGACCTTGTAAGCACATGTGTTTCTAGAAAGAAACCAGTTATTATTGCAACACAAATGCTTCACACAATGATCCAAAATCCTCGTCCTACTCGTGCTGAAGTAAGTGACGTGGCTAATGCAATCTACCAAAACACTGATGCTATTATGTTGTCTGGTGAGACTGCTTATGGTGACTATCCTGTTGAGGCTGTTAAAGTGATGACTAGCATTGCTCAAGAAGTTGAAGCTGCAAGAGATCACAAAAACAACAACTTGGCTGTAACTTTGACTCCATACCAAGTTCCTGCATTCTTGGCTGAAGCTGCTGTTAAAGCTGCTGATCAAGATGAGCTTGAAGTTAAAGCTATCGTTACAGATTCAATGACTGGACGTACTGCACGCTATTTGGCTGCTTTCCGTTGTAACAAGCCAGTTTTGGCTAAGTGTCACACTCCAAATGTAATGAGAGAATTGGCTCTTTCTTACGGTGTTTACGCTGATGTTATCAAAGGTCGTAAAAACAAAGACAAATTGGTTAAATCTGTTCTTAAAGGAATGGTAGAAGAGGGAACTCTTGTGAAAGAAGACAACGTAGTTTACGTTGGTGGTAGCTTCGGTGTTGGTGCTGGTACTACTTTTATGGAAATCGGTTCTGTTGACCAATTGACAAGCAAAAACAAAAAAGATCAAGATGCTGAATAATCTGTAAAGATTATCTTGATTTTTTATCACATAAAGAAGGCTTCCATTTTTGGAAGCCTTCTTTTGTCTTATAAGGATTTGTCTGTGATATGATTCTATATCCCGACTTTTACCATGGTAAGTTATCATGGATAAAGATCTGTTCGCTATCTCCCTAATATATTTAGTATCTCGTGGAGATCCTAAATCCTGAGAAGAACCATGACGGGTCTTTGATGAAAAGTTGGGTGTGGTGATTTATCTCTGTACTGGAATGTTGTTTGCCCTTATTTGATTGTATAGGGCATTGTAAGACAGAAAAATGTTCGCGATGAATATTTGTCTAAAGAAAAGGGAAAAAACTATCAGAAGTCAAAATATTGTTTCTTAAGGGGTGGAGAGAAATAAACACGGGAGCTTCACTTTGGAGAATGTCTCCCGATATATTATTACAGTTGCTCTCTAACAAATTTTTGAATGATCTCTTTGTGATCAAACGCCATTTCAGGAAGAGAGATAATAGGGAACCATTTTGCTTCTAATGCATCGTCCATTCCTTTAACAGGAACAGGTTCTGGTAGTTCCCCATGGAAGACTGTTGAGATAATGCGTTGTCTAGGATCACGCAGAATGGCATCAAAAGTATAGAATTGTTTTAATTTTACACCAGAAATGCTAGTCTCTTCTTCAAGCTCACGTGCCGCAGCATCAATTAATAGCTCATCCATATTAATAAAACCTCCAGGAAGTGCCCAAGAACCTTGAAAGGGGTATTCTTTCCTTTTGATTAAGAGAATAAGCATCTCTTGATTCCTTGGCGCAATCACAATAGTGTCTACAGTGATGGCAGGACGTGGATATTTATAGACAAAGCTCATTATTGATTAAATTAAGGATTATATGAATAATAGATCATTTTGTTCTAGTCCCCAAATATAAAAACTTTTTAACAAAAGATATAATTCTTCTTGGCTTCAAGTCTATTTCTTTTTATTTACATGGGTTCTGACAATATATATTACGATGAGTATTGCCATGATATAGATGATAAGGTGGGTTTTTTCCATAACCTATACTTGTTTAATTCTTTTTATAAATAGGAGCTTGTGTGTTAATGTTTTAAGGTTGTTTGTTATTCCTTGAGAGTTGTACATGTCTCTTTTAACTTGCCCTGAGGCATGAACAATGGTTTGATTATCTTCGATAAAACCTACATGAGTAATATTTTGTTCATCTTTTCCAAAAAATGCAAGGTCTCCGAACTTTTGTTCTCCCCATGGTATGTTTTCCCCTAGTTTCGCTTGGTCTTTGGCATCTCTAGGAAGTCGTAGTCTTAAGAATTTGAATAGAAGTTGTGTGAAGCCAGAGCAGTCAATACCAAATGAACTTCGTCCTCCCCAATGGTAGGATACACCTAAAAGATGTTCTACTATTCTTTGTATTGAGCTCATTTTTCTTGGAGAACTCTCTATCATTGCTCCTAGTGGAAGGTGTATGAGTTCCTCTTCTTCTTTTCTTTCTAGTGTGTGGTGGTGTGAAAATGTTGCAATAGGTATCCACGTTTGATCTATATATTCTGCCTTCTCTTTTTCAATCTCTTTAATGTTGATTGAAGGAATCCATCCTTTATAGTGATCGTATAGTAGCTCTATGTATGACCATTCTTGTTCTTGATTGATAATTTTGAAAGGTTCTCCCCATAACACTTCAGATATCGTCTCTGATTTGTGATTGGCATCTCTTTGTATAGAGATGTTACTACATGTGATTACTCCGTATCGATTCATAGTAACTCGTTAGATTTCTAGTGTAGAGAATTAATCGTGTTGTTGTTGGTTAAAACAATCTATAATTGTTTATTTTTGTGTAAATTAATCATTTTCAATAAGAAATCATAATTTCTGTTGTAAATTGAAATATAGAATAAATTGATTAAAATAAGTATGGAAAATAATAAGACTTCATTATTGCACCGGGTGTATATACTTGTAATAGGTTTAGTTGTAGTGACTTTATTGTTCTTTGCTTTTCCTCAAGAAAAGAACTTCCGTTTTGAGTATAAAGAAGGAAAACCATGGCGTCATGAGACTTTGTATGCCCCTTTTAGTTTCGCTATTTCTAAGACAGCCGATGATTTAAAACAAGAAGAGAATCAAACACTAAAAAAATATAGACCTTATTTCCATATTAATGATAGTATTGTTGCGCGTAATATAGAATATCTGCGAGAAGATATTCAAGCGTTGATTGGCACAAATACAAAGGAAGAACAGTGGTTTGTTGGGGTCTTAAATAAGGTGTATCAAAGAGGAATCTTAGAACAAACTGTGGTTAATGAGAATCTTTTGGATAGTGTTGATAATGTGGTGATTCTTCGCAATCGTGTTGCCAAAGAAGAGGCTTCTAATATGTTGCTCTCTTTAAAAGGGGCCTATAGTTATATCTCTCAACAGTGGAAATTGTATGGCGATAGAGGCCAGAATGCTTCTATTTTAATCTCTGCATTGAAGCCTACTAAATATATAGATTCAAATTTGTTTTATGCTAAGGATGTTTCTTTAAAATCGAAACAAGAGCTTCTGAAGACTATATCTCATACTAGAGGAATGGTTCAAGAGGGAGAACGTATTGTGGCACAAGGTGATTTGATTACTCCTGAGATATTCAATATTCTTCAATCGATGCAGTTGAGTGTGAAAGAGGTTGGAGGGTTGAATACGGATACTTTGTTGGTGGCTCTGGGGAAACTCCTTTTTATTTCAATGCTTGTTATTTTATTGATCTTGTATGTCTTTGATTTCTATCCTGAGATAAGTGAAAATATTAAACAAGTATTCTACCTTTTTGTCCTTGTTGTGATTGCTGTTGTGTCGGCTAGACTGGTAAGTGAGGTGAAAGCTCTAAATCTTTATATGTTCCCAATATCAATGTTTGCGGTTTTGGTATACTCTTTCTTAGGTAGGCGGATTGCGATCTTTACTAATACTGTTTTGGTCGTGATGATTGGCTATTTTGCACCTAATGGGTATGAGTACTTATTCTTACAATTTATTGCTGGAACGGCTGCAGTGATGTCTTTAAGGACATTAAAAAAGAGAGGCCATTGGGTATTGACTTCTTTGGTGGTTTTTGTAGTTTTCTTGATAGGCTATATTTCGATCTCTTTAATTCAAGAGGGAAATATTTCTGCAATAAATTGGTCAATGTTAAAGTGGTTCTTTATCCATTCACTCCTTGTTAATCTTGCCCAACCTTTGGCTTATATGTCGGAAAAGATTTTTGGTTTTATGTCCGACTTTACTTTAATGGAACTTTCTAATACCAACCAGCAACCTCTACTGCGTCGAATGTCTAATGAGGCTCCTGGTACTTTTCAACATACCATACAAGTTGCAAATCTATCCGAAAGGGCCATTATGGAAATTGGTGGAGATGCCAACCTTGTTCGTGCAGGTGCGCTTTACCATGATATTGGAAAAATGCTAAATCCTACCTACTATACAGAAAATCAGGTTGGAGGAGTGAATCCTCACGATCGATTGAATTCAGAAGAGAGTGCTAAGATTATTATTGATCATGTTATTGATGGTTATGAACTTGCAAAGAAACATAAGTTGCCAAAGCCTATAGCTGATTTTATTACCTCTCATCATGGGGAGGGAGTCACTGGATATTTCTATGTTATGAGTAAAAATAATGCGAAAGAGGGAGAGGTGATAGATAAATCTAAATTCTCTTATCCTGGCCCTAATCCTGTTACAAAAGAGCAAGCTGTGGTTATGTTGTCTGATGCCATAGAGGCTGCCTCTAGAAGCTTAAAAGATAAGACTGAGGAGAATTTAAGGAATCTTATAGAACAAATCTTTAATAGTAAAATGGAGATGGGGCAATTGGATGATGCTCCTATTACTCTGGCTCAAATTTCACAACTAAAACATAGCTATTTGGAACAGCTCGTTAATGTCTATCACTCGCGTGTTGCTTATCCAAAGGAGAAGAAAAAGGATAATGAAGAAAATTGAAATTTGAACTTTTTTAATTAGAGGTTCGAGGATTTTGTATGTTTTTTGTGATGTGTGCCTTTTGTTACTTCTTTTTAATTTGTTTTTGATTGTAAACAGAACTATAGTTATTAAGTTTGTATGGATGTTAGGATCTATTTTCCTTCCCTTAATAGGATGGTGGATTCTTTTAGTAATTGAAAATATATTCTTGAAATAAAATATTTACAGTATGATTATTGAACCAAAGATGAGAGGTTTCATTTGTTTTACTTCTCACCCAAAAGGATGTGAACAAAATGTATTGAATCAGATCAATTATGTGAAATCAAAAGGAGCTATTGATGGAGCAAAGAAAGTGCTTGTTATAGGATCTTCTACTGGTTTCGGTTTGGCTTCACGTATCACTAGTGCTTTTGGATCAAATGCTGCGACTTTGGGTATTTGTTTTGAAAAACCAGGTGTTGAAGGAAAACCAGGTGTTGAAGGAAAACCAGGTACTGCAGGTTGGTATAACACTGCTGCTGTTGAGAAATTCGCAGGCGAAGCAGGGCTTTATGCTAAAACAATCAATGGTGATGCTTTCTCTAACGAAGTGAAAGAGCAAGCTATCGATATGATTAAAAAAGATCTAGGACAAGTTGATTTGGTTATCTATAGTTTGGCTGCTCCACGTCGTACTAATCCTGTAGATGGTAAAACATATCGTTCTGTTCTTAAACCTATCGATGGTGTTTATTCTAATAAAACAGTAGATTTCCATACAGGTAAAGTTTCAGAAGTTTCTATTCAACCTGTTAAGGATGAAGAAGAAATTGCAAATACCGTTCAAGTAATGGGTGGTGATGACTGGAGATTATGGATGGAAGCATTGTCTGAAGCTGGTGTTTTAGCTGATGGAGTTAAGACTGTTGCATATTCATATATTGGCCCTGAGATCACATTCCCTATTTATCGTAATGGTACAATTGGTAAAGCAAAAGATCATCTAGAAGCTACTGCTCATGATCTAACTAAGAAATTAGCTGCATTGAATGGTGAGGCTTTTGTTTCTGTGAATAAAGCATTGGTTACTCAGGCTAGTTCGGCTATCCCTGTTATCCCTCTTTATATTTCATTGTTGTTCAAAGTAATGAAAGAAGCTGGTGTTCACGAAGGATGTATCGAGCAAATTCAACGTCTATATAGCGAGCGTCTTTATACAGGAAATTCTATTCCAGTAGACGAAAAAGGTCGTATCCGTGTTGATGACTGGGAGATGAGAGAAGATATCCAAGAAAAAGTATCTAAACTATGGGATCAAGCTGATAGCGAAAACCTTAATGAACTAGGTGATTTGGCTGGTTACAAACATGAGTTTATGAAACTATTTGGATTCGATATTGAAGGTGTTGATTATGCTGCTGATGTAAATGAAGTGGTGGCTGTAAAAAGCATTGACTAATTCATCGTCTTATTTGATATTACAAAAAAGCTATCTCTATAGAGGTAGCTTTTTTTATGTGTCTTTTGTGTACTTCTATTATGTCGAAAAATATATTAAGACCTATTGCTTCTGTCTTAAGAGTCTTCTGTATTAATATATGGTGAGTTTCGGTAAATAGCTGACTACATTTGTCGAGACCTTTGAGTTATGGTATAAAAAAAGACTATCTACAGAATTGTAAATAGTCTTTCTTATATCGTATACTTAGATAAAAATCTTATCCTAAATAACTCTTAAGGAGTTTGCTTCTAGAAGTATGTCTTAGTCTTCTGATCGCTTTTTCTTTAATCTGACGAACACGCTCTCTTGTAAGTCCAAAACGCTCACCAATCTCTTCTAATGTCATCTCTTGACATCCAATACCAAAGAACATGCGAATGATATCCGCTTCTCTTTCAGTTAGAGTGGCTAGTGATCGCTCAATCTCTTTTGCAAGAGATTCTCCAATTAAGCTTCTGTCCGCATTTGGAGAGTCGTCATTTACAAGAACATCAAGTAAACTATTGTCTTCTCCATCAACAAAAGGTGCATCTACAGATACGTGTCTTCCAGATACTCTTAATGTATCAGAGACTTTATCTGCTGGCAAGTCTAAAGTTTCTGCCAACTCTTCTGGAGAAGGCTTTCTTTCGTGCTCCTGTTCAAATTTTGAAAAGGCTTTGTTGATCTTATTTAGTGACCCTACCTGGTTAAGAGGAAGTCTTACTATACGAGATTGCTCAGCTAGTGCTTGAAGGATCGATTGACGAATCCACCACACAGCATAGGATATAAATTTAAAACCACGAGTTTCGTCAAATTTCTCTGCAGCTTTGATCAGTCCTAAGTTTCCTTCGTTAATTAAGTCAGGAAGGGTTAAACCCTGATTCTGATATTGTTTTGCTACCGATACAACGAATCTCAAATTGGCTCTTGTTAATTTCTCAAGAGCGGCTTGGTCTCCTTTTTTTATCCGTTGAGCCAATTCTACTTCTTCTTCAACGGTAATAAGCTCCTCTTTACCTATTTCTTGTAAATACTTGTCTAGTGAAGCACTCTCACGGTTAGTGATAGATTTTGTGATCTTAAGTTGTCTCATGCTCTCCGATTAAAAGTGCGCAAATTCAACGATTGTTTTTCATAAAAACAAACGCTAGCACATCAAATTTAGTTGTTTCTGAAGATGTGGTAAGCCCATTCTCCATTAGGATAAACACCTTCGATTAATACTTGTTTATTCATTGGGGTATTCATTACCAGATCTTGCAGTTCTTTTACGGAAGAAACGGCATAGTTGTTAACACTAGTAATAATAAATCCTTCTTTTACTCCAGCTTTTTTTAGTTTTCCATCAGAAATAGCCACTACTTGGAGCCCATGGTTGAGTCTAAAACGTTGTTTTAGCTTATAATTAATCGGTTGAAATTTAGCCCCAAGAAATCCATCTTCTGCTTTGATTATATTGGTGTTCCCCCTTAAGTTCTGTAGTTTAACTTCAAAACTTTTATCTCTTCCATTTCTGTTTACCCTAATAGTAACGTTGTTACCGGGACTATATTGTCCTATTTGTTCACGTAATTGTGTGGTATTTTTAATACTTATGTTATTTACTCCAATAATAATATCTCCTTCTTCGATTCCTGCGGTTTCAGCTCCGCTGTTTTCTGAGACATTCGCGACATATGCTCCGTAGGTAATATCAAGATTCTCCTCTTTTGCAAACTGGCTGTTGTTGTCTCGTATTTGAATTCCCAACATTGCACGTTGTACTGCACCATATTTTAGGATATCTGATACGACCTTCTTTGCAATTATTGATGGTACTGCAAATGAGTAGCCTGAATAACTGCCTGTTCTGGATGCTATTGCAGTATTGATCCCTACTAGTTCTCCTTTTTGATTTACTAGAGCGCCTCCAGAGTTTCCTGGATTTACTGCAGCATCAGTTTGAATAAATGATTCTAATGCCAGTTGTCCCGACATGATTCCAATAGATCTAGACTTAGCACTAACAATACCTGCTGTAACTGTGGAGTTTAAAGAAAAAGGGTTTCCTACTGCCAATACCCATTCTCCTAATTTTAGTTTTTGAGAATCTCCCCAATTAAGAAAAGGAAGTTCTTCTGCTTCTATCTTTAAAACAGCAATATCTGTGTTCGGATCTGTTCCAATAAGTTTGGCATCAAATATTTTATTTTCTTCAAATATCACTTTAATGTTATCCGCATCTTCAATTACGTGATTGTTTGTAACAATATAACCATCTGTAGAGATGATGACACCCGAACCACTTGCTCTTTGTATTTGTGGTTGTTGAGAATAACCATTGCCATAAAACAAGTCAAAAATGGTTTGAGGTTGATGGTTTAATTCTTTTTGTGTGGTTATGTGTACTACGGCTTGAACTGATTTTCCTGCAGCTTCTGTTAAGTTTGGATAAGACGTCTGGTTGTTGCTGTTAAATTGAGTTAATTGAACAGGTACAGGTTCTTTATACGTGTAGTTTAATTTGGATTGATTTTTGTTATTCAAAATAGCGTTAAATCCTAAAACTGATAGTAAACTTGCAAATGCAGCTACAAATAAATACTTAAGTAAGTTTCTTAAATTTTTCATGTCAACTATTATTTTGTAGTTTTGATATAACTAAAAAGATATTATATAGTAGGTTGTTTTAGTTTTAGTAGGAATAACTACAGAGTAAAAATAATTTAAAAAAAATTTAGATAATGCGTTTCCAATTTTACAAATATCAAGGAGCCGGCAATGATTTTGTTATTATTGATAATAGAAATAACAAATTTGATGCCAATAATGAAATGCTAGTTTGTCAGCTTTGTGATAGACGTTTTGGCATCGGGGCTGATGGATTGATGCTTCTAGAGAATGATGAGAAATATTGTTTTCGTATGAGATATTTTAATAGTGATGGTCGTGAAGCAACCATGTGTGGAAATGGTGGAAGATGCATTGTTGCTTTTGCTCATTTTTTAGGATTGTTTGATCAAAATGTCGAATTTATTGCTGTGGATGGAGTACATAAGGCGGTAGTGACTTCAAGTGATGTTGTTGATTTAGAGATGATTGATGTTCTTGGAGTTGAGAAGATAGGAGCTGATTATTATCTAAATACAGGTTCTCCTCACTATGTCTCTTTTAGAGATCTTGAAGGTTTAGATGTTGTAGAAGAAGGAAGAAAGGTTAGATTTAACGAACGTTTTAGTGAGGAAGGAACAAACGTGAATTTTGTTTCAATAAAAGGAGATACTTTGGATGTCTTGACTTATGAACGAGGGGTAGAAGATGAGACTCTTGCATGTGGTACTGGGGTGACAGCATCTGCTATATCTGCAGCTATTGTGTCTAATTGTCAGTGTGATATGTTCAATATTAATGCTAAAGGTGGCAAATTAAGTGTTCGTTTTGAGAAAAAATCAGATCAAGAATTCAGAAATGTATGGTTGAAAGGACCTGCAAAGCAAGTTTTTGTAGGAGAGGTGGATGCATCAAAATTATAAAGAAATAAGGTGTATTGACTAAATTAGGTTTGTCAATACACCTTATTTTTTAATTCCACTTTGTTAGACCTGCTACTTCAGAGATTTTATATGTCTCAATATAAGCGATTGCTTCGTCTACTCTTTCTGTTTCAAAGAATAGCTTCATGTACTGCTCCTTTGAGAATCCTTCAGTGACAGCAGCTTTAAATTGTTCTAAAAGTCCATCATAATAGTGATCAATATTTAATATTACAATTGGCATATTGATCTCTCCTAATTGTTTTAGGGTTAATACCTCTAGCAACTCTTCTAGTGTGCCAAATCCTCCTGGTAATGCAATGATGGCATCTGATTTTTCTCTCATCAAAGCCTTTCTTTCATGCATTGTTGGTGTGATATATTGCTCGTCGTCTTGGTCCGAAGCGACATTATTGTTTTTAATGACTTGAGCAACGATACCTATTGTACGTCCATTATTTAGTCTCACATTATTGGCTACTACATCCATTAAACCGACGTTCGCACCACCATACACAAGTTGGTGGTTATGCTTTCCGATAAATTGGCCTAGTTCGATTGCCTTCTCTTGATATTTATTATCTAAGTGGTTTGCTGATGAGCAAAAAACACAAATATTCATATTGTTGGATATTTTTTGGAATGGTTTACTTCTTATTTTTCTGGCTTTGATAGTATTGATAAATAATATAGAGTTTTGCAGCAGCCTCTGCATCTGATATTGCATCATGATGTTTTAGAGGAATATCAAAATGATCACAACAATGTTTTAGTGTTGTTGGTGTCATTCCTGCTTTCTTCCATAATTTGTATGTGCATTCCCATGGACTATCTAAAGATAGCTGGGTTTGGATATCATAGAACTCAAGTGTCCGTTTTAGAACACTTCTATCAAAGCTTTCATTGTGGGCCACTATTTTCTTCCCTTTAAGCCTTTTGTAGATATCATTATAGCAATCCCTAAAATCGAGACAATATTCTGTCAGCTCAGGAGTTATTCCATGCACGTCTATATTGCGATATTCATACTCGTTTTCTGGTGGTCGAATATAGGTATGATAGGTCTCGATAATGCGTCCCTGATTAACAGTCACAATAGCTAAAGAGCATGCGCTATAACGTTTTCTTGTGGCTGTCTCGAAATCTAATGCTACAAATGAATCCATAAAAAACCCCTCTAATATTTTTAGAGGGGAAAGTTACTAATTTAATAGATAAAATGTCAAGGCTCCAGATAAAAAGCCAAGAAATGCCATCCATGATATTTTCTTTAGATACCAACCAAAAGGAATCTTCTCGATTCCCATTGCAGCTACACCTGCTGCCGATCCGATGATCATCATTGATCCTCCTGTACCAGCACAATAGGTAAGGAATGTCCAGAAGTTACCATCTGCAATAAAATTACTTAGATAGCCTGTTGCTCCTGCTTGTGCTGTCTCGTACATTCCCATGGTTGCTGCTACCAATGAAGAGTTATCTACGATCGATGACAAACAGCCTATAGCCATATTAATACCGTAGATGTTTCCAATATGTTTATCTAAATATTCAGCAATAAGGTCTAGTTGTCCTGCCGATGATAGTGCAGATACTGCTAGAAGAATACCTGTGAAGTAAAGTATTGTAGGAGTATCTAATTTTTTAATAATATACCCAGCATTCAATCGTCTTCCATCGTCTGCATCTTTTTTTCTTGAAATGATCTCCGTTAATGTCCACATTACAGATAATCCAAGTAGCATTCCCATATATGGTGGAAGTCCTGTCCATGTTTTTAATATTGGAACAAAAAGAAGGGCTGTGATACCTAGTGCAAAAACAATATTTCGTTCAAATGATGTTGTAAAAACTACTGTTTCGTCTTCTCCTAGTTGAGGTTTAACCGCATCTCCCTTAATATAGAAACTAGCAATGGTTAAAGGAACTAGTATATTAACAATACTCGGAATAAGTACCGCTTTGATCAACTTCACAGTTGTAACTTGTTCTCCAATCCATAACATGATAGTGGTAACGTCACCAATAGGCGACCAAGCACCACCAGCGTTTGCTGCAATAACAACGATTCCTGAAATAAGCCATCTTTCTTCTTTAGAGGAGATCAATTTATTTAAAAGAGAGATGATTACAATTGTAGTTGTTAAGTTATCTAGAACCGAACTCATTACAAAGGCCAAAATAGCAATGATCCATAGAAGTTTAACCCTGCTACTTTGATGTATCTTTGATGTAATAACTTTAAAACCTTGGTATCTATCAATGATCTCAACAATGGTCATGGCTCCTAATAAAAAGAATACTATGGATGCCACTTCTGAAAGATGATGAAATAGTTCGTGGTCAAGGATAAAATCATTTACTCCTGTCAATGTATTTGATGCAGGGTGATAACTTAGAAATTCATGCCAGCTATGGCTATGACCTAGCGAGAGGATCTCGAAGCCATTTAATGAGTAAACTACCCAAACAGCTACTCCCATAAATAGAGCAGAAGCAGTTTTGCTAATTTTAATCTGTGACTCAAAGATAATCGCTAAATAGCCGATTATAAATACAATCAACATAAATGAGAACATAATAATACGAATTTTTTGAATAATTTATGTTTAAGTTCATTTGTGTCGGGTGGGGTAGACACGGCAGAATTAATCAAGGCAACAAAGGTAAGTGTAAACCCTTGTCATTGTTCTTGTTGTATGTAAAAAAACGTTAATGGGAATACATTGTAATAGTAGTTGGTATTTTTTGTTGCGGTATTAAGTATTTGATATTTAGGTTTTAGGGTCCTTTTTCTTTGGCTTGCATAGTTCTTTCTTTTCTGTGCTTTCTCTTTGGCATTTTTTGCATTTATACTTGGAATCATCCTTTTTTATTGCCATTTTCTCTATTTTACATTTCTTTTTTGTCATTGTCTTTTTCTTTGATACGACAATTTTAGAAACGTTTTGTTTAGGCTATCCCATGTTTTTTAAGCACTTCTAGAACACCCATATCGTTGTTGCTAGAGACAACATCAAATCTCGATTTTAGAGGTTCTGGACTATTTCTAACTACATATGGATTTCCAATAATTGAAAGAAAATCTAGATCATTATAGTCATTTCCAACCCCAATGATCTCTTTCATATCAATGGATAATTTTTTACTTAAGAAATTTACTGCTTTTCCTTTGGATACAGCTTTACTGAAGATCTCTAACCAGCAATATTCAGAGTCTATGGGAGAAGTGGCTCTAATCACTTGTATCTCATTCGATAAACTATTTATCTCTTTTGTTAGCCTTTCAATCAGATCTTTATGATTTGGAATAAAGATCATAAATTGAGCTAGATCTTGAATGCTTGGATTTAACTGAAGGTCTAACTCTTTTTGATGTGCATTGATATAGATATCAAAATGGTTGCAAGGGTAATTCTTCTTATAATTAATCGCGGCGTTAAATGGTATTGCTTTAGAGAAGATGAAATTTTGCTTTTTTTGATTTAAACATTCAAAAAGTGGCTGAGTAATAGATGTAGATAAGTTGTTTGCCTGAATAATTTCTTGGGTCTTAGGATGATATATGCCTGCTCCAGATGAGAAAATGATGTAGTCAAAAAGCTTCATGTCAGGCAATACTCTTTTTACTTTTTCTAGATTTCTTCCCGTTGCCACCACTTTAATCGTTGTATTAGGGATATGTGTAATGGCTTCTTCTAATTGAACGGGAAGCATCTCATTGTTGTTTAATAAGGTTCCATCTAGGTCTGTGACCCACATCTTTTGTTTCGACATACAATTATAATTATTGGTTATCTCATCCTTTTGTTTGTGTTTCCTTTAAAAAAAATGATTTTCTCACCCCAATATTACTTATTTTTGTCCTGTTTAAAGAAATATCTTGTTTGAATTAACTTTTTGACTTTTATATGAAACCAAATACAAGCGATAAAATGGATCTTTTTGAACTATCGATAAAAAAGTATCATGATGCTCTAAAAAATAGATCTAGTAAGGAATTACAGTCTTTCCTTTCTGATACTACTGCCCTTGAGGCTTTGGTCGATGATCAAGAACGTTATACTAAATTGAGAATGTGTCGTTTCGATGCTTGTAAATGGATTGGAGAATTTCAAGCTGCACAGCGTGAGTATCAGGCTTTTGTTGCAACGTACCCTCATGTTTCAGTATTAGATTGGGTCTATAAGCTTTCAGATCTATATTTTACGGCTTTTGTTTATTCTAATGGTAATGAAGCAGATAAATGGATTGAGGTGATGAAAACAATGGTGTCTGAATATAAGAAACGAGATGAGGCAAAGACATTGGATCGTTACCACCGTTTGGCTTTGGCCAATATTGAAGCTTTTGCTTTGCTTTATTCGGGACAGAAGAATGAAGTACTTGAATTATATAAGACATTCCAATTTCAACCAATCGAGTTGAAGCTTTGTAATGATGAAGCTGCTTTGCCATTCTTGTATGGAAACTATATGAAAGGGCTATGGTGTGCTATTTTGTTGAAGGATAAGCAACTACTTAATAATATGTTGAAGGTGATTTCTATTGATGATCAAACATTATATGGAGAGAAAGACCTATTTACTCTTTTCTATAAAACAGTTTTGGATGTGGTGGATACAAAGCCTTCTTTTAGAAACGAATTTAATCTCTTCTTTATGAAAAAGGGGTGGAATGAGCATACTTCTGATATTGCTTATGTTTTAAATTCTATTCGTGGGCAACTTACTTCAGCTTTATCTGCTTATTTTGGTGAATTCAAGTAGATTTTGAGTGAACATTTCTACTTATGGCTTGTCTGAATATTTACAAGGGTATAATTCAGATTAGTCATGAGTAGTTTAGATGTTTACAATATCGTTCATCGTTTCCATTTTCAGGTTTCATACGCTTCTTTAGAGATCTCTCCTGCCACTCTAGAGGATCCTAAATCTGAATTGTCTATCCTTTTATCTACTTTAAGAAATATTGATATCTTTTCTTTATCATGTATGTATGATCGTTTTTGTATTTGGTCAGCCATATTTGATGGAATACATAAGATCATTATTAGGATCTGGTCTCCCGATACAAATTATATAAGATTTCGGTGGATGACACTACATCACCATTGGTTTATTGCTGATCTTCCTTTTACCTTAAAAGATATTTATGATGGTATATTAGGAAAATCTCTATCTATACATTCTATAGATGCTCCTTATTTCTCGGATAACGATCCTCGAAGTGAATTGATTTGTGATTTACGATGTGTAAATAAACAGAAGGAGGGCGTATGCAAATCGCGTAGGTGTTCTATCGGTGTGCTTAAAAAGAATATGCAATGTGTCTATAACTTACCAATGGTGCAATCTCCTGACTATTATAAGCAGATCTCTCGTTTCCCTACTCTTTTTGATGCTGTGGTAACAGATGTTTTTCGGAAACTCTCAAATAGTTATGCTCAATTGTTTTTTTTATTCCGATTTTAGGATTAAAACCGGAATAAAAAAGTCTTATAGTTTGATAACTCCCTCGATCTTATCAATCTCTTTGTAAAGCTTTAATACCTCATCGGCGCTCTTTACGATGGTTTTCATTGTAATGGATACATATTTCAAATCTTTTGAACTACGCATTACAACTTTATTTGGCTCAGGCATTAACTCTTTTACTGCATTCACTTTATTGTCGCTATTTGGAACAATAAACTTGTACATGTAAGGCTTTGGCCATGACTTGTCTTCTTTTAATATTTCTTCTAATCTTTTGTATGGGTCTAACATAGCACTTTATTGTTTTGCCGACAAAGATAATGTTTCTTCTTAAAACAGGGAATTCTTGCCTTTGATGTTATTAAATGAATATGGGAATAATTAATGGTTATGGCATATCTTGTTGGTTCTTAAGTTTGGATTGGAGATTTAAAACTTATAGGATTATATGTATTTACTTTGAGTTTTTTACTTTGGTAAATTGTTAATTCAATAGTACAGTACAGTAGGATTATTTTTCAATTCGAATCTTGTGCTTTACATGGAGCATTTGTTGAGTGATGACGATTTAAACAGTTCGTAGGCTATTGTAAAATAACTGTTTGATACTCTATGTACGATAAATAGACCATCAATACCAAACAATACTTAATCTTATTTTCAGTCAATATAATCATCGTTTTTTGGTTAATTAATTCTGATTTTAGCTTCATTTTAAGTTCATATCAACTTCACTTGAAAGTAAGGTTGACATAACGTATAAGTGAACATGATATGAAGTTGATATGAAGTTATAGTGAGGTTATAACGAAATTAGGTATTATTTGGTCGTTTTAATATGGAGAGGAGAGTACTCTTTTTGAAGCTATATTGAGGAAAAAGTTCTTTGTTTCTAGGAAATGGATATTCCTTCTATTTTGAAACATATTATTATATTGATGAGGTGTATTAATTATTTGATTGTTAGTTGATGAAGTGTGTATGTTTCTTTATGTTTAATTGTTGGAGATTGACTATATGGGGGATGTCATTTGTATAATAATATTACTGTCGTCCATTTTTTTAAGAAGAGAGAGTGTTGATTTTTAGATGCTTCTATCGATGATTCGAAATAGTTGTTCCTTGTTTATCAAGAATCATATACCTTTCTGGCATATTTATGCGTTATAATAGTCTTTGCGTTATTACGCTTTTCTTTCCTATTGTTATTTTAATTGAACGTTAGGTTAAATAAAAATATGTATTCATTGAAAAAAATGAATGAATAATGATCTATATTGTATTTTCGTTGTTATAGGAAAAAGATTCTTTTGTTTATGGATGCGTATTTATACTCTTTAAATTGAATGAGAAAAATATTATTGTTTGGTATTCTATACTTTTTTACTGAGGTTGTTCTAGGACAGCAACAGGATTCTATTCCTAAAAATAACTTTATAGATAGGGCAACTGGTTTGTTTGTTTCAACAATGGATAAGCTGACATTTGAGACCGATAGGATTTCGTTTTCTGTTTATCCAATAATGGGATTGGAGCCTCAGACAGGTTTGCAGCTGGGATTAATGCCTGTTGTACGTTTTTTGCCTAAAGACACAACTAATGTCCCTGAATTCTATTATCCTACTACTCTGATGCCCTCTTTTATGGTTTCAACAAAGGGAAAGTTTAGTTTTGAGTTAGAATATTTGATGCATACTAGGTCTCGTTGGGTTATTATGTTGAATATGAAGATTAATGATTTGACAAATGATTTTTATGGTGTCTCTAATAATCATTCGGATATTGAACCCTTTAGTTATGATTTTAGAGATCGACTATTTAATGGAGAAGTTCTGAAAGGAGTTTCTAAGAATTGGTTTATCGGTGTTCGTGTTGAGGCTTCAGATGTTAAGAATAAACCACATGACGATATTTACAATGGTCCGATAGTCTTTGATAACACTATTTTGGGTTATGATGGAGGATTTGCTTTGGGATATGGTCCTGTTATAAAGTATGACTCTAGAGATGATATCTTTTTCCCTACCAAAGGAATCCTTGCCTCTTCCTATTATTTAGATTTTCCGAAAAGTTCTTTTAACGATTATCATTTTCAACGATGGATGGTGGATCTACGTTATTATCATTCAATATTCGATGAGCGTAAAGTTATGGCAATGCAGTTTGTATTGAATTCAAACCATGGTGATGTTCCGTTTTATTTAATGTCTCAGTTAGGAGGGATGAATTCGCTCAGGGGAATTGTACACCCTTTTAGGTATATTGATGATAAAATATGGTTTTCTCGTGCAGAGTATCGTCAGATGTTTAAGAATCGTTTTGGCTATGCACTATATATGGGGATTGGTAACCAGTTTGATAATGTTCATATAAAGCCTTTTGATGATGTTAAGTTTGTTTATGGAACAGGATTGAGATTTTTAATTTTACCTGAGGATCGAATGAATTTCAGGGCAGATCTGGGATTTGGTCCCCATGGTCAAACATCATTGTATTTTACATTACTTGAAGCATTTTGAATTAAATTACATGACTAAACAGATATTTATTATTGTCCTTTTTTGTTTCACTTTCACTGGTCGTATTTGGGCTCAGGATAGTAGTGCGGTTGTTGATAGTACAAAGAAGGCTTCCTTTATTCAAAGAACAATGGAAAGCTTTATTGACTTTACAACAATAAAGACGCCTACATATTCTCTTTCAATGTATCCTGTGGCAGGTTATGATCCTCAAAGAGGTGCTATATTTGGAATAAAGCCTTTATGGACTCTATATGGGAATAACGGAAAATCAACAACTGTTGCTACAGAGTTTTCCTATTCTTCGAATGGTTTCATTGTAGCCGAGGCACAATTGAATGGATACACCAATAGCAATTGGAATATCCAGTCTACTGTTTCTTACAATAGGAAGGAGAACCAATGGTATGGTGTAGGTATTCGTACTGAAGCCATAGATTACTCTACTTTCTCAAGTAATGAATTTCTTTTCTCTGGAGGTATATCCAAAGGTTTTAATAACCTATATGTAGGACTGTTTTTTGATATTCAATCAGTTGGGATAACCAATATCGAAGGAGATCTTTTTACTCCTGATATCATCGGGTATGAAGGTGGATTTATTGCAGGGATGGGGCCTGGTATACGATATGATAATAGAAATAATGTCGTTTATCCTACAAAAGGGTGGTATGCTGATTTTAAAACGCTTCATTATGGCGCTTGGATGGGAAGCGATTATGAGTTTTCTACTCTTTCTATTGATCTACGTCATTTTAATACTTTTGGCCTTCCTGAGAAAAACATCTTTGCCTTTCAGTCTGTATTTAAATGGTCAAGTGATAATACCCCTTATTTTAGGATGCCAATCATGGCAGATAAAAATAGTTTGAGAGGAATTTCTAATCCGAACAAATATATCGATAATAACATGTGGTATATGCAATTGGAATATCGAAGGGAACTTTGGTGGCGATTGAGTGCTTGTGCTTGGGTTGGTATGGGGAACAATTATTCTGAATTTCCTAATGATTTTTTCAAGGATATAAAGAGAGTCTATGGTTTTGGTGGGCGTTTTAGAATTGATGATAAAGAGAAAGTCCATCTGCGTGCTGATTTAGGAATTGGTCCATATGGGGATAAGGCTATTTTTCTTACCTTCCTTGAGGCTTTTTAATGTTTGTTTGTTTTTGTTATAATAAGGATGTTTTTTCTTTCAGATAAAATTATCATCTTTGTAATTGTAAGGGAAAAGCAAATTTTTCATAGGAATTTAGGTTAGGTTAGGTTTGAGGGTACTTGTTAAGTACCCTCTTTTTGTTTTATACTTTTCCCAGTTACTTCAATTGTGTGCTTTATCGATTGCGCGTCTCTTCTGTTTGCAGTTTTTATACTCAGTTTTTTCTTCTTAATGTATCTTCTTTGTCGTTGTAATGTGTTGTTTTGCAGTAGCTTATGTTTGTTGTTGAAGGTGTTGTATTACATTTACAAGATTTTGATCTTATATGAAGTTAATTCTCTTTCGATTGGTGAAAAAGGATTGTTGTATCTACTATATAATGTTTCTCCAGAGGTGGGAGATCATGTTTTGTATTACGAAGAAGATCGTCGGCTGTTTGTCTTGCCTAAAAAGTAGTAATGACGATTTGGGGATTATTCTGATGATATGGGACAAAAATAAACTCTCTTTTTCTCCATGAGGAGGAGAGAAAGAGAGTTGATATGGTTATCCATCTGCTCTTGAGACCGAGTTGATCCCTTTGGCATTTTTAAGTTTCTTAATTAAGAAATCCAAATGTGATACATCGTGAACATACACTTTAATGATGCCTTCTATTTGTCCGTTTCCTGAATCAAAAGAGATGGAACGCATTTGTATTCCTGCCTCTTTGGATACCAACTGTGAGATATCTCCAACAATGTTTGTCTGATCCAGCCCTGTAATATGTAATGATGCCTGAAAAGATTTCTTCGTATTGTTTTCTCCTTTCCATTTTGCTTTAAGCATACGGTAAGGATACCTTTCCATCATTTGAGGCGCATTAGGACATGTCTTTCTATGTATCTTAATTCCTTCTTTGATGGTCACAAAACCAAAGATGTCATCCCCAAGAATTGGATTACAGCATTTCGATAGTTTGTATACCACATTGGTAATATTGTTGTCAATTACAAGAAAATCATCTGAACTATCAATGTCTAAATTTTTAGTTGCATCTTCTCCAAGAATGGCTTCTAGGTTCGTGATGGTGTTTTCTTGTGTTTCTGTTTTTTGCTCTTTTTGTTGGATGAAATTCTTGATGTCAAGAATATCGATCTTATCCAAAACAATATTGGCGTAGAATTCGTTGGATAGCTTGATCTTGTAGTGATCTAATATCTCTTGTATGATACGATCATTGTAGTCAATCTTCCAGTTCTTAAATTTACGTTTAACAATTTCTTTCCCTTGGATGGCAAGCTTTCGTTGCTCTTCATTTAGACTTACCTTAATACGAGACTTGGCTTTGGTTGTAACAACAAATTCTAACCAGTCTAATTTAGGCTTTTGGGATTTAGAAGTCTCGATAGAGATATAATCTCCATTTTGTAGTTTATGCTTTATCGAAACCTTCTTTCCATTAACGAGTCCTCCTACACATTGGTCTCCAATCTGTGAATGGATATCGTAAGCGAAATCTAAAAGCGTTGCTCCTGCACGTAGCTTCTTTAGATCGCCTTTAGGTGTAAAAACAAAGAGCTCGTCTTCATATACATTGGTTTTGAACTCATCGATAAAGTCAAAGGGATTAAGGTCTGGATTTTCCAGTATCTCTCTTACCGATTTTAACCAATCATCAAAACTACCAGATTCTTTTCCTCCCTTGTATCTCCAATGGGCTGCCAATCCATTTTCTGCAAGATCGTTCATTCTCTCTGTACGAATCTGTACTTCAACCCATCTGTTTCCAGGACCTAGTACGGTGGTATGTAAAGACTCATAACCATTCGATTTAGGAATAGAGATCCAGTCTCGTAGTCTGTTTGGATTAGTCTGGTACTGCTCTGTTACAACTGAGAATACTTGCCAACAGTTGGATTTCTCTTCTTCTAATTTAGATTCAAGAATGACACGGATGGCAAAGATATCATGTACATCTTCAAAGTCGACCTTCTTCTTTTTCATCTTGTTCCAGATCGAATATATCGATTTGGTACGTGCTTTCATCTCAAATTTAAACCCTTTGCTTTTAAGTTTTTTCTCAATGGGTTTAACAAATTCAGATACAAAGTTCTCACGAAAAGATCCTGTTTTCTCAAGGTTCTTATCAATAAAATCGTAATCCTCAAAATGAATAGTTTTTAGCCATAAATCTTGAAGTTCTGAATTGATCTTATAAAGACCTAGACGATGTGCAAAAGGAGCATATAAATAATTGGTTTCATGAGCAAATGCCAGTTTCTTTTCTTCTGGAAAGAAATGTAGGTTGCGCATGTCTCTTAACTGATCGGCAATTTTAACCAATATTACTCGTATGTCACCAGAAAGAGTCAACATCAGTCTTCTGAAGTTGTCACTCTGGATGGCAATATTATCTTTATCTAGAGAATTGATCTTAGAAAGACCTTCAAGAATAATGGCTACTGTTTTACCATACCTTTTTTCGATCTCTAGCATATATTCAGACTCAACCTTCTGAAAAGAGATTGTATTGTGTAATAAAGAGGCTATAATTGAATCAGAAGCCAGTCCCATCTCTTTCCCTGCAATGATTGCCACACCAAGTGCATGGGTATAGAAAGGTTCTCCATCAGGTAAATGTTTATCATTTAGGATTGTCTTTGCAAGAAGTTTTGCATCTTCAATCTTATCGATCTCTTCTTCTTTTAGCTTTTCCTTGCAATAGTTATGTAATAGCGCTTCTAAGTGTGAAATATCTTGAGGTGAATGTATTGTCATAAGTATTCTTATTATTCCAATAAAGGTTCCCTAAATGGGACTAGGTTTGGGTATAAAGGTTTTTTAGTATAATCTACTTGTAATGTAAAAGAAAAATTATCATTCTTATATCTGCCATAGAATGAGGTGCCAATATTGTTTAATGATTTCACCATGGTTTGAGTTGCGTGATTGTTCGAAAATGCATAACTACCATATATACCTGCACCTACTTCAAATTGATCGTCAATCTCATAGGCAATAAAGGCTTTTCCTCCAATATGTTGAAAATTAATATAACCATTGTATGCTCCAGGTATTTCATTAGACGAGGATACCCAGATATTGTGATTATTTATATGTGGTTGTAAACTGAATACAAAATCTTTAGACAATCTCTTTTGATATTGAGGTTGAATATAGACCCCTAGTTCGTTGTAGTTGTCGAAGTTGGTGCTAAAATATGTTCCAAACTCTGTTTGTAATTGAGAATTACCAATAGAGTCTTTGGGTATGTATATTTGTGGTGCATTATTGTATGAATAGAAGCTATCATACCAAATGACGTTATCGATGGTCTGTTCTTGAGAAAGTGTGATAAATGGTGTTAGCGTAATTACCATAAAACAGACAATTTTATAGATGTAATTAGGTTTTCTTCTCATTTTTCTTGACTTTTAAGTTTTATCAAAGCTATAAAAAAAAATGATCAATGACAGTCATTCGATGAGTTCGGAGCACTCTTTTGTTATATTTTAATATTAGATGGAGTGTAAACAACTATTCTACACATTTGTTTAAATTAAATATAACTGTTTTTTATATGATTGGAGATATTCTTTCAAAATATTCTTTCGACCCACTTACTTTAGAAGAGGCAAAACATTTTCCCTCTTTCATGCACCGCTATGATGTGAAGTTTATTGTTCCTATGGTGAAATTAGACCTTTTATTAGAACATCTTTCTTCCAATTATCGTGTGTTGGTCGTGGAAGGTTCCATGTTGCAAGAATATCGAAATGATTATTATGATACAGCTGATTATACTTTTGCAAAGGATCATTTTAGAGGTAAACGTCCTCGTTTTAAAATACGTAAGCGTTGTTATCTTTCGTCTAATGATGCTTTCTGGGAAAGAAAAACAAAGATAGTAAAAGGCGAGATTCAGAAAAAGAGGGTGAAAATTAAAGGAAACTCTTTTTCTGATATCCCTGAGGAGTTTTGTACTCCTTTTACTTCTTCAGAATTGTCTTGTTCGTTAGAAAATAAGTACTTTCGCATATCTTTCTATTCTCATCAACGAACTGAGAAGATAACTTTAGATATAGGGTTAAAAATAAGAATAGAAGAGGATTGGTTTCCCCTCCTTGAAGATAATATGATTATCGAGATAAAAGGAGAGAAGAATCGAACCGATTTTAGTCAATATCTAAAATCGCAGAAGATATATCCTCTAAAGTTGAGTAAGTATTGTGTCGGTATTGGATCAAAGCATCCTGAGATATATCCCCACAAGTTGAAAGAAGTTTTAAATTACATAAAAAGAGCTAGATAGTTGTATATGATTGATATTAATGCCTTTGTGCCACTTGAGTTTTTAAGCCCCGCACTATTAGAGTTGATCTCTTTGTTGGTGGTGTTCCGACTTATATATACACCTTCAACTTTGTCTACTCGACGTTTCTTGTTTTCATATTTTGCGATTAGTGCAAGTGTTTTTATCCTTTCATTTTTGCTACATCACTTAGAGTTTGAATTGTCTCTGGCTGTAGGTTTGTTTGCTATTTTTGGAATTTTACGTTTCCGAACCGATCCTATCCCTATCAAAGAGATGTCTTATCTTTTTACTGGAATTACCATTTCCGTAATCAATGCACTCTCTTTTGATTTCTTTGTGTTGCATCAAGTTCTTATTGCCAATGTACTTCTATGGATCTTATTGGCTTTTATGGAACGCGTTTTTTATAAGACCAAAGAGAGTTGTTTGCCTTTGTTGTATGATCGATTAGATCTTCTTGCTCCAGAAAAAAGAGAGGATCTGTTGGAAGATTTAAGATCACGAACAGGTCTTGATATATCAAAGGTGAAGATCAAACAGTTTGATCTATTGAAAGAAACAGCCGAATTGGTGATCTATTTTTTGCCTCGAAAATAAGGCAGATTGCCATAAGAACTTCTATATTTATCCCCACTAAGGAAATAAAATGATAGGAATGAGTAAAAGTGTTATGCTCGCGATGAGTGGTGGTACAGATAGCAGTGTATGTGCTATGTTGTTACAAGAGCAGGGATATGTTGTTAAGGGAGTAACCTTTAGAATGTTTGATACGTCTGATGCGTGTCCTGCGTTTGTGCAAGATGCAAAAGATCTTGCTGCGCGATTGAACATGGAGCATTATGTTGTGGATATCAGAGATCATTTTCGTGATGATATCATCGATACGTTTATGACTCAGTACCAAGAAGGTATTACCCCAAACCCATGCGTCTTATGTAATAACACCATCAAATGGCCTTACTTAGTTGATGCTGCGGATAAATATGGTTGTGACTATATTGCTACAGGCCATTATACAAGAGTAGAGAAATTTGAAGATCGTCATTATATTGTTGAGGGAGAGGATGTGGAAAAAGAGCAATCGTTTTTTCTTTGGGGACTTCCTCAAGAGATACTGTCTAGAACGATATTCCCTTTAGGTGGTTTTACTAAAGATAAAATACGCCAGCTTGCTGCTGATAGAGGGTTTGAGAAAGTGGCTACCAAAAAGGATTCTATGGGAGTCTGTTTTTTACAAGGAGAGGATTATAGAAACTTCCTGCATGAAGGATACCAAACGAAAGACATACAAATACCTAAAGGTCATTTTGTTGATGAGGATGGGACTGTTCTTGGAGAACATCAGGGAATTCCTTTTTATACTCTTGGTCAACGCCGAGGCTTGGGGATCAATCTAAATAGGGCACTATATGTAGTGGATATGGATGTTCCTAATAATAAAATTGTTTTGGGCGGAAAGGATCGATTGTCTATTCAACGTATGGTACTGGAGAATTGTCATGTGACGGCACCTGATATTATGAATTTCCGTGAGTTAGAGGTGCGCATACGTTATCGTAAACAGTTTGTCCTTGGAAGAGTGTTGAAAATAGAGAATGATCTAATGGAAATTGAGCTTCATTCGCCTGAGATTTTAGAATCGCCTGGTCAAACGGCAGCACTCTACCATCAAGGAAGGGTTGTCGCAGGAGGTTGGATAAAATCGAATCATCCTGTGTAGAGTCGTTTTTATTTCAATAAAATATTGATTTGTAGAGTTCTAATTGAATAAAATTCGTTGCTTGATTTTTTAAAAAATGGCGTAGTTCTTTAAATTTGATTTATTAATCAGATAATAGACTTTACCATTGTTAGTCACATTCCTCCTCTTTTGTATGCTCTCTTTCTGATTAAATTGGTCCACAAAAGAGGAGAGGAGTGCTTCTTATTTCACTCTATTTAAGTGTAAAAGTTAGGGGTAGGGTCATGGTAACATCCGAAGGGACATTCTCGTATTTACCACTTTGCCATTTTTTGTTTGTTTTGGAGATTAACTGCTTTGC